>NZ_JABBGJ010000051.1 GCF_012927345.1 Paraburkholderia polaris
CGCCCGCGTGAACAATCGGGCCGAGAATAGCCATCAACCTACGCGCGAACGCGAGCGGCGCTTGCGCGGGTTTCGCGACCCAAAGCGTACCCAGGCGTTTCTCTCGAGTTTCGGACCGATCCGGCAGCACTTCGCGCTCAAGCGGCATTTGCTGCGCGCTTCTCTTTACCGCAAACAGATCACTCAGCGCTTCGACTCGTGGCATCGTTTGACCGAGCTCACCCAGAATCCGTCAACCGTCTGAGCAAACACGCATCCCCCATCTGTTTGCGTCATGGCCCAGTCAACGTGACAAAGCCGTGCAGGGACACCCGCCGTCGACGTCCATTCCCAATCTCGCCTTGCTTTGTTGAACGGTTAGTCATAATATCCGTCACATGAAGCAATCAGGCAATTCGAAGCAATCCGCGAAAAAAGCTGGCGAGGTCTGCTCCCGAGGGCGGCCGCGCGAGTTCGATACGGACACTGTGTTAACGAGCGCGAGCCAGGTTTTCTGGAATCACGGCTACCACGCCACCTCGATCGACGACCTCTGCAAGGCCACCGGCCTGTTGCGCGGCAGCCTATACGGCGTATTCGGTGACAAGCACGGGATCATGCTCGCCGCGCTCGATCATTACGCGGAAGGTTCGGTCGCGCGGCTAGCCGACCGGCTGAACGCGCCGGTTCCGGCAGAAGAGGCGCTGCGCAACGCTTTGCTGCATTACGCCCGAGTCGCTTGCGCGCTGACCGGCGAGCGCAGCTGCTTCATCACCAACACCACGCTGGAGATGCAACCCGGCGACGAGGAACTGCGCACCCGCGTCGCGGCAATTCAACGCCGCATGGCGACGTTGCTGGCGGCGTCGGTGATTCGTGGCCAGGCGAGCGGCGCCTTCAATTCCACACTCGACGAAAAAGCCGTTGGCGATTTCCTGCTGTGCGTGATGCAAGGACTGCGTGTGTTGGGGCGAGTCGCTCACACGGAAGATGCGCTGATTGGAATCGTGGACGTCGCCATGCGTGCGCTCGTCTAATTTTTTTACCTAATTCTTGAACGAACAGTCATGAATAGAGACGCCATCAAGCCCGCTCCGGCGGCATTCGTTGGAGCGCCAGGCGGACCTGCGGCAGGTGGACCTGCGGCAGGCGGACCTGCGGCAGGTGGAGTTGCTGTCGTCTGCCCGGGCGTGGGGGCGGTGGCCGCCAATGCAGTGACCGCCAGCGCGGCGGCCGCCGCCGGGAAGGTCGCGTCCGGCTTCCAGCGTCAGGGGCTCGCGCTCGCCGTGCTGTTCGTCGGCGCCTTCCTCGCGCCGCTCGACTATTTCATTGTCAACCTCGCGCTGCCGTCGATTCACACCGGCTTGAACGCCACTAACGCGCAACTGCAACTCGTGGTGTCCGCCTACGCATCCGCTTACGCCGTGCTGCTGATCACGGGCGGACGGCTCGGCGACCTGTTCGGTCGGCGTCGCATGTTCATGACGGGGATGGCGGCGTTCGTGGTCGCCTCCGCGCTGTGCGGCTTCGCCGCCAGCGGCCACATGCTGGTGATCTCGCGGATCGTGCAGGGCATCGCGGCCGCGGTCATGGCGCCGCAGGTGCTCGCGACCATCCGCGCGGTCGTGCCGCTACATCGGCAGACCAAGGTGATGAGCCTCTACGGATTCGTATTCGGGCTTTCGTCGATCGTCGGGCAGTTGGGCGGCGGCGCGCTGATTACCTATCATCCTTTCGGGCTCGACTGGCGCATCATCTTTCTCATCAATATTCCGATCGGCATCGTGGCCTTCATCGGCACGTGGAAGTTCGTGCCGGAAAATCAGCCGGCCACTAGCACCGGCATCGACCTGAAGGGCGTTGCGCTGCTTTCGGCGGTGCTGCTGCTGGTCATCTATCCGATGACGCATGGCCGTGAAGCCGGCTGGCCTGTATGGACCTTCGTGATGTTCGCACTTGCCGTGCCCGCGTTTGCGCTATTCGTGGCGACGGAGCGGCGCGTCGAACGCGGCGGCGGTCATCCCCTGGTGGATCTGCAATTGTTCCGGAACCCGGCCTTCGCACTGGGTCTCGTGCTCGCGTTCCTGTTCTACTGCAACAGCGCGTTTTTCCTGACCTACGGGATCTTCCTGCAAACCGGTCTGCACTGGTCACCGCTCGCCTCGGGCATGGCCATCATGCCGTTCGCGATCGGCTTCGTGGTCGGGCCGCTGGCGTCGCCCGCGGTGGTTAAACGCATCGGCGCTCACGTGCTGGCGCTGGGTTTCTCGATGATGACCGTCGGCTTCACGGTCACCGGCTGGTCCGCGACCCATGCTGCCACCCCGGACCTGCTGTCCTATTGCGGACTGGTGTGCGCAGGCGTCGGTCACGGCCTGCTGCTGCCGTCGATCATGCGTATCGTGCTGCTGGAAGTCGCCCCGGAGAAGGCGGGGCTCGCCTCGGGTGTGGTGTCGTCGACTTTGCAGATCGGCTCGGCGTTCGGCACGGCGGCCATCAGCGGCGCGTTTTTCGGTGTGATCGGCGGCCGCGAGACGCCGGGTGCGTATGCGCAAGCGTTCCAGTTCAGCCTCGCAATCAACGCGTGCCTGATGTTCGTGTGTATCGGTTTGAGCGTACTGCTGGTGCGGCATCAACAACAGGCATTGCGCCGGGCTGCACAGCCGGTTTAAAAACGGCGGTTGGGAAATCGTTCTCAACGGCGACCGCTGAAAACTATTATGCACTTTAAACAAAACCCGTTTTGGAGTGGTTATGTTTGCCGGTGAGTTATCCGTTCACAGGTAATTCCATCTATCGGTGATCGGAATAAACCCGAATGGGGTTTCTCGGCAGTGGTTTAGATATGACAAATCCAGACCGCATTTTCTACTTGCGGATCGGGCTTGCTGCCGTAAGTTTTGCGATCGTGCGGTGCCGCACAGACGGCGGCTTGGCGCTGTTTTGCAGGGTTTTCCCGGCTTTGCGCAGGGCCCGCCGGGTTGCAAAACCTAATCCAGCACCAATGAAAACGGTATCAATAAAAAGCACTTGCCGTGGTTAATTTCGATTGTTAATCTTGGCCGACTTTTTAGAGTTTTCCTTCGGCAGGGTTCAATGTTGCAAAGCACGATGCGATGACTTAATTCCACTCAACGGGTTCCGTAGGGGATTGAATATGCTGACCGCTACCATTGACGTATTCGAAACACCGCAAGCCGCACGCTTCAATGTCGGCGATGTTGTCACGCTGAAGGAAGGTGGCTCGCGCATGACCGTGACATATGCAGGACCGGTGGCGCTCAACCCTGGCGACTGGCTGATTTGCGAGTGGTTCGACGAACATGGCGAACTGCGCCGCGAGATGTTCGCGCACGAGAGCGTGCGGGCCGAGCCACGCTCGATTCCTGCTGGCTCCGTGACGTGGGGCAGAATGGGCCGGGCGGCCTGACTATTTCTTCCCGTTATTTCTCCCCGCGCTCGCGCGCCGTGGCACGTTTTTGCACGCGCATCAGAAGCGCCGAAGAAAACGCCCGCATCCGCACGATCTTCCGCGTCTCTACGATTTCACCTGCCACGTTCTTCGGCGGGTTCGGCTGCAATGACCAGTAGAGTGCGAGCAGCCAGCCAAAGCCGGTCCAGCCGAGGCACGCATTGAAGAGCGCCAGCGTCAGCACGTCATGACGCTTGCGCCGGTCCGCGAGAATGCTCGGCAGAAAATACAGCCCAAGCGCGAGCACCGCGGCGATAGCCTGAACCACGACGTTGCCACCCATAGACTGGCTCCCCAACACGCGATGTATGCCGCAATTGTCGCGCGATTGTCTGCTTTGCGCAGCGTCGCTGTGAACGGCCGCTGTGCGCCTGCGCTGTGAACTCCCGCTTTGAACCTCCGCTGTGAATCTGTGCGGTGAACCCCCGCTGTCACACTGTTTGTGCCCCTCGCCACGCTGCCCTCATCGGCGTTCAGCTGGTGTGATGCACGGCGAGGGGTTCAGCGCATCGCGCATCAGGACTATCATGGACGTTTCGACTGAACAGAACCGCCACGGACCGCCACCATGATCTCCGACGATACGACACAGCAAACTCAGCGCATCAACCAGGACACGCTACGCGAATTCGTAGACCGCAAATGGAACGACGAGATCGTGCCTGCGCTCACGGACTACATCGCGGTGCCGGCCAAGAGTCCGGCATTCGATCCCGAGTGGGTTAAGCATGGCTATCTCGAGCGCGTGATCACCGACGCGGCGCAATGGGCCGAGCAGCAACCCGTGCGCGGTCTGAAACTTGAAGTGATCCGCTTGCCGGGCCGCACGCCGGTGATTTTCTTCGAAACGGCCGCGACCCGATCGGGCAGCGAAGAAACCATCGTGCTGTACGGCCACCTCGACAAGCAGCCTGAATTCGACGGCTGGCGCAACGACCTCGGCCCCTGGACGCCGAAGCTCGAAAACGACAAGCTATACGGCCGCGGCGGCGCCGACGACGGTTACGCGATCTACGCGAGCCTCACGGCACTGGCCGCGCTGGACGCGCAAGGCATCGAGCGGCCGCGCTGTGTCGGCCTGATTGAAACCTGCGAGGAATCGGGCAGCTACGATCTGCTGCCGTACGTCGACGCATTGCGCGAACGGCTCGGTAAAGTCGGTCTCGTCGTGTGTCTCGACTCGGGTGCGGGCAACTACGATCAACTGTGGCTCACTACGTCGTTGCGCGGGCTGGTCGCCGGCGACCTTGAAGTCCAGGTGCTCGACGAAGGTATTCACTCGGGCGGTTACGGCGGCATCGCGCCGTCGAGCTTCCGCATCATGCGGCAACTGTTCGACCGTCTCGAAGACTCCGCCAACGGCACGTTGTTGCCGAAGGGTTTTCACGCCCCGATCCCGGCAGACCGGCTGCGCGAAGCGGAAGCGACGGCCCAGATTCTCGGCGACGATGTCTGGAAGAAGCTGCCGTGGGCCTGCGGGCAGGATGGCCGCCAGGTGCTGCCCACCACCACTGATCCGCAAGAAGCGTTGCTCAACTCGACGTGGCGTCCGTCGCTGTCGGTGACCGGCGCGGCCGGCTTGCCCGCGCTCGCTGACTCCGGCAACGTGCTGCGTCCGCGCACGGCGTTCAAGCTATCGCTGCGCTTGCCGCCGCTGATCGAAGCGGAAAAGGCCGTCGCGGAACTGAAGGCGCTGCTCGAATTCGACCCGCCGTACAACGCCAAGGTCACTTTCAAGCCGGACGCGGGCGCGGCGAGCGGCTGGAGCGCGCCCGATCTCGCCCCGTGGCTCGCCACCGCGCTTAACGACGCGTCGCGCACACACTACGGCGCGGACGTTGCCTACATGGGGCAGGGCGGCACGATCCCGTTGATGAACGTATTGAAGTCGGGTTTCCCGAAGTCGCAGTTCATGGTGTGCGGCGTGCTCGGGCCGAAGTCGAACGCGCACGGACCGAACGAGTTCCTGCACGTGCCGTACGGCAAGAAGCTGACGGCGGCCGTTGCTCAGGTGATCGCGGCAGCGCCTTGATGGGCGTTTTGCCTCGATGTTTCCTGCAATAACGTTGCGGGTGAATCAGCGGGCGCTCCGGGGCGCCCGCGTTCGAATATGTAAATTGAATATCCCGTCTGTTAGCCCACGAATAAGAAAACATACATCTACAAGCTATATTTTCGATTGCGTTACCTAATCGAGACTATTTCTTTTTCTTTCAAATCCGGTAAGAAATTCAAGCTTCGTTCCCTCGCTAATGTATTGCGCTCCGGTGCTCACTTTCGGGTAAATACCGCCCATCTTCGGTGCGCAATCGTTTGCGTCTCCGGCATCTTTTACCTCGCGGTTGATCTTCCCGCAGTGCGCCGTCTGGCGGGGCTTCACACATCTGTTGCATTCATCTGTTGGTTACCCCGCTCCCATCCGATTCCGGTCTGCTTTAGGCTCGCATTGCAATACCAGTGTTTAACCTTAAAAGGACCGATCAAAATGAATCTGCATAACCACCACGCCTGCCGTCCGTTCCTCGAGGCCGGCAATTTGTCGCAAGTCTCCGCTTACTACGAAGAAGGCCGCAACATCATGTGGATGATGTTGCGGGCGCAACCGCGTCCCTGTTTCAATCTCGATCTGGTGCACGACATTCTGGGTCTCGCACAGGCAGCACGAGAGTCCGGCTTGCCGATCGACTTCTGGGTGACAGGCTCGTTGATCCCGACCATGTTCAACGTCGGGGGCGATCTCGATTTCTTTGCCGACACGATTCGCTCCGGCAAGCGTCAAGTGCTGATGGCGTACGCGCGAGCCTGCGTCGATTGTGTGCATGCAGCGTCGCGCGGCTTCGATACGGGGGCGATTTCGATCGCGATGGTGGAGGGCACGGCGCTCGGCGGGGGCTTCGAGGCGGCACTGGCGCACCATTTCCTGCTGGCGCAGAACGATGCGCGCATGGGCTTTCCGGAAATTGCGTTCAACCTGTTCCCGGGCATGGGCGGTTATTCGCTGGTCGCGCGCAGGGCGGGCATGCGTCTGGCCGAGGAGTTGATCGGCGTGGGCGATTCGCATACGGCTGAGTGGCACTTCGGCAAGGGGCTGGTCGACCAGCTGTTCGAGCCTGGTGACGCCTATATGGCGACGCGCACCTTTATCGACACGCTCAGGCCGAAGATGAACGGAATCCGCGCGATGCTGCGAGCGCGCCAGCGTGTGATGCAACTCTCGCGCGCCGAGCTAATGGAAATTACCGAGGACTGGGTGGACGCAGCCTTCATGATCGAGGAGAAGGACCTCGCCTTCATGGAGCGGTTGGTGATGCTGCAAAACCGACGTACTTCGAACCTGCGCCAGACAGCCTCCAGCGCGGCTAATTTCGCCTGAATCGATCTGGGTTTCGACGACATCGAGCCGCAGTGGGCATCCCCCAAATCCCGCAAGGGACCTCCTTCGGGGCGCGCGGAAGCTCAGGCAATCAGCCTGAGCTTCTGCCTATCCTGCAACCAGCGTTCGAATTCCGCGGCCGGCATGGCCTGACCGTACAGGAAGCCCTGCACGTAATCGACGCCCAGCCCCCTCATGAACATCTCTTCCGATTCGGTTTCGATGCCTTCGGCGACCACCTTGAAATTCAGTTCCTGCGCGACTACTACCATCGAGCGCACCAGTGCTTGCGCTTTGGTGTCGGCATTGATCGAACGGACAAAACTGCGGTCGAGTTTGATGACGTCGAGCGGAATGCGGCCCAACTGCGAGAGCGACGAGTAGCCGGTGCCGAAGTCGTCCAGATGAACCTGTGCGCCGAGCTGGCGGAACTGCGTGATCAGATCGATCGCCGCCGCTTCATCCTCGATCAGGCAGCTCTCGGTGAGTTCCAGGTCGATCAGACAGGGATCGAGATTCGCGCGCTGCAGCGCTTCGCTGAAATGCCGCACCACGGCGGTATCGACCAGTTGCCGTGCCGACACGTTGATCGCGACACGCAGGTTGTAGCCGTCCGCCTTCCATTTGGCGGCCTGCCTGGCGGCCGTTTCCATTACCCAGCGGCCGAGCACGCCGATTAGCCCGGATTCTTCCGCATAACGAATGAACTCCGTCGGCATGATCTGCCCGCGTTCCGGCGAGTTCCAGCGTACCAGCGCCTCCACGCCCTGCACCACGCCGGTGGCGAGCACGAGCTTGGGTTGATAGTGCAGCGTCAGCTGACCCTCTTCGAGACCGCGCCGCAGGTTGGTGTCGAGCCACATGTACTCGGCGACCTTGCGGTTCATGTCCGGCGAGAACACGCGATAGGTGCGCTTGCCTTCATCTTTGGCCACGTACATCGCTGTGTCCGCGGAACGGATCAACGATTCCAGGTTGTTGCCGTGTTCCGGATACAGCGCGATGCCGATCGAGCAGCCGGTGTAGACCTCGACGAGCCCCAGGCTGAACGGCGTGCGCAGGCGTTCGAGAATGCGCTGCGCGGTGGCTTCGAGATCGTGAGCGGTGCCTTTGGCGGCGAGCACGATGAACTCGTCGCCGCCGAGGCGCGCGAGCACGTCGCCTTCGTTCAGGCA
This sequence comes from Paraburkholderia polaris, assembly GCF_012927345.1. Lineage (GTDB taxonomy): Bacteria > Pseudomonadota > Gammaproteobacteria > Burkholderiales > Burkholderiaceae > Paraburkholderia > Paraburkholderia polaris. The sequence goes on from NZ_JABBGJ010000051.1 coordinate 8,000, forward strand.
AGTGCTGATGGCCGCCGACACATCGCGGATTAAGCGGTCGCCGAAGACGTGGCCGTAGTGGTCGTTGACCTTCTTGAAGTTGTCGAGATCGAGGAACAGCACGCCGACCGATTCGCCTGGGGCCGCTTCTTCGATCGCGGCACGGATCTTGTCCTGGATCGCGTTGCGATTGGCGAGCCCGGTGAGCGAATCGGTGTTCGCCAGCTCGGTGAGCCGTTCCTGCGCGAGCCGTTCTTCAGTGATGTCGGTGCCCGAACAGATCAGAAACTGCTCTTCGACGCCGCTGCCGCTTTGAACGAACTTGTTGCGAAACAGGAAGAGCCGTTCGCCGCGGAGGGTTTTCACGCGCCGCTCGACTTCGTACGAGACGCCGCGATTGAAGAACCCCGTGATGTTCTGGCTCGACGCCGCGCCGGATTCGGTGGTCATGAACAGCGCCCACACATTGCGGCCGACGATGTCTTCTTCCTTGACGCCGGTGAGTTCCTCGGCGAGGCGGTTGAAGCGCTGTATACGACCGTGCCTGTCGACGATGACCACGACCGAATTGACTTCGGAAACGACCTGTTCGGCGAAAGAGAGACCGTGGACCAGATCGCGCGCAACGGATTCCGTGTCGTCGTAGGCTGAGGCGGTGCCTGCCCACGTATTGCTGGCGAGTTTTTTTCCGACGAGGTGCAGGCGCAGCGGTTCACCAAACAGCCGCACGTCGAGGATAAGGTGCGAGGTGATGCCGGTGAGGCAACGGATTTGCGAGGCCTGTTGGGGATTCAGCGGAATGGCGACATTGGCCGGCACGTCGCCGGTGACGGGCGTGAGTTCCAATGCGTTGCTGTCATTCGACAGACGCCAGCAAGGGCTGCTTGTGCCGAACTGGGCAAAAAGCACCTGATCGTGTTGGTCGTCGTTCATGAGATCCCCGGGCGGTGTGTGCCGATGGGCCCACCGTGAAGGCGGGATGGCGGCAAACAGTCTTCATCATACTTAAAGACTGGCCTCATTGTAGCGAAGCGGCTGGCGTTCGGGCCTATAAACATTAACGGTTCGAAAGGTCTTTGGCTTTAGGCTCCTGTTTCGGGCGCGCGCTGACGCGAAGCCTCGAAAACACATCAAAATGGCCTCAAAACCGTCTTAAAACCGCCGGGCTAACACGCTCCGTGCACGCTCCCGTTCCACGGGAATCGCTTCCACCGAGGCAGCAAACCAGAAAGCTCCTGCAACAAGTGTCGCGACAACAACACCATCCCGATACAAAACCCGATTTCCCGCTACAGCCGGCACCCGTTCGCCGACCGGTAAAGTGCCGGCGAGATTCAAAGGATCCGTTCCGGCGACGCACACAAAAGCACCATCGTTCGCATGCCGCCGAACCTCCCGCAATAACGGAATGGCTTCCGGTAGAGCAAATTGTTCGCCGGCGAGGCCATTCACGAACCGCCCGCCGCGAACGACGCCACGCGCTTCGAGCCGCTGAAACACGCGTAACAGATCCCGCCACGGCGGCAACCATTCGGCCTCGCGTTCGAGCAAACGCCAGACCACTACGCCATAACGGCGTAGCAAAGTCATCGCGACATGTTCGAGTACGTCGGGGGCGAACTGCTGACGACGCGCTGGCGAGGTTTCCACTGCAGCAACAACGGGCCGCCGGCTCACCAGTGCCCAGCGCCCCGCGTCGTCCATTCCTCCAATCAATGCACTCGACCTGACACGCCGGCTGCTCGAATAAGCGCTGCGTTTGGCGACGGGTTTCAACAACGCGCGCAAGCCGGCGAAACTGTCGGAATTCACGAGGCCCGCCGCAACGAGCTCGCCCAGCGCGTTCTCAAGCTCCATACGCAAGCCGCTGACTTCGGTCAGCAATTCGTCGAAGAACATCGCGCCGTGTTGCGATAGCGTGTCATGGACGCTCTGCGCGCGAGCGGATAGCTCCGGTTGTTTCGACGAGTCGATCAGCGCGCTCCATACGCGCACCTGGGCGCGCGGCAAAAGTACGATCGGCGTGCTGCGCACCGGTCCCGCAGCACTGCGTGCCCGCTCGGTCAGACGGGTCCAGACGATCTTGCCGGCGCGGCATAGTTCGTCCAGCGAAATGTTTGCGTACGCCTTGACGCGTGCCGGCAGAATGTCTTCTTCCCATGCGGCCGCCGCGGCCTGAAACCCCTCCATCTGCTCGAGTACCGCGCCCAGCGCGTCGCGTCCCTCGCTGCGCGTGTCCGGCGTCAAATGCTGCCACTCGAATAGAAAGCGCATGAAGTCGTGCCGTTCCACCGGCTCGATCTCGCGTCGCAAGCGTTTCACCGTGTAACGGTGAATCCGTGCAAGCAAATGACGCTCACACCATTCTTCTTCGGTTGCGCCCGGCGAGAAGCGGCCGCGCATCACGTAGCCTTCCGCTTCGAGACGCGCCAGCGTTTGTTCGACCGATGCCGCGGGCAAGCTCAGCGCCTCTCCAATCGCGCGCACTGCAAGCGGGCCGAAGCCGGTCAGCCGGGCGCGCAGCACGTCGAGCAATGCGTCGTCGGCGCTCCAGGTGTCGGTGTAGCCCTTCGGTGCGGTGAGTGGCGGTGCAAACGGGGCGTCAGGGTAGAGCGCCTGGAAACAGGTCAGACGCTCGGCGGGCAACCACAACGCGTCGTCGGCAGCGATCTGCACGCGGGTTGCGCGGCCGGATTCAGCAAGCGACGCGAGCCATGCGGGCCAGCCTTCATTGTTGCGCGCTTCGGCCTCGGTGATGCAGGCGAGGCCCGTTAGCGCTTCGTGCATCTCGTCGGCGGTGCGCACCTGCGGCCACGCTTCATCGCGCACGCTATCGATCGCGTCGGCGTCGAGCGCGCCGAGGTCGTCGGCGCTAGACGGATCGGTCCAGCGGCGGTTCAGCACGGCTTGCGTGCGGCGTTCTTCGATCGGTGCATCGTCGAGATAGGCGTACGGCTTTGCGTTGAGGATTTCGGCGGCAAGCGGCGAGGGCGCCGGCAAATCGCGGGCTATCAGTTGGACGTCGCCCTGTTCGATACGACGCAGCAAAGCAAGCCAGTTTTCGCTGTCCATCGCGTCGTGTAGACAGTCGTCAACGGTTTGGCTCACTAACGGATGATTCGGCAGTTCGCGTTCGCCGACGACGTTCTCCAGGCACGCGGCCTGTTCGGGAAACACGCTAGCCAGCAAATCTTCGCTACGCATGCGCTGCAGTTGCGGCGGGGTCTTGCGCCCGCCGGTATAGCGCGGCAGGCCAAGCGACGTGGTCGCGTTCCAGCGCCAGCGCACGCCGAAGAGCGGTGCATCGAGCAGCGCCTGGATCAGCAGATGCTCGGCGCTATTTGAATGCAGGTAGCGCCACACTTCGTCGAGTACGAACGAATGGCTGCCGGTCAGCGAGAGAACGATCGCGTCTTCGGTGGCGGCGGCCTGCAGTTCGAAGTTGAAGGTCCGGCAAAAACGCTTGCGCAACGCGAGACCCCACGCGCGGTTCACGCGGCTGCCGAACGGCGCATGGATCACGAGTTGCGTGCCGCCGGATTCGTCGAAGAAGCGCTCCATCACGAGCGTGTTTTGCGACGGCAGCACGCTGAGCGCAGCGCGCGCACGGGCGAGATAGTCGACGATCTGGCGGGCGGCGGCTTCGTCGAGATTGAGGGTGTCGATCAGCCAGTCGATTGCGCGTTGGAGGCGCGCAGTCATGACTTCGGTGCCGGTTCCGGTTTCAGTCGAACGCGCCGCATCGATCGACTCCACCCCATCGGCCTCCTCCCCATCGAGCAAGCGCCCAATCTGCTCACGCAAGCGCGCGACGCCGAACGACAGTTCATCGCTGCGCCCCGGCGCTTCCCCCAGCCAGAACGGAATATTCGGCGGCTGCCCCTGCGCGTCCTCGACTCTCACGCGGCCGCTCTCGATCCGCAGAATCCGGTACGACGCATTGCCGAGCTGAAACACATCGCCGGCAAGACTCTCGACGGCGAAATCTTCGTTGACGGTGCCGATATTGATCGCCTGCGGTTCGAGCACCACCGCATAGTCGGCGTTCTCCGGAATCGTGCCGCCTGAAGTCACGGCGACCAGTTTGCCGCCGCGCCGGCCGCGCAAGGTGCCGCTCACGACGTCGCGATGAATATAGGCGCCGCGCGGGCCGTTGCGGCTCGTATAGCCAACGGCCAGCATGTGCAGCACGGCGTCGTATTGCGCGCGCTCCAGGCCGGCGTAGGGAGCCGCGCGCCGCATCATCTCGAACAGTGCGTCTTCGCTCCATTCGGCGCTCGATACTTCGGCCACGATCTGTTGTGCCAGCACATCGAGCGGCGCGCGCGGAATCCGTAACGCATCGAGTTCGCCACGTCGCACACAGTCGAGCAACGCCGCGCATTCGATCAGATCGTCGCGCGAGGCCGGGAAAAGCCGGCCTTTCGGCATCCCGCCGATATGGTGGCCCGAGCGCCCCACGCGTTGCAGGAATGGCGCGATCGCGCGCGGCGAACCCATCTGGCAGACCAGATCGACGTCGCCGATATCGATGCCCAGTTCCAGCGAGGCGGTGGCGATCAGCACACGCAACTCGCCGCGTTTCAGGCGCTGTTCTGCATCGAAACGATGTTCTTTGGCGAGACTGCCGTGATGCGCGGCGACCACGTCCTTGCCGAGCCGCTCGGTCAGATGGCGCGCGGCGCGTTCGGCCATGCGGCGCGTGTTGACGAAAATCAGCGTGGTGCGATGCATCGCCACCAGTTCGGCGAGGCGGTCGTAGACACGCTCCCACACTTCGTTGGGCATCACCGCTTCGAGCGGCACGGGCGGAACCTCCAGGGCGAGATCGCGTTCGCGGATGTGCCCCACGTCGACAACGGCGCAGTCTGCGGGAACGCCGCTTTCGATGCTCGCGCCGCCCACCAGAAAGCGCGCGACCGCGCTGACCGGCTTTTGCGTCGCGGATAGGCCGATCCGCGGCAAGCGCCGCTGACACAGCGCGTCGAGCCGTTCGAGGCTGAGCGCCAGATGACTGCCGCGCTTGCTGCCGGCGAGCGCATGAATTTCGTCGACGATCACCGTGCGCACCGTCGACAGCATGCGGCGGCCGGAATCCGAGCCGAGCAGGACATACAGCGATTCCGGCGTGGTGACGAGAATATGCGGCGCGCGCTTTTTCAGCGCGTTGCGCTCCTGTTGCGTGGTGTCGCCGGTGCGCACGGCGGTGCGGATGTCGAGCGGCGGCAGGCCGCGCGCGTCGAGTTCCGCGGCGATGCCCTGCAACGGCACTTGCAGATTGATGCGGATGTCGTTGGAGAGGGCTTTCAGCGGCGAGACGTAGACCACCAGGGTTTCGTCGGGCAGGGCGCCGCCGTTGGCGAGGCCTTGCTGGACGAGTTCGTCCAGCGCGGACAGGAAGGCAGTGAGGGTTTTGCCCGAACCGGTGGGTGCGGCGACCAGGGTCGAGCGCCCACTGCGAATCTGCGGCCAGGCGGCAGCCTGGGCGTCGGTGGGGGCCGGGAAGGTCTTCAGGAACCAGCCGGCGACCGCGGGATGGAAGTCATCCAGCGCGCTGGCCGTTAAAGGGGCGGAAGCAGGGGCCGCAGCAGGGACAGAAGTGGGGTTCGAAGCGTGACCCGAAGGGGCATCCGAAGCCGTCGGCAATACCGGATCGAAGCCCGAAGAATCAGAGGGCGCGCTTAAGGCGGTTGCGGAGTTCGAGGCCGAAGTCATGCTGGCATAGATGGGGACGCGACGTGCCATATCCAGAGGGCGGCAAGCGCCGACCTGTTATGAAGAGCAGCGATCAGTCTGGCAGGTTTTTACCGGTTTTGCCGACGATCGGGCGGCAAAGCTCGCGCGGAACGTGGCGGCTACCTGTTGTAGTCTGGACCGCACCGCACCGCACCGCACCCCGCCCCGCCCCGCCCGCACCGGACCGCACCCAACGCACCCAACGCACCCAACGCACCCAACGCACCCAACGCACCCAACGCACCCAACGCACCCAACGCACAGTGCCGCGCAAAACTACCAGACCCAGCGCACGCCCGCATCGCCCGTCACTGTTCTCTGGTGCGCGCCACCCAGGTTTGTCACCCAGCCAAGCGTCGCGAACACGCTGCCCGACGTGCTGAATTTGCCGACCACGCCCGCGCCGAGTTGCGCTGCAGTTTGCCCGACGTTGCCCGTCATCACGGTCCCGCCGCCAAAGGTGACTTCGTCGTCGGAGCCGAACTCGCGTAAGAAACTGACTCGCAGATAAGGCCGCCAGGCGATCGCGAAGGCATCGAACTGACCTTGCAGACGCGCGCCGATTCGACCGACGAAAGTATTACCGCTGTTGAAGCCGACGCTCGACACGCCATCGTAGAAATCGGATAGCGCGAGGTGCTGCCACACAAGTTGCGCTTGCGGTTCGAGCGTGAGCCCCGCGCCGAGCGGAATCGGCAGGCCGCCTTCGAGCGAACCGGTCACCGCGTTGCCATGCGTCGTCGTGTCGATGCCGTCGCGCGAGACCGGATCGACGGTCAACGAACTCCCCATCAGCACGGCATCCGTGTACCAGCCGCTTGGACCGATATGTGTCCAGTAGCCGCCGAGGCTATACGCATTGATCGCGAGGTGGCCCACGGCGAGATTGGGCATGCCGAGCGCGAAGCCGTCGACGTCGCCGGTGGCCCGCGCGAAGCCGACGAACAAACCGTAGTGATTGCGCTGGCCGCTCGCGCTGTGATCCGCGTAAAGATCCTGCCCGGCCTGAATGCCATAGACGGAGCCGTCGAATTGCGGACTTGCCGCGCCGTCCTGGCTCAGCACGCTATGGCCGCCCCATACGCGACCCCATGCGGCAGGCAGTTTGCCGCTGTCGTTCAACAAGGCCTGATCGCCTTGCCGGTCATGAAACGTATCGATCTGCATGAGGCCGAGATCACGCGCGACGCCGGGCGCCGCGGCGTAGACGGGCACTTCGACGCGATACAGCGGCGTGGCGGCCGAGCCGGCAGGCGGCGCGGGCGGCAAAGGCGGCGAGCCCTCGGCCGCAAGCGGTACACCGGGCACGACAACGGGTGGCTCGCCAGGCGTGCCTGGCGTCGTGACCGGCGGCTCGCCTGGTGTAGTCGCTGGCGGCAGCGGCGCGACCGTGTTGCGCAGATACCAACTGTCCGTCGTGCCGCTGCTCACACCGCCTTTGGCGAGATAGTAAGAGTACGCGCCGGCCTTCACCGGTGCGGCCAGCGTGAAAGCGCTCGAGGCGGTGGTGGCGCCGTTGGTTGTCTGAATCAGTTGAATGCCGTCCGCTACCGTTTGTGCGCCCTGGCCGCCCACGTTCGTGATTTGCAGGTGCGTTGAGCCGGTGGCCGTTCCGCCGTTCAGCACGAGGCGATCGGACGCCGCGCCGTCGCCGGCGACCACGGTGTTCAGTCCGATGGTGCCGTTCTGTCCGACATAGTTGCCCGTCACGTTCAGCCGGTTGCCCACACCCGCGCCGGCAGGACCGCCGATCTCCACGAGTCCGGCGTTCACCAGCGAGCCGTTGATCGAGAACGCGCCGTTCCCTTCACTTGCGAACGACTCCGATGCATTCGCCACCGCGAGCGTGCCGTTGTTCGTGACTGCGCCCGTCACGCTGCCATAGCCGCCGAGCGTTGCGCCCGTGGCCACCGTGGTGGCGCCGCCGCCGGTAAGCGCAGCGTTGGCATGGGCTGCATCGCCGATCGCGAGGGTGCCCGCCACGACCGTGGTTGGACCGCTATAGGTGCTCACGCCCGTCATTAGCAAGCTGCCGCTGCCGGCTTTCGACAGGGCGCCGGTCCCGCTCACTGGCTGGGTGAGCGCGGTATCGAACGATTGCGTATCGATCGTGCCGCCGCCCGCTGCCAGCGTGATCGCACGCGTGCTGGCGAGGTCGAAGCTCGTCGTCAGTTGCAGCGCGCCGCCGTTGAACGTGAGGCTGCCCGTGTTTGCGCCGAGCGCATTGTCCGCGGCGACGGCGATCGTGCCTTGATCGATTGTCGTGCCCCCCGAGTAAGTATTGCCGGTCGCCACAGCCGGCGCGAGCGTCAACACGCCGGCGCCGGTTTTATCTACTGCGCCCGTGCCGCTGATCGATCCCGGGTAGGTGCCCGCGTTGTCCTGGGCAAACCGCACCAGTCCATTGTCGGTGACATTGGAAGGCAGGTTCTGCGCGTTCGCCTGCAAGGTCGCGCCGCTATCGACGAGCGCCGTCGCGCTCGCGCCGAGCGTACCCGTGAGATTGAGCGTGCCGGTCTGCACATGCGCAAGCGTGAAGGTCCCGCTACCGGTCCAGTTCCACAGCGCGCCTTGCATCTGCAGGGTCTGAAAGTTGGTAAACGCATTCGACGCCGTGCCCGAGCCTTGCAAGGTCACCGTATTCGTTCCCGCTCCGCCGTCGGCCGCGCCGTTGATCACGGAGCCGGTTTGCAGAACCAGCGCATCGTTGCCGTTGCCCATCGTGATGGCCGTGCCGATGCCGCTCTGCACGAGTCCCGCATTGATGATGGTGCTGCTGCCGTTGAGCGTGCGGATGCCGGAGCCATTCTGACTGATGATGCTGCCGCCGGCGAGGTTCTGGATCGTCGCCACGAAGCTCGATCCCGCGGTGTTGGAAAACACCGCATCCGAGCCGCTGCCGCTCGCGCTGATCGTGCCGCTGTTGATCAACTGGTCGTTATTGCCTTGCAGATAAGCGGTTGGACTGGCCGCGCCGGAGGTGGACAGCGTGCCGCTGTTGTTGATGGTGCCGCCGCCGCCCAGAATCGATGCCGCGCGGGCGTTGCTGCCCGAGGTCCTCACCGTGCCGCTGTTGATCAACGTGTTGTTCAACTGGCCGACGTTCGTTTGTCCCCACGCGGCCGTCATGCCGTAAGCGTTGGGACCGCCGGTGGTGATCGAGCCGCGATTAATCAGGGTGTTGCCGCTGCCGTTGGCGGCCATGCCGTCGTTGTAGGCACCACTCGTGGTAATGGCCGCGCCGCTCGCGTTGGTGAGCTGATTGCCGTTGCCTATGCCGAGCAGGACGGCGCCACGCGCGGTACCCGTACCGCCGCCACCCGTCAGTGAGAAGTTGCCGCTACTGTTGATCGTGCTATTGGTGTCGACGCTGAAGACGACCGGGGTGGCGCTGCGCACGAAACTGCCCGAGGCGGTGCTATCGGTATTGATCGTCACACCTGTGCTGCCGGTTTGCGCAACGACGGCGGCGAGGCCGCTGCCCGTGCAGGTGACTGTGGTATTGGTCGGCGGTGCGGTATTGCTGCACGCGGCCATCGCGGAAGGGGTGAGTGCTTTGGAGAGCAACACGACGCTGCCCAGGCCGATTCCAAACGTTTTCTTCTTCATACGCGCGGTCCTTTTGGTAAAGGCACTACACCATGCGAGCGGAATGGTCCGACTTATACACGCCTTACTAAAACTTTCCAAATGCCCCCGGCATAACTTGCGAATGTGTTGTGGATCGCCGACGCCTGCCGGAGACCCGCACGGCGCCTCGCTTGCAGCGGACCAAGGCAATTTTTGAGCGGGAGAATTGTTGTCACGGTTACTGTGCGAACCGTAAGGAGTTTGAAACATACGTTCGCCGAGTGGCCGCCCAGGCCCTGCGCCGGGTCCTGCCGAAACTTGCGAGGTGCAGTACTCTGTACGGCTCAACGATCCACGAATCCGTGATGGAGTCTCGACGATGCGATACAACCAGTTAGGCCGTACCGGTGTGTTTGTTTCAGAGCTGTGCCTGGGCACGATGACCTTCGGCGGTGGCGAGGGCATATGGAAGCAGATCGGCGATCTGCAGCAGGGGGACGCGGAGCGGCTGGTCGGCCGGGCGCTCGACGCGGGCATCAATTTCATCGACACGGCCGACGTCTACGCAGAGGGCGTGTCCGAACAGATCACGGGCCAGGCGCTTAAAAACCTCAAAGTGCCGCGCGACAAAGTTGTGGTCGCAACCAAAGTATTCGGCCCGATGGCAGCGTTCCCGAACGCACGCGGAGCCTCGCGCTATCACATCATCGACGGTGTCAAGGCGAGCCTGAAGCGCCTGCAACTCGATCACGTCGACCTGTATCAGATCCACGGTTTCGATCCGGCCACGCCGATCGAAGAAACCGTGCGCGCGCTCGATACGCTGGTTCAGCACGGCCATGTGCGCTATGTCGGCGTGTCGAACTGGGCCGCGTGGCAGATCGTCAAGGCGCTGGGCATTTCGGAACGCCTCGGCCTCGCGCGCTTTGAAACGCTCCAGGCGTATTACACGCTGGCGGGCCGCGACCTCGAACGCGAACTCGTGCCGATGCTGCGCAGCGAAGGTCTTGGGTTGATGGTGTGGAGTCCGCTCGCGGGCGGCTTGCTAAGCGGCAAATATGGGCGCGAGCAGCAGGGCGAAGCAGGCAGCCGTCGCACGACGTTCGATTTTCCGCCGGTCAATCGCGAGCGCGCTTATGACTGCATCGACGTGATGCGTGATATCGCGGAGGCGAAGAAGGCCTCTGTGGCGCAGATCGCGCTCGCGTGGCTGCTGCATCAACGCGTGGTGACCTCGGTGATCGTCGGGGCGAAGAAAATCGAGCAACTCGACGACAACATTGCCGCCACCGGCGTCACCTTGACCGCCGACGAACTGGCGAAGCTCGATCAGGTCAGCACGCTGCCGGCTGAGTACCCGGGCTGGATGCTGGAACGCCAGGGCGAGGCGCGCCGCAAACAGCTTGAAGAGGCGCGTCATCCGGCGCAAGGGTAGGTGCAAGGTGCGGCGTGTGCTGCTCCCGTTGCACGCGGGATAGGTCGTCGGTGAGCGGTGGCGCGGTGCGCCGGGCAAGTAACCTGCCGTCACACCGCTACTTCGCGACACCGCGTGCCTTACGCCGTCGGCTTACTGTCCGCCTGATAAGCGGCGACGGCGTCCATTGTGCGTGCCGAGTACACCATGGCGGCGCCCGCATTCACGGCAACCGCCACGCCCAGTGCTTCGGCGATCTCTTCACGAGTTGCGCCGTGTTTCAGCGCTTCGGCAGTGTGCACGGTGATACAGCCGTCGCATCGCACGGTCACGGCCACCGCAAGCGAAATCAGCTCACGCGTCTTCGCGCCGAGCAGGTCGGCCTTCTGGCCTGCGCTCGACATCGTTTGATAGGCCTTCACGGTATCCGGCGAAAGTTTTGCGATCTCGCCGATGCGGCCGAACAGTTCCTTGCGGTAATCGATCCAGTTCAACATGACAGTGCTCCTTTGTTTGCAGCGAGCCGGCGGGTGCCGGTGTCGTGAGGCATAGTATTGCGCTGTGCAGCGACATCCTGAATACTCGATTCGCTCAACTTTTAGCGCGATCGTCTCATGGATACGCTCAGCCGACTGATCGAGCTTGCCCGGCCGCAAGCTAGCCTGGATTTGCGCTGCCTGCTCGCAGGTGGCTTCGACATTGATCATGCGCCGGTGGAGGCGGGTGTTGCGCCTTTTCATCTGGTGCTGGACGGCACTTGCGTCGTCGAGACTGCGGGTGGCGGGCAGGTTGCACTGCACGCAGGGGATTTCGTGCTGTTTCCGCGTGGCGCTGCGCATCGGGTGCGCGATGTTGGCCGGGCGGCTGCCACCGCGCCGCTGACGTTGAGTCATGACGGCATGCTGCCATTGCGCCGCAACGACGGTGGCGACGCCTGCGCTGATCTCGACCTTCTGTGCGGCCGGTTTGTCTACGTACCGGGCTCGTCCGCGTTGCTGCTCAACGCGCTGCCCGATCCATTTCATGTGTCGCTGGTTGGCGTGCAAACGCTCGGCGCGTTGCAGACGGTGATTGCACTGATGCGCGCCGAAGCCGAGCAACGTCAGCCCGGCGCGCTCGCGATCGTCACCGCATTGAGCCACGCACTCTTCGCGATGGCCTTGCGCGCGCATGGCGAACAGAATGCATCGACCCCGGGCGTCTTGACGCTGCTGGCCGATGCGCGTCTCGGCGCCTCTGTGCAAGGCATGCTGAGCGCCCCCGAGCGGGCGTGGACGATCGCGGAGCTTGGGGAGCTCGCGGCGATGTCCCGCGCGACCTATGCGCGCCACTTCAACGAGCGCGCGGGCATGACGGTGATGGACTTTCTCACGCAGATCCGCATGACAATCGCGTGCGATCTGCTGCTGCGCACGCAGCGTAGCGCCGCGGAGATCGGTGAGGCAGTGGGGTATCAATCGGAAGCCGCTTTCGGCAAGGCGTTTCAGCAGAGCGTCGGTGTGACGCCGGGACGTTACCGGCGTCAACCGCAAGAAAACGGTCAGAAAGCCGGCTAGGCCTTCTCGGGTCTGCCGAGCCAGCGCTTCTCGATCCACGACATGATCAAGGTCACCAGCAGTGCGCAGACCGTGCCCAAGGTGACTTCGCCGAGGCGCAGCAGGGCCTTGTCCCACGGCGAACCGACGCCCGGCACCAACAGCATGATGGTCGCGGTAATGCCGCCTAGACGCGCGGCGCTGCCCACGTTCACGACCCAGCAAATCACGATGGCCACGGCAACCGTGGCAGCGTAAGCCGCGAGATTGCCGCCACCGGACGTTGCGCCGACGAGGCCGCAAACGGCGCCGACCATCGCGCCGATGAACTGATCGCGCGAGAGATTGCGGGTGTCGATATAACTATGCTGGCTCACCGCGATCGCCGTAATCGCGGCCCAGAAGGCCTGCTCGGTATGCAACCATCGGCCGATCGCGAAAGCGAGGCTTGCGCCGGCCACCGCCTGCGCGGCCATCACGCCGCCTTCAGCCAGCCGGTCGCCCAGCGGCAGCGACTTGAGAAAAGCAAACAGCGAGTTGGCGGCGTTCGTCCGCGCTTCACGTCTTGAATCGTCGGGAGAGGTCATCGAATGGGGCGGAGCCTGTTGCAGCATGAAGGATTCGTATTCTAGCGTTGGCCGCTGCGCAGCCTGCGATACCAGTTCATCAGAGGCGTAGCCGAGACGCCATGAACCACGACCGAAGCCGCGACGACCGCTAGCGTGAGCGGCACCAGTGGCGTGACGTCGGACGCCGCGCCCTGTTCGAGCGCGTATGCAAGGTAGTAAAACGAACCGATGCCGCGGATGCCGAACCAGCTCATCAACCGCCGCTGCGTATGCGTCGCGTTCGACCCCAGCAATGACAACTCCACCGATACCGGCCGGACGAAGACGAACAGCGCAACCGTGAGCGCGACCGTCTGCCACGTGAAAAGCGGCACTTGCAGCGTGGCGAGCACATTGCCGACCATCGCCATCACCGCCACCTCGGCGATGCGTTCCAGTTCGATCGTGAAGCCCATCACCGACTCCGCCATATACGCGTGCGCTTTGCTTGGGTTCGCCGCGGTTGCCTCGACGTCTTCGGAATCGACTGTGCCGATCGCTTTGCGCGCCGAAACGCCGCCGCTCGCACGATGTTCGACGCGGCGCATCGCGACGCCCGCGGCGAACACCGCCAGAAAGCCATACGTGTGCACGAGTTGCGCAGCGCCGAACGAGAGTTCGATCAGCCCTAACGCGAAGAAACCCTCTAGACCGAGCGCCTGCGCATGGCGCGTACGCAACCAGGTGACCGCATGCGTCGTGGCCCAGCCGAGCAGGCTGCCGATCGCAATCGCACCGACCACGCCCCATACCATGCTGCCGACGAGCCTGAAGGTCAGCACGTCGCCGGCTTGAGAGGCGGGCGCCGCGCATATCGCAAGGCCGAGCATGGCGAAGGGAAGTGCGACGCCGTCGTTCAGGCCGCCTTCGCCGGAGAGCGCGAAGCGCAGCAGGTCGTGATCGCCGGGATTGTGCACCTGGACGTCGTGGGCCAGCACCGGATCGGTTGGCGCCAGGATCGCCGCGAGCAGCAGGGACGGCCCCCAGCCAAGTTGCAACACATACACGCCGAACAGCGTGAGCAGCGCAATGGTCGCCAGCATGGCGAGAAAGCCGAGACGCAGCGGCACGGTCCAGAGCTTCTCCAGCATGCCGAGGCGCAAACGCAGGCCGATGGCGAACAGCGAGACCAGCAGCGCGACTTCGGTGATGATTCGCAGCAGATGGGCATCGGCGACGATATCGAGGCGCAACAGGTCCAAGCCGCGTGGCCCGAGCGCGTACCCGATGGCGAGGTAGAACATGGCGGCACTAACGGGCAGCCGCTGCAACGTCGTCGCTGCCACGCCGATAAAAACAAGCACGGCTCCGACGATGAGAAACCACAGTGTTTCGTGCATGAGTGTCCGGGTGGGGCCGGCATGCGAGCAACGCATGCGCAGCCGGTTAGGGGCCCGCGCCCGAACGCGTCACCCGCGTCGCTTCAAGGCGCGCGTCCGAACGCTTCACGCAATTTGCGTTTGGCCTGTTGCAAGGTGTCGCGGCGCGTCTTCGGCAGATTCCTGCCGGCGCGATTGATATAGAAGTTCAGCATCGACATCGCCGACTGGAACGGCGTGCCCTTGCGACGGCGACTATGCGTCGAAGACTGCTTCAACGATTTCGCGATCGACTCCGCGCTGCCAGTTTTGAAAATGTCGTGCTCGAGATCCATCGCATCGCTGGTTTCCATCACGTGATGCGACCACTTTTGCGGACGCTTCGCGCTGCTCTGGCTCGCTGTTTTGGCGCGCTGCGCGGCGTGCGCCTGTGCATGCCGCTGACGCGGAGGACGTCCTGACTTACCGCGGCTAACCGGGCGTTTCGATTTGCTGGCGGCTTTTCTGGTGGCCATGCTTTCACCTCCCTACCTTATCGAGTCGTACTCGCAATGACTTTGCTTGCCAGCTTGCGTACTTGCTTGCTTGGGCATTCGCCTCGTCAATCGCTTGCTCAAAGTGAAACGCGCCGGCTACCGCTTTAGCGGTATGCCGGCGCATTACTGCGGGCGCGGCTCGAAGGCGCAATCAACTAACCAGATTTACCCGCATTGTCTGTGGACTACAGCTTCAGCCCACCCGCTTCCGGTGCATCCGATGAACCCGCCGGAATGTCGCCGACGCCCAGGTCGTCGCGTCGATCGTACCGGTCACGTCCCCAGTAGGGCTCGCTTCCGTAGTACTGATGGACGGACGTGGCCCAGGTCTGGTCGGCCATGGCCGGCCAGTGATCCTTATCGAACCCCGGGGCGTTTTTCACTCGCTCGGCTGTCATATCGAGGACGAAGCATTTCTGCTGCGTATCGAGTGTCAGTGCGTTCCACGGAATCGCCAGCAGCTTGTCGCCGATGCCGAGAAAGCCGCCGCTCGACAGCACCGCATACGCGATGCGACCCGAGCCGACGTCGAGCATGATGTCCTTCACCTTGCCGATGTCCTCGCCATCGCTGCTGATCACCTTGTTGCCGTCGAGGGTGCCTGCCGCCATCACGTCCGGGCCTGGACCGTCTGCGGTCGCGCTGCCCTTGCCGACAATACGCGCGCCCTGGTCCTGGCGCATGCCGCCTAGGGTCTGTGTCTGGTTGACCATGGTGTTCCTCCCTTACTGGTTTGATGTAGGGATAACTGAGCAACCGGCGTTCCTCCGATTTCGCGGAGCCGCTGCAGCAGTGGTGGCGCGGAATCACGGTGCTTTGCGCGGTGTGTTGTTCAGGCAGCTAGCCTAAACGGTACGTAAAGGATGCTGATCGTTTGAAACTATTTCGTCCACGTGGAGCAGTGCAGCGCCGGGCATGGGCCTTGCTGTCTATCCATTTGGACGGCCTCGCTGAAAGGAACGGCGGGTTCTGCAGAACTATGAGCTGACCGGTGAAGGAGGGGAGTAATGAAACAACTATCCAGAAGGAGCGCGGGCAAGCAGGCGCTGATCGTGGCCGCAATGGTGTTATTGAGCGCGGCTTCTGGCTGCAAACGCTCCGACAACGGCAGCGCGGATACGTCCACCGCCGCCAGTTCCGCACTAGCCAGCAGTGGCGTGATGAATGGCGACGCGGCAACCGGCAGCACTGCTGATACGAGTAGTGGCGCGGCGGCTGCTGCCGCAGACGCGGCGAGTACGGCGGGTGCGGCCACAACAGCCTCCGGCGCCAGCCAATAAGTCAGTTTGGGATCCAAAGTAATAGCGCGTGCATTTGCATTGCGGAAGATAAGATTGCAGCTTCAGAATTCCGCCAGCAGGTGAATCCCGGCGCGGTGATTTCAGCCCATCTCTTTCGACGCCGCCAGTTTGGCCTCGCGAGCCGCCTGTCTGGCGTCGCGCAATGGCGCGGCCTCGCGTGATGCGACCGGCCGCCGTGAAGTTCGCGCACCCGCCTTGGCATCGGTCTTCGCCGTGGCTTCTTTACGCACCACGCGCGATTTTTTCAGCAGGCTGGTCAGCGAGCCGTCGATGCTATTTTTCACCGCCGCCTCCCGCATCTTGCGGCCCTTGGCGCCAGCCTTGCGCGCCAGCTTCGCCGCACGTTTCTCCGCGTACGCGAGCAACGCGGCAAATGCTACTTCATCTACTCTCAGCCCGCGGCGTGTCTGGCCGGGCGGCAAGCTTCGCAACTCGTCCGCCTCGAATGCACTGATTACCGCAGGGTGGATGTAGCAGCGTCGGCAAACTGCGGGCGTATTGCGCAGTAACGCCGCCACGTCCTTAACGGTCGCAACGATATGACGGCGCGCTTCCGTTGCACTGCTGCACACCAGCCGCCGCAGCGCGGCCAGCGCATAGACGCTGCCGGCCCACGTTCGATAGTCTTTCGCGGTGAAGTCGGCATCGCTCGCACGGCGCAGGTAATCGTTGATGTCGGCCGAACCAACCGTGCGGCGCGTGCCGTCTTCGTCGAGATACTGGAACAGGTCGTGGCCCGGCAGTTCGGCGCAACGGCGCACGATGCGTTTGATGCGCGGATTGTCCACAGTCACGTCGTGCTCGATGCCGCTCTTGCCGCGAAACCTGAAGCGCAACTGGCCGGCTTCGATCTTCATATGTTTCTTGCGCAGCGTCGTCAAACCGTACGACTGGTTCTCGCGCGCGTATTCCACACTGCCGATGCGAATCAGCGTGGTGTCGAGCAACTGCACGATCGCGGCGATCACCTTGTCGCAGGGCATGCCCGGCAGTTTCAGATCGCGTGCGACGCGGGCGCGGATCTTCGGCAACGCACGCCCGAACTCCGCCATGCGTTCGTATTTATCGGCGTCGCGCGTCTCGCGCCAGCGCGGGTGATACCGGTATTGCTTGCGGCCGCGTGCGTCGCGGCCCGTCGCCTGGATATGACCACGCGGGTCGGGACAGATCCAGACGTCTTCGTAAGCAGGCGGAATAGCGAGCGCATTGATGCGTTTGATTTCATCTTCGTCGTCGATGCGCTTGCCGGTCAGATCGACGTACACGAAGCCGTCTTTTTCACGCTTGCGCGTATAGCCGGGTTTCGTGTCGTCGGCGTGTCGCAAACCTGGCGGCATGACAGCGGGCGCCGCTTGCGGCGCGCTGTTGTCAGGGCGTTCGGGGCGGCGTTGAAGCGGGGTGGTCGTGGCAGCCATCGTCGCAGGTAGAAGTTTCAAGCAGGCGGTGCGGTTTGCGCCGGTGTTTCCCTGCAAGCAAAGGCGATGCCCAGCGCCGGACGTGGCCGCGCGGCTTGTGGTGCGCAAGCGGAACAGTCCTTGCGAATGCTCACTGTGAGCACTGGATAAACCAAGGAGAGCGCCATGAGCAGCACGCTGAATCCCGATGAAGAGCCGCAACAGGTAGTCAAACAAACCTCAGGCACAACGGGCGCGTTGGGCCCGAGTGATTCGTCCGATAGCGGTAGCGATGTCGCCGGTGCGAAGCGCCACGAATTCGATATTGATTCAGAACTGGACAACCACGCGCTCGAAACCGGCGACACCGAGCTCGGCAGCGATACCGATCGCGCCGGTACAGGCGAGCGAGCCGCTGCTGACGGCGACTCGACGCTCGTCGAAAACGGAGATATCGAACCCGACCGCATTGTCGATCCGCTGGCAGCCGATGACGACGGCCTCGACGACGATCCGCAGGGTCTCTAGCAAGGCCGTCAGACATAGGCACGTCTTTTGCTGATTTGGGACGTATCGGGACGTATCAAAGGGGCGGGCCGTTTAATGTGCGCCCGGTCCCTGCACTAACGTGAAGGAGAAAGCGCATGGCTAACACGCTGAATGGTTGCAAGGTGGCGGTACTCGCGGTGGACGGCTTTGAACAAGCCGAGCTGGTCGAACCGAAACGCGCGCTGGTTGAGGCAGGTGCGACGGTACACGTCATTTCAGCGAAGCCTGGCAAGATCCAGGGTTTCAAACATGTCGACAAGGGTGACGCCGTCGAGGTCGATTCGACCTTCGACACGGCGAGCGCGAACGACTATGACGCCGTCGTACTGCCGGGTGGTGTGGTGAATGGGGACGCCATCCGTTTGCTGCCGCAGGCGCAGGCCTTCGTCAAGGCCGCCGACAGTGCAAAGAAGCCGATCGCGGTGATCTGCCACGGGACATGGCTGCCGGTGTCGGCAGGGATCATCAAGGGGCGCACGGTAACGAGTTGGCCGAGTCTGCAAGACGATATTCGCAATGCGGGCGGCACGTGGGTGGACCAGGAAGTTGTCGAGGACGGCAATCTGATTACCAGCCGCAAGCCCGACGATCTTCCGGCTTTCAATAAAACACTGATTGCGCAATTGTCGAAGCGCAAGGCTGAGTAAGCGAAGCGTAATTGACGAGGCACGCAGAAGCTGTTTTGAAATGCTGTGCCTCGTCGTTCTATCCGCTGCGGTGGATGTGTCGACCAGGGAGAAAATGTATGAAATTCCGATATTCCCTACAAGTGATGACGGTTGCGCTGGGGCTTGGCGCAGCGTCGATCGGCGCGGCGTACGCGCAAGCCAGTGACGCCCCCGCGAGCGATGCGCCGGTGAGCGGCACGACGCTCTCGCCCGCGGACCAGCAGTTCGTGCAGGATGCCTCGCAGTCCGACGCCACTGAAATCGCGGCAAGCAAAATCGCGCTCAAGAATTCGAGCGATCCACACGTCAAGAAATTCGCGCAGCAAATGATTACTGACCATACGAAACTCTCGCGTGGCATGGCCGCACTCGCCGCGAAGAAGGGGCTTGCCACGGCGCCGTCCGCCGATTCCGCGCTGGTCGGCAAACTGCAGACGCTCAAGGGCCGCGAGTTCGACCAGGCCTATGTCGAGCAGATCGGGGTGGAAGCGCACCAGCGCGCCGTTGACCTGTTCCAGCAGGAGAGCCAGAGCGGCACCGACTCGCAACTGAAGGCGACGGCCACACATGCGTTGCCGACCATCAAGCATCACCTCGCGATGGCGCAACAACTCGCCGGCGCAATGAAGGGTTCGTCATGAACGCGACCCTGCCGCGGCCGGCCTATGAGGATTCCCTTATGCACATCACCTTTTCCGACGACAAGCCGTTCTTCGACGGAACGAACCTGACCGTGCGCTTCATGGCGCGTGTCGACGGCGAAGCGGTTGTGTGCGCGATCACCGCGGAGGCGCTGGAAGATCATTTCGGCGCCGATTCCGCGCTCGAATCTACGCTGATGGCCGCTTTCGACAAGGGGCGCAACCGCATCCGTTCGGTTTGCGCGGAAGCACTCGACCAGAACGACGGCGATGGCGTACTGTTGCATAGTGGACTGTTCAGAGTGGAAGGCATGGAACCCGATCACGGCGGCGCCGCATAGTCCGGGCACGTGCCTACCGTCTGCGCGTAGTTTTAACGCGACGCTGTGCGGCGTCACCGTCCCCAAAAACGCGATTCAACGATGCCAGGAGGCCTTATGTCACTCATCGTCGCAGCACGGTTTACGACTTTCCCCGCCGCTGAAGACGCGGCGCAAAAGCTCTTCAACGCAGGTTTCGTCGAAGAAGACGTCACGCTGTTTTTTGTCAATCCGCGCGGCCAGCACGCGCGCTATCCGATCGGCGGCGATGTCGGCACCGACGCGGGCGCGAGGGAAGCGCCGAAAGGCGCAGGAATGGGCGTCACCATCGGCGCGGTAGCGGGTGCGGTGGTCGGCGTAGCGATATTTGCGGCGTTTGCGGCGCCGATTATCGTCTCGCTGATCGCGGCCGGCGTCGGCGCGTACGTCGGCTCGCTGGTTGGGGCGATGGCGCGCACGCGCGAAGGCGGCATGGTCGGCCACCATTTACCATTTCATCAAGAAATGCGTGATTCCGGCGTGCTGGTTGCCGTGCATGTGTCTCCCGACAATCAGTTCGACGCTGCTCGCGTATTGCGCGAAGCAGGGGGCCTGGCAATCGAACGCGCGAGCGGACGCTGGCAGCAAGGGCGCTGGGCCGACTTCGATCCGCTCAAAACGCCCGAGCCGCTCAACGAATTCAGCGAGAAGCATGCCTGAGCGAGGTGAGCGCTTTCGTTTGAAGGTAGACGCGGTAAACAACAAAACGGCCCGACAAATGTCGGGCCGTTTTGCATTTCATTCGGGACGGCGCGCACCGCAGGGCTTAACCGACCGGTAACGTCTCGTCTTGCCATGCCTTCAGATTCGCAGGCTCAAACCCAGATGCGCGGCCTATTGTGTTGCGGCTGCGGCGCACGATCAACCTGGCCCTCATCGCGGGTAGCCTCGCAAGCAGCAGGTACCAAACCATCATGCCTGACGCCGCAGGACGACGCGGCTTGCGCACTCGCAACCGGCGCCTCCTGCGGCTGCATATGTTCGCGAATCTGCAGCACTGCAGCCGATGTGACGATCGCGATCGCGGCTAGATATTCTGCGCTCCTGATCTTCATGGCGATACTCCCTGTCGTTATTGCCTGCCCATTGTTTTCAATTCCTTGGCACGTCTTGCAGTGTGTTTGTTCACTGGATTGTGCGGTGCGGGCGGAATGTATTAAGCAACCTGCGTGCCATCCGGTAGAAGTCCGCTGGGCAGCAGTCTCAGGTCGATGGAGAGACGCTCGGGCGGGCAACATTTACGTGCGTTGGCAAGATTGCCAGCGCTTGTCGACACTTGCTAGCGCCGTTCGACAGGATGTCCGCGGCCACGCGCGCCGGGCATGGCTCATGCGCATACACATATGAACCCCGCTGCTACTCGGAGGCGCGTAGCGGCGGATTCCACGATTAACGAAACCCCTGGAGGTATTGAATGGCTACGAACGTTGTTTCCGTGCTGAACGATCTGGTCGAAACGTCGAAGGATGGCGAGAAGGGCTTTCGCAAGGCAGCTGAGGATGCGCACGACGCGCAGCTGAAAACGCTGTTTCTGTCGCGCGCCGAAGACTGCACGCGCGGCGCGCGCGAATTGCAGGATGCGGTTCAAGCTTTGGGCGGCAAGCCTGAAACTGGCGGCAGTATGAGCGGTGCGTTGCATCGTGGCTGGGTCGACGTGAAGTCGGCCGTGACGGATCGCAGCGACCACGACATCCTGGCCGAATGCGAAAAGGGCGAAGACGTCGCGAAGAAGCGTTACCACGACGCGCTTGAGAAGGAATTGCCGCTGGACGTGCGCGCGATTGTCGAGCGCCAGTATCAAGGCGTGCTGCAAAATCACGACCGCGTGCGCGATCTGCGCGATCAGTACGCCGCGGCCAAGCCGTAATTGCCAGCTGCGTAGTCGCGTAGTCGTCTTGACCCGGCCGCCGGCGCTCCTGGAGCCCCGGTTGCCGCGGGCGGTGGAACAGGGCGGTGGGGGAGGCATCTGGTGAGGCACTAGATCACTAGCGCAGTGGCAAAGGTGGTGCAGTGGCAAAAGCAACCATGCATGAAAAAGCCGCCCGCAATGCGGACGGCTTTTCATTTGCTGTCAAACGTTGGACCGCTGTACCGGCGGTTGTCCCAATAGGAAGAGCCGGCCGGAGCCGGCTCCCTTCTATCAGATCACCCGCTTTTATTCCGCCACGATTTTCAGATGGTTCCTCACGCTCGAGACGCCATCGACGCCTTTCACGACTTCTCCAGCTGCGGCCTTGTCGTCAGCGGACGGAACCGAACCCGTGAGCCACACCACGCCCTTGCGGGTCTTTACGTGAATATGGGTCGACTTGACGTTCTTCGCGCTGAGCAGTTCGGCCTTGGCCTTAGTGGTAATCGTGCCGTCGTCGACGTGCTGGCCGATGGTTTCGGATGATGCCGACGGGGCCGAAGCGCTGGTCTGCGCCGTAGCGTTCAGTGCGAATGCGACACAAGCGATGCTGCCTGCGGTCTTCAAAAGTTGGATGGTCTTCATGGTTTCTCCTTCGGGTGTTGATGAAAGATGCGGTCTTGTTGCCTGCGGTCGATCGCGGTCGAAACCGTTGATGACTCGCGTGGGGTCGCTGCCGCTACGGTTCCGTCAGGGCCCGTTATCGACGCCGGACGACGGCCTATGCATACGTTTCGTTTGCCTCGTGTTTGCCTCGCTATAGCTATAAGGCGCGACCGGGCAACCGATCCGGCGCAAAGACCAACGTCCGTCCACATGGTGCTGATTCGCAAGGTATGTGCCCGGTACGCCGGACAGGCGCTCGATGCCGGGAAAAGCCTTGACGGCATAGGCATTTAGGCTGATGAATAGCAGGGCGGGTATGTCCAGCGCGCCGTGCGGCGGCCGGCAAGGCCCACAACCGGAAATTGCCGTGTCCTTGTAAAAATGGCATTTGCCGGCTGCGCAATCCGCGGGCCTGAAAAGGCAAAACTCAAAAAAAACAGTATGTTGGGCGAGCTGGTATGACAGTTGCTCTGTTGAGGCCACGTAACCATTTCTCAGCTATTAACGGGACCTCACTACAATGCCGTCAATTGAACTACGCGCAAGGCAGTCTCTCGCACTCACGCCGCGTCTACAGCAGTCAGTGCGTCTGTTGCAGTTGTCGTCTCTGGAGTTCCAGCAGGAGTTGCGCACCGCGCTCGACACCAATCCGTTCCTCGAATACGACTCGACAGACACGGAAGACGTCGCGCTCGCCACCACAACGCCTGGCGATGACGTCGGCGCGATGCCTGCCACAGACACAGTCGCCGCGGCCGAACCTGAGTCGGCACAGACGGACACCGGCGGCAGCGACACGATGGAAAGCGGGGGGCAGGACGACATGCCCGGCGACTTTTCGGGCGACTACAGCAGCCGTAGTTCGATGCGCCAGAACGGCGACTCCGACAGTAGCGATCCCGCTGAATGGGCGCGCTCCCAACCGACCTTGCGCGAGCAGTTGCACGACTCGCTGCGTCTGTATCGACTCGACGACCGTGATCGCGCGGTAGCCCGCTTCATTATCGAGGCGCTCGACGACGACGGCTATCTGCGGCAGGAACTCTCCGAACTCGCGGATAGCGTCGACCTCGAACCCGAATTGACAGAAGAAGAATTGCTCGTGGCGTTGCGCCTCGTGCAGTCGCTCGATCGTCCTGGTCTTGGCGCCCGTTCGCTGTCCGAGTGTCTGTCGCTGCAGGTCAACGCCTTGCCTGCCGAGACGCCGGGACGCGATGTGGCGCGGCAGATCGTCGAACATCATCTTGAACGCCTCGCGCGCCGCGAACAGGCCGAACTGCAAAAGCAGATCGGCTGCAGCGCCGAGGAACTGCGGGTGGCGTGCGCGCTGGTGCGCAAGCTCGACCCGAAGCCCGGCAACAGCTACGGCCGCACCGACGACAACTACGTGGTGCCGGACGTGATCGTGCGTCAGGTGCGCAACAAATGGGTGGTGACGATCAATCCGGCAGTGCAGCCGCGCGCTCGCATCCATCGCATGTATGCCGAGTTGTTCGCGCAGTCGGCCGGCGCAAGCCGCTCGCCGCTCGCGCAGCAATTGCAGGAAGCGCGCTGGCTGATCCGCAATGCGCAGCAGCGCTTCGATACGATTCAGCGTGTGGCCGAATGCATCGTCGCGCATCAGAAGGCCTTCTTCCAGTACGGCGAAATCGCGCTCAAGCCGATGGTGCTGCGCGATGTGGCCGAGGAACTCGGTTTGCACGAGTCCACCATCTCGCGTGCGACCGGCAACAAATATATGGCCACGCCGCGCGGCATTTTCGAGTTCAAGCACTTTTTCCCGCGTGAGCTCGGCACGGAAAGCGGCGGCACCTGTTCGGCCGCGGCCGTACGTGCGCTGCTCAAGGAAATGATCGCCGCGGAGAACACGCGCGATCCGCTGTCCGATGTGACGCTCGCCAAGATGCTCGCGGATCAGGGCGTGTTGGTGGCGCGGCGCACGGTGGCGAAATACCGCCATCTGATGAAAGTGCCGCCGGCGGAACTGCGCCGCCAGGTTTAAGCGCGCTTCGCCCGATCAAAACGAAGGCTTCATCGAAGAGTCACGCGAGACTGACTGCTCGCGCGACTCTTTTTCGTATCTGGACGTTTCGCGCGTGCCCCATTACATTGGCGGCTCAAGTCGAAACGGGGTGAGTCAATGAAGTACTCGAATCTGGTCGAGCGTTTGCAAGGCAGGCGCACGTCGGCGTGGGAAATCCATCGTGTCGCTCAACAGGCGCTTGCCAATGGCGAAGACGTGATCGTATTGAGCGTGGGCGATCCTGACTTCGCGACGCCCGCACCGATCGTCGAGCGCGCAATCGAGGCGTTGCGCGGCGGCGATACGCATTACAGCGCAGTGTCGGGGCGTGAGCCGCTGCGCGCGGCGATTGCCGAAGAACACACGCGCACCACCGGTTTCAACGTGAGCGCGGCCAACGTGATCCTGACGGCGGGGGCGCAGAACGGCGTATTCGCGACATCGCTGTGCCTGCTGGAAGCGGGCGACGAAGTGATCGTTCCCGAGCCGATGTATCTCACATACGAGGCCTGCGTGCGCGCTGCGGGTGCCACGCTCGTGCCAGTGCCGGTCAATCCCGCGCGAGCGTTTCACCTCGACTGTGACGCGCTCGAAGCGGCGATCACGCCGCGCACTCAGGCCATTTTCTTTGCTACACCCTGCAATCCGACCGGCGTGGTGATGCCGCGTGCCGACCTCGAGCGCATTGCGCAGCTTGCCAGCAAGCACGACCTGTGGGTGCTATCCGACGAGGTCTATGCGGATCTCACCTTCGAGCGCGAGCATGTGAGCATCGCTGCGTTGCCGGGCATGGCGGAGCGCACGGTGACGCTCGGCAGTCTGTCGAAATCGCATGCAATGGCGGGGTGGCGCGTGGGCTGGGCGATCGGGCCTGCCACGCTGATCGAGCATATGGGGCGGCTTGCGCTGGCGATGCTTTATGGCTTGCCGGGCTTCATCCAGCAGGCTGCATTGACGGCCTTGCAGAACAAAGCGCAAATCGTCGCGGAGATGCGCGAGATTTACCGGCGCCGCCGCGACGTCGTGTTCGAGCGCTTGCACCGCGTGCCGGGCTTGCGTTGCCTGCTGCCCGAAGCCGGCATGTTCATGATGGTCGATGTCAGCGGCACGGGCCTCGACACGGTCGATTTCACCTGGCAACTGTTTCGCGCACAAGGCGTGTCGCTGCTCGACGCCAGCGCTTTCGGGGAGACCGCGAATGGATTCGTGCGGTTGGGTTTCGTGGTCGACGAAGCGAGCCTGATCGACGCCTGCGAACGGATTGCCGCGTTCGTCAGCGGATTATCGTTGCGGAATCGGGCATTGCCGGCGGGTTAGGCCCTCGGCCGCAAACAGATCTTTTCGCACCCGGACGCTCGGTTTTGCACCGACGCCGGGTGTCCAATCATTGCGCATCAACACCTGAACCCACGGTTGTAATTCGCGTACGCCGTCTGATTTACTCAAAACAGCCGGACGCCGCCAGGCCTTTGCCACACGGCGTCCGCGGCATTGTCACATCCATCGTAAGAGCGAATTTCACGGCGACGCATACGTGAGGACTCGCTGTATACTAACTATTTAGTTAAAATGCAGCGCGCGCCGTTGTTCGTAACGGCGTTTGTTCAAGGAGTTCGATATGTCGAGACGGAAATTCCTTTCGTCCATGCTGATGCTGGTCGCCGGTGTGGCAGTCGCGAAAGTGAAGGTGATTTTTGGCGGCATGCCATGGAGTAAAGATCCTGCGGTCTTGCCGCAGCCGGTCATAGCAGGCGGCTGGACCTTCTTCACCGCGGACGAAGCGCTCACCGTCGAGGCGATCGCCGATCGTTTGATTCCCGCTGACGAACTGAGCATCGGGGGACGTGAAGCCGGTTGCGTCGTGTTTGTCGACCGTCAATTGAGCGGCGACTTCGGCCGCGCGACGACCCAATACCGCAGCGGCCCGGTCACGCCAGGCACCCCGCAACAAGGGCCGCAGTTCAGCCAGACCCCGGCCGAGCGCTATCGGGCCGGCCTGAATGCGCTCGCGCAGCATTGTCAGAGCGCGCAAGGCAAGCCGTTTCACGCGCTCGACGCCGCACAGCAGGACACATTGCTTCAGCAGATCGAAGCCGGCCAGCTCAAGTTCGACAACGTCGACGGCGTGGCCTTCTTCAACATGATGCTGCAGAACGTCCGCGAAGGCTTCTTTGCCGATCCGGTCTACGGCGGCAACAAGGAGATGGCGGGCTGGAAAATGCTCGGCTTTCCCGGCGCGCAGTACGACTTTCGCGACGTGATCGGCCGGCGCGGTGAAGACCTCAAGGTGATTCCAATCAGCCTGATCGGCGGCAAGAGCTGATTCGCGGCGGAAGAACGCCCACGAGAACACAACACCCAAGCGTGCCGCGAACAGGCGGCGCGGTTCCCACAGCACGGCGCACGCCGTGCCTTGCGGGCGCGAACGGCAAGCCCGCGCGCCCGCGCATTGATCACTGAAACCTGGAGAATCTGGATGGCACAGAAACGCGCCAAAGTGGACGCGGTCATCGTCGGACTCGGCTGGTCAGGTTCGCTGATGGCCAACGAATTGACCCAGGCGGGCCTGAACGTGGTGGCGATCGAACGTGGCGCGTGGCGCGACACGTCGAGCGACTTCCCGACCACCATCGACACCGATGAACTGCGTTTCGCGACACGCCGCTCGCTGATGCAGCCGCCCGCAATCGAAACGCTCACGTTTCGCAACACCGTCGAGCAAACCGCGCTGCCGCTGCGCGACTGGAACACCTACCAGTTCGGCATCGGCGTGGGCGGCGCGGGCACGCACTGGAACGGCATGACATGGCGCTTTCTGCCGACCGACTTCATCACGAAGAGCCATACGATCGAACGCTACGGCGCGAACAAACTGCTCGACGGTTTGACCGTGCAGGACTGGGGCGTGACCTACGGCGACCTGGAGGCGTATTACGACAAGTTCGAACGGCTCGCCGGCACGTCGGGCCGCGCGGGCAACATCCAGGGCAAGATCCAGCCGGGCGGCAATCCATTCGAAGGTCCGCGTTCGCGCGACTATCCGCTGCCGCCGCTGGAACGCACGCAAGTCGCCATGATGTTCGACAAGGCTACCCGCGATCTCGGCCTGCATCCGTTCGCCGTGCCCGCGGGCAACACCTCGGGTGCGTATGTGAATCCGCTCGGCGTGCATATGGCGCCGTGCACGTACTGCGGGTATTGCGAGTTCTTCGGCTGCGGCAACTGGTCGAAGAGCAGTCCGCAAGCGTGCATCATGCCGGCGCTGATGCAGCGTAAGAACTTCAGCGTCATCCCGCAGGCTGAAGTGCTGCGCGTGAATCTCGCCGATGACAAGAAAACAGCCACGGGCGTGACCTTCGTCGACGAAGACAACAACGAGTGGGAGCAGCCGGCGGACATCGTCGTGATCGCCGCGTATCAGATGGACAACGTACGCCTGATGCTGCTTTCGGGCATCGGTCAGCCCTACGACCATGCGCGCGGCGAAGGGGTGGTGGGGCGCAATTACGCGTATCAGACGATTGCGGGCGCATCGATTTTCTTCGAAGGTCAGCGTCTGAATCCGTTCATCGGCGCGGGCGCACTCGCGCAAGCCGTAGACGACTTCAACGGCGACAACTTCGATCACAGCAACCACGATTTCATCGGCGGTGGCGTGGCGCTCGTGCACTCCACCAACGGCCGTCCGATCGGTCTGGCCAATGGCGTGCCGCCCGGCACGCCGCGCTGGGGCAGCGCCTGGAAGAAGGCCTACAAAGAGAGTTACCAGAACTACAACTCGATTTATTGCATGGGCAACAGCTACCCGCATCGCGACGTGTTCCTCGATCTCGATCCAACCTATAAGGATCGTTTCGGCCGACCGCTCTTGCGCGTGACCTTCGACTGGAACGAAAACGACAAGCGCTCGGCGAAATTCATGGCTGACCGCTCCGAAGAAATCGGTCATGCAATGGGCGCGAAAACCGTGGTGCGCTCCGAGCCCACCGCGAAGCCGTTCTCGCCGATGGACAATCTGTCCTCGCACACCACCGGCGGCGCCGTGATGGGCGACGACCCAAAGACGAGCGCATTGAACCGCTATTTGCAGAGCTGGGATGTGCACAACACCTTCGTGGTCGGCGCATCGGCATTCGCCAACAACGGCGGCTACAACCCGACCGGCACCGTCGCCGCGCTCACGCTGTGGGCCGCTGAAGCGATCAGAACGCAGTACCTGAAGTCACCTGGCCCGCTGGTGAGGACCTGAGCATGCGCACAAAATCGTTGTTGGGGATTGTGGCGCTTGCCTGTGCGAGCACGGCCGCGTGGTTCGGCGTGCAGCATCGCGCGCAGGCCCAGGATGCGCCGGCGCAGGTGGTGCATAGCCCGGTGGCGGCCGCAGGCCCGGCTGCCGAGGCGGTCGAGCGCGGCCGCTATCTGGCGCGGGCCGGCGACTGTATCGCGTGTCACACCGCGCAAGGCGGCCAGCCGTTCGCGGGTGGTCTCGCGATCGACACACCGTTCGGCAAGATCGTCGCGAGCAATATCACGCCGGACAAGCAAACCGGTATCGGCGACTGGAGCGAGGCCGAGTTCATTCGCGCGGTGAAGCAGGGCGTCGGCAAGCACGGCGAATATCTGTATCCGGCGATGCCGTACACCGCGTACGCGAAGGTTAGCGATCAGGATCTGCGTGACATCAAGGCCTATCTGGACACCGTGCCCGCAGTGAACAACAAGGTCGACGCCAACCAGTTGCCGTTCCCGTTCAACATCCGTTTGCTGATGTTCGGCTGGAATCTGCTGTTCTTCGACAAAACCCCGTTCAAGGCCGATTCGACGCAATCGGTGGAGTGGAATCGCGGTGCATATCTGGTGCAAGGGCTCGGGCATTGCGCGTCCTGCCATACGCCGAAGAACTTCCTGGGCGGCGACGGTGCTGCGTTGCAGGGCGGTGAATTGCAAGGCTGGTATGCGCCGGAAATCAGCGGCAATGCGCATGTGGGGCTGGGTGGCTGGTCGGTTGACGATATCGCGGCCTATCTGAAGAACGGTGGTAATGATCGTTCGGTGGCGTCGGGGCCGATGGCCGAGGCCGTCACCAACTCGACGCAGTATTTGACGCAAGCGGATCTGCGGGCGATCGGGGTGTATCTGAAGGGCTTTCCAGGGTCGGATAAGACTGTGCCTGCAGCACTCGACGCCGGAAGTGAGTCGATGCGTCTGGGGCGACAGGTGTTCCTGGACAACTGTGCGGCTTGCCATCGATCGAACGGTACCGGCGTGCCGGCGATGGTGTCGTCGCTCAGTGCCAGCGCGGGCGTGCAGCAGCCTAACCCCGCAAACCTGTTGCGGACGATCCTGATCGGCAGCCGTGGGGCGGTGACCGAAAGCAATCCGACTGGGGCGGCCATGCCCAACTTCAGCTGGAAGCTGTCCGATGCCGAAGTCGCGGCGGTGGCGACTTATGTGCGCAATAGTTGGGGCAATGCGGCAGACGCTGTTACGGCCGAGCAGGCTGGCAAAGCGCGAGCGTCGCTCGATGCCCGGCCAGTAGTGACGATGACGGCCACTGCGTCGGCTCATTGAGGGAGGGCGGCACCTACTTTCCTTTGGCCCCAAAAGCGACATAGAGCAGGATGCCGCGCGGCAAAGAAAGGTGGGCCAAAGCAAGCCGCCCGAATCGCGAACGTGAGGCAAAGCCCGCGCGGCGTCACGATAGCGGAGCGGCTTTCTTAAGTATTTCGTATTGCTTTCGTTTTCCTCCATGAAACGATGCGGCTTGGGAGAAGCGCGTGTTAGAGCCAGTTTTCGATTGACGTCTTTGATGCTTGCGTCAAGAATCGGTCGCCTGGTTCGTCTTAACCTGGACAATCGGGACATCGACGCCTATCGACTCGCAGCCGGAAACCCCATGGCCCTTCGCTTCTACCTCTCGTTGCGCCGCTCACTGATGGCAGGATCCATGGCGGCCGCTCTGGTGGCGATGGCACTGGTCCTTGCCGTCATCGCCACGTTCAGCCAGCTGTGCGCGGCGGCCGAACTGGACGACTCATCCGCTGCG
Organism: Paraburkholderia polaris; assembly: GCF_012927345.1. Classification (GTDB taxonomy): domain Bacteria; phylum Pseudomonadota; class Gammaproteobacteria; order Burkholderiales; family Burkholderiaceae; genus Paraburkholderia; species Paraburkholderia polaris. The sequence goes on from NZ_JABBGJ010000051.1 coordinate 38,193, forward strand.
GCCGCCAGCACGGAAACGGCCACGCCGCCGGCCAGTTCGGTGGGTGTGCCCAGCGTGCCCAGCGCTCAGGCAGAGACTGCTACTCAGGCCGTCGATGCGAACGGCCAGCCAGTCAAGGAGCCGCGCGCAAATCCTTCGCGTACCGGCCGTCCGCCACGGGTTGCCGCCGCCAGCCAGAGCGATGCGCAAGATAGCCCGCAGCACACTGCCAAGCCCGAGACCGCGGCAATCCCCATTCCGCCGGAAAGCGGCGCGGTCACCCAGCATTCGATCCGGCTCGACGGCCGCAAGCTCGACTACACGGCAACGGCCGGCAACCTGCTGCTGCGTGACAAGACCGGCCACGCCAATGCGAGCGTTTTCTACGTCGCCTATACAGTCGCCACCAAGGCGCCCGGGACGCGCCCCGTCACATTCCTCTTCAACGGCGGACCGGGTGCGGGCAGCGTATTCCTGATGATCGGCTCGTTCGGGCCAAAGCGGGTGCGCACGGCGAGTCCCGCGATCACGCCGCCCGCGCCGTATGTGCTGGACGACAACCCCGATAGCCTGCTCGACGCCACCGATCTGGTCTTTATCGATGCCGTGGGTGCGGGCTTGTCGAGAGTCGTTGGACATGGCACGGGGAAGGACTTCTGGGGCGTCGATCAGGACCTCGGCGCGTTTTCGCAGTTCATCGACCGCTATCTGACGGTGAACCAGCGCTGGAATTCGCCGAAGTATCTGCTCGGCGAATCGTATGGCACCGCGCGCGCCGCGATGCTCGCGTATCAACTGGGACAGAACAATATCGCGCTCAATGGCGTGATCCTGATGTCGTCGGTGCTCGATTCCGCGGCGTTTTCACCCGGCTCCGATTTCCAGAGCGAAAGCTATTTGCCGAGCTTCGCGGCCACTGCGTGGTATCACGACAAGATCGCGCCAAAGCCGGCCAGTCTGCCGGCCTTTCTCGACGAGGCTCGCGCGTTCGCACGTGGACCCTATGCGCAGGCGCTCGCGCAGGGCGATGCGTTGCCTGACGCGCAGCGCGACGAGATTGCCGCACGCGTCGCACAGTTCACGGGGCTCGACGCCGAGTACGTGAAGCGAAGCCGCCTGCGTCTCTATCCGTCGCGCTTTCGCGATCAATTGTTGCGCGATCAGTCGCGCAGCGTCGGCCGATACGATGCCCGTTTCGAAGGACTCGAGTATGACGGCGTGTCCGAGCGTCCCGATTTCGATGCATCGGTGAGTAGTGTGTCGAGCGCTTTCGACGCCGCGCTTCATCAGCATCTTGCGCAGGACCTGCACTTCACGCCCGCCGACCGCTACCGCGTTTTCAACGACGATGCGTTGAAGCAGTGGGATTGGAAACATCGTGAGTGGTGGGGTGAGCAGTTGACCGTGCCGTACGCGGCGGGCGATCTCGCTGAAGCGATGCGGCAGAATCCGCACCTGCGTGTCATGTCGCTAAACGGCTATTTCGACCTTGCCACGCCGTTCTATGCGACCGAATACGCGCTTGCGCATCTGGGTGTCGATGCACCGCTGCGCGCCAACGTACGGATCACCTACTACCCCACCGGCCACATGATCTATCTGGACGATGCCGCGTTGCATGCGCTCAAGCGGGATCTGGCGAGTTTCTATGCGGCGGGGGCGGGCTAGCGTGGTAAGCAGCGGCGTGTCGCTGAACGGTATAATTCCTGCACTTTGGCGCGCCGTTCGAAGGTGCGTCCATGCCGTCGTCCACGGCTTCGCCAATCAGGCTTTACCAACCCAGGCTTCACCCGCGCCGCTCATGCCATTTCTCCCGATCCAGTCCTTCACGCGCAAACGACTCTCCGACGTGGTGTCCGACCAGATCAAGCAGCTGATCTCGGACGGCGCGCTGATGCCGGGCGACCGGTTGCCGGCTGAGCGCGATCTGGCCACGCAGCTCGGTGTGTCGCGGCCGTCGTTGCGGGAAGCGCTGATCAGGCTGGAAGCGGACGGTTATATCGAAACGTCGGGACGGGGCGGCTTCACGGTTGTCGACGTCACCGCACCGATCATCTCCAAGCCGCTCGCCGAGCTGCTGCTGCAAAATCCGCGCACCAGTGCGGATATTCTCGAACTGCGCCAGGGTCTTGAATCGATTTCGACGGTGTACGCTGCGGAGCGCGCCACCGCGGCCGATCTGCAGAAAATCACCGAAGCGTTCGAAGCATTGAAGGCCGGCTCCCAGTCGCAAGACCGCGTGAACCTCGCCGAACTGGATGCTGCGTTTCACCTCGCCATCGCCGACTCCACGCACAACATCGCGCTCGCCCATGTGATGCACGGCATCCATACGCTGATTCGCGAAGGCATGCGCCAGTACCATCGCCTGATCGACTACGACGAGGCGATGGAAAAGCAGTTGATGAGCCAGCATCAGGCCATTTACGACGCGGTCATCGCACGCGATGCGCAAAAGGCGCGCAAGGCGTCCGAGCGTCATCTGACTTATGTGCGCGACATGTACAAGGAAGATGCGGCGAAACCTTCGCCGAGCGTGATTTCCTGAGTTTGCCGCTCTCCCGTCTGGCGTCCTGATCTCCTGTCTTCCTTATCTCCCGTCCGCCCCCCCGAATTCCTGACTACCTGAGCGCCGCTCCTGCCCACGCGCGAGCGGCGGACCGGCCGCATCCATGCCCGCGCTGAGGCCTGCGTAGCCGTTTTTACCAAACTTCCTCCGGTTGACACCGTCCGGCGACTTCCTTATATTTCGTGGTAAGACCAACAAGACCAGTCTTACTGCCCGACCGCAAGCACACTGTCGGCAGGAAAAACCTGCGCCGCCATGATTCCGCACTAGAGTAGGTGAATCACCGGCCGCTTTTCTTTTCAATGAGCTTATGAAAGTCGCCCTGTTTATCCCGTGCTTCATCGACGCGTTCTATCCCGAAGTGGGGATCGCCACGCTCGAATTGCTCGAACGCTTCGGCATCGAGGTCGACTATCCGCAGGAACAAACCTGCTGCGGCCAGCCGATGGCCAACAGCGGTGCGCAAACCGAGGCGGCCGGCGCCGAGCGCGTGTTTGCGCGCAACTTCGCCGGCTATGACTACATCGTCGGGCCGTCGGCGAGTTGCATCCATCACGTGCGCGAGCATCTGACCGCGCTCGAGCAGACCGATGAAGTCAGGAAGGTTCGCGCCAATGCGTACGAACTCGTCGAGTTTCTGCATGACGTGCTCGGCGCGCGCGAATTTCCTTGGGCCGAGTTTCCGCATCGCGTCGGCCTGCATAACAGTTGCAGCGCATTGCGGCATCTGAAGGAGGCGTCGGTCTCGGAGATTGCCGGGGCGCCGTTTTCGAAGCCACGCACCTTGCTCGAAGGCGTCAAAGGCATCGAATTCGTCAAGCCGTCACGGCCGGATGAATGCTGCGGTTTCGGCGGCACCTTCTCGGTGACCGAAGAGCCGGTGTCGGTACGCATGGGGCAGGACAAGGTCCGCGATCATCTGAACGCGGGCGCCGAGTACATCGTATCGGGCGACATGTCGTGCCTGATGCATCAGCAAGGCTGCGCGGAGCGGATGAAAGCCGACGCACGCTTCATCCATATCGCGCAGGTCCTGAACGGAGCACGCGCATGAGCCGGATCGATCACGCGAAAGCTGCGGGCGCTTTCATCAAGAAGACGGAGCACGTCGCGTTTCACGACAAGCGTTTGTGGGATTTGCGTGAGAAGCGCGATGCCCAGGCGCACGGCATTCCGGAATGGGAGACGCTGCGCGAACTGGCATCGGGCATCAAGGAACACACGCTGTCGCATCTGTCCGACTACCTCGAACAGTTCGCCGCTGCGGCTGAAGCAAATGGCGTCGTGGTGCATTGGGCCGCGACGGCCGAAGAACACAATGCGCTGGTCTACAAGATCATGTCCGAGCGCGGCATGACCACGCTCGTCAAAAGCAAGTCGATGCTCACCGACGAATGCAAGATGCGCGAGTATCTCGAACCGCGCGGCATCACGGTAATGGAGACCGATCTCGGCGAGCGCATCCAGCAACTCGATCATCAGGACCCAAGCCATATGGTGGTGCCCGCAGTCCACAAATTGCGTGCCGATGTGGCCGAACTGTTCGGCCGCACCATCGGCACCGATCCGAAAAACAGCGATATTCACTATCTCGCGGAAAGCCAGCGGATGAACACGCGGCCGTATTTCGTGCGCGAGAAAACGGCCGGTATGACGGGCTGTAATTTCGCGGTGGCGGAGACGGGCACGGTCGTCGTGTGTACTAACGAAGGTAATGCCGACCTGTCCGCGAATGTGCCGCCCTTGCATATCGCGTCGATCGGTATCGAGAAGCTGATTCCGAAGGTGTCGGATCTTGGCGTATTCATCCGCATGCTGTCGCGCAGCGCGCTCGGTTCGCCGATTACGCAATACACCTCGCATTTTCGCGCGCCGCGTCCGGGCACCGAGATGCATTTCATCCTCGTCGATCACGGCCGCTCGGAGCGGCTCGCGATGGAGGACTTCTGGTATTCGCTCAAATGCATCCGCTGCGGCGCGTGTATGAATACGTGCCCCGTGTACCGGCGCAGTGGCGGCTTGTCGTATGGCGGCACGTATTCGGGCCCGATCGGCGCGATCATTAATCCTACCTTCGATCTGAAGCGTTACAGCGCGTTGCCGTTCGCGTCGACGCTCAACGGCAGTTGCACGAATGTGTGTCCGGTGAAGATCAATATTCACGAGCAGATTTACAAATGGCGCACGGTGATCGCCGAGCGCCATGAAGTGCCGTTCGTGAAGCAGGAAGTGTTGAAAATGGCGGGGCGGTTGCTCGCGAGCCCGACGCTGTATCGGGCGACGGTGTCGTCGATGGGCGGCGCGCTGCGGCGGCTGCCGAATTTCGTGCTGTATAACCCGCTCAATATCTGGGGGCGGCAGCGTGAGTTGCCGGAGGCGCCGAAGCTGACCTTTCATGCCTGGTACAAAAAGAATCGTGGAGGTGGCGATGGCAACGCGTGAAGCTTTTCTGGCGAAGGTTCGTGAGGCGCAGCCGCCGGCGCGTCCACGGCCTGATGTGCCGATGTTCACTTCGGTGGGCGGGGATTTGCGGGCGCGCTTCACGACGGCATTGCAGGCGATGGGCGGCACCTGTGTCGAAGCGCCGGCTGCGGGCGACGTGCTTGCGCTGATCCGTGAGCGGTTCGGTGAGGTGGCGTCGGTGGCGTCGGCCACACCGGAAGTGCCCGGCACGCGTGCGATCACGGCCGAAACCGAACCGGCTTCGTTGCAGGATATCGAGGTAGGCGTGGTGCGGGCGCGCTTCGGCGTTGCTGAAACCGGCTCGGTGTGGTTCAGCGAGCGCGAGTATGTGGTCAACTCGCTGGGGTACATCGTGCAGCATCTGGTGGTGCTGCTCGATCCGGCGCAGTTGCTCGACGGCTTGCAGGACGTGTACCGTCGCGACGACTTTCGCGATGCACGCTATGCGGCGCTGGTCACCGGCCCTTCGGCCACTGCGGATATCGAAGGCGTGCTGATTCGCGGTGCGCAGGGGGTGCGGTCGTTGACGGTGGTGTGGGTGGCCGAACCTCGAGGAATCTAGTGGGCGTCTTGGAAAGCAGTCGCTCAACGCCTTCGATCTCCCACAAGACGCGCCTGTCTCCAACGGATTGTGCGGGACGCGATCGCAGCCAGAATGGCCGGCTGCTTGATTTCAATCGAACCAGACTGGGTTTGGGGATCACTATCTCGCCGACGGATGCCGGCCTGGAGCAACTGTTTACCGATGAACTTGACCAGCTGCGGGCGGCGCATCCAGACTGTCGGGTCGATCTGGATTTTCAGGGCCCACGGGGGGATCAAGGCTTGGTCCGACGCGATAGAAACCGTGTTCGCTGTGCGCCTGCCTTGTCGTCAATAGTGTTCGGGATATGTCGACTGATCCGCCGGCGGCGTGCTTTTGCGTGAGCGCTCGTAAGGGCAGGGGCAAATGCCGTTCAGGATTACGTGGCAAAATCTTCGTGTGTCATCCTTCTCTTTCGCTCCGCCGTCAGCAACTGATCGTCTAGTAGCGTTTCCCGGATATCCGCTTTTACTGAACGCGTGTGGCTGCTTCCCTCGCACTCGGACCGTGACGCGTTGATCCGCTTGCAAAATCTATTCAATTCTGATGTTGGCTTAGAGCAGTCTGATCCTGCGGCCTCGCTATTGAGAATAGTCTTGGTTTTGAATTGATTTTGAAAGACTGTAGGCAATTTGAATTAATTTTTGACAGAAATCGACACATTTATCCGGTTGGTATGTATATATTTAATGGCAATGGAGTTGCATGGCGGCCTTTGGGAGAAGGCCTTGTTTGAAATGGGTTGTGACGGTCGAGCTCGATAGGATCTGGCGAGAAGCGAATGACATTAACGGTGATGTTAGGAATCAGGATTCGGTACGCGTGCATTGCGCGAATTTTTGATTATTAAAACGTTTCTGCAAAATTTTAATTCGTGCACGGTTAAGCGTGTTAGTTTGGATGGGCGCAATGAGGTGCACGCCAAGGTGCAATTACGGAATGTTAATGTTATCGAGGATTTTTTTTCAACCAGGTTCGGCTTCAGAGGATGTTCGAGCATCAAGCTCCTCGCATTGCTGTTGTTTGGCTTGGTGACCATCACTACAAGTGCTAGCGCGGCAGAAAATACGCTTGCACATTTTCGTGATTGCGACGTCTGCTCCGAGATGGTGGCTCTCCCTTCTGGAGTGTTCATGATGGGCGCAACGGAGGACGAGTTCTAGGGCGAGAACGAGGACTACCGCTTCAAATACGTCAATGAAACGCCCAGGCACGAGGTGCATGTGAAGTCTTATGCACTGGCGAAGTTCGACGTGACAAGGAAACAGTTCGAGACTTTCGTCGATGCAACTGGATTCCACGAAAAGGGATGCAGGGTATTTAAACAGGGTCGGTGGTATTTCGACCCGTCCGCTGACTGGAAAAATCCGGGGTTCAGCCAGACGGATCGTGACCCGGTCGTCTGCGTATCCTGGTTTGACGCGGAAAAATTTATTGCTTGGCTTAACACGAAGCTACCGAAAACAGCTGTCCACAGGTACAGGCTGCCAACAGAAGAAGAGTGGGAGTATGCCGCGAGGGGCGGCACCATCACGCAAGCCTACTGGGGCAGTAACCACGCGGACCAATGTCGCTATGAGAATGCGAGAGATCAGGCAGCGAGGATTCTGGATCCTAATGCGCCACTCGCGGATTGCAACGACGGATTTGTCTGGACTGCCCCAGTGGGATCGTTCAGGCCAAATCCTTGGGGCTTATACGACATGTTAGGCAATGCGTACCAATGGATTGCAGATTGTCCTGAGGTGGGATACCACCCGCCTCCGGCAGTGCCGGAATGGATGCCTAATCATTTTCAGTTTCGCTCACTTCGGGGTGCGAGTTGGGCATCGATCCCGATTGCTGTTCGCTCAGCCGGCCGGATGGCTGCTAAACCCGAAGACCGGGATAGCACCTTTGGATTTCGCCTCGCGGTTGATTTGCCGCTTCAGTTGCCCAAGGGAGAATAAATGTCTGACTTGACCGTCGTACAAACCACTTCAAATGTCGCCTCAGCCATCGGGGCTTGGACGACTTTTATGCAAACGCTGGTGGCCTACAAGAACGGAACAGCGAGCCAAGGCGATGTAAGACTCGCGCCAGCAGGTCGGACTGGAGGTGTGGAACAGCTATCAGGCGGTGCAAACCTCGACTGACAGTGTCAAGGACAGCGCGACGCTGCTAGATATCGCGCAGCGCTCGTTCACGGCGGCGCAACATCGCTATCAGGCAGGCGTCGGCAACATCCTGGAACTGCTCAACGCACAGACTGCGCTGGCCAACGCGCAGCAACAGCGCGTGCAAGCGCTGGCCGACTGGCGCGCGGCTCGCTTGCGACTCGCCGGCAGTCTGGGTCATCTCGGCAATGACGACTTGCAATGAAACAAACCCTCCATCTCAACTCTTTGCTATGCGAAACAGTCTACGAGTCGCGATCTGTGCGGCTAGCGTCATGCTGGCTTGCGCGCAAGCCAGGGCGCAAATCGCGACCACCCAGCCCGACAACAACTGTCATCTGACTAAGGACGCGACGCTGCCGTTGACGGAAATCAGCGGGCACTATCATGTTCCCGTCGATATCGGCGGCCAGACGTTCCTGATGGTGGTCGATTCGGGCGCGGAAGATACGGTGCTCACGCCTGAGGCGGCCGACTTGCTCCATTTGTCGACCGACATGTCGAAAGCCGATGTAATACGTGGTGTGGGCGATACCCGCTCGGTGTATCCGCGGGTGCTGCCCTCACTCAAATTCGGCACAGAGGAGTGGCCCAATACGCGGGTCGAGGTCGCAAATCTGTTGACAGCGGCGGAACGTGCCGCGCCGTCGGTTCCAATCGGACTGATCGGCGCCAGGATATTGTCGCGGTATGACGTCGAGTTCGATTTCCCCGCGAAGACCATGACGCTCTATACCGCTCAAGGATGCACAGGCCGCTTTGTGCCGTGGGTCGGCAACTACGATGCCTACTCGCCGATCGCCACGCCACGCAATCGCTTTATCCTGTCGCTCGCATTGAATGGCCGTCCGATCAAGGCCGTCCTCGATACCGGCGCGTCGCGTTCGCTGCTCAAGCATGCCGCCCTGCAGGCGGTCGACGTCGACGAGGCCGCACTCGCAAGCGATCGGCAATTGTCGGGGACGGGCGTAGCGGGCAACTCGATTCATGTGTATGTGCATCGCTTCGACAGCCTCAGGGTGGGGAGGGCCAATTTGCGGAACGCGCCTATCGAGGTCGGCGATGCCGCGCTGAGTGATTCGGACATGCTGTTGGGGATGGACTTCCTGAGGTGGCGCCGTGTATGGCTTTCCTATTCGACGGGATCGGTCTTCATGCAACTGGCGTCCGGACGGGCCGGCGCCGCGCCGGCAGCGTCTCAGGCTGCACCTGCGTCCAGTCAGTCAGTGGATGTGGATGGACAACTGGCGGCGATCGGGCAGACGAGCGACGCACCGGCCGCGTTGCCGCTCAGCCGGTTGAGGCAGTTTTCAACCCACTCGCACATCACCTATTACCCGAATCTCCTTCTCCCGGTGGGGCGAACCAGATAAGCAAGGGAGGTCCTGGTACGGAAGCCTTCCGCGGGCGCCTCTTCATGGCCGCGACTGCTAGTGGGTCGTAAGCGGCGGCCGTCTGCCTTTGCCGGTCGCGAGCGGCGCTGGCCCGTGTCAACGCGCAATACGCGGCGTCGTGCGCAAAATCGTGAGCGTAAGCGCGGCGTTTGCTATCATTACTGTATAAACATACAGCCCTCTGTGATTGCTCGTTGCTGACTGATGCTTTCTGACGCGCCTACCGTAGCTTCCTTCGAGATGCCTTTCGCTCCGCCAGGGGCGAACTCGCCGCCTTGGGCGTTGTACTACCTGCTGAATTTTGAGCGCGCGCTGGCCTGGCTTGCCGAGCGCTACGATGACGTGTTCGGGCCGGATGAGCGCCACTTTCTCAACGAATTTCGCGGCTTGCCTCGGGCGTCGCGCGCGTTGCTGGTGCGCCTGCTGATGCGCAAGGGCACGCTTTTCAGGGCGAGCCGTCTGAGCTACGACGAGATCGGTTGTCCGCTGCAAGCCGCCGCGCCGCTAATCGCGCTCGGCTGGATCGACGCCGCGCCAAATCTCAGTCTCGACGAACTGTTCGGCCTCGCAACCCGCCCCGAACTCCAGCAGATGTTTGGCGGGCTCCTTATGCGCAAGAGCGCTCGCAAATCGGATCTGCTCGCCGCCTTGCGCATCACGCATGACGATGCGCGGCCCTACCATGTCTGGGACCCGCAGAGCGCCGACCGCGTCTTCCACGTCGCCATCGCGCCGCTCTGCGAGCGTCTGCGCCTGATGTTCTTCGGCAATCTGCAGCAGGAATGGTCGGAGTTCGTGCTTGCCGATCTCGGCGTGTTCCAGTACGAGAAGGTTGCATTCGCTCCGTCGTCGCGCGCATTCCAGCAACGCGCGGACGTGGACGTGTACCTGGCGTTGCACGCGTGCCGCGGCGCGCTCGACTGGCTGCCCGCAGGCGACTCGGAAGCTGAGGCGATCGACGAACTCGTCGCCGTGATCGCCGCGATCGAAACCTCGAACCCCTGGCTCGAAACACGTCGCGCGAAACTGCTGTTTCGTATTGGCCAGTACTGCGAGCGTCAACAGAACTGGCCCACCGCACTTGCAGTCTACGAACGTTGCGCGTGGCCCGGCGCGCGCCATCGGCGCTTGCGTGTGCTGGAGCGCAGCGAAAGATTCGACGAAGCCTTCGTCCTCGCTTCGCAAGCCGCCGCCGGGCCTGAAAGTGAGGAGGAGGCGCAGCGCGTTGCACGCATGTTGCCTCGTTTGCAGCGCAAGCGCGGCGAGCGGGTGGCGCGTGTGCCTGCCGCACGGCCAGTCGAGCGCAACACATTGGTGTTGCCGAGACCTGCGGCGCCGCAACCTGTGGAATACGTCGCACGCGATCATTTGACTTGCGAGTCGGCACCGGTTCATTACGTCGAAAATGCGCTGATCAATTCGCTGTTCGGCTTGCTGTGCTGGGAGCCGGTGTTCGCGGCGCTACCGGGCGCGTTTTTCCACCCGTTCCAACGCGGGCCGGCCGATCTGCATGCGCCGGATTTTTATGCGCGCCGCGCCGAACAATTCGCCGCGTGTCTCGCGCAACTCGACAGCAGTGCCTATCGCGAGACGATTATGCGGCACCTGCAAAGCAAGGCGGGTCTGCAATCGCCGTTCGTATTCTGGGGCTTGCTGACGCCCGAACTGGTCGTGTTGGCACTCGATTGCCTGCCTGCTGCGCATCTGAAGCTATGGTTCGAGCGGCTGCTGCGCGACATCCGCGGGAACCGTTCGGGCCTGCCGGACCTGATTCGTTTCTGGCCGGCCGAGCGCCGTTATGAGTTGATCGAAGTAAAGGGTCCCGGCGACCGCTTGCAGGACAACCAGATCCGTTGGCTCGCATACTGTGCACAGCACGGTATGCCGGTGCGCGTGCTCGACGTGCGCTGGGCCGATGAAGGCGTCGCCGGGTCCGACGTCCCGACAGAAGTCGAGACTGGGGCGACGGCAGAGGTCGTGGAAGTGAGCACGACAGCGGTTCCGAACGAGGCCAGCGCGGAGATCAGGGCGGTCGTTCCGAACGGGGCCAGCGCGGAGGTCAGGGCAATCGTTCCGAACGGCGCCAGCGCGGAGATCAGGGCAGTCATTCCGAACGGCGCCAGCGCGGAGATCGGCGCAGTCGTTCCGAACGGCGTTGGCGCGGAGGTCGGTGCAGTCATTCCGAATGGCGCTGAGATCAGGGCAGTCGTTCCGAACGGCGCCACCGCCGAGGTTAGAGCCGTGGTTCCGAAAGAGGTCACAACATGACCTACGTGGTCGCCGTGCGGGCGATGTGCGAATTCACCGCGCGGCGCGGCGATCTGGATCTGCGCTTCACGCCCGCGCCCACTTCGCTGGAAGGCATGGCGGGCCACGTGACGGTCGCCGGGCGGCGCGCGAGCGGCTACGAAACCGAGATCACGCTGACCGGCACGCATCGTGGTTTGACCGTGCGTGGCCGCGCCGACGGTTACGACCCGGCGGCGAACCGGCTGGAAGAGGTCAAGACCCATCGTGGCGCGCTCGAACGGATGCCCGCCAATCACCGCACGCTGCATTGGGCGCAGGCACTGGTATACGGCCATCTGCTATGCCGCGCCCGTGGGCTCGCCGAATTGACGGTCGCGTTGGTCTACTTCGATATCGGCAGTCAGAAGGAAACGTTGCTGACCGAAACGCACACCGCGCGTGAGCTGGAGATTTTCTTCGTCGAGCAATGCGAGCGCTTTCTCGATTGGGCCGAGCAGGAAGAAGCACATCGCGCCGCGCGCAATGCCGCGCTCAGCGCCTTGCAGTTTCCGCATGGCCAGTTCCGTAGCGGGCAGCGCGAGCTGGCGGTGTCGGTGTATCGCGCGGCGCGTGACGGCAAGCCGTTGATGGCGCAGGCGCCGACCGGCATCGGCAAGACACTGGCGACGATTTTTCCCTTGCTCAAGGCGTGTGCGTCGGACCAGATCGACCGCGTGTTCTTCCTCACCGCAAAGACGCCGGGCCGCGCGCTTGCCCTCGATGCGATCGAAACGCTCCATCAAAGCGTCGCGCCGTCCCTTGCGCGGTTGCCGCTCAGAACGCTGGAACTGGTCGCGCGCGACAAGGCCTGCGAGCATCCCGACAAGGCCTGCAACGGCGAGTCCTGTCCGCTCGCGCGCGGCTTCTACGACCGGCTCGACGCGGCCCGCAGCACGGCGTTGGCCGGGCCGAGGCTTGACCGGGCGTCGGTGCGCGAAGCGGCGCTTGAACACGACGTCTGCCCGTACTATCTCGCGCAGGAACTGGCGCGCTGGTCCGACGTGGTGGTCGGCGATTACAACTACTACTACGACAGCAGCGCGATGCTGTACGCGCTCACGCAGATCAATCAGTGGCGCGTCGGCGTGCTGGTCGACGAGGCGCACAACCTGCTCGACCGGGCACGGCGCATGTACAGCGCCTCGCTCGATCAGGCGGCATTCCGGCTCGCCCGCAAAACCGCGCCTGCGACGTTGAAGAAGCCGCTTGAACGGCTTCAGCGCGAATGGAACGCCGTCAGGCGCGCGCAGACCGACACCTATCAGGTCTACGCCGACGTACCCGGCAAACTGCTTTCGGCCGCACAGAATCTGATCGGCGCGGTAACGGATCAACTCGCCGAAGCACCGCTTTCAATCGACGAAGCGTCGCTGCGGTTTTTCTTCGACGCCATGCATTTCGTCGCGCTGGCGGAGCAATTCGGCGAGCATTCGATTTTCGACATCACGCTCACCACGGATCGATACGCGCCGCGCGACAAAGCGAGCACCACGTTATGCGTGCGCAACGTGATCCCGGCACCGTTCCTCGCGGGCCGCTACGCTGCTGCGCGCACCACGGTGATGTTTTCCGGCACGCTCAATCCCCATCATTTCTATCGCGACACGCTCGGTCTGCCTGAGCAGACAAACTGGCTCGACGTCGAAGGTCCGTTCCGCGCAGAGCAGTTGCAGGTGCGTGTGGCGGGGCATGTATCGACGCGCTGGCGTGACCGCGAACGTTCGCTCGTGCCCATCGTCGATCTGATCGCGAGGCAGTACGCAGCGCAGCCGGGCAACTATCTTGGGTTCCTGAGCAGCTTCGAGTATCTGCAGCGGGTGGTGGCGTTGATGCGCGAGCGTTATCCGGAACTGCCGGTATGGGCGCAGGAACCGGGCATGGACGAGGCGGCGCGCGACGCGTTCCTCGCGCGCTTTCGCACCATGAATCAGGGCGTGGGCTTCGCGGTGTTAGGCGGCGCGTTCTCCGAGGGCGTCGATCTGGTCGGTCAGCAGTTGATCGGCGCCTTCATCGCAACGCTCGGCCTGCCGCAAATGAACGACGTCAACGAACAGATGCGCCGCACGATGGAGGCGAAGTTCGGCAACGGCTACGACTACATGTATCTGTATCCGGGCTTGCAGAAGGTCGTGCAGGCCGCGGGCCGGGTCATTCGCACGGAGCAGGATCAGGGTGTCGTGCATCTGATCGACGACCGCTACCGGCGGCCGGAAGTGCGTCGCTTGTTGCCGCGCTGGTGGCACGTGCAATAGGCAGGTGCAATCGGCAGGTGCAGTCGGCACGCGCAACAAGGGTGCAACAAAGGTGCAATAAGCGGCTTACCGACGCCTCGCAAGCCCATCTCTTTACCTCCCAGGTAATCGACCTACCTACCGCCACCAGGCAAAGTGGCGGCACGGCACAACGATTCCGACCCAAGCGACCCAAGGTAAAGAGGCTTCCATGAACGCGACCGCACCGTATCTCACCGACGAACCCAACACCCTCCGCACCGCCGACCGCACGCGCCTTTTTTACCGCGACTGGGGACACGGCACGCCGCTCGTGTTTCTGTCCGGCTGGACGCTGAACTCCGACATGTGGGCCTATCAGATGGAGCCGCTGTCGCGCCTCGGTTGCCGTTGCATCGCCTATGACCGCCGCGGCCACGGCCGTTCGAGCGATCCGGGGCGCGGCTACGACTTCGATACGCTCGCCGACGATCTCGACAGCGTGCTGAGCGCGCTCGATCTAAGCAACGTGACGCTGGTCACGCATTCGATCGCGAGCGGCGAAGCGGTGCGCTATCTGACGCGGCATGGGTCGGAACGCGTGGCCCGGATTGCGTTCATCGCGCCCGCCGCCACGCCGTATCTGCTGAAAACCGAAGACAACCCGAACGGGATCGACGCCGCACTGTTCGAGCAAGGCCGTGTCGCACTGAGCCGTTCCTTCCCGGACTGGATCGAGGCCAATGCCGCACCTTACTTCGGCCCGGGCGTGTCGCGCGCGCCGCTCGACTGGACGATCCGCATGATGCTGCAAACCTCGCATCAGGCCATGCTGGAACTCGCCCGTGTCCAGACCGTCACCGATTTCCGCGCGGAGCTGGCCCGTGTCCGGGTGCCGTCGCTGGTCGTGCATGGCGACCGCGACGCTTCGGCGCCGCTCGAACTCACCGGACGGCCGACTGCGGCGCTAATCGAAGGCGCTTCACTGAACATCTACGAAGGCGCCGGCCACGGCCTGTACTTCACTCATGCGGAGAAGTTGAACCAGGATTTGCTGGCGTTCCTGGGCCGCCTGCCGGCTTAGGGTCGACGGGCAGTTGATTTTCAACCGGCGCGTCGGCCTTCCCGTCGGCTGCCTTCAGCGAAGCATTGGCGGACGTCGCTGAAGGCGGTTTATCCTTTGGTGCGGCCGTGGGCGCCTCGTTCGGTGCGCCGTTCGGTGCGCCGTTCGATTCGACTTTGGCCGGTACGCTTTCCGGGTCCCACGTCAGCAAATGCCGTTGCGGGTTGGCGATTTCGATGCCGCGTGCGCTGAACTGGTCGAGAATGCGCCGGTTGAATTCACGCTGCACACCCCAGCGCGCGCTGTCGCGACATTGGATCTGGCCGGCCAGCGTCACCGCCGAGCCATCCACTCCATCCACGCCCCAGAAGCTGAAGTCGGACAGGATGCCGTCCTTGAACGTCTCATCCTCGCGCAGCGCGGCGCCGATTTCCTTCAGCGTGTCGATCGCCAGATCGACGTCCTCGCCGAACACGATATTCACCTTCACCGCCGCATTGCCGAGCCCGCGATTGGTGTTGTTGACCGTTGTGACCGAACTGAACGGCACGGTGTAGAGCGAGCCGTCGCCACCGCGCAACCGCACGGTGCGGATCGACAGATACTCGACCGTGCCGGACACCCCCGCGAGCGTGACCCAGTCGCCAACCTGCATGGCGTTTTCCATTAACAGGAACATGCCGGTGATGAAATCCTGCACCAGCTTTTGCGAACCGAAGCCGAGCGCCACGCCGAAGATACTCGCGCCCGCCAGCAGCGGCCCGATGTTCACGCCGAGTTCGCTCAGGCCAGTGAGCACGACGACTAGTGCGATCACACAGAAGAGCGCGCTGCGCAGCATCGGCAGGAGTGTGCGCAGACGCGCGGCGCGCACCAGGTCGCCGCTGGTGGTCCAGCGGTCCAGCCGCGTTTCGACCGACACGTTGACACCTTCCCACACCAGCAGCGCGATCGCGGCAGCGACACCGATCGTGACCATCGCTGAAGCCAGCCGATGGCCGATCGAACCGGCCTGGAACAGCTCGCCCACGTCGACGCCCCATACCTGCAGCAGCGCGAGTGCGGTGACGATGCAGATGATCCACGAGACAACCCGCCGCAGCAGCGGGTAGTAGCGATAGGCATGCTGGTGCACGAGCGACGCTTCGGCGTCGCCCTGTACATTGAATAGCCGCGCCATGGCGCCGAAAATCACGATCGCGATGACCCGCGCGCCCACCAGGATCGCCAGCGTAATGCCGCCGAGATGCAGCAGGGTGTGATAGCCGTTCTGCACGTCGAGCGCCCAGATGAACCATAGCGCCATCACGATGAACACGGCGAACCACGCCCATGCGTCGGCGAGCGCATTGCCGAACATTTGCAGCGATTCGCGCGCGGCGAAGCGCCTGCGGATCAATTCGCCGACCGGCTTCGCGCATTGCAGGATCAGGATCGAGATCATGATGTGGCCGGCGAGCGCGACTACCTTCATCAGCGCGAGATGCGCCGCGTCGTTCAGGCCGAGCGATTGCGCGATCTCAGCGATCGCCGAACCTGTGCCGACCACGGCGACGATCCGCGCGATCCAGCGCTGCACGAAAACGGCCCAAGCATCGCTCATGCGCAGCAGGCGCAGGCGCGGCGCGGAAGGCTGCAGGAAGAAGCCGCTGCCTATCACGATCAGGCGGCACAGCACATAGATGTCGATCAGCGAATCGAGCGCACGGTCTTGCGGCGTGCCGTCGTCGGTGAAGATCGACATCAGCGCGCTCGCCGCGCCGACGAACACCGCCAGCGGCAACAGGCGCAGCACCACCGTCAGCAGCGCGCGCGGCAGACGCTGCAGGAGCGTCCAGTGATGCACGGCGTTCTGCTTGCCTTTGGCTTCGGTGGCTTTGCCGGTAGCGGGCGTAGGCGTTGTTGTGGACGCGCCGGGCTTCGCTGCCTGTGCGGTTGCATCGGGCGAAACGGGTGAAACAGGAGAAGCGGGAGAAAGGGGCAGCGGTGGCGCGGCATTTGGCGCATCGGCCGGTTGCGGCAGGACATTGACGGGCAGGTCGGCTTGCGGCGCAGCGTTGTCATCGCCCTGTTCGCGACGCGCGGCGAGGGCCGCGTACGCGCGGCGCAACAAGCGGCGCGCGAGCCATTCGAGCCCGAGCGCGGGCAGCAGCGCCGCCAGCAGTGACCATGTGACACGACCCAGCACGCTACGCGCTTCTGGGTTGGTCGATTGCCAATGCCACCAGGCACGCACCGACGCTACGTCGAGCAGCGCGGCGACCGAACTGCGCAATGACGTGCCGAGGTGCACGGCCCAGTGCGCGCCCTGACGCGCCAGTTGCGAAGCGAGACCGTTGGACTGGAATGCGGCTGGAACGAGCGCCGCGGCGCTGCTGGCCGCGGCGGGGGCTGAAGCCGCCACCGCTGAGGCCGGCGGCGCGCTGAGTACACCCGCTGCGGCGATCGCCTGGAGGGTGTCGCTGACTTGCGCGCGGCGTGTGGGGTCATTGAGGACGCTGAGGGCCTGGCGGGCCTGTTCGGGCGTCAGGGTGATCGCGGCGCCGGATGCCGCGGATGCGGCGGTGGGTTGCGCCACGGCGGCAAAGACCGGCGAGGCGCTCAGGATGAGAAAAAAGAGAAACCAGGCGTGAAGTATTTTGCGCATAGGGTGTAAAGCGGGGTACCAGGTGCGGACGGAGGTGCCGGGACACGTGGATCGGTTCGGCGGCATGACCTTGAACCGACACGGCTTGGGCCGTACAAGTTCCATCCGTGGTGGCTTTCGGTTGCCCCGCGAGGGTTCGGCGAGCCGGGTTGAATTGTAACGTCAGGAAGCACAAAGCTTGCCTGTCAGACGGCACCGTCGACCGCGTAGCGCGCAAGCCTGCGGGGCGTGAGGCTGAAGGCAGCCGTGTGACAGTTGCCGTGCGAGGACGCAGCCATGCGCGGCTGCGTCGCCAAAAGCGGTAGCGCGAAAGCGCACCAGCGCCGGACCACACGGATCGCGCGGGCACGCAGGCCCGGCGACGTCTATTCCGTCGCGTCCACCGCGCCCACCGCGGCCACCCCAAGCGTGCCTTCGACCACCTCGGTGAAGGTGCGCTCCTCGCGCAGAATGAAGCGCTTCGTCTGCGCGAACTGGAAGTTTTCCCGCGCTTCGGCATCGGCTCGCAGCCGCGCCCGATAGGCTTCGTACGCGGCGAGGCTGTCGAACGCAATCAGGCCCCATGCGATGTCGTTGGTCCCTTCGTGGGGCAGAAAGTAGCCGATCAGATGACCGCCGCAGCGAGGAATGATGCGGCCCCAGTTGCGAGCGTAATCGTTGAAGGCATCGCGTTGGAATGGGTCAATCTGATAACGGATAAAGCAGGTAATTGTCATGTGCAAGCTCCTGATCGGGTCGTGGTGGTAGGCGGTATCTGAGTACAAGTATGGCGACCGGTCGATCGCGACGTTTCATTGTTTTCTGAACTGTCGATGAGATAGCGCGACTGGCTCTACGGCTTGCTTTGCGAGCGGATCGTCAAAGCCGCCAGCACCGCGCCGGCCAGCGCGCAAAGCGCCGACACCAGCGCCACCGCCCGCAGCGCAGCACCCAAAGCCTCAGCTTGGGCCTGGGTCACTTCGGCATGCGAAGCGCTTTGCGCGGCGCCGGTTGGCGCGGAAGCGGAGGCTGCATCCATGCCGCCTTGTGCCAGCCGCGCTGCCTGACGTGCCTCTTGCGGCATATTCAACGCATTGAGCCGCGTGTCGAGCGCCGCGTCGTGCGACCGCACGAACACGATCCCGAGCACCGCAATCGCCAGCAGACTCGCCACCCTGGCGACGGCATTATTGATGCCCGAGGCGACGCCCGTACGCGCGGTGGACACCGACGTCATCACGGTCGTCGTCAAGGGTGCGACGGCAATCGTCATCCCGAGCCCGAGCACGACAAGCGCTGGAAAGAAGCCGCGCCAATATTCACCGCGTACCCAGGGCAGCGCGAGCATTGCAAAGGCGATCGCCGCGACCACCGGTCCGATGCTCAGCAGGGTCCGTGCGCCATAACGGCTCGTCAGGCCGCCGGTGAAACGCGACAACAGGCCGATCGTGACCGGCACCGGCAGTAATGCCGCGCCTGCCTCGGTCGCGCTATAGCCATACGCGCGGATCAGCGTGAACGGCAGGAAGAACAGTGCCCCGCCCAGCCCAAAGTAGAGCAGCAGTGTGACGAGGTTCGCGCCGACGAAGTCGCGCGAATGGAACACGTCGAGCGGCATCATCGGATTGCGGGTCCTTGCTTCGAGCGCGACGAAGCCGGTCAGTACGAGCAGGCCGCCGAGGATCAATGCCAGCACCCATTGGTCGCCGAAGCCGCGCGCCGAGGCGAGGGTCAGGCCATAGGTCAACGCGGCGAGCCCAGCAGCCGCTGTGACGGCGCCCGGCCAGTCGAGCCCCGGCAGCGCGTGCCCATTGAGCGCAGGGTCCGGGCCGGACGAATCGTCTTCCTGACGGCTATCCGGCACGGCGATGACCGCGAGCGCGATGGTTGCGCACGCAATCGGTACGTTCAGAAAGAAAATCGCCCGCCACGAAAACGCATCGACGAGCCAGCCGCCCGCCACCGGCCCGACCGCCGACGTGATGGCGCCGACACCCGCCCAGGTGCCGATCGCCTGACCACGCTCCTTGTCGTCGAACACCGAGCCGATGATCGCGAGACTGCTCGGCACCAGCAGCGCCGCGCCAATGCCTTGCACTGCGCGCGCCGCGATCAACGCGCCGATACCCGGCGCGAGGCCGCAGCCGATCGAGGCCAGTGTGAACAAACCGATTCCCGCGATAAACACTGTGCGCCGGCCGAGCTTGTCGCCGAGCGAGCCGCCCACCAGCACTAGCGCGCCGAGAAACAGCAGATACGCGTTGACCACCCACTGGATTGCCGCGACACTCGCGCCCAGTTCGGTCTGGATCGACGGCAGCGCGACGTTGACCACGGAGCCGTCGATGAACGCCATGCTCGAGCCGAGGATGGTCGCGGTGAGTGCGAGCTTTTTGCGCCGGCACGGGTGATCGAAGCTAGGGGGCTGAGCGTGAATGGCGAGCGTGTCGCACGGACTCGCCTGGGCGGGGAGGACGGAGGAGGGGCGGCGCACAAGCGCCGGGGCGTGCGGATCGGCCAAGTCCGCTCCAGGATGGATGAACGGCTTTCAGCATAGCAACGCCAAGGGCGATCCGATAGGCGCTTACGACGCCCGGCGCGCCGGACCGCAGCAACCGGCGCGGCAATCTTTACGGAGCTTTGCCGGCTTAGGCGGCTTAGGCAGCTTAGGCGGCCTGTGAGATCAAACCAGCGACGGCGTCTGCCGCTCCGCCTCTTCGTCGGCATCCGTGCCGCCGTTGGCGTTCGACGCTCGCCCGGCCGCCGGTTCCTGATGCAGCCGGTTCGCATGCATCAGGCGATACAGCGTTGCGCGTGAAATGCCGAGCTCGGCCGCGGCCTCGGACAACTTATAGCCGTGCCGCTGCAGCGCGTGCTCGATGGCGTCCTTTTCGGCCTTGCTGCGGATCTCCGCCAGCGTCACGGCCGGCCCGTTGTCGGACTCCGGCAAGCCGAGGTCGCTTGCCGTGATAAAGCGCCCCTCGCTCATCACCACAGCACGGCGCACGCAGTTGATCAGCTCGCGCACGTTGCCCGGCCACGGATAGTTCGACATGGCGACAATCGCGTCGCTTGACAACCCGCGCAGTTTGCGCGCGCCGTCCTGCCGGTACATGCTGAGCGCGTAGCTGGCGAGCAGCTTGATGTCGCCGCCGCGCTCGCGCAGCGGCGGCTCGACGAGCCGCAGCACACACAGGCGGTGATACAGGTCGGAGCGGAAACGGCCGTCTTCGACGGCGCGGTCCAGATCGACGTGGGTCGCCGAAATCACCCGCACGTCGACGTTGATCGGCCCATTGCCACCCAGCCGTTCGATGGTGCCTTCCTGCAGGAAGCGCAGCAGCACCGCCTGGCACTCGTGCGGCATGTCGCCGATTTCATCCAGGAACAGGGTGCCCTCGTTAGCGCTTTCGATCCGGCCGATCTTGCGCTGCAACGCGCCGGTAAAGGCGCCGCGCTCGTGGCCGAACAATTCGGCTTGCAAGAGGCTCGGGGGAATCGCCGCGCAATTGATCGCGACGAACGCGCGGCCGGCGCGCGGCGAGCGCTCATGAATCGCACGGGCGGTCAGTTCCTTGCCGGTGCCCGATTCGCCGGCGACGAACACCGGCGCATCGGTCACGCCGCATTTGTCGATGCGCCGGTACAACTGCTGCATCGCCTCGCATTGCCCAACCATGCCGTGGCGGCCGAGCGAGGGCTCCGGTGCGATTGGCGCGTGCCGCAGGCTCGACAGCCCGTGTGCGTGGCCGAGCGCGAATACCAGCCGCTCGTTCAGCCAGGGCCGGGTAACGAAATCGAAACAGTAATCGAGGATGAAGCGGCTGACCAGTTCGTTTTCTGCCTGGCCCGGTGCGATCTGGGCGACCCAATTGGTTTCGACGCGCCGCATGCAGGAGGCCAGCGCGGACAAATGCTGGGACGTGCAGTCCTTGGGCAATTCGACAAGGCCGACCTTGATATTGCCCCGCTCGATCATGCGTTCAGCGATCGCCGTGCT
This sequence comes from Paraburkholderia polaris, assembly GCF_012927345.1. Taxonomy (GTDB): domain Bacteria; phylum Pseudomonadota; class Gammaproteobacteria; order Burkholderiales; family Burkholderiaceae; genus Paraburkholderia; species Paraburkholderia polaris. Next base: position 59,525 of record NZ_JABBGJ010000051.1, read on the forward strand.
TTTGGCGTGCACAGCTTGCCAGCCCGATGCAGCCAGGAAGCTGGCGAGATCCTGATCGGGCGAGTTCGACACGTATAGAACGGTGCGCTCGGCGTCGACAGGCGTGCAAGTCGTATTCATGTAACCCCCGGATCGTTGCTGCTCTCAGAACTGCTTCTCGACGAACTGGACAGACCGGTCATGACACATTCACGGTAGCGGCAATGGCGGGGGCGTGGAGCGGCGTGAGCCGCGAGGTGCTGCAAATCGGACAGCTAGCAGAACAGGGTTCAACGCTGAAACTGCCTGACTATTCATCCCCGAATCACAAAAACCGTTTCTTACCTCGGTGGTCCGACACAGGCGCTCTACGTGGCGCATAGCTTAACGATAAGCGAAAGCGCTTTCGAACGCCATACAAACAAATCTGGATTCAGAAACGTTTTTCTCGTCGCGACGTGTCAGCAGGCCATTTCAAAAATTGCCGGTCAACCCCGGCTTTGCGCGCTATGCCACACAGCGTCGCAAACCGCATGCCTGTGATCGTGCCACGGATAGCGCGGTGTCGAATCACCGTGTCTCAAGCTTGCGACATATCGGGCAGCCGCTGCCAGGGCTGCTTCGTGGCCCGAAACATCGGCACATTTGACCGGGCCACGCCGCAAAGCGGGGCTGGATATAGTCCGACGAAGAGCGCGCCCAAGCCTGCAAACGGGTAGATCCTTCCGCAATGCGTCAGAGGTTGAATCCAACGCGTGTCAAATCCGAATCAACGTGTGACGTGAGGCATGGTCCCGCGAGGTGCATTGCAGCAAAAAACACCGTGCAACAAGGGATTGAGGGTACATGGCACAGCCATTGCAATAAGAGCTTCACAAGCGAATGCATTGCCGCCTGGTTCCTGAGGCACGGGGAAGCAGCAGCCGTAGCCCGGCGGCAACCATGGTCTTCGTAAGCGCGGCCGGGGAAGCCAATGTGTCTTACGAGGGTGCGGCGGGGCCATTGAAAAACGGACGTCAAAAAAAGCGGGGCGAATGATCGAGACGAAGTGTCGGTCATTCGTCACCAAACGACGTGAAGCACTGACCTCGCCACTTTTTCCGTCAAACTGGACGGACTCGACGCTGAGTGCGGAAATTGATGGTAATAGCGACAGGTACCGCGCTTGAGCAACTGGCGAGCGCGCGATGCACAGAACAGGGAAGGGGCAGCGCACGGTAAGGACCGGCCGGCGCGAAGACGCGGGGAGAAAAGGCCTTAGTCTCCATAGAGGGGCACACGCTACGAGGTGACCGGGCGCCGTACCCGCGCATTAGCGCGGGTACGGCTTACCTGGATACGGCCGTGAAATGGCCCATCATTCGGGGGTTGTCATGAAAATGATCAGCAAGCCGGTCGCGTTGCGGCTGGACCACCACACCACGGCGCACGGCGCCGGTCTCTCCTTTCGGCCTCATCTTGCGCTGCAGCGACCATTGTTTGCCGCGCCGACGGTCGATCTGCACACGCTGGTGATCGCCGAGGCGATGAAACGTAAGGCTCAAGCCGAGATTCAGCGCGAGGTGTTGCGCGACGCGATCTATGAGACCCCGGTTTCGCCCGAACGAGGCCACGATCGCGCTGCGGACATCTACCCATCCGATCCCGACGAATACGCCTGAATGTCGACAGTTATTAACGCGGCCTTGCCCACTGGGAGGCTTCAGTCCGGCGGAGACCCGACATGATCGACATTTTGCTGATTTCGTCCAGCGCGGAGCGCGCGCCGCATATCGTCGCGCGCCTCGAAGAAAGCGGCGTGGTGTTTCGTCTGCACACCGCCTACGGCACGGTGCGGCAACTGGGCCTGCACGCCCGTGCAATCAGGAGCGCCGATCTGCTGATCGTCGACGACGTCGATCTGAGCACGCGCGAACTGGGCGGCGTCGAGGAGGCGCTGGCCTGCTCGCCTGCTTTGCATTGCATGCTGGTTACGCCTGCGCCGTCCGCTGCCTTGCTGGCCGCGGCGATGCGCGTCGGCGTGCGGCATGTGCTGTCATGGCCGCTGGATGCGTATGAGATCGCCACGGCGCTCACGCATATCGCCGCGAAAAAAAGTACCGGCGTGCGCCGCGCAGGGCGGGTCGTCACGCTGGCATCGTGCAAGGGCGGCAGCGGCACGACGCTGATCGCGGTGAATCTCGCCTGGTCGCTGGCCGCGCTACGTGGCAGACGCGTGCTGCTGATCGATCTCAGCCAGCAATTCGCCGACGCGAGCCTGCTCATGGCCGACAAGCCGCCGCCCGCGACGCTCGCCGATCTGTGCTCGCAGATTGACTGCCTCGACGCCGCTTTGCTCGACGCCTGTGTGATGCACGTACACGCGAACCTCGACGTGCTGGCGGGGGCTGGCGACCCGCTCAAGGCGGCCGGGGTGCTGCCCGGGCAACTGGAGCAAATTCTCGCGCTGGTGCGCGAACGGTACGACGCGGTGCTGATCGACATCGGCCAAAGCCTTAATCCGCTAACGATCCATGCACTCGATCGCAGCGATGCAATCTGCATGGTAGTGCGGCAAAACCCGCTTTACCTGCACGGCGGGCGCCGGATGCTCGATATTTTCAAGGAACTGGGCTATCCGCCGAGCAAGGTGCGGGTCGTGGTGAATCAATACGACAAGAACGCGCGCATCAACCTGCCGACGCTCGAACAGACTCTCGGCGCGAAGGTCGCGCATCAGCTTCCACGCGACGAAAAGCAGACCAACGAGGCACTCAACCGCGGCGTGCCGCTCGTCACCTCCGCCCACGACAGCGCGCTGGCGCGAGGCATCTGCCTGCTCGCCGATATGCTGTGGCCGGCCATCGCCGAGCCCCGCAAAGGGATGCTCGGCCGCCTCTTTGCTACGCGGCCGAACGTGCCGCCGCAACTGAAGCCGGGGCACTGAGCCGATCCGATCGCCGGGACTAGCACGCCGGACTTGAATTGGAGCGCGCGTGGCATGATCTGGACATGCGGCCGGTGTGGCTGCTACGCTGCGACACTGACGGACCGGAAGCCTTCATGAAATGGGCTTGAAAAATAATTCGCATATCGAAATGAGTATGCCATGACAAAGACCACACCCTCGCGGGAATTCGATAGTGAGGGCCGTTTCCCGGATGCCGCGAACGGCGACCCGGCGGGAGCAGTACCTATAGTACCTGGCGTTGACGGTAGACACGGCGTGATACCGTCGGGCGGCATGCGCGAGGCGTCGATCGAAATCATCGCACGCACCGCCGCGGCGCTCATGTTGAGCATCTTTACTTACGCGGCGGTCAAGCAGTGGCTCGCGGCGCCCACGCGGGTCACCTTGTTACTGCTCGTGGTGGGCGCGTTCATGACCTTGGGCCTGTCGCTCTTTGCACGGGTGCCCATCAAACGCGACTGGACACCTCTTGCTTTCATCTGCTCGGTGGGCGGGACGTTCTATTTTCTAGCCGTGCGGCTTTCGCCCGGAACCCAGCTCATTCCGGAAATGGCCGGCGCGTCGTTGCAACTGCTGGGGATTTTCTGGCAACTGTTCGCGAAGGTGTCGCTGCGCAGGTCCTTTGGTATTTTGCCCGCCAATCGCGGGGTGGTTTCTCGCGGAGCTTACCGGTTCGTGCGCCACCCCATGTACCTGGGGTATTTCGTTACGGACATCGGGTTTTTGCTGGCGAACTTCGGGATTCAGAACGTGATTGTTTACGGATGCCAGTTTGCGTTGCAAGTTGGGCGCATTGTGCGGGAGGAACGGCTCCTGTCCGATGACGAGCGGTATCGGACTTACAGGGGTAAGGTGCGGTTCCGGGTGATTCCGGGCGTGTTTTGAGCGTGTATGGTGTAGTTTCGGCTACGGCGTAAGCGGCAAGACCCCCGGCCGGCCTGATTACTCTTGAGAGAACCGCACGAGCGCAGCATCATCCATGCAAAAAGATATCAACCCGTTCAACGACATGGCTTCGATCCTGTCCAATCCGATCCTCAACACGGATTCGTACAAGGCGTCGCACTATCTGCAATATCCGCCCGAAGCGTCGGCGATGTTTTCATACATCGAGTCGCGCGGCGGACGCTATGAGCGCACGCTGTTCTTCGGCCTGCAGATGCTGATCAAGGAGTATCTGTGCCGCCCCATTACCGCGGAGATGATCGGGCAGGCGAAGGCGTTTTTCACGGCGCATGGCGAGCCGTTCAACGAGGCGGGCTGGCGTTACATCGTCGAGCACCATGACGGCTATCTGCCGGTGCGGATTCGCGCGGTGCCGGAGGGCTCGGTCGTGCCCACGCACAACGTTCTGGTCACGGTCGAATGCGACGATCCACAGGTGTTCTGGCTGGCCTCATATCTGGAAACGATGCTGCTGCGCGTGTGGTATCCGATTACGGTCGCGACGCAAAGCTGGCATCTGCGAGAAACGATCCGCGCCTATCTGGAGAAGAGCAGCGACGACCTGACGCAATTGCCGTTCAAACTGCACGATTTCGGTGCGCGCGGCGTGTCGAGTGCGGAGTCGGCGGCGATCGGCGGCTCGGCACATCTCGTCAGTTTCATGGGCTCGGATACGGTGCTCGGCGTGATCGCCGCGAACCACTACTACAACGAGCCGATGGCGGCGTTTTCCGTGCCGGCCGCGGAGCACAGCACGATCACGTCATGGGGGCGCGAGCGTGAAACCGACGCATTCCGCAACATGATCGCGAAGTTCGGCAAACCGGGGGCGATCGTTTCGGTGGTGTCCGATTCCTACGACCTGTTCTCCGCGCTCAAGGTATGGGGCACGGAGTTGAAGCAGGCGGTGCTCGATTCCGGTGGCACGCTGGTGATCCGCCCTGATTCCGGTGATCCGCTGACGATTGTCCTGCAGACCATGCGGGCGCTCGAGGCGTCGTTCGGTTCGACGGTGAACAGTAAGGGGCGGCGCGTGCTCAATAACGTCCGCGTGATTCAGGGCGACGGCGTGAATCCGGATTCGATCGAGGCGATCCTCGCGGGCATGGACGAGGCCGGCTTTGCCGCTGACAACATCGTGTTCGGCATGGGCGGCGCGTTGTTGCAGCAGATCAATCGCGACACGCAGCGGTTCGCCATGAAGTGTTCGGCCATCCGGCTTGGGGACGAATGGCACGATGTGCACAAGGACCCGGTCACGGATGCCGGCAAGCGGTCGATGAAAGGGCGGCTGACGTTGCTGGTGAACCGTCACACAGGCGAGTATCGGACGGTGACGCTGCCGGTGGCGTGGGATGACCGTACCGTCGAAGACGATTGGGACGAGGCGCTCGTCACTGTTTTCGATTCTGGCAAATTGCTGGTCGATGTAGCGTTTTCTGAAGTCAGGAAGAGGGCTCACGCGGGTGAGGGTTAGTCGAGTGTCTGGCTAGAGCAGCGGCGGCGGCCAGATCGCCACGCCGCTGCCAGACCCCGAACAAACGTGTCAGCTCATATTCCAGACCGAAACGCCGGAACCATCAATGTCAATCCGGCAAGGGCTTCCTTCCCGCAGCCGGGCATCTTCGTTGGCGATATCGAACCGCACCCCCGCGATATTCAGGCGGACATACCGCTCACCGCGCCGTAATTCGACCGCGTCGACCACGCCGGCGTAAGCGCCGTTGGGTGAGATAGACACGGCGTGGGAAGAGATGCGCCACATCACCCGTTGACCGGCAGCAATGGCCGAGCCGCTATCGCCCGTTGCGATCGCCAACCCATTGCCAATCTCCACTTGCCGAGGCGCAGTCATCAAACCTTCGCCGACGTTGTGCAAGCCGAGCAGATCGGCAACCCGCATCGAAGCCGGCCGTTCGAACACCGCATCGATGGAACCTGCCTGCAGCACTCGCCCCTGTTCGACGACCAGCACCTCGTCGGCAAGCAGTGCGGCTTCGTCGGGATCGTGCGTGACGATGATCGTCACGGCTGCAATCTCGCGCTGCAACGCACGCAGCGACTGCTGCAAACGACGCCGCCGCGGCGTGTCGAGCGCTGCGAACGGCTCATCGAACAGCAACAATTCGCTATGACGCGTGAGCGCCCGCGCCAGCGCCACACGCTGCCGCTGACCGAACGACAATTGATGCGGCAAGCGCGCAATCAGTTGCGCCAGGCCGAGATGATCGAGCCAGTAACGCGCGCTGGCTGCGTCAGCGTCGACGGGAAACGCGAGTTGCTGCGCGACCGTCATATGCGGAAACAGACCGTAGTCTTGCGGCATGTAGCCGATCTGGCGGCGCTCGGGCGGCAGTGGGCTCAAGTCAGTTGCGCCGAGCCGGACGGAACAGGATGCATTGGATTCGAGCCCCGCAATCAGACGCAACGCCAGGGATTTGCCTGAGCCCGACGGCCCGATGATCGCAAGCCGCCGCGTCGCAGGCGTCCACGCTATGTCGAGCTCGAACGCGCCCAATCGGCGCTGCAAATGAAAGGCGAGATGAAGGTTGGAAGTCTCGCCCCGGCTCGCCGTTAGATCCGTGCCGGGTTCCAGCGCGTCGTCGCCGTTTTCGGTTTGTTCGAGCGCGGTTTTCTGCCGAAGGCTATAAATCGACAGCGCCGCGCAGACAATCGCAATCGCGAGCGTCGGCAGAAGCAGGGGCATCATCGCCGGCAGCCCCTGGCCACCGAATACGACGTACGTATACACCGGCAGTGAATACGGGTGATAGGCCACCATTACCGTCGCGCCGAATTCGCCGAAGGCACGCAACCACGCGAGCGCGAGCCCCGCGCGAATCGCCGGCCACGCGACCGGCAACATCACGCGGAAAAAGCGGCTGCTCGCATGGTGACCAAGCGTCGCGGCCACGTCGTCGAGGACGGGGTCCACGGCGGCGAACGCCGATTTTGCGGCGATGATCAGGAAGGGCGCGGCTACGAAGATTTCCGCGAGTACGATGCCGGCAAACGAATCCGTCAGCGCCCCTCCGGTGACCCGGCCGACCCAACTATACGGGCCGAGCAAAAACAATAGCAGCACGCCGCTCGTGAGCGGCGGCAAGGCGAGCGGCAACTGCACGACGAAGCCGAGCAGTGCCATCTTGCGGGAGTTCGAGCGCGCCAGAAAGTAGCCGAGCGGCACGCCGCCGAGCAGAGTCACGAACGAGGCCACACTGGCGCTCGCCGCCGATACGCCAACCGCCGACCACACCGCGCGCCAGTCGACATTCGGCCAATCGGCCGCGCCGAGTTGCGGCACGCTCGCGATAAACGGGGCGCACAGATAGATCGCAAGCAGCGCCGCCAGCCACAGCAGCGGTCGCGCGGTGGACCGTTTTAGTGCCTGTTTCGCCACGTTATTGCGCGGCGTCGATCACGGCTTGCACCGAAGGCGGCATCGCTTGCACGTTGCCACTAACGGTCGGTTTGATCACATCGACGCCATGTTGCTTAAGTAGCGCGCGTCCTTGCGCGCTCAGCAGGAAGTCGACGAAGCTGCTCGCGCCATCACGATTCGGTGCATCGCTGAGAATCGTCAGCGTGTAGCTGGCCTTGGCCTGCAATTCGGGGGCCGGGTGGAGCGCCGGAATCTTCAGGTCGGACGTTTCGGTCGAGTAGAAGAAGCCCGCATCGAGCTGGCCGGATTGCAGGCGGCCCACCAGCGTTTCTTCAGGCAAAACCTGCGCGGGATTTTCCGCGTCGCCCAGCGTCTTTTCGACGAGGTCTGGCTGATGGTAGAGCTCCGCGGCCTTCGTCATCATCTCGACAGTGAATGCGCCCTTCGGATCGAGCTTCGGATCGGTACGGCCGATGCGGATGCCCGGCTCCTGCAACACCTGATCCCAGCGCTTGCTCCTGAAGTCCGCCGCGAACTTGCTTTGCGGGTTATAGCCGATCATCAACGGCGATTCGGCGAAGTTCACATACCACGTCACGTGGTCGCCGTTCGTCGGACCCATCAGGCTGGTGTTCACCTTCGGGCTCGCACTGATGAACACGTCGCCGCGGCGCAGCTTGCCCTTGATCTCGTTAGCGATCTTGTTCGAGCCCGCCGCATAGCCGCGGAAATGCTGGCCGGTGGCCTTTTCGAAGGCCGGTCCCACGCTGCGCTCCATCAGATTGACGAGCGAACCGGCGTACAGCACGTTGACCGTGTTGTCCTGCGCGAAGGCGGGCGCGGCCGTCACCACGCCCGCGACGACCACGAAAGATGCAAGCAGCTTGCGAATCATGCGATTAACCCCGATGCGTTATTAAGAGCGCTATATTACGACGTCATCGCAATGCGTTGTGCGTCGCTGCGCTTTCCGTGTGGTCAATTGAGCGGGAAAATTCGCACGTAGCTGGTGCCGTCCGTGCTGCCGGCGCGGTCGATGGCGTACAGCAGGTGCCGGGGCGCGTCCACGGCCACGCCGCGAGCGTCCTGAAAGTCGTTTGCAAGCAGGCTGATGGTGCCGTCCGGCGCGATCCGGCAAAGGCCGCTGGTGTTGCACTTGGTGTAGAGGGTGCCGCTCGCCGACTGGCCGACGCGAGCCGTGAACTTTATCGATGTAGATGATGCCTGCAGTGTGGCCGATATGTTTGGCCATATATTGCGTATCGATGCATTTCTGCGCCGAGGCGGCTATCGCAGCGTAATATACACACGGAAATAACGAGTGAACAAGCCACTCAGGCATCAATGCTGGAGATAACCCCGTATGGATAGTGTGAATGTGATTGCCGAGCCTGCCGTCGAAGGCGCGCTCATCCTGAGCGGACGGTTCCAGCGCCCGCTGTCTTTCGACCTCGAGCGGCTCAAGGCTTACGAAAGCGTGTTGGCCGCGTCGTTCGATCTGCGTTGCTACACGACGAACCGTTTCATCCGCAGCGTTGAGCCGTACCGCGGCGTGCGCTTGACGACTCTGATCTCGGAAGCGGGCCTCCCGAACGAAGTACCGGGCGAGTTCAAGCGCACGGTGTTCGTGGCGGTGGGACACGATGGCTACGTCGTGACATTCTCGTGGCATGAACTGTTCAACACGCCGATTGGCGAGAATGTGCTGGTCGCGTACGAATGCGGTGGCCGCGCGCTCGACGCTGAAGACGGGGCGCCGATTCTTTTTTCCGGTTCGGACATTCTGCCCGCGCCACGCCACGTCAAACGTCTTGCGCGTATCGAGGCGCATGTTTTGAAGCCTTTGGCGTAGGGGATTCGAGCGACAGGCGTAACATGGTCTGCTGTTCATCATCGCGTTGCCGCCATGTCTGACGAACCGCTTTTGCCTGCTGCGGGTGTTGCCGTGCCCGGCGCCGAACCGCTGCGTGCGTCGCTTGATGCGCAGGTTGCCGAGCGCACGGCAAAATGGCTGTCCGCGGCCACGGACGCCGCGTCGCCCGATACGCAACTGTTTGCGAGGCTGATTGCCGCGCGCGACGTGCGCAACGAACTTGCGCTGCTTGGGTTGCCGCAGCCGGCGTGGCGCGCGCTACTGGAGCGGCACTTTGTGCACGCGGCCGTGCTTGCGCCTGCGCCTTTGTCTGGATTGCCGCCCGTTGACACCAGCGAACATGCGGCATTCGTCGAAACGCTACACGCGCTCCTGCTCAGGTATTCCAGCACCGCCGTCGACGTGAACGACGCCCACTGTCTTGCCTCGATCGTCGCTCATGCGTGCCTGCGGCCGGATCACCTGTGGCGCGACCTCGGCCTTGCGGGCCGTGACGAAGTCACGTGGATGCTGACGCGCTATTTCCCGACGCTCGTCCTCCTGAATGTCGACAATCTACGCTGGAAGAAATTCCTCGCCCAGCAGCGTGCGCTTTCGTTAGGGCTTCAGCCTGGCCCGGCCCCCGGTTGCCCGGGCTGCGAAGACTACGGGTATTGCTTCCCGGGTCCCCACTGAAGGCCATTCAGCCAGGGTGGCAGGGCGAGGCGGTTCGTGTATGCTTTCGCGCATGGCTGATACCGCGAAAACCAAACCAAGACCTGCGACCAAATCCGCGAAACCTCGTCCAGAAGTGCGCTTCAGAATGCGCATCCGCAGCGGCGACGCCGTCGCGCTCGGGCCGGGCAAAGTCGAACTGCTCGAAGCCGTGCGCGAATACGGCTCGATCTCGGCTGCGGCGCGCAGCCTCGGCATGTCGTACCGGCGTGCATGGTTGTTGATCGACGAGTTGAACCGCTCGCTCAAAGCGCCCGCCACGCATTCGGAGCAGGGCGGTCAAAGCGGCGGCGGCTGTACGCTGACGCCGGTGGGCGAAAACATTATTCGTCTGTACCGCGATGTCGAAGTCGAGGCGCAACGAAGCTGCGCCAAACAGATCAGCGAGTTGACCAGGCTGATCCGCTCCTGAGCGGTTGAGGGCTGCTCGGTTGACTCAGCCGTGGCGCATACAAAACACCGAGGGCGGCGGATTGCCCAACTGGGCAAGATGCTCGGGGCGCAGGCGGTCCACCAATTCGACGAAGCTCGCCACGCTCGCCGTGCGCAATGGGTAGTAGTCGATCTGATGGCGATCGCACACCCTTTTGAGCGTATTCATGGAATCGTGATCGACGCAGTCGACCGGAAACACGACGATATCCGCACCCGGTAATGCAGCGGCAAGCAGACCTTTGCGATCTTCCACGCCGCCGTCATGCACCACGAAATCACCGCCGGCTGCCTCCACTAGTCGCTTGAGCGCGGCATTCGAGCCGGGACGGCCGCCCACATACACAATCCGTTTGCCGCGCACGCTGTCGAGACTGGCTTGCCGCGTCCCTGCGCCATGGCTGTCCGCCGCATCTACCGTCGCGCGTTCCAGCGCATCGCATTCGCTTTGCACCAGTTTGAGAAGCGCCAACGCCTGGTCGTGGCTCTTGCGTAATGCGAGCGCCGCCCCCCGTTCCTGCTGCGCGCGCTGTTCTGCGGCCTCACGGCGGCTGGTATGCAGCGCCACCCGCTGGTCGGTGTCGGCCAGCTTGTCGCGCAGCTTTGATATCTCGGCTTCGAGATCGGTGGGATCCGTCGGCGTCTGGCGCGTGGCCAAGGCGGTAAGCTGCATGATCTGCTCGTTGAGCGCGGCAATCGACGCGTCGCGCTGCATGCTGATCTCCTGCAAGCGGCTTTGCTGCCGCTCGACTTTCTCTTTCAACTCGGCGTTTTCCGCTTCGAGCGCAACCAGCCTGCGGATATCCGCGCGATTCGCCGCGCCGACCAGATGCGACAGCATGTGCAATTCGCCGAACGCTTTCTGGCGCACGTGCAAGGTTGCGTACGGATGCGTCATCAATGCCCAGTAAGCAGGCGGGATGTCGCCACTTTTCAGCGCTTCGTCCCAGAGCTTCAGCAACTCGACGTCGTCGGCGGCTTTGTCGAAGCGGCGGATTGCCACCGCATAGTGCTCGTCGAGCAATTTGTGCAGGGCTTTAGCGCCCGCGCCGCCATCGATCGCGAGTTCGACGGCCGAGTGATGAATCTCCAGATCGCTCGCGTCCCGGCTATCGAGGCCGGTGAATTTAGGCACCAGCTTGCGCAGTTCGTGCGTGCTGAGACAGGTGCCGACGATCGAACAATGCAGTTGGCCGTCGAGCTCGGCGAGGCGAGCGCGACGTTTGGCGTTCGAGAACGACACCTTGGCGGGCGTGCAGCACGGGTCGGCCGCGCGCAAGCCGGTGCCGGCCAGCTCGTCGCTGGACAGTTTGAGGCGCGGGGGCTTGGCAAGGCGAAAGGGGGGCGTGTGCATGAAGACCTCGAATCCGATTCTGGCGTCAGGCTGACTGAACGTGCGTGCTGAACACGTGCGCCGCGCAAGCGCTGCTGGCGATATATTCGAAAGGATATAAGGACGAGCAAAAGAAAACGTTCATATGTGGCAATGACGATCTAGAACATGCCCAACGCACAGCCCGATAAACGCAGTGTCGAGCCGTTCGAGCTCCGCCACCACCTTGCGTAATGCGGCCAGATCGTTGCTGAAGGCGTCCGAGAAAATCGCGTCGCGAAGCTGCTCGGCCGAGCGTGCTTCTTCGATCGAAGCTTTCAGATCGCGTAAGCGGACGAAAGCCGCCGCCTTGGCCTGTTCGGAGAGGATCGACAGCAACTGATTCAACGAGTGCGAACCCGAGGTGCCCACCGACGCGAAGTTCAATTGATCGTCCGTCAGCATCAGCACGAAGCGCTGCACGCTGCCATAAAGGCGCCGATAAGCATCGACGACATCGCGGATCAGTTCGGCGCGGCCACGTTCGGACGCCGATTTCACCGCGACGATGGTCGACGAAAGCCCTTTCGGGGGGCGTCCCGCCGGGTTGGACAAGATGGGTGGCGATATGGGTCGCGAAGTGGATCGCGAAGTTGATCGATTACGCACCGCTACTGGCTCCTGCTAGCTTGTTTCGTTTCGTCGTGTGCGGCTGGCGGGCGAGCCGCCGCGCTCCACGAAGCATACCGTGATATTCGACAGAATATAGCGAAAGGCGACGTGAGTGTAGCGGAGGCGGTTTTACCTGCTTCGCGCGAACTCGAGAAACGCCCGCACGGCTGGCGCCCGTTCGAACTTTCGATAGGCAATGGCGATTTCCGAAGCGATGGGCTTGCCGGCGATGCTTCGGTAGACAACGCCCGGCAATGCGATGCAATCGGCCAGCGTATGCGGCACGACCGCCACATTGCCACCTAGCGATACGCAGGCCAGCACCGCTGCGAGCGTGCCGGGACGTGACCCGAGCCGCGGTGAAAAACGCCCGCGCCGTGCGACTTCGAAGGTGCCGGCTTCCTGTTCCGGCAGCACGAAACACTGGTCGCGCAGTTGGGAAGGCTTGATGTCTGGCGAGCCAGCCAGCGCAGAGTTTTCCGGCAGCGCGAGGACGAACGTATCGCGGTGCACCGTGGTGGCCTGAATACCGTCGACGAGCGGCATCGGCGGGCGCACGTAGGCTGCGTCGAGCAGGCCGTCGCGCAGCATCTCGGCCGCGCCGTCCATCGGCACCTCGCGAATCGAAACGTCGACCCCGGGATAGCTGGCGCGAAAGCCGCCAACCGCCCGTTGTAATACACCCGCATAAGCGGCTGATGCGACGTAACCGACTTCGATCCTGCCCAACTCGCCGCGCTCGGCGAGAATCGCGCGCTCTTCGCCGCGTGCGAGGTGGTCGAGCGCGCTGAGCGCTTCGGCGAGGTAGGCGCTGCCTGCCGCGCTCAATGCCACCGACCGCTTGGTGCGGTGAAAGAGCCGCACGCCGAGCAGCCGTTCCGCTTCCTGGATCAGCTTGGTCAGCGAAGGGGCTGCGATGTCCAATTCGTCCGCGGCGCGGGAGAAGTGCAGATGCTTCGCGACGCAGACGAATGCATGAATATGACGGAGTTCGAGTTTTCGCATGATTTTTAGTATTTCCGCCAGGGCTAATTATTCTGTGATTTTATGCCAATGACAGGCAATAGACGGTTCGCTACCATCGAATCACTTCGAATCGGCTCTCCCTGCCTGTATGTCATCCATGTCCGCCCGTCCCACACTGCCCGCGCAGTCGTCAGACTCCAAAGGCTCAAAACCCGTCAACCCCGCGTTCGTGCTGGCCACCGCGTCGGCGACCTGCGCGCTGATCGTTCTCGACACCAATGTCGTGGCCGTCTCCTTGCCCTCGATTGCGCGCTCGTTTCACGCGAGTTTCGCCGATGTCGAATGGGTTGTCAGCGCGTATATGGTCGCATTCGCGTCGTGTCTGCTGCCGGCGGGCGGTCTCGCCGACCGCGTCGGCCGCAAGCGGATGCTGCTGCTCGGGCTCGCGGTGTTTTTTGTGGCGTCGCTGGGATGCGGGGCGGCGCCATCGGCGGCCATGCTGAACGTGGCGCGCGCGGTCAAGGGCGTCGGTGCCGCGATGCTCCTCACCGCAGCGCTCGCCGTGATCGCCAACACCTTCCACGAAGGTCCGGCGCGCGTGCGCGCATGGGCCGTGTGGGGCACCTGCATGGGCCTCGCGACGACGGTCGCGCCGCTCGTCGGCGGCGTGATTACCCAATGGCTCGGCTGGCGCTGGATCTTTCTGCTCAATCTGCCTGTGTGCGCCGGCCTCGCCTGGTGCGCGTCACGCTCGATTCATGAGTCGCGCAATCCCGACCCCGGTCCGCTTGATGCTGCCGGCAGCATCCTGTTCGGCCTTGCACTTGCGCTCGGTATCTGGGCGTTAATCGAGTTGCCGACCGACGGGCTCGCGAGCTGGACAACGGGCGCGAGACTCGCGGCATGCGCGCTGCTGTTTGGCGCATTCGTTCAGGTACAGCGCTCACGGGCGCATGCGATGGTCGATCTTGCCCTGTTCCGCCAGCCGCGCTTTGTCGCCGCCGTGCTCGCGATGTTCGGCTACGCCGCCTGCGCGCAGGTGATGATGACGTTTTTGCCGCTCTACCTGCAGAACGCGTTCGGTCTGTCGGCGGTGATGGCGGGCGTCGGCATGCTGCCGTTCGCGCTGGCGATGGTGCTCGGGCCGTACATCGGCGCGGTGCTCGCGAGGCGGTTGCCGGGCATGGCATTGCTGTCGAGCGGGCTGTTGCTGATCGCGGCCGGCAATCTACTGACGGCGTGGGTAGCCGGCGACGCAAGCTATGCGCTGGTGGCGCTCGGCATGGTCGTGACCGGCCTGGGCGCAGGGATCATGAATGGCGATACGCAGAAGGCCATCATGGCGTGCGTACCGCCTGATCGAACCGGCATGGCGTCCGGTATCAGCACGACGACGCGCTTCACGGCGATCGTCACGTCGGTGGGTGTGCTGGGCGCGGTACTCGCGGCCCGCACCCACGCGGCGTTCCTGGCCGGCACGCAAATGACACCTGATGTAAAAGCCGCGCTCGAAGCGGGGTTGATGTCGCGCATGCTCGCTGGCGACCTGGCGCAGGCCACTGCGCATCTGCCGCCTGCGCCGCGGAGCGCGCTGGTGTCGGCTGCGCACACCAGCTTCGCCAGCGGCTTTGCTGCGGCGCTTTATCTGGCGGGCGCGGTCGGGGTGTCGATCGCCGTGGGCATATGGCTGCTGGGTCGGAAGGGCGAAGCGGTAGTGGGGAATGGGGTTGCGTCGAACGGATAGCGAGTTCACCGGCCCGACAGCGGCCTGCCGTCGAACTGGCCTACTTGGCCCCGGCCGTTCCGTTTTCCGATATTGTTTGCTGCGTGCGCGCGCTCAAACCTCCGCGCGCGCTCTTTCCGGACCCTTTCCACGGCCGGTTAACGCACAAACACAAGAAAATGAGCCATCCCAACACCGAATTGATCGCGCGTTTTTACACCGCGTTCCAGCAGCGCGACGCCGAAACAATGGCCGCCTGCTATGCCGACGATGTCGTCTTCAGCGACCCGGCCTTTGGCGAGCTGCGCGGCGAAGAGGCGCGCGACATGTGGCGTATGCTGGTGGCGCGCGCGCAGGACTTTTCGCTGACCTTCGACAGCATTGAAGCGGACGAGGCCAACGGCCGCGCCCACTGGGTGGCCCGTTACACATTCAGTCAGACGGACCGAACAGTGGTCAATCGCATCGACGCCCGCTTCGTCTTTCGCGAGGGCCGCATCGTCGAACACCGCGATACATTCGACCTTTGGCGTTGGGCCCGTCAGGCTTTAGGCGTCAAAGGCGTGCTGCTCGGCTGGACGCCTTTCGTGCAGCGCGCAATCAGGGCACAGGCGAGGAAAGGCCTCGACCTCTATCGACGCAGACAGCGCCGCGCGTAACCGGTCGGCGCGAGGTCAGCCCGGCGCAATCCACCCGGCCTTGCTATGAGCCGGCCAGTTGATGCAGTATTTCATGACGTGGATAAGCGGGGAGTTCTATGCCTGTAGTGGATGCGTCTTGGGAAGCGTGGCTGAGCAGCAATGTCGCGCGCGGTTGCAGCATCGACTCGATGATCGATGCGATGGTGCAAGCCGGTTTCGCCACGCAAGCCGCGCGCGCGGAAGTGCACAAAGCGTTCGGCATGAACGCGGTGGACGCAGGGGGCTCGCCACCGGCAGCGACCGAGGCCGCTCTGGTAAAAATTGGGCCGCAAACATACCAGTACGACGCGTCGCCCATTGCACCCGGCAATGTGATCCGTGCGCACGATCGCGACGTCCGCGTATTGATGCGCTGCGAGCGGCCGCAAGTGATTGTGTTCGCGGATGTGCTCTCGCCTGACGAGTGCGACGAGATGATCGAACGCTCGCGTCATCGGTTGAAACGCTCGACAACGGTCAATCCCGCCACCGGCAAGGAAGACGTGATCCGCAACCGCACCAGCGAAGGCATCTGGTACCAGCGCGGGGAAGACGCGTTCATCGAAAAGATGGACCGGCGCATATCGAGTCTGATGAACTGGCCGGTTGAAAACGGTGAAGGGCTGCAGATTCTGCATTACGGCACGAGCGGCGAATATCGCGCGCACTTCGATTATTTCCCGCCCGATCAGGCCGGCAGCGCGGTGCATACCGCCCAGGGCGGCCAGCGCGTGTCGACCCTGGTGATCTATCTGAACGACGTGCCCGACGGCGGCGAGACGATTTTCCCGGAAGCGGGCATCTCCGTCGCGGCTGTAAAGGGTGGCGCAGTCTATTTCCGCTATATGAACGGCCAGCGTCAACTCGATCCGCTGACCTTGCACGGCGGCGCGCCGGTGCTCGGCGGCGACAAATGGATCATGACGAAGTGGATGCGCGAGCGGGCTTATGGCTGAGGCCCGCGCTATTCGGCCGCGTGCCGTGCGGCGGCTCTTCCTGGTGCGCCGTCTGACAGTTGCTTCAATGCGCTGCGCGCGCTGACGCACCCCATGCGCATGATCATCAGGCCGATCGTCGCGCCCGCCACGTGGTCGAGCATCGGCATACCCGCCATGCTGCCCGCCACGCCCAGGGTCGCGACCAGCGCCGACACCGCATCCATTCGCGCATGCCATGCACTTGCCAGCAAAATCGCCGACCCGGTGCGCCGGCCTTCGGTGCGCATGTAGCGGAACAGCGTTTCCTTGGCGATCGCGACGAACCCGCTGACAGCGAGCGCGCTGACTTGCATAGCCGTGTTGCCGCTCAACGTTGCGGTTTGCCCGACGCTATGCCAGATCATTTCGGCTGCCGTGACGACCAGCAGGGCGGCGATGAAGAGCGATGCCACGGCTTGCGAGGCGTTGCCGTCCCCTTCGCGCGGCGTTGCGTTCAGGTGTTTCGCGCTGAGGTACAACACGATGAGCACGACGCTGTCGGCGGCCAGGTCGCTCAAGGTGTGGATGCCATCGGCGAACAGGCCGTCCGAATGCGCTGTTAAGCCGATCGCGATCTGCATCGCCATGAGAAAGGCGTTGAGCAGCGCGCTCGCGGAGGCGGCTTTAAGCAAAGCGGCCGCCTTTGATGGCGCGGCTGTGGCTGTCGCTGTCGGGCACGGAAGGCTGTGGCATTGGATTGGGACGGGTTATGTTGTTGCAGGAAAGTACCCGTCGAACGTGGCGCGCCGATGACAGTGCTGCAACGGCTGCAACGGCCGCAACAGCGGCAACAGCGGCAACGGCTGCCGGTGATCAGGACCGTCTCGTCCGCCCCGGCCTAGGTGAGCAAGAAAGCGAGTAGGAAAGTTCGTAGTTCGCGATGCGTCGAATCCGACGCTGAATGCGTTTCAGCCAAGGCCCATTTCCGAATCGTCGCGTGAAATGCGACGGGACGGCCACCTATCATCCTTTGCTTTGCTCAGCATCGCCCGATTGGCCGCGCGCCCGATCTGTGCGTGCTGGGCGAGCGAACTCTGGATGTGGGATGAGACGTATGCCTGTCGTAAATGATGCCGTGAAAACCTGGTTGAACAGTCATGTCGAGCGCGGCTTTAGCCCTGCGGCGTTGGTGGATGCCATGGTGGGCGCCGGCTTCGAGTCGGAACTCGCGCAAGCCACGGTGAACGCTTCGTTCGATGCTGCTGCGGCAGCGGCTCGTGCGGCCGTTGCTGCCGCGCCATGCGGTTTCGAGGCGGCCGCGGGCGAATACCGCTACGATCCGGCACCGGTCCCGGCGGGCAATGTGATTCGTGCCTATGATCGTGACGTCAAGGTGTTGATGCGCTGCGAGCGGCCGCAGATCGTCGCGTTCGCCGATGTGATGTCGGACGAAGAGTGCGATGAGATGATCGAACGGTCGCGTCCGTTGCTCAAGCGCTCCACGACCGTCAATCCTGAGAACGGGTCGAATGACGTGATCCCCAATCGCACTAGCGAAGGCGCCTGGTATCACCGCGGTGCGGACCCTTTCCTCGAACGGCTCGAAAAGCGTCTTGCCAGTTTGATGAACTGGCCGGTCGATAATGGCGAAGGGTTGCAGGTGCTCAGGTATGGGGTGGGTGCCGAGTATCGGGCGCATTTCGATTATTTTCCGCCGTCGCAGACGGGCAGCGCCGTGCATATGGCGCGCGGCGGGCAGCGGGTTGCCACGCTGGTTTTGTATCTCAACGACGTGGGCGCTGGCGGCGAGACTTTTTTCCCCGATGCAGGCGTGTCGGTTGCCCCGAAGCGGGGTGGCGCTGTCTATTTTCGCTATATGAATGGGGCGCGGCAGCTCGATCCTTTGAGCTTGCATGGGGGCGCGCCAGTTCTGGAGGGCGAAAAGTGGATTATGACCAAGTGGGTCCGGGAAGGGGTTTTTGCTTAACGCTCAAGCTGTCTTGTAGACGTGCGGGTTGTGCAGTTCCATATAGCGCTCCAGCGTCGTCAGTCCCTTGAAACCGTGCGGTTTGTAGACGTGGTGAGCGTCTGTCGTCACCAATACGATTCTGCGCAAACCGGTCAGCGAGGGACTCGCGAATACGTGCTTCATCAACGCTGAAGCGTATCCGTTGCCGCGGTACGCCGGCAGCACAAAGACATCGCAAAGGTAGGCAAATGTCGCCTGGTCCGTTATCAGGCGAGCAAAGGCGATCTGCTTGCCTTCGATGTACGCCCTCCATGTCAGGCTAGTTGTCGCCTCACCCGAACCGATTGATGTAAAGATGGGGGGCGGACAGCGAATGGGAAATGAAACGCTATTCAGCGGAAACCCGGGAATGGGCAATCCAGCAGATGATGCCGCCGTTCAATCGTGCGGTCATCGAGTTGTCAGGAGCGACGGGCATCACGACGGTGACGCTACGGACCTGGCGGCAAAGTGCAAGACAGACAGGGAAATTCATGCCGGGCAATGGCAAAACCAGCGATCGATGGTCAAGCGCCGACAAGTTCAGGGTGGTGCTGGAGACG
>NZ_JABBGJ010000052.1 GCF_012927345.1 Paraburkholderia polaris
TCGGGTTGCACCACCCGCTTGAGCGTCTTGCCCTTATGCCCCGGCTGCGCGCCAGGCTTTGCCCCGCTCGTGCCGCGCAACGACTTCGGCTTGCGCCCGGGCCCATCGCTTGAGGGCGGCTTGCTGGAGTTACGACTGTTCTTCTCGAGTTTCGCTTCGAGCGCGTTCAGACGCTTCACGAGATCAACGATGAGCGCGTCCTTCTGTTCGTGTGTGAGGTCTTTGAAATCAGGCATCTTCGTCATGTCCTTCACTATGCACAGCCTGGCTGCAGTTTACAAGCGCTGAATAGTTACGCCTGCCGCAAAGAAAAGTAGGCAAAAGAAAGCGGCTCAAACCAATCCTGCTAAGCGGGGCCCGTGGCTTGCAGGAGGCAGTGGTGCATCTGGAATCTGTGTTCTCGCGCATTCGGCGTGGGTGACAAAGGCGTCATACTTCCGGCGGCGCTGCGCGCGCCGAAGAGTACATCACAAAACCAGCCACTGGGTTCTGCGTTTGCGTTTCACTTGGCGCGGTGTTTCGGTGTCGCGTCGCCAATATTTCTGCAATGCTCCGGCGTTTTGTTTGAGTCGAGAACTCGCGGTTTCAAGCGCTAGCACGACGTGACGGTAAGCGACGAGCCGGGCAAGATGTTTCCAAAACCCCGCAATACTCCGACATGCGTCGCGTCGCGTCGCCGAGGCGAAGCCGATGGCCCTCACGGCGCAAAACGAAGCCTCTGGTTTCCCATGCATACCCATCCGCGACGCACGCAGTGCGGAGTGGGAGCTGATGAGCCCCTAGTCACTCCGGGTGGAACTTCTGGGGGCCCGGCTTCCACGGAGCCACTACCGCTTCCAGGCAACGGTGCCCACTTAGCATTAGCGGTTTGAGCCGCTTTCTCTTGCTTACTTCTCTTTGCGGCGGCAAAGAGAAGTAAGTGCCTGCCCCGCACAGGGGCGACGCTAATAAACCAATAACAATTCAAGGAAAGGCCAACGCCGCAAGCAAACAGACATTAAGCGCCGCGCAGGCAAAAAAACCAAGGAAAGCCCGACGCCGCAGGCAAACAGACAAACAAACCCGCGCAGGGAAACAAAAACCCAAACCACCCGCATATCCCATGCCAAACCAAAAAACCGAAACTCCCACGTGATAAGTTCGTCTGACGCGGACAGACCCTCTACAATCGGAAACGACCGGGCAGCGCCCAGCAGCAACCGAAACTGAAAGTCAACGCGAAAGCGAACACCATAGGAGCGACCCTGATGCAGCAGCCAGAAGCCCTCGGCGGCCTGTCCCACTCGGGCGGAATCGACCACCGCGAACCCGAGCCGGACGGCGCATTCATCCCGACGGAAAACCTCAACGTCGCGAGCGCCACCCAGCACGTGCTGAAGTCTGGCGACACCTTCATCGTCAACGACCCCCTCGGCGATATCACCGGCCACGACGACGGCCTGTTCGTCAACGACACCCGCGTCCTCTCGCAACTGCGCCTCACCTTCGGCGGCCGCGCGCCCTCGTTGCTGTCGGGCAGCGTCAGCAGCGACAACACGTCGTTCACCGCGCATCTGACCAACCGCCCCCTGCCGCCGCTCGGCGGTGACAGCACGCCGGAAGGCGTGATCCACGTCGAACGTGTGCGCGTGCTCTCGGGCACCGTGCTCAACGAAGCCATCGAACTCACCAACTACGGCACGAGCGACGCGGTCGTGCCGCTGTCCATCTCCTTTGCCAGCGACTTCCGCGACATGTTCGAAGTACGCGGCCTCAAGCGCGATAAACAGGGTCGTGTCGAGCCGGCGCGCGTCGAGAACCGTGAGGTGCTGCTCGGCTATATCGGTCTCGATGACGTGGCGCGCAATGTGCAGATCGCCTTCTCGCCAGAACCGGACAAGCTCTTCGCCGATCGCGCGGACTACACCGTCAAGCTGCCGGCGCAAGCGTGCGTGTCGATCTATCTGTCTGTCTCGGTGCAAGTGATCGCGCAACCCAACAAGCCGGCTGCGGGTGTGTCACAACCCACGCATGCGGTGAGCGAAGCCCATCTGTCGCAAATCGATGCGGAGCGTCCGCGCGTCGGCCGCGCTGCAGTGCGCGCCGCACTGGTCGACGCCCACCTGGTGATGCGTGAACGGCGCCGCGTCACCGCGCGCGTGCGTTCGAGCAATCCGCTCTTTAACGCGTGGATCGACCGTTCGCTTGCCGATCTGGGTCTGCTGACCACCGATCTCGCCACGGGTCCCTATCCCTACGCGGGCATCCCGTGGTTCTCAACGCCGTTCGGGCGCGATGCGGTCATCACGTCGCTGCAAACGCTGTGGCTGCAACCGAATCTGGCCGCTGGCGTGCTGCGCTTTCTCGCCGAACATCAGGCGCGCGAGAATTCGCCGTTTCGCGATGCCGCGCCCGGCAAGATCATGCACGAGATGCGCAAGGGCGAAATGGCCGCCACCGGCGAAGTGCCGTTCGCGCTGTACTACGGCGGCGTCGACACTACGCCGCTGTTCATCGTGTTGGCCGGTGCCTATGCGGAACGCACGGCTGATTTCGCGCTGATCGACGAGTTGTGGCCGGCGCTGGAGCGCGCGGCGCAGTGGGTCTCAGGTGTCTGCGACAAGAACCGTTGGGGTTTGCTGGACTATCAACGCGAGTCCGATGGCGGTCTCGCGAATCAAGGCTGGAAGGACAGCCACGATTCGGTCTTCCACGCCGACGGCCGCTTCCCCGACGGCCCGATCGCACTCGTCGAAGTGCAGGCGTATGCGAGTGCCGCCTTCGACACGATGGCGCACTTTGCAAAACTGCGCGGCCTGCACGATCAGGCTAGGCAATACAGCGAGCGCGCGAAGAAAATCCGTCAGTGCGTCGAAGAAAAGTACTGGATGGAAGAGTCCGGCTTCTACGGCATCGCGCTCGACGGCCACGGCGAACTGTGCCGCGTGATGGCGTCGAATGCGGGCCACTTGCTGGCGTTCGGTTTGCCCGCGCGCGAGCGTGGCGAGGCGGTGGTGCGCGCGCTCGACTCCACGCTGTTCCACACCGGTTGGGGCGTGCGCACGCTGGCCGCGAGCCAGGCGCGCTTCAACCCGATGGCGTATCACAACGGTTCGGTCTGGCCGCATGACAACGCGCTCTGCGCGCGCGGTCTGTCGCGTTACGGTGGCAAGGCGGCGGCCGTGCGGTTGTTGCAGGCGCTGTTCCAGGCGGCGGTCAATTTCGACATGCGTCTGCCCGAGCTGTTCTGCGGATTCCCGCGGCGGCGGGGCGAGCCGCCTACCGCCTATCCGGTCGCCTGTCTGCCGCAAGCCTGGGCGGCGGGCTCGCCGTTCATGATGCTCGAAGCGTGTCTGGGCATCACGATCGATGCGACCCGGCGCGAAGTCGTCATCGAACAACCCATGCTGCCCGAGGGTATCGACTGGCTCGAAGTCGGCGATCTGAAGGTGGGCGATTCGTCGGTGTCGATCACGTTCCGGCGGATCGGCGACAAGGTGGTCGCGTCGGCCGAGCAGGGCGACGTGCGGGTGATCGCGCTTCTGTAGATACGCGCCTTCGTGAGGCATGAAGCGCACGCCCGAAGTTCTGTTGGATGCGATGCACCGGGTGGTAACATTTGTTGTCATCCTTATTGGCCGTTCGCCCGGTATATCGCATGCCAGACAGTTTTGACCAGCTCGCCGCCCTGATCCGGGCGCGCTTCTCCGAACTGAGTCCGCAGTTCCAGATGGGAGCCGGGTTTCTGCTCGATCATCCCGACGAAGTCGCGGTCTCGTCGATGCGCAAAGTGGCCGAGCGGGCGCAGGTGCAACCGGCCTCGCTAGTACGCCTGTCGCAACAATTGGGTTTTCCTGGCTGGAACGAATTGCGCAACCTGTTCGTCGCGCGCGTGCGCACGCGGCCCGAGCCGCTCACCAGCCGCGCCCGTTCGCTCGTCAAATCGAAAGATGCACTGGCCAACGACCTGCTGGTCGCGCAACAACACAATCTCGACGTCACGGCCGCGCATAACGGCCGCGTGATCGTGGAAGCGGCGCGTCTGTTGCGGCGCGCGCCGCATGTGCATGTCGCAGGCTTTCGCTCCTGTTATGCGGTGGCGTTCGGCCTGGTCTACGGCTACCGGCTGTTCCGCCCGTCTGTGTCGCTGCTCAACGGCGAAGCTGGCACGCTCGAGATGCAACTGCGCACGATCGATCGTGACAGCGCCACCATCGTCATCAGTTTCGCGCCGTATTCTGTCGAAGCGGCGCGCGTGGCCGAAGCCGCGTTGGAAAAGGGCAGCAAGCTGATCGCAATCACGGACAGCGCGGTCTCGCCAATTGCGTTGAACGCCGACAAGGTGCTGATCTTTTCGCACGAAAGCCCGTCATTCTTTCCTTCGCTGGTGGCAGCCACGGCGATTTCTGAATCGCTGGTCGCGCATCTGCTCGCGTTGGAAGGGGCGGGCGCTGTCGAGCAACTCGGCATTGCCGAGCAATTGCTGCATGACAAGGGCGCGTACGTGCCTTGATGTTCATTGTCTGAGCCATGCAGAAATCTGCCGTGGAGCAGAGTCACTTCGTTTGCTTCATCGCCATCCCGTTTGACAACAAATGTTGTTTAGAAGTATAAATGCGTAGCGGTTGTTGAATAGGTGCGAGTCAAGGCGTCGAAGCAAGCGCGCAGCGAAAGGAAAGGAAAGCCATGTCCACCGTATTCCATCGCTCGCCGAAGCAGTTACTGCCGGTGGCTGTCGCCGGCGACGGCATCGAAATCATCGATTCAACCGGCAAGCGCTATATCGATGCCTCGGGCGGCGCAGCCGTCTCGTGCCTTGGCCATAGCAATCAGCGTGTGATCGACGCGATCAAGCGTCAGGCGCAGCAATTGCCGTACGCGCACACGTCGTTTTTCACGACCCAGGTCGCAGAAGAACTCGCGGACCGTCTGGTGGCGAGCGCACCGCAAGGGCTCGAGCACGTGTACTTCGTGTCGGGCGGCTCGGAAGCGATCGAAGCGGCGTTGAAACTGGCGCGGCAGTATGTCGTCGAGAAGGGCGAGTTGCAGCGCCGTCACTTCATCGCGCGGCGCCAGAGCTATCACGGCAACACGCTGGGGGCGCTCGCGATCGGCGGCAATGCGTGGCGGCGCGAGCCGTTTCTGCCGATCCTGATCGAAGCGCATCACGTGAGCCCGTGTTACGCGTATCGCGAGCAGCGCGCCGACGAAACCGAAGATCAGTTCGCGCAGCGTCTCGCGGACGAACTCGAACAGAAGATTCTTGAACTCGGCGCTGACACGGTGGCCGCATTCGTTGCAGAAACGGTGGTGGGCGCAACGGCCGGCGCCGTGCCGCCGGTGCGCGAGTATTTCCGCAAGATCCGCGCAGTGTGCGATCGCTACGGCGTACTGCTGATCCTCGACGAAATCATGTCGGGCATGGGTCGCACCGGCTACCTGTACGCGTGCGAGGAAGACGGCATCGCGCCGGACCTGCTGACCATCGCCAAGGGGCTCGGCGCCGGCTATCAGCCGATCGGCGCGACGCTGGTGAGCGACCGGATTTACCAGGCGATCGTCGGCGGCTCGGGTTTCTTTCAGCACGGGCATACCTATATCGGCCACGCGACCGCCTGCGCCGCGGCGCTCGAAGTACAACGCGTGATTGCCGACGACCATCTGCTGCCGAACGTGCAGGCGCGCGGCGAGCAGTTGCGTGGCCAGTTGCGCGAGCACTATGCGCAGCATCCGCATATCGGCGACGTTCGCGGGCGAGGCCTCTTTGTCGGCGTCGAACTGGTGCAGGACCGCGCCACCAAGGCGCCGTTCGACGCGAAGCTGAAACTGCACGCGGCGATCCGGCGCGAAGCGTTCGCGCGTGGGTTGATGGTGTACCCGATGGGCGGCACAGTCGACGGCAAGAGCGGCGATCATGTGCTGCTGGCGCCGCCGTTTATCTGCACCGCGCGCGACATCGACGAGATCGTCAACCGTCTGACCGATGCGATCGACGGCGCACTGGCCGCCATCTGACACCCTTTCTATTTCTGCTGGATTTTGCAATGACCGAGCGTTTGCCTCACTTCGAATTGTCCGATGCCACGCCCGAACAGAAGGCCGTGCTCGACGAGATCCTGTCAGGCCCGCGCGGCAATCTGAACGGGCCGTTTCTGGGCTGGATTCATAGTCCGGAGCTGGCGCAGCAGGCGCAGCGGCTCGGCGCGTTCTGCCGCTATCGCACCGGCTTGCCGCTGCGCTTGTCGGAGCTGGCGATTCTGGTGACCGCGGCGCGCTGGCAGGCGCAGGCCGAGTGGCATATCCACTATCCGATCGCCCTGGAAGCCGGTGTGGCTGAAGCGGATGCGGAGGCGATCCGTCGGGGGCATCGCCCGTCCTTCGCGGACGCCGATGACGCGTTGATTCACGACTTTGCCAGCGAACTGTATGACACGAAGCGCGTGTCGGATGCGACCTATGCAAAGGCGGTTGAGCGCTTCGGCCAGCAGGTGGTGATCAATCTGGTGGGTCTGCTCGGTTACTACGCGCTGGTGGCGATGACGCTGAACGTGTTTGGCATGCGGGCGGTCGGGCAGGAGAGCTTGCCGTTCGCCGAGTAACGGCGGGATCGCCGGTTTCGCTCCGGACCGGCACTTTTTACAAAGGCCCTGCCAACCGTTCCACTGAAAAGCGCCGCCGCCGCGATCTTCGCCGCAGCGGCGCCGCGCCTTCTACTGCTGTGTCACCTGCCATTCGCCGGCTACGCCGACCGTGCCGCACCCGGCACGGTTTGCGCCGCGGCATCGGTGAACCCTATGCCGGCATCGTCACGACACTGGCACACGGAAGCGCCTATGATGAAGTTCGGTCCACGCCCGCGCCTCTCGCGCCGCGCGGCATGCCCTGAAGGAAATCCCCTCGGGGTACTTGCGACCGATGCCGACACCACGAAAATCCGGGCTGGACCGTTGCGGGCGGCATCACGTAGGGTTGAGGGCGGCGCGAAGTAAGGCACAAAAAGGAGAGAGCGATGAAGCGCAAGGCATCAGCAGTCTGGCAAGGCGGCCTGCAAGACGGCAAGGGCTCGATTTCCACCGACAGTGGCGTCCTCAAGGACACGCAATACTCGTTTGCCACTCGCTTCGCGGACGGCATCGGCACGAATCCGGAAGAGCTGATTGCGGCCGCGCACGCGGGTTGTTTCTCGATGGCGTTGTCGGCGGAACTGGGCAAAGCCGGCATTACGCCTGAACGTATCGGCACCACGGCAACCGTCTCGCTCGACAAGGACGGTGGCGGTTTTTCGATTACTGCGGTGCATCTCGATGTGGCCGTGAAAATCCCAGGCGGCGACAAAGCCGCGTTCGAGAAGGCCACCGCGGACGCCAAGGCGGGCTGCCCGGTTTCCAAGGTACTGAACGCCACCATCACGCTGGACGCGAAACTCGAAACCTGAGCGCGCGGTTTGTGCACTGCAGACTCATGCAGGGCCGGCTGGCAGGGGTAGCCCGGCCGCCGGCTGCCGCTTTCCGTTCGTTTCCCTCATTGGTTATTTAACGAACATGACGACGAACCGGCAGCGCGTGGGCGCGAAACGCCGGTCGCCGTCTTCGATGGGACCGTCAATGACAACGCAAACCGAAAAAGCACGGCAATTCCAGTCATATCACGCAGCGGGCGAGGCGTTCATCATCCCGAATCCATGGGACATCGGCACCGCACGGCTGCTCGCGCTGGCTGGTTTCAAGGCGCTCGCCACCAGCAGCGCAGGCTATGCGTTTTCGCGCGGCCTGCCGGATAACGCCATTGGCCGCGAGCAGATGATGGTGCACCTCGCCGAAATCGTGGGGGCGACCGATTTGCCGGTCAGTGCCGACCTCGAAAATGGGTTCGGCGATGCCCCGGAAGACTGCGCCGAGACGATCATGCAGGCCGCGGCTGCGGGCGTGGTCGGTGGATCGATCGAGGATGCGACCGGCCGCGCGGACGAACCGATCTACCCGTTCGAAGCTGCCGTGGAGCGCGTGCGCGCGGCGGTCGTTGCGGCGCGCACGCTGCCGTTTCCGTTCACGCTGACGGCGCGCGCCGAGAACTATCTGGTAGGCCGCCCCGATCTCGACGATACGATCCGGCGTCTGCAGGCTTATCAGGAGGCCGGAGCGGATGTGCTTTACGCGCCCGGCCTGAAGACGCGCGAAGAGATCGCCGCCGTGGTCGGCGCGCTCGAGCGGCCAGTCAATGTGCTGATGGGGCTGCAGGGCGTCCTGCTCAGTTTCGACGACCTGCGCTCGCTGGGCGTGCGGCGTGTCAGCGTGGGCGGTTCGCTGGCGCGCGCGGCGTTGGGCGCGTTTCTCCGCGCGGCGCACGAGATGCGCGATCACGGCACTTTCAACTACACGAAAGAAGCCGCCAGCGGCAACGAGATTAACCAGCTCTTCACGTCCGCCGCGCAGAAGTGGGGCAAAGAGACGGGCGGGTGACGAAAGATGGTGGCTGGCTGACGGCGCTCTGGCGACACGGTGGCAGCATTGTTGCCCGGCAGAGGGGCGCGGCTATGCCGTATCGATACGCATCGACAGCGTGACCGGCTGATCCGGTTGCGCGATGTCGATGGCAGGGTCCATCTGCCCAGCCAGGTGGCTGCTCGGCTCCAGGCAAATGTAACTGCCTGCCGGCGGCGAGTGAACGACGAGATAGCGGGCGTCGTGACTCGATACCCTGGTGCTGCGTCCTGAACCCGGGTAGCTGAGTTGCGCCTCGCAACGCGATGTCTCGCAGAACCATGTCGGCGTCGCGCCGGGCAGGCCGCCGCTGCACAGATCCAGACGGATCGGCTCGAGGGGGATGTCGCGAACGGTCGGCAGTCCGCCGCTGCTGCCGCTTGCTTGCCAGCGCGCGGTGGCGTCGACGCATGCCCTGACGCCGCCGTGCAGCGGAAAATGAGGATGAAAACCGAGGCCGGCCGGCATCGATTCCCGTGTGCGATTGATCAAGCTGAGCGTGAAATCGGCCCGGTCTGGGTCGAGACTGACATCGAGCCGCGCTTCGTAGTCCCAGGGCCACGCCTCGTTTGCCTCGACTTCCAGCGACAACGCGCAATGCGCGGCAGTCGATTCCTCAACCGACCACGCCCGCCGCAATCCCCAACCGTGCAGGAAGCCGGCGTCGAGGTGATGCGCCACGCGAACCTGACGTCCGCGCCACGCGAATGCATTCCCGGAGAACCGGTTGGTGAAAGGCAGCATCGGAAAGCACCCGGCGCGCGGCCAAAGCGCGGAATCGAAGTGCGTCGTGTCGAGCGGCACGAGGTAGTCGAATGTCCTGCCGTCCGGCTGCCGCCTCAGCAGACGGCCGACGCGCGCGCCGAGCTCGGGATGAAGCAGCAACTGGAGGTCGCCCGATACGAGTTTGAGAGGTGCGCGAGCCGTTTTTTCGGCGCGGCTCGCGTCCGGCGATACGAGTGTCATGCGAGTGTTCGATTCGTCATGGTGAGTTGTCCGTGGACCTCGTCCGCCTGCGCGTCGAATGGATACGGGACAGAGGCGCCTGGGTCAGAGGCGTGCGGGTCTAAGGCGCGGGGGGCAGAAGCGTGCGCGTCACAAACGTGCGGGTCAAAAGCGTGGCTTCACACGCGTCCAGTCGGTGCGGAATTTGCGCATCTGCGAGACGTCGTCGCGATTCGTGATGCCGCAACGCAGATATTGCTCGTGCAGCGCACCGAGCGCATCGCGATCGAGCTCGACGCCGAGCCCCGGTGCGTCGGTCACGGACACGCAGCCGTTCTCGATGGCAATCTTGCCGCCCTTGATGACCTCGTCGTCCTGCCACGGATAGTGCGTGTCGCAGGCGTAGGTCAGATTCGGCACGGCGGCGGCGAGATGCGACATCGCCATCAGGCTGATACCGAGGTGCGAGTTCGAGTGCATCGACAGGCCGAGCCCGAACGTGTCGCACATCGTTGCGAGCACCTGGGTGGCACGCAGCCCACCCCAGTAATGATGATCCGACAGAACGATCTGCACGCCGTTCAGCGCCACATTGCGGCGGAATTCGTCCATGTCGGTGACGACCATGTTGGTGGCGAGCGGCAGTCCGGTGGCCTTGTGCAATGCGGCCATGCCTTCGAGCCCGGGCGTGGGATCTTCGTAGTATTCGAGGTCGCCTTGCAGGCGTTGCGCCATGCGGATCGCCGTATCGAGTGACCAGTTCGCATTCGGATCGATACGCAGCGGATGATTGGGGAAGGCGCGCTTGAGCGCTTTCAGGCAGTCGACTTCATGGTCCGGATCGAGCGCACCGGCTTTGAGCTTGATGCTCTCGAAGCCGTAACGCTCGATCATCGTGCGAGCCTGCCCGACGAGTTGCTCGGCGTCGAGCACTTCGCCCCACGGGTCACGCCGGTAGGAGGGATCGATGTCGCTGGAATACTTGAAGAACAGGTAGGCGGCAAAAGGCACCTGTCTGCGCACGGCGCCGCCGAGCAGTTCGTGCACCGGCACGCCGAGCGAGCGTGCCTGCACGTCGAGCAGCGCGACTTCGAACCCGCTAAAGAGCTTGTGATGCGCACTGCTGGCTTGCGAGCCGGGCGCGACGTCCAGCTCGATGCCTTGCGTGCTGGATTGGCCGGTGGCCAGCACGCGCTGCCACAGACCGTTGAGATCGAACGGACTCAGTCCGACCAGCGCGTCCTTCACGCGGATGAGTCTGTCGAGCACCGGCTTGTCGCCGTACGTTTCTCCCAGCCCGACCAGCCCGTTGTCCGTCTCCACCTCAATGATGGAGCGCAGCGCATAGGGCTCGTGGACGCCGCTCGCATTGAGCAACGGCGGATCGCTGATGGCGATAGGGGTGACACGGACGGCGGCGATCTTCATCGGGTGGTTCCTTCTCTGCGTGGGGCGGCGCGCTCTTGGGGCGTGCCGTCGAAGTGGGGCGCGCCGGGACGGCGCATGGTGGACTCCCGCACCACAAGGCGTGGTTCGAGTAGCGAGTATTCGGTGTCGTTTTTGCCCGCGAGCCCGTTCATGTACTTCGAGACGGTAGCGACGGAAACGCCGGCGGCGGCTGCAACATCGCGGATCGTGGGGGAGGTCTTTTTCATCTGGTTTAGGATAACGTTTTCCAATGCTAGTTGAAAATCGATCGGCAGTAAATAGTTGATGCTTGTTGGCGCTCGGAATCGTGTGGCTGATGCACGTCGGTTACTGGCTGACACCCGTTAAAACGGAAATTGTCTGGCAAATACAATAACTTGGTGCCGAACATAAGTCGCTATCGTTCGCCTTGGTTCGACACCGGGCATGCCGCCTGCCACCGCGGTGGGAGTCTGCGGCGCATAGCAAGCGCTTCCGGGTTTTCACTGACACGCGCAGATTAGGAAAACGATCGACTCGAAGAATTCGTCTCATTATTTTTGGAAAACGTTTTCCAAATCGATGTCTCGCCAGAGGCCGGGACCCATTCTTCAGGTTATGCAAACTCAATTCAATTTCAGCGGCAAGGTAGTGGCGACGAACGCAGACAAAGTCGGGCGGCGCCTTGTGCTGCTCGAACAAGACACTATTCTGGAGACGAGGCGGCACCATGACGATAAAAGTGAAAGGACTCCGGTGGTGGATGATCGGCCTGCTGACGCTAGGCACGATCACGAACTACCTCGCGCGCAGTTCATTGAGCATTGCGGCGCCCACGGTCATGCAGCATCTGCATATCAGCACCCATGAATATGGGTGGATAACGGGCGCCTTTCTAGTCATGTACCCAATCGGGGCGCCGCTCACCGGCTATCTGATGGATCGCATCGGCTTGCGGGCGGGCTTCCTGATCTGCGGCGTCGCCTGGTCGCTGGTTTGCATGGCGCATGGTTTCGTGGCGGGCTGGGTTGGGCTGTTCGTGCTGCGAGGCGTGCTTGGTCTTGTCGAGGCGGCGTTCATTCCCGGCGGAATGCGTGCGGCGGCTTACTGGTTCCCCGCGCAGGAGCGAGGGATCGCGGCGGGTGTGTTCAACCTGGGGACGTCGACTGGCGCGATACTCGCACCGCCGTTGATCGCGTGGTCGATCCTTCACTACAGCTGGCAAGTGGCGTTCATGATCGCCGGTGCGCTTGGCCTGTGCTGGGCCGTGCTGTGGCTTGTTCTCTACCGTCATCCGGACCGGCACCCGGCGTTGTCGAGCGAGGAGGCTGCGTACATCGCCGCCGGGCAGGAGAGCACGCTGCGTTCGAACGAGGGCAAAAAGCCGTCGCTGCGCGAGATTCTCAAAGAGCGCAATTTCTGGGGCATCGCGCTTCCGCGTTTTTTCGCGGACCCGGTGTGGGGCACGCTGGTCTACTGGATGCCGCTGTATCTCTATCAGGCGCGCGGCTTCGATCTGAAGACGATCGCGATGACCGCCTGGCTGCCGTTCGTGACCGCCGACATCGGCTGCCTGATGGGCGGTTCGCTGTCGGCCTGGCTCAAGCGCCGCTTCGGCACGCCGATCGTCGACGGCAAGCGCATGGTGTTCACGCTGGCCGCGCTCCTGATGATTGGCATGGCCGGGGTGGGATTAGTTCAGAGTCCGGCGATGGCGATCTTCCTGCTTTGCCTTGGCGGATTTGCCCACCAGACGCTGTCGATTACAGTGATCTCGATGTCCGCGGACCTGTTTGCGCGTCGTGAAGTGGGGACGGTCACCGGGCTGGCCGGCTGCGTTGCGGGAATCGGCAATCTTGCCTTCACGCTGGTGATCGGCGGCCTTGTGAGCAAGATCGGCTACACGCCGTTCTTTATCGCCCTCGGCTTCGGCGATCTGATTGGCGCTACGGTGCTGTGGACGGTGGTCAAGCCCGTCAAGGCGCTGGCGGGCGAGCCGCTGGTGCGGGAAGTGGGGGCCTGAGCCCGTGGTGACGCACAGCAGTCGCCGATTCTTCCGGCACATGCGAAGCGATAAATGCCTATTCCATGCATATCGGAATTTCTTGAGCAGAGCTTCGACGTGTACATCGCCGAATTTTTGGCACCTGGTTTCCACGTTGCGGCCCTGTGCCGCTGGCGCATGACTCCTTTGGCGGTTCGACACGGGATGGACCAGTTTCGGCCGTTCGCTCGCTCGGCGTAACAGACATTCGAACGTCGGTTCCACCTTGGCACCGGACCCCCGTTGCGCCTATTTTGTTCTTCATGCCACTGCTGTGCGTGCAGAGACCGGCCGTTCGAAAATGCGGAAAACGACTTCAATGGGCGAGGAGAGTCGGCGAATATGAAATCAGCTCGTCTCCGATCGATAGCCCGCGACGCTGCCGGCGCCCTTGCTGGTGCGTTGACCGTCGTTCCTATCATCCTTAGTTGCGGCGCTGTGCTGTATGAAAGCATGGGTGCTGCATGGGTGACGGCGGGCATATCCGCTGCCTTTGTCGCGGCCGTGGCGGCCGCCATCGTCGCGGCGCTGTTGGGCGGGACGCCGTTGCACATGAATTCACCGAAAACGACGCATGCCGCCATTCTGTCTGGCCTGATTGCGAGCGTGGCGGCGGACCCGTCGTTCGGCTCCGGAAGCGGCAGCGGGGGCGCCGGGCTCGTGGTTGTAGCGTCCACCGCACTGCTGGTTTCTGGCGTTGTTCAGTCGTTTCTGGGTGCGTCGCGCCTCGGTTTGCTCGTCAAGTTCGTTCCATATCCGGTGCTCGCGGGCTTCATCAATGGGTTTGCGATCCAGATCATCCTGAATCAACTGCCACGAGCCCTGGCGATCGATGGGCCGCAAGAGCTACTGCGGGCCTTGAACGGCACGGTGCCGGTCAACTGGTGGGCTGTGGGATTTGCCCTCGGGTCGGGCGGACTGGTGATCCTGGCGAAGAAGAGAAGCGGGCCTGTTCCAGCGGCATTG
This sequence comes from Paraburkholderia polaris, assembly GCF_012927345.1. Lineage (GTDB taxonomy): Bacteria > Pseudomonadota > Gammaproteobacteria > Burkholderiales > Burkholderiaceae > Paraburkholderia > Paraburkholderia polaris. The sequence continues at coordinate 13,822 of NZ_JABBGJ010000052.1, forward strand.
ATCGGTCTCTTTGGCGGAACGGCACTCCAGATGCTGTGCTTGCGTCTTGTTCCGCAAGAGGATCTGGGTGCCACGATTGGAGCGCTGCCGCCGGGCATTCCGCTGATCTTGCGCACGACCGACATCCTGAACTTCGTCACCTCCGCTGATTTTCGCAATCATGCCGCCGTGATACTGGCAACCGGCATCACGATCGCACTGGTGTCGTCAATACAATCCCTGCTGAGCATCTCGAGCACCGAACAACTCTTCGGGGCTCGCCACAACAGCAATCGCGAACTGGTCGTGCAGGGCGCTTCAAACATCGTGGCGGCGTTGTTTGGCGGCGCGCCCAGTGGCGGATCGCCGAACATTACACGAATCGTCCATACGAGCGGCGGCCGTACGCAACTTGCCAACCTCGCCTATGCGTGCACGCTTCTGGCGCTGTCATATAGGTTGAACCGGCTAGTCGGCCAGATTCCGCTCTCGGTCATGGCCGGTGTCGTGATCGTGACCAGCGCGGAGGCGATGGACAAGTGGACGCATCAACTGCTGCTCGGCGTGGGTTATGCCGGCCATTCTTCCACCCGCTGGGAGATTTTCCTTAACCTGGCGCTGGTGTTCGTCGTGACCGCGTTAGTCGTCTTCACCAGCGTACTGATTGCGCTCGGTGTGGGTTTCGCCGCTGCGTTGATCGCATTCATCTATCGCTCGAATGCGCAAATGATTCGCCGCATACAACACGCAACGCAGCTTCGCTCCAGAACGGAAAGATCGGGCGCGGCGCTTGAGGCGCTTGCCCAGCACGGTCGCCGGATTGCTATCGTCGAACTTGATGGCCCGCTCTTTTTCGGCTCGGCGGAGAGAGTGGAGCGAGTGGAGCGAGTGGTCGGAGATGAGTTATCCGGTAGCGATTGGGTGTTGCTCGACTTGAGGCGCATCAGCCATTTCGACAGTAGCGGCGTATTGATGTTAAAGCGCCTCGATGAACTGCTGGTCAGGTCCGGGCGGCGTCTGTTTCTTGCACCGCTTCTCGCCGGGGGACTGCGCCGGAAGTTTCTGGAGGAATGGGGACTGACGAAGCCGGAAGCGGAGTTGCGCGTATTCGATAGCACGGACGCCGCGCTATCGCAAGCTGAAGACGAACTGCTCGACAAGTTGGCGGCCCAGGAATGCGACGAGGAAATCGATCTTGCCGCCTTTCCGTTGACTCAGGACATGAGTGATGACGAGCGAGCGCTGCTGATGAGTCTGGCGACGCGCAGATCATTTGCCGCCGGCGGTGTCGTGCTCGGACGCGAGGACCCGCGTGGCGGCCTGTTACTGCTGACGCGAGGGCGGCTCAGCGTTCTCTGGGAGAAAGACGGGAAGGTGTTGCGCACGGCCAGTTACCGGGCGGGCATGACGCTCGGCGAAATACCGTTGATGTTGGAGCGGCAGCGCCTGTTAAAGCTTGTCGCCGATACGCCCGCTGTCTTGCTGGAGCTATCGCAGGACACGCTCGAACATCTGCGCACCACGATGCCCGGCCTTGACGCGAAACTGATGCGGAATTTGAGTATCGAAATCAGCGATCGCCTCTGCGACCTGCTTGAAACGGTAAGAGACCTCGAGGGCGATTGAGCGGCGCGGAAATGCCGGCGTTGCCCGGCGAAGTGGCGCAAGAGGTCAGAGCGCACTTCGATAGCACATGTGCCGCACGTAACCAGCGAGCGCGAGCAGGCAATGAGTAAGCTGATAGACATCGACCGGCTGTTCAACGGCCGCCACTTCGACCGCGAAGTCATCGTCCTGTGTGTGCATTGGTATCTGCGTTACAAGCTCAGCTTTCGAGACCTCGTTGAAATAATGGCCGAGCGCGGCCTGTCGCTGGCGCACACTACGATCATGCGTTGGGTCAAACGCTTCGCGCCGGAGTTCTGCAAGCGCTGGGATCGGTTTGCGAAATCCGCTGGTCGTTCATGGAGAGTCGACGAGACGTATGTGAAAGTCCGTGGCAATGGGTCTATCTTTACCGTGCAGTTGACCGCGCAGGAAAGACGGTCGACTTCCGGCTCAGCGCCAGGCGCGATGTCGCTGCGGCCAAGGCTTTCTTCGCGAAGGCGATCAGGAGTCAAGGGATCGCTCCGAAGACAATCACGCTAGACGGTTACGCTGCGTCTCACCGCGCGGTGCGCGAAATGAAGGCGGATCAGTTTCTGTCCGCGGACACGACGTTGCGGTCGTCGAAGTATTTGAACAACCTGATCGAGCAGGATCATCGCAACATCAAGTCCAGGGTCAATGCAATGCTCGGTTTCAAACGCTTCAGGAGTGCCGCCATTACGATATCGGGCGTCGAGTTGATGCATCGCATTCGGAAAGGTCAGGTCAACCTCGCACGGTTGCGCCTCAAAGATACCACTGCGCCCGCTGTTTGGAAGGCAGTCCTTTCAGCACGATGATGCAATGGTGAATACGCCGCTTTTCGCTCGCGCCCGTAATTTGCACCACAGCCCGCCTTGGCATTTATCGATGCGTATCGGCCCATGGCGCTGCGTCCTGCTAAAGTTCGGCAATATGCTTATCGCGCCGGACAGCCATTTCTGCGGCGACGTCGCAGTCACTTCTCCCTCACTTGACCAATTGGGAAGCCGCGCCATTGAAACAGCCCCGCGATGGCACGTCACCCCCTGCTGATGCAATGGTGAATACGCCGCTTTTCGCTCGCGCCCGTAATTTGCACCACAGCCCGCCTTGGCATTTATCGATGCGTATCGGCCCATGGCGCTGCGTCCTGCTAAAGTTCGGCAATATGCTTATCGCGCCGGACAGCCATTTCTGCGGCGACGTCGCAGTCACTTCTCCCTCACTTGACCAATTGGGAAGCCGCGCCATTGAAACAGCCCCGCGATGGCACGTCACCCCCTGCACGCTGCAAGTGACGGTTGAGACAATGCAATCTTGCGACGAGCCAGAGCCTTCTGGCTTATTTAACTAACCTGCCCCGCGGCTTTCAGGATTAGCTGGGCGATTTCGTCGGGATGAGAGATCAACGAGAGATGGCTTGCTTTTACCTCGATGGTCGTAGCGCCCATGCGCTTCGCCATGAAACGTTCGAGGTCGGGGTTAATTGTCCTGTCTTCCGTCGAAATAGCGTAAAAACTCGGCTTTGACCGCCAGGCAGCCTGCGTGGTCTTGCCGGTTAGCAACTCCTTGTGAAACGGCTCTTGCACTGCATAGAGGACCTTCGCCTTCGCTTCCGGTAGATCGCCCGCGAAATCGCGAAGGAACGCGGCCTCGCTCAGACGACCTTCATCGCCGTCGAAAACAATCCCCGCAGACGCCGGTGGCGCAGAAAATTTCTTGGCCAGCTCCGTGTAATCCTCGCCCGCGTCAGGTGCCCGAGCTGCAACATAAACAAGTGCAGAAACGTTCGGGTGCACACCAGCCTCCGTCACGATCATCCCGGAGAAGGAATGCCCGACCAATACGGTCGGACCGTCCTGGCGCGCCAGCACGCGTTGGGCCGAAGCTACCGCGTCAGGCAACGTCGTCAGAGGGTTCTGGACAGACGTGGTATTGAGTCCCGCTGCTTGCAATCGAGGGATCACTTCTGACCAGGACGACCCATCGGCGAACAACCCGTGCACAAGGACGACGTTCCGCACTTTCGTCGGCGCTTGAGTTACCGCCATGCCGCGAGTAGAAACGAGCGTGGCGGCGGCTCCGGCTATCAGGGCAGCCGAGAAACTACGTCTGTTCATCGTCATAATCTGACTCTCCTTCAGTAGAAGTTCGATTGGGAACGACGCAAAGCGGTTCTAGTTCAGGCTACGTTAGCTATACTAAATAGCGCACCGTCAACAAGAGGCGCAGACTTCGTCGAGTACTCCGCCCCCTGATCAACAATCGTGTCCAATTTTGAAACCCCGTTTCCGCAACTCCGCCGCGATATCGTTAGCGGCAATTTCATCGTCCTCTATCGTAAGTACTCTTGACATGCCGCTCCTCGACACCCAGCGAAATTCGCCGATACAAATGTCCAAAAGACCGAATCTGCCCGCACCCTCGTGCGCCCTTCGTCAAAGGCGACTGCGCGTTCCCGCTCAGTCTTGCCGGGGTCTGGGGGAGTCATAGGTCGCGCGGCGCGTGTCTTTCATGTGCGCCGCAATGGCGGATGCCGTGAGCGCACACAGCAGCCCAATGGCACTCCCGACTGCCACGTTCAGCAGACGCTCGCCTCCAAAAATCCACGGTTTTCCCACTAATACAAATGCGATTGCCGCACAGGCGCACCGGATGCCGAATGCGAGCGTGTATGGACGAATGCAGATGAGCGTCAGCATTGCGGCGAACACAACGAGCACACGCATAAACAACGCATGAGGAATCATCAACCCAACGGCCACCCCGAAGGAGACGCCGATAACAGCCCCGGTCAGCCGGTTGCGAAACTTCTGCCGGGCGCTTGCCGCATTTCCGGTAACAACGCTGGCGGCCGACCAGATCATCCACTGACCATTATCAACGTGTCGCCATTCGACAAGTGCGGCAGCGCAAGCGACCGCAAGCGCGACGGTAATCACCAGCTCGATATAGTTGTTGCGCTCGCTGCTTGGGGATAGACGAGTCCACTTCGCGAAATGCGCAAGAATCGGCTGGCTGGTTTCACGCGAGCGGAAGTGCTCGACTGACGCAAAGAGCAGGATCGGCATCGCCGCTATCAACAGGAACGGCAGAATCTCAACGCTCCGGGTTATAAGCGCCTGCCGCGTGACCCCCTCCCCACTTTCGCAGGCAAGATACAGCGAGGGAATGAACGTGAAGTTGCCGAGCGAGCGCAAGGCACTGCCGCCCGCGGTCACCAGCACGGATCCCATGCCCAGCAGGACTGTGGCTACAACAAAGAGCAGCGGGTGCGCGAGCGACGCCATCAGGATCACGAAGCCCGCACTGATCGCCAAAGCGTGCGCGAAGACGCCGAGCGGCGCAAGCTGCGAGTGGTCGAGTGCAATGAGCATCGCGACCGGCACGATTGCAGCAGTGAGCCACTCGAATCTGCCTGATACGAGTGCAAGCGGGAGCAGCGGGACGAGCGCAAACATGGCGCGACCGAACGCCCGCCCGTCGAACACGGTTTCGACGCGGCGCAAGAGCGACGAAGCTCCAATGTGACGTCCGCTGATCATCGTCGCTCTCCGGCCAAGGTGTGCTTGTCCATCGGGCGGCATCAGCCTGCGAGCGCCTCGAGCACGTCACCGGATTGCCGCACGAGACCGAGCCTCGGGAACACGAAATTCAGCGACGCATGGTGGTGCTCGGGCGCGCCGCAGCTCATTGCGTCCTCGACGAGCACCAGCGAGTATCCGTGCTCGTGGGCGGCGCGGGCCGTCGACTCGACGCCGATGTTCGTCGAAATCCCGCCGAGCACAATGGTCTCGACGCCGCGACGCCGCAATTGCAGGTCGAGCTCGGTGCCGTAAAAAGCGCTCCATTGGCGTTTCGTGATCTTGATGTCACGCTCCTCCACCGCCAGTTCGGCGGGGAAGTCCCACCAGTTCGAGGGCAGTCCGCTTGACGGAAGCGCTATGGGCTGATCGACGGGCTGCTTCAATGCATCGCCGAAGTCGGCGCTCCAGCCCACCCGGACAAGGACTACCGGCGCATTGACTTCCCGAAAGCGCTTGGCGAGCGTTGCCGCGGTAGCCAGCACGGCTTCGCCGGCGCGGGGTGCTTTCCCGAATCCGAGAATGCCCTGCTGAAGATCGATCAGAACGAGAGCGGTAGTCTTGGGGTCTAGTTTCTGCAACATGAAGGTCTTCCATTGAAAGCGGCGAGCCGCTGGTGTATTGTGAGGGTATGCTCACAAATAGTATATGAGGATGGCCTCACAAAAGTCAACACTGAATACGGGCGAGGCGAAAGCACCGCGCCGCGCCCGCGGACATGCGCGGGTGGCGTCGTTGCTGGAAGCCGCAAGCGCGGAATTCGCCGAAAAAGGGTACGAAGCAACGACGATGACAGCGATCGCCGCGCGGGCGGGGGCGTCGATCGGTTCGCTGTACCAGTTCTTTCCGACGAAAGAGCACGTCGCAGGGACGGTGATCGAGCAATACGTGACCGAGCTTGAAGCAGCGTTCGATCGGCTGAGCGAGGAGGTGCCATTGCTTGACGTATCGGGCGTTGCGGCCCGGCTGACGACGTTGTTTGTGGCGTTTCGCACGACGCATCCCGCTTTCGTGGTGCTGACCGACGCGCATGATGTCGAGCTGCCCGGCGCCACCGGCGTACGCGAAAGATTGCGCAAAGGAATCGCATCCGTGGTGGCCGCCCTCGCGCCGCGACTGTCTGTGGAAGAAGCTTTGTTCCGGGCCGTGGTCGTCCAGCATCTTATGAAGGCAGCCGTGACGCTGAGCCACGATGCGAGCGTGGTCGACCATCACGCGGCGATGCTGGAGTTCCAGCGTGTGGTACAGCGCTACCTTGAGGACGTGATGGAAGCCGGGCGTGGTGGACAAACCGGCGCAGCGCAACGAGGCGCAGCATCCAAGGAGCGTTCCGCTTCGGGCCATGGCGCCGGTCCGAAGAGAAAGGGCAAGGCCGGCGTCTCGGCGTGAATGCTGTTGCAGCCCTGCGCGTCGTCCCGTTGCCGCGCAACGAACACGTCCGGCGGTGCGCACCTGGATCGCAACCTTTTGAACGCGGCGCGTCCCGATGGAAACGGTCAACCCGTCCACGCCGGCGAATTTTCGCGCGGCGGCGTCGGCAGTCGCATTGAATCTACGAAGCAAGGCGCGCTGGGCTCACTGCCGCTCGCCTGACATGGGTTTCAGGCATCCGTAGATAGATAAGCAGCGAAATGGCGGCCCAGATTGCGACGTACCAGAAGAAGTACGACTCGTGGCCGGACGCCTTGAACCGCAACGCGACAAATTCCGTCGTGCCGCCGAGGATCGCGGTTGTCAGCGCGTAGGGGAGTCCGACCGCGAGCGCCCTGATCCGCGCCGGAAAAAGTTCCGTCTTCACCAGCATGTGAATGGAAGTGAAACCGCTCAACATGAGCAGCCCGGCGAAACAGAGCATGAACATTGTCACCGTGCTTTTCGTGCGGCTGAGGGCCTCGAAAAGCGGAACCGGGAACAGCGTGCAGCTCAAACCGAAAAAGATCAGAACGGGCCGGCGCCCGATCAAGTCCGAGGCCAAACCGAACAACGGTTGCAGGGGCAGGTACAAAAGCAGCGCGCCGGTGGTGACGAGCGTCGAGGTTTCCTTGCTCAACCCGGCGGAGTTAACCAGGAACTTCTGCATGTAGACGGTGTGCGTGTAGACGGCGACCGTTCCATCTACCGTGATGCCGATCGCGAGCAGAATGTTGCGCCAATGCTGGATCAGCTGACGAACGACGGGCGGTGACGATTTGCGGCGGCTCTCCTCGAAATCCTGCGTCTCTCCGACATGGCGTCTCATGTACATGGCGAAGAGCGCAAGAAGACCACCTATGGCGAATGGAACACGCCAGCCCCACCGCTCGATCTGATCCGCCGTAAAAAGGAGTCGTTGCATGAGCAGCATAAGGCCGAGGGCGAGCAACTGTCCGCCAACGACGCTGACCTGCAGGAAACCCATGTAGAAACCGCGGCGGTTAGCCGGTGCCACCTCGCTCAAATAGGTGGCGCTGGTGCCGTATTTACCCCCAGCGCTGAGTCCCTGCAGAGGTCGTGCGACGTACCCCACTGCAGCGACCGCGGCAGTGCTCATCAGTTGCACTGCGGGGTTTTCGCTCGGAAAGAACGACTTGGCGAAATAGATCGAGAAGATGCTGTAAGCGAGAAAATCGTACCACTCGATCAAGTTGCCCTCGAGTCCGCCGGTCAGCGAGCGGAGGCGAACGGATGCTCTGCGTTCCTCCTCCGCTCCTGACCCGGTGGTCGCCAGGTCCTGTTGCAAAGCGCGATCTGGATGGTCTGCCGTGTCGGTGTCTCCTGCGTCGCTCGTTTTTTGGAAGGGGGTATTCGTCGCGTTCAATCGGGACTATTCGTACCTTTCGTGCAATTTATGGCGGGTTGATCATAAAAATCGTTATCGATCAATGACTTGTGTACCCTCCGATTGCGCGAAAGCCGTGGAGCCGCCGAGCCTTGCTGCAAGCGGCTCTGCAAGTGACTACCGTCAGATTTCGCACGATTCGTACGATTACCCCGTTGCGGGCGCCTTCGCGTACACGGACGGTCGGGATCCAAAATGGAGTCAGATCAGCGTGCAAGCGTCGTATCTATTGTTGAAGTGCACCGATGTCTATCTGCAGGCGCAAGTCCAGCAGATAGACGAGGACCGGCTCGATGTCGGCGCCGACATCTTTGGGCTGTCAACGGCGTCGAGTAGCAACCGGCAGGTCGTCGTGACGATAGGCATGCGGCACAGATTCTGACTGGAGGCAGGCAGCATGAAAAGCGGCCGCGCGCTTGGCGCACGCGCCGCTGCGGCCTGAGGTCTTCGATGGTCCCGATTAGGTCCATCAAACTCGTCGCAGCCATTTGCCGAGCACACCTTCAATGGAGAGACGCGGCAAGTCGTCGATCCGGCAAAGCGGCACCTTATTTCCGGGTACTGCACCGGCGCGACGCCATGAGGACGCGTTCGCAGTCCAGTCCCAGGGAAATTCCGTAGTGTCAAAAACGGCACATTGCATACAATGTTTCTCACAAAGGCACGAATACAAGCCTAACTGAGGGATATGATGGAAACATTGCATACAACTAGTGAGGTGGCTCCGTCAGGCAACGCAATTTATCTTGCTATCAAAGGTGCGATTTCCAGCGGCGAACATGGCGCCGGCCAGTACTTGCGAGAAGAACAGATTGCGAAAAGCCTGGGCGTGAGCCGCACGCCGGTGCGCGAGGCGCTGCGACGTCTCGATGCTGAAGGCTGGGTCGAGACACGCCCAAACTATGGCGTCAGGGTGAAGGCATGGGCATTGCAGGACGCACGGGAAATCTTCGAGGCCCGGTTGCTGATTGAGCCTTACCTGGCGGGACGCGCCGCGCTGAAAATCAACGCAATCGCGGTCGCGCAGCTGAAACGACTTGCCGACGATATGCTCGCCATTACGCGTCTGCCGTCCACGCCCAAATCCAGCGACGCATGGTTTTTCGCCAACAGCGAATTCCACTCAATTATCACGGCCGCCGCAGATAACTCGCGCCTTGATCGCTCACTGACGTTAATGAAGGAAACACCGCTGATCAAGTGGACCTTCGGCACCTACAGCGACGAGGACCGCGAACGCAGTGCGCGTCAGCATTTCGAAATTGTCCTGGCCCTGGAGCAACGCAACGCTGCCTGGGCCGAGGCCGTCACCCGTTGTCACATTCTGGCTGCCGAAAAGACAGTCCTCGACCGATATGAAAGGGAGCACGCTTCCGCCTGAGTAGCACCTGACTGCAAACAATCGCATAGCGACATCGGAGACATGAAATGCTGAGCACGGTAAATGCTGGTCCAAGACTAGACCGCCTGCCCATTGGTGGCTTTCACAAGCGGATTCTGTGGTTGATCGGCGCCGGTATGTTTCTGGACTCGTTCGACATCTACCTTGCGGGCGGCGTACTCGGCGCGCTGACCAGGAGCGGATGGTCAACGATGCAATTGAACGCAGCGTTTCTGTCGTCCACCTTCATCGGGATGCTGCTGGGCGCCTTTGCAGCTGGCGTTCTGGGAGATGCGAAGGGCCGTAAATTCACGTATCAGTTCAACCTTGCCATCTTCGGTCTGGCGTCCGTTGCGGGCGCGCTTGCGCCCAACATGATGTGGCTGATTGTGTGCCGGTTCTTTATGGGACTCGGTCTTGGCGCGGAAATCGTTGTCGGCTACGGTTCCGTTGGCGAGTTCATTCCGCCGGCCGTGCGCGGCAAGTGGTCGGCCTATCTTTCGCTCATCACCAACTCCGCTCTCTTCTGCTCGACTTTTCTTGGCTACTTGATCATTCCGTCAATTGGCTGGCGCGCGATGTTTGCAATTGTCGGTGTTAGCGCGATGGTCGTCTGGGTAATCCGCAAGAAGATGCCGGAATCACCACGCTGGCTTGAATCGAAGGGCCGTTACGACGAAGCGGAAGCCATCTTGCGTTCCGCTGAAGCCGAATCTGCACAAAAGCAGCCGCTCCCACCCTTCGTGGAAACGCTGCGACCGATGACGCGGCGCACGACCCTGCTCGAGCTCTTCAAACGCAAACAAATTCGCCGCACGCTGTTGTCCATCATGATTCAGATTGGCGTGAATATCGTCATCTATGGCTTCATTGTCTGGGTGCCGACGTTCCTGATGAAACAGGGTCTCGACATCGCTTCTTCGCTCGGCTACACCACGCTGATGTCGCTAGGTGGCCCGGCGGGCGCGCTCGTCGGCGTTCTGGTGGCTGATCGTATTGGCCGCAAAAACGGCCTGGTTGTGGTCACAACACTTGCGGCGATCGTTGGGTGGATGTACGGCCATTCGACGACCGTCGGAATGGCGACTTTACTCGGATTCGCGCTTTTCACACTGACGTACCTGATGGTCGCACTCGGAATCGCCACCTACATCCCTGAACTGTTCGCGACTGAAAACCGCATGCGCGCCAACGGCATCGCCGGGTGCGCGGGTCGCATTACCGGAATTCTCGCGCCGCAGCTCGTTGTTGTGATGTATGCGGCCGGCGGTGTGAAGGACGTGCTCTCTATCATCGTGGGCGTGCTCGTCGTAATGGCCATTGTGCTCGCCATGTTCGGCGTCGAGACTAACCAACAGTCCCTCGAGCAGATCGCGCCTGAACAGGAACCCGACGCGCAAGGTGCGCTGTCCGGCGCGTCCTTACCCTATGAATCGCATCGCTAACTCAAAGGAAATCGACATGGAAACTAAAAAGACTCACAGTGGACAGGCAAAGCGCATGGCACTGAAAACGCGACTGTCAAAAAGGGAAATCACTGTGGCACCTGGCATCTTCGACATGATATCGGCCAGGATGGCCGACTCTATGGGCTTCGACTGCCTCTACATGACAGGCTTTGGCACCGTGGCATCGTACCTCGGCTTACCCGATGCGGGTCTTGCGACCTACACGGACATGGTCAACCGTGTCGCCGCGTTTTGCGGTGGCACTAATACACCGATAATCTGCGACGCCGATACGGGCTACGGTGGTCTACTGAATGTCGCGCATACACTGCGCGGCTATGAGGCGGCCGGCGCCGCAGGAATTCAGCTCGAAGACCAGGAATTCCCGAAGAAATGCGGACACACACCCGGCCGACACGTTATCCCGCTCGAAGACATGGTCAGCAAGATCAAAGTGGCGGTCGAGTCGCGAGAGGATACGAACTTCCAGATCGTTGCTCGCACAGACGCCCGCACCTCACTCGGTATCGATGACGCATTGCGGCGTGGGGAGGCATATGCCAAAGCAGGAGCAGACGTGCTGTTTATCGAATCCCCGGAAAGCGTCGAGGAGCTTGAGAGGATCGGGCAATCGTTCGACATTCCACTGCTCGTCAACGTAGTCGACGGCGGACGTACGCCGCAACTGTCGCCAGTGGACCTGCAGAAGCTTGGCTTCTCGCTTGCAATCTATCCGATATCGGGATTGCTTGCCGTCGCAAAGTCACTTAAAGACACGTACAGCGAAATCAGGTCGCTAAGAGGAACCCAAAGCGTTGAAAGCGCAATGTATCCATTCTCCGAGATGTGCGCATTGATGGGGTTCCCGGAAGTGTGGGCGTTTGATCACGCGCACGCGGACTAGAAGCCGCCAGATGCATGACACGTCGTGTGCTCGCGACCGTACGAACACTAAAAGGACAATCAATGAGGGTTACTCTTGGCCAGTGCTAACCTGCGAAGCAACCCGCTGATTCGGATTGGTCAGAGTGCCCAAAGTCGATTTAGAACTACTTAATTCAAGAAGGATAAAATCAGAGGAGGGCAGCAACGATTCCTGAAAGCAAGCTTCTCGTGATCAAAGGCGACTGCGCGGCGCCACTCAGTCTTGCCGGCATCTTGGGGAGTCACTCGTCGAGCGACACGTGACTTTCATGCGCGCCGCAATGGCGGCTGCCGTGAGCGCACACAGCGGCCCAATGGCGCTGCCGGCTGGTAAGCTACGGTCAATTGAGCAAAAGAGAAGAATGGTTGAAGGGAGGGAAAGGCTCTCTGCGTGTCGCGTCGAGGCACGCGGCACACAATGGACATGCGTTCGTAGAGCTAATATTGCTTCTCGCAGGCGAGCCTCGTGGCCCGTCCATTCGACTCCAGACTCACTTCCCGGTGTGTTATCCCATGCATTTTGGCCTTGTCGACCTTCAAACCTTCGTTGCCGTCGCCGAAGCTGGCAGCCTTACGCACGGCGCAGCCCGCGTCAACCTCTCGCTCGCGGCGGTCAGTGCGCGTATCCGGCAGATGGAGGAGGCGGTAGGTGTGCCGCTGCTGGAGCGTCGGCCTCACGGCATACGCGTCACGGAGGCGGGGCAGACCTTCCTGCGCCACGCGCGAGTCACCCTCGGCGCGCTACAACGCATGACGGACGACCTCGCACAGTTCTCCCAGGGGATGCGGGGGACCATCCGCATCCTCTCGAACACGAATGCACTTGTCGAGACGCTGCCTGGCCCGCTTAGCCGCTTTCTCTGCGACAACCCCAACATCAACATCGAAATCGAGCAGCGTCCGAGCGATGAGATCATCGCGGCCATTGCGGAAGGAGTGGCCGATATCGGCATCATCGCTTCGCCGCCCGAGGGCGTGGCGCTCACGACGTTTCCCTTTGCCACCGACCGCCTGTGCGCGGTTGTGCCCGTAGTCGACGAACGCTTCGCGCTGCAGCGGGAGATTGCCTTTGCCGATCTTATCGAAGCCGATTTTGTTGGTCACGAACGAGGCTCGTCGGTTCAGGTGTTCCTCGAAAATCAGGCGAAGCGCCTGCATCGCACCTTGCGGCACCGCATCCAGCTTGGCAACTTCGCGTCGATTTGCCGCCTGGTCGAAAACGGCGTGGGCGTCGCGGTACTCCCTGAGTCGGCCGCGCGGCGGTTTCAACGCTCGATGCGGGTGCGTCTGCTGCGCATCACCGACGCGTGGGCCGTGCGCAAGATCCTGATCTGCGTAAGCGACCTCGAGCGGCTGCCTTCCTCCACCCGGCGGCTCGTCGAACATCTCGCGCGCCTTGGCGCCGCCACCGGCTGATAAAAAAGCACAAGAAGCGCCGGTTTCGGTTCGGGTTGAGTCTGGCTTCGCCAATCAGCGATTGTTCAGGAGCCGATGGGGACAGAGAATGAACCCCGTTGGCAATCGAACTCTGGAGGTGAAGCAATGAATGCTCGCGACGTCGAGACGAAAACCCGGTCCTGGCTGTTCACTCCTGCGACGCGCCCCGAGCGTTTCGCCAAAGCCGGCCCGGCGGGGGCCGATGTGCTGATCGTGGATCTGGAGGACGCCGTGCGTCCCGAAGAAAAGACCATCGCCCGCCGCCAGTTGGGCAACCTGCTCAGCCAGCCGTTCAGTTCTACCGCCGCGCTCGCGGTGCGCATCAATACGCCGAACTCGCGCAGCGGTCTGGATGACCTGGCCGCGCTGCTCGACGCGGAATTTCAGCCGGCTTTCATTGTGATCCCCAAGGTGGAGGCCGCGCAAACGGTCCTGCAGGTCGAAGCGCTGCTGCGCGAAGTCGCGAGCGACGCACGCGTGGTGCCGCTGGTGGAATCGCGCCAGGGCATCGCGGTGCTGCCGGAGGTGCTTGCCACCGCCTCGCGTGTCGCGGCGGTCATGTTCGGCGCGGGGGACTATGCCGGGGACGTTGGCGTGCAGCCTGCGTCGTTCGCGCTTTCCGTCGCACGCGTGCAGATTTCGGCCGCCTGCGTGGCGAGCGGCATACGCGCCATCGACGCGCCATGCTTCGAGATCGGCAATAGCGCCGCACTCGAGCACGAAATCGGGTTTGCCGCCGCGAACGGGTTCGACGGCAAGGCGGCCATCCATCCTTCCCACATCGGACCCATCAACGAGGCCATGACACCGGACGCCGCAAAGATCGACTGGGCGCACCGCGTGATCGCGGCCGCACGAGAAGGTGCGGCGATGGTCGACGGCCGTATGGTCGACGAGGCGATCGCCCGTGAGGCGCGGCGCGTTCTGTCGCGTGCCTAAGCGCTCTTTTTCAATTTCAACCAGGAGCATGTCATGAGCGAATCCATCGCAGCCTACCGCAAGATCGCGGAGAACCGCTTTCGCGAGGTCTCCGGCCTTTACTACGAAGACTTCGAGATCGGAAACACCTACGAGCATCGCCCGGGCCGGACGATCACGGACGTCGACAACATCTGGACGACCCTGCTCACCATGAACACGCAGCAAGTGCACTTCGACCAGGCCTACGCGAGTCACACCGAGTGGAAGAAGATGCTGGTGGACAGCACCTTCACGCTCGCGCTGGTGACGGGCATGAGCGTTCGCACCGTGAGCGCCAAGGTGGTGGCCAATCTCGGCTGGAACAACGTGCGCGCCACGCATCCGGTCTTTGCGGGCGACACGCTTTATGCGGAATCGACGGTGCTGGAAAAGCGCGAATCGAAAAGCCGTCCCACGCAAGGCATCGTGACGGTTCTCACGCGTGGTATCAATCAGGACGGGAATCTGGTGATGTCGTTCGAGCGCACGATGCTGATCTACCGGCGCGGACATTCGCCGGAAGCGGAAGCCAACTACTAAGGAGCATCGCTATGAATAACGAATCCGTCTATTCCTCAAAACTTCGTACACCTGATGAAACAGTGTCGTCGATTGCAAGCGGTTCGACTGTGGCGCTCGGCATGGCGATGTCCCAGCCGCCTTCGCTGCTGGCTGCGCTGGCGGCGCGTGCGAGTGCGGGCGATGTCGATGCGCTGAAGGTCTATTACTTCCACGCCGAATCGTTTCTCAGCAAGACGCTGCTGCAATACGAACTGATGGGGCGCATCCAGCCGCACTGCATGTTCCTCGGCGAGCCTGAGCGCAAGCTGATCCGCCAGGGCGCCGAAGACGGCGACCGCAAGGTCGTATTCTTCGTGCCGAACACCTTCAGCCAGTCGCCGCGTCTTTTCAGCGACCATATTCCGGTCGATACGATGCTGGTGATGGTGTCGCCCATGGATAGCAACGGCTATTTCACGTTCGGTACCAACAACGATTACACGAGCGCCGTTGCGCGCTCCGCTCGCCGGCTTGTGGTCGAGGTCAATCCGAATATGCCGCGCGTGTTCGGCGATTCGTTGCTGCACATTTCCGAGGTCGACGCCATTGTCGAATCGGATCATCCGCTGCCGCAACTGCTGCCGAAGCCGGCGAGCGAAAGGGATCATGTAGTCGCGGATATGATCTCAAACCTCATTCCCGACGGCGCCTGCCTGCAGATGGGTATTGGCGCGCTGCCCAATGCCGTGTGCGGCGCGCTGTATGGCCACCGCGACCTGGGCGTGCATACCGAACTGCTGACGCCTGGGCTCGTGGACCTGATCCGGCGCGGCGTGGTGACGAACCGCAACAAGGCCGTGAATCGCGGCAAGTCGGTCTTTACCTTCGCCATGGGCGATCAGGCGATGTACGACTTCATGAACGACAACCCCTCCATCGAGAGCTACCCGGTGGACTACGTGAACAATCCGGCGGTCATCTCGCAGAACCCGAAGATGATCTCGGTGAATTCGACTGTGGAGATGGACCTGACCGGCGCCTGCAATTCCGAGCATGTGAACGGGCATCAGTACAGCGCGACAGGCGGCCAGCTCGACTTCGTTCGCGGTGCCTACGGGTCGGCAGGCGGCAAGTCGATCATCGCGTTCCATTCCACGGCTAAGGGCGGCGCGCTTTCGAAGATCGTGCCGAAGCTCTCGGGGCCGGTGACCACGCCGCGCACGGACACGCACATCGTCGTGACCGAGTACGGCATCGCGAATCTCAAGGGGTTGTCGTCGACGGAGCGGGCACGGGCGCTGATCGGGCTCGCGCACCCCGATTTCCGCGCGACGCTCGCAGACGAGGCCAAAGCCCTTCATCTGATCTAATCGCTGGGGCACGATCATGACACGACAAACCATTGCCGATTACCTCACGAACGCGCTTGCTGCCGCGGGTGTCGAGCGCATCTGGGGTGTGACGGGCGACAGCCTCAACGGACTATCGGACAGCTTGCGGCGGCTCGGCAAGATCGAGTGGGCCCATACGCGCCACGAAGAGTCGGCAGCCTTTGCCGCGGGCGCCGAGGCGGCGCTGACCGGGAAGCTCGCCGTGTGTGCGGGAAGCTGCGGACCGGGCAATCTGCACCTCATCAACGGGCTGTTCGATTGCCAGCGCAACCACGTGCCCGTGCTGGCCATCGCCGCGCATATTCCTACCTCCGAAATCGGGCTTGGCTACTTTCAGGAGACGCATCCGCAGGAACTCTTTCGCGAATGCAGTCACTTCGTCGAACTGGTGACCAATCCGCAGCAGTTTCCGCGCGTGCTAGACCGTGCCATCCGCACGGCGCTGGAATCGCGCGGCGTGGCGGTCATCGTGCTCCCGGGCGACGTGGCGCTCGAAAGCGCGCCCGACGACAAGCCCGGCGTGCTCTCGTTGGACGCTTCGGTAACGCTTCCCGAAGCGGGTCAGCTCGACAGGCTGGCACAACTACTCAATGGCTCCGAGGCTGTCACGCTGCTGTGCGGCAGCGGCTGCGAGGGCGCGCACGACGAAGTGGTGGGGCTGGCCGACGCTCTCGGTGCACCGATCGTTCACGCCTTGCGCGGCAAGGAACATGTGGAGTGGGACAATCCCTTCGACGTGGGCATGACCGGGTTGATCGGCTTCAGTTCCGGCTATCACGCGATGAAAGCGTGCGATACGCTCGTGATGCTCGGCACCGACTTCCCGTACCGGAACTTCTACCCCAGCGAAGCGAAGGTCGTCCAGATCGACCGCAACGGTGCCGCGCTCGGACGCCGCGTGCCCCTCGAGCTGGGGCTCGTAGGCGACGTCAAGGCCACGCTGGCCGCGCTCCAGGGCCGCCTCGAGCGCAAGCCGGACCGGCGCTTTCTCGAAGCGGCGCGCAAGCACTATGCCGAAGCGCGGGCCGGTCTCGATGCATTCGCGAGGCCGTCGCCGCCGGGCAGCCCGATCCACCCGCAATATCTCACGAAGCTCGTAAGCGATCTGGCGGAAGAGGATGCGGTCTTTAGCGTCGACGTCGGCACGCCGACCCTGTGGGCCGCGCGCTATCTGCGCATGAACGGCAAGCGCAGGCTGCTGGGGTCCTTCAACCATGGTTCGATGGCGAATGCCTTGCCGCAGGCGCTGGGCGCCCAGGCGGCTGCACGGGATCGTCAGGTGGTAGCGCTTTGCGGCGATGGCGGCCTTTCGATGCTGATGGGCGATCTGCTCACGGCACGCCAGGAGGCGTTTCCGTTGACGGTCGTCGTGTTTAACAACAGCTCGCTTGGCTTCGTGTCGATGGAAATGAAGGCCGGCGGCTATCTCGACGACGATACGCAGCTCGCTCCGACCGACTACGCCGCGATCGCGCGCGGCGCGGGCATCGAGGCGATACGCGTGGAGGACTCGGAAGAGCTGGAAGGCGCACTCGCGCATGCGCTTTCGCGGCCATGGCCGGTGCTGGTGGACGTCGTAGTCGCCAGGCACGAAATTGCCTTGCCGCCCAAGATCGAGTGGGCCCATGCGAAGGGCTTCAGCCTGTATATGCTGCGGGCCGTGCTCAATGCGAAGGGCAATGAAGTCGTGGAGCTGGCCACAACCTGGCTGCGCTAATCGTCCCCTCGGTCCGGGAAATAGTCGCGGCGGCACCCTGCAGAGGGGGCTAGCCGGACAAGACCGTCTCCCGCGCTGCCTTTGTATATGGCGCTTCGCAACGAAGCTGTTGAGATTCGCTAATTTTTCTACTGGGTGCGCCAATTCCGCTAACAGAGCTTGTGCGAGGAGATGTAAAGGCCGATGCCAACATTGGGGCGCTGGGCAGGATGAGACCCGTCTTCCAGCAGGAGAGCGATCAGGTCGCCAATCTGGCCATGACATCGCATACGATTGCTGGGTGTTCCTCCATTAGCGGGAGACCCGCCGGCCCGGAGAAGACTTCGAACACTCCCCACACATGGCTGGCAACGTCCCCAAATGCGGGACGTTGCATCACCGCGTGCTCCAGTGGTGATTCTTGGAGCGCCAGCAAGCCTTCGCGACAGATGCTGGCCGATCGTCGGCGGGGCATCAACACGTGCGGCAGCGCACTTTTCCCTGCACGCGCGGGAGGTCTAGGTCCGCGAGCACAGACTCCTGACCTTGAAACGAGTTCGCCAGCGCATCCAGACGCTCCTGCGGATTCAATGTCGATGAATCCAGGCCACGGTCAACAGCGGATCCGAGAGCGTCTGCAATCACCAGAGCGAAGCCGCGACGAAGTCGAAGGTCCGACGCAAACTGATCGCTTTCAAGCAGGTCCACTATAGCGGTAATGTCGAACTCGCCACCGTCGTTGTCTCGACCGGCTTTCACGATGCGCTTAATCTCCTGCAAGAATGTCTTGGCTGCCAATACGCCAGATTCAATTTCCCCAGAATCGTCTTCGACCATTTTGATTCTCTATTTTGATGGTTGGCGCGCCACTGGGTTGCTTGTGCCTAGCGTGCCAGGTAGATCGTCCCTCCTCGCGCAGGCGCACTAGAAAAAGCCTGCTCACCCTTGTGGGCGGCAGGCTAAGGCCCTGAGGTTGCTACCCTCCGAGGTGATCGGTGGCGATCATAGATTGGAAAGAATCTGCGGCGGTGATAGTGGCGGCCCGCAACATTGATTTGGCTGGATGAGACACCGAAATGCGCCGGCGCCGGGATACACGGAGGGAGGAATAGCACGGGGAAAGATCAGTGCCGGATGTTCTCGATGGCTATACGTGATGCCCTCTATTGTCGCGTTCGGTCAATAGCTTGATCTGTTCCGCCGTTCCCGTCGCGTTCAATCGTTCGCGATCTATCATGGTCTCCGCGCTTCGCTGGTGACCACTGGGCTCCAGTCGCCCGCAAAGTTTCCCGCGTGGAGCCGCATGGGATAACCGTCTACCAATCCTGATTGCTTATGCCTTCGTCACCGTATCCCGATACCGATGCGCAGGCCGAACTCCTGACTTATCTCGTAGTTTCGCAGCTACTTATGCGTCACCGGGCGGGGAGATGGCTGACAGTGGAGCTTGTGGTTGCATCTACGCGTCTCTGGCTTCAATCCCACGGCGACCGCATTGACTGGCTACAGCGCATAGACCTGGCCAGCCGCGCCCGAGGATTGGCGGAAGACATGACGAAAATCGAGGGGGTAACCATCGACGCTAAGGGCTTGCGGCAGGCGCTCTTAGGTTGCCAACGGCCGGACTTCCGCTCTCCCGCAGCGGCCAGGATTTACAGTTTCTGCATAGACTTCGTTGTCGATCGGAATGCCGCTAGAAGCCGGGCGCGCCCTGACTAGCAATAGGCACCCTCAAGCCGCTATCAACGCTTCCGGCGTGAGCTCCCCAAGACCAGAATATGTGTGATCAATATCGAGCGCGCGAACGCAATCTACGGTTAGTCAGACCTGACGTCCACGAGGTCGCGAGACATTTACCTCTCCAGAGACACGGGAGCCGTGACATTGCATCGTTTAGAGTTCGGAACGGCGAACTGGTCTACGGTCGACCACTGGTTTCACGACGTCACTTGCCACTGCGGTACTGGTTCTTTGCGCTTGTCATGGTACTGATATGTTTCTTCGATAGCGCCGAAGGCTGACGCGCCCCTGCGCCTTCTGGCGTCCCGATTCGACTATCTCGATGCCCGCAGCGGTTGTGGTGCAAATAGGCTCGGCGAATCAGTTAAAGTATTCAGCCTGACAAACTGGTGGCCGGTGATGAGCAAGCGCAAAGGTCTGGAGGGGATATTCGATGGGCGGCATTTTGATCGGGAGATCATCATTCTCTGCGTTCGCTGATACCTTCGCTACAAGCTCAGCCTACGCGATCTGGTCGAGATGATGGCCGAGCGGGGATTGTCGCTGGCACACACCACGATCATGCGCTGGGTAAAGCGCTTTACGCGGGAGTTCGTCAAGCGCTGGAACCGGTTTGGCATACCCACAGGCCCGTCATGGCGTGTTGACGAGACCTATCTGAAGATTCGTGGCAAGTGGGTCTATCTCTACCGCGCGGTAGATCGGGTCGGCCAGACAGTGGACTTCATGCTCAGGGCGAAGCGCGATGTGAGCGGGGCCAAAGCCTTCTTCAGCAAGGCCACCGAACATCAGGGCCAGCCACCCGAGACGATCACGCTCGATGGCATTGTCAAGTTGGCGGCTGTAACCCAACTGCGCGGTACAAACGTACGTATACTTATCAAATAACTTTCTTGATTGCGGCACAGACAGTCCAACTATGCCATGTGCCGAGGCGTTCTTTTAGTATGGCGCGATGCCCTGCGGCGTTCATCTGATGTCTGGGAAGCGCGAAGTGCTGACGAATCGGGCCGAAGCATGAAAGAAAAGCCTGCGTGCGACGCGCATCGCGAAAGCCACACATCTGGCGTTCGCGCCTACGGGTTCGCTGGTGGCTGTTCTCGGCGCGGTTGTTCACGCGTACGGCCGCCTTGACGTTGCTTCCCGCCGGAAAGATTTGCTTTTCATATGGCGTGACCGGGCCAGGGCCACCGCGCGCATTGTGATATTCCAGTGCGGAGGTTGTCATGTCACAAGAACAAGTGCCGTTGATGAAATCGAAGTCGTGCTGGAACGCGAGCTTGCGGTGCGAATCGGTGAAATACATGCGCGTATTGTCCGGGCTCCAGCCGAGACCGTTTGCCACCGTGAAGCCGGTGTCCATCTTGATCCATGAGCCGTCGGGGTCGACCTTGAACAGGTTGCCGCGGTTCGGCGCCGCGCCCATGTCCATCGTGCCGACCCACAGGCGGCCCATGCGGTCGCATTTGCCGTCGTCGTAGCGATTGCCGGGCCGGTCAGCCTCGAGGTGGGACGGCCGCGTCAGCGTGCCGCTGTCGTCTATCGTCATCAGGCCGTTGGGCGTCGCGATCAGCAGTCCGCCCGTTGCCTTCGGAATGACGAGGCTGACCATCGAGCCGAGCTTCGTTTCGGTGTCTTTGCCCGTCGCCACGTCGAAGCGAGGAATCGCGGGAGTCAGGATGTCGACCCCGTAGAGCGCTTCGTCACGCGGCGACCAGAGCGGACCTTCGCCCAGCAGCGACGGAATCTGGCTGACGCAGCGGACCTCGGCGTTCGACTGAGTTTCCGGTTGTCCCTTCGCCGAGATCGACATCGAGCGGCCACCTGCGTTGTGTGAAATCTTGCGTGCGGCGCCGATGACGGTCGCCGACAGACTATGCGCGCGCGTCTCATCCAGTTCCGTCAGCGTGCCAGAGATCGCGAGCGCGCCGATGGGCCGCTCTTCGAAATCGAAGATGGGCGCCGCCAATGCCACGGTATCCGCTGAACTCTCGCAGATCGCCAACGCATAGCCACGCGCGCGCGTCAGATGGTGGGCTTTCGGCCCGGCTGGCCTATAAGCGACGAACTTATCACAGCCGAAACGCGATGCCGATACGAATGGCAATTGGCATTGAAGCGGGTGTTCGTCAACCCATCTGATCGCCGCGCGAGCGCATCGACACGCCCGCGCACACCCTCTGGTGTCTGAACACCAGGTCCGATTTCCGTGTTCGCGGTGTCTTGCTTGCTTTTATTGGGAAGCACAACTTGCCCAACCGCGTCGCAGTTGCCTCAGGTTATTTCATCTCGGTTGAATCACGTGCGAAGAAGGCTGCGCTGCTGTTCGATCGGTTCGTCTTGTTCGGGATGAGTTCACTGCGCGGTGAGAAAGGCTATCGCAGAGCACCTGGTTGGGACGGCTGTCCAAAAGAGAACTCCCCGGAGCGCTGATCAGGGTGTTATCGGTCTAGGCCAGAGCGGCGGGATTATGGACTATTTCGGCGGCGTGCTCGACTGCGTTAGCCAAGGTGCGTATCGCGATTGGCTTTGTTCGATAGCAACTGGGCGAGAGGCCTTATGCTCTGCGGACGTTTTAAGGTGACTTCGGGGCGGGCGGGGGGGGCCGAATTCGAACAGTCGCGATTCGGCCTTATGGAAAGCTTCGCATAAGGCCGAACAACGGCCAACAACGTGGGTATCCACGACTGCAGTTGGAAGCCGGAAACAGAGGCTCCGGCGTTGCACGTTTCGACACAGGAATATGGATCACGACTATGGCCAGTGCGGTCATTCGAGCCTCAACGGCAAGCGTTTTTCGAACGCCCTTCAAACCTTCCGGCGCGAACTAGGTCGTGCCAACTTGAACCGATCGTTCGTCATCGTCATCGTCATCGTCATCGTCAGCTGTCGCGCCAGCGACTGGAAGGGAAAATCCGACCGAGAGGCGCTGCAAAACGAACTGCCTTTCGAGGACGTCGAGGAGATCAGGATTCCCCACGGGAATCCCGACGAAATCCTTCTCGCGCCCATCTTTAACACTGAGAAAAAACAGACATCGACGGAGGATGCACCGAAGGCCACGCCGAGCGAGTTTTTGTTGGTCCAACTAGCGCCCCTGAGCAGCGAGCAGAAGTTGCTGATGTCTACGAGAGCTTCATCGTGCGTCTTGCCTCCTTCGCCTTGTCCGTGTCGCCAGCTATGCGGATTTCCGTGAGGGAAGAGGTGGCGCCGCTTCAATCCGGCGAGCGCCGCGAACACTGACGCCGCCTTCGACAGCGCTTACTTCTTGCATCTGTGTCTTACGGTTTTGCAAATACAGAAGCTCCTGATGGTCCGTTTTTCCAGTTCCAGGCTCGACGCACTCTGCAGTTGCAAAGTCCTCGATCCTAAAACCCTCAACCGAACCGCCGCTGGTCGGCAAGCGCTCTTGGTTCGCATTGTTTTCCTTCTAGTCCGAGCGAAGCTTGTCGAACTTGCCGAAATACCTCGCGGTAATCTGCTTCCGGCTGTGCCCGAGGTTTTCGCTCACCTGCTCGAGAATGCGGTCCATTTCTTCCTTCGGCATCTGATCAGCGGTCCCGCCGAGAGTAGCCGGAAGCAGGCCCTTCGCGATCGGCGCAGTTTTCTCTCCTCAACGACCGGGTACGTCGGGTCTGCTGAAAGGGCGCGCCGTTCCGCGGGCAGCCCCGCCGCCACGGAGTTCTGCTGAACTGTCGATTCAGGTCAGAGCGAAACGATCTGTCGCAATAGTTCCAGCGCTTTCATCTCATCCAGCCGCCCGGTCCGTGCTTTCCCTGCGAGCGTCTTGATCAGCGCTTCTGCTATTGGTTCAATGCCCATCAGATCGTCCAGGCTCGTCACGGGAGCAGAACGGCGCGGCTCCGCAATGACCTTTGTGACGGAGGCCGGCGCAGGCTGCTGGTGAGAGGCGGACGGTGGCACATCGTTGTCAACAGTTTGACGGATCGCCAGATTGGAGGTCGGCGGGAGTACTGGATCCAGTTGCTCCACGACTGCCTTCGCCACGGCGGCGTCGCTGGCATGATCCGCCTCGAACGGTTGGGTGTGTCGATCGCCCGCCGTTTTGGCCTTCTTACCCGCGGACTTTCTTGCCACCGCCGCTTCCGGCCTTATCGCAGCTGATAGCTCCTGTTGATCAGATGCAGGTCGACCCGACTGTGGATCAAGCAGAACTGACACCGACTCAGGAATGTCCGTGACTGAACGCGGAATGTCCAGCCAGGCAGTTGGCAACCCGAGGCGTTCAGTAAAACGGCTGGCTTCGGCGTCGTCCATGCGCTTCTGCCCATACAGACGATTGTCCAGGTTGGAGGCGCTGATACTCATTACCGCGCTGAGTCGTACCTTCGATCCCTTACGGGCGGTGAGTACGTGCAGGTTGGCGCGACGAATGTTTTGCAGAGCCGCCACGTCGTTCAACGGCAAGGATTGTTGGGCCCCCGACTTCAGGGACGCTTTAGCTTTCGCTGATGCCGGTTTCGACGAAGTAACCGTGGTAGTCCTTGCCCCTGTGGGCTTGCTCTTCGCGACGGCCTGTGGCGAGCCGCCATCGGTTCTCTTTGACATTTCTGGTTCCCTGGGCAAACGGTCAGTCGAGGTAGGGTGGTGGTGCGCTAGTATTGCAGGCGCCGGTTCCGATGCCTGCTCGTCCGCCGATTCCGGTTCAGCATTAGCGCGAATAAAGTCAAGCGGCGCCTTCAAACGACTGATGGTCTCGGATGTGAGGGCAGGGTTGGGTTGATCGAAAAACCCATCGGGTAGCCCGAGCGTCGTTTCAATGTGGAAGGCCGTCTCGGGTGTGAATCTCTCGCCGTTTATTAATTCGGCCACGCGCGTCAGGTTGGAATCGAGTCCCAGTGCAATATTCTCTGCGCCCACCGCATCGACCAGCCATTTAAACGAACGCGTTTTGAAAATGGATGCCGTCGGGGTTGGATCCCCGGCAGGTGGCTTCTTTACGTATGGCTTGTTCTGTCGATGAGAAGTCGATGGTTGGCGCGATTGACGCGGGCCCTTGTCTCGAGGTCCCGGATATCGCCCATGTGGCTGATTCATAAAATGGGGCTCTCCGCCGGTGAAATCACTATCAATGCAGGGATTATAAGCGAGGGGTACTCACGCCGGGCTTGTCGTCAGCCAACGAGCCGTTCTGGTGACCCAAACGCTGACGGCGTTGCTCCCGTCGGTT
This sequence comes from Paraburkholderia polaris, assembly GCF_012927345.1. GTDB lineage: Bacteria > Pseudomonadota > Gammaproteobacteria > Burkholderiales > Burkholderiaceae > Paraburkholderia > Paraburkholderia polaris. The sequence goes on from NZ_JABBGJ010000052.1 coordinate 38,501, forward strand.
GTAGTGCCAATAGAGAAAGCGAGCGAGAAGCCGCCGGTTTGCGCGTCAACTCAACAAACTGAAAGCTTGTCTATCCAGACAACAGGCGCTGTAGTCTCTGCGAGCCGCACGTCGGTCAGACCGAGTTGGCCTCAGCGAATGCGATGCATCGGTTCGATCCGGGGTGCGTAACGGTGGAGTACCGGAAGCGTTTGAAGCCGCGCATGACGTCCGGCCGCAATTTGACGTTGCGATGATTCCGGTCGATCCGGTTTCAGGTGCCTGGACGATTTCAGCGTTATCTCTTCAGGCAGAAGTCCTTCTACTTTCATCTCGCGCGCCGCACGATGGGACGCTGCGTAGGCGACGGCTACGGTGCTCCCCTAAGTAGACACACATTCGCTAGGGACCAGCAGCGGCGTGAGTGGAGGCCAACGCGATTGCAGATGACGGACGCGGCACACCGGCAAGCGGGCCTATCTAACGGGAGGAATTCGAACACCGGCGCTCTAAGTGGGAGACCGCCGCATTGTGCCCCAAGGGGCGTTCCGCAGGGCAACAATACACAGCCAGGTTCGCCGCTAGCTCATCTGCTCAAACGGATCCAAACTAAGGAGGACAGTCTGCTGCCCGAGAGGGTTAAGCCAACGTGAAAGATCGATACAGTTCAACGCTGCGATCGCGCAAAATCGTCACCCCTTGTAAATCGTTCAATGAATCGAGTCCCGGGTGTTGAAGAGACTATGCGAGTCCATCCAGTCGTACGATTCGTTGCTGTGCGCCCACGCCCAGTTCCTTGCTGTCTCACGTTTCTTGCCAACCGCCTGTGCGGCCTCATCGGACGGTGAACCTCCGTCGTACCTGTCGTTCGTGCGCTCAGCGCGGCCGATGTTTCTGGATTTCGATGAGTCGTAGTTCATTGCGGTTCCTGTTTGTGGTTGTTGTCAACGCGTATCAATCCTGCTCCACCAGCTCATCGTGCATCGACGCTGCAAGAAGCTCGGCGAAGCGCTCAAGCGCCGCGACTGAGCCGTGCACTGTGCGGTACTCCTGACGTCCAATCTTCGCGTCAAGAACCACCGTCATTCCCGATTTCCGAGCCAGGTCAAGGATGTCCATCTGATGCTCCGCACCGTTGAATCATGCGATTCTGTTAGCACTCTGATCCGCGTGAACGGTTTGTCCACACAATTCATTCTAAGCACTATGCGCTGGGCATCAACGCAGCCACGCGAATTCACAGTTTTCAAAACGACAACAATAGAGACGGCGACCGGATACTGCCCAGTCCCATCCGCATTCCGAATACGATGAAATTCAAATCGTCGGAAGATTGACCGCGAGCTTAGTCCGCGATTGCGTCTGCCACACGGACCTGATTGCAGGCAACGCAGGTTCGATGCTGCGTCCGGTCGGCAGGCGGACGGGCTCCGGATAAAAATGGCGATCTAGCCAAACGTGAATGCATAGCCTGATACTAAAGCGCAAATTGCCGGTGCATTTCGCGGGTACAACCTGCCATAGATATGTCCAAACCAGCTCGCACCATCACCCACGGACGCACGCAATCAAGCTTGACGCCGAGTACCTCCACGAGGGAAGCGTCGAACGGGCATTGTCAAGTTACCGAGAGTGAGACGGCACTATGGCAGAAGTGACGGCTGGTCAGAAGGCAGTCGACGGATTTTGGGCGAGTTCAGTGAATTCGCGCCATGCAACAAACCGGGCTGCGAGTTGCTTGCGATAAAGGGAGGTACTTATCACGTGTCGCGTCAGTGCGAAATGTTGCCGTATCGGCCCGAAGCACGAGCGAAATTTTTGTGTGCGTTTCGGGTCGCGAAAGCCGTGCATGCGACGCCCGCGTTCGCGCGCCGTTTGGTGGCTGTTTCCGCCCGGTTGTTCAGCCGGGCAGCCGCTTTTACGAACACGTGCTTTACGCCCACCAACTTCGGAATTTCGGCCTTTGCGGCCGGATACCACGCCTTACTTTCGAGTCCGGCCATGTCACTTCGATGTTTTGCGAAAACCTGCGGCTTGATTTTCGTTCGCCGATCGCGCGAGACGTCTACTCGTTCTGTCTGACCAGCTCATCAACACCCGTTGGTATTGACGCGATTACAGCGCGGGTACCCCGTCGAGCCGCTGCCCGCCAATTTATCCCACGTCGTTGGAGCGCCTCGGCGCGGCGGTGCCCAACGAATACACGATTCGCGCAACGATGTCGGACTGACAAAATCGGCTGCGAGGCCCGTCTGACAAGGCTCCGAGCCGCATGACATACGGTGAAATAACTTCCGCATGGCCTGTTGCGGGAGCCATAGCTAAAGTGCGCGTATCGGATGCGATGCACTGATCCACAACCTCACCGCAGACGATACCCCCGGCCACTACCGTTATGGCATCGTCATGGAACAACTTGGAAAATTCACGCTATATGTCACGGCTTTCGTCATTGCCGTATCGATGGTCGAAGCCGTCTGGCTCAGTCGGAAAAACCGCAACGCGGCCACGCCATTTGCGTGGCACGAAGTGTGGCTTTCGCTCGTCGACGTCGTCGCGCGCAAGCTGCTCGCGCTGCTGCCGCTCTCGCTCGCGACACCTGTGTTTGCGCTAGCCTGGGAGCATCGCATCTTCACGGTGGAGCTCAATAGCGCGCTGATGGTGCTGGCGCTCTTCATCAGCCAGGAATTCTGCTACTACTGGTATCACCGCGCGTCGCATCGTATTCGTTTCTTCTGGGCCACGCACGCCGTGCACCACTCGCCGAACCAGTTGACGCTTTCCACCGCGTACCGGCTCGGCGTGACGGGCAAGCTGTCGGGCTCGGCGATCTTCTTCGCCCCGCTCGTGTGGCTCGGCGTGCGCCCTGAAGTCGTTCTGCTGACGCTATTCATCAACCTCATGTATCAGTTCTGGCTGCATACCACGTGGATTCCGAAGCTCGGCTGGCTCGAATATGTGTTCAATACGCCGTCCTCGCACCGCGTGCACCATGCGTCGAATGTCGAATATCTGGATGCGAACTACGGCGGCGTGCTGATTATCTTCGACCGGCTGTTCGGCACCTACGTCGAGGAACGCGCCGACGAACCCTGCCGCTACGGGCTCGTTACGCCGACAACCTCACGAAATCCGTTCGTCGTCGAGTTCGAGCACTGGGCGACGCTAGTGCGGGACGTGGTGAAGGCGAAGAACGTGTGGACCGCCATCAATCACGTGATCCAGCCGCCGGGCTGGATGCCGGGTGGCGGCGGCGAAACCACGGAAGAACTGCGCCGCAAGAGCAAGACAGCGCGTGACGAGTGCGAAGTGGCCAACGGCTGATGAAGTGATGGAGCAGTGAAGGGCAGGGCACGTGGATTGGAATGCGCCCCGCCTGTTTGTCTGTCTGTTTGTGAAGATGATGCTGGTCCGCTTGTGTGAGCAGTGATCTCAGTCCGCGTCACACGGTGAATCATAGCTATCCTACGTCCCCCGGCTGCACCGGCATATCCGACAGTGGGCGAGACGCGGCTCCCTGCAGAAGGACGACGCTCATGGCACCACCGCTTGCCAGGGAAACAGTCGAGGGTTGCTGGCTCTTATCCGATCCTATGCTGGGCATTGGTGGGGCGGTTCGTTGGCCACCGATTTATTTGGCGGACAAATTCATTTCCTGTTTTCGCGAAACCTTTGTGACTGCCGACGGGACGCTATCCACGCTACTCTCGTCCTCTTTTGCGGTGCATCGCGAATGGGTCGAAATCGAGGCGGGCAGGCCCCTGCAGATCGCGGACGTCAGAGATCACGCGCTCCGACTTGCGCCCGTACAGCTCAAGGTTGTCGCGGAAAGGTGTTTCACGCGTCCCGAAAATTTCGACGGCATTTGTTTTGCACTGACAAAGGCCCGGGCGATTTGTTGGCCTTGTTCGATATGCGAGTAATGAACGACCTGCGCATAGTGAGTCGACAGGGTCTTTCGACTTGCCAGAACGAGATCAAGGATGCGTTGAGAACGCTCGGGATTGATCTTCGGAAACGGGAGTCGCTGATTCATCCAGTGGGTTCGCTGCCCGAACGCCGTGTTGCGGTTCTGACTGGCAACAATCGTTTTAAAATATGCCCTTCCATGGCGTTTGTCTGGCGAGATTTGGAAGGTACTTCAAAGAGCATTTATCGATCTCGGCTTTGAAACCCTCGTATTGCACAAGTATGGCAATACCCTTGGCGATCGTCTGCGTTTCGCTCGTGCAGCACATGGTGGCGCTGCTCGTCTCGTTGAGTGCACGCATATTAAGGCGTGACTGCGGCGCATCGAGAGGAACGGGTAGGTGGACCCTGCGAGCGCTCACTCTACCCCACATGCGCAGCCTTCAATCGCGCGATCATATGATCGAGACCGGTCGCAGAGGAGACGCATGAGAACCGGAGCGGTATTGCGTCATCAGGCATCCCGGCGGGCTATGTGATTCGTCAAGCGTTCGGGGCGGATCTCGGTTGAAGGAAGGCGCCGTCACGCAGCATGGCGAACAGCACGTCGCACCGCCGTCTGGCAAGAGCAATGAGCGCTTGATTGTGGCGCTTGCCCTGCTGGACCTTGCGAGCGTAATAGTCCCGCGAGATCGGATCTCGCAGGGCAGCAAAGGCCGACAGGAATAGCGCGCTCTCGAGCACTTTGTTTCCTCGCCTGGAGGGGTGTTCGCCGCGGATGGAAGAGCCCGAGCGTCGGGTGACGGGGGCGAGGCCGGCGTAAGCGGCAAGATTCGCAGCTGAAGCGGAGGCTTTGTGGGCGACTTCCGTGAGGAGTCTGGCGGCGGTCCTGACGCCGACTCCCGGCATGCTGGTCAGGACCGGCCAAAGATGGTGTGCATGCACCCGCTGTTCAACTTCGCTGGCAACCTCGTCGCGTTGTTTGCGCAAAGATGCGAGCTGCTGGGCAGGCGATGCATGACGATGGTTGCTGCCTGCGTGCCGGGCACGATCGCGATGATCACTCTGCAATGCGTATCGCGGCTGCGGGGGAGCTTGTGACAGAGGGTTTAGTGCGTCGAATCCGGTCGACCGACCAATGCAGCGCATGATTTTGTGTTGAGAGTCTCGTGAATGTCTGGTGCCGCGCTTGCCATCGATCGTGCGCCGTCAGACGGACCAAACGAGAAAGTATGACAGGCCTTGGATCGCTGGTGGGCTGCGCGTAGCCAACTGATCACTTCACCTTTTATTCGAAGGGCCCTTCACCTCCTACGCTCATCTGCAGCGCGAAAAGTCCGCTGCCATGTTCGACTGAGCGTCGAGCGATCCTGTCGAAGTGGTATTGCGTCGATTCTCTTCTGGAAAGTTTGCCAAGGGCCGGCGATTGATCAGTAAGCGCCGAACAGCCGGTTGAGTGCGGCCAGAACCCGGCTCTGTTCGGGTTTGAGCGTTCCGGTCGCAGGACCAAGCTCACTGGTTCTGATCGCGCCGAGGAATGGCGTTTCCAGTATGAACTTTTCTCCGCCGATCTCTACGATCGGAGCCAAATCCTGGGCGACCTCGCCGGGTGTGTAATTGCCAGCCACGCGTGTCAGCGGAATAACGACCCGCGAGATCAGACTGCCCAGATGATCGCTCTGCACATCGAGGAGGTACGGCGATTTCGCCCCGGACCTCGATGAAGGGTTGTTGTACAGATCAAAACGGGCCATCAGAACATCCGGTGTTCGTCGAGCGGCAAGCCGTCGTGCTCGATGCGTGCGTTCATCTCGGCAATGAAGCCCGCGTGCTGGGCCGCCCACGCGCGCGCTTCGGCCTCCTGAACTTCCTCGCGCAGACCCCGTTCGCTTGCACGCGAGATGTTGACGTCCAGCTGTTTCGCGCGGTCAAGCAGGTCGGTTGGCAACGACACGTTGGTGGGTTTGCGCGTAGCTTTCCGCACCGGTTGAGATTTGGCCGGTTCGCCAGACTGCCGAATTTGTGCGGAAATCATGTGCAGCTCCTATGCGCATAAACATGCGCATAGGAGCTGCACAGCCGTGCGCACGCGAAGTGGCGGTCGAAATAACCTGACGGCATCCTCGGCATACGACTTTACAGAACATAATCGATCGTTTTTCGTGAACTTTTTAGTTCAAATTTACGGCGTCGTTTGCAACCCGCTTGTCCGGTAGTGCGCCACTTGAACAAGTAGGGCCGACCAGCGCGCTGCTTCGCCCGTGACCCGTGAGCGGGCGATGCAGGAAAGGGCGGCGCGTTCATGGCGACCAATCAACTGGTGCCGAGTTGCAGCGTATTTTGTGGATGGGCAAATCGAGTCCCTGATGACAGCTCACGAGCGGCCAGCCTGATTCAGGACTTTGCATAAAACTGAATTTAGTCTATATTCAGTTTGATTGTGATGACGAACGGAGAATGGGACATGCGCCTGGCAGACCACGTAAAGCCAATCAGCTACCTCAAAAGCGACGCAGCGCAGATCGTTAAGGATTTGACGGCTTCTGGCGAGCCGCTGCTCATCACGCAGAATGGCGAGGCGAAGCTCGTCGTGCAGGACGTGCAAAGCTACGAAGACACCCAGCAAACGCTGGCGCTGCTCAAGATCCTGGCCTTAGGCCAGAAGGACATCGAGCAGGGAAAAATCAAGGATGCCGATGAGTTTCTTGCCGAGCTCGACGACCTTGACCGGAAGGAGAAAATCCGCTGATGGGGCAGGCCAAGTTCAAGCTCCTGATTCTCGAAGAGGCACAGGAGGATACGAAGGATTTGCGCCGCTACATCCTCAAAAGCTTCGGTGCCGAGACGTGGAAGCAGACGTGCGCGGAACTGACCGTCACGTTTGCCAATATCAGGCAGTTCCCGCAGAGCGGTTATGTCCCGGCGGAGCTTTCAGATTTCGGCGGTCTGAATTTCCGGGAAGCGTTGAGTGGCCAGAATCGGGTTATATATGAGGTGCGCGACGACACGATTTACATTCACGTCGTCACCGATACGCGCCGCGATCTACAAACGCTTCTCCAGAAACGACTATTGCGTTCCCGCTGGTAAATTCAGTCTTATTGGCGTTTCCACACTGTAGTGCCGGACCACTCGTCAGATGGTGGCACCCGCTCGCTCCCGGAAAAGCTCGCCATAGCGGAGAATGCTAATTTCCAATACGCAACTAACCGTCTGTTTCGCTTGCGTACATCCCAAAACACAAAACCGCCGGCAACACATCAGCGGCCTGAAAAATCAATGGGCACGTATGTCTCCTGATGATTCTCGATAAGGGATACCTGGTGAGGTTGAAGCGTTGCGTCATCGACGATCATGCGGCTTTCAACTTCTGGTAGATTTATTTGTGCGCGGCGCAGTACAAATACAAAGGCCGCGAATGATATTGTCGATGTTTTTCAGATAGGTCGCCACGTTTTCAGCAGGCGCCTGGATGATCGAATGCTGTGTGCTATCCATGCTGTTGATTTCTGCTGTCCACGGATCATCAAGATAGGCGCATACGTCGACGACGTCCTCGCGATATCGCTGGAACGTGTCTTCGTCCCAAGTCTTGACGGTTGCGGGTGCAAGCAGCACTGAGAGCACGCCTTTGCGTTCGCCGATGCATCGCACCGGTGCAAGCAGCCCAGTGAGGCACATGATCAGGATCGCATCGAGCACCCGGTCGTCGTGATCTTCATCCCAGATAATTGCGAAGTCGAGGAACCTGCCGTACTGAATCTGGTTCATCAGTTCGTCGTGCCACGTCGGTACGCGTAAAACAGAATAATGCGTACCTCGCCCGAGGTATCCGACGGGGCCGGGCTCATCGTGCAATGTCTGGAAACAGGGTGGGTAAGACATTTCGCGCTCCTTTCGAGAGAGAGGCGTAGCTGATCATTCCCCTGGCGCGGCGGGATCGCACGGGCACGCTTTCGCTCGAGGCGTCCTCGCGCGTCCATCCATCGAGGACTCGCCAAAGTACTGTGTAAACGTGCAGTATCACGAGCGACACGTAAAGGCCTAGACTGACCATTCCGACACAAACGCGGAGTGCGCCATGGTCACCAGGACAGTCCGCCGGACACTTTCCGGTCTAACTTCGGCGTTTTCGCCGGCTCCGAACGGCAAGCAGGGAGTCGCATATACCGTGAAATCGGCCCAGCAACGCGCCGACGAAGCCTGGCGGCGCACGATGCACGGAGCGCACAGCTCCTTACTCCGTAAAGATCCGAAAGTGTGATTTTCGGAAACCAGAAGCAGGACCGAGCCTGCCGTCCGAATTGGCTGTCATCGAAGCCGGAGACGAACTATGACTGCGCCGCAAAAACTTGACAGTGTGACGCTGAAGCCCCAAGCCAGGGCTCCGCGCAAGCTGATCGAAGTCCCCGACCCTGAAGAGCGCCCGGATCTTCTGGAAGCCGTTCGCCGAGTCGTGGCTGAGAATCGGGAAGCTGGGGAGCGACGACCCCGAGAATAATTCGATCCTGTTTTATTTAGCCGACTTCCGAATTGGAAGCCGCAATGTGTTGCCATGTGCGCATCACATTTGGGCCAGACGTTGCCTGAATGCTGCTCAAAAAACGTCAATTTTTGCCGACGTGGGGATCATGCCGGGAGGGGCTCGTCTTGCTGGGCTGACCGTTCAGCGCGAGCGCAATGCATCCTGCATGTCATCAATGAATACCGCTCCGGGATCCTGTCGTGTCGTCCTGGGGGCTATCGAAGGTGCTGTCGCGTTCGCAGATCCATGCAAACGCCCGCTGTTGAGCAACCTCGATTGCCTCGTCCTCAGTGTCAAAGTACGCAAGGTCACGCTCAATGTGCATTTCACCATCAACTTCATCGTCAGCTGAAGCGCGGACCAGTCGCGCGTGTGCGAAGTATTTCCCAAGAGAAAAATCGGGAGTCGCGTCGATGATCCACCTACGGTACCCGCATTCCATGATCAGCTCCAGTACTTGGGCTATTCGGAATTTGAAAAGACAAAGCATGGATTCGTCCAGTCGCAATCGCTATACCTCCTTGGCCACAGTTCGCGGGCTTCAGTGCCCTCAGCAGTTTCGATAGCGGTTCGTCTCCGACTGCCGATACAAGTTATAGACTTGACTCGACGGCGTTTTCAACTGTTGGTGAAGACAAAGAAATGGTCGTTCATACGGCTCGCAAACTGTCTGAATCATCGTGTCTGGAATGGCTGCTATGGGGCTGCACGCGATCAAACAGGAACTCGTCGATGCCGTTGCGGCTCGCACCGGCGACAGCCATGGCGCCACCGGTGAAGCCATTGATGCGGGGCTTTGGGCGATCGCGCATGCGCTGACCGCTGGCGCCGCCATGCAGCTGATCGGCTTCGGGGCGTTTTCGACGGGGCAGCGCGCCGCACGCACCCTTGACGCGGATGGACGAGACGTACATCCGCGTCAAGGGTGAATGGCGGTATCTTTATCGGGCCGTCGACAAGGAGGGCAACACCATTGATTTTCTGCTACGCGCCCATCGGGACAGGACTGCAGCACGGCGTTACTTTGAGAAATCGATCACCCAGAATGGCGTGCCTGAGACGGTGACCATCGACAAAAGCGGCGCCAATCTCGCCGCACTCGAAGCGGTCAATGCCGATCGTAAAGCGCCCATCAAGATCCGCCAGTCCAAATATCTCAACAACCTCGTCGAGCAGGACCATCGGGCGACCAAGCGACGAACGCGGCCCATGCTGGGGTTCAAGACTTTTCGCTGTGCCCGGATCCTTCTGGCCGGCATTGAGGTCAATGGAATGAACGCCTCCCACCCGTGAGCGATGGGTTTCAGCAATGAAGGTGGACCCTCACGCGCCGACGGGCATCAAAGTGCCTGGGATGGAGGATCATACAGGTCTTCCCAGGCAACACCGGAGGTGTCCGAAATGAACCTTACGCCAGTAGGGATCGATATTGCAAAGAGCGTCTTCCAGCTTCACTACGTGGACGCCGAGACAGGTGAAATCGTGAACAGGCCGATCAAGCGAGCCAGGTTTCTCGAACACTTTGCGAACCGGGCGCCCTGCCTGATAGGGATGGAGGCGTGTGGCGGTGCACAGCACTGGGCACGGGAGCTGATAAAAATGGGGCATCAGGTAAAGCTGATGCCTGCAGAGTTCGCCAAGGCGTTCAACATCCGCAACAAGAACGATGCAGCCGACGCCCGGGCGGTCTGGCTGGCCGTGCAGCAGCCCAGCAAGGCGGTAGCGTTAAAGACCGAAGCTGGGAGCCAGGTTATCCGAAAACCAACTGCTACACCAGGCCAGGCGGTGCCTCACAGGTTTTTTGCTGATCCGACTAGAGAGCAACGGCACCTCCGAATGCCAAATGCTTGATCCGTAAGGCGCAGCGGGCCGAAATCAGCTCAAAACGCACCCCGAAATGTCGAACTCGGGAGACCGCCACCAGACTTGTCGGCGTCTTGGGCCTGGGCGGAGGCGGGGAGCGGGATGGCGCAGCCCAGTAGGGCCGTTCGCAGGGAGATGCGCGTCATGTCAGGCCGCCGAGTGCGGCGCGTCGCGCCGCGAAGCGGCTAGATAGGCGACGAAGGCCACGATCACCACCGTCAGCACCGCGGCGACGTGGCCTTTGCCAAGACCAAGCCCGGCATGCATGACCGGGTCGCCGGCCCAGTCCGCGAAGGACGCGCCGAGCGGACGGGTGATGACATAGGCAATCCAGAAGGTAACAATCGCATTGGCCCTCAGCAGATAGAAGGCAATGGCTGGCAGGACGAACAGCCCGGTGAAGATCAGCCCGGAATCCAGAGTGCCCAGGTGCAAGGTATCCGCGGTCCAGTCACCGGTTGCGGTTCCGAAGGCGAAGCAGACCAGGACGGTCAGCCAGTAGAAACCCTCGCGCCGTGGCGTGTTGATGTCGTGCACTGACAGCGTCCCTTCTACCGCATACCACAGGCCCAGGACGACCAGCAGCAGCACACCGTAGGCCGCCGTATAGGTGGGAATCGAGATCCCCGCTTTGTGCAGTCCATCAGCAGCCATGGTGCCGAAAATACCGACCATGGCGACTTGGAACCAGTAAGCCCAAGCATTATACCGCTTGGTTCGGAACTGGATCGCCAGGGATACGAGGTAGATCACGAGCGCGCCGAGAAACGCGACGGATGCATCGAGATGTACGAAGAAGTCGGACGCAGCTTCGCCCATGGCGGTAGTCAGGATCTTGATGATCCAAAATAACGCCGTGATCTCGGGAACCTTCAAAAAAAGCTTGGGATTTGCCTGCTCTTGTAGAGATAGCGTTGTGGCGCTCATGGTTTGGATCCTTGATAAAGGCGGTGCTGTTTCAATTCCGAATGTCATGAAGGGAAACGGCGGTACTAACAGCCGCTGCAAACGTAACGGACGCGTAGCGATTGTCGATGTCGATGTCGATGTCGATGCCAGATTCCACGCCCGCTATCGTTTCCTTGACGGCGAGCGTATTCGCATCGATAACTACAACGTTGTGATCGGGCGACTGCGCGAGCCAGACGGTTTCGCGGTGTCCGGGGCGTAAGTAACCCAGTCGCCGTGGCCGCCCACTTTGCCCGGCAAGTGGATCGTTTTGATCAACTCATACTGGGACGACTGGGCGCGTACAGCGGAAGAAAAAATACCGACGATTGCAACGCTGACAGCAAAGCCTGAAATTTGAAGAATGGTGACATGGTGTCTCCAGTAAAATGGTTTAATTTGCGTTGGTTGTCTTCGCGCAAAGCGTTTTATTTCAACAGCTATTCAGCACTGCTTTCTCAACAGTGCAGGATAAAAATTCACTAGAACATCAAAACCTGTGAAGTATGCCCACCATCAGAGCTACCTGATTTGGCGTGCTTGAGCTCGATGTCAGGTCGCCCACCGCGCCTCCGGCGGGTACGATTGTCGTGCCGTCGCTGCTGAAGGTTGAGCCGCTCGCGTGCGTATAACCGGCAGTGGCGTACAAGGTGGTTCGCTTGGACACGCTGTATTGTGAACTGGCCGCAACCGAGTTGTACGTTGCGGAAGCAGCGCCACTTGATTTTGTATAGGTATAGCCGATTGTCAGCAGCTCGTCGGGCGTGGCCTGGTAACCAAGAGAGGTCGCGCCAATGTTGAAGTTCTCGGTGCGATCAAAGGCACCGAAACTGACGTAAGGCTTATATTGCGCATTGCTATAACGCACGTTGGCCGTGAGCGGACCGATCACGTATTGGGCGGCGATTTGGGCTATCTGGCGTGAGCCGACCAATGCTACGGTGCCGTCGAGTGGCGTCACCGAATTATTCTGAATCGGATCGGCCGTGCCAGCGCCGCCCGCACCGTTGCTTTTGGCAAAAAGATATCCCGCGGCCAGACTGAATCCACCATTGCCATAAAGGACTGCGGCTGAGTAGGTCTGTCCGGCGGTCGTATTACCCGCGACGCCACCGAGAGCGTAGAGCAGTTCATATTGAAAACCGGCATAGGTTGGGCTCGCATACTTGATCGCGTTACTTACCCGGATGGAATTATCGTTATTGTCAGCGTCGCCCGGCGTTGTAAACGCAGGGCCATACCCATCAGCCGTAATAGGCTGGACCAGATCAACGGTCGGATCGTATTGCCGGCCGAGGGTCAGGGTGCCAAAGGAGTCGCTTGCCAGCCCAACATAGGCCAGCGTCCATAATGCGCCCGCTTGTGCAAGTGAACCGGTGTTGATGTCGAACCAGTTTTCGAGATGGAAGACTGCGCTGAGGCCCCCACCGAGGTCTTCGGTGCCCTTTAACCCCCACTTATCGGTATCCAGATCGCCGCCCTGCAACTGGAGCACGGAACCATGCCCTGTATTGTTGTAGTACGCCACAGCGTCGTCGATCGTGCCATAGAGGGTGACACTGCTTTGAGCTTTTGCGCCCGAGGCCACTGCCAACATGATTATGCTTAGTATACCTAATGTATGCTTTCTCATATCTTTTCACTGTCAGTAATTATCCTGGATCCGCAGTCTACGTTCCCGCAACAAATCATTCGATATACTAATGATATCGGAGGACACGTTCGAGAAAATCAGCCCCGCCGTACCGCCCCCCATTCTTTTGGCATATGTAAAACGTTGAGGGGTTGACTTCGCTTGCTCCCGTCTTAAAGGCCAATGTGGTTGTCGGGCTGAGCGCCAGCCCATCCGCTGGTTAATCAAGCACCTTCAAATTCGCGATTTCAGGACCAATTCGTTGCCGGAAAATACAACAAATATCGCTTTTACGGATCCTTCACACTTCGCTGCGCGGACGCTGACGATTAACACGTGAATCTCCGTTTTGCCGATTTTCCCGAGACTCCTGTCGGTTCTCACCCCGCAAACAGTTGTCCGGCCGAATCAATAGGCTAACCGATGCCCAAAATGGACATGTCTTTTGTCCCGTCCGCGTCGACATTGGCCAATTCGTGCGAAAACACCCGGGTCCGGGGGATCTCATCCTCCCAGCCAGGCTGAGGGCGAAGCTGATGGCTATGTCCAAGGGAATTCTGACCCTCATGATCAAGATCATTCCTTTTTGCTGTACCAGAATCCGCAGATTGATCCCGGACCATTCAGCAATATGGGTACCGAATGCTGAAGACGCCAATACAACCACCGCACGGGTCGCCCCTTTTGGGAAGCGGACGGGCTGCGTCGTCTTGAAGATCGTCTTGATGCCGTCCTGAACCTTCGGCCCGACCGGCCCGCATTCCGGGCCGCGATGGTCGATGGTCGGATAGCTCATTCGCAGGATGCGATCACGCACTGGACTGAGACCGGGATCCGCAGAAAGCGATGCCGGGCTGTATGAAAATCGAACCGCAGCATAATCCCTCCTTTGTGTTTTGCATGCAAAATACTTTAGTACATGGCGGTCGTATCTGAAAGCATTAGTTGCCCCATTCTGCCTAGAGACAAACCCCTACACTGGATTCCGAATAGTTCCTAGCCGCTGCGTGCCCACCGGGGTGAGGCTCAACGAATGCACGTTGTGGGAGACGTTGGCCATTTCGCGCACGCCGTTGAGCGAAGCGTTGAGGGTGCTGGCGGGTGAAGGTCTGATCGATATCGTCCCGACCTTTCGTTGGTAAATCTTGTCAATCAGCCTTTGGCCGATCGGTTCGTCATCGGGGCAGCCCCCATCGACTACGGCCCGGTACTTCTCCTCATACCCTTTGGATTCCATCTCGCGACGGACACCCTGGCTGCGTGGCGAGCGTAACCGCATGCACTTGTTCACGTGCCGTCACCGCAGGACGAAGCGTCGCGCCAGCTGATGCACGATCGCGGACAACTGCAGAAGGAAGTGCTGCAACACCGTGACCGGATGCGCAAACTGCTGGTCACGCTTGGCTGCTGGGATGAGGTCGATCACAGGGCCTTCGCGAGCCGGCTCGCCTGTGATGAGGTGCGGTGCCACGACGGCGCGCCGCTGCCGCCCGAGTTACGGGAGCGACTACTGCGCGAGTGCGAACGGCTGGCGCTGGCGCAGCAGCAACTCGCGGCACTCGAGAAGACGCGACAGGCGAGCGTGCCGACGCCCGCACGCCGACGAAGCGATGCCCTCGCGCGCCGGAAAGGGATTGGCGAAGTGGGCGCGCCGCGCCTGGCGCTCGAACTGTTCTGGAGGGAGTTCAGCAACCGGCGCCAGGTGGGTGCCTGTGTCGGACTGGTGCCGCCACCCTACGACAGCGGCCAGAGCCAGGTCGACCAGGGCATCAGCCGGCAGGGCAACCGAATGAGTAAGGACTTTCCCGATCTCGTGGCATAGCGGTATGCCAGGATGGTTGGTGCTGGGCAACCCATCTGAGAAGGAGAAGGTCATGGACACGATTACGCGTATCGGCGTGGATCTGGCCAAGAACATCATCCAGGTACACGGCGTGGACAGCATGGAGCGCGTGGTGGTCGGGAAAGCAATCTCGCGGCAGAAGTTTCTCGAATGGTTTGCCAACCTCGAGGCGTGCCTGGTCGCAATGGAAGCGTGCAGCGCAGCCCACTACTGGGCACGCAAGCTGCGCGCGCTCGGCCACGAGGTTCGCCTGATCGCGCCGCAGTTCGCCGCGCCATACCGCAAGGGCGGCAAGCACGTGAAGAACGACAGGCTGGATGCCGAGGCCATCTGCGAGGCCGCGGGCCGGCCGCATATGCGCTTCGTGGCCGTCAAAATGACGGACCAGCAAAACGTGCCGGTGCTGCACCGGATGCGGGACGGTTTCGTTGAGGAGCGTACCGCGCTCGCCAACCGGCTGCGCGGTGAGCTGGTCGAGTTCGGCGTCTTCCTGCCGCAAGGCATCGACGCATTTCGTGCCCACTTCGTCGAGGCACTGGAGGACGGGGCCACTGAACTGAACGGTATCGCGCGCACTGCGCTGCTGCGAGGCTGGGAGCACCTGCAGGCCCTCGACCAGCAAATCGCCTGGTGTGACGCGCAGGTCGCCACGCACGTGAAGCACGACAACAACGCGCAGCGCGTCATGGCGGTCATCGGCATCGGGCCGCTCACCGCGTCGGCCGCGGTGGCCACCGTCGGCGACGCTCACCTGTTCAAGAACGGCCGCCAATTTGCCGACTGGCTCGGCACGGTGCCCAAACAGGCGAGCAGCGGCGGCAAGACCCGGCTGGGCCGCGTCACCAAACAGGGCAACACGTATCTGCGCACGCTGCTGTTCCAGGGCGCGCGCTCGGCCGTAACGAGCGCCCATCGACGAACCGACCGGCTCTCGCGCTGGATCGTTCAGCTCCAGGCACGCGTGGGTTGGTATCGAACGCTGGTGGCCACCTTTTTGCCTGGAGACAAACCCGTTCCGGGATTTTGCCTAGAGATAAACCCGTATTCTGGATTCCGAATAGTTGGTAGGGTAAAATTCCCTTAAGTAAATATTTTGGGGGATTGAATGAAAAATTCTGAAGTCCCCGAAACACTGCCCGCACCCATGCTTCCAAAAGTAGAACGCCAGCGGCTACACGACACGGTGGTCCAGCACATCCGCCGATTTATCGTCGAAGGTGTGCTTGAGCCAGGCAAGAGGCTCAATGAACGCGAGTTGTGCGAGACGCTCGGCATCTCGCGCACGCCGTTGCGTGAGGCGCTGAAGGTGCTGGCGGCCGAGGGGCTGATCGAGATTTCGCCCAATCGCGGGGCGACGGTGGCGAAGATGTCGGAGGCGGAGTTGCGCGAGACGTTCGAACTGATGAGCGGGCTCGAAGCGTTTTCGGGCGAGCTGGCGGCCGAGCGGATCACCGCGGCGGAACTGGTCGAGATCAAGGCGCTGCACTACGCGATGCGGGCGTGCCGCGCGCAGAACGATCTGGCGGGGTACTACAGCCGCAATCAGGCGATCCACGACCGTATCAATGAGGCGGCGCGCAATTCGGCGTTGCGGGAAACGTATATAGCGGTCAATCGGCGTCTGCAGGCGCTGCGTTTTCGGTCGAACTTCCAGACACAAAGGTGGGATAGCGCGATCCACGACCACGACGAAATGCTCAAGGCGCTGGAAGCACGCGATGGCAAGCGGCTCGCCGAGATCTTGCGCCAGCACTTGCTCGACAAGCGCGACGCCGTGTTGCAGGTGCAGTCAAGCGCGGACACCGACACTTCGAATCTGACAACCTGATTGTCAGGCCGGATCGATTGACGAGCAAAGTTAGAGCGTCGAGGCAGCGTCGAGGCAGTGCCTGTCGGGCACTGCATGAGGCACGCGCTACGCTCAATAGGTGCTTGCAGGCGCGTCCGGTGGCATGTCGCGTATCCGCTCAGCCTGCGCCATGTGGTGGAACTGATGGAGCAGTGCGGCGTGAAATGAGACGGCAGCACCCGCTTTGGCGCAGTCGCTTGAGGAAGGGATGGACCCAGCATTCGGACGAAAACGTACATTAGCTGCGCCGCACAATCAAGCGAATCAATGACTTGGAGTTGCGCGACGACTCTCAATCGAATTTCTAAACGCGGAGTTTGCGCCGAGCCTGATGGGACGGGGCTTTCTGAACCGCTGGAGTACGTAAAAACCCGAATCCTGACGGCACCCCAATTCCCACCCACATGACACTGGGAACGTGCCAGCGGCGGGTGCCCCCTGGCCAAAGCACTCATCTATCCGCCAGCACCGCATCGCGTTTCGCCAGCAAGTGCGCCCGTATGATCTCGGCCATCCGTTTCCCATCCCGCGCTTCCAGCGCCTCGATCATCGCCTCGTGCTCACGGATTGCGCTATCCCATTTCGCCGTCTGAAAGTTGGACCGGAACCGTAACGCCTGCAGCCGCCGATTGACCGCTATATAAGTCTGCCGCAAAGCCGAATTCCGCGCGGCATCGTTGATCTTGTCGTGAATGGCCTGGTTGCGGCTGTAGTAACCCGACAGATCGTCTTGCCCGCGGCACGCGAGCATCGCGTAGTGCAGTGCCTTGATCTCGCTGAGCTCAACCGGTGTAATCCGCGCGCGCGCCAGCTCGCCCGCAAACGCCTCCAGCCCGCTCATCAATTCAAAGGTCTCGCGCATCTCCGCCTCGCTCATCTGTGAAACGGAAGCCCCCCGGTTCGGCAGGATATCGATCAAACCTTCAGCTGCCAGCACCTTCAACGCTTCGCGCAACGGCGTGCGCGAAATGGCCAGCGTCTCGCACAACCTGCGTTCGTTGAGCTTCACTCCGGGGGCAAGCAGCCCCTCGACGATGAAGTTGCGCAGGTGATCGACCACCGTGTCGTGCAGCCGCTGCCGCTCAACTTTGGGAAGCATGCGTGCAGGCGGTGTCTCGGGGATGTCGGAATTTTGCATTCAATACCCCTAAATATTCACTTAAAGGAATTTGGCGTTGCTAACTCTGGAAACCCTGGCGACGGGTTTGTCCCTAGGCGAAACTCCGGACCGGGTTTGTCCCTAGGCAAAAAGAGCGCTTAACGCTTTCAGATACGACAGCCATACACTAAAGTATTTTGCATGCAAAACACAATGAGCGAATCATGCTGAAGCTCGATTTTGATCCTGCCGGGCGTCACTTTCTGCAGATCCCCGGTCCCAGCCCGGTGCCTGATCGCATCCTGCGTGTAATGAGCTATCCGACGATCGACCATCGCGGCCCGGAATTCGGGGCGCTCGGGCTGAAGGTTCTGGACGGCATCAAAACGATCTTCAAGACGACGCGGCCCGTCGTGATCTATCCGGCCTCGGGCACGGGCGCGTGGGAAGCGGCGCTCTGCAACACGCTCAGCCCTGGCGACGCCGTATTGATGTATGAGACCGGTCATTTCGCGACGCTCTGGAAAAAGATGGCAGAAAACCTCGGACTGAAGCCGGAGTTTCTGGGGATGCCTGGGATCGAGGGATGGCGGCGCGGAGTGCAGCTCGCCGGCAGCGGTGTTCTGACCGCGATGGACTACTTGACGAGCCACGTCGCCGCGCCCGCGTTGAAGGCCGCAGCCTGATGGAAAGTCATGCCGCGTCGTCGGAAACCAGCACGCCCGTGGCTTGCGGCCCATCGACCCGATCTTTGTAAATTTGACTGAGCCCCGACGCCAATGCTGACCAAAACGTCCGAAGCACTCGTCCAGCCGATTCACTGGATGCCCGCCTCCGTGCGCGCCGCGTTGTCGCCGCTAGCCAAGCGTCTTCAACATGAGCTGAAAGGCGACGTGCTGTTCGACCGTGCGGCACGCGGACGTTACGCGACGGATGCATCGATTTATCAAGTCATGCCGGTGGGCGCGGTCGTGCCGAAAGATCAGGCCGACTTGCTGCTGGCTTTGGAGATCGCGCGCGACAGCAAGGTGTCGGTGCTCGCACGTGGCGCGGGGACGAGCCAGTGCGGGCAGACCGTCGGCGAAGCGCTGGTCATCGACACAAGCAAATGGCTCAACAACATCGTCCACTTCGACCGCGAGGCGCGCACGGTGACGGTCGAGCCGGGCGTGGTGCTCGATCATCTGAATACGTGGCTTAAACCCCATGGCTTGTGGTTTCCCGTCGATGTCTCCACCAGCGCGCAATGCACGATCGGCGGGATGGCAGGCAACAACTCGTGCGGCTCGCGATCGATGGAATACGGGAACATGGTCCACAACGTCGCGTCGATCGACGCCGTGCTGGCCGATGGTCATCAAGCCGTGTTCGCGACACTGCGCGCTATGTCATCCGATGCCCGCACGCGCTCGCTGGTCGACGGCGTGCAGCGCATCGCGAAGAGAGAGCGTGATGAAATCCGCGAGCAAATTCCGAAGGTGTTGCGGCGTGTCGCGGGCTACAACATCGATCTGTTCGATTGCCAGAATCCCTTGCCCTTCAGTGCCGATGGCGAACCGAACCTTGCACAGTTGCTGGTCGGCTCCGAAGGTACGCTCGCTTTCAGCCGGCAACTCACGCTCAAGCTCGCGCCGTTGCCCGCCCACAAAGTGCTTGGCGTCGTGAACTTCCCGACGTTCTACGGCGCGATGGACATGACGCAGCACATCGTGAAGCTCGGGCCGGTTGCCGTCGAACTGGTCGATCGCACGATGATCGGCCTGTCGATGTCGAATCCGGCGTTCAGGCCCGTCATCGAAAAGGCGCTGGTGGGCACGCCGCGGGCCGTGCTGCTTGTCGAATTCTCTGGCGAAGACAGAAGCGCGCAGCTTGCCAAGCTCGCGCAGCTCGTTGCGTTGATGAGTGATCTCGGCTTGCCGGGCTCGGTCGTCGAGATACCCGATGTCATGCAGCAAAAAGCCTTGTGGGAAGTCCGCAAAGCCGGGCTCAACATCATGATGAGCATGAAGGGCGACGGCAAGCCGGTGTCATTCATCGAAGATTGCGCCGTGCCGCTCGAACACCTTGCGCAGTACACGACCCGTCTCACCGAGGTCTTCCACCAGCACCGTACCGAAGGTACCTGGTATGCGCACGCGAGCGTGGGCACGCTGCACGTGCGCCCGGTTCTCGACATGCGTCGCGACGGCGCGCAGAGGATGCGGGCGATTGCCGAGGAAGCCGCGGCCCTTGTGCGCGAGTACAAGGGCGCTTTTTCAGGCGAACACGGCGACGGCCTGTGCCGTGGCGAATGGGTCGCGTGGCAATACGGACCGCGCATCAATGAGGCGTTTCGCGAGATCAAGAGCCTCTTCGACCCCGACAATCGCATGAGTCCGGATCGCATCGTGAATCCACCGAAGATGGACGACACGACGAACTTTCGGTTTCCGCCGACGTATCGTGAGCGAGATGTCGCGACAAAGCTCGACTGGTCGCAATGGAATGTGACGCGCGATCCGTTGACGGGCGCCGAAGCCCTGCCGGGCACCGGCGGCGATCGCACCGGTGGCCTCGCGAAGGCCGTCGAGATGTGCAACAACAACGGGCATTGCCGCAAGTTCGACGCGGGGACGATGTGTCCAAGCTATCGCATCACCAAGGACGAACAGCATGTCACGCGGGGCCGCGCGAACACGTTGCGGCTCGCGATCAGCGGACAACTCGGCGATGACGGCCTCGCGAGTCAGGACGTGAAGGACGTTCTGGATCTTTGCGTATCGTGCAAGGGCTGCAAGCGCGATTGCCCGACCGGCGTGGATATGGCCAAGATCAAGATCGAGGCGCGCGCGGCGTGGACTTCGAAGCATGGCATGCGGATGCGCGATCGCATGGTCGCGTTCCTCCCGCGCTATGCGCCGTATGCAAGTCGCGTGCGACCGTTGTTCGGCTCGGTAGAGCGCATGCCGCGCTTCGCAGGCTGGCTCAAGACGCGCCTCGGCCTCGCGCCGCAGCGCGCGTTTCCGCGCTTTCTCACGTCGTTTTTATCGGAGGCCGTGCAACCTCGGGTGCCCGCTGTCGGTGGCAAGGAAGTGCTGCTCTTCGTCGATACCTTCAACAACTATATGGAACCGGAGAATGCCCGTGCCGCTAAGCGCGTGCTCGAAGCGGCCGGCTACACGGTTCACTTCAATCTGAAGGCGGGCGAGCGGCCACTGTGTTGCGGGCGCACGTTTTTGTCGGGGGGACGGGTCGACGAGGCGAAGGCCGAAGCACGCCGCACGCTCGACGCGCTGCGGCCTTACGTCGAGCGTGGCGTGCCGGTTGTCGGCCTTGAACCGTCGTGCCTGCTGTCATTCCGCGATGAATTCCTCGACTACGGTTATGGCGACGAGGCCCGCAAGCTCTCGCAAACATCGTTCTTGTTCGAGGAGTTTCTGGTCCGTGAGAAGCAGGCCGCGCGCCTGCAGCTTTCGTTGAAACCACTCGCTCGCCCGAAGGCGCTGGTTCACGGCCACTGCCATCAAAAAGCCTTCGATGTGTTTCGTCCCGTGCAGACCGTGCTTAGCTGGATTCCCGCACTTGAAGTGTCGGTTGTCGAATCGTCTTGTTGCGGCATGGCCGGAAGCTTCGGCTACGAAGCCGAGCATTACGAAGCATCTAAGGCGATGGCGGAATTGTCGTTGTTGCCGGCCATACGAAAAGCGGAAGACGCCGTGATCGTCGCCGATGGCACCAGTTGCCGTCATCAGATAGCGGACGGCGCACAGCTAAAGGCGCTGCATGTTGCGCAGGTTCTGGCGTCTGCGCTAGACGATGATTGACAGCACAGTTTCACATAAACAGCGGACGGAATCATGATCCGCCCACCGGAGACAAGCATGACACGACCGAGCAATTCCAGGATTCGCAGCCCTGCTGCGACGTCCCTTCAATAAAGCCTTATCGAAGTACCGGATGCAATTCGCTTCCGGCGTCCGCGGGCGCCATGACGAAGCACGCACTACTCAAGGAGACAATGATGTTCCGTCGAGCTACGACGCGCGTTCTGTTGTTGTTATGCGCAATGTATTTCATTACCTATGTCGACCGCGTCAACGTCAGTACCGCCGCCGCGCAGTTCGGCGCTGAACTGCACCTGTCGCATACGGAAGTCGGCTTTGTTTTCTCGGCTTTTGCTTACCCGTATCTCGTGTTTCAGATTATTGGCGGATGGGTTGGAGACCGGTTCGGGCCGCGTCGAACGCTTGCTGTGTGCGCCGTTATCTGGGCCGGTGCCACGATCATGACTGGGCTTGCCGGCGGGTTCGTATCGCTGATCGTCGCGCGCTTGTTGCTTGGGCTTGGCGAAGGCGCGACGTTTCCGACCGCTACCCGCGCAATGTCGAACTGGATGCCCGCCGAGAAGCGCGGCTTCGCGCAAGGCACCACGCATGCGGCTTCCCGGATCGGGAACGCGGTCGCGCCGCCGTTGATCGTCTGGTTGATGATCGCCACGAGCTGGCGCGGGGCTTTCATCGTTACCGGGGTTTTTAGCTTCCTATGGGCTGTTGTCTGGATTTTCTATTTCCGCGATAACCCGCGTGACCACCGTCGAATCACCGATGGTGAGTGCGCGAAGCTTGATTCGTATTCCGGAGTCAAGCAAAGGGTGCCGGTGCCGTGGGGGCCTCTGCTAGGGCGCATGGCTCCCGTTACCGCTGTGTACTTCTGCTACGGATGGGTGTTGTGGCTCTTCCTCGGCTGGATTCCGCAGTACTTCCTTCACAACTATCACATGCAGTTGGGGAAGTCGGCGTTGTTCGCTTCCAGTGTGTTTTTTGCGGGTGTGCTCGGGGACTGGCTCGGTGGGTCGGTCACCGATCGTATCCTGCGGCGCAGCAAGAATCTGCGCCTGGCCCGGAATGTGATGGTCGGGGTGTGCATGTTGCTGACGTTGCTGTCGCTTGCGCCGATCATGCTGGTTTCAAATATGTCGATTACTTTGGCCGCAGCCTGTTTAAGCGGTGGGTTCTTCTTCAATGAGATGACCATCGGACCTATGTGGGCCGTACCCATGGATATCGCGCCCAAGCATGCAGGCACTGCTAGCGGGATCATGAATTCTGGCTCCGCGCTGGCCGCGATTATTAGTCCCGTCGTGGGCGGCTGGTTGATCGATCGGAGCGGGAACTGGAATTTGCCTTTTATCGTTTCTATGGTGCTGATGGCCGCTGGGATCGTGCTTTCGTTCACTATGCGGCCGGATCGGGCTTTGGATGTTTCGCCGGCTGAGGCCGGAGCGGGGAGTGAGCCGGCGAGGAAGTTTGTCTAGGCGGAGTGCGCGAGAACAAAGTGGACGCCGATCGTATGACGGAGATGTTGGCGGTTGCCAGGCTCAACATCCCAGCGCACGCACGTATCGATCTAAAACCGAGCGGAATCCATGTGATGTTCTTTGATTTGAAAAACTCACTGACGTACAAATCAACGATCCCGATGACGCTCTCTTTCCAAAAGGCTAGAGCCATATATGTCATCGTAACTGTAGAGAAGGCGGGCGCTATGACGTTCGGCGATATGGATGGGATGAAGACATTGATGTGTCTTTTGGCAATCGCGCAGTTGGTTGTGGCCCATCCAAACTCTGCGCGTCGAAGATGGCTGAGACTTTCGCGGGGAATAGCAAGCTCAGAAGCTCTTGTCACGCATCGCACGGCAAAAATATACGGAGACGTTTTATGAAACGTTTGGCCATTTCGAGCCTGATCGCCGCTACGCTAGGCGTAGCCTCGACCGCTCAAGCCCAAAGCAGCGTTACGCTTTACGGCATGATCGATGAAGCGGTCGCACATTACAGCAATGTGGGGCATGCCTCCCTCGTTGCACTGCAGGGAGGCGACTATTCGGGTAACCAATGGGGCTTGAAGGGCACCGAAGATTTGGGCGGAGGCCTCAAGGCGATTTTCAACCTCCAAAACGGTTTTAACATCAACACGGGAACGTTGTCTCAGGGCGGCCGCGAGTTCGGCAAAATGGCGTGGGTAGGGCTGGCGAGCGACTCGTTAGGTTCGATTAGGCTCGGTCGTCAGTACGATCCGACGGTTGATCTGATTCAACCCCTTACGCCGGACCGCTATAGCCCCGCGTTTTCGACGCCGGGCGACGCTGACAACAATGACAACAGCTTTCGCGTAGACAACTCGATCAAATACACGAGCCCGACTTATGGCGGTCTGCAATATGAATTGATGTACGGCTTGGGTGGCGTCGCGGGCAACATATCGTCGCAGGAGACGTCCTCCGTTGCGGCCTTATACACCCACGGAGGCTTGAGCCTGGCTGCAGGGTACGTTTTCGCCAAAAACGACGGTGCCGCGGGGCTGGGGACGGCCGACCAGACTCAGAACAACTCCGTCACGCCGCTCTTTGGCAACACCCCGTTTGTAGGCTCACGCCTTATCAGCCAAGCTGCAGCACAGTATGTTATAGGTCCGTTTACCGCCAACGTGCGCTACAGCAATGCGCGATGGAAACCCTATGCCAACTACGCGGCCTTTAACCAGACAGAAACCTTCAATATCGGAGGGACCTCTTTCGCCTACCAGTTGTCGCCGGCAGTCTTGTTGAATATCGGTTACAACTACACAAGATCGAGTGGCGCATCCTCAGCGACCTATCAAACGGTGGCGGCGGGAACGGAATACAGCCTCTCCGTGCGCACGACGCTCTATGCAATCGGCGCTTATTCGCATGCACACGGTACGACCTTTAGCGAGGACGGCAACAGCATCATAGCTGCCGGCGGAACCGTGGGTGACCTCGAGTCAAGCTCAAGCTCGCCAAATCAACTCGTCCTGATGCTTGGCATTACTACGAAATTCTGACACGACATCGTGCTCGAACCAGGATTTATTTCGGAAACGGCGATCGCTAACGTACCACCTACCCGAGAAAATTAATCTGGCGAAGCTGACGCAAGTAATCGCAACAACTCTCATATGGGATGAAGATCATGTCACGCAAACTGAAGTCGCTCGCGCTCCTCGGCAGCCTACTCTCCTGTGTTGTGGGCGGCCATGCCGGTGCCGAGGAACTCAAGATGATTTCGAAAGTGGAGATTCCTGGCGCCGCCCTGGATTCATTCGATATCAGCTACGTCGACCAAAAAACCAACCGGTATTACGTTGCCGACCGAAGCAACAAGTCCGTTGACATCATCGACGGAACAAGCGGGGCCTTCGTTGGTCGGGTCCCCGGTTTTGTCGGCCTCCCCAAAGACAAAGATACCGATCTGGCCGGTCCCAACGGCGTCCTTGTGATCGGTAATGAGCTATGGGCTGGTGACGGCGACAGTTCGGTCAAGGTCATTGACCTCAAGACCGAAAAGATTGTCGATACGATCCATACTGGCGGCAAAAAGCGTGCTGACGAGATGGCCTACGATCCCAAACACCATATCTTCCTCGTCGCCAACGACGCGGATGATCCGCCCTTCGTGACGCTGATTTCGACCCAGCCGGGACACAAGATTCTCAAGAAGGTCGTCATCAATGACGCTACCGATGGGATTGAGCAGCCGATCTATTACGCCCCGAAGAGCATTTTCCTGATGTCGGTTCCGGAGCTCAAAGGTGACAAATCAACGGGTGGAATCGCCCTGATCGATCCGCTCAAAGGCGAAGTCACGGGTGTCATGAAAGTACCCGACTGCGCGCCTGCCGGGCTGGCGCGTGGGCCAGGGCACAATCTCGTGGTCGGCTGCAGCGCGGGCGGAAAGGAATCGAAACTGACACCGGTCACCTTGGTCGTCAACGGAGATAGCGGCGCCGTAGTTGCAACGATTCCCGATATCGGCACAGCGGACGAAGTGGCTTATAGCGCGAAAAACGGTCAGTACTACATCACGGGGCGGAAGATGCCGAATGGTTCGGTTCTGGGTGTGATCGATGCCAAGACCAATACGCTCATACAGAGCATTCCGACGGGAGGTGACGCACATTCGGTCGCGGCGAGCGATGTGAACGGACATGTCTTTGTACCGCTTCCCAAAACGGGCGGCCCGTGCGGTGGCTGCATCGGGGCCTTCAGCATTCAATAGTCCATATTGCTGAACGGTCCATAATAAAATTGCGGATTTTAGTTGCGCGAAAGGAATGATCTTGATCATGAGCGTCAGAATTTCCCTGAAAATAGCGATCACGTTCGCCTTCAGCTTGGCTAGCAGGATAAGATTCCCTCCCGCATCCGGGCGTTTTCGCCCGATTTGGGCAACGTCGACGCGGCCGGGAAAAAAGACTTGTACATTTTTTGCATCGGTTAGTTTATTGATTCGGCCGGACAACTGTTTGCGGGTTGAGAACCGACACGAGTTTCGAGACAATCGAAAAAATGCGGATTCGCGTGTCGATTCAGCGTCCACGCAACGACGTGCGGAGGAGCCGCAAAAGCGATACTTGTTATCCTTTCGAATAAAGAATTGGTCCTGATATTGCGAATTTGAAGGTGCCCGATAAGCCGGCGGGTGGGCTGGTGCTCGGTCCGATAGCCACATTGGCCTGTAAGCCATGAGCAAGGGAATCTGCCCCTCAAGGTTCAACATATGCCAAAAAAGGGGGGCGGTAAGGCGGGTTAAATTTTCGATAACGTATCCGCCGATATCATTAGCATATCGAATGGTTTGTTATGGAGCCGTCGACTAGAGATTGAGGATAATTGCTGAAAATGGAGCAGATATGAGAAAACATAGATTAGGTATACTAAATATGATAACGTTGGTTTCGGTCTCGATCGCACGAAAGCGGCTCGACCTTCGGCGGCGACGGCACGACAATCGTACCCGCCGGAGGCGCAGTGGGCGACCTGACATCGAGCTGAAGCACGCCAAGTCAGGCAGCGCTGATGGTGGGCGTGCTTCACAAGTTTTGATGTTCTAGTGAGTTTTGATCAAGCCCTGTTGGGGAACCATGGCAGATTAGCTGTTGAAGTAAAACGCTTTGCGCCAGCACAATCAGCGCAAATTAAACCATTTGACTGGAGACATCATGTCGTCATTTTTCAAATTTCAAGCTTTGGCCGTCAGCGTTGCAATCGTCGGCATTTTTTCGTCCGCTGTAGGCGCCCAGGCGTCCCAAGACAATGCGCCGCCACTGAAATTGGTCAAGACCATCGAGCTTGCGGATATTCGCAGCAGCGAACCCGACGTTTCGGCGGATCAACTCGCCAAGAATCTGACCACGACGCGCATCGTCGGCGTTCCGAACCATTTCGATCACCTGACCCCCGACCTGAAAAACAATCGTCTCTTCATCGTCCCGGAAGACAATAAGTCAGTCGAAGTCTACGATATTCGCACCGGCAAATTTGTGCACAGCATCAAGGGACTCGGGATGGGACATTCGGTGGTATACCGCGCTGACATTGACAGGCTTTTCGTGACCGACGGTGTCGACGGCGATCTGAAAATCTTCAACGGAACGACGTACGAACTGCTGAAGACCGTGAAGCTTCTGGCCGATTCGGATGCGACCGGGTATGACCCCGTGACACATAATCTGTACATTGCGGACGGTGGCCTGGATGCGAAACTGAACTACACGTTCCTGGAAATCGTGAACACCGATACGGGCGAGAAGGTAGGTCAAATCAAGATTGATTCCAATCGCCTGGAGGCCATGGCGGTCGAGAAATCAGGATCGAGGCTGTTTCTGAATATGACCGAGAAGAATTCCATTGGCGTGATCGATCGCGAGAAGCAGGCAGTTGTCGCCGTCTGGCCGCTCACGTGTAAGGTCAATGCGGACGTCGCGATAGACGAAAAAAATCATCGACTCTTCGCCGCGTGCCGTGATGGAAACATGAATGTGCTGGATTCCGATACCGGAAAGGTGCTGCAAAACTTGCCGATCTCTAACGGAGTCGACGACATGGTATTCGATCCCGCAAGCCAAAGAATTTACGTGGCCGCCGGGGAAGGATTCGTAAACGTCTTTAAGGAAATCGACGCGGACCACTACCAGGCCATCGGGAAGATTCCGAGTGGCCCGATGGGCAAGACCGGGTTATTGGTGCCGCAACTGAAAGAGTATTTTGTGGCAGTGCCGCCGCATGGGACAACGGCTGCGCAGGTACTGGTCTTCGCTGTGAAATGAGTAGAAGCCAGGAGCGCCATTCTCGGCGTTGGCTCAAAAAGCGGACATTTATGTTCGTCAGCGGGGCGACGCCATTGAATCTAAAATGCTTGGCTCTACCAACCGGTTAAGTCTTGTAAC
Source organism: Paraburkholderia polaris (assembly GCF_012927345.1). GTDB lineage: Bacteria > Pseudomonadota > Gammaproteobacteria > Burkholderiales > Burkholderiaceae > Paraburkholderia > Paraburkholderia polaris. The sequence continues at coordinate 66,378 of NZ_JABBGJ010000052.1, forward strand.
TCAGTGCGGTAGCCCCCGGCTCTGCCGGGGGACGCCCCAAGGTTTGACCTATACGGCGGTCGTTCTGGTATGTGCCACAAGGCCAACAAGAACGCTTTCTGGGCCTGAGGATTCTTCGGCTCAACGGATGGGGCTCGACGAAGCAGTGGTCCGGGCATACATCCGGAATCAAAAGCCGGAAGAAGAGCGACACGCTCCGATGAAACTGATTGCTAGCCGCCTCGGGCGGCTCACGGGGGTATGGCGCCTTTGAGGCGCTCACCCAATAAACCCCCGGCTTTGCCGGGGGGCACTTAATTAGCACTCGACAAAGCGAGTCACGGGTGTTCGTCCGACGACTACTGTTACCGCGGCAATAACATGCTCCACAGTAAGCGAGTTCCGCCTCCGATTGGAGACGTGACATTCATTTTTTATATTGCCGGGGCCGCTCGCATAAGGAGGAGTGGAGAAAGACGCGAAATCGCTTTATCAATGGTCACTGCTTTCTGGCGGCAGTCATCAGTTGTGCAGTGCGTTGGTATTTCCGGTTCCAGCTCCGCTTGCGCGACATAGAAGAGCTGCGGTTCGAGCGCGATGTGACCGTCAGCAACGAGACAATCCGTCGCTGGTGCGAATGGAATGAACGGCCGCGCCAATCGGTGAGGGTATCTAGGATGTGCCTCCTCACTCACGGGCCGGCGGTATAGAAGTGCCAAAGCGGGAGGATCGTAAGGATCTTTCGAGGCAAACCGGAGTGGCGATCCTGAAACATACTTCGCGAGCATTGGGGACCGAGGCTGGCGGATTCGTGAACACCCTTGGCGGCTGCGCTGCCGGCCCAGCGCAACAACCTCCGCAGCCTCAACCGTCACGTCCACACAGCATCAAGCGGAGGTCACCATGAGTCGAGATCCCGCTCGTTCAACGAGCGTCGATTTCCTGCGCGGCCTGGCGCTGATCGTGATTACACTCGACCACGTTTCGCAGAGCGCGCTCTCGCATCTGACACTGCACACCTATGCATTTTGCGACGCGGCCGAGGTCTTCGTCTTTCTCGGCGGCTATGCGAGCGCCGCTGCTTATTGCGCGATGACAGCGAGCGGTGGCACAGCGCAGGCGCATCGCCGCTTTCTAAAACGCAGCGGGGAAATTTATCGTGGGTATCTCCTGACGGCCGCTCTAATGCTGCTTTGCGGCCTGACGATGTTCGCGCTGCACATCCATACCGCCGTACTGACCTACACCGATGCGCCACTGTTTTTGGTCCGGCCGTTCCAAACGCTGCTCGATATCGCCACGCTACGGCGCCAGCCTGATCTGGCTGCGGTGCTGCCGATGTATATCGGGTTCGCACTGTGCGTGCCGCTGGTGGCGCCGGTGGTTCGCCGCCGGCCTGCCACCGCCCTGCTGGCGAGCCTGGCGTTGTGGCTGTGCGCACCCTCGCTTGCGCATCTGCTGCCAAGCGCCGACCCTATCGGCTGGTCATTCGATCCGTTCGCGTGGCAGTTGATGTTTATGTTTGGCATGCTGTGCCGGCTGCATCCGGTGTCCACCGTATTCCAGGCTTCGCGGGCCGGACTGCGGCTGACCTGGATCGCGCTCGCCGTGGCGCTGGCTTTCGCCGCTTACAAGTTGCTGATTGAGAGCCAGCCGGAACCGGGCTATTTGAAGCAGCACCTGAGTTCCCTGAGAGTCGTCAGCTTCATCTCGATCGCCTGGCTGGTCGCCCAGCTGAGCCGGCTCGGGTGGATCGACCGGCTGGCCACGGCGCTACCGCCAGTGGTCACGGTCGGTCGCCAGGGACTGACCTGTTTTGTCTGGGGAACGCTCATTTCGATCGTTGCCGACACCGCGCTGCAGGTCGCGGCGCCCGCCTTTCATACACGCACGCAAGCGGTTGCCGCGGCGCTATCGGTCGACTCGCTGACGATCGCAGCGGTGCTCGCCATCGCCATCGCTACCACCACGCTCAAAGCGAGTCGGCCGATACCGCGGCGGCAACACAGAACTGGACAATACGGACGCCGAACCACTTTGCCGCAGCGCGCGCCGGCCACCGGCACCATTTCCCATGCGGGCTACCGGTTTCCGCCCGATGTGATCAGCTACGCGGTGTGGCTGTACTACCATTTCCCGCTGAGTCTGCGCATGGTCGAGGAGTTGCTGGCCGCCCGTGGCATTGAACTCACGTATGAGACCGTTCGACACTGGGCGGTGAAGTTCGGTCTGGGCATTGCCCGGCGTATCCGGTCCACCGCTCTGGCGCGAGGCGACAAGTGGCACCCCGATGAAGTAGTCGTCACAATCAACGGCAGGAAGCACTGGCTGTGGCGTGCGGTGGACCAACATGGCGCGGTGCTCGACTTGCTGATGCAAAGCCGGCGCGACCGGCACGCGGCCAGGCGCCCGATGCGCAAGCTGCTCAGGAAGCACGGCCTTGCGCCGCGTGTGTTGATCACCGACAAGCTCAAGAGCTACGCGGCGGCGAACCGGGATCTGGGGATAAAAGTCGAACACCGCCAGCACAAGGGGCTGAACAACCGGGCGGAAAAGTCGCACCAGCCAACGCGGGTACGCGAGAAGGTGATGCGCCGCTTCAATTCAGCGGCTCACCTGCAACCGTTTCGCTTCGATTCATGATCAGGTTGGCTATCTGTAGAGGAACGTGGCTACCCTGTACCAGTGCGCGCAGGATCGCGGGTTCGGTGCGGTTGACATTATCGTACAGCGCGGCCAGCGACACCGGCAGATGCTTCGTCTGCGGCGCCGCAGGGTGCAGCGACGGACTCAGTCCCAGAGACACCAGCGTCATGAGTTCCACCACCATCGAGAGCAGCAATTCCGGCGTGGTTCAAATTCCGTGTTTTTTGCGTTACTCAGACGAGCTGACTCGTCCTGCGTTTTTAGGCAGGATTAGTATGGAATGCGAGTCACGTTGAGGTATGCAACCTCAGGCGATCAACTTTGCCGGGGCTGAAGCGGGCCGAGTCCGAGTAGCGTCAGCGAGTGCGGATGATCTTCTCCCGTCATCGCTTCACGCGGACTTTTGCCGAGCTGCTTGCCGCACCGGCTGCGCCTCAAGTTGAGGTTTTCAACCAGCGAGCTGCTGCGTGGCGTGCTCTCCATGGCTCGCGAGACCGCGGTCCAGACCCGGAAGAACTTGCGCCCCATAGCGGCATGCAGCCGGTTCCAGCCTTGCCAGAAGGCGCCCGAGGTGTCGGGCTTGCGATGCAGCAGACAGGTCTCGCGGACCAGATAGTCCGGTACCGCCGCCGTGCGCGCGATGGCGGCCAGCTTGTCATCGAGCACGCCGACGAAGGCGAGCAGGTCGTCGCGCTGATTCTGCAGGGCGACGCGCATCGTGCCGATGCGTGATGGATCTTCAGGCTCGCGTTGATGAAGTTCATCGACGACAAAGTCGAACAGCCCGTGACGGGGTGCGAGATCGGAGCCTGCCAGGGCCAGGACGTCGCGCTCCAGCCACCGGGCAAGCGTCCGAAGGTCCTCAGCGAGCTGATGCGCCCGTGCATCGAGGGAACGCAGTTCGGCAAGCCGGGCGGTGAGAAGGCTGTCCCGACAGCGTCGAGGGGGTTGGCGAGCCGGACTTCGAGTGCTTCGCGTTCGGGGCGTACGCGACTGGCGATGCGTGCCCAGAAGTTGACGAGGGTTTCGAACTGCTGACAGATGTGGAACACATTGCCATGACACGGGGTATCGGGCCATGCGAGTTTCTGGCCGGCGCGCAGACCCGTGCCGGCGTCGGCAAGCGTGTAATCGGGCTTCAGTCCCTGCGCCTGAAGATCCAGCAGATGGATGGCCCAGGTGTCGCCATCGCGGTGGTCTTCGGCCGCCAGCAGATAGCAGTCGGTGGAGGCCGCATCGATGCCGGTGAGAACCGGTTGCGAGCCTTGAAGAAGCTCATCGTGTAGCCCCACCCGGATGGGCGACAGGTCATCGCTGTCGTTGATGCCAACGGCGCGCTGCGCCGCCTGCTGGAGGATATTGTGCACGGAGCCCGGACTGATGGACACGCCCAGCACATCGTGCATGAATTCCACGACACCGCGCATCGAGGCGTGAGCGATCATCGTCAACCCGAGCGTGGCCTGCTCCAGCCAGCGTCGGGTGACCGGCTGCGAGAACACCACCTTGTCAACGTCGTCGGTCTGCGCTGGCGAGAAAAGCTCATCCAGCGCGGTGCTGGCCTTGTGCATCTGCCAGTAGACGAGCGGGCGGCTCACGCCGTGCCGGACGGCCAGTGTGCTGACCGGTTCGGTGCCCGCCAGGGCCCGCACGGCGATCATCTTGCGCTCGTTGGCGGCCAGCTTCACGGTTGCAGCGCCGGCGGATAGCTTCATGGGGGTGCCGCGATGAAAAATGGGGCACCATTATCTCGCGCCGCGCCATTCGACACCTCGTGTGTAACGCTTGTTTGAACCACGCCGTTTTGTCGCAATAAGGAGCGCAGAGCGAATGAGAACGATATGACAAGCGCTGCTTGCCTTAAGGGGTAATTAAGGGTTTGCCCTTATATTTGGCAACTGTACTTTGCCGACATCGTCATTAATTTGAGGCAACTGTCTGGCTATACTTTGTCGCTTGATGGCTACGAACAAAGGTTGCTCTTAGCAGGGGCGAATAAAATTCTGGAGGTAGTACTCGTGAAATCGTTCATTAAAGCCGTTGTTGTTGCAACAGCCCTTGCCGCTCCGGTTGCCGTGTTCGCCCAGTCGAACCAGCCCGTGACCCGTGCCCAAGTCCGTGTCGAACTGGCCCAGATCGAGAAGGCCGGCTATAACCCTGCCCTAAAGGACAACCACTACCCGTCAGACCTTCAGACTGCGCAGGCGCGTGTCGCTGAGCAAAACGGTTCGGAAAGCGGTGTTGGTGGCGTAGTTAGCGGTTCGTCGGTCTCGGGTGCCCATGCCTACAAGACCGAAGGCCAATAGCCAGTCTTCCAGCGGGCACATCTCTGCCTGCCCTCTCAAAAGCTGGTCCGCTATCCCGCTCACCCGGGGAGCGGGGCCAGTTTCGTATCGATACCCCCGTCATCGGGCTCCCGCCTGGGGGTGACCCGCAGCGTCGATTGCGCGTGGAAACCGCGGCAATGTTCGACGTGACGCTGGTCGATGTCTCTTGTGCACGACGCAAACCGCCTTGATCGTGCGCTGAGTGTCGGCGATCTTCTTGAACCCCTCGAAGACTTTCAGCCCCAGCGCGCCGAATTCAGGACCTCGATGATCGATGGTGGGGCCGCTCATCGCCCGCGGAACGCGATCCGTCGCACGGGGCCGGGACCTGGAATCTGCAGGAAGTGACGGCATGCGGGGTGAAAGTCGAGCTTGAGCATCAGTCGGCTTTGTCACGTTATTGAGGCGGTCGCGTAGAATTCTTGAGATGAAAAATTCCAGATCGCTCTATCACGGGCATCGCTTTCCTGCGGTGGTCATCAGCTGTGCCGTTCGGTGGGGCTTTGTCACGTTGACTGGGCCATGACGCAAACAGATGGGGGATGCGTGTTTGCTCAGACGGTTGACGGATTCTGGGTGAGCTCGGTCAAACGATGCCACGAGTCGAAGCGCTGAGTGATCTGTTTGCGGTAAAGAGAAGCGCGCAGCAAATGCCGCTTGAGCGCGAAGTGCTGCCGGATCGGTCCGAAACTCGAGAGAAACGCCTGGGTACGCTTTGGGTCGCGAAACCCGCGCAAGCGCCGCTCGCGTTCGCGCGTAGGTTGATGGCTATTCTCGGCCCGATTGTTCACGCGGGCG
>NZ_JABBGJ010000053.1 GCF_012927345.1 Paraburkholderia polaris
CTGCCCGCGCCTGGGTGCAGCGCTTCGTGCAGTGGTACAACGAAGAGCACTGCCACAGCGGCCTGAAGTATGTGAGTCCGGGGCAGCGGCACCGCGGCGAAGCCGACGAGCTTCTGGCCCGACGGCGTGCGCTGTACGAAGACGCGCGCCTGCAGAACCCCGCACGCTGGTCAGGTGCCATCCGCAACTGGCACCTGACAGACGCGGTCTATCTGAACCCGGAGCGAACCCACGCCTCGGCCGGAATGTATAAGCACGCAGCGTAACGGTTCACGCGACAACTACCTTGACACACACCGTACGCGCCGAAACATAGCGACCCTTCAATCGCCCGGTCGAACGTCTCGCGTGGCATGCCCTTTGCCCATGCCGTCTCTTGCGAGAGGAATGCGTAGATCATCTCGATGTCGAGGTCGGCCTTGTTGCTCGAAACCGTCAGCTCGTTTGCTTGCACCGCGTGTCTCCGCTAGTTCAGACTAAGCCACTAAAGGATGCGGCGCCGGTTGGGCGCCGTCGCTTCAATTCCGCTTGAAACGCTTCCATCCAGTCCGCTCGTTGTGCGCTCAGCTCTTCGCCGGGTCTTCGGCGCCGCGCGAACCGCCGCCGATGCTTTGTCCGGCGTCGTGCGCAAGGCCCATGTAGCCGATCACCGATACCAGCGTCAGCACACCGGCAAACAGAAATGCAAGGCGGAAGTCGTCAAGTGTGAAAACGCGGCCAGTCGTCTCGCCGTTGAAGAATGCCGCCGCGCGCAGCGAGACGGCGCCGAACGCGATCCCCAGGCCGATTGTCATCTGCGCCGCGGCGCTCCACAGCGTGCTGGCCGCGCTCATCTGCGGCTGAGCGACGTCGGCGTAAGCAAGGGTGGCGAGCGTCGAAAATTGCATCGAACGCGCCACGCCGTAAATGAATACGACGAACAGAACCAGCACGAGCGGTACATTTGGCGTCAACAGCCCGCAGGCAATGATGAAAACACCGGCCACCGTCACGTCGATAATCGACACCATCCGGAAACCGTAGCGTTGCAAGATGCGTGTGGTCAGTGCCTTCATGCCGAGATTGCCGAGCGCGCTCGCGAGCAGCAACAGGCCCGACTTGAACGCCGATAACCCGAAACCGACCTGGAACAGCAGCGGCATCAGATAGGGCACCGCGCCAATGCCGATGCGGGTGAACGAGCCGGTCACCACCGTCACGGAAAAAGTCGGGATTTTCAGGGTGGACACGTCGATCAGCGGATGCGGATGACGTTTCGCATGCTGGAACGCCACCACGCCCATCAGCAGCCCGCCGGCGATGACCGCGCCAGCCACCCAGGGATTCTCGCCGGGCTGGCTCGCCAGTTCGGCGCCATACAGAATCGCCGTCAGTGTCGTGGCGCTCAGCAGCAGGCCGACGACGTCGAGCGGTTTGCGTTCGGTGCCGCGCAGGTTTGGCACCAGCGCGAGCGCAATGGCCATTGCTGCCAGGCCGAACGGCACGTTCAGCAGAAAGATCCAGCGCCACGACGCATAGGTGGTGATGAAGCCGCCCACCGGCGGTCCGACCACCGGTGCGGCGATCGCCGGCCAGGTGATGGTCGAGATCGCCTGCATCATGCGGCTCTTCTCCGTGTTGCGGACCACGATCAACCGGCCCACCGGCACCATCATCGCGCCACCCATGCCTTGCAGCAGCCGCGCCGCCGTAAATTCGGCCACGTTCTGCGACAAACCGCACAACACCGAAGCCACCGTGAACACGCCGATCGCGCTGAAGAACACCGTGCGCGAGCCGCAGCGGTCGGCGACCCAGCCGCTCGCCGGGATGAAAATCGCCAGCGCCAGCATATAAGCCGTCATGCCGAGGCTCAGGCTGTTCGGCCCGACGCCGAACGAGTGCGCCATCTGCGGCAGCGCGGTCGCGATCACCGTGGTGTCGAGGTACTCCATGAAGAAGGTGGCAGCCACGATATACGGCAGCCAGCCGACATGTGAATTGCGTGCGCCGCCGGTCATTGGGCCTTCCCCATCGCACTGCGCGTGGATTTGCTCAGGCCGCCACCGTGCCGGCGCGTATCGCGAGATGGTTTTGACCTCATGTCCTTGCGACTACCTTTCGAAAACGTGTTTCCGGCATTTATATATAGACAATCAACGAGATAGCGGCCCATACGGTGACGTACCCGTAAAAATATGGCTCATGGCCGCTAGCCTTGAATCGTAACGCAACAGACTCGGTTGTACCGCCGAGGATTGCAGTAGTCAGTGCATAAGGCTAGCCGACGGCCCGGGTGCGGATGCGCGCCGGAAACATTTCGGTCTTCGCCAGCATGTGAACGGAAGTAAAGCCGCTCTGTATGTCGAGCGCGGCGAGCGACAGCATAAACGCGACGAAAGGATCTTTGGTGTAGCTCAACACGGTGACGAGCGGCGCCGAAAATAGCGTGCAGCGAAGGCCGAAGCAGATCGGCAGCCGGCGTCGGCCGAACACATCGGAAGCGAAGCCGAAGAGCGGCTCGTATCGGGTGCAATCGACATCGGGCCGCCAGGCTTTCCGGTTGTGATGGACTTGCGCGCTGTCTATGCGGCTCAGTCCTTCGCCGCGTAGTCCCGGTCGAGCTTGTCGTACAGCGGCTTGTTCACAAGGCGCTGGCGTTCGCTGAACGGCGCGACCAGGGTGGCGTCTTCATCGAGTCGGCCGTTGCTCTTCAATGTACCGAGCGCGCGCTGCATGCCGAGCACCGCGCCCTGCAGCGCCGCGTTCGCGTACAGCACGATGCCGTAGCCGAGTTTGGCGAGCGCTTCACGCGATTGCACCGGCGTCTTGCCGCCGATCACGATGTTGATCAGTTGTGGCTTGTCGAACAGCCCCGGCAGGCGCTCGATATCGGCGAGCGATTCGGTCGCTTCGATAAACAGGATGTCCGCACCGGCCTCGATGAAACGATGGCCGCGCTCGATCGCGTCTTCGATACCGTGGACCGCGGCCGAATCGGTGCGCGCCATGATCTGCAGATTGCCGTCTTCGCGGGCATCGACGGCCGCGCGGATCTTGCCGACCATCTCGCTCGTGCTGACGACTTCCTTGCCGGCGAAGTGGCCGCATTTCTTCGGCATGACCTGGTCTTCGAACTGGATCACGTCGGCGCCGCTGCGCTCGAGCACACGCACGGTCTGGCGCACGTTCAGCGCGTTGCCGAAGCCGGTGTCGGCGTCGACGATCAGCGGCAGCGCGACCGCGTCGCGAATCCGCGCGCAATGCTCGGCGACTTCGGCGAGACCGATGAAGCCGAGGTCGGGCAGCCCGAGCGACATGTTGGTGACGCCCGCCCCCGTGATGTAGATCGCCTCGAAACCGGCGTCTTCAATCACGCGCGCGCTCATCGCGTTGAAGGCGCCCGGCACGAGCAGGCCCTGGCGTTGGTTGACTTTGGCGCGGAAGGCCGCGCGGCGGGTAGCGGAAGTGGTCATAGCTGTGTGTCTCCAGATGGGAAAGTGGATGATAGAACGTTGAGCCGAACTTGCAGGAAGCATGCCATTCGTCAGCTCTCAGGATTTGTGCCGAACAATCAGCGGGTTAGGCAGGAAGGGGGCGGCGGCGCGGTTCATGACAGAATGCCGGAACGTTCCATGAAACGATCCGTGGAGCGTTCCAGTCATAGTGAAGCGTTGCAATGTCCACTTTCACGTCGTCCCTTGACAATCTCCATGCCGGCCTCCCGGGCGTTGCTTTGGTCAGTATCAGCCGGTTGCAATCGCTTGGCGAGACGGTGCGCCGCGTTACACCGGCCGCGCCAGGTTCTTTTCGGTCCGGGAAGGGTGTTGCAGTAGCGCGACGTCATGAAGCTCGGCTCCGGGCGCGCGCCCCCTGTCGACGTGCGGCTGATTGCCGCCACGCATCGCGATCTGCACGCGCTGGTCGAGCAGGGCGCGTTTCGCGCGGATTTGTATTTTCGTCTGAACCCGCTTCGGATAGAATTGCCGCCGCTGCGCGAAAGACGCGTTGGCGCGCGCCGCGATTTATGTGAGTGATTCGGCAGGCGTTGGCTGGCAAGACCTGCAGGCGGTGTTTCCGCAATTCGGACGCATGCAGCAGGCGGCGGGAGTCAAAATGCCGCGGGCTTCGCCTGAGGCAGCAGTAGGCACTCCGGTCCACATGTCACCCACCCGCGAGGACGCTTTACGGGCCCTCGAACAAGCCGGCGGCAATCGCGCCGCAGCAAGCCGGGGACTTGGAATCGGCCGCACGGCCCTCTGGCAGTTCATTAAGGGCTGGTGCGGTGCAATAGTCGCCACCCGGCCGACAAATAGTGTCAGACTATCGCCGTCATTAAAACACTCTGCTTTACCTATTAAGCGCTGTCTGACATACTGACTCTACTTTCCAACCACTCAGAAAGAGGACTCAGTAAATGCCGATCATCAACAGTCAAGTCAAACCGTTCAAGGCACAGGCCTATCACAATGGCGATTTCCAGACCGTCACTGAAGAAAGCCTGAAGGGCAAGTGGTCGGTTTTCGTTTTCTACCCGGCTGACTTCACCTTTGTCTGCCCGACCGAACTGGGCGACCTGGCCGATCGTTACGCCGAATTCAAGAAGCTCGGCGTCGAAATCTACAGCGTGTCGACCGATACGCACTTCACGCACAAGGCATGGCACGACACGTCGGACACGATCCAGAAGATCAAGTACCCGATGCTCGCTGACCCGACCCTGGCAATCTCGCGCAACTTCGACGTGCTGATCGAAGAAGAAGGTTTGGCACTGCGCGGCACGTTCGTGATCAACCCGGAAGGCGAGATCAAGCTGGCCGAAATTCACGACAACGGCATTGGCCGTGACGCTGGCGAACTGCTGCGCAAGGTGCAAGCTGCGCAATACGTCGCAGCTCACCCGGGTGAAGTTTGCCCCGCCAAGTGGACGCCGGGCGCTGAAACGCTGACCCCGTCGCTCGACCTGATCGGCAAGATCTAAGGTCTAAAAGCCTCTCGCAGTAAGCGCCTCACGGCGCATTGCCGTGCGGACCGCTTCTTACAGCGGTTCGCGCGTGCCCGGGCTGCGCGCCTCCTATCCGGATGCGCGCGGCGCCCGGGATCCAACACCCCTCGTCACGGAATCGAATAGCCATGCTGGACGCCAATCTCAAGACTCAGTTGAAATCCTACCTCGAAAAGGTTAGCAGGCCTATCGAGATCGTCGCCTCGCTCGACGACAGCGCGAAATCGCAAGAGCTGTTGGCATTGCTGAACGATATCGCGACGTTGTCGGAGCGCGTCACCGTGATCGAACGTCGCGGCGACGATGAGCGCAAGCCGTCGTTTTCGATCGGCGAGCCGGGTAAGGAAACGGGCATCCGTTTCGCCGGCATTCCCATGGGGCATGAATTCACGTCGCTCGTCCTCGCGCTTTTGCAGGTCGGCGGCCATCCGGTCAAACTCGAAGACGCGGTGATCGAACAGATCCGCAGTCTCGACGGCGACTATCAATTCGAAACGTATTTTTCGCTGTCATGCCAGAACTGCCCGGAAGTCGTGCAGGCGCTGAACGTGATGGCGCTGCTCAACCCGCGCATCCGCCACGTGGCGATCGACGGTGCGTTGTTCCAGAACGAAGTCGAAGCGCGCCAGATCATGGCGGTACCGACCATGTTCATGAACGGCGAAGTGTTCGGCCAGGGCCGCAGCGGCGTGAAGGAAATCCTCGCGAAGCTCGACACCAATGCCGGTGCGCGGGCGGCTAAGGAACTGGAAAAGAAGCCGGTGTTCGATACGCTGATCGTCGGCGGCGGCCCTGCGGGCGCGGCGGCGGCGATTTACTCGGCGCGCAAGGGTATTGCAACGGGTGTCGTGGCGGAACGCTTCGGCGGCCAGGTGCTCGATACGCTGGCGATTGAGAACTTCGTCTCCGTGACGGAAACCGAAGGGCCGAAGTTCGCCACGGCGCTCGAACAGCACGTGAAGAGCTACGAAGTCGACATCATGGACGTGCAGCGCGCTGAAGCGCTGATCCCGGGCCGCATCAACGAGGTGCGTCTGGCGAACGGCGCGGTGTTGAAGGCGAAGACGGTCATTCTGGCGACTGGTGCCCGGTGGCGCGAAATCAACGTGCCGGGTGAGCGCGAGTACCGTAACCACGGCGTGGCGTACTGCCCGCACTGCGATGGTCCGCTGTTCAAGGGCAAGCGTGTTGCCGTGATCGGCGGCGGCAATTCGGGCGTCGAAGCGGCGATCGATCTCGCGGGGATCGTGCGTGAAGTGACGCTGTTCGAATTCGGCGGGCAACTGCGTGCTGATGAAGTGCTGCAACGCAAGCTGCGCAGCCTCGCCAACGTGACGATCGTCACGCAGGCCCAGACTACGGAAATCACCGGCGACGGCAAGAAGGTCAACGGTCTGGTCTACAAGGACCTGCGTTCGGGCGAAACGAAGCGCATCGAACTCGAAGGCGTGTTCGTGCAGATCGGTCTCGTGCCGAACACCGAATGGCTGAAGGGCACGGTCGAATTGTCGAAGCACGGCGAGATTGTCGTCGATGCACGCGGCGCGACGTCGGTGCCGGGCGTGTTCGCCGCCGGCGACGTGACTACGGTCCCGTTCAAGCAGATCGTGATTGCAGTGGGCGAGGGCGCGAAGGCATCGCTGTCCGCGTTCGATCACCTGATCCGCAGCAGCGATACGGATGAAGTGGTGAGCGAAGCGGAAGCTGAAATAGCAGTTTGATGTGGTTGTGTGAATAGTGGACGGCGGCCTTCGGGCCGCCGTTTTTGTTTGCGGTTGAGACCGCACCGCAGGTCAACGCAGGCTTCGCTATCTGGTGATCTCGACTGGTCACGAAGCCTGCGCCCTCAAGTGCACCGCAGCAAGCCAGCAAACACCCGTTTCATTCACCCGCTCGAAGCCCACCCCAAACGCCGCAACAACGGCCCCTTCGTTTGGAGCCTCCCACCTAGGCCAATTCCTTGGCTATCCCACCCGTCAGGCCATATAAATCTGGGAGTCGGGCAAGGTCCCGCCGACATGCGTCCTGGCTAGCAAGCACACAGCTTGCTGACACCAGACGACATAAAACAAGGAGGGAGACAATGGCAACATCGCAAGCGGCCCCCGCTCGGTGGGTCGACGGCAAGCGCTATCTGTGGTTGCTCGGTGCACTCACCATCACCTTGCCACTGCACGCCGCCAATCTGGCGTTGCAGACCGGTTGGCATATTTTCTGGTGGTTTGGGCCGATTTTCGTGTTCGGCATTATTCCGCTGCTCGACTATCTGATCGGTGATGATCCGAGCAATCCGCCAGAAGACGTCGTCCCCACGCTCGAACGAGAGCGCTATTACCGCCGCGTGGTTTATCTCGCCACCTTCATCGAATACCTGTCGTTCTTCGGCGCGTTGTGGATCGTCGGCACACATGCCCTGACGTGGTACGACTATCTCGGCTTTGCGCTCTCGCTGGGCGCGGCGACCGGCGTGTCGATCAACACTGCACACGAACTTGGCCACAAGACCGATGGCTTCGAACGATGGCTCGCCAAGATCACGCTGGCGCCGGTCGCCTACGGTCATTTCTTCGTCGAACACAATCGCGGGCACCATGTGCGCGTGGCGACGCCACCCGATCCGGCGAGCGCGCGCTACGGCGAATCGTTCTGGCGTTTTCTGCCGCGCACGGTATTCGGCAGCATCGCGTCGGCGTGGCGCCTCGAGAAACATCGGCTCGAACGCCTCGGCAAATCGCCATGGACATGGCGCAATGAAGTCCTGCACGCGTGGGCCATGACCGCGGTGCTATGGGGCGCGATGATCGCGTTGTTTGGCAAAACGGTGATTCCGTTTCTGCTGATTCAGGCGGTGTACGGCGCCTCGCTGCTCGAGGTGGTCAATTATCTGGAGCATTACGGGCTCGGCCGCAAGCAACTCGCGAGCGGTCGTTATGAGCGCTGCCAGCCGCAGCACTCATGGAACAGCAATCGCATCGTGACGAATCTGTTTCTGTACCAGTTGCAGCGTCACGCCGATCATCATGCGAATCCGACGCGCTCTTATCAGGCGCTGCGTCATTTCGACGGCGCGCCGCAATTGCCCTCCGGCTACGCAACGATGATCATGCTCGCGTATGTGCCGCCACTTTGGTTTCGTGTGATGAATCCGCGCGTGGTTGCGCATTATCAAGGCAATATGGCGCAGTCGAATATTCGGCCGGCAATTCGTGAGCGCGTGTTGGCGCAGTTTGCCGGCTAGCGCGCTTCGCTTCATGCAAAGAAAAATCCGCCTGGCCAAGACCGGGCGGATTCTTTGTGGCGCTTATCGAATACCTGCAGTGCAGCCTTAACGCCGGTCGAGCGAATACTTGCCGGGCCCGGTGATGCTCAACAGGAACAATCCGCCCATGATGCTGACGTTCTTGTAGAAGTTGATCATGTTTACGTACTGCTCCGCACCCGTCATGTTCCAGTAGTGGTGGCCGATGATCGCCGTGGCCAGCGTATAGATACCGAGCAGCAGTGCAAGCGGCCGCGTATAGAAACCGACAACCAGCGCAATGCCCACCACAAACTCCATCACCACGGCGATGATCGCCGACAGTTCCGGAATCGGCGCGCCGGTCGACGTCATATAAGCGACGGTGCCTGAAAAGCCGGTCAGCTTCGACCAGCCGAACATCACGAACAGCACCATCATCAGGATGCGGGCGACGAGAATGCCTGCGTCTTTCTGGTTTTCAAATAGCGTATAGCGCATGATTTTTCTCAAAAGGTAAGGAAGGGAGCGGCTCGCCGCAAACTTCGCCGCGAGCCAAGCTCAAGCCAGTTAAGCCCAAAACTCGGACATTTCATTGTTACGCAGATCGAACACCAACACTTCCGCGTCGTGACCTTGCGTGAAGGTCAGGGCTTCTTCGCCGCGGACCCGCGCGCCGTCGCCTTCGCCAAGTTCGATGCCGTTTACCGTGACGCTGCCGCGCGCAACCTGAATATAAGCATAACGATCACTTGCCAGCTCGATGCGCGCAGTTTCGTCACCGTCGAAAAGACCGGCATAGACCCGCGCATCCTGTTGCAGTACCAGCGAGCCGTCCGCTCCGTCCGGTGACAACACGAGACGCAACACGCCGCGCTTCTGGTCCGCGCCAAAATGACTTTGCTGATAGCGCGGCGCGGTGCCTTTCTGCGCCGGTGCAATCCAGATTTGCATGAAGTGCACGGGCTCGCTCTTCGAATGGTTGTATTCGCTATGCGCGACGCCGGTTCCCGCGCTCATCAACTGGATGTCGCCAGGCACGATCACCGAGCCGGTGCCCATCGTGTCCTTATGTTCCAGCGCGCCTTCCAGCACGTACGAAAAGATCTCCATGTCACGATGCGGGTGCTTGCCAAAACCTTGGGCCGGTGCGACACGGTCGTCGTTGATCACGAGCAGGTCGGAGAAGCCGTTCTGCTTCGGGTCGTGATAGCTCGCGAAGGAAAACGTATGACGCGAGCTGAGCCAGCCGTGTTCCGCGCGGCCGCGTTGATTGGCGTGTCTGATATCGAGCATCGTATTTCTCCTTGGTTCTGCTGTGCGATCCGGTCAGATGTTTGGCCGCGATCCATGAACGACAGTGTAGGTCAATCTGAATGGCTATAATCGGATGCAAACAGGAAACACTGTCTCGCTGAGGTGGACAATACAATGCAACTCGATGATATGCGGATCTTCGTCGCCACGGTCGACGCCCATAACTTCACCGCGGCGGCAAAGCGGCTGGCGCTGTCGAAGCAGTTCGTCAGCCGGCGCGTGATGGCGCTGGAAGAGGCGCTCGGCGTGCAACTGCTGATCCGCAACACGCGCAAGCTGGCCGTGACCGAACTCGGTCAGGAGTTTTACGAGCGCGCCAAACGCATCCTGGGCGAAGTGGCAGACGCCGAGCAGGCGATGTCGCTGCGCCGCGCCGGACCACGTGGGTTGTTGCGGGTCAGCGCGCCGATGTCGTTCGGGATGATGCATCTATCGCCATTGGTGGCGAGCTTCCTGCGCGAGCATGGCGACGTGCGTTTCGATATGGAGTTGAGCGATCGCACCGTCGACGTGGTGGGCGAGGGGTTCGATATGGCGATCCGGATCGGCACGTTGCCGGATTCCACACTGATCGCGCAGAATCTCGTCGATGTCAGGATGGTGGCGTGTTGTAGTCCGGGGTATGTGCGGCGGCGTGGGGCGCCTCTTCATCCCGCCGATCTGGCGAGGCATTCATGTCTGTTGTATGGGCATGGTGGGGCTGTGAGTTGGGATTTTGTTGTTGACGGTGTTTCGAAGGGGTTTGAGGTGCATGGGCCGCTGCGGGCTAATAATGGGGAGCTGATTCGCGATGCGGCGGTGGCCGGGTTGGGGATTGTTCGGCTTCCTGATTTTATTGTTGCTGATGCACTTAATGGCGGGCAGCTGGTGACCGTTTTGGAGGAGTTCTTGCCGACGGCGGCTACGGTTTATGCGGTCTATCCGCAGCATCGGCAGAGCTCTGTCACGATTCGGTTTTTTGTGGAGTTTTTGAGGAAGGGGTTGAGGGAGGGGATGGGGTTTTGATTTTGATTTTGGTTGCCTGCGCGGCGCTTGCTGTCTGTTTGCCTGGGGCGTTGGCCTTTCCTTGATTTGTTATTGGTTTATTAGTGTCGCCCCTGTGCGGGGCAGGCACCTACTTTTCTTTGCCGGCCGTGTATAGAGCGGGGACATGATTGACATACGTGCGGGGACATCATTGACACTTTATGGTCATTGATTTTCGCTCCTCAGGTCAAGGGTAAGGATGCGATGGTGGGCAAACCAGAATTCAAATACGCCGTCTTCTCCCGGCTTTGCGCGAGCCGCGACTGGCAATCCATAGAGTGCCTTGGAGACCTTCAGGTGCCGTCCCTCAAAGCGTAACTGGCCATTTGCCTTGACCCGCAGCACCACGTCAGCTCGGAGCGGGGAGTGGCGCATCTGGAATCTGTGTTCTCGCACATTCGGCGTCAGTGACAAGGGCGTCATTCTTCCGGCGTCGCTGCGCGCGCCGAAGCGTACTTCTAAAACCGGCCGCCGTGTTCGAGTCTTTGGCTCCGCCAGTTCAGCGCTATCTCGAGGGGCGGCGGCGGACTTTGTTGCGGCAGCCTATTCGCCGTCCTTCGCTCGCGGGCGTACCGCCGCTTACCCGTGCCGGAAAATGACGCGGTATCCGTTTGGCGCCGGGACGCCACCCAGGTGCGCGTGCAACACTTGCGCCGCCTTCTACCGCTTACCCGTTCCGGAAAATGAAGCTGTAGCCGTTTAGCGCCGGCACGCCACCCAGGTGCGCGTACAACACCCGTGAGCCCGCCGGGAATTCGCCGTTTCGCACCATGTCGATCATCCCGTGCATCGATTTGCCCTCGTATACCGGGTCGGTCAGCACGCCCTCGAGTCGCGCGCATAGACGGATCGCCGCCAATGTTCCTTCGTTCGGCAAGCCGTATTCGGGTCCTCCGTAGCGCTCGTCCAGGACCACGTCCTTGCCGGTGATGTCGCGATCCAAGCCGACCTTTTCTGCGGTCTGCTTCGCGATTCGCGTGATCTGCTCGCGCGTCTGCGCAGGTTTTGCGGATGCATCGATGCCGATTACGCGATCGGCGCGTCCGTCGGCGGCGAACCCCACTACCATGCCGGCCTGGGTGCTGCCCGTCACAGAACACACCACGATGTAGTCGAATTTGAAGCCCAACTCGGCTTCCTGCTGGCGTACCTCTTCAGCAAAGCCGACGAAGCCGAGGCCGCCCAATGGATGGTCTGAACAGCCGGCCGGGATCGCGTACGGCTTGCCGCCCGCGGCACGCACGCTCTCCAGGGCGTCCTCCCAACTCTTGCGAAAGCCGATATCGAAGCCGTCGGCGACCAGCCGGACGTCGGCGCCCAGAATGCGCGACATCTGGATGTTGCCGACCCGGTCGTACACGGCGTCCGAATAGTTGACCCAGTTCTCCTGGACCAGCACACACTTCATCCCCAGATGCGCGGCAACAGCCGCGACCTGGCGGGTCTGGTTCGACTGGATGCCGCCAATCGACACCAGCGTGTCACAGCCCTGTGCCAATGCCTCGGGAATCAGATACTCGAGCTTGCGCGTCTTGTTACCGCCGAAGGCAAAGCCACTGTTACAGTCCTCGCGCTTCGCGTACAAATGCACCTTGCCGCCCAGGTGGGCGCTCAAACGCTTCAGTGGCTGAATCGGCGTGGGCCCGAAAGTCAGTGGGTAGCGAGGGAATCGTTGCAGGTTCATGGCAGCTCCGAATTGGTAGGGTCGACGCGAGCAGCAAACTGTCGCGCTAAACAAATGGTAGGGAAAAGCGCTGGAAATGAGCTTGCAAAGAAATTGCGTCCGGCATACTTTTAAAAGTATTCGATACACATTGACTTAACAAAAAGCCGAATATGAAGCGATGAGCACAACAAAAGTTCGTGGTACACCAGTCACTGCTGCCGGAGCAGCCGCCACAGCCGCAACGGCGGAAGCTGACCTGTTTCACGCGCTCGATCGCATCGACCGGGCGATCCTGCGTCAGCTGCAAACCGACGCGTCGATCTCGAACGTCGCGCTCGCGGCCAAAGTCAAACTGAGTGCGCCGGCGTGTCTGCGGCGCGTCGAGCGGCTAAAGGAATCGGGACTGATTCGCGGCGTCGTGGCGTTGATCGACCCCAAGGCGGCCGGGGCGGGCATGCTGGTCATCATTGGCGTGGTGCTGGATCGGTCCATGCCTGAGTCGTTTGCCGAGTTCGAAAAAGCGGCGCAGAAAGTGGCGGGGTGCATGGAATGTCACGTCGTGACCGGCGAGTTCGACTATTTCATGACGATTCGCACCCGCGATAGCGACAGCTTCAACCGTCTGCACGCGGAGCAGTTGCTCTATCTGCCGGGTGTCCGGCAAATCCGCTCGTTCATGGTGCTCAAGGAAATCCTGTCGACCACGAAATTTCCGCTGTAACCGCCGCCTTCACGCAAAAAGACGCGCATGCTGTCATAAATCCCCTTGCTGGCCGACTAAGTGTCAGGACCACTCGCGGGCGGCGCGACCAGCGCCTGAACGGGTGAACGGTACGGACTTTCCGGGACGATCATCATGGCTTGCAGCAGACGAAGTTTCTTCAGGTTAATTGGCGCGGTGTCGCTCGCCGGCAGCACCGCGGCATGGCGTACGGCAAGCGCTGCGGAGTTGGGCGCAGCGGCGGCCTACGAGGTCGTGCACAGTGATGCCGAATGGCACAAGCTGCTCACGGAGGCGCAGTACCGCGTGCTGCGCGACGCAGGCACGGAGCGGCCATTCAGCAGCCCGCTGAACGACGAACACCGCGCCGGCACATTCGCGTGCGCCGGTTGCGCACTGCCGCTGTTTTCGTCGAAGACGAAGTTCGATAGCGGCACCGGCTGGCCGAGTTTCTGGCAGCCGCTGGATCACGCCGTCATCACGCATACCGACAAGTCGTTCGGCATGACTCGCGACGAAGTACTGTGCCGTCGCTGCGGCAGCCATCTGGGTCACGTATTCGACGACGGCCCCAAACCGACCGGTCTGCGCTATTGCATGAACGGCCTGGCCCTAACTTTCGCACCCGCCTCGCGTGGCACGAGCTGATCGAATCAGGACGAACATCATGAACATCGAGAAACGCATCATCGGTAAACCGGGCCGCTCGCGCCGAGCGGCCGTCGCGCTTTCGGTCGGGCTCGGCGCGCTAGCGCTGCTGCTGGCGCAACGCGTGGCTTTTTCGTCGGAAGCAGGGATAGTCATTGCGCCACCCGCACTCGACGAGCCGATCTCCGCCACGACCGCGCACGAAGAAACCGCTGTGTTCGCGGGCGGCTGCTTCTGGGGCGTGCAGGGCGTGTTCCAGCACGTGCGAGGCGTCACGAAGGCGGTATCGGGTTATTCAGGCGGCCAGCGCGACACGGCGCAGTACGAGACTGTCAGTGGCGGCGACACGGGCCATGCGGAATCCGTGCAGGTCACGTTCGACCCCACCAAGGTCACCTATGGGCAGTTGTTGCAGGTTTACTTCTCGGTGATTCAGGACCCGACCGAGTTGAACCGCCAGGGACCGGACAGCGGCACGCAATACCGTTCGGCGGTGTTCCCGCTGAATGACACGCAACGACACGTCGCGCAAAGCTACATCGCGCAACTCGACAAGGCACACGCCTTCCCGGCGCCGATCGTCACGAAAACGGAACCGTTCAAGGGCTTCTATCCGGCTGAGTCGTACCATCAGAACTACCTGACCTTGCATCCGAACTCCGCTTATATCGCCATCAATGACATGCCGAAGGTCGCAAACCTGAAGCGTCTGTTTCCGAATCTCTATCGCGACAAGCCTGTGCTGGTCGAAGCGGCGCAGTAAAACGGCGAGCGCCGCGCCAGCGGAAATCTTCCTTCTCCGGCGCCGCATCGCGCGGCGCCGGGCGCTTTTTTGTGGCTGTATTCTGCCTGTCACCATCGCCGCGGTACGCTTGCCAGCGTCCGTCGGTCTGTCCTTGCGTTGCTCCGATTCGAGCTGGCTCTCCAGCGACCAGGCCCGCATTTTGCACAGGAGCGTGCGTCGGCTAATCTTTCGCACGTCTATGTTCGTACAAATGCCCAATATACGGGGCGGTACCAGGTTCGGATAGTGCGTTTTGCCGGGCAATGCGTGTCGTCTGCTGAAAGAATTACATGCCGCGCGTACCAATGCGGCGGTCGCCCGGATGTAGCGCAATCCATTGCAGACGGCGGGTGAGAACCTAAACCTCTTCGCGATACGCGAGAAATGGAGGCTCCTGGTGTTGAACAGCCGTAGAAAGCGAATCGGCAAGATTCGCAATAAACAAACAAGCGTCGCCGCAACATCTCTGGTCGCCGTGACCCTCGGCAGTATCGGCGTTTTGCCGGGTTCGGCCTTGGCGCAAACCCCTTCGCCGCTGGGCGAATGGCAGTACTCGGTAGGCATTCCGCTGCAGAAGATGTGGCAGCCGGATATTCCGGACTGGCAGGTGCGCATCGGCGCGGCGACGTCGTTCCAGCCGCGTTATGAGGGCTCCGACCGGTATCACGTGATGGCCGGTCCGAGCATCGACGTGCGCTACAAGGACCTGTTCTTCTTTTCGAGTGGCGAAGGCCTTGGGGTCAACTTCGCGCAAGGGCAGAACTGGCGCGCGAGTCTTGCGGCCGTCTACGATCTCGGGCGTCGCGGCCATGACGATCCGGAGGAGTTGAACGGCCTCGGCAACATCAACCCGGCGCTGGGCGCCAAACTCTCCGGGGAATATGTCGTGTCGAAGGATTTCCCGCTCGTGCTGCGCGCCGACATCCGACGCTATTTCGGCGGCTCGAACGGCTGGATCGGCGATCTCGGCGCCTATCTGCCGATGCCGGGCAGCACCAAAAAATTCTTCTGGTTCGCCGGGCCGAACGTGACGCTCGCGGACTCCACCTACATGAACAGTTGGTACGGTGTGAATCAGAATCAGGCGGCGCACTCGCAATACTCGCAGTATCACGCGAGTGCCGGTTTCAAGTCGGTGGGTTTCGGCATTAGCGCAGTGTGGCTGTTCGACAAGCATTGGTTTGCGACTGCCGACGGCGCATTCGAACAACTGGTCGGCAGCGCGGGCAATAGTCCGATTACCCACAGCAGGGCCACCGGTGTGGCCGATATCTCCATCAACTATCGCTTCTGATGCAGAGGTTCTCTATTTGACGGTATGGATGCCGGCGCGTGATTCTGGCGCGCCGCTTCTTGAGTTCATGAGCTTGATCCATCAGAAACAGTAATACGCATTTAAGCACTCGCGGGTACATCGTTTGCTGTTTCGTTATGGTGCGTTAGATCGGATATCCCCCGGCGCGCCCAAACGCAAGGAGCAAATCTCATGGCAGGTAAAACGAATCCGCAGAAACCCGCAGCGAAGCCCGAGCACGCTAATGATCCGAAATCGAAGGATCTCGAACAGTTTCGAGTCAGTCCCGACGGCGAGGCGCTGAGAACCAATCAGGGCTTGAAGATCGCCGACAATCAGAACACGTTGCGCGCCGGCCCACGCGGCCCCTCGCTGCTTGAAGATTTCATCATGCGTGAGAAGATCACGCATTTCGACCATGAGCGTATCCCCGAGCGCATCGTTCATGCGCGAGGCTCTGCGGCGCATGGAGTGTTCCAGGTGTACGAGTCGATGAGCGAGTACACCAAGGCGGCTTTCCTGCAGAACCCGAACGAGCAGACGCCAGTCTATGTACGTTTTTCGACGGTGCAGGGCCCGCGCGGTTCGGCCGATACCGTGCGCGACGTGCGCGGCTTCGCAGTGAAGTTCTACACGCAGGAAGGTAATTACGATCTGGTCGGCAACAACATGCCGGTCTTTTTCATTCAGGACGCCATCAAGTTTCCGGACTTCGTGCATGCGGTAAAACCGGAAGCGCCGAATGAAATGCCGACCGGCGGCTCCGCGCACGATACCTTCTGGGATTTCGTTTCGCTCGTGCCCGAGTCCGCGCATATGGTGCTGTGGACCATGTCGGACCGCGCGATTCCGCGCAGCCTTCGGACCATGGAAGGCTTCGGCATTCACACGTTCCGCTTCGTGAATGCGCAAGGCAAGGCGCGTTTCGTCAAATTCCATTGGCGCCCGGTGTTGGGCTCATATTCGCTGCTGTGGGACGAAGCGCAGAAGCTGGCCGGCAAGGATCCGGATTTCCACAGGCGTGACTTGTGGGAAGCGATTGAAAGAGGCGACTTCCCCGAGTTCGAACTCGGCGTGCAGATCATCGAGGAACAGGATGAGCACAAGTTCGACTTCGACCTGCTCGATCCGACCAAGCTGATTCCGGAAGAACTGGTGCCGGTGAAGATCATCGGCAAGATGACCCTCAATCGCAATCCGGACAATTTCTTCGCCGAAACCGAGCAGGTTGCGTTCCATCCAGGCCATATCGTGCCGGGTCTGGACTTCTCGAACGATCCGCTGTTGCAAGGGCGTTTGTTCTCGTACACCGATACGCAGATCAGCCGCCTGGGAGGACCGAACTTCCACGAGATTCCGATCAACCGGCCGGTATGTCCGTTCCATAACAATCAGCGCGATGCGATGCACCGCCAGACGATCAACGTAGGGCAGGCCTCGTACGAGCCGAATTCGGTGAGTGGCGGCTGGCCGAAGGAGACCGATCCGGCGCCGTCAGATGGTGGCTTCGAAAGCTACCCGGAACGCGTGGAAGGCAACAAGATTCGCGTGCGCAGCGAGTCGTTTGCCGATCATTTCTCGCAGGCCGCGATGTTCTACAACAGCATGTCCGAGCCTGAGAAAGATCATATCGCCGCGGCTTACCAGTTCGAACTCGGCAAGGTCACCAAGCCGGAGATTCGCGCGCGCGTGGTCAACGAGATTCTGGCCAATTTCGATGCGGGGCTTGCGGCGAAGGTTGCCGACGGTCTCGGTTTGCCGGCGCCGAAGAAGGGCACGGCGAAGCTCAAAGGTCCTAAAGAGTCGCCGGCACTGAGTCTGCTCAATCGCGCGAAGCCCGGCATCAAGACCTGCAAGATCGCTTTGCTAGCCGCGCCGGGTTCCGATGGCGCCGCGATCAAGAAGCTGCAACAGGCGCTGCAAGGCGAGGGCGCGGTGCCAATGTTGATCGCACCGACGCTTGCTGCTATCGACGGCATGGCGCCGGACGCAACGATTGCCGGCTTGCCGTCGATCATGTTCGACGCCGTAATCGTGGTGGGTGGTGAGGCGGGCGCGAAGCTGCTGGCGCAATCGGGCGATGCACGGCATTTCGTGCTCGAAGCGTTCAAGCACCTGAAGGCGATTGCTGCCATCGGCGCGGGGCGTGACGTGCTGGCTGCGGCTCACTTGCCGGCCAATGCCGATGGCGTGGCAACCGGTGACGACAAGCAAGCTGCCGAGGTCCTGAAGACCTTTATCAAGGCGGCCGAGCAGCATCGGGTGTGGTCGCGTGCCGAGCAGGCGGAGACGGTGCCGGCATAAGCACCACGGCATACTTGAGGATCAGGTTTTTTTAAGCATTCAGGCTGTTCAAGCAGCCGCGTCGCTTAAGCGAAACTGGCCGGTGTGAACCGGCCAGTTTTTTCGCGCTAAAACGATGAAGGCGTTGATTACGGATTCACCTGTGTCTCATGTAGCCGATGCGTATTCTTGGGCGCCACGGCAGCGGAAGCGGCCGCCGCCGACACGCCCGCGGGACCTTCAGGAATATCGCTTGGGCGTGAGGCCTGCACCGTCTGCGGATAGAGCACGAGCAGGGCGCGCAGCACGCCATTCGTCCAACCGAAGCCATCCTGCAACGGATATTCACCTCCGCCCGCGGAGACGCCGGGCGTTGCAGCATCGACGTCATATTTCTCGACGAGCTTGCCGGTGTGCTGATAGTAGGAGACGTTGGTCCTGATCCAGCGCGTCGCGATGGTTTGCGCGAGCGCCGGTTCGCTATAGCGGCGCAAGCCGATCACCGCCAGATACTGCAACGGCGCCCACCCGTTCGGGGCATCCCATTGCTGGCTGCTATTGACTTGCGTGGTGGCAAGACCGCCGGGCCGCAGCAATTCGCGCTGCAGGGTGGCGGCGACGGTCTTCGCCTGCTGACGGCTCGCTACACCCGTATACAACGGGTAGACCGTGGCGGCGGTAAGCCGGTGCGTGAGTGTGCGATGCACGAAGTCGTAGTCGCCGAACGCTTTCAATTGCGGATCCCACAGCACGCGCCGAATGGCATCCGCGCGCGTGGCGGCACGCTGCTCCATATTTTCCGCCTGCGTGACGTCGCCGCGCAGACGGTACGCCTTCGCCAACGTGCGTTCCAGATCGGCCAGCAGGCAATTCAGATCCACGGGCACGAGCGAGGTCACGTCGACGGTTGCCAGCGTCTTGCCGTCCGCGAACCAGCGCGAGCTGAAGTCCCAGCCGGTTTCGCCGCCTGCGCGCAGATTGCGCCACAGGTCGGCGGAATCGCGTTGGGGTGTTTGCTGTGCGGTGACGACGTCTTCGCGATACGACTCGTCGCGGGGTACTGCGCGTTCGTCCCAATAGCGGTTGAGCAGCGTGCCGTCCGCGAGGCGCACGACATGCCGGCTCGCCCGGCCTGCGGGGAGGCCGTCGCTGCCATTCATCCAGTAGGCGTATTCGCGCTGCAATTCAGGCAGGTATTGCGTATAGACGCTGTCGCCGTCCTTCTCGGCGACGAGCCGCACCATCTGCGCGAAGAAAGGTGGTTGCGAGCGGCTTAGATAGTAGGTCCGGTTGCCGTTCGGGATATGCCCGTACCGATCGATCAAGGTCGCGAAGTTTTTCAGTTCGTCGACGACCAGGGCATGCTGCCCGCTTTGTTCCAGACCGAGCATGATGAAGTACGAGTCCCAGTAGTGATCTCATCGAAGCGATCGCCCGGCACGATGTACGCATACGGCAACGGCAACAGCGACGACCACGGGCTTGCCGTTGCATCCGGCTCACGGCGCAGGACATTCCAGAGCGTATCGATGTGACCGACCACATCCTGATTCGGATCGGAGACGTACGCTTTCGTCGTGCGCGTGGGCAGTATGAAATTGCGCTTCACGAAGTCGCCGAGACTGAAATTGGGCTGCTGCCTGGCCGCCTCATAAGTGGCGGCGATTTGCGCGGGCGGTGAAAGCGGCACCATATCCGCGAAGGTTTTGCTGTCCGGATAGAGGTGCGCGAGTTCGACATCGCGATACAGCGTCGGGTACTGCTCCGACGGCGGCACGGCCACAACCGGCGACGCTTGCGTGGGCGGCTCCACGCGCACGGTGGCGGCCGGGACGCTACCGTCGACGGCAGGCACGTCAAGCGGCTGAACTGCCCCCGCGAAAGAGGCGTGCCAGAGCAGTGCGGCGACGAGGGCGGTACGAAGATGAGTGCAAGCGAGAGTGGGATAGGTCATCGGCTACCGGCAAGTGTGAGGGCGTGAACGAAGCGGGGCTGTTGGATTCCTCTCACGATTGACTCGCATTAGCACCGCAAAGTTGCGCACGCTCGCACACAATAAGCCCAGCATGGGCGACAGCACCCAAAATACCTCAAAAAAGACCTCATCCTGTATGATTACGCCAGTCGCGCGGCGACAGAAAAAGCGATTAAAAAAAGCGAAAAAAATTCCAAACCGCCTCGATTCCCCAAGCCGAAGACAGAAAAAATGACCGCACCTCAGGCCGTCGATCAGAACCGTTTTCGCAGCATAATCCGCCGCAACATCGCCCTGCCTTTAGGCGTCGGCCTGGTGACGATGGCCGTGTTCGTCGCATTGATCGCGTATCTGGTGTCGACAATGAACTGGGCGGAGCATTCCGAGCGTGTTATCGGTCAGGCCAATGAAATGCTGCGTCTCGCGGTCGATCGCGAATCGTCGATGCGCGGCTTCCTGATCACGGGTGACGAAAGCTTCCTCACGCCGTATGAAACCGGTGGCCCGAAGTTCAAAGCGCAGATCGAAGCACTGCAGGAACTGGTCTCCGATAATCCCCCGCAGGTCGAAAAACTCAAGCAGATCGAAGCGATCCAGCAGCGCTGGAGCGGCTTCGCCGAGGGCATGATCGACGCGCGCCGCAGGAATCAGGATTTCGAAAGCGCGGTGGCGAGCGGTCGCGGCAAGATCGAATTCGACGAAACGCGCCGCGAATTCGGCGATTTTCTCGATGCCGAATTGCGCCTGCGCCAGGAGCGTGTGGAGGCGACGCGCCGCGTCACCACCACGTTGGTCGGCGTATTCCTGCTCTTCAGCCTGAGCGTGAGCGGCCTGCTTGCATGGGTGGGGCGCCGCGAACTGATGAGCCTGTCGTCTACCTACGACGGCGTGTTGCGCAAGCAGGCCGAACAGACCGACACCTTGCAGGAGCAAGTGTGGTTGCGCTCCGGCCAGCGCCTGCTTGCTGAAAAGGTCGTCGACCAGGCGACCCCGCAACTGGTCGGCCGCGCGATGCTTGACTTCCTCGCGCAATATCTCGATGCCGCCGTCGGCGCGCTCTACGTACGCGATAAACAGCACGGTACGTTGCGCCGCATCGCCGCCTATGGTTTCAGCCGCGAAAGCGAGCAGGCTGCCGCGCGCAATTTCGAAGAATCGGAAACGCTGATCGGCCAGGCGGCCGTCGCACGCCGCACGCTAATCCTGCGCGACGTGCCGGACAACTACGTGCAAGTGGTTTCCGCCACTGGCAAAAGCGCGCCGAAGAATCTGCTGATCATGCCGATCGAAAACGACGGGCAGGTCAACGGTGTCGTCGAACTGGGCTTTATCCGCCAACTGACGGCGCGCGATCAGGAGTTCATGGAACTGATCGGCAACAGCATGGGCGACTTCGTCGAAGCGGCGCTGTATCGCGAACGTCTGCAGGACGCGCTTGCCGAAACGCAACAGTTGAACGAAGAGCTGCAGGTTCAGCAGGAAGAACTGCGCGTCTCCAACGAAGGCCTGGAAGAACGCGGCCGCGCGCTGATGGAGTCGCAACGGCGCCTCGAAGCCCAGCAGGCTGAACTGGAGCAGACCAACGTACAGCTCGAGGAATATGCGCAGCGTCTCGAGCGGCAGAAGTCGGACCTGTTGCGCGCGCAGGACGAACTCGCTGCTAACGCGGCACGCCTCGAGCAGTCGAGCCGCTACAAGTCCGAGTTCCTCGCGAACATGTCGCACGAATTGCGTACCCCGCTGAACAGTTCGCTGATTCTCGCGAAGCTGTTGCAGCAGAACCGCACCGGCAATCTCAGCGAAGAGCAGGTGCGCTATGCCGAGACGATTCACGCGTCGAATAGCGATTTGCTGGTGCTGATCAACGACATCCTCGATTTGTCGAAAGTCGAGGCCGGGCAGGTAACGGTCGAGCTAGAAACGGTATCGGTCGACGCGACCCTGCAGTCGCTGCAGGAAATGTTCAAGCCAATGGCCGCCGCCAGGCATTTGAGCCTCGCCTTCGACCGTCTGCCGGGCACGCCCGACACCTTCATCACCGACGGCCAGCGGGTCACGCAGATCCTGCGCAATCTGCTGTCGAACGCCGTCAAGTTCACCGAACATGGCGAAGTGGCACTGTCGGTCGCGCCGGCTGAAGGCAATATGCTGCGGTTCGATGTACGCGATTCCGGCATCGGCATTGCCGCAGACAAGCTGGAAATGATTTTTGAAGCATTCCAGCAAGCCGACGGTTCCACCAGCCGCCAATACGGTGGCAGCGGTTTGGGCCTATCCATTTCACGCGAGTTTTCCCGTCTGCTTGGCGGCCGGATTACGGTAACGAGCGAGGTGGGCAAGGGCAGCGTGTTCACACTCTGGTTGCCGCTCGACGCCGAGGCGGCACAGGCGGGCGGTCAGAACGCGCAAATGCCGCCATCGGCGTTTGCGCAGATTCAGGCGCCCGTTGCCGCAGCGGCGTCGGTCCCGACGGCGCCGGAGCCGACGCTGATCCGGCCACCGCTGAGCAGTTCCCAGCCGGCCGTCATAACGGCCGCCAACGGCCTGTCCGAGGGCAATGCGTCCGAAGCCACCAGCGGCCCGATTGCCGACGACCGCGACAACCGCACGCGTGCCGGCCGGCTGATCGTGGCCCTGGAAGACGATCTTGCCTTCGCCGAAATCCTGCGCGAGCTGACGCACGAGCTCGATTTCGATTTCGTCCACGCCAGCAGCGCCGCCAGCGGCCTCGCGCTGGTGCGCGACATGCGCCCGGCTGCGGTACTGCTCGACGTCGGCTTGCCGGACCGGTCCGGCTTGACCGTGCTGGAGTGGCTGAAGAACGATCCGCTCACGCGTCACATCCCGATTCATATTGTGTCGGCCACCGACCACGCCGACAAGGCACTGCACCTGGGCGCCATCGGCTATACGCTCAAGCCGACCGCGCGCAGCACGATGGAAGCCGCGATCCGCCGTCTCGAAGCGCGTCTGCAACAGCGCCTCAAACGCGTGTTGGTCATCGAGGACGACGCGCCGATGCGCGAAAGCATCCGCGCGCTGCTGCAAAGCGACAACACTGAGATCGTTGCGGTTGCAACCTTGGCGGAGGCGCTCGAATATCTGTCGAAGTTCACCTTCGATTGCGTGGTAACCGACCTCGCGCTGCCCGACGGCACCGGCTACGATCTGCTCGAGCGGCTTGCCGCGAACACCGCGCACGCCGCGCTGCCGGTGATCGTCTACACGGGCCGCATGCTGTCGGACGAAGAAGAGCACCGCCTGCGCCGCTATTCGAAATCGATCATCATCAAAGGGGCGAAGTCGCCCGAGCGGCTGCTCGATGAAGTCACGCTGTTCCTTCACAGTGTGGAGTCGTCGCTGGCGCCTGAGCAGCAGCGCATGCTGCGCACCGTGCGGCAGCGCGACAATGCCTTCGAGGGCCGCACCATCCTGCTGGCCGAAGACGACGTGCGCAATATTTTTGCGCTCTCGCACGTACTGGAGCCGCTCGGTGCGAAACTGCAGATTGCGCGCAACGGACGCGAAGCGCTAGACGCGCTGGAAAACGGCCCCGAGGTGCATCTGATCCTGATGGATATCATGATGCCGGAGATGGACGGTTTGACGGCGATGGGCGAGATCCGCCGCAATCAGCGTTTTGCGCATCTGCCGATCATTGCGCTGACCGCCAAGGCGATGGCGAACGACCGCACCCGCTGCCTCGAAGCCGGCGCCGACGATTACGTCTCCAAGCCGATCGACGTGGACAAACTGGTTTCACTGTGCCGCGTGTGGCTGCGGCAACGGTAGTTGGGGTACGGGAACACGATGAGCCATTCCGAGTTTGACGCGCCGCAACGCATCAGCGATTTCGACATCGAGTTGAAACTGCTGCTGGAGGCGATTTACCTCAAATACCAGCACGATTTCCGGCACTACGCGATGTCATCGCTGCGGCGCCGCCTGTCGCAGGCGCTCGAGGAGTTCGGGCTGAGGACGCTGTCGCAGTTGCAGGACCGCATCATGCGTAACGGCGACGAGTTTTCGCGGCTGTTCCAGTACCTGACGGTGCAGGTCAGCGACATGTTCCGGGATCCGTCGTATTTCCTCGCGCTGCGCGAACATGTGCTGCCGCGTCTGCGCACCTATCCGTCGATCAAGGTGTGGGTGGCGGGATGCAGCACCGGCGAGGAATTGTGGTCGCTGAAAATCCTCTTCGATGAAGAGGGTTTGACCGAGCGCACGCTGTTTTACGCGACCGACATCAACCCTGATGCCTTGGCGCGCGCCGAGTCCGGCATCTACGCGCTCGACCGGATTCAGGGCTTCACGCAGAATTACCTCGCGGCTGGTGGTAAGCGGTCGCTGTCGGATTACTATCACGCGGCGTATGGCGGCGCGCGCTTCGCCGGTTCGCTGAAGGACCGCGTCGTCTTCGCCGACCACAGCCTGTCCACCGACGAAGTCTTTCTCGAGGCGCACCTGGTGTCGTGCCGCAACGTGCTGATCTATTTCGATCGCGGCTTGCAGGATCGCGCGCTGGGTCTGTTTGAAAACGCGCTGGTGCGGCGCGGTTTTCTCGGTTTGGGCAGCAAGGAAAGCTTGCGTTTTTCCCGCCACTACGAAGCGTTCGACGAGTTCCGTCCGAGCGAACGCATCTACCAGAAGCGCTAGCACAGTCATCATGTCTCGCTCAATCGCCAAGCCAGCCGTCGAACCCCAGCCGGGTGCTGCCGAAGCACGCGGCTTCGAGCTCGTGGTGATCGGCGCTTCGGCCGGTGGCATCGAAGTATTGAACGTGCTGCTCGGCGCACTGCCCGCGAGCTTTGCGCCGGCGGTGATGATCGTCATGCACCTGCCGCCTGATTCGCCGAGCTATCTGGTGCATGCGTTTGCGCATCGCTGCGTGTTGCCCGTGCTCGAACCCGACGCGGGCGAGCCGATCATGCCGGGCCGCATCCATGTTGCGCCGCCCGGCTATCACATGCTGGTGGAAGTAGACCGCACTGTCGCGCTTTCTACCGACGCCGCCGTGCGCTTTTCGCGACCGTCGATCGACGTGCTGTTCGAGTCCGCGGCCCCGGTATATGGCGAGCGTTTGCTGGCCATTCTGCTCTCCGGTGCCAACGACGACGGCGCAGAAGGCCTTAAGCATGTGCAGGCGCGAGGCGGTGCCACGTGGGTGCAGGTGCCCGACAGCGCCAGTTCTCCAGAAATGCCGCGCGCCGCGATTGAGCGCAGCGCGGCCGATCACATTTACTCTCCCGAAACCATGGCCCGGCGGCTTGCAGCATTGCCGGGCGCTTTCTGACCCGATGCCATGACGCACTCACCCGTGAAGATCCTGATCGTCGACGACATCGCCCACAACATTACCGCGCTCGAAGCCTTGCTGGCGCGGCCGGACCTTGCCGTGCTGGTGGCGGACTCGGGTACGGCGGCGCTCGATTTGCTGCTCAAGCACGAAGTGGCGCTAGCGATTCTCGACGTCAACATGCCGGGCATGAACGGCTTCGAACTGGCTGCCTTGATGCGCGGCAGCCCACGCACGTCACATGTGCCGATCATCTTTCTGACCGCTACCGCGCAGGATGCATCGCGCACGTTTCGCGGCTACGAGGCCGGTGCGGTCGATTTCCTTTATAAGCCTTTCGACCCGCGGATTCTGCAATCGAAGGTCGATGTGTTCGTGCAACTCGAGCAGCAGAAACGCCAGCTTGCGGCACAACTCGTGACGACGCGGCAGATGCTCGAAGCCAACGAAATGCTGATGGCGGTGCTGAGTCACGATTTGCGCACGCCGCTCGGCGCGGTGCTGGCGTCGGCAGAATATCTGTTGCGTACAGCGGCCGATGAGCAATCGGCGACGGTAGCGACGCGTGTAAAAAATAGTTCGCTGCGCATGGCAAGAATGGTCGATCAGTTGCTCAACCTTGCTCGCTTGCAAGGTGGGCGTTTGCCGTTGCAGCCGCGCTCGATCGAATTGGCGAACTTGTGCAAATCGGTGATCGATGAGTTCGCTTCGCGGGAGAACGGCAAGCGCATTGTGTTTGCCAGCCGGGGGAATACCGCGGGCGCATGGGATACGGATCTGATCTGGCAGGCGGTGTCGAATCTGGTGAGCAATGCGTTGCATCACGGCGCGCAGGGCGCGGAGATCCGTGTCGAGGTGGACGGCGAGTCTGTCGAGTCAGTTCAGTTGAAGGTCGCTAATCGCGGGACGATTCCAGGAGAGGTGTTTCCGCATCTGTTCAAGGCTTTTGGGCCGCATAGCGGTGGTGCGCGGTCGCGGGAAGGATTGGGACTGGGGTTGCATATCGTGCAGGAGATTGCACGGATGCATGGGGGGAACGTCAATGTCAGCTCTGACGAGGCTAATGGGACCATTTTTACTATTGAATTGCCGAGGATGGTGACGTTGGTGCGTGGGTCCTTTACCGGGCGATAGTGGGTGTCTTCCGCGGTCGTTGCGCAGGCAACCAGGTCACCGCCCGGGGTAGAAAATGTCGAGGCCGTCGATCTCGATGCTGCGATAGCGCATCCCGGTGCGTGTGGATGTCATGAACATGCTCCTTCAGTCGTTCGTAAGATCGATCATGCGCCGCGCCCGCGCGAACTGTCGCGCAGATGTAGCCCTGCTGCAGCAGCGAAAAAAACCAACGCAGCAATACACACCCCTGGCCAGCCCCAACGCGCGAGCACGGGCCCGGCGATGGTGGCGCCTATCGCGCTGCCGACGAAAAAGAGCCCTGTATAGAGGCCGTTCACGCGGCCACGCGATTCGGGCGCGAGCAGATTGATCGCGCGCCGGCCGAGTGCCTGATCGGCAATCACGCCACCGTCGAGAAAGAAGGCAGCTACGGCAAGCATGGCGATCGATGCGACGCGCGACACACCCGAGCTCAACGCCAATGCTGCCATCAGGGCGGCCGCGATGTTGACCGTATGAGCGAGCAGGGTGGCGGGCTTCGACCAGCCTCTATCGCCGGCTCGGCCGGCCAACGGTGCGATGAACACGCTGCCGCCGCCGGCAAGCGCGAACAGCGCGACGGAAGTGCTGTTCAGACCGAGCGGCGCGCGCGTCAGGACAATCGCGACGCTGCTCCAGAACGCATTGAAGCCGGCCATGAGCAGGCCTTGATACAGGGCCCGGCGGCGCAGCACCGGTTCGTGCGCGAGCAATCTGGCCATCGATGCCAATAACGCGGCATAGGGCGGCGCGCCGACAGGGCGGCTATCCGGCAAACGCGGCACCACGGCGAGCGTGACAGCGGCGAGCAGCAGGGCATCTGCGGCGTAAAACGCACGCCAGCCGAGCGCGCCGCCGATCACACTCGCCAGCGGTCGCGATAACAGAATACCGAGCATCAGACCGCTCATCACGTTGCCGACGACTTTGCCACGCGAAGCCGGCGGCGCGAGCGACGCCGCCGCGGGCACCAGCATCTGCACAACGCTCGACGTCACGCCGACGGCGAACGATGCCGCCAGAAACACTGGCGCGAACGGCGCCATGGCGGCCAGCGCGAGACATGCGATCTGCGCGAACAACGTCGCTGCAATCAAGGGCCGATTGGGCAGGCGGTCGATCAGCGGGACGAGCCCGACGAGGCCGACCGCATAACCGAGCAACGTCAAAGCGGTGACGAGCGTGGTCCATGCACCGAGATGCAGCGAGACGTTGAGCGGGCCGATCAACGTTTGCGACGCATACAGGGGCAGTACGGCGACCGCGACCATCGCGGCGAAGCGGGCGGTCGGAACGCTTTGTGCCGGCGGCGTAGCCGTTTGGGCTGCCGTCGGGCATTGAATCGTGGGAGAGTCCATTGTCTGACTAGCCGTTAAGTGAAGTTGAATCGATGCTACTCTCACGTCAGACAAACACAATTCGCACGAAATTGGATACATTCTCACAAAAAACGGGAGAATCGCCGATGGATGCATTGCGCGATCTGGAAACCTTGGTGGCGATTGTCGAGGAAGGCAGTCTGACGAGTGCCGCGCGCCGGCTTGGCCGGTCGTTGCAGGCCGTCAGCCGGTCGCTTCAGGTGCTTGAGCGGTCGCACGGATCGACCTTGATCGTGCGAACCACGCGTACGTCGCAGCCGAGCGAAGCCGGCATGCGCTTTTACGAGCGCGTCAAAGGCGCGCTGACCGAACTGGAACTGGCGCGCACCGAACTCGCTGAAGAATTGCACAGGCTCACCGGGCGTTTGCGTATCAATGCGCCAACGCTGTTCGGACCGAAATTCGTCGCGCCGCTCGCCGCGGAGTTTTTGCAGCGTCATCCGCAACTGGCGTTGTCGCTCGATTTGAGCGACGAGTATCGCGATCCGACGGAGACCGGCGCGGATGTGACGATCCGCATTGGCGAAACGCCTGATTCACGGCTGGTGGCGCGACGGATCGGCACGCTTCGGCGGGTGGTGTTCGCGGCGCCGGATTATCTTGCCGAGCACGGCAGACCGTCGCATCCGCGGGATCTGGCGAGACATGAATGTGTCGTTCGAACGGGGGTGCCGCATCCTGGGCGGTGGGTGTTTACGTCTTCCGACGGAAACGAGGTTGCGGTGAACGTGGCAGGGCGCTTTGACAGCAATCAGGTGGCTGCCGTCAATGCGGGTGTGCTGGGCGGGATGGGGATCGGAGTTGCTGCCTTCTGGCAGATTCAGGAATGGGTCGAGGCAGGACGGGTTGAGGTTTTGCTGGCGGATTTCCAGCTCACGCCTTTGCCGTTGCATGCGATGTGGACGAGGACGCGGCGGTTGCCACAGAGGACTCGGCTGTTGGTCGATTTTCTTGCGGTCAAATTGGGGACGCTGTAGGTCTTTTCGTCTGCAGCAGGGTTCGCGTGGACTCTGGCGACGCCAAGCGAACTGCAGCGCCGTCAAAGCAGCGCAGCGGCGGGTTCAACCTCCGTTGTGCTACGCTTGCCGGACCGAAATCCAAGCACTCCGACCTCGCTTATCATGCGTTCCTGGCGCGTATCCACGCCGCCCCGCAGCGGGCACATCAATACTTCGCGAGTTACCGACCTCGTCATGTCGATCTCGCATGCCGACCCGGACGCGCTCGCTGCAAGCATTCTGAAAACCGTCGGCGACACGCTTCCCGTTTCACAGTGCACGATCTTCGCCTACGAATTCGACGCGAGGCCGCGCACCGTCTCCGCCGCCGACCACCGCGGCGGACGCTTTCTCCGCGATGTCGCCGACCGCTACGCTACGCACTTTTATGCGCTCGACGGCAACCGCGCCATCGTCGGCCGCCCGCAAGCGAAACAGGCGCACGAGGCGTTAGTGCTGCATCAGCAGCAAAGCGAAGAAATCGAAAACGAAGCCTATCGCGCGGCCTGCTACGCGCAGCCCAACGTGTCCGACCGGCTATCGTTGCTCCTGCAACCGATGGAAAGCGTCTGGCTGTCGATCAATCTGTATCGTGACAGCGCGTACGGCATGTTTCAGCCAGGCGAACTGGAGCATGTGGAAAGCGTCGCGCATCTATTCGCACACGCGGCGAAAGGCCATTACGCGCTCAATGGGCAGCATCAGCAAGGTACGGCAGCCGCGATGCTGGCACGCGTCAGACGTGCCTGTCCGGCGCTTACGCCGCGCGAGATCGACGTGCTGCGCGGCACGCTCGAAGGCGCAAGCGCCGCCGAGATCGCCGAGCAAATGGGGATCAAGGCCACCAGCGTGATTACGTATCAGAAGCGCGCTTATGCGCGGCTGGGGATCTCTACCCAGCGCCAATTGTTCGCGTTATGTCTGCTGCCCGAGCGGTCCTGATCCGGCGCGCCGAAGTTGCGGCTGCGGATTAACTGCAAGGCGTCCGAAGAACAGCCGAAGAACAGCCGAAGAACAGCTGTCGGGTGCCGCAGAAAGTGAAAGCTATTCCAGTTCCAGTTCCAGTTCCAGTTCCAGTTCCAGTTGCGGTGCGAGGCGAGGCGAGGCGGCTAGCCTTACAACTCCCGGGCTGCGTTGCGCAAAATTTCCTGAGCGCGTTGCGCGATCGGGGATAGGTAGCCAGCCCTTCGTATCAGTCCGACCTGACGCAGCAGGCCGTCGAGCTGGATCGGGCGCACAGCAACGTCGACCGGTAGGGGGCCAGGGTCGAAGCTGCGCGCGTTGATAAAGCTGACCAACTGCGTAGTGGATACGATAAGAATCAACGCGGCCAAACTATTGGCCTCCGCTACGATGCGCATACGCGGGTAGCCCCGTTTTGCAAAGGCTTGCTCGATCTGCACACGTGCAAATTCCTGTCGACTGGACGCGGCCCATGCGCAATCCACCAGATCGTCCAGCGTGACCGATTCCCGCTCGGCCAGAGGGTGCCCGGTGCTCACCATCAAGCTGTAGTGATCGTCATACAGCACCTCCTTGGCCATGGATGCGTCCAAGGTCTCAGGCAACGGGCATACAGCCAGTTCCACTTCACGCTTGTCGATGGCGTCCAAAAGCGTGTCGCTAAACGCTGTCGTCACATTGACGCGTGCGGCCGGCCGCTCCACCAGCAGCGTTGGGAACAGCGAGCGCAGCGCGAAACTCGTGGTGGCCGGCGTCGCACCGAGGCGTAGCAGGCCCGCGTGTCCGCCACCAATATCGCGCGCTTCCTGAAGCGCACTATCGAGCTGCATGGACACGCTCAATACCCGTGTCTGAAATATCTTGCCCGCCTCGGTCAATACCGAGCCGCGTGCGGTGCGCTCGACCAACGTTACTCCCACCTTGCGCTCCAGCCGCTGTATGGCCTTGGTCACGGCCGGCTGAGAAATGCCCAGCTGTTCGGCGGCGCGTGCCAGCGTACCGGTACTCGCGATGGTCAGGAAATATGCAAGGTCGCCGTCAATCATGCCATTCCTTGGGGTTATGGATTTTGACTTTCCACTTATTGGATTTTATATCCCTCTCCTTCCGATAATGAAGCACCACTTAAAGAGAAGGAGTCGTCACATGGAACACAATGAACAGTGCGCCGCATTCCGCCATATGCGCGATGGTACGGAGCAGGATTGGGCGATCATCGGTAATGAGGTTGGGCCGTTCGCCAAAGGACTGCCTAGCCGCCTGCTGGACCACCTGCGCTTGCTGAATGGCGACTTTGGCGGCTTTCCTGTCGATCGTCTGACGCATAGCTTGCAGACTGCCACGCTGGCGCATCGCGACAGCCAGGACGAGGAATACGTGGTCTGCGCGCTGCTGCACGACATTGGCGATACGCTGGGGAGTTACAACCATGCCGACGTTGCAGCCGTGCTGCTGGAGCCATTCGTCAGCGCGGAAAACCACTGGATGGTCAAGCACCATGGGATTTTCCAGGGGTACTATTTCTTCCAGCACATGGGCATGGACCGCAATCTGCGTGATAAGTATCGCGACGTGCCGGAGTTGTTCAAACGTACCGCGCATTTCTGCGAGAAATATGACGCGGCGGCCTTCGATCCAGATGCGGAAACGCTGCCGCTTGAGTTCTTCGAACCGATGGTGCGGCGAGTGTTTGCAGAGCCGAAGCGAACCCTGTACAAAGCCGCATTCGAAAAAATCGGCTGAGTGTCTCATCCCGGACGACCATCCGAGGAAACGGTTGCGAAAGCTTACCCTAAACGTCCATCGCAATCTTACTCAATGGTCACTTACTGCTTGCCCGAAGCGAGCTGCTCGTTGCGCTCAGCGAGAAACCGGATCAGACCGTCCACACCGCTTTGCTGGATCTTGTCGCTGAACTGCTGCCGATATGTTTGGATCAGCCAGACGCCGAGCACGTTCAGGTCATACAAGCGCCAGCCTTGCGGCGTGTTGTACAACCGGTAGTCGATCTCTGCTGGCTCGCCGTTCCTGGTTGCGATCGTGCGCACCACCACGTCCGTATCGGTTGGAGCGAAGCGTATCGGCGGGTAATCGATCAGTTGATCAGGACGGAGCTGGCCGATAGCACCCGAATAGGTGTGGATCAGGAGCATCTCGAACTGTTCGACCAGTTGCTGCTGCTGCGCCGGTGTTGCCGTCCGCCAGTGGCGGCCCATCGCGAGCGACGTGGTGTGGCGAAAATCGGTGTAAGGAACAATGTCGCGGTTCACGATATCCATGATGCGGGGAATATCGTCCGGCTCGATCGCCCGGGTGCGCACCTCGTTGAGTATCTGCTGCGTCGCGGTCTTGATCAGAACCTGCGGCTCCGATTGGTCGACTTGCGCGTACGCCGCGCCGCCAAACGAGAGCAACGCTGCGCAAAGCGTCACCAGAAAAAGAGTCTTCATATGCAGAATCCCGGCTGAATGCATTGGCTTGCTGCTACGCAAGTATCCTCCATCTACGCCCGAACATGTCGCGCCAGCACTCGTCGCTGTTGAAAGCCAGAAGCTGGCCGAACAAGGACCGATGTCTGATTGGCGAGGTCGGCCGCAGGTCGCCAGTCGCTGTTATTCGGTCACCCTATGGGCATGCAACCAGTCGGTGTGCCGCAAGCCGCTGCCAGGAAGCGGTCAGGGAGAAACAAAAGGCCGCTGTCCGTGAGGGCAGCGGCCTTTCTTACGATGCGCGGCGAATGAGGGACTTCGCTAGTCGCGAAACTGTGGCGCCGGTCACAATGACAACTGCGCCTTACGCGATTGAAGCGCTTAGTCGGTTTGCGCTTATTTGCGCCTGGCTGTCATCTTTAACAACTGTTATTGGCCGGCGGCCGGCGACACTACGCTCGGGGTCGCCAGCGTATTGTGACTTCCGGGAGCGGGGGTGAGGGACGTCGAGCTATTGTTCGTGCTATCCGGCAGGCCCGAGTTCGGCGACCCGGCGCCCATGCCGCTGTCCGAGTTGGTGACGCCAGGCGTGCCGTAGCCACTCGTTGCATTAGCTGGCGACACGGCGGCCGGTGACACGGTGCTCGGGGTCGCCAGCGTATTGTTGCTCTGTGCATAAGCGCCGCCCGACAGCGTGAGTGCGGCGACGGCCGCGATGAATGTGCTGGTTGCCTTGTTCATGCCCCGTTCCTCCTTGATTGACTGGAATTTCGACGGAAACGATCCATTCGTGTTTTTCGATACGACATACAGTGCGCCGACAGCGCGGGATCGAGTCCATAGCAACTGGTATCAAGTTTAGGAAAGCGGTCGCTGATAATTAAGCGCGTTGTGCGCAAGGCTGAATTTCGATTTTCGGGGCTACCCCTAATCGGTCCGGGTCCCCAATCTGAGGCCTGCGTGGTTCGGCATTGCGCGGTGCATGCTACGCGACACGCGAGGAAACTGATTGAGCTGCGCGGATAGCGAACAGCCAGTGGAGCGGGGGCCGGTGAGCAAACTTGCAAACGAACTCCCTCACGATTGGCGACGATCTGGGCGGAAGCATCGAAGCTCGCTTTGGCCGAGGGCCGCCTCATGCACTAGATATACGAGGCCTGTACGTCACGCCACTGCGATCCGCAGCACGCGACCGTTTTCGTAGTTTCACTCAGGACGATTCTGGCCAACTCGGGGGGGCTTCGCACTCGACGGTGGTCGCATTAGCCTTTTCAACCGTTAGATTAACGGAGCGTGCGCCGAGCGGTCGCGTGCGATGACGCATACCTGCAGGCACAGTGAGCAACTGGCCGGACAGGAGGTCGATCGATCCATCGTCGAAATCTACGGTGAGCGCGCCTTCGATGACCAGGAACGTTTCGTCCGAATCGGGATGCAGGTGCCAGAAATATGGCCCGTCCATGATGCTCAAATGAACGTCATGGTCGTTCACGCTAGTCAGAATCTGATTTGAATAGCCTCGAAGCGTGCCACCAGCGATCGCACCAACATCGATCGGTTGGATCATGTCGTCTCCCCTGAAGTTAGGTTGGACCCACACTACACAGCGCGGGCGCGCTGTTTTTTCCATACCCCAGCATAGTTCGGTGTTAAAGCGTTCCCCAAGCCAGAAATTCTCGCGACGATGTGAGAAAAATTGACCGGTCGTTGCACATCGGCGGTTTTTTGTCGACAGCCCAAAACTGGCCGGCTTCCGACCTGACGCGAGTGGTCGTGCGTCGCAGCCTTTCGAAGGCTGCGACGCAGGAAGACGACGGACATCTTCGTTTTGCTTACGGACGAGACGATGCCGAAAGTGCTACTTCAGGCTCATAACCTGAGCCGCCACGACCGGCCGAATGGTCGCCGTTCCGCTGCTCGTGCCAATCGTCAGGTTGACGGGGAGGGGCGCGGTCGAACTTGTGAAGGCGTGGCTTCCCACCGCGACAATGCCCCATGGTCCATTCTTCTGTCCGGTCAACACCAGGCCGAACTTCTCGCCATTGATAACGCCGTCATACGTGTAAAGCCCGAGTTTCGGACTAGGCTGAACAATTGCGCCGGCTGGAACTGTGACGGTCAACGCCCCAACGGTGAGCGTGAGTGTCTGCGTCGTCGGGCTGAGTGGTTGACTGGATGTGCCGAGTGTGAAACTCGCTGCCATTGAATAGGCGTTCAACTTCGGCGCAACGAGCAACTGAGGCGTGTATTTCGCGAATGGCGTCGTTGCTACAGGAAGAATGCCGGAAGCGGTCGCAAGAAAGTTGGCGTAACCTGGTAGCGAAATCG
This sequence comes from Paraburkholderia polaris, assembly GCF_012927345.1. GTDB lineage: Bacteria > Pseudomonadota > Gammaproteobacteria > Burkholderiales > Burkholderiaceae > Paraburkholderia > Paraburkholderia polaris. Next base: position 34,485 of record NZ_JABBGJ010000053.1, read on the forward strand.
TCGTTTCAATCGCGTTGGTTGCTGTATCAACAACCAGGAGTTGCGCTGTAACTGGCTGCCTCGGCTGAAAGTAGGAGGCGAGGAAATAGGCAGACTTCCCATCTGGCGTAAACGCGACAGTGAGCGCGTTGGGTATTGCTTGATTCAACCCGTTTGGGAGGGCGACTTTTGTGACCGCGAAGGACGTTGTATCGACCATCGAGTAGCTGCCAGAGCTTGTTAGATACAACGTCTTGCCGTTAGGTGAGACAGCGACGTTATTTGCTCCGCTCGCAGGCAAACTGATGGTTTGAACTGCGTACGTCGCAGTATTGATGACCTGAACGAAGCCACCTGTGCCGTCAAGGACATACGCACTGCCCATAGTCGGAGACGTCGCAACGCGATAAACGCCGCCGGCAGGCGGCGCAATCGAAGCAAGAACCGCGAGTGACGTGGTGTCGAGCACCTGCGTCGGGCCCGAATTATCAAGCACGAACAACTTCGTTCCATCAGACGTTATGGCCATACCCATCGCATTGCCAATCAGCGACAACTGCTGGTCCTTGACCTGCGTGTTGCTCGTCAAATCGACCACGATAATATGGTTAGTTCCGTCGTCAAATGTCTGAAGCACAAAGGCACGTTTTCCGTCTGGAGATAACACGAGCCCAGACACAGCGGCCGAGGTCAGACTGAGTTGGCTGACCAATGCGCTCGTACTGCCATTAGTGACGGACAAGATTGGCGCAGCATTTCCGGAGATTCCAACGGTTACCACCTCCGAGCCGTCTGGCGAGACTGCAATACCTTCACCCGCTGGAGTCTGCAGGGTGGTGATGAGAGTCTGGGACGCGCCGCTGTTAATTACGTTGAGCCCGTCGGTCGGAACATTGTCTGTATATAAGACGGTCGCTTGCGCACCGCCGCACTGTGTGAAGAGAATCGCAAACACGGCCGAGGTTTGTGTGACCACGCTCGCAAGAAAATGACTATTCACTCGTTTCATTTTCCTCTCCGTCTTGAGGGTATTCACGCAGGTAAGACACTGCGAGCGTCTCGAACAATTAGCCAGGCTTTTACGGCTGAACTCGTTCGCCGTCGCCGTAACGGCGGATGCGGACGGAGTCATTATGTGAAATGGGAGGTCGTTCGCGCCATGATGCGAATACACCATGGACTTTGTATGAGCACCCGTCAGTATCTGGTGCCTGGCGCCTTGAGATAGCCACAGAGCCTTAGCTTAAGACTGCGTGCCGGTGTCCCTACCTTAGTATCGAGCCAAGGCGTACGAGCTCGGACTGCTTGTTGCAGCCCATCTTTCGCATGGCTGATGCGAGCTGATTTCTGGCAGTGATAGTGGAGATGCCTTCTTGGCCTGCATAGTCTCCCGCGGCATGGCCTGCAATGATGGCAGCAAGAACCTGCGCCTCCGCCGGGGTTAGCGAAAAGAACGCGGCGAGCTCACTGCTGCTCGCAAACTCGAAAACACTCCTCTTTTTCATTCGTATGAATAGTACGAGTTCGGCCGCCAGTCGGAATGTGGCCGGGGCAGTCGCGATATCGAAACGGACTCCTTGCCCCCAGCCGGCAGCAAGGGCGACCGGCACGGCGGTGCCGCTACGCTGATGGCTACTAATCGCGCTACCCAGAAGCAAACCCGATCGCGTGCTCGTCAAGTCTAAATGGTAACGGTCCGTGGACAGGACACCGCACAATGCAAGAAGCACTCGAGCATGTTCCGTACATCGCACCAGCCGTCCGGCTGAGGTTGCCAGGCAAGATGCTTCCCCGATACTGTGTAGTGCACTCTCAACGATTTCCGCGTTTTCAGTAATTGCACGTGCACGCTTCGCGAGGCTATTCGTGAGGAACCTGACGTAAGCTCCCACATCTCCCGACGCAACCCCTTCGATTGCGTTCGGAACGGCGGTGCTTCGCTGGAAACTCATTGCAGTTCGAATGTTTCCTTCGTCTCGAATGGTGAACGAAAGGATTTGCGCCATTCGGTGTCGAGGCAGATAGTCGGCATAGAACGGATGGTTTCGGACCTCCGGTGCACATTTCTCCCGGGACGAATCTAGCCATAGCTCGCTGGGTTTGGCGAATGTCGCTTCTGCAAGGGCGTCACACGCAGAGAAACAGTCGCGATATTCCTTTTCGGCGGCGCTGTCTACGCCGGTCTGCTCCATGAATAGCATCTCGTTTGGCGAGCCAAACATAAGAATCGTTGCGGCGTCTGCCCCTACGAGTTTCGCGGCCGACTGAAGCACATCTGTCCATGGCGCGATGGGGTCGGTAATGTGGCGCGCCGCGTCAATTGCATTTTGAAAGCTTGGGCTTCGTTTCAAGACGAGATCCCTCGCGTCGGTGCTCTGCTACCAGCAGAGCTGTCTCCTCAGCTTACGACCTCAGATTGTCATGATTTGGCACATGTTCGCAAACGGTGCCTACCCTGAAGTGTCGGAAAAAACGGCAACCAAGGCCGATTTGAACTGGTGCGAAGTTGACGTAACGGTTGGCTGCGGACGGGCTTCAACGGCGACATCCGTTTTTGCTACGCGGAAAGGCCTCTCAGCACCTATGCCACATGCGCGCTTTTACCGGCGCGGTACAACCAGTTTCCTACCCCGTCTCTTTGCGGTCTCGCCTGGCGTTCAGCAGTTCACTTCGGCGCCACTCCTAGAAACGGAAGCAGTGATGGCCGCTCTCTGCCTCACGCAAGCGGCATACGCGGCCTGAAACTCGCGAGCCGGCGATCGGCTGCACGCGACCCTCAGGGGACCTTCAAGGTTACTGATAGCGGACGTTCAATCTAATCGAAACGACAACTGCAGTTGCCAAACAGATCAATTTGGCAGGCTAGCCGAAGTGTGCACCGTGCTGAGACCATAGGTTATACGTTCTTGGCGCCTGTTTCGGCTCTCCGCCGTCCAAGCCATTCAATGCCGACTTGAAATAGTAGCCATGCACCAAACCAAATAGCCCCGAAGCGACGCATCATCGACTGAGTGTGCCGGATACCGGCAATATTCTCGTCAATTACCTGCTGCGTTAGCCGATAAACCTCCACACCAGAAATCAGTAAGCGAGCTGGATGTTTACCGCAAAATTCGGCTTGTACTGGTTCACCAGTATGCCCCTGGACGAGGTTGCGGGAAAAAGGTGCACAACCTCCCTTGAAGCATCTGGACACTAGCACAGTGTTGCCGCGATCATCCTGCGCAAAATACGAATCGTCGATTTGAGACAGGTGGCCAACTATCGTCTGGTTCGGCACCACATTTCCAGACGCGTCGACATTGCACATGTCACTCAGTCTAGCGGGTGGCATGGGTACGGCTGGTAGCGACCATTGCGCGATCGTCAGTAACCCTCCGCAACCTACGGCAATGCTGAATGGACGCAACCTTTTAGCATCGAATCTTGTTGCCATAGATATCCACTGACGGTCACGGGTTCGAATTCTTGTGTCGAGATATTACGCTGCCAAGCAAACGTGTTTTGACAGTTTGAATCTAACACGCTGCCGCCAAGGGAGCTGGTCATTCGTGGATCGTCGTCAATTTTGATGCTGCCGCCGAATGTCCCTTGTTGGCCGGTCTCTGCCCGTCGCTTACTAGCGAAATGGCAACCCGTTGGCGCAGCGGATTGACCTTCGAATCACGCTGCACTAACGAGGACCTGCCGGATTTTTCATTTAATGCGGCAGAGCAAGAGGGATATTTCACATCCCGGGGCAACTGCTGGGCGGCGGGTGCCACTTTTCCTGAAAAATCCCTTTAAAGTCAATGACTGCCTTTTCACGAATCCCGGCAGCCGACAACAGCCAAAGCGCATTGAGTTCGCGTCGAAAAAATCACCCGCGCTTAAGCCGCGCATCGGCCTGCGTCTCACGATCCCAGCGCTTTAGCCACGGCATGATGAATTCCGCGAATCCGTCCGCCGGCGGCGACAGCGCACGTTCGGTCGAACGATATACGCACACTTCGCGGATCGTTTCGGGATCGACGATCCGCTTCATCACCAGCCCGAAGGTTCGCGCGAGCGGCGCGACGTAGGCGGGCGCGAGCGTCACGGCAAGCCCCTGTGCAGCCAGGCCGAACGCCGTCGTGACGTTGTCCACCACGTCCACCGGAATGATGCGCGCATCCACCGGCAGATCGGCCAGCATCTGTTCGACTGCGCGCTCGTGATCGCGGCCGGTGGCCACGATAGGCACGTCGCGCAAATGCTGCCACAGTACCCGGCGCCGTGCGTTCAACGGATGTGTCGGCGCGCACCACATCACCCATGGGCTCGCGAAGGCCGGATCGCAACGCACCCGCGTGCCGCTTTGGCGATCCGGGCCGATCGCGAGATCCACGTCGCCGCTTTCCACGCGCTCCACCAACTGTTCGACCACGGTGTCGCAAATGCGCACGACCACTTTCGGTTTGTCGCGCGCATATTCGGCGATGGCCGCCGGCAGCGCGGTCGCCGCGAGCACCAGCGGCGCGCCGACTCGCACGATGCCGGCGGCACGATTACGGATGTCGTCGGCGGATTGGGCGGCGGCGCGCACATAGCGCAACACCGATTCGGCCGACGACAGAAAATCCTGCCCCGCGCTCGACAGATTGACGCGCCGCGTCGTCCGGTCGAAGAGGCGAAAGCCCAGTTCCGTTTCCAGTTCGGCCAGCAACTGGCTGACCGCCGACGAGGTCAGTCCGAGCCGTTCCGCCGCCGCGCCGATGCTGTGCAAATCGACGATGGCGAGAAACGCTTCGAACTGACGGATGGTGACGCGTGTGAGTGGCATCGGGTGATTCTAAAGAAAAACTTACTAATCGTGAAAAAACGATTGATTGTAGGCAACGCGCGATTGGCCGACACTCGTCCTGGTCGACGCGAAGCTGGAAACCCGCTTAGACTTCCGTCTCGCTCACGCGGCTAACTAACACCAGGCTGCGACACGCCACACTCAGGGTATACGCAGGCCGCAGTCAAGCCACATGCGGGGCTCCACTCAAGGAATTGCCATGTTCGACCACATTCCCGCCTATCCGGGCGACCCGATTCTGAGCCTGAACGAGGATTTTCAACTCGATCCGCGACCCAACAAGGTCAACCTGAGCATCGGCATCTATTTCGACGACGCCGGCAAGCTGCCGGTGATGGACGCCGTGCGGCGCGCCGAGACCGCGCTGCTCGACGCGATCGGCCCGCGCTCCTACCTGCCGATGGCCGGTCTGCCGCTCTACCGCGACGCAGCACAGGCGCTGGTGTTCGGCGCGGACAACGAAGCGCGTGCAGCGGACCGCATCGCGACCTTGCAGACCATCGGCGGCTCAGGTGCGCTGAAAGTCGGTGCGGATTTTCTGAAGCGCTATTTCCCGGCCTCGCAGATATGGATCAGCGATCCGAGCTGGGAAAACCATCGCGTAGTGTTCGAAGGCGCGGGCCTCACGGTTAACACCTATCCCTATTACGACGAACACACTGGTGGCCTGCGTTTCGCTGACATGATCGACACGATCGGCCGCTTGCCGGAACAGAGCATCGTGCTGCTGCACGCGTGCTGCCACAACCCGACCGGCGTCGACCTGAGTCCGGCGCAATGGGCGGAACTGGTGCCGGTCTTGCAGCGCCGCAAGCTGATTGCGTTTGTCGACATGGCGTATCAAGGTTTCGGCGCCGGCCTCGAGGAGGACGCTGCCTGCGTGCGCCTGCTCGCCGATGCGGGTGTGCCGTTGATCGCGGCCAATTCGTTTTCGAAGAATTTCTCACTGTATGGCGAGCGGTGCGGCGCGTTGAGCGTGGTGTGCAAGAGCAAGGAAGAGGCGGCTCGCGTGCTCGGCCAATTGATGTCGACGGTGCGCGCCAACTACAGCAATCCGCCGACGCATGGCGCACGTCTCGTAGCCAATGTGCTGTCGGACACGTCCTTGCGTGCTGCGTGGGAAGCGGAGCTCGCCGCCATGCGCGAACGGATTCTCGCCATGCGCGGCACGATTCACGAAGGCCTTGCAGGCCGCGTCGATGAAGTGATGCGCGCGCGTTACGTTGCGCAGCGCGGCATGTTCACGTACACGGGTTTGGGCGAAGCCCAGGTCGAGCGTTTGCGCAGCGAATACGCCGTGTATGTGCTGCGTTCGGGGCGCATGTGCGTCGCCGGATTGAACGCGCGCAACGCCGGCTATGTAGCGTCGTCGATTGCGGCGGTGGTGGCGGGCGCATAACGGCTGTTATGCGCCGCGGCCGAACATAGCGAACGACAGCAAACGATAACAACGGAGACCCTGATGACGACTCTTGAAATGCAACCGGCGAGCGCGCCGAAGTTCGCCGCGATGCATCCCGACGAATGGCAGGCACGCGTGCAACTGGCGGCGTGCTATCGCATCTTCGATATGCTCGGGTGGACCGAGATGATCTACAACCACATCACGTTGCGCGTGCCGGCGAGCGTCAGCGGCGGAGAGCGCCAGTTCCTGATCAATCCATTCGGCCTGCATTACAGCGAAGTGACGGCGAGCAATCTCGTGAAGATCGACGCGCAAGGACGCGTGCTCGACAACTCACCGTATCCGGTGAATCCCGCGGGTTTTGTCGTGCATGCGGCGATTCACGAAGGTTTGCCCGATGCGCACTGTGTGATGCACACGCACACCACGGCCGGCGTCGCGGTGGCATGCCTCGAAAACGGCCTGGAGCAAACCAACTTCTATAGCGCACAGTTGCACGACCGCATTGCGTATCACGACTTCGAAGGCATCACGGTGCATGCGGAAGAAGGGCCACGTCTGCTCGAGCATATCGGCAACAGGCAGGCGGTGATCTTGCGCAACCACGGCCTGCTCGCATGGGGCCACACGTTGCCGCAGACTTTCGCTATTCTGTGGACGCTCAATCGCGCATGTGAAATCCAGATGGCCACGTTCTCGATGGGCCGCGCGCGGCCGGTGCTGGAAGACGTGGCGATCCGCTGCTCGCGCGACTCGTTGCAGTTCGATCCGCGTCACGGTGCGGGGCAGGATGTGTTCGACGCGTTGGTGCGGCGTGTGGATCGCATCGACGCGAGCTATAAGGATTGACGCGAGGAATAACGCGAGAATTGAAGCAAAGATTGACCCGAGGATTAACGCAAGGATTGAAGCGATGAAAGTAGGAATCTACGGTGCGGGCGCGATCGGCGGCTGGATGGGAGTGAAGCTCGCGCAGGCCGGCCACGACGTGAGCGTGGTGGCGCGCGGCGCAACGCTCACTGCGTTGCAGCAGCACGGTTTGCGTCTGATCGAAGGCGGCGTGACGCACACCGTGAAGGTGAATGCGAGCGAACAGCCGGCGGATCTCGGCGTGCAGGACCTCGTCGTGGTGGCGGTCAAGGGCCCGGCAATGGCGTCGGTGGCCGCGCATATCGCGCCGCTGCTGAATCCGCAGACGACCGTACTGACAGCGATGAACGGCGTGCCATGGTGGTTCTGCGACGGGCTCGGCCGCGATTTCGCCGGCACGCGGCTGAAGTCGATCGATCCTGACGGCGCGATCGCCGCCGCGATTCCGACCGCACAGACAGTGGGCTGTGTGGTGCATGCCAGCTGTCTGATCGAATCGCCGGGTGTCATTAAGCATCATCAGGGCAATGGGCTGATCGTCGGCGAGGCGTTGGGGCAACCGAGCGAACGCGTCAAGACGCTCACCGCCGCACTAGCCGCAGCGGGCTTCAATGCGTCGATGTCGGAGCAGATTCAGCGCGACGTCTGGTTCAAGCTCTGGGGCAATATGACGATGAATCCGATCAGCGCCATCACCGGCGCGACCACCGACCGGATTCTCAGCGACGAACTGGTGCGCGACTTCGTCACGAGCATCATGCTGGAAGCGAAGGAGATCGGCGCACGTTTCGGTATTCCAATCGAGCAGGCGCCCGCGGATCGCCACGAGGTTACGCTCAAACTCGGTGCGATGAAAACCTCGATGCTGCAGGATGTGCAGGCGGGCAAGGCGGTCGAGCTTGATGCGCTGGTGGCCGCGGTGCGTGAACTGGGGCAGCTTACCGATGTGCCTACGCCTTACACGGACGCGTTGCTTGGGCTCGCGCGCTTGCATGCGAGCACGTTGGGGTTGTATCCGCGGCAGTGAAAGTTGCTCCGAAAAGAAGCTGCTCCGCGTGATCAGCGATGAACTGCACCCCAAAAGCTGGACACCCGTCCAACGATTTGGGGTGTTTTTTCATGAGGTGGCTTTTTTCGTCTTAAGGCTTAGTTCTTCGGCTTTGCACCGTACTCCCACCACATCACACAATCACTCCAGAGGATGGCGGCAGCTTCGCCGCCTCGATTAACGACAACGCCCGCTGCGTGTCGCCGAGCTCCGTCATGCATAGCAATGCAAGGCGTGCCAGATACAGGGGCGCTTGCGTTTCGCCTTCAGCGGTCAGTGTCTTGCAGAGCGTCGTGTAGACGAGGTCGAGTTCGCTATCGGTCATGGTTTGAGTTCCTCTTGCGTCAGTTCGTCAGACTGGCCGTCACGGCGCTTTGCACGTTCGCCGCGTTGCCGTTGCGCCAGCGGGCGAGCACATGACCGTCCGGTCTGATCAGATAGACGGTGCCCGGCGTCGCGTCGAGCATCTCGTGCAAGCGTCCCGCCGGATCGACCACATGCGGGCTCGCGGCGCGCGGCGCGTCGCCCGTGACCAGGGTGACCGCTTTGAACGGAATGCTGTGTTCGCCAAGCGCATAGTGCAGTTGCTGCCATGCTTCGTCTTGGGTCACGTCCGCGCTGAAGCGAAGTGCGGTGAAGCATGGCCCAAGCAGATCGGTGAGGTGGGTATCGACTGCTACGCCGTCGCACATGCGTTGAAGACGGCACTCCGGCAGTACCGTGCCAGGTGCTGGCCCTTTGGCGAACGCGCCCGATGCAACGGCCGCGACCCGATTGAGCGGCGACTGGGCATACGCAATCGCATGCGTCTGCCGCGGGTTGATCAGCGGCCGCACGGCGGGATGACGCTCGGCAAGTCCTAGCACGGCCTTGCGCATCAGGTTGAATGCGAACGAGGGCGGCGCCATGAATTCCGTGCTCTTCATCCCGTAGCTCAGGTTTTCACGCGCCGCGAACACGCGCTCGTCGCTGTAGCTGTCGAGCAGGCGTGCCGACGCAATGCCGTTGACCACGCAAGCGAGTTTCCAACCGAGATTGTCCGCGTCGTCGATGCCGGAATTTGCGCCGCGCACGCCGAAAATCGGCACGAGATGCGCGGCATCGCCCGCGAATAGCACCGAGCCGTGGCGGTAGCGCTCGAGCGTCAATGCGTTGGCCTTGTAGACCGTAATCCAGATCGGCGACCATTCGCCTGTTTCGCCCATCGAATCGAGCACGCTCTGCACGCGTGGCATCACGTTTTCAGGCTTGACGGCGGCCTCGGGGTCTTCATCGTCGCGAAGCTGGTAGTCGATGCGCCAGACATTGTCGGGTTGCTTGTGCACCAGCACTGTCGAGCCGGGATTGGAGGGCGGATCGAAATAGGCGAGACGCTCGGTGGCGCGTTCGCTCTTCAGTTCGATATCGACGATCACGTAGCGGCCTTCGTAGGTCGTGCCCGTGAGCTTGAGGCCGAGGGCCTCGCGAATCGTGCTGCGGCCGCCGTCGCATGCGACGACCCAATCCGCGCGCATTTTCCATGCGGTGTCGCCGGTGCTCAGGTCAAGCGTTGCGCCAGCGGTGCCGTTGTCGGTATGTTGTCCGATACCGGTCACGCGGGTTTGCCAGCGGATGTCGATCAGATCGGCGTGCTGTTCCACCTCGTCGAGCAACAACTGTTCGATCTGGTATTGCGCGATGTTGATCATCGGCGGCAGCGATTGCTCGTCGTCCTGATGCATGGCGAAGCGGAATACTTCTGCGTCGCGGTAGAAGCTGCGGCCGCCTGTCCATGGCAGGCCTTTTTGCAGGAAGCCGTGCACCGCACCCAGGCGTTTAAAAATATCGAGGCTACGCCGTGAAATGCAGATCGCGCGGCTGCCGGTGCAGACGCCGTCGTCGGCTTCGATCAGCACCGAGCGCACGCCCTGGCGAGCCAGCGCGAGCGCCAATGTCATGCCTACCGGACCGCCGCCGACGATTGCTACGGCGCGCCGCACAGGATCACGCCCGTCGACCAGCGGCGGCACCACGCCCTCATAGTGACGAGGCGTGAATGGATAGGGTTTGAAGCTGCGGCTCATGCGTGTCTCCTGGATCTTCGATGCCGATGGATTGCCCGCCGGGGCCTGAATGCGCTCTAGAGGCGGTGCGAATCGATAGGTGAAGTATGAAGGAGGGGGGGCGCGTGGCTGTCCTCATTTTGGGTACGAGGCGCCGGCATTGCGGCGGTCGGAGTCTGACCTCACGCGCTCTGGGCCGGGTATGTATTGGGCAGACTTGCCTAATCCGCCCCAGCAACATGCGATGGCTGCCGCATGTGTTGCAAGCTCGCCGCCGCCTGGCATTCCTCGATCATCGCGCGGAACGTCGGGGCCGAGTGCGAAGCGCCCGTCGCGCCCTTCTCCGGGGCGCCTTCGGGCGCGCCGCCGACGCCGACCACCAACGTCGCCCTCGGCCGCCATTCCCGCGTGCGCCGCAGCATATTGCGCAGATAAGGCGGCGACTCCGGCGCGTCGAGCGAGATGATGCAGATGATCGGCGCGTCCTTGAAGCTCGGTTCGTCGGCATGCGCGCTGCGATAACCCGAGTGCGTGGCCATCAACGGCGCGAGTCCCTGGCGCCCGAGCAATTGCACGGCGATTGCGGTAGTGACCTCGTCGAACGCGCCGCGTCCCGGCACGCACAGCACCGACGTCTTTTCGGTTTCATGGTGCACTTGCGGGTGTGCCGAAATGTGGCTGTCATGGCGCTCCGAAAGATCAGCTGAAGCCGCAGCCAGTAAGGCCCCAGCGGCGTCGGCCGATTCAGTGCGCGACAGGCGGTCCGGAAGTCCGTCGGCGATTTCCAGGTTTTCGACGATATCGACCAGCGCATCATTGATCCGCGCCAACTGGTCAGGCATCAACACGCCGCGCATCGCATCGTTACGCGCGAGCTTGAGGCCCTCCAGCGCGACATTGTCGTAGTAATCGATCAGCGACATCTCGCGCAGCAGGCGCTCGGCCTGCACAATGGCTTCATGCGGATCGTCCGCCAGAAGCCGCTGATAGAAGTTCTGCGCGGGCGTAAGGGCGGGCTGGTCACCCAGCAGCACAGTGAGAAAGTTCAGACGATCGGCGTAGCGACCCAGCGTGACGACGCACAGCGTGAGCGGCGTGGACAGCACGAGGCCGATCGGCCCCCACAGCCAGCTCCAGAAAATCGCCGCAACCACCACCGCCAGCGGCGACAGCCCCGAACGATGGCCGTACAGCAGCGGCTCGGCGATCTGCCCAGCCGCCACATCGACGACGATAAACAGGATCAGCGTATAGACCGCCATGGTCCATTGAGGCTGGATGGCGGCGGCAAGAAACACGGCAAGAATCGCGGCGATCCAGATGCCGATGTACGGCACGAAGCGCAGCAATGCGGCGATCACACCGAACAGCAGCGCCCCCGGCACGCCGATAATCGCCAGACCGATGGCGATGATTCCCCCTGCGCTGAGGTTCACGCCGAGTTGCGCGACGAAATAGCGGCTCAGCCGCACGGCGGCGTCGTTGATCGCGGTGGTGGTGCGGTGCAGATCGCGCGAACCGAATAGACTGATTAAACGGTCGCGCAGGTCTTCGCGTTGCAACAAGATAAAGATGGTGACGACCAGCACGATGAAGGTCGTCTCGATCGGCGCGATCGCCGGTGACAGCGCGCGTTGAGCGAGTTGCATCGGCGTGGGCGACGGCTCGTGCACTTCGACGGGCGTCGGTACAGCGGGCGCATTGCGCGCCGCGCGTCCGGTGAGGCGCGGCGGGCTCGGCTTGCTCGGCGCGACGCGTTGCAGCGTGGCGGCGGCGCGGCTCATCAGCGAATCGGCCCGGCCGACGGTTTTCTCCTGCACAGTCTCGATCTTTTGCTCGATCGCCACTTGATACTGCGGCAGATCGCCCGCCAGTTGCACCAGTTGCGCTCCGATCAACGCGCCCACAGCGAGCAAAGCGGCGAGGGCGAACAGCACGGCGATAAAGATCGACGGCAGTTGACCCATGTGCAAGCGCCGCAGCGCCTGCACCAGCGGTGCGAGCAGGAAGCTGAGCAGTACGGAGAGCGTGATCGGGATCAACACCGCGCGGCCGAAGTAAAGCGCGCACACCACCACCACGCCGGTGATGACCGAGGCCAAACCATGCAGACTGGGCGTACCCGGCGGGTATACGCGGTTCGGCCGCCCGTGCGGCGGTAACGATATTTTCATGAACACACTTCTCGATGTTGTGGCGCTGTCGCTTTTATTGAGGGCACGCGCAAATGGACCGGCGGCAGTCAGGTAAAGCGCCTGAGCAATTCACATGCCCGGATTGTAGGCGCTTTGGCGTATGCCGGCCGTATCGCTAGCCCATGTGCAAACGCAACAGCTCGAATAGCTGCGAACTCGCGTAGAGCAGCAAGCCGATAAAGCCGCCCACAATCGTTCCGTTGATGCGGATGTACTGCAAATCCTTGCCGATGTTCAACTCGACTTGCCGTGACATTTCGCGCGAGTCCCAGTTCTTCACTGTATCGCTGATGTGGCGCGTGAGGAACTGGGCAAAATCCGGCGCCATGGCGCGCGCTGCTTCTTCCAGGTGGTCGTTGAGCGACTGACGCAGCGCAGGGTCGTGCGCCAGTTCGCGGCCGACCCATTGGCCCATCGCCATCACTCTGGCGTGCAGGGCCGAATCGCTGCTTTGCAGATCGCGCTTGAGCCATGCGCGCAGTTCGCCCCACATGTCCTTTACATAGGTGCTGAGCGCTTCGCCTTCCACCAGATACCGCTTGAGATCCTCGCCTTTTTGCAGGAACGCAGGATCGGTCTTGAGTTTGACGATCAGCTTCTGCGCCGCGTCGTCGAATTTCTGGCGCAGTTGATGGGTGGGGTTCTCGCTGATCTGCTCGAGCATCCGGTTCACCGCATTGGCGATCGCTTCGGCGCCTTTCTCGCCGAGCCACGCCGACGGCAGAATCATTTCCATCTTCGGATATTCGCTCTTCACCCACTCGACGATGCGTTCAGCGATAAACTCGCGCGCCTGCGGTTCGCGCAGCAGCGCTACGACCTGTTCGATGCCGGCGTCGAGCAACTCTTGATGGCGGCCGTCTTTGGTGAGCGTATCGAGAATCGTCCCCATGGATTGCGACAGATCGACTTTGGCCAGCACGTCGCGCAATGCGTCCTTGATGAAGACCTGGATGCGCACGTCGTCGGTCAGTTCGAGAATGCCGCTCGTCAGTTTGACCACGTAGTCGCCCAGACGCGCGGTATTGGCCGGCGTCGTCAGCCAGCCGGTGATGCTTTGCGCCGGGTCGTGTTTCTTGATCAGCCCAACTAGCGACGGCACGTCCAGAAACTTGTCCTGTACGAACACCGCGAGGTTGTCGGCGATCTTGTGCTTGTTCTTCGGAATGATCGCGGTATGCGCGGAGACGATCGGGATCGGCACGCGGCGAAACAGTGCGACCACGGCGAACCAGTCGGCGAGCGCCCCGACCATCGCGGCCTCGGCCACTGCCTTGATGCCGTCCACCCAGACGTCGCGCGGCATAAAAGCGGTCACGACGAAAACGCAGGCGGCGGCCGCCAGCAACAGCAACGGGGTGCGCTTGGCCTTCTTCAGTTCGGTCTCTTTGTTCATCGGCAGCAGGGCAGCGGGGTTCAATTCGATTGAAATGTTGCGGTGCGATTGACTTGATCGTCCAGAAACGCGAGTGTAGCGCCGCTGTTCCGGCCGTGCGGCACGGCTTGAGACATTCTTTGACCCGTCGGCGCGGTAACATCTACGGTTAGACTGCGATGCGGCGCCCGGGCAGCGTGGCTTGGGGCGAGCGCTAACGGAACGTTGAGCGAACCTCGAGCGGGCGCCGGGTAGTTGCGCAATGAGCGCTGAACGGGCGCTGAGTAGTCGTTGATCGAGCGCGGGGTGAGCGCTGAGCAGTCGTAGATTGAGCGCGGAATGAGCGCTGAATAACTGCTGAATGGCTGAATGAACGCCGGATGGGCGTGGAATGACGATGCAATTGAACGGAATGGAGGCACAGTGATCAGGTTTCTGCACACCGCGGACTGGCAGATAGGGACGCAATTCGGTCAGTTCGAGCCGGACGAAGCCGCACACCTCGCGGAAGCGCGCTTCGAAACCGTGCGCCGGATCGCTGAGGAAGCGGCGGCGCGCAAGGTCGACGCCGTGCTGGTCGCAGGCGACGTATTCGACCTGCAGACCGTCTCGGACACGGTGATCCGCCGTTTGTTCGGCGCGTTGCAAGCGTTTTCCGGGCCGTGGATCATGCTGCCGGGCAATCACGATGCCGCGCTGGTCGAGAGCGTGTGGACCCGTGCGCAGCGCCTGAACTGCATTGCACCGAACGTGCGGGTGGTGCTCGAACCCGGCGTGGTGACGCTCGACGCCTGCCAATGCGCGTTGCTCTGCGCGCCGCTCACACAACGTATCACCTACGACGACACGACGGGCTTCTTCGACACAACGGAGACGCCGAGCGGCTATCACCGAATCGGGCTCGCGCATGGCAGTGTGAGCGGGATTCTGCAGGAGGGCATCGATTCGTCGAACCCGATCGCCCCCACGCGTGCCGCGAGTGCGCGTCTGGACTATCTTGCACTCGGCGACTGGCACGGTCATTTGCGTGTCGACGAGCGCACCTGGTATGCCGGCACGCATGAGCAGGACCGGTTCCGCGCCAACGATCCGGGCTTCATGCTCGACGTCACGCTAACCGGGCCAGGCGCCGTGCCGGCCGTTGAAGCGGTGCGGGTCGGTAAATATCAATGGCATCGCTGGGAAGAGACGATCTCGGTGCCGACCGATGTGGATTCTCTGAAGGCGCGCCTCAGCGCGTTAGGCAGTCACGACGTGCTGCGGGTCACCGTAAGCGGCACGACCGCATTGGCCGAAGCCGAAGCGATTCACGTCGCGGTGGAAGAGACCCGCGCGCGGGTGCGTGCGCTACGTGTCGATCTGAGTGGCCTGCAAGTGCTGCCTACCGCTGACGACCTCGCCGAACTCGGCGCGCAAAGCGGCTACCTCGCGAAAGTGGTGGCGCGTCTGCGAGGCTTGCAGGAGGACCCGCAGTCCGACCCGCAACAGATCAAGCGAGCGGCGGAGGCGTTATTGCTCCTGGCGCGTTTTCAACGTGAACTGCCGCGCGAAGCGAGGTCTGCATGAAGCTGGAAAGTATCGCGATTCAGGAGTTCAAGCAGTTCACCGGCCGGCTCGTTATCGACGATCTGCAGCCCGGTCTCAATCTGTTCACCGGCCCAAACGAGGCCGGCAAGAGCACGATCGCGGAAGCCGTGCGAGCGGTGTTCCTCGAACGCTACAAGGCGTCGCATCTGAAAGACCTGCTGCCGTGGGGCAAGGCGAGCGGGCAACCTTCGGTTGAAGTGACGTTCGATATGGACGGCACAGCGTGCAGGCTGTCGAAGCAGTTTGTCACACGGCAGCGCTGCGAGCTGAAGATCGGCCAGGCGGTGTTCGGCGAAGATGAAGCCGAAGACAAGCTCGCCGCGCTGCTCGGCTTTTCGCGTGCCGCGCGCGGGCCGCTCAAGGCGGAAAACGCCGGCGTTCCCGGTTTGTTGTGGGTGCAACAAGGTGGCACGCAGGAGGTGCGCGATTCCACGGGACACGCGGCGCAGTATCTGCGCGACGCGTTGTCGCAACTGTCGGGCGGCAATGAATCGGCGGGTGAGGATGCGCTGATCGCGGCGGTGCAGCGTGAGCTTCGGCAACTGCTCACGGCGCGTACGCAGAAGTCCACCGGACCGTTGGCCGAGGCCGAACAGGCCTTGGCGGCGCTGATTGAAGAACGCGACGATCTCGAGCAGCAGCGTCAGCAGTTCGACGAGAATATAGCGCGCCTTGCCACGCAGCAGGAAGCCTTCGAGGACGCGCTACGCAAGCGTCCCTGGGAGCTTCACGAGCAGAAGGCCGTGCAGGCGCAACAGCGCGCCGATGCTGCGGCGGAACTCGAACGCAGTCTTCAGGGGCTCGCGCAGTCGCTGAAATTGAGCGACGCGGAACTGGCGCTGTCGGTGCAGCAGGAACAGGCCGCAACAGAACTGGAGGCGGCCGTTGCCCGCGAACGGCAGCAACTCGACGCCGCTCGCGCCAACGTGTCGGCGGTTCAGCACGACCATGCACAGGCTCAGGCGAGCGTGGCGCAATTCGAGCAGGCGTATGCCGACGCCAGCCGCGCCCACGAACTGGCGAGCGCCGCGGTGACCGCGGGCGATTTGCGCAGTCAGATTGCTCTGCACCGCACCGAGAGCGAGCGGCTTGAGGCGGCGATCGCGGCCGCCGGCAAGGCGAACGAGGCCGTACTGGAGGCGACGCGTGCAGCGGCGGCGGTCGAAATCGACGGGGCGCAATTGAAGCGGCTCCAGGCGCTCGATGCGGAGTTGACTGTGCTGCGCGCCCGCACCGAAGCGGCGATGACGCGTATCGAATACCGGCTGAATGGCGCGATTACCGTCGGCGATACGAAGGTGAGCGGCGAAGGTGTGTTGCGGCTCGACGAGGAAAAGCTGATCGGTCTTGGCGAGCTCGGCGAATTGCGCGTGATTCCGGGCGTTTCCGATCTGTCTGCGCAGTTGTCTGAGCTGGCGTCGCTAGAAGCCCGGCATGCGCAGCTGTTGCAGGCACTGGGCGTAGCGTCGCTGGGCGAAGCCGAGGCCAGGCACGAGCAGTGGAAGACGCTGGTCGCGCAGCAGAAAAGTCAGGCGAAGATTCTTGAGGTGCATGCGCCGCAAGGCATCGACACGCTGCGTGCTGCGTTGGCTTCGGCCGCCGCGCGGTTGCAAACGTCGAACGAGCGGCTGGCGATCTTGCCCGATGTCTCTGCTGCGCCGCCGCTTGATGAAGCTCGCCGTAATGCCGACATCGCGCGCGATGCATTGGACGCTGCCAGAAAAGTGCTGGCACAGGCGGCGGAAAGCAGATCCACCGCCACGGCTACGACAGAATCGCTCGCTGGTCAGTTGCAGCGAAAGGAAGCCCAACTGAGCGACGAAGCGTTTTGCCGCAACCGTGCGCAGTGGCAGGCAAAAATTGTTGAGCAGCGTGTACAGGTTGAGGCGCTGAAAAAGCAACTCGAAGGACGTGAGCGCGAGCTGGAAGCAGCGCGTCTCGACGATCCGGCGGCTGAAGCGAAACGCTATCGTGCATCGGCAGAGCTTGCGCGCAACGAGCAGCACGAGCGGCAACTGCGGATCGCGCAGTTGCGCAGTCAGTTGGAGACGGTGGGCGCATCCGGCCTAGGGGAGCGTCTTGCGACGGTGAAGGCGTCGGTCGAGCAAGCCACCCGCCGCAAGGACGAACTCAGCTTGCGGGCGAGCGCTTTGAGTCTGCTCGACGAGGTGCTGGTCGACGAACGCGACGCGGCGGTCGCGCAATTGCGTGCGCCGCTGACCGAGCGGCTTGGGCACTACCTGAAACGGATTTTCCCGCAGTCGACGATTGCGCTCGGCGACGATTTGAGTCCCGCGACGTTGGATCGTTATGGCCGTGCGGATACGCTCGACGCGTTGAGCTTCGGTACGCGGGAGCAACTTGGTATCTTGACGCGGCTGGCGTATGCGGATCTTTTGAAGGCGTCGGGTCGCCCGACCTTGCTGATGCTCGACGATGCTGCCGTGCATACCGATGCGGCGCGGCGCGATGCGATCAAGCGCGCGCTGATCGACGCGGCGACGCGGCACCAGATTCTGGTGTTCACGTGCCATCCAGAGCTTTGGGACGATCTGGGTGTGAGGCAGCGGGCGATTGACGATTTGAAGGCGGCGGCGTGAGGGGACACGCGCGTTAGTGGACGGTTGGGATGCGGATGGGGGCGGTGGTGAAGGTGATACAAATGTGCAGCGCGCTCAGCTGGTGACCGATAAGCGCACTTCGATTCACTCATACCACCGCGGCGTATAAACCCACTCGCCACCGTCGATGCCATTTGCAAACCCCCGCGTCGTCGACGACCCCACGATCACCATCGTGCGCATATCCACATCGGAAGAGCGCAGTTCGCCGAGCGTGATCGTGCGCAGTGTGCTGCCTGGCCTGCCGATATCGCGTCCGAGCACCACCTTCGTCGCCGCAGCGCGATATTCCCGCACGATGTCCAGCGCTTTATCTAACTGCCACGGCCGTGCGCGCGAGATCGGGTTGTAGAACGCCATCACCAGGTCCGCTTCGGCCGCATGCCTGAGGCGCTTTTCGATGATAGTCCACGGTTTCAGGTTGTCGGATAGCGACAGCATGCAGAAGTCATGACCCAACGGCGCGCCGGCTTGCGCTGCGGTCGCCATGGCCGCGGACACCCCCGGCACGATGGCGAGTTGGACCGCGCGCCAGTCAGCGTTCGTCGAACCTCCCTCTTCGAGCGCCTCAAGCACCGCAGCCGCCATCGCGAACACGCCAGGGTCGCCCGACGACACCATCACCACTGACCGTCCTGTGCTAGCGAGTTCGAATGCATGACGTGCACGCTGCATCTCCTCGCGATTGTCCGTGCCGTGTACGCGTTGATCGGCGCGTAACGGACCGGCCATTTTCACGTAGGTTTCGTAGCCGAGAATATCGGTGGCTTCGTTCAGCGCTGTCCGAGCGGCCGGCACCATCAGGTCGGCGCTGCCGGGGCCGAGGCCGATCACGGTCAAGCGGCCGCGTGGACGGCCAATCGTGTCCGGGTCGATGGCCAATGCAGCCAACGCGAGCGCAACCCCTGCGTCCGCGTCGTCATGCAAGGTTTGATAAGGGACGCGCAGCGCGGCATGCAGCAAATTGCTCGGCGGCTCGCCGTCTTCCGGGCGCGGCTCGGCAAAACGCAGCGGCACGTTCAGGCTCGCCGCGGCATCGGCGAACGCCGGGTTCGCCGTGTGTTCGGAAGAAGCCAGCAGGGCCGCGAGGGAAAGCGTCGCAAGACCATGCGCGTTCAGTGTCTCGCGCACGAGCGCAGCGATCCGGGCGCCGGAATCCGGCTGCGCATCTGAATTGGAATCTGCGTCGATGTTCGCATCTGTATTGGAATCTGCACCAGCACCAGCACCAGCACCAGCACCAGCACCAGCACCAATACCTGGAACCGTCACTGCCACCACCACACTACGCGGATGAATGACCAATTCGTCATCACGCCCATCCCACGCGCGTGGCGTCACGCGAATCGCGAGACGTGCCGATTCGGAGCGCGGCAGTTGCGCTTCATCGAGCCAAGGCGCTTCGCCCTCGATTCGCGTGCTTTCTCCGGCCAGCAGATCCGAAACAAACCGCTTACCTTGCGTAATATCGGCGAGCGCATAGCCGTCAGGTGGATTGAGCACACACGTTCCGAAGCGAAGTTCGCCACTCGTCGTAATTGCAGGCGACACGGTCATCGCAGCTGCAATCTCGCGTGCCATCACATTGACGCCTGCGAGACCGCCAAGCAACGGCACGACCGCGCTGCCATCTTCGGCGATAGCTAGCACGGGCGGCTCGACGCCTTTGTTCGACAGCAATGGCGCAACGCAACGAATCACGATACCCGCCGCACACAGCGCGACGATCGGTGTGCCACGCGAATACAGTTCACGCAGATGCGAGCTGAGTTCGATGTACGAGACGTCCGCCTCAACTCGCCCCTGCAAGGCATGCACCTGGCTACCTGCATACAGCGCCTGAATCCGCCGCGCCGTCGCCAGTGCGCCCACGCCGAGAATCACAATCGCGGGTGGCGTCAACCTTGCCATTTTTCCCCCGGCACGACGAGCAGCGAAAAATACGGCGAAGCCATCGGATCGACTTCGGCGAGCGGCACGATGCGCTGATTGCCCATCGTCGCGCGTTCGACGTAAAGCGCACGATGCGCGAGCCCCAATTCGCCGAGCACGCGCCGCACCTTATCAAAATTGCGGCCCAGTTTCATGATGACCGCAGCGTCCGCATCGGCGAGACGCCGGCGCAGTTCGTCTTCTGGCAACACGCCGGAGAGCACCGACAAACTCTGATTGCGATACACCAGCGGCGAACCGAGCACCGCCGCACCGCCGAGCATCGAGCACACACCGGGCACGACTTCGGCCTCGAAACGCGCCGCGAGACGGTCGTGCAAATACATATACGAGCCGTAGAAAAACGGATCGCCTTCGCAAATCACCGCGACATCGCGGCCCGCGTCGAGATGGCCGGCGACGATCTGCGCAGCGGTGTCGTAGAAGTCGGCGATGATCGCTTCATACGAAAGCGGCGGCTCGAGCGCTTCGGTGGTGACGGGATAAACCAGCGGCAGATGCTGTTGAGCGTCATGCAGATGCGCCTCGATGATGCTGAAGGCGTTGCCCTTTTTACCCTTCGCGACGAAATACGCGACCACGGGGGCCGCTTTCAGCAAACGCAGCGCTTTCAGTGTGATGAGTTCCGGGTCGCCGGGGCCGACGCCCAGTCCGAATAAACGTCCTTGCACGGTCATTTACTCGACCTCCGTCGCCAGCGCGTTTACAGCGGCAGCGGCCATCGCGCTGCCGCCGCGTCGGCCGTGAACCACGACGTAAGGCACGCCGCGGCTGTCTTCGGCCAGCATCGCTTTCGATTCGGCCGCGCCGACGAAACCGACCGGAAAACCGAGGATCAGCGCGGGTTTCGGTGCGCCGGCATCGAGCATGTCGAGCAGATGAAAGAGGGCGGTCGGCGCGTTGCCGATCACGACGACGCTGCCTGCCAGATACGGCCGCCACAATTCGAGCGCGGCGGCCGAGCGCGTATTGCCGAGTTCGCGCGCGAGCACGGGCACATCCTGATGCGTGAGGGTGCAGATCACTTCGTTGTTCGCGGACAGTCGTGCGCGCGTGATCCCTTGCGCCACCATGCCGGCGTCGCACAGAATCGGCGCGCCTTGTGCCAGCGCCGTGCGGCCGGCGGCGCCTGCGTCGTTGGAAAACTGAATATCCTCAATGACGTCGACCATGCCGCAGGCGTGGATCACGCGCACCGCGAGCTTTTCAAGGTCAGCGGGGATGCGGGAGAGATCGGCCTCCGCACGTATCGTCGCGAAGGATTGGCGATAGATCTCCTGACCGTCGCGAATGTAATCAAGCATCTAAAGGGCTCCGGGCCGGGTGTGCCAATGGGTCGAGCATGTCGGCGGCCTGTTCGATCGTGAGTTGGTGCGCGACGCACGAGCCGAAACCCGGCTGGCCGTCGCGTCGATAAAGGTCATAGATTCCGGGCGCCGCGGCCAGCAGCGTGTACGGCGCGCAATGTGCGGCGGCGCATGAGCGCGGACAGCCGCTTAGATGGACATCGATGCCGTCGGGCAAGCGATCCGCTAGAAGCAGTGCGTCGGCTTTGGTATCGGCAAGGCTTTTTGCGCAGCCGGTGGAACCGGCGCAGGCGATCAAGTGCGTAATAGGCTGTGCGGGATCGCAGGCGAGGCCGAGCGCGTTCATTTCAGCGAGCACAGCGGGCGCGGCATTGGCAGCGATATCGGGCAGCAGTACGCTTTGCCAGGGCGTCATGCGCAGCGTGCCGTTGCCTTGCTGTTGCGCGAGCGTGGCGAGGCCACGCAAGGTCGCGGCGTCGAGGCGTCCGAGCGGCGGTTGGCCGCCTACGTGCAGCGTTCCCACGACTCGCTGCGCGTGCACGCCGAGTCGCAGCGTGGCATCGGCAGGCGTGCTGCGTTGCCAGTTTGCGAGCGATGTGTCGCGTGACAGCGGGAAATCGACGTACTTTTGAGCGTGCTGCAATACGGCGTCGATGGAATGTGCGGTAAGCAGATGACGCATGCGCGTGGCATCGGCGGCGGCTAGATCGAGGAATGTATGCAGCAGCGCGCGGACAAGATCTTTGGCCTGTGCAGGCAGCACGGCTGCGAGGGCGCCTGTGTAATTCGGACGAAGATGGACAGCGGAACTACGCGAGTCGGTATGCTGGAATGCATCGGCATCGGCATCGGCATCGGCATCGGCATCGGCATCGGCATCGGCATCCGCGCCTGTGCTCGCGTCGGCCACCACCGGCGGACAACCCGCCAATCCAAACACAAATCGCACACCGTCTTCAGCTTGTATCGCCGCCAGCCAGACATCATGCGGGTGATCGAGCCTGGCAAGCCGCTCACCGCCGTCCAGCAGTAGCGCGAATTTCGGCGATAGCCCCGCGAAACGCGCATCACTTTGCAGCAGTGTGAGAAGCTCGGTGCTGAGCGGCCAAGTGTCGAACAGCGCAAACGGATCGCGCCCGGCAGTCGGGCTCACCATCACGTTGCGAACATCGTCCGCAGCGGATGGCGGCAAGAGGCTGGAGGCGTCGGCCGCGCCCAACGCCCCAATCGGACCAAGACCCGCGTCAACCAGCGCCGCGATCAACGCCGCTTCATGCCCGCTTCGCACGCCACGCACCTGCAGATTCGCGCGATTGGTCAGTTCGACCACGCCTGCCGCATGCCGCTCACTGACGTCGGCGATCGCCTCAGCTTGCCCCGCGCCCAGCTCGCCGCCGGGCAATTTGATCCGGCAGATCCCACCATCGCGCGCGGCGACGATGCGCAGCAGCCCCGGACAGGCCGAGGGCCGCAGCGCGAGGGCCGCGTCGGGCATAGCAGTGGAGGGCGAAGCTTGATTCAAGACGGACACCGGGTTTAGCGTCGCGCGAAGGCCCGAGCGCCGCCCAGGCGGGCATTGCTGCGGCATCGGTACACCCCGCCCGATGTAGGCTGGCACGAACAGTCTGGCCGGCAGGTCTCCTGGCTGGCAGGTCATGGTCCGCCGCGGCCTTCCCGGTCGAACCAGTGGCACGGAGCGCAGGCGGACTCGCTGCATACAGTTGCGGGGGCAGCCACAGTGGCACTGTGTTCCCTCTTCGGCCCCGAAGGGCACCGGCGGCTGTATTATGCCTTTTTTCGAACAGCACAACGAGGCTGGACGCTTTGATCGGCGTGGCACAGCGCATTATTTGAAGATACAGAAAGAGGATGGATGCATGCCGGCTTGGCTGACCGTGGTGGGTATAGGCGATGACGGCTTCGCCGGCTTGGGGAGGCCCGCGCGGCGTGCTTTGCTGGAAGCATCGGTGGTCTACGGCGGCGAACGGCATCTGGCGATGCTGCCTGCGCGCCTCGCCGCGCGCCGTGCGGCATGGCCGAGGCCGTTCGATCTCGCGCCTTTGCTGGCGGAGCGTACGGGGTCCGTGTGTGTGCTGGCGAGTGGAGACCCGATGCTGTTTGGCGTCGGCGCGACGCTGGCGCGGCAGCTGCCGGCAGGCGAGTTGCGGGTGCTGCCGGCGCCCTCGTCGTTGTCGCTGGCGGCCGCGCGGCTTGGCTGGCCGTTGCAGGATGTCGCCACGGTTTCGCTGGTGGGACGGCCGTTGCCGACGCTGAATGCTCATCTGCACGACGGCGCGCGCGTCTTCGTGCTGAGTGCCGACGGGCGCACGCCCGCGGCGCTGGCCGAATTGCTGGATGCGCGCGGTTTCGGCGCGACCCGGATGACCGTGCTGGAACATTTGGGCGGCAATCTGGAGCGGCGTATAGATGGACGCGCGGACCAGTGGTCCGCGGGCGAAGTGGCGGCGCTGAACCTGATTGCGCTCGAATGCCGTGCCACGGAGGGGGCTCCGCGTTTGCCGTTGACCTCCGGCTTGCCCGATGACGCGTTTCGCCACGACGGTCAGTTGACCAAACGCGACATCCGCGCGATCACGCTGGCGCGGCTCGCGCCGACGCCAGGCGAATTGCTATGGGATGTGGGCGCGGGCAGTGGCTCGATCGGCATCGAATGGATGCGCGCGCACCCGACCTGCCGCGCGATCGCGATCGAAGGGCACGCGGAGCGGCAGCGGTTCATCGAACACAATCGCGATGCGTTGGGCGTGCCGGGTTTGCAACTGGTGGCCGGCCGCGCGCCCGATGCGCTGGAAGGATTGACCGTGCCGGATGCCGTGTTCATCGGCGGTGGCGTGACGGTGCCGGGCGTGCTGGATGTCTGCTGGGCGCGTCTGCGCGACGGCGGGAGACTCGTCGCCAACGCGGTCACTTTGCAGGGCGAGGCGGCGCTCGCGGCGTGGCGGGAGCAGCATGGCGGCACGCTGACCCGCATCGCGCTTGCCGACGCCCAGCCGCTCGGCGGCTTCGATACGTGGCGCCAGGCGCTGCCGATCACGCTGCTGGATGTCACCAAGCCGGCAAATGGCACTAACGGCACTTCCAGCACTTCCAGCACGTCGAGTACCAACGGCACGAACAGCACCGTAAGCACGAGCGCCACATCCGGCACGTCAGCCACCTCCGCCGACTCCCCACCCCGACCATAATGCGCGACGAAACGCCCGAACAACCCGCGCCGCTGCGTAGCGGCTACACGACCGGCAGCTGCGCCACCGCGACGTCGCTCGCGGCCGCGCGTCTGTTGCTCGCGGGTATCGTCAGCGAGGTCGCGGAGATCGTATTACCGAAGGGCCAGCATGTGCCGCTGCCGCTGGTGTTCTGCCGCCTGACCGCCGACGGCGCGGAAGCGGGCACGGTGAAAGACGCAGGCGACGACCCCGACGTGACACACGGCGCGATCGTATTCGCCCGCGTGCGCTTGCGTGCCGAACCAGGTGTGCTATTCCGCGCGGGACCAGGCGTCGGCACCGTGACGCGCGCCGGCCTTACGCTGCCGGTCGGCGAACCGGCGATCAATCCGGTGCCGCGCAAGATGATGACCGAGCATCTGACCGAACTCGCCGCCGAACATGGCTACACCGGCGGCTTCGAAGTGGCGATTGGCGTCGAAGGCGGCGAAGCGCTCGCGCTGAAAACGATGAACCCGCGCCTCGGCATTCTCGGCGGCTTGTCGATTCTCGGCACCACCGGGATCGTGCGGCCGTTCTCGTGCTCGGCCTATATCGCGTCGATTCATCAGGGCATCGACGTCGCGCGTGCCAACGGTTACCTCCATCTCGCGGCCTGCACCGGCAACGCCAGCGAAGACGCGATGCGCGCGCATTACGGTCTGCCGGATATCGCGCTGATCGAAATGGGCGACTTCGTCGGCGCGGTGCTCAAGCATATGAAGCGCGCGCCGGTCGAGCGCTTGAGCGTGTGCGGTGGCTTCGGCAAACTCAGCAAGCTCGCAGCCGGGCACCTCGATCTACATAGCCGCAATTCGAGCATCGATCTGGAACGGCTTGCAACATGGGCTGCCGAGAGTGGCGCAGACGATGCGTTGCAGGCGGCGATCCTCGCAGCCAATACGAGTCAGCAGGCCGTCGCGTTGGCGCACGCGCAACATGTGCCGCTCGGCGATATCGTCTGCCGTCACGCACTGGCTGTCGCGCGCGATATCGTGCCGCCGCAGGTCGCGGTCGAAATGTTCGCGATCGATCGCCAAGGCAATCTGATCGGAGCCGCGCAATGACGCGGGTCCTGCTGCTCGGCGGGACCGGTGACGCTTTGCGGCTCGCAAGACAGCTCGGGCCCGAGCACGTGTACAGTCTCGCGGGCCTCGGCAAGGTGCCGGACGATCTGTCGTGCGGGGTGCGCGTGGGCGGTTTCGGCGGCAGCGAAGGCATGGCGCGCTATATCGAGGACGAACGCATTGACCTGGTGATCGACGCGACGCATCCGTACGCCGCGCAGATCAGCGCCAATGCCGCGAAAGCGAGCGGCGCGGTGCGCGTACCGTGCTGGGCGCTGCGTCGGCAGGGCTGGCAACCGCAAGCCGGCGACGACTGGCGCATGGTCGACGATTGGGCCGAACTGACAGTCGCGCTCGCTTCGTTCAGGCGACCTTTGTTCACGCTCGGACGCGAACCGCTCGCGCATCTCGACGAAATTCCGCCACAGCAGTTCTGGACGGTACGCTGCCTCGACGCGCACGAAGCCAATCCACGTGCGCGGATTCTGGCGACACGCGGCCCGTTCACGCTCGAAGGCGAACGAACGCTGTTCAGTGCGGAAGCCTTCGATGTCGTCGTCAGCAAAAACAGCGGCGGCAGCGCCACCGAAGCGAAACTCGAAGTCGCGCGCGAACGTGGCTTGCCGGTCGTCATGCTGCGGCGCCCTGAATTGCCCGCGGTCGATCGCGAGTTTGCAAACGTGTCCGACTTGCTAAAAGCATTGCAAGTCTTGGGTTAAATGGCGTATGCATGACATGCCGACCGAACGAATCACGGAGTATTGAATGACGGTGTTTTTTATCGGCGCGGGTCCCGGCGACCCGGAACTGATCACAGTGAAAGGGCAACGCCTCGTGCGCGGCTGTCCGGTGATCCTGTACGCCGGCTCGCTGGTGCCGGCCGCTGTGTTAGAGGGACATAGCGCGGAGCAGGTCGTGAATACCGCCGAGCTCGACCTCGATCAGATCGTCGCATTACTCAAAGCCGCGCACGACAAAGGCCAGGACGTGGCGCGCGTGCATTCCGGCGACCCGTCGTTGTATGGCGCGATCGGCGAGCAGATTCGCCGGCTTCGCGAACTCAACATTCCCTACGAGATCGTGCCAGGCGTGACGGCGACCGCGGCGTGCGCGGCGACGCTCGGCTGCGAGCTCACATTGCCCAATATTTCGCAGACGCTGATCCTCACGCGCTTTGCAAGCAAAACGACCATGCCGGAAGGCGAACAACTCGCCGACCTCGCGAGACATCGCGCGACGATGGCGATTCACCTCGGTGTGCGCCATCTCGCGCGCATCGTCGACGAATTGCGGCCGCATTACGGCGGTGATTGTCCGATCGCGGTGATCTATCGTGCGAGCTGGCCGGACGAAGAAAAGATCACGGGTACGCTCGACGATATCGTCGGCAAAGTGCAGACGACCCACATCGAGCGGACGGCGCTGATTCTGGTTGGGCAGGTGCTCGCTGCCGAAGGATTCGCGGAGTCGACGCTGTACGCGAAAGGCGGCTGATCCGCACGCCGCCAACCCGTTATCCCCCTGTCTTCAACTGTGCCCATAGCCGGCCTTCCAGGCGTTTGATCTGGGCGGGCAAGGGCTTGAGCAGAAACAGTGTTTTCAACACGGACTCCGGCGGATACACGGTCGGATCGTTGAGAATTTCCGGCCGCACAAATTTGCGCGCGGCGGCGTCCGCATTCGGATAGAACACCTCATTGGTGATCCCCGCATGAACCTCGGGCCGCTCGATGTAGTTGATCCAGTCGAGTGCCGCTTGCGGATGCGGCGCATCTTTCGGGATCGCCATCATGTCGAACCAGACGGGCGCACCGCCTTGGGGTATGAAGTATTTAACCTCGTAACTCTTGTTGGCGTCGCGCGCGCGATGGCTCGCCATCGACACGTCACCCGACCAGCTCAACGCGAAGCAGATGTCGTCGCCCGCGAGATCGTTGATGTAACTCGTCGCGTTGAACTGCGTGATGTATGGGCGGATCTTCTTCAGCGCTTCGTACGCGGCCTGGTAGTCGGCCGGATTCGCGCTGTTCGGATCACGGCCGAGATAGTGCAGCGTGACCGCGAACACATCGGTCGGCGCATCGAGCACGGACACGCCGCAACTCTTCAGCTTGCTCAGATACTCGGGCTTGAAGAGGATGTCCCAGTTATCGAGCGGCGCATCGTCGCCGAGAATCTTCTTGACCCGCGTCACGTTGTAGCCGAGCCCCGTGGTGCCCCACGCCCACGGCACCGCGTACTGATTGCCGGGGTCCGCATCGGCGACCAGCTTGAGCAGACTGCGGTCGAGGTTCACCAGGTTCGGCAATTTCGATTTGTCGAGTTTCTGGTAGATGCCGGCTTCGATCTGCTTCGCAAGAAAGTTCGAAGTCGGCACCACGACGTCGTAGCCGGTCGAACCGGTCAGCAGTTTCGCCTGCAAGGTTTCGTCGCCGTCGTAGACGTCGTATTGCACGTGAATGCCGGACTCTTTCTCGAAGTTCGGCACGGTGTCTTTCGCGATGTAGTCGGCCCAGTTGTACAGGTTGAGTTGCTTTTCGTCGGCGTGCGCGGTGGCGCCGAACGCGCAGAACAACAACGCTGCCAGAATCCGCGCTGCTGGCTTCGGTGCGACCGGCTTCGGTGCTGCGGGCGTCCGCGCGGCGGGCGTCCGCTTCATGACGGTATGGGGCATGGTGTTTGTCCAGTGAGGGTTCAACAGAGCGGTTGCGGCCTTACATACGCTGATGGCGTTGCAGTTTCTGATTGCGCATCAGGCACAGCATGTCGGCGGCAAGGTGGGCCGCGGCGAGCGCGGTGACGTCGCTATGGTCGTAGGGCGGCGACACTTCCACCACGTCCGCGCCCACCAGATTCACGGCGCCTAGCGCGCGAACGATTTCCAGCGCCTGCGCCGAGCTGAGACCGCCAGCTACCGGCGTGCCCGTGCCGGGTGCGAAAGCCGGATCGAGACAGTCGATGTCGAAGGTGAGGTAGGTGGGCGCGTCGCCGACGATCGACAGCACTTCGTCGATGGTCGCCTGCGTGCCGTTGCGGTGGACCCACGGCGCGTCGAGAATGCGCACGCCCATGAAGTCGTCGTTCCAGGTGCGAATACCGACTTGCACCGAACGCGCGGGATCGATCAGCCCTTCACGGATCGCCTTGTAGAACATCGTGCCGTGGTTCAGCGAATCGGGGTTGTCGTCCGGCCAGGTGTCGCAATGCGCGTCGAAATGAATCAGGCTCAATGGTTTGCCGTATTTTTCAGCGTGCGCGACCAGCAGCGGATACGTGATGTAGTGGTCGCCGCCGAACGTCAGCATGCGCGTGCCGGTGGCGAGAATCTCGCGGGCGTGAGCGATGATCGCGTCGCGAATACCGAGCGGGTTGTGGGCGTCGAACCAGCAGTCGCCGTAGTCGACTACGTTGAGATGATCGAATGGATCGATGCCCCACGGAAACGCGCCGAGGTCGGCCAGTTGCACCGAGGCCGCGCGCATGCCGGCCGGGCCGAAACGCGTGCCGGGGCGGAAGGTGGTCGCGAGGTCGAGCGGAATGCCCGATACGGCGACGTCGACGCCGGTGAGATCGCGCGTGTAAGGGCGGCGCATGAAGGACAGCACGCCGGCGTACGTGGGGGCAGCGGGTTGGCCGGCGGCGGCAGTGTCGGCGCCGGTGGCAGGCCGGGTGCTGGTGGGTTGCAAAGCGTTCAGGTTCAGGGTCATACAGGTCGATCCGGTCGGTTTCAATGAGCGCCGTCGCACAAATATTTCTCATGTCTGCCGAAACAGCATGCGACGTGTGAAGGGCAACTGGCGCTATCATTGCGAGGCAATATTCCGCCGAAAAGCGAAGAATCTTGCTGGAAGTATCGATATTTCTAATATCTCGCCCAGACCGCCCGATGCGTAGACTTCCCCCTTTGCAGGCCTTGCTCGCTTTCGACGCCGCCGCGCGCCTCGGCAGCTTCACGCGCGCAGCGCAAGAACTCGCGCTGACCCAATCAGCGATCAGCCATCAGATCCAGCAACTCGAGGAGTGGGCCGGGGTGCCGCTGTTCCGGCGAATCGGGCGCGGCGTCGCGTTGACGGCCGCCGGTGTGCTGTTTGCGCAGACCGTGACGTCGGCGATGACCACTCTCGCGGATGGGCGCGATCGCATCGAGCCGTATGGCAATCCCGATTCGGTGATCGTCTATTGCGCGCCGCAGTTTGCGACGGGCTGGATCATGCCGCGCATGCCGGCGTTTTCGGCGGCGTTGCCGAACATCGAGATCTGGCTTGTCACCGGAGACGAGGTGAATGAGATCGATCGCGTCGACGTCGACCTGGTCGTCTCCGCGAAGGAAATCCGCACGTCCGAAGTGATCTGCGAGCCTTTGCTCGAAGAGGAGGCGGTCGCTATCTGCGGGCCCATGACCGCACGCCGTCTGCGTTCGGTGCCCTTTCCCGAAGTCTTGACGCAAGCGCCGTTACTGGTGCATGAACTGCGCCCGGAGTGGGCGCCCTGGATGCCTGAGTTAAGGCGCGGCGGTTTGCGTACGCGGCGCGCGATGACGGTCGACGATCCCCGCATCCTCGTGGCGGCCGCCGAACGGGAAGCGGGCATTGCGATGGTGTCCCGGCTCACCGCCGGCGACGCATTGACGAGCGGGCGCGTCGAGGTCTTGCCGCAGGTGCCGGGATTCGCGCTTGCGCCGCTCTGGTTGATGCGCTCCGCGCAGCCGGCGCGCTCCGCGGCGGTGGATGCGGTTTATGCGTGGATGATGGGTGCAATTAACATGCGCTAGACCGCCGCAGCATGCTCGTGCCCCCGCATTGCACCCGCTTCGGTGGGCACGTCGGCAGTGTTGGCAATCGTGAAGACAGCAACCGATTCGCGCAGCCCTTGTGCCCGGCCAGCCATCGTATGCGCTGCTGTGGTCACTTGCTCGACGAGCGCAGAATTCTGCTGCGTCACCTTGTCCATTTCAGCGACCGCCTGGTTGACCTGCTCGATGCCGGTCCTTTGCGTCGTCGACGCGAGCGCGATCTTGCTCATGATGACGGTGAGCCGCTGCACCGATTGCACGACCTCCGCGATCGTTGCGCCCGCGTCGGTCACGAGGCGCGAGCCGGCTTCGACATGATCGGCCGACTGCGCGATCAGCGCCTTGATTTCCTTGGCCGCGTCGGCGCTGCGCTGCGCCAGCGTGCGGACTTCACTTGCCACCACGGCGAAGCCGCGCCCTTGCGTGCCGGCTCGGGCCGCCTCGACGGCGGCGTTGAGCGCCAGAATATTGGTCTGGAACGCGATGCCTTCGATCACGCTGATAATCTCCGCGACCTTCGACGAACTCGCGGTAATGTCCTGCATGGTCGTGACAACACGCTCCACGACCTGCCCGCCCTGCACGGCGGTGTCGGAAGCCGCATTGGCAATCGTGCTCGCCTGCATCGCGTCGTCGGTGTTCTCTCTGACCGTGGACGTCAATTCCGCCATGCTGGCGGCAGTCTGCTGCAACGACGCCGCCTGTTCCTCGGTGCGCTGCGAGAGATCGGCGTTGCCGTCGGCGATCTCGTCGGCGCGTATCGCAATTGATTCGGCCGACGTCTTGATCTGCGAGACGATGGACATCAATTGCGCGCGCATGGTTTCGAGCGATGCCATCAGACTGTGCGCGTCGCCCTTGGCCAATTTGACCGTCACCGCGAGATTGCCTCCGGCGATCTCGCTGGCAAGGCGCTGTGCCTCGGCCGGATCCGCGCCAAGCTGCCTGAGGATGCTGCGTGTGATCAGAAGCGCGGCCGCGAGGCCGGTCAGCAGAGCTAGCACCACTGCGGTTACGGTCACCGCCTGCAGCGTCGCATAGGTCGTGGCGGCTTCGTTCGCTGCAGCGCGGCTGCGCGCCTGTTCCAGTGCGAGCAGTTCGTCGAGCGTGTTCAGCCAGGCCACCTGTTTCGGGCGGACTTCGCCGACGAGTACTTTGACCGCCGCGTCCTGATCGTTTGATAGCGCCCAGCTCCGCGCTTCTTTCTCGACCAGCGGTAAGGTTGCCGCTTCTTCCTGCTTGAGTTGCGCGAAGAGGCGGCGCTCGTTTTCGGTTGTCAGCGAAGAGGCGTTGAGCAGGCGTCCCAGCGCCTGATAATTCTCGGCATACACCGCCTCTTGGGACGTGATCGACGCCTGCTCGCTTGCGACTTCTTTTTCGTCGGTCAGCAGCGCCATATTGCGAATCGCGATGGCGATGCCGTCGACCGCGCCTCGCAGATTCGTCGCGAATCGGGTTTTGGCGTCGTGCACCTGAACGATGTCATCGAGTTTGCCGCGAATGCTGGCCACGCCGGCCATGCCCATTGCGGAAATGGCCACCAGCAACACCAGTACGGTGCCAAAGCCGAGTGCAAGCCGGGTAGAAACGTTGATTCGAGCCATGATGAGGTCTTTGTCGACGTGAATAAGGCGTGCGAATGCGCACGCGGAGCAGATGAAGTCAGCGAGCAGAGATGTCTTCGACATGCGGGTCGTGATGAACGGCGCCGCGCAACCGCGCGGCGGCTCACAACGATTAGAGGGGGTACGTCAGGCGTGCTGGCGGTCCGGAGGTTCTTCAAAAACCGTGCGGCAGTGGCCGGTCACTGCCCGGCGTGGCGGCGTGACAACGCCGCGGCCCGAAATGGCGATCCCCATCATTACCCCGGATTGGTCAAGGGGCCGCGCGCGGATTAACGTTTTCTGATGCAATGCGCCGGCCGGATTGTCGTTTTGTTCCGGGCTATGCTATTGCACTCGCCGCAGCTGAAATAACTGTTTTTTTAAAATTTGCAGCAGGTAAATGCGGGTGAACCGGCGTGCGTTTGCGGCATCGCCTTGGCCGGGGAGTGTTGGGTCGTGCCGTATTTCCGGTCGCCGCTACGATAAAATTTCGCAAGCGCTGCACCATCTTCCGGCGATGAGGCCGCTATCCTGGCGTCACGGCTCTGATGATCCCCATTCGCAAGGACTAACCATGTTTCGTCTATGCTGTGCCGCCCTCGCATGTTCGGTGGCGTTGTTGTGGGCGGGCGCCGCCGCGCCGGCAGATCATGCTTCCTGGCATGTGGGCGAGGGGACGCGAGTCTTTCATCCCCCCGTGGCCCGTCATTGGCGCGGGGCTCAGACACAGGCGCTGGTGACCAACATCTGGTATCCGGCTGATCTGACACTTCCGGAGGTAGCGCATGACATTGGCGCGCCCGGTCATCCGTTTTTCCATGGGCATCCGGCCGTCGTTGGCGCGCCGCTATCCAGCGCGCGTGCAAAATATCCGCTGCTCGTGCTGTCGCATGGGACGGGTGGCAGCGCGGACAGTCTCGACTGGTTGGCGTCGGCGCTCGCCGCCGAAGGCTATATCGTGGCGGGCACCAATCATCCAGGTAACAACGCGCTGGAGCCGATGACCCGAGATGGCTTCATGCTCTGGTGGGAACGTGCCACTGACGCCAGCGAAGTGCTGGACGGCGTCCTCGCCGACCCGGTGCTGGGCCCGCATGTCGACCGGGACCGGATCGGCGCCGTGGGTTTCTCGCTCGGGGGTTATACGGTTCTCGAACTGGCGGGCGCGCGAACCAATTTGCCGGCGTTCGAGCGTTTCTGCACGTCACCGGAGGCCGATGCCATCTGTCATCCGCCTGAGGCCGCCAGAATCCACGAGGACCCGCAAGCGCCTGCCTTGACGCTCGCCACACTGTCGCCGGAGACGAAGGCGTCACGGGCACGCGCCGGTGAGTCTTACCGCGACCCGCGCATCAAGGCGGTCTTTGCGATCGCGCCGGCGCTGGGCGAGGCGTTCGACAGCACTTCATTCGCCGACGTCAGCATTCCCGTGTCGCTGCTGGCGGGCGAGGCCGACGTGACCGCGCCTGTAGACACCAACATCCACCGCATCGCCGGTTTGATGCCGAAGGCAAAGGTCACGATGCTACCGGGCGCGTCGCACTACACGTTTCTCGACACCTGCTTACCCGATGTGGTCGAACACCTTGCGACCATCTGCAAGGACAATCCGGGCGTCGATCGCGATGCTGTGCATGCGCAGACGGCCCAACGGGCGATCGATTTTTTCGCGGCCACATTGCCTGCGAGTGGCGCGTAGGGAAGTTCAGTCCTCAAGCGGCGACAACGCTTCAAGCGGAATCTGCTTCGACGGCCCGATGTTGATCGGCGGCACGAAGCCCAGCAGCACGACCACAAAAATCGCAATCGCAAAGATCGAGATGAAAGTCAGGTGCAGCGACTGATGCAACACCATGCGGATCATGTCGCTGTCGGCGAGACTCGCCACCTGATTCTGCAACAGCGCTTTCAACTGATCCGAGGTGACCACGGCGACGTCCTTCGAGTGACTGAGCCCGAAGTTGAGCACCGCGCCGAACAGCGTCGCGCCCAGCGTGCTGCCGAGATTGCGCGAAAAGAGATTCGATGCGGTGGCGCTGCCGCGTTCGTCCATCTTGACGATCTCCTGGATCAGCACCAGCGAACTGACGCTCGAGGTGCCCATGCCGAAGCCCATGATGAGCGAACCGAACGCCGCGATGAGCGGCGAGCCGCCAGGCTCCAGGAACAGCAGCAGCACCGCGCCGATCGGCACGAATGCGCTGCCGCCGATCAGAATGCGCCGCAAGCCGATGCGGTGAAACGATTTCGCCGCGAGCGTCGCGCCCGCCGGCCAGCCTACCATCATCATCGTGAGCGCGAGACCCGCGACCACGGGCGAGCGATGCAGCACGCCCTGAACATACATCGGCAGGAAGGTGGTGGCGCCCATCAGGATCATGCCGGACAGCACGGTTGCGGCATTGCACGCGGCAATCGGCCGGCGGCTCCAGAGCGCGAACGAGATCATCGGCTCAGCCGCGCGGCGCTCCTGGAACACGAACAACAGCAGGCACAGCATGAACGCACCACCTGCGAGCGATGCCTTGGCGATGTCGTCGTCGCCGGCGTAAGTCAGCGCCATCATCAGTACCGCGATCGCCGCCATGAACAGTGCCGCGCCCGCGAAGTCGATCGACGGACGCGCGTGCCGTTCCGATTCGCGCAGGAACGCAATGAAGCCGGCTGCCGAGGCTAGGCCGATCGGCACGTTCATCCAGAAGATCCACGCCCACGACAGGTTGTGAATGATGAAGCCGCCCACCATCGGCCCAACTACCGCTGAAATGGCCCACACGCTGGCAAGATAACCCTGCACCTTGCCGCGTTCGCGTGCCGGATAGAGATCGGCGACGATGGTCAGCGTGACCGGCTGGATCGCGCCCGCGCCGACGCCCTGAATCAGGCGGAACACGATCATGGCGGGCATCGACCAGGCGAAGCCGGCCAGCACCGAACCGAGCAGAAAGATCGCGATGCCGGCGAGCATGACAGGCTTGCGTCCGTAAAGATCAGCGAGCTTGCCGAAGACCACGGTCATCGCGGTTTGCGTCAGCAGGAACGACGAAAAGACCCAGCTATACAGATGCAGATCGCCGAGTTGCGCGACGATCTGCGGCATGGCGGTGGAAACGATGGTGGCTTCGATGGCGACCATCGCCATTGAAGCCATGACTGCGGCAATGACTAAAGGACGCGACGATTGCGGGCTGCGGGACATGGGGCGGGTAGTATTAGGATGTTGGAAGCGTTTGACGGCGTGACAGGTGGCATGCATGCCGCGACGCAAAAGCGCGGCCGCACAAAGGCGGCCGATGTCGAGTATGCACCTTATGGAGAATGTGTGCTGAAGGCGGGGCAGCGATGGCCAGGCTCAAGCGGCATTAATGCGGCTTTAAGGCGGCGGCTCTAAAGCGGCGGCTTTAAGGCGGCGGCTTTAAAGCGGCGGCTTGGCACAGCCTTTGCGCGTTCAGCGCTACTTTCGCCAAATGGAGGGTCATTATGAGGATCGAATTCACCGGACGCCGTGAAGTGGTGGCAGCGGCGCGCGTCGCCTTCGAAGCTAATGTCGATGGGGCTGACGTCTGGTGCAGCGTGTCGCTGGACGCGCTGAACGACCATTTCGGCAACGAGGGTCCATCGGCCCACAATCTGGTCGGGACCTTCGAGGCAAATCGCGCGCGGATTGAAAATGCTACGCGGCGGGTCCTCGAAAAAAACGGGGGACAATCCGTGGAGCTCGAAACCGGGGATTTCAACTGAGGCCTGAGCGGCCCAGACCTTGACATAGGAGGACGGTCCGGCATGTGGGCGCCGGGCCCGCTCCCATAGCTTTTCGCCAGCAAACCGCCTACGCTTCAAAATGCCTACGCTTCAAAACACCCGAACTCAACATCAT
Source organism: Paraburkholderia polaris (assembly GCF_012927345.1). Taxonomy (GTDB): domain Bacteria; phylum Pseudomonadota; class Gammaproteobacteria; order Burkholderiales; family Burkholderiaceae; genus Paraburkholderia; species Paraburkholderia polaris. Next base: position 70,256 of record NZ_JABBGJ010000053.1, read on the forward strand.
GAAACCAACCCACCAGGTCCTCGCGACCCTCGTGCTGGCGTTCGCAGCATTGTGGGCGCCCGTGCGCAGCGCTTTTGCCCAGACAGCAGAGAGCCTCGTGGGATCGTGGTCGCTCGTCTCGCTGACGGTGGCGAAGAGTGGCAATGAAGTGGAATTACTCGGTCCGCATCCTCAAGGGCAACTCATCTTCGGCAATGACGGCCGCTACGTGCTGCTCGTGCTGAGTTCCGATCTGCCGAAATTCGTTTCTGGCGACAGGCAGCAAAGCACGCCGGAAGAAAACGCGAAAATCGCCCGCGGCAACGTCGCGCATTTCGGCACGTATACCGTGGACGCGGCAGCGCAGGTCATCGTCTTTCACATTCAAAAAAGCACCTTTCCGAACTGGGACGCAGAGGTTCAGCGCCGCCCATTTACGCTCAACGGTGACCGGCTGACGTACATCACGCCGGGCGCCTTCGGCTATGGTTCGTCGAAAGTCGTGTGGCAACGCGTGAAATAACGCGCCTCGCCCGCAGGCCGTCTGCGCGCTGTCGATCCGGGGCAGTGTGCGGTCAGGCGATTTCTCCAGATTCAACAACAATCCCTTCGATGCCAGGCCGTTATTCTCAGAGGAATCGGCGCCTATATTGGGTTCAGCGGTCACGGAGAGCTTCACTCGACGGACCGCAACCCATTAATCATCGGAGGTTGTTTTTATCATGAAGTCTTTGATTAAGGCCGTCGTTATCGTTGCTTCGCTTGCTGCTTCGGCCACTGTTTTTGCGCAATCGAATTCCAGCATCACGCGTGAGCAGGTGCGTGCCGAACTGATTCAACTTCAGCAGGCGGGTTATCACGTCGGTGATGGCGACGAGGCACATTATCCTGACGCGATCCAGGCCGCGCAAGCGCGTATTGCCGCGCGAAACAGCGACACGAGCGGTTACGGCGGCAGCGCTGCGGGGTCGTCGCAAAGCGGCCGTCCGGCAGTCTCCTCAGCCGACTGGAACGCGATGTATAGCCGTTAATGCGTTTGCTTTTCCGAACACGCGGTAGGGTGTGACTGACCTGGTTGTATTGCGCTTATGCGTGTGGCGCTGTGACGGCGCGCATTAGCGCAACGCGTTCAGGTTCGCACCGCGAAGCAGGCGAGAGGTGGAAAGGATTCTTCCAGATGCGCCTATATATCCGCTTCGTCCGCGCAGGTACAGTACTTATGCACGCACGGTTTCCGGTGTGCGAGCGAGAGAGTTGGCCCCGGCTGGTATGAACTGACCCCGGAAAGTTGGACGATTTTCGGCTAGGGCCGAGAGGGCTGGGTTCTGTACATGACAGGACTCAGCCCGTTTAACTTCATCTTGATGCGATCGTGGTTGTAGTAGTGAATGTACTTTTTGATGCCAGCCTGCAGCGCCTCGACACTCTCGAACCGGTTCAGGTAGAAGAACTCAGATTTAAGGGTGCCGAAGAAGCTTTCCATGGTGGCATTGTCATGGCAGTTGCCTTTGCGCGACATACTTTGCGGCAGGTTGCGCTCTGAGAGCAGTGCCTGGTAAGCGCGCATCT
>NZ_JABBGJ010000054.1 GCF_012927345.1 Paraburkholderia polaris
CGCTTCATTGCCGATCACCGGGTACCGTTCGACAACAACCAGGCCGAACGCGATATCCGCATGCCCAAGCTCAAACAGAAAATCTCAGGGTGTTTCCGTGCGGTATCAGGCATGGAAGCGTTCTGCACGATCCGCTCCTACCTTGCCAGTCTGCGCAAACAGAACCGTTCGCTGATCGATGCGCTGGCTTTGGGCTTCGCCGGATTCGTCGTTTCGCCGCTTCCGGCTGCTGAATAGTTACGCGGCGGCAAAGAAAGTAAGTGCCTGCCCCGCACAGGGGCGAACGCTAATAGACCACTAACAAATCAAGAAAAGGCACCAAACCCAGACCTACAGACAAACAAAGCGCCGCACAGGCAAACCACCCATCCCTATTGCCGAGCCAGCCGCATATTGTCCGGCATGGGCAGGTTGTAGTTGGTGCGGAACGGATTAATATCCAGCCCCCCGCGGCGCGTATAGCGCGCATAGACGGCAAGCTTAACCGGCTTACAAGCCTTCATCACATCGATAAAAATCTTCTCGACACACTGCTCATGAAACCCGGTGTGATTCCGATAAGAAATGATGTACCTCAGCAGACCCGCATGATCGATCTGCGGCCCGACGTAATGAATCTGCACGGTGCCCCAGTCAGGCTGCCCGGTCACCGGACAATTCGACTTCAGCAAGTTAGAGAACAAAGTCTCTTCAACCGGGGCCTCGTCAAGCGCGGCCTTCAGCAATGAGGCATCCGGCTGATAAACATCAGTATCCAGATCGAGCCGATCCAGCGACAAGCCTTCAAATTCTTCCATCTGCAGCTTGCCGAACTCGTACGGCGCCGTCAGATGAACAGAAACCGTCGCGCCACAAGAAGCGGAAACATCGCGCTTGATCGTGTCGCGCACAACCTCCATTGACTCAAAAGCCGTCTGCGCAAAAGACCCAAGATAGAGCTTGAACGACTTCGACTCGACAATATTCGGCGAATCAGCCGGCACAAAGAAAGTCGCCACTGCGATCTGCGGCTTGCCGCGCGCATTCAGCCAGGAAAGCTCGTAAGCATTCCAGATGTCCGTGCCGAAAAACGGCAACTGCGCGCCAATCCCAATCGCCTCGCGCGCATTCTTCCGGGCAATCGGAAAGAGCAGGGAAGCGTCATATTGTTCGGTGTAAGTGGAAGCCTTACCCAGCGGTGATTGTTCGGGTGTCATGATGCGTTCACGATGCCACTCAGCACGTGCCCCGTCGCCGTCACGACGCGGGCCGATTCGCAATGGCCAATTTGGTCGTCGAAGAAAAAGTCCGGCTCGAACTCGCGCAAAAACGCGCTCTTGTCGAGGCCGCCGAGGAACATCGCTTCGTCGATTTCGATGTTCCACGCCATCAATGTGCGGATCGCGCGCTCATGCGCCGGAGCTGAGCGCGCTGTCACCAATGCCGTACGAATATGCATCGGCGCGGCTTCATCCGCGAGTTTCTGCAGCCGGTGCAGCGCTTCGAGCAACGGCTTCAAAGGCCCATCCGCGAGCGGCAAATCCTTGTTGTGAATCTCATGGCCGACGAACGCTCGCAGGCCATCTTTCTGAAACACCCGCTCGGCTTCGTCGGAAAACAGCACAGCGTCGCCGTCGAAGGCAATCCGGATCTCGTCCGGATACGTACTCGCCATTTTCGCCGATTCTGGCAAGACGCGCGCGGCCGGAAATCCGGCGGCCAATGCGTCGCGCACATCGTCCTGGTTCGCGGACAAAAACAGCGAGGCGTTCAACGGCTTCAGATAACCGAATGGCGCGCGTCCACGCGTGAACACACCACGCTCGATCGCCAGCCCATACTCCCTGCACGAATGAAATGCGCGCAGTCCGCTGATCGGATCGCTGCGCGACAGGATCACCACTTCGACGCGATGGCCGCCTGCATTCAACGCCAGCAGCTTGCGGATCAGCGGAAACGCCACGCCCGGTTTGGCGGGCACCGCCAGCCGCTCGCGCTGCAACGCTTCATACGCCCGCAGGTTGCCTTTCTCGTACACGCAGTTCTCTTCCTCGAAGTCGAACAGCGCGCGCGACGAGATTGCCACCACCAGTTTGTCGACGAGCGAAAGAGCCATCTGCGCGTTTCAGTCCAAAAAAATCAAGCGAGGAACAAGCGGTACACGGGGTTTTTCGTCTCTTCCCAGTACGGATAGCCGAGCGTCGTCAGAAAGCGTTCGAACTCGCTGTTCTCGCTCTCCGGCACCTGGATGCCGACCAGGATCGAACTGTAGTCCGCGCCCTGGTTGCGGTAGTGGAACAGGCTGATATTCCAGTTCGGCGCCATCGACGACAGGAACTTCATCAACGCGCCCGGCCGCTCGGGAAACTCGAAGCGGAACAGGCGTTCGTCATGCGCCAAAGGCGAACGGCCGCCGACCATGTAGCGGATGTGCTGCTTCGACAGTTCATCGAAGGTCAGATCGACGGTGGCAAAGCCGTGTGCTTCAAATGCACCGGCGATCTGCGCCGATTCGCTGCGATTGCGGATCTGCACGCCGACAAAGATATGGGCTGAATTCGCGTCCGCAATTCGGTAGTTGAACTCGGTGACGCTGCGCGTGCCCACCAGTTCGCAGAAACGGCGGAAACTGCCGCGCTCTTCAGGGATCGTCACGGCGAACACGGCTTCGCGCGCTTCACCGACTTCAGCACGCTCGGCCACGAAACGCATGCGGTCGAAATTCATGTTCGCGCCGGACGTGATCGCAATCAGCGTCTGGTTCTCGAGACCTTCGCGCTCGGCATATTGCTTGGCCCCAGCCACGGCCAGCGCGCCAGCTGGTTCAAGAACGCTGCGGGTGTCCTGGAACACGTCCTTGATCGCCGCGCACAGCGCGTCGGTGTTCACGAGCAGCACGTCGTCGAGATATTCGCTGCACAGGCGGAAGGTTTCCTCGCCCACCAGCTTTACCGCGGTGCCGTCCGAGAACAGCCCGACTTCGTTCAGCGTGACGCGTTCACCTGCTTTCAGCGACGCGGCCATCGCGCACGAGTCATCGGTCTGTACGCCGATCACCTTGATTTCCGGACGCACCGATTTCACGTACGCAGCCACGCCTGCCGCCAGGCCCCCGCCGCCGATCGGCACGAAGATCGCGTGAATCGGGCCTTGATGCTGGCTGAGAATCTCCATCGCGACCGTGCCCTGGCCGGCGATCACGTACGGATCGTCGAACGGATGGACGAAAGTCAGGCCGCGCTCTTCCTGCAGTTTCACTGCATGTCCGTACGCATCGCTATAGGACTCGCCGAACTGTACGACTTCGACCGTCGCCCCGCCATGCGCGCGCACCGCATCGACCTTCACCTGCGGCGTTGTCACCGGCACAACGATGATCGCCTTCACGCCCATGCGGGCCGCCGACAGCGCCACGCCCTGCGCATGATTGCCCGCCGACGCGGTAATCACGCCCCGCTCCAGCGCGTCCGCCGGAATGTGCGCCATCTTGTTGTACGCGCCGCGCACCTTGAACGAGAACACCGGCTGGTTGTCCTCGCGCTTCAGATAGACCGGATTGGAGAGCCGTGCCGACAGATTCGGCGCGCGTTCGAGTTCGGTCTCGCGGGCCACGTCGTAGACGCGCGCGGTCAGGGTTTTCTTCAGGTAGTCGTGGGAAGCCATGCGGGTGGCGCGGAGCGCTTTGTGAGACGGGAAAGGGTCAATGATAGCGCCAACGGTGTGCGCTCTGGCCTTCAGCGAACCCTCGGCGTACGCCCGAGGGATGTCGGAAAAGGACCGCCCGACCGTTCGGTCGAAGAATTATTCGTATGCGCTGGTGGGCGCTGTTCAACCCAAAAACGCCCGAAGTCCCGCCACAACTCCCATTTCAGGCGTCAACGCGCGGCTGGATCATGGGGTAGAATTCCATTTTGGAATAAGGATCGGAAGATGCACTGGCAGCCTCGGATCGCCCATTTGATGCCCGTCCCGCGTGAGTCTTGCCCCGCGGCGGAGCGTCACGTCCGCCAAGCACGATCGTGTAGCTGTCTCTGAGCGCCGTGAAGCGACCGATGTGGGTAGGCCGTCGGTTGCGCTTCGCTCCCCAAGAAGATTTCCAGCATTGCGCTCCACGCGCATCGTCCGCCGGCGCCTCACAGAGATGAGCGCGCCCGGTTGACCCACCGAGTCGTCCGAACATGAACGCACCTCAAGTTTTCGATCCGCACGGGGCCGCCATTGCGGTGGCCGCCGATCCCGAAGCGCGTTTGCGCGAAATTCCCTATAACTACACGTCGTTTTCCGACCGCGAAATCGTCATCCGTCTGCTCGGCGACGAAGCCTGGGCGGCTTTGGCCGAACTGCGCGCGGAACGCCGCACCGGCCGCTCGGCGCGGATGCTGTATGAAGTGCTCGGCGACATCTGGGTCGTGCGCCGCAATCCTTACCTGCAAGACGACCTGCTCGACAATCCGAAACGCCGCGCGCTGCTGATCGAGGCGCTGCACCATCGGCTGACCGAGATCGAAAAGCGCCGTCGCGCCGATCTGGTCGAGCACGGCGATGAAGCGGGCATCGATCGGGCCGCTCGCGTTGAAACGCTGGTTGCGGCTGCACGCCGCGCCGTCGACGATTTCGAGAGCGAATTCCAGAAGACCTTCGATCTGCGCCGTCGCGCGAACAAGGTACTGGGCAAGGTCACCGAAAAAGACAACATCAAGTTCGACGGCCTGTCCCGCGTCTCGCACGTGACCGACGCGACCGACTGGCGTGTCGAGTATCCGTTTGTCGTGCTGACGCCGGATACCGAGGCCGAGATCGCCGGCATGATCAAGGCGTGTTTCGAGCTCGGTCTGACCGTGATTCCGCGCGGAGGCGGCACGGGCTACACAGGCGGCGCGGTGCCGCTTACGCCGTTCTCGGCCGTCATCAACACTGAGAAGCTCGAACAACTGGGCGCGGTCGAAATGACCGAACTGCCGGGCGTCGATCGCAAGGTGGCGACGATTTTCTCCGGTGCAGGCGTGGTCACGCGCCGCGTGACCGAAGCGGCCGAGCAGGCCGGCTTCGTGTTCGCCGTCGATCCGACTTCTTTGGATGCATCCTGCGTCGGTGGCAACGTCGCGATGAACGCGGGCGGAAAGAAAGCGGTGTTGTGGGGCACGGCGCTCGACAACCTCGCCTGGTGGCGCATGGTCGACCCGGAAGGGAACTGGCTCGAAGTCACACGCCTCGACCACAACATGGGCAAGATCCACGACATCGAAGTCGCGCGTTTCGAGCTGAAGTGGTTCGACGGCAGCCACGCGCCGGGCGAAAAGCTGCTGCGCACGGAAGCGCTCAACATCAAGGGCCGCGTGTTCCGTAAGGAAGGTCTTGGCAAGGACGTGACCGACAAATTCCTGGCCGGTCTGCCGGGCGTGCAGAAAGAAGGCTGCGACGGGCTGATCACGTCGGCGCGCTGGGTGCTGCACAAGATGCCGGCGCATACGCGCACGGTCTGCCTCGAATTCTTCGGTCAAGCCCGTGAAGCGATTCCGAGCATCGTCGAGATCAAAGACTATCTGTTCGAAACGTCGAAGCAGGGCGGCGCAATTCTCGCCGGCCTCGAGCATCTGGACGAACGTTATCTGCGCGCGGTCGGCTATGCGACCAAGAGCAAGCGCAACGCGTTTCCGAAGATGGTGCTGATCGGCGACATCGTCGGCAACGACGCGGACGCGGTCGCGCACGCCACCTCGGAAGTCGTGCGCATGGCCAACGGCAAGAGCGGCGAAGGTTTCGTCGCGGTCAACGCCGAGGCGCGCAAGCGTTTCTGGCTCGACCGCAGCCGCACCGCCGCGATCGCCAAGCACACCAACGCGTTCAAGATCAACGAAGACGTGGTGATTCCGCTCGACCGGATGGGTGAGTACACCGACGGCATCGAGCGCATCAATATCGAGTTGTCGATCAAGAACAAGCTGCAGTTGGTCGACGCGCTCGAAGCGTTCTTCAAGGGCGGCAAGCTGCCGCTCGGCAAGAGCGACGACGCCAACGAAATCCCGAGCGCAGAGTTGCTCGAAGATCGCGTGCAACAGGCGCTCGATCTGCTGACGAAAGTGCGCACGCGCTGGGAATTCCTGCGCGACAAGCTCGATCTGTCCTTGCGTGAAGCGCAGCACTATCTGGTCGGCCTCGGTTACGAAGGGCTGGCGGAGAAGTTCGCCGATCGCGCGGACGCGCAGCCGGATGCGACCGTGTTCCATATCACGCAAGACCGCACGGTGCGCGTGTCGTGGAAGGCGGAGATCCGGGCTGAATTGCGTCAGATCTTCAACGGCGGCGAATTCAAGCCGATCCTTGAAGAAGCCCAGGCGATCCACAAGAAGGTACTGCGTGGCCGCGTGTTCGTCGCGCTGCACATGCACGCGGGCGACGGCAACGTCCACACGAACCTGCCGGTCAACTCTGACAACTACGAGATGCTGCAGGACGCCCACACGGCGGTCGCGCGCATCATGAAGCTGGCGCGTTCGCTCGACGGCGTGATCTCCGGCGAGCACGGCATCGGTATTACCAAGCTCGAGTTCCTGACCGACGAGGAAATCGGCGAATTCCGCGCCTACAAGCAGCGCGTCGATCCGCATGGCCGCTTCAATGCGGGCAAGCTGCTCGAAGGCGCTGATCTGCGCAACGCCTACACGCCGAGCTTCGGCCTGATGGGCTACGAATCGCTGATCATGCAGCAGTCCGACATCGGCGCGATTTCCGAGTCGATCAAGGACTGTTTGCGTTGTGGTAAGTGCAAGCCGGTGTGCGCGACTCACGTGCCGCGCGCGAACCTGCTGTACAGCCCGCGCAACAAGATTCTCGCCACTTCCTTGCTGGTCGAGGCGTTCCTGTACGAAGAGCAGACCCGCCGCGGCGTGTCGATCAAGCATTGGGATGAGTTCAACGATGTGGCCGATCACTGCACCGTCTGTCACAAATGCGTGACGCCGTGCCCGGTGAAGATCGACTTCGGCGACGTGACGATGAACATGCGCAACCTGCTGCGCAAGATGGGCAAGAAGAAGTTCAATCCGGGCAACGCGGCCGGCATGTTCTTCCTCAACGCTACCAACCCGCAGACCATCAACCTCGCGCGCACGGCGATGATGGGCATCGGCTACAAGGCGCAGCGCCTCGGCAACGACGTGCTGAAGAAGTTCGCGAAGAAGCAGACGGCGCACCCGCCGGCTACGGTCGGCAAGCCGCCGGTCACGCAGCAGGTGATCCACTTCATGAACAAGAAGATGCCGGGCAATCTGCCGAAGAAAACCGCGCGCGCGTTGCTCGATATCGAAGACAACAAGATCGTCCCGATCATCCGCAATCCGAAGACGACCAACGCCGATACGGAGGCCGTGTTCTACTTCCCGGGCTGCGGCTCCGAGCGGCTGTTCTCGCAAGTGGGTCTGGCGACGCAAGCCATGCTGTGGGAAGCGGGCGTACAAACCGTGCTGCCGCCGGGCTACCTGTGTTGCGGTTACCCGCAGCGCGGCTCGGGCCAGTTCGACAAGGCTGAGCAGATCGTCACGGATAACCGCGTGCTGTTCCACCGCGTCGCGAATACGCTGAACTATCTCGACATCAAGACGGTGGTGGTGTCGTGCGGTACGTGTTACGACCAGCTCGCCGGGTACGAATTCGAAAAGATCTTCCCGGGCTGCCGGATCATCGACATTCACGAGTTTCTGCTCGAGAAGGGCATCAAGCTCGAAGGCGTCAACGGCGTGCGCTACATGTATCACGACCCGTGTCACTCGCCGATCAAGACGATGGACCCGGTCAAGCTCGTCAATGAACTGATGGGGTCGGAGAAGGACGGCTACAAGATCGAGAAGAACGATCGCTGCTGTGGCGAATCCGGCACACTCGCGGTGACGCGCCCGGATATTTCGACGCAAGTTCGCTTCCGCAAGGAGGAGGAAATGCGCAAGGGTGCGGCCAAGTTGCGCGGCATTCCGTTGGTGGGCGAAGCGGGCGCGAACGCGATCAATACGGCTAACGCGTCGGCCGGCGCGGCGGGCGCGCCGAACGGCTCCGTGCTCAAGGCGGGCGACGGCCCGCAGCCAAATGGCGCCACCGACGTGAAGATCCTGACGAGCTGCCCATCCTGCCTGCAAGGGCTGTCGCGCTATAACGACGACGCGGGCACCGAGGCGGACTACATCGTCGTCGAGATGGCACGTCACGTGCTGGGCGAAGACTGGATGGCGGATTACGTCCAGCGGGCGAACAATGGCGGAATCGAGCGCGTGCTGGTTTAATGGCACGACTGACGATTTTTGCCTGAGGACGACGATGGACTGCGTTTTTTGCCGTGAAGATGGCGGCGATGTGCTGTGGCAGGACGACACCTTGCGTGTCGTCCTCGCCGACGAACACGATTACCCGGGCTTTTGTCGGGTGATCTGGAACAAGCATGTCGCCGAGTTTTCCGATCTCGCCGGAACCGACCGCGATCGCGTGATGCGGGCCGTGTACGCGGTCGAGCGTGCGATCCGACGCATTCTTCAGCCGGTGAAGGTCAACCTGGCGAGCCTCGGCAACCAGGTCCCGCACGTGCATTGGCATGTGATTCCGCGTTTTTCGAACGACGCTCACTTCCCGCTGCCGATCTGGGCGCCGCGCCAACGCACGGTGTCCGAGGCCATGCTGTCGTCGCGCCGCGCGCAAGCTACCCTGCTGCGCGAAGCGGTCCGACAGGAAATCGAACAGGCGCTTGGCTGAGCACCCCCAAACCTGTCGCTTCGCACCAAGTCCCCGAGGGGGCAATCCCCGGGGGGACTTCCTGCGGGGCGGAAAACTTGGGGCGGCCGGGCGTTTTCTTTATGAGGTCAACATGAGTGGACTGACTCCCGATACCCCCGTGCCGACCGGCGTGGTCGTGCATTCCAAATCGCGCGTACTCGAATTGCAATACGCAAACGGCGAAACGTATCGCCTGCCGTTCGAACTGCTGCGGGTGTATTCGCCGTCAGCCGAAGTGATGGGCCACGGGCCCGGCCAGGAGACGCTGCAAACCGGCAAGCGTGACGTCACGATCACGATGATCGAAGGCGTCGGCAATTATGCGGTACAGCCGACTTTCTCCGACGGGCACGCCACCGGTATCTATTCCTGGGACCTGCTGCACGACATGGCCGTCCGTCAGGATGAACTCTGGCGCAACTATCTCGCCAAACTGGCAGCGGCCGGCGTCGACCGCGATGCGCCGATGGCGGCAGCTGGTGCTGCGCACGGGCACTGTCACTGATACGATTCGCCCTGATCGCCGCACTGATGCGGCGCAACATTTCAGAATACGCGAAAGGACGAGCGCGATGAGCAAAACCCACTTCGGCTTTCAATCGGTCGACGAACAGGAAAAAGCGCAGAAGGTGGCGGGCGTGTTCCACTCGGTCGCCTCCAACTACGACTTGATGAATGACCTGATGTCGGGCGGGTTGCACCGGGCGTGGAAGATGTTCACGATCGCCCAGGCCAACGTCCGGCCGGGCTTCAAGGTGCTCGATATTGCGGGGGGCACGGGCGATCTGTCGAAGGCGTTCGCCAAACAGGCGGGCGAGACCGGGGAAGTCTGGCACACCGACATCAATGAATCGATGCTGCGCGTGGGCCGCGACCGCCTGCTGGACAAGGGCGTGATCACGCCGGCGCTGCTCTGCGATGCTGAAAAGATCCCCTTTCCGGACAATTACTTCGACGTAGTGACCGTGGCCTTCGGCTTGCGCAACATGACGCACAAGGATGTGGCGCTGGCCGAGATGCGGCGCGTGTTGAAACCGGCAGGCCGTCTGCTGGTGCTGGAGTTCTCGAAGGTGTGGGATCCGCTTAAAAAGGTCTACGACGTCTATTCGTTCAAGGTGCTGCCGTGGCTCGGCGACCGTTTTGCGAAGGACGCTGAGAGCTACCGTTACCTGGCGGAATCGATCCGGATGCATCCGGACCAGGAAACTTTAAAAACAATGATGGAACAAGCGGGCCTGGACGGCGTCAAATATTACAATTTGTCAGCTGGCGTGGTAGCTTTACATGTGGGGACCAAATACTAGGGTTCCTAACCCATCGATTTTTAAAGGAAAGTACGAAAATGTCCGATTCAGGTGTGTTATCTCCCCGTAAGGTTGGGCGGTCGTTGGTGAGAAGAATCGGACTGATCGCGATGGTCGGTCTGATCATGGCCGGCTCTCTCGCCTCGCTCGATGCGGAAGCCCGCCGCATGGGCGGTGGCCGTAGTCTCGGCCGTCAGTCGAACACGGTTCAGCAACAGTCGACCCCGTCGCAACCTTCCCAAAGCAATCAGGCCATGCAGCAGCGCGCGCAGCCGGCACCGGCGCCCGCGCCGACGCCGGCCGCGGCGCCTAACCGCTCGCGCTGGCTTGGCCCGATTGCCGGTCTCGCGGCCGGCCTCGGTATCGCGGCGCTGTTGTCGCATTTCGGTCTGGGCGGCGCGTTCGCTGGCGCCATGGCCAACATCATCGTGATCGCGGTCATTGCGATGATCGGCATCTGGCTGGTCCGCCGCTTCATGGGCCGCAAGCGCGATGCGGCGCAACCGGCGTATGCGGGCGGCTCGCCGTCGTTGAATTCGGGCGGCACCGGCTACGCGCAGGAACCGAGCTACACCGCTCCGCCCACGGGCTCGTACCTCGAGCCGCAAGGCAACCCGCTGAGCACGCCGTCCATCAACACGGCCCCGGCCGTACCGGCGGGCTTCGATTCGGAAGCGTTCCTGCGTAACGCCAAGGTCTACTTCGTGCGCCTGCAAGCTGCGTGGGACGTCGGCAACTCGGAAGACATCCGCGAATTCACCACGCCGGAAATGTTCGCCGAAGTGAAGGTCGATCTGAACTCGCGCGGTGCCGAGTCCAATCAGACGGACGTGGTGCAGCTGAACGCGGAGTTGCTGGGCGTTGAAGAACGCGCGACCGAATACTTCGCCAGCGTGCGCTTCTCTGGCTTGATCCGCGAAACGGCCGGTGCAGCGGCTGAGCCGTTCGTCGAGGTCTGGAACCTGACAAAGTCGAACCGGCCTGGCGAAGGCTGGCTGCTGGCCGGCATTCAGCAGGTGGCACAGCACTAAGGCAGCAGCGAGACGGAGCCGAGGCAGCACTGCTTGCCCTGACTTCGCACAAAGCATTGGCCGTTCGGCATAGCAAGCCGCGAAGCGAACGGACGTTACAATAGGAACCCGCGCGGGCACCTTGCCTGCGCGGGTTTTTTCTTGCCACTTTCAATGACCCTCGCCGCCAAGCCCTTCGCTGCTGCCGTCAATCACCTGCTCGCCCGCGAATCGTGGGCTCGTGAGCGCCTCGCCCCGTACGCGGGCAAGACCGCGAGACTGTCCTGTCCGCCGGTCGTGCTGATGCTGCTGGTGCAACCGGACGGCTACCTGGGCGCGGTCGACGAAACCGAGGCGCAACAGTTCGATGTGATCATCTCGGTGCCGTCCGATGCGTTGCCGGCCTTCGTGCAAGGCGGCCAGGCCGCCGTGATGAAGCACGTGAAGATCGAAGGCGACGCCGAGTTTGCGACGGTGATCGCCAAGCTCGCCGAGCATCTGCGCTGGGAGCCGGAAGAAGATCTGGCGAAGCTGATCGGCGACGGTCCGGCGTGGCGGGTCGCGTCGGTCGTGCGTACGGTCGGCGAACACGCACGGCGTACCGGGCGCAATCTGCTCGACACAGCCGCCGAATATCTTCTCGACGAAAATCCACAACTGGTGCGCCGCGCAGCGCTTGAAGACTTCAACGTCGAACTGGCCCGCGCCCGCGATGCTTTGGCGCGCGTGGAAAAGCGCATCGAGCGTCTTGAACAGAAGGTCGAAGCCCACGGCGCCAATGCGCCGGGCGGCGCCGCCACGTCGCGCGGCACGCGCTAGTCACTGGGCACAACTATGCGTTTTCTGCGTTTCCTCAAGATTTTCTTCACGGTCATTCGATTCGGTCTCGATGAGATGATGCTCAGCCGCGTCAACGACCGGCGTGTGCGTCTGCTGCTGCGAATCACCACCATCGGTCGCAAGTTCGACGCGCCGCCGGGCGTGCGCTTGCGGCTCGCGCTCGAAAGCCTCGGGCCGATCTTCGTCAAGTTCGGCCAGGTGCTGTCCACGCGGCGCGATCTGCTGCCGGTCGATATCGCCAATGAACTGGCCAAGCTGCAGGATCAGGTGCCGCCGTTCGATTCGGCGGTGGCGATCGGGCTGGTCGAGAAGTCGCTCGGGGCGCCGGTCGACGTGCTGTTCGACGATTTCGAGCGAGTGCCGGTGGCGAGTGCATCGATCGCGCAGGTTCACTTTGCGAAGGTGAAAGCAGGGCAGCACGCGGGCAAGGCGGTCGCCGTGAAGGTGCTCCGCCCGAACATGCTGCCGGTGATCGACTCCGACCTGGCCTTGCTGCGCGACATCGCCGTCTGGGCCGAGCGCCTATGGGCAGACGGCAAGCGCCTCAAGCCGCGCGAGGTGGTCGCCGAATTCGACAAGTACTTGCACGACGAACTCGATCTGATGCGCGAAGCGGCTAACGGCAGCCAGTTGCGCCGCAACTTCGCCGGGCTCGATCTGCTGCTGGTGCCGGAGATGTATTGGGAGTTCTGCACGCCCACGGTACTGGTGATGGAGCGCATGGTCGGGGTGCCGATCAGCCAGGTGGAGACGTTGCGTGCGGCCGGCGTCGATATTCCGAAGCTGGCGCGCGAAGGCGTCGAGATTTTCTTCACCCAGGTATTCCGCGACGGTTTTTTTCACGCCGACATGCACCCGGGCAACATTCAGGTGAGCCTCGATCCGGCACACTTCGGCCGCTATATCGCGCTCGACTTCGGCATCATCGGCGCGCTGTCGGACTTCGATAAGAACTACCTCGCACAGAACTTTCTCGCTTTCTTCAAACGTGATTACCACCGCGTCGCCACGCTGCATCTGGAGTCCGGCTGGGTGCCGCCTACTACGCGTGTCGAAGAACTGGAAAGCGCGATCCGCGCGGTTTGCGAGCCCTATTTCGACCGCGCGTTGAAGGATATTTCGCTCGGCCAGGTGCTGATGCGCCTGTTCTCGACCTCGCGCCGCTTCAATGTGGAAATCCAGCCGCAACTGGTGCTGCTGCAAAAAACCATGCTGAACGTGGAAGGGCTCGGCCGCTCGCTCGATCCTGAACTGGACTTGTGGAAGACGGCCAAGCCCTATCTCGAGCGCTGGATGAACGAGCAGATCGGTCTGCGCGGCTGGTACGAGCGGCTGAAGATCGAGGCGCCGCAGTGGAGCAAGACGCTGCCGCAGTTGCCGCGCCTGATCCATCACGTGCTGGCTGCCCGTCATGACAACACTCGCGGCGCGAACGACGACATGATTCGCCAGATTCTGCTTGAGCAAAAGCGCACCAACCGGTTGCTGCAAGGGCTGCTGCTGTTCGGCGTGGCGGTGGGCGTCGGCGCGGTGCTGGCGCGAGCGTTTCTGGCGTTCGCCTACGGCGGGTGATCCCGATCCTGATCCATACGAGGCATCTGATGAGCGACCCGACCCAGCCTCCCGCGCCCGACTTCGCGACCCGCGACCCCAACTCGCCTGAGTTCTGGGACGAACGCTTCGAGCGCCAATTCACGCCGTGGGATCAGGCTGGCGTGCCGGCGGCGTTTCAGGCGTTCGCCGAGCGGCATCGCGACGCCGCGGTACTGATTCCGGGTTGCGGCAGTGCCTACGAAGCGCTATGGCTAGCGCAGCAAGGTAATCCAGTTCGGGCGATCGATTTCTCGCCGGCCGCCGTAGCGGCCGCGCGCGAGCAATTGGGCGCGCAGCATGCGCAACTGGTCGAGCAGGCTGACTTCTTCGCTTATGAGCCGCCGTTCACGCCGGCATGGATCTACGAGCGCGCGTTCCTGTGCGCGCTGCCGTTGGCACGCCGTGCAGACTACGCGCAACGGATGGCCGAGTTGTTGCCAGCTGGCGCGTTGCTGGCGGGTTTCTATTTCATCGGCGCGACGCAGAAAGGGCCGCCGTTCGGCATCGAGCGCGCTGAACTCGACGCGTTGCTCATGCCGCACTTCGATCTGATCGAAGATGAAGCCGTGAACGACTCGATTGCCGTCTTTGCCGGCCGCGAGCGCTGGATGACCTGGCGCCGTCGTGGTTGAGCACGCCGCCGCCGCGTTTGACGGTGGTTCAGGCCGCACTTGATTCGATAGCGGCCGCCCCCATTTAGGTGAACGGCGGCTGCGTCTGGCGCTCGTCCCCGAAATTCGCGGGTGACTAGCCATATGCGGCTATAATTCAAGGCTTTGCAAGCGTTTACAAGATTTCAGTAGGGAAAAGTTCATGCCGATCTACGCTTATCGTTGCGAGTCATGCGGCTTCGGGAAGGACGTGCTTCAGAAGATGAGCGACCCCCAGTTGACGCAGTGTCCCGAGTGCGGGAAAGACACATTTCGCAAGCAGGTGACTGCTGCCGGTTTCCAGTTGAAGGGCTCCGGCTGGTATGTAACCGATTTCCGCGGCGGTAACGGCGGCGCGAGCGCGCCGGCCAAGCCCGACGCGGATGGCGGCTCGAATGCGAATTCGGGCGAGAACGCCGCAGCCGGGAATAACGGCGCAGCGAAATCCGACACGGCTCCGGCCAATGGCACGGCGGCCGCCGCTTCATCGGGCGCAGCCGCAACGCCTGCCGCGCCTGCTGCCGCACCCGCCGCATCGGCGAGTTCGAGCGGTTCCGGCAGCGCCTAGTGGGACTGCCGCCCTCAGGGGCGGCGCACACGCCGCGCGTCGGGTATCGGCTCGCGCGGCTTTCTGGCGGTACACATGACGACGAAAAAAACGACGCTCAAATCGGTGTTCCTGACTGGCCTGCTGGTGCTGGTGCCTCTGGCTATCACACTGTGGGTGCTCGGCCTGATCATCGGCACGATGGACCAGACGCTGTTGCTGCTGCCGACCTCATGGCAGCCGGAGCGTGCGCTCGGCTTCCGTTTGCCGGGCCTCGGCGCGGTGCTGACGCTGGCGTTCATCTTTGTCGTCGGGCTGTTGACGCAAAACTTCATCGGCCAGAAGCTCGTGAAGTGGTGGGAAGTCGTGGTCGCTCACATTCCGGTGGTCGGCCCGATCTACACCAGCGTGAAGCAGGTGTCGGACACCTTGTTGTCGAGCAGCGGCAATGCGTTTCGCAAGGCGCTCCTGATCGAGTACCCGCGCCGCGGTTCCTATACGATTGCGTTTCTGACCGGCATTCCGGGCGGCGACGTGGTCAACCACTTGAAAGAAGATCACGTCAGCGTGTATGTGCCGACTACGCCGAACCCAACGTCCGGCTTCTTCCTGATGGTGCCGAGGAGCGAAGTGATCGAGCTCGACATGACGGTCGACGCTGCGCTCAAGTACATCGTCTCGATGGGCGTCGTGGCGCCGTCCGTGCCGTCGCCGCCCGCGCCGGTGCGCCGCACGACAGTCGAGCCTCCGCTGTAATGCCGGTGCGCAGCGTTTCACGCCGTGTTTGATTGCTGCGCGCCGTTCAACTAATGCAAAACGAAAGACAAACATCATGTCGATGAGATCTGAATACTGCGGTCTGGTGACCGAAGAACTGCTGGGCCAATCCGTCTCGCTGTGTGGCTGGGTAAGCCGCCGCCGCGACCATGGCGGCGTCATCTTCATCGACCTGCGCGACCGCGAAGGCCTCGTTCAGGTCGTCTGCGATCCGGATCGCGCGGAGATGTTCAAGACGGCCGAAGGCGTCCGCAACGAGTTCTGCCTGCAGATCAAGGGCGTGGTTCGCGCCCGTCCGGAAGGCACGACGAACGCCTCGCTCAAGAGCGGCAAGATCGAAGTGCTGTGCCATGAACTGATCGTGCTGAACCCATCGATCACGCCGCCGTTCCAGCTCGACGACGACAACCTGTCGGAAACCACGCGCCTCACGCACCGTGTGCTCGACCTGCGCCGTCCGCAGATGCAGCACAACCTGCGTCTGCGTTACCGCGTCGCGATCGAAGTGCGCAAGTATCTGGACTCGCTGGGCTTCATCGACATCGAAACGCCGATGCTCACCAAGAGCACGCCGGAAGGCGCGCGCGATTACCTCGTGCCGTCGCGTACCAACCCGGGTCAGTTCTTCGCGCTGCCGCAATCGCCGCAGCTGTTCAAGCAGTTGCTGATGGTCGCTAACTTCGATCGCTACTACCAGATCGTCAAGTGCTTCCGCGACGAGGACCTGCGCGCTGACCGTCAGCCGGAATTCACGCAGATCGACTGCGAAACCTCGTTCCTGTCGGAACAGGAAATCCGCGATCTGTTCGAAGCGATGATCCGTCACGTGTTCAAGGAAACGATCGGCGTCGAACTGGCCGAGAAATTCCCGGTCATGGAGTACTCGGAAGCGATGCGCCGCTTCGGTTCGGACAAGCCGGACCTGCGCGTCAAGCTCGAATTCACCGACCTGACCGACGCCGTCAAGGACGTCGACTTCAAGGTGTTCAGCACGCCGGCCAACACGAAAGATGGCCGCGTCGCGGCGATCCGCGTGCCGAAGGGCGGCGAGCTCTCGCGTGGCGACATCGACAGCTATACGGAATTCGTGCGCATCTACGGCGCGAAGGGCCTGGCGTGGATCAAGGTCAACGAAGTGGCGAAGGGGCGTGACGGTCTGCAAAGCCCGATCGTCAAGAACCTGCACGACGAAGCGGTCAAGGCGATCATCGAGCGCACCGGCGCGCAAGACGGCGACATCATCTTCTTTGCGGCGGATCGCGCGAAGGTGGTGAACGACAGCCTGGGCGCGCTGCGTCTGAAGATCGGTCATTCGGAATTCGGCAAGGCCAACGGTCTGGTCGAATCCGGCTGGAAGCCTCTGTGGGTGGTCGACTTCCCGATGTTCGAGTACGACGAGGAAGACAACCGCTACGTCGCCGCGCATCACCCGTTCACGAGCCCGAAGGACGAGCACCTCGAGTATCTGGAAACGGATCCGGCACGTTGCTTGGCAAAGGCCTACGACATGGTGCTGAACGGCTGGGAAATCGGCGGCGGTTCGGTGCGTATCCACCGTGAAGAAGTGCAGAGCAAGGTGTTCCGCGCGCTGAAGATCAACGCGGAAGAAGCGCAAGCCAAGTTCGGCTTCCTGCTCGACGCGCTGCAATATGGCGCGCCGCCGCACGGCGGTATCGCATTCGGTCTGGACCGCATCATCACGATGATGGCCGGCGCCGATTCGATTCGCGACGTGATCGCGTTCCCGAAGACGCAACGCGCGCAGTGTCTGCTCACGCAGGCGCCGAGCGAAGTGGACGAGCGCCAGCTGCGCGAGTTGCACATCCGTCTGCGTCAGCCGGAACCGAAGGTCTAAGCTGAGCCGAACGCGGGCTGTCTGAAGACCGGCAGCCCAAGTGGGACGAAGAAGCGATTGAAGAAGCAAACGAAAAAGGCGCGTGATGCGCCTTTTTCGTTTTTTGCGTTACAGTCGCAGCAACCGGTCTCGACCGCTCATCGGACCACTCGCCGACATGTACCGCGCAAGCGTTGCGCCCAGTTTTTACGCCATGCTGAAACCGCCGAAGATCCCGCAATCCGTACTCGTCGTCATCCATACGCCCGCGCTCGATGTGCTGTTGATCCGGCGTGCCGATCACGCGGATTTCTGGCAATCGGTGACCGGTTCGAAAGACCAGCTCGACGAACCCTTCATTGAGACGGCGGCGCGCGAAGTGGCCGAGGAAACCGGCATCGTAATCGGCAGTACGCTCGTGCCGCACAGCGCGCTGTTCGATTGGCGGTACTCGATCGAATATGAGATCTACCCCCAGTTCCGGCATCGCTATGCCGAAGGCGTGGTCCACAACACCGAGCATTGGTTCAGCCTGGAAGTGCCCGAACAACTCGAGGTAACGCTCGCGCCGCGCGAGCACACCGCGTTTCTGTGGCTGCCCTATGAAGAGGCGGCCTCGCGCTGCTTTTCGTCGTCGAATGCCGACGCGATCCTGCAATTGCCGAAACGGCTCGCTGGGCGCCTGAATGGCCAGCCCGAGGAGCGTGCCCAGTGAGCGTCGGCGGCGCGCGCCGTTTCGCGCGACTCCGGCAATCGCTGCTCGGCCGCCGTTATTGGCAGCGCTACCGCTTCACCAGCGGCAACGACGTCAAGCTGCTGCGTTCCGGCGACGAGTTCTTCGCCGCGCTGATCGAACGCATCGACGCGTCGCAGAGCGACGTGGTTCTCGAAACCTATATCTTCTGTAACGACAGCGCCGGGCAGGCCGTCAGCGCGGCCTTGCTGCGCGCAGCCTCGCGCGGCGTGAAGGTGCGCGCGATTACCGACGGCATCGGCACCGCGCGCCTTGAGATGTTCAACGAATGGCCGCTCGCCGGCATCGACCACCGCATCTACAACCCGCATCTGTTCGGCCGTTTCGGCTTCTCGCGTACGCACCGCAAGATCGCGGTGGTGGACGATCAGTTCGGCTACTGCGGTGGCATCAATATCGTCGACGATTACGAGAACAACGGCGAGAAGCTGCTTTACCGGCGCTGGGATTTCGCAGTGGAGCTGCACGGGCCGGTGGTAGCCGATATCCGCCAGGCGTTCGAGGTGCAATGGCAGCGGATCCGTCTCGGGCATCGGCCTCTGGAATCGCTTCAGCCCGATCTTGGGCCGAAGGCCATGGCGTCGCTCGGCACCCTGCGTCGCCGGCGCCGCAACCGCAACGAGACGCTGTGGGCCGGCGGGCAGCCGTGCGTGGCCTTCGTCGCACGTGACAACCTGATCAACCGTCGCGCTATCGAAAAAGCGTATCTGACCGCGATCGGCCAGGCGCGCAGCGAAGTGCTGCTGGCTAATCCGTACTTCATGCCGGGCCGCAAGCTGCGGCGCGCGCTGGTGTTCGCGGCGCGGCGCGGCGTCGACGTGAAGCTCATCGTCGGGCGCAAGGAGTTCAGGGCGCTCGATTACGCCGTGCCGTTCCTGTATCGTGCGCTGCTCAAAGCCGGCGTGCAGATCGCCGAGTACGAGAAAACCCTGCTGCACGGCAAGGTCGCGGTGGTGGATTCGAATTGGGGGACAGTCGGCTCGTCGAACCTCGACGCGTTGAGCCTGATGCTCAACAACGAAGCCAACGTGGTGCTGGTGAACGACCCGTCGATTGACGCGCTGCGGGACGCGATCCTCGCCGCGTTCAAGGATTCGCGCCGGATCGACGAGGCGCGCTACGAGGCCCGCCCCGCGGGCGAGCGCGCCCTCAACTGGCTCGCCTACACGACCTACCGGGCCGTGATGAAGCTGTTGACGGTGGGTGGCTATGACTAGCCCTTCCTCCTCTCTCACATAAGCGCAAGGACGCGGTGTCAATGAACGGAAACAAAAGAAGGCAAACGCCTCTAAAAAATCTCCTTCCTCTGATTGACGGATGCCGCAGAATTGAAACCAGGTTAGAAACCGGTTTCTAATAAAGTCCTTGTTTCGCGGACGGTCGCACACAATAATAGTACGGCCGTTCGATTTTATTTCGGTCACATTAGAACGGTAAAAAGCTATGCGAAAAGGCGAACAAACACGAGTCGCGATTCTCGAAGCAGCACTTGATCTGGCAAGCCGCGACGGACTGGAAGGTCTGACGATTGGGTTGCTGGCCGAGCGCATGCAGATGAGCAAAAGCGGTGTGTTCGCGCATTTCGGGTCGCGCGAAGATTTGCAGGTCGAAGTCGTGCGCGAATATCACCGTCGTTTCGAAGACGAGGTGTTTTTCCCGAGTTTGCGTGAGCCTCGTGGATTGCCGCGCTTGCGCGCGATGATCTCCCGCTGGATTGAGAAACGCATTCAGGAAGTCACTACTGGGTGCATCTACATCAGCGGCGCGGTCGAGTATGACGACCGCGGAGACAACCCGGTGCGCGAGCAACTGGTGTCGAGCGTGACGATCTGGCGTGCCGCGCTCACTCGTGCCATTTCGCAGGCGATGGAAGAAGGGCATCTGCGCGCCGATACCGATCCGCAGCTGATGCTGTTCGAACTGTACAGCGTCACGCTCGGCCTGCATCACGACGCGCGCTTTCTGCACTTGCCGGATGCAGTGCGTCTTACGTGGGCCGCGCTGGAAAAATTGATTGTTTCGTATCAGAGCGAAAGCCGTTAGCAACGCCGTCGAACTTATACAGATTCAGCGGCGCTGAAAGATCCGATCCACGGACTCAGCTAACAGCCTGGCTCCTTGTCAAACTTGGGAGAGAGAGTCATGGGACAGTACGCCGCGCCGCTGCGCGACATGCAATTCGTTTTGCACGAGCTGCTTAACGTCGAAGCCGAGATCAAGCAGATGCCGAAGCACGCGGATCTCGATGCGGACACGATCAACGCCGTGCTCGAAGAGGCCGGCAAGTTCTGCTCTGAAGTGCTGTTCCCGCTCAATCACAGCGGCGACCAGGAAGGCTGCACGTACGCCGGCGACGGCGTCGTGACCACGCCGAAGGGATTCAAGGAAGCCTATAAGCAATATGTGGAAGCCGGTTGGCCGGCACTCGGCTGCGATCCGGAATACGGTGGCCAGGGCCTGCCCGCGTTCGTCAACAACGCGCTGTATGAAATGCTGAACTCGGCGAACCAGGCGTGGACGATGTACCCGGGCCTGTCGCATGGCGCGTACGAATGTCTGCACGCGCATGGCACGCCGGAACTGCAGCAGCGTTACCTGCCGAAGCTGGTCGCGGGCGTCTGGACCGGCACGATGTGTCTGACCGAGCCGCATTGCGGCACCGACCTCGGCATCCTGCGCACCAAGGCCGAACCGAATAGCGACGGCTCGTACGCGATCAGCGGCACGAAGATTTTCATCTCCAGCGGCGAACACGATCTCGCAGAGAACATCGTTCACCTGGTGCTCGCGCGTCTGCCGGGCGCACCGAATGGCACCAAGGGCATTTCGCTTTTCATCGTGCCGAAGTTCATCCCGAACGAAGCGGGCGAACCGGGCGAGCGCAACGGCGTGAAGTGCGGCTCCATCGAACACAAGATGGGCATTCACGGCAACGCAACCTGCGTGATCAATCTCGACAACGCGAAGGGCTGGCTGGTCGGTGAGCCGAACAAGGGCTTGAACGCGATGTTCGTGATGATGAACGCCGCGCGTCTGGGTGTCGGCATGCAGAGCCTGGGTCTGACCGAAGTCGGTTACCAGAACTCGCTGGTGTACGCGAAAGAGCGTCTGCAAATGCGTTCGCTGACGGGCCCGAAGGCGCCGGAAAAAGCCGCTGATCCGATCATCGTCCACCCGGACGTGCGCCGCATGCTGCTCACGCAGAAGGCCTACGCCGAAGGCGCGCGCGCGTTCTCGTACTGGTCCGCGCTGCACATCGACAAGGAACTGTCGCACGCCGACGAATCGGTGCGTAAAGAAGCTGCTGACCTCGTCGCGCTGCTCACGCCGATCCTGAAGGCATTCCTCTCGGACAACGCGTTCGAGAGTACCAACCATGCCATGCAAATTTATGGCGGCCACGGCTTCATCGCCGAGTGGGGCATGGAGCAATACGTGCGCGACGCGCGTATCAACATGATCTACGAAGGCACCAACGCGATTCAGGCGCTCGACCTGCTCGGCCGCAAGATTCTCGGCGACATGGGCGCGAAGATGAAGAAATTCGGCAAGCTCGTGTCGGAGTTCGTCGAAGCCGAAGGCGTGAAGCCGGAAATGCAGGAGTTCATCAACCCGCTCGCCGACATCGGCGAAAAGGTGCAGAAGCTGACGATGGAAATCGGCATGAAGGCCATGCAGAACCCGGACGAAGTCGGCGCCGCCGCCGTGCCGTATCTGCGCACCGTCGGCCATCTGGTGTTCTCGTACTTCTGGGCGCGCATGGCACGTATCGCGCTGGACAATGAAGCATCGGGCGACCCGTTCTACAAGGCGAAGCTCGCTACCGCACGCTTCTACTTCGCGAAACTGCTGCCGGAAACGGCCATGACGATCCGTCAGGCGCGCGCCGGTTCGAAGTCGATGATGGACGTCGAAGAGTCCCTGTTCTAAAGCCACATCACGGCAAGCGCCACGCGCTTTAAAACGCGTGGCGCTGCCGCCAGCCACACATCGCGAAAAATACGCGACATCGCATAACTCCCCGGAGGAACGACGTGAGCAATCTGATCATTCGCAAGGTAGCCGTGCTCGGCGCCGGCGTGATGGGCGCGCAGATCGCAGCGCACCTGATCAACGCCAAGGTGCCCGTGCTGCTGTTCGATCTTCCCGCAAAGGAAGGCCCGAAAAACGCGATCGCGCTGAAGGCGATCGAGAATCTGAAGAAGCTGTCGCCCGCGCCGTTCGGCGTGAAGGACGACGCGCAATACATCCAGCCCGCGAACTACGACGACGACATCGAGAAGCTCGCCGAGTGCGACCTCGTGATCGAAGCGATCGCCGAACGCATGGACTGGAAGCACGACCTGTACAAGAAGGTATCGCCGCACATCGCGCCGAATGCGATCTTCGCGACCAACACGTCGGGTCTGTCGATCACCGAACTGTCGAACGGTTTCTCGGATGAACTGAAGGCGCGCTTTTGCGGCGTGCACTTCTTCAATCCGCCGCGCTACATGCATCTGGTCGAACTGATCCCGACCGCGACGACGCGACCGGAAATCCTCGATCAACTCGAATCGTTCCTGACGAGTGTGGTCGGCAAGGGGGTTGTGCGGGCGAAAGACACGCCGAACTTCATCGCCAACCGCGTCGGTATTTTCTCGATCCTCGCCGTCATCACCGAAGCCGCGAAGTTCGGCCTGCGTTTCGACGAAGTGGATGACCTGACGGGCTCCCGTCTGGGTCGCGCGAAGTCCGCAACGTTCCGTACGGCTGATGTGGTCGGTCTCGACACAATGGCGCATGTCATCAAGACGATGCAGGACACTTTGAAGGACGACCCGTTCTTCCCGGTCTACGAAACGCCGGCTGTGCTGGCTGAACTCGTGAAGAAGGGCGCACTAGGTCAGAAGACCGGCGGCGGCTTCTACAAGAAGGAAGGCAAGGCGATCAAGGTGCTCGACCCGAAGACGGGCGGGTACGTTGACGGCGGCGCGAAAGCGGACGAACTGGTCGGCCGCATTCTGAAGCGCCCGCCGGCAGAACGTCTGAAGCTGCTGCGCGAATCGGAGCATCCGCAAGCGCAATTCCTGTGGTCGATTTTCCGCGACGTGTATCACTACATCGGCGTGCATCTGGAATCGATCGCTGACAACGCGCGCGACGTCGATCTGGCAATCCGCTGGGGCTTCGGCTGGAACGAAGGCCCGTTCGAAGGCTGGCAGACGGCCGGCTGGAAGCAGGTCGCCGAATGGGTGCAGGAAGACATCGCGGCAGGCAAGGCGCTGTCGAACGTGCCGCTGCCGTCGTGGGTGCTGGAAGGTCCGGTGGCTGAAAAGGGTGGCGTGCATACGAACGAAGGTTCGTGGTCGCCGGCTTCGAAGACTTTTGTGCCGCGCTCGTCGCTGTCGGTCTACGACAAGCAGGTGTTCCGCGCACCGCTGGTCGGCGAAACCTCGGCTGATCCGAAGACCTACGGCAAGACGCTGTTCGAAACCGACGCCGTGCGCGCGTGGGTCGACGACCGTGCAGGCGAGAACGACGTCCTGATCGTATCGTTCAAGAGCAAGATGAACACGATCGGACCGTCGGTGATCGACGGTCTGACGCAAGCCATCGAACTGGCCGAGAAGGACTACAAGGGTCTGGTCGTGTGGCAGCCGACGTCGCTGAAACTCGGCACGCCGGGCGGCCCGTTCTCCGCAGGTGCCAATCTCGAAGAAGCCATGCCCGCGTTCATGATGGGCGGCGCGAAGGGCATCGAGCCGTTCGTGAAGAAATTCCAGCAAGGGATGCTGCGCGTGAAGTACGCGAGCGTGCCGGTCATCTCGGCTGTGTCGGGCATCGCGCTCGGCGGCGGCTGCGAGCTGGCGCTGCATAGCGCGAAGCGTGTCGCGCACATCGAAAGCTACATCGGTCTGGTGGAAGTCGGCGTGGGCCTCGTGCCGGCGGGCGGCGGTCTGAAGGAAGCGGCACTGCGCGCAGCGGAAGCCGCAACCGCGGCCGGCGCGACCAACGACCTGCTGAAGTTTGTGCAGAAGTCGTTCGAAAACGCGGCGATGGCGAAGGTCTCGGCCTCGGCACTCGACGCCCGCGCGATGGGCTATCTGAAGCCGTCCGACACGATCGTCTTCAACGTGTTCGAACTGCTCGACATCGCGAAGAAGGAAGCGCGCGCGCTGTCCGCCGCGGGTTACCGTCCGCCGCTGCGGGTCACGCAAGTGCCGGTGGCGGGCCGCTCGGCGATTGCGACCATCAAGGCATCGCTCGTCAACATGCGCGACGGCCGTTTCATCAGCGAGCACGATTTCCTGATCGCCAGCCGCATCGCGGAAGCGGTGTGCGGCGGTGACGTGGAAGCGGGCAGCCTCGTCGACGAAGAATGGCTGCTCAAACTTGAGCGTCAGGCGTTCGTCGATCTGCTCGGCACGCAAAAGACGCAGGAACGGATCATGGGCATGCTGCAGACCGGCAAGCCGGTACGCAACTAACGCAGCGAGCGACCGCAATAAATTGCATGGGGCCAGAGTAAGTGCTGAAGCGCCAACTCTGGCCGACCGCAACGAGACTGCATGGGACGGGAGTAGACGCTAAAGCGCTAACTCCCGTCGACATAGGAGCTTTAAATGACAAAGCAATTGCAAGACGCATACATCGTCGCCGCGAGCCGCACGCCGATCGGCAAGGCGCCGCGCGGGATGTTCAAGAACACGCGCCCGGACGAACTGCTGGTGCACGCGATCAAGTCGGCCGTGGCGCAAGTGCCCGGCCTCGATACGAAAGTGATCGAAGACGCCATCATCGGCTGTGCGATTCCGGAAGCCGAACAAGGCCTGAATGTTGCGCGGATGGGCGCGCTGTTGGCTGGCCTGCCGAACACGGTGGGCGGCGTCACGGTGAACCGCTTCTGCGCTTCGGGCCTGACCGCACTGGCCATGGCGGCTGACCGCATTCGCGTCGGCGAATCGGACGCGATGATCGCGGGCGGTTGTGAATCGATGAGCATGGTGCCGATGATGGGCAACAAGCCGTCGATGTCGCCGCATATCTTCGATCGCAACGAAGACATCGGCATCGCCTACGGCATGGGCCTGACGGCAGAGAAGGTCGCGGAACGCTGGAAGATCAGCCGCGAAGCACAGGACGCGTTCTCGGTCGAATCACACCGCCGTGCCATCGCCGCGCAGCAAGCCGGTGAGTTCAACGACGAAATCGCCGCGTACACGATCACCGAGCGTTTCCCGGATCTCGCCACTGGCGAAGTACGGATCAAGACGCGTGAAGTCGCGCTGGACGAGGGCCCGCGTGCGGAAACTTCGTTGGAAGGTCTGGCGAAACTGCGCGCGGTGTTCGCGAACAAGGGTTCGGTGACGGCGGGTAACAGCTCGCAGACGTCGGACGGCGCGGGCGCGTTGATCGTCGTGTCGGAAAAGATGCTGAAGGAATTCAACCTGACGCCGCTCGCCCGTTTCGTCAGCTTCGCCGTGCGCGGCGTGCCGCCGGAAATCATGGGTATCGGTCCGAAGGAAGCGATTCCGGCCGCGTTGAAGGCCGCCGGCCTGAAGATCGAGGACATGGACTGGATCGAACTGAACGAAGCGTTCGCCGCGCAATCGCTGGCGGTGATTCAGGACCTCGGTCTCGATCCGTCGAAGATCAACCCGCTCGGCGGCGCGATCGCACTCGGCCACCCGCTGGGTGCGACGGGCGCGATTCGTGCATCGACGGTTGTGCACGGCCTGCGCCGCCGCAACTTCAAGTACGGCATGGTGACGATGTGCGTCGGCACCGGCATGGGTGCGGCGGGCATCATCGAACGTCTGTAATCGTGTTTGCCATGGTCCCCGCGGCGGTCGCCGGAGCGATCCCTGCAGCGATCCCCTAGGGACCGCGGAAACGGTTCGCAGGCCGCCTGGCTTGCGAACCGTTTTTTCCATTCAGCAGCAACCAGGAGTACGAGGAGATGACGATGGATATTCTGGTCGAGCGCGCCGACGGCGTGCTGACGATTGCCTTCAACCGGCCCGACAAGAAAAACGCGATCACGGCCGCGATGTACCAGACGATGGCCGATGCACTGGTCGAAGCGCACGGCGATACATCGATTCGGGCGATTCTGATTCGCGGCAGTGCCGGTATCTTCAGCGCCGGCAACGATCTCGAAGACTTCATGAAGACGCCGCCAGGCGGCGAAAACTCGCCGGTATTCCAGTTCCTGCGAGCCATCAGTTCGGCGGAAAAGCCGGTGGTGGCGTCGGTGGCGGGGCCGGCAGTCGGCATCGGTACGACGCTCCTGCTGCACTGCGATCTGGTCTATGCCGCGAATACGGCGAGCTTTTCGCTGCCGTTCACGCAGCTTGGGCTGTGTCCGGAAGCGGCCTCGAGTTTGCTGTTGCAGCGCGTGGCCGGTTATCAGGCGGCGGCGGAAAAGCTGCTGCTCGGCGAAGCATTCGACGCCACCGAAGCGCAACGCATGGGCTTTGTGAATCGCGTGTTGCCCGCGGCTGAAGTCGAAGCATTCGCGGCCGCGCAAGCAGCGAAGCTGGCAGCGCTGCCGGCGTCGTCGCTGCGGGTGACGAAGAGTCTGATGAAGCGTGCGAGCCAGCAGGAACTGCAAACGCAGATAACGGAGGAAGCGGTGCACTTCGGCAAGATGCTGCTCGCGCCGGAAGCACGCGAGGCGTTCAAGGCGTTCTTCGAGAAGCGCAAGCCGGACTTCCGCCAGTTCGACTGAGTCGGCTGCGTTCAGGCGCCTGAAAATACCGCAGGCGCCTGGAACGCTCAAGGTTGCGTCGGCTGCAAGGTGTCGTAGTCGACATAGCTGGTTTCCCGGCAGAAGCTGACAAGCCGTACGCCCGCTTTGCGGGCAATCGCAATCGCCAGCGACGACGGCGCCGAAATCGTCGCGACCATCGGCACGTCGACACGCGCCGCTTTGCGCACCAGCTCGTAGCTGGCGCGGCTCGACAGAAACACAAAACCTTCTCGGGTATCCGCGCGATCGAGCACCAGCTGGCCGATCAACTTGTCGAGCGCGTTGTGACGGCCGACGTCTTCGAACGCGTAGCGAATCGCGCCTGCCGCATCGCACCATGCGGCGGCGTGCAGGCCGCCGGTCAGACGCGTCAGCGCCTGGTGTTCCGGCAACTCACGCGCGGCGCGAGCAATCGCATCTGGCGCGAGCCGTTGCAGAAAGCCGGTGTCGGGCACTCGCTCCGGTTTCAGATCCAGCAGATCGATGCTTTCAATCCCGCATACACCGCAGCCGGTACGCCCGGCGAGCGCCCGACGCTTTTCCTTCAGCGCGACGAAAGCCTGCTGCACCACCTTCAATTGCACTTGGGCATGCGGCAATTCGTCATCGTCGTGCAGCTCGACCTCGATGTCCTGGATGTCGCTGCCGCGTTCCACGATCCCTTCCGAAATCGCAAAACCGACTGCAAACGCTTCCAGATCGCGCGGCGTACACATCATCACCGCGTGCGAGATGCCGTTGAAGACGAGCGCCACCGGCCACTCCTGACCGACGTGATCAGTGACGGTTTCGACCGCTGCGCCGCGATGCCGGTGCACCTGGCGTTCCACCGCGCCCGGCTGCCCTGCTGTTTCCAGTTCGTTCAAGCTACTTCACTCCTTTCATGCTGCGCGCCTTTCTTCGGCTTGCAGCCTTGCCTGCCGGCGCGAAGCAGTGCCAGACCACGCCGCTATCGCGCGAATAAGGTTCTAAAATACCTCAAGCTGGGCTTGCGCGTTGCCCGTCACCAAAGAGGAATACTGTCATGGGACTCAACGAAGCACCGCTTCTGTTCAACTTCGAAGTCGCGTCTTCGGAGAATTTCACCTACATCCCGATGTCGGTGCGCTTCAATCTCGATCGCTTCGGGCTGCGCATCACGCTCGCCCAGTGGCAGTTGCTGCCGCTCGAAGACCGCAAGCTGCTGGCGCGGTTTCCGGTCGAGGACGACGCGGAAATCGAGCCGAATTTCGACCACGCGCTGTTCGAGATGCTGCGCACGCACGCGAATGTCGAGCCGGAGTGGTTCACGCCCGAGGAAGCGCCCGCCTGGCGCCGCACGGATAGCGTGCCGGACGGCGTCGCGCACCAGGCGGGGCTCGCCGGCCTGCCGTCGCCGGGCGTCGCCCAGTGGGCCGAACTCGACCCGTTCAAGCGCTACGTGCTCGCCAAATTGTCGCGCAAGCCGGAAGGCAACCACGACTTCGTTCCCGCGATGAGGGAATTCGGTGCGGCCGGCTAGGTGCGACCGGCTAAGTGCGACCGGCTAGGTGCGGCCGGCTAGGCGCGGGCTGGCTAGGTTCGGTCAGCTAAGTCTGGCCGGTTCAATTCACCCTCCGGCCGCGTTTCAGTCTCCAAGCGGGCCAAGAGACCTTCCGGCGCGCAGAGGGCCGCCCCGCGAATTATTTCACCCAGCACCCTCAATCTATTCCGAACCCTGCCGTTATCCATGGGTTGGCGCGTAAAAAGACTCGACTCGATGCGACCCGACGCACCGAAAGCGACCCCGTGCTCCCGCCCTCAGAACGATTGACGTTCGGAACCCATGACTCCTTTTTTATCGAAGCGGCTGCTGATCAATCTGGCGGTCGTCGCCGTGGCGATCGGCGCGAACGCGTTCGTCGCCTATACGCAGATTTGCGGTCAGCGCGACGCCGACGCGCGCATGCTGCGTTCGACGAGCGTGCGTCAGAATCTCGACGCCTACCATACGGCGCTCGACGGCGGGCTGGCCGCGCTCGGCCGTTTCGAAGCCTCGGGTGAGACTGCGCCTGTCAACGAGGCCGCCGCGATGGCGACCTCGCTGGCCGGCCTGGAGCGCGAGTTGCGCAAAGAACTCGCGGGCGAACCGGCCACGCTCGAGACGCTCGCCAGACTGAGTGCGGACAGTCACGCGCTGCAACACGATATCGACGATGCGCTGTTGAAGAGTGCCAGCGCCACGCCGAACGAGCCGCGCGCGTGGGCGGCGTCGACCTATACGCATCTCGGACTGGGTCTCGGCCGCGTGGAAGCCGCTCTGGCGGCGTTGCGCAAGCAGGAGAACGAGGCGTTGCAGACGTCGCTCGCCGCTTCCGCGAATGAAACCCAGCGTGCCATGTTTCTGCTGATCGTGACGATGCTGGCCGGCAGCGCGCTTCTGATCTTCACGTTCGGCGCCCGCGAAAGCCGCGCGCGCGAGAAACTGCGCACCGTGCGCGCGCTTGGCCGCAACGACGAGCGTTTTCGCGGCCTGTTCGACGAGCATCCCGTGCCGATGTACATTTTCGATCGCGAGACGCTGCGCTTTCTCGCTGTCAACGCGGCCGCGATCCAGCAATACGGCTACTCGGAAAGCGAATTTCTCGGCATGACGATTCGCGCGATCCGGCCGAATTCCGAAATCTCGCGCCTCGAATCGCACCTGCAGCGCAGCGACGTCCTGCAACACGGCCGCACGATGGCGGGTATCTGGCACCACCGGCGCAAAGACGGTTCGATGATCAGTGCCGACATTTCGTATCACGCGCTCAATTTCATGGGCCGCGCCGCCTTCTTCGTGCTGGCCGACGACGTCACCGAACAGATCAACGCCGAAGCCGAAGCGCAGCGCTCGAACCAGATGCTCGAGACGGTGATCGACAATATTCCGCAGCGGATTTTCTGGAAGGATCAAGAGTCCCGCTATCTCGGCTGCAACATGGCATTCGCGCGCGATGCGGGGCTCTCTTACCCTGAGCAGGTAGTGGGCAAGAGCGACAGCGATATGCCGTGGCGCGCCTTCGCCCGCTTGTTGAACGAGCACGATAACGAGGTGGTAACCACCGGCGTGCCGAAAATGAATTTCGAGGTCGACCTGGTGATCGACGGCGTGCATCGCACCACGGTCACGAGCAAGCTGCCGTTCACCGACAGCGACGGCCGCGTGATCGGCGTGCTCGGTTCCTACACGGACATCACCGAGCGCAAGCGCGCCGATCTGGCTTTGCGTCTGCAAAGCCGCGCGCTCGATGCCAGCGTCAACGCGATTCTGATTACTGCGCCGTCGCCGGCGGGCAATCTGATTGAGTACGTGAACCCCGCCTTCATGCGTATCACTGGTTACGATCCCGCCGAAGTGATCGGTCACGACTGCCGTGTCCTGCAGCGCGACGACCGTGAACAGGAAGGCGTCGCGTTGATTCGTCAGGCGCTTGCCGCGAACCGCGAGGTGAGCGCGGTGATGCGCAACTACCGCAAGGATGGCGCGCTGTTCTGGAATCAGCTGTTCATCGCACCGGTGCCGAACGCGGAGGGCGTGATCACGCATCACATCGGCGTGATCAACGATGTGACGGATCTGATCCGCTATCAGGAACAGCTCGAATACCAGGCCAACTATGACAGTCTCACACGGCTGCCAAATCGCAACCTCCTGCGCGATCGCCTGCAGCATGCGTTGATTGTTGCGCAGCGGCATCACAAGGGCGTCGCGGTCGTGTTCATCGATCTGGACGGTTTCAAGAACGTCAACGACAGCCTCGGCCATAGCGTCGGCGACCGCCTGCTGAGCGTGGTGGCCGAGCGGCTCGCGCGCTGCACGCGAACCAGCGACACGGTCGCGCGGCACGGCGGCGACGAGTTCGTGATCGTGCTGACCGATACCGTCGACGAGCAGTCGCTGATCGCGTGGATGGAGCGTGTGCGCGCGTCGATTTCCGAGCCGGTGTGGCTCGACGGCACTGAGCTGTATGTCGGCTGCAGCATGGGCGCGAGCCTTTTCCCGCAGGACGGCGAAGACGCGGAAACGCTGATGAAAAAGGCCGACCTCGCGATGTATCGCGCGAAGGACATGGGCCGCAATACGTTCCAGTTCTACCAGCCGGAGATGAACGCGAGCGCGGGCGCGCGGCTGAATCTCGAACGGCGTTTGCGCCGCGCCTTGCGCGACAACGAATTCCTGCTGCACTACCAGCCGCAGGTGGATATCGTGAGCGGGCAGATCGTCGGCACCGAGGCGCTGGTGCGCTGGCGCGATCCGGAAGTCGGATTGGTGCTGCCGTCGTCGTTCATTCCGGTCGCTGAGGAGAGCGGCTTGATCGGGCCGCTATCGGAATGGGTGTTGCGCGAGGCGTGCCGCCAAAACAAGGCGTGGCAGGACGAAGGTTTGCCGCCGGCGCGGGTATCGGTGAATCTGTCGGCGCGCGTTTTTCAACAGCGCGATATCGCGAAGCTCGTCATGCAGGTGCTCGCCGAGACGGGGCTCGAGCCGCAGTATCTCGAACTCGAGCTCACCGAAAGCACCATCATGCGCAATGCCGAGGAGGCGGTGTCGATGCTCAACGAGCTGCACGCACTCGGCATCGGCCTTGCCATCGACGACTTCGGCACCGGCTATTCGAGTCTCAGCTATCTGAAGCGCTTCCCGGTGGACCGTTTGAAGATCGACCGTTCGTTCGTGTCGGATATCGGTGTGTCGGGCGACGATGAAACGATCACCTCGGCGATCATCGCGCTCGCGCATTCGCTGAAGTTGCAGGTGATTGCTGAAGGCGTGGAGACGTCGGCGCAACTCGACTTCCTTAAAGAGCGCGCGTGCGACGAGATGCAGGGCTTCTACTTCGCGAAGCCGTTGTCGATCGAGGCAATTTCTGCGTTGTTTCAGGGGGGAGTGGGGCGGGAAGCGGAGGCGGTGTAGTTCGGCTCCTTGCTCCCCGCGGCGGGCGTCTCAGACAGCAGGCGTGTCGAGGAACACCGGTAGTTGTTCGGCCACCTCGGAAAACGCTTGCAAGCGTGGATGCGCCGCCTTGGAGACGATCTCCGGCAAGAACATCTGCGTGAAATTCCACGCGACGGCCACTGTCACGTCCACCGCGCCGAAATGGTTCGGTTCCACCGGCAGTGCCGCCGACGCGAGGTCCTCTTCGAGTTCGCGGTAAGCGGCGTGCAATTGCGCGGTCACGCGATCGACCCACGGCTCATGCTGTTTGTCCGCCGGACGCAGATTGCGTTCATAGACGATCTGCACGCTCTTTTCACAAGCGGCCAGCGCGAGGCCCGTGAGGCGTGCCGCGCGCAGGCAGTGCTCCGGTTGTGACGGAAAGATCCGTTGATCCGGCGCGGCGAGCGTGGCGACGTACTGCAGGATCACTGTCGAGTCCATCACCCTCTGGCCGTTGTCGAGGATCAGGGTTGGCGCTTTCACGACCGGGTTGATCTTCGCGAAAGCCTCATACGTGCTGAACACGGAAATCGACTGGTGCTCGAAGTCGAGCTTCAGCAACTTCAGGCAGATAGCGACGCGACGCACGTAGGGCGAATCCAGCATTCCAATCAGTTTCATCTCATTCCCGTTAGAAGATCTATATGGCTAGCCCGGACGGGCGAGTGTGCGGTTATTCGCTTGCCAGGCCGAGCTTGCAGAGTATTAAAACCATAGACTAATCGTCTTGCCGCCGCAAAAAAAGCGACATTAATCGACGATTTACGTCAGAATTTCTTACATGAAGCCCATTCCACCGCTTACCGCTCTGCGCTGTTTCGAAGCCGTCGCCCGGCTCGGCGGTGTCACGCCGGCCGCGCGGGAATTGCATGTCACGCATTCGGCGGTCAGTCAGCAGATCAAAGTGCTGGAAGAGTCGATGGGCGTCGCGCTGTTCGTGCGCGAAGCGCGTGGCCTGCGGCTCACCGACGAAGGCCGGCTCTACGCGCTCGAAATACGCTCGGCGCTGCGCGACATCACGCAGGCGACTCGCCGCGCGCAGGCGCGTCCGCACGAAAGCGAGCTGGTGATCGCGACCGTGCCGTCGTTCGCGCAGCATTGGCTCG
This sequence comes from Paraburkholderia polaris, assembly GCF_012927345.1. Lineage (GTDB taxonomy): Bacteria > Pseudomonadota > Gammaproteobacteria > Burkholderiales > Burkholderiaceae > Paraburkholderia > Paraburkholderia polaris. The sequence continues at coordinate 32,825 of NZ_JABBGJ010000054.1, forward strand.
TGCCGCGCCTCGCGGGCTTCCGCGAGGCGCATCCGTACTATCGCGTGCGCCTTCTGACGAATCTGCAGATCGAGGATTTTCGGCAGGGCACGAGCGACATCGGCATTCGCATGGGGCAGGGACATTGGCCCGACGTTGCGCAACAGAAACTATTCGACGACGACATGCTCGTGGTCGCGGCGCCGCATTTCGCGCTCGGGCCGCACGGCCGGTTTCCGCGCACGGCCGAGGACGTGCTCGCGTGTCCGCTGATCTCGAGCCCCGACGCGCCCTGGAGCGACTGGTGCCAGGCGGCGCAGGTGGCCGAGCCGGCTGCTGAAGCGCTGGTGTTGTCGGCGAACGATTCGAACATCGTGATCGGCGCCGTGCTGCTCGGGCAGGGCGTCGCGCTCGAGCGGCGCAGCCTCGTCGCCCATGCGCTGGCGCGGGGCGAACTGCTGCAGATCACGGACATCCGTGTGCCGTATCGCTATCCGTACTGGCTCGTGTGGCAGCAACGCGAGATCCTGAACGCGAAACAGGCGCATTTCGCCCAGTGGATCGACGCGCAGGTCGACGCCTATTTGCGTAGCGGCTCGTGAGATTCTGTGCCGATTGGCGCGTGCAGGCCGCCGCTCGCGGGGGATTACCGGTTTCCGGGCGAGTGACAGTCGTATATATTCAAGTTTCCCATCTCAGACTTCACCGGGAACCACGAAGCATCGATTCACGTGGCGTTGCGCCCGCCTTTCGCTGCTCGCACTCTGTCATGGGCGTTTCGCCGTCGAATATCTGCCAATCCGACTGGAGAGAAAAATGACGTCTTCACCTGCAAAGAAATGGGCTGTGCTGCTGGCATCGGTTGTACTGAGCGTGGCTTCTGTTGCACCGGCGTTCGCGCAAAGCGGCGGCGGTGGTGGTGGACCGGCAGGCGACGATTCGGATGTATCGAAGCCGACGGCCGCATCGAAACCTGCGGCTACCACGAAGGCCGAACGCAAAGCTGCCCGCAAGCAGGCGCGCGCGAAGAAGAACGCCGAGTTGAAGCAATTGGAGAGCAACGGGTATAACCCGTCGCGCAACGATCCGAACTATCCGACGGATCTCCAGAACGCGCAGAAGAAAGCGGCGGCGGGCGCGGCTGCGAGTCAGTAAGTGGCTGCGAGCCGGACAGCGGTTGCGGGCCGGATAGCTGTTGCCGGCTCCGCTGCGCTTGCGCTGGGTGATCCTGGCAAACGCAACCCGGCAAACGCAACCCGGCAAACGCAACCTGGCAAACACAACGTGTGAAACTAAACGAGGCGCTCAGGCGCCTCGTTTTCGTTCAATGTCCGCCGTTCAATCCAGCGCCGGCAGCGCGCGCGGGCGCCGGTCGCTATCGGTCGCGACATAGGTCAGGGTCGCTTCGGTGACCTTCACGAGGTCTTCGGTCAGGCTCATGCGCTGCGCGTAGACCTCGACCGCCACCGTCACCGACGTATTGCCCGTCTTGACGATATCCGCGTAAAAGCTCAGCAGATCGCCGACGAACACTGGCTGCTTGAAGACGAACGAATTGACCGCGATGGTCGCCACCCGCCCGTTGGCACGGCGGCTTGCCGGAATCGAACCGGCGATATCCACTTGCGCCATGATCCAGCCGCCGAATACGTCGCCGTGGACATTCGCGTCCGATGGCTGCGGCACGACGCGCAGCGCGCAAGGCTTTTGCGGGAGTTGAAGAATATCGGTCATCGGGGCACCCTTGAAATTCGTAATGGCTTCGTCGGCTCGACAGGCAGGCGGGGGATTTCACGACAACTGCACGACACAGCGGCACCACACCGCGGTACGGCCCAAGCGGTACGGCCAGCCGCACGGCCCACGTGCAACCGGTGGCCGGACAGCCCATGAAAAGCGGCGCCAGCCAGCTTCTGCGACAATAGAAAGATCAGGAATTGTACGGGAAAGCGCCCAGCCGGGTCGCGCGACATGAAGCAGGGTGCCGGGTTTGCACGCTGCCAGTCGGTGCGCCGCTGCGAACTCCGTCGCTTCCACACTCTCCCCAGCCAATCCCATGCGCCGTACGCCCTCGTCCGAACCTTCACCGATCTCGACCCAGCCGCGCAACGACTGGCAAACGATCCTGTCGCTGCTGCCCTACCTTGCCACCTACAAATGGCGCGTCGGCTTCGCGCTAAGTTGCCTGATTGGCGCGAAGGTCGCCAATCTTGGCGTGCCGATCGTGATGAAGCGGATCATCGACGGCCTCTCGTCGGTGAAGCATCTCACCGCGCTCGGCCGTGCGCACGATTCGCCTGGCATGGTGCTGCTCGGCGGCGTCGGTTTGATGGTGGTCGCCTACGCGGTGGTGCGGTTGTCCACCTCGCTTTTCACCGAGCTGCGCGAAATTCTGTTTTCGAAGGTGACCGAAAGCGCGGTGCGGCAGCTCGCGCTGAAAGTGTTCCGCCATTTGCATGCGCTGTCGTTGCGGTTTCATCTCGATCGGCAGACGGGCGGCATGTCGCGCGATATCGAGCGCGGCACACGCGGCATCACGCAACTGATTTCGTATTCGCTGTACAGCATCCTGCCGACACTCGTGGAAGTCGGTCTCGTGCTCGGCTTTTTTGTCGTCAAATACGAGGCGTATTACGCAATCGTCACGTTCATTGCGCTCGCCGCGTACATCACGTTCACCGTGAAAGTCACCGAGTGGCGCACGCATTTTCGCCGCACGATGAACGATCTCGATTCGAAGGCGAATTCGCGCGCGATCGATTCGCTGCTCAACTACGAGACAGTGAAGTACTTCGGCAATGAAGAGTGGGAAGCGCACCGTTACGACGAAAATCTCAAGCGCTATCGCACGGCCGCGATCAAATCGCAGCGTTCGCTGTCGGCGCTGAACTTCGGGCAGCAGGCGATCATCGGCACGGGGCTCGTATTCATTCTGTGGCGCGCGACCGAAGGCGTGATGGCCGGGCGCCTCACGCTCGGCGATCTGGTGCTGATCAACACCTTCATGTTGCAGCTCTATATTCCGCTGAATTTTCTCGGCGTCGTGTACCGGGAACTGAAGCAAAGCCTCACCGATATGGACCGCATGTTCACGCTGCTTGGCGCGGCTCAGGAAGTGCCCGATGTGCCGGACGCGCCCGAGTTGCGGGTGAGCGGTGCACAGGTGCGCTTCGAGCATGTGAACTTCTCGTATGAGCCGGCGCGGCAGATTCTGCACGACGTGAGCTTCACGATTCCGGCGGGCAGCACCACGGCGGTGGTCGGCCATAGTGGCTCGGGCAAATCGACGCTCGCGCGGCTGATGTTCCGCTTCTATGATCTGGATCGGGCAACGGGCGGTGCGATCACCATCGACGGTCAGGATATTCGCGACGTCACCCAGGATTCGTTGCGTGCTTCGATTGGTATCGTGCCGCAGGATACGGTGCTGTTCAACGATTCGATCTACTACAACATTGCTTATGGACGTCCGTCGGCCGCGCGCGAGGAAGTGATCGCGGCGGCGCGTGCGGCGCATATTCACGAGTTCATCGAAGGGCTGCCGAAGGGGTATGAGACACCGGTCGGCGAGCGTGGCCTGAAGTTGTCCGGCGGTGAAAAGCAGCGCGTCGCGATTGCGCGAACCATCCTCAAAAACCCGCCGATCCTGCTGTTCGATGAAGCGACTTCGGCACTTGATTCGCGCTCGGAGCGCGCGATCCAGCATGAGCTCGATCAGATCGCCCGCGAGCGTACGACGCTGATCATCGCGCACCGGCTCTCGACGGTGGTGCACGCACAGCAGATCATCGTGATGGACAAGGGGCGCATCGTCGAGCGCGGGACGCATGCCGAATTGTTGCGTGCGAACGGGTTGTTCGCACAGATGTGGGCGTTGCAGCAGCAACGTGCCGCAGAGGCGTCGGAGTCGGCGGAAACGGTAGGGGCGGGGGATGGCGGGCGTTAAGCAAGCGGCGGCGGCTCAGTAACCTGGCCCTGGCCGTCGCCTTGCTCGTTGCACGTTGAGCGGCGCGTTATCGCAACGTGCCGCTCAACAAGCCTTGCTGTACTCAGCGTGCACTCAAGCGCTGATCCAAAACCTGCAGTTGCGCCGGCGTACCGACGTTCTCCCACAAACCCTCATACAACTCACCGGTCGCGAGACCGCCTGCAATCGTCTCGCGATAGTAAGGCGTGAGCGCGCGCCGCGTGCCGCGCGGCAGATCGCGAAACATGCGCGTGTCGTAGAGACCGATGTTGCCGAACGTAAAGCGCGGTCGCGCATCGAGCGAGAGTGTTCCGTCGACCAACCCGAAGTCGCCGTTCGGATGAAACGCCGGGTTCGGCACCATCACCAGATGCATGCCCGGCCCGGTTAGCGCCTTCAGCGCTTCGGTGCGCGTATTCAGCGTCGCGTAATCGAAATCCGCGTAGACGTCGCCACTGACTGCGACGAATACTTCACTCTTGCCCTCGTCTTCGAGCAACGGCAGCGCCTGCACGATTCCGCCCGCCGTCTCCAGCGCTTCATGCTCGGCCGAGTAGCGCAGTTGCACGCCCCAGTGCGAACCGTCGCCGAGCGCGGCTTCGATCCGCTCGCCGAGCCACGCATGGTTGATCACAATGGTTTGAAAGCCGGCGTGCGCAAGGCGTTCGATCTGCCACACGATCAACGGTTTACCGCCAACCGGCAGCAAAGGCTTCGGGCACGTGTCGGTCAACGGACGCATGCGCTCGCCGCGCCCGGCGGCGAAAATCATCGCTTTCTTCAGAGACATCGTCATCGGTCAGAACGTGTAGCCGACTTCATTCGCGCGGCCTTCGAGCTCGTCGAGCAGCTTCGCGAACGGACGCAGCGGCGCATAGCGTTCAGCGACCTTGCGGGCATAACCGATGAAACGCGGCAGATCCTTCATGTAGTGCGGTTTGCTGTCGCGGTAGTTGATCCGGCAGAACAGCCCCAGCACTTTAATGTGTCGTTGCAGCCCCATCCATTCCAGCTGGCGGTAGAACTCGCCGAAGTCCGGATCGACCGGCAGGCCCGCTTTTTTCGCGCGCTCCCAGTAGTACACGAAGCAATCCAGCTCGAACTCTTCGTCCCAGCCGAGGAAGGCGTCGCGCAGCAACGAGGCGACGTCGTACGTGATCGGGCCATACACCGCGTCCTGGAAGTCCAGCACGCCGGGATTCACGGGGGGGGCGGCCGCGATCATCAGATTGCGTGGCATGAAATCGCGCAGCATGAACACCTGCGGTTGCGCCCGGGCGCTCGCGATCAGCAGCGCGAAGGTGCGATCGAGCAGTCCGCGGGTCTTTTCGTCGACCTCGCGGCCCAGATGGCGGCCGATGAACCACTCCGGCATCAACTCCATCTCGCGGCGCAGGAAGGCTTCGTCGAACGGCGGCAGCACCCCTTCGCGGGACGTGAGCTGCCAACGGATCAGCGCATCGAGCGCGTCGCGCATCAACGAGCGGGCGCGGCGCGGGTCGTCGCCGCTTTGCGCCTCAGTCAGCGCGCCGAGGTACGAATCGGTGCCTAAATCGGTGACGAGCATGAACCCGGCGTCGAAATCGACCTCCAGCACGCGTGGCACATGCACGTTGGCGGCCTCGAGCAATTGCGCGATTTGCACAAATTCGCGGCACTTTTCGGGCGGCGGGGCATCGACGGCGATCAGGGTGCCGGCGCTTTCGCCTTCCGCCGCCTTACCGGCGAGCCGGAAATAGCGACGAAAACTGGCGTCGGACGAAGCCGGGGCAAGCGTGTCGAGCTCGAGCGCATAGCGCGCTGCGTGGGCGTTCAGCCAGGCCTTGAGTAATTCGAGGCGGGTATCTGTGGAGTCTTTGGAAAGGGGCAGCGTCATGAAAACCGGCGGCAAATTCAGAGGGGCAACGTCTTGCCATATAATACCCCACGACTTTTTTGACGCGACTCACGCCAGCTTTCGCGTGTTCCGCTTTACCGCCCGCCTCATCGTTCGACAGATTGTAAATATTGATGTGCAGCCGACTGTCACGGTCGGGGTGTGCAGGCGGTGGATCGTGACTGCAAAAGCTGACGGACGGGCCGATTCGCCAAACGATACATGCCGCCTAGACAGCTTTCCCAAACGACTCCCTCTTGTGCCGCAGTGCCGCGCAAAAGGCGGCTCGTAGCGGCGTTGATCGCCGTTCCGGGCCTGATGCCCGCGCTTGCGCACGCCCAGCTGGTGGGGGAAGCCGCGCAGCCGCAGCCTATCGACGCGCCCTGGGGCATGCAGCTCGCCCCGCAGCTCGAAGAACATCCGTTGCAGGCAGGCCAGAAGCCGGCCACCTTCGTACTTGGCGATACGACCAGCGGCACCACCGACCAGGACATGGCCGCGAAAGGCTCGGCCGAGGTGCGGCGTAACACCTTCGTGATCAAGGCCGACGCGCTGCACTACGATCAGGACACGGACATGGCCGACGCATATGGCCAGGTTCACCTGAACAACAACGGCGCCACGTTCGCCGGCCCGGAAGCGCATATGCGGGTGGACTCGAGCGAAGGCTTCATGTCCGCGCCGAAGTACCACTTCAACGTGACGGGTGGCTCGGGCAGCGCGGAGCGCGTCGACCTGCTCGACAACGAGCGCTCGGTGTTCACGAAGGGCACGTACACGGCTTGCTCGTGCACGGACAATCCGGCCTGGTACATCAAGGGCAGTGAGTTCGATTTCGATACCGGTGCGGACGAAGGCGTCGCCTACAACAGCGTGCTGTTCTTCCAGGGTGTGCCGGTATTCGCTTCGCCGTGGCTGTCGTTCCCGCTGTCGGGCGACCGGCGCAGCGGCGTCCTGCCGCCCACGTTCTCGCTGAGTTCGTCGAACGGCTTCGAACTGTCGGTACCGTATTACTTCAACATCGCGCCGAATCGAGATCTGACGGTCACACCGCGTCTGATCTCGAAGCGCGGTGTGCAGTTGCAGTCGACCTTCCATTATCTGTCGCCCACGTATTCGGGCTCGATCACCGGTGAATTCCTGCCGGATGACCACCTGACCCATACGAATCGCTACGCGCTGTACATCCAGCACAACCAGAATTTCGGCGACGGGTTCGGCGGTTACATCTACTACAACAAGGTCTCGGACAACACGTATCCGGAAGACCTGTCGTCGTCGGTCAGTCAGTTCATGAACGGCACCCAGCTCCTGTATCAACAGGAAGCCGGGTTGACCTATAACAACGGCCCGTGGTCGGTGCTCGCCCGCGAACAGCACTGGCAGACGCTGACACCGTCAGTGGCGCCGTACGGCCGCGAGCCGCAGTTGAACGTGAAGTACGCGAAGTACAACGTCGGCGGCTTCGATTACGGCGCGGAAGCCGACTACTCGAATTTCCGCATCACTACCGCAGACACCACGCAGGGTCAGCGGGTGATGTTCAACCCGTACCTGTCGTATTCGGTGGTCGGGCCCGGTTACTTCGTGACGCCGAAGGTGCAGTGGCACTTTGCGTCGTACAACCTGAGCAATATCGGCAGCGACCTGCCGGCCGGCTCGCCGAAGAATTTCACTGAATCGATCCCGACGCTGAGCTTCGATACCGGCCTGGTGTTCGATCGGTCGGTGCGGCTTTTCGGTCAGGATTACATCCAGACGCTGGAGCCGCGGCTTTACTACGTCTACACGCCGTACCGCAATCAATCGCAGGCGCCGCTGTTCGATACGGCCGACTCCGACTTCGGGCTGGCGGAAATCTTTACGCCGAACACCTTCGTCGGCAACGACCGGATCGCCGACGCGAACCGTCTGACCGCGGCTATCACCACGCGCTTCATCAACCCGGCCACGGGCGACGAACGCGCGCGTTTCGTGATTGCGCAGCAGTACTACTTCCAGGATCAGCGCGTCACGCTGCAGCCGGGCGAGACCAGCACGCAGGCAACGCATTCGGACCTGATTCTGGGTGCATCCCTCAAGCTCGGCGCCGGTTTCGCTTCGGAAACGGCGTTCCAATATAATGCCGACAACGACCAGTTGACCAAGACGAGCGTCGGCTTCGGGTTCAGTCCGGCCAGCGGCAAGGTGATCAACGTCGCATATCGCTACACGCGCGCGAACACCACGCTGGACAACCAGCCGATCAACCAGGTGCTGATTTCGGGGCAGTGGCCGTTGACGCACCGTGTGTACGGGGTCGGCCGTTTCAATTACGACCTGGGCGGCCATCGGATCGTCGACGGTCTGGTCGGTCTGCAATACGACGCCGACTGCTGGACGCTCGGCGCCGGGATTCAGCGCTATGCGAACGGGGTGAACACTTCGTCCCAGCAGCAGACGGGCACGCGGTTTCTTGCTCAGTTGACGTTCAAGGGCTTGTCGAGCGTTGACAACGGGCTGATTTCCGCGTTCCGCGCCAGCGTGGCGGGCTATACGCCGTTGCCGCCGCCGCCGCCGCCGGAAGCGCGTTTCACCAATTACGAATGACGCTCGCCCGATCATTTATAGAATGCGAAAAGACGGGCCAGGCGCGCCCGACATCATTGGAGTATCTGTGGCAATCATGAAAAAGCTTCGCTTGGCAACGCTTGCGGCCGGTCTTGCCGCCGCAGCGTCTTTCCTGTCGGTCGCGCCGGTACAGGCGCAGGCGCTGTCGTCCGGCAATGGCGGCCAGACGGTCGACACCATCGCCGCAGTGGTCAACAACGGTGTCATCACGCGGCGCGAGCTCGACGAGCGTATCGGCCTGATCACCCGCCGGCTGAACCAGCAGAACGCGCCGGTCCCGCCGATGGATCAGTTGCGCCAGCAGGTGCTCAACCAGATGGTGCTGGAACGCATCCAGTTGCAGAAGGCGAAAGAAGACGGCATCAATATCGACGACGCCACCGTGCAGAAAACGCTCGAGCGGCTCGCGCAGGCGAACAACATGACGCTCGACGTGTATCGCTCGCGTATCGAGGCGCAAGGCGTGCCCTGGACCACCTTCACGAGTGACGCGCGCACGGAGCTCACGCTCTCGCGTCTGCGTGAGAAGGAAGTGGACAGCAAGGTCACGGTGTCGGACGCCGAGGTCGCGAACTACATCGCCAGCCAGCGCGGCCCGAATTCCGGCTTGACGAGCGATCTGCAGCTTCAGCACATCTTCGTGAAGGCACCGATGAACGCCTCGGAAACCGACATCGAAGCCGCGCAGCAAAAGGCTCAGGCCCTGCTAACTGAAGCTAAGGGCGGCGCCAACTTCGAAAAGCTGGCGAAGTCGAATTCGCAAGCACCGGATGCGTCGAAAGGCGGCGATACGGGTTTCCTGCCGCCGTCCAAGCTGCCGCCTGAGTTCGTCAAGGCCGCCTCGGCGCTGCGCCCGGGCGAGGTCAATCCGGATCTGATCCGCACCAACGACGGCTTCGAAATCGTGCGCCTCGTCGATCGTCGCGCCGGCCAGGGCACCAGCTCCGATGCACCGAAGCTCGTGCAGACACACGTTCGCCACATTCTGCTGCGCGTCGGCGACGGCATGTCCGAGCCGCAAGCACGTCAGAAGTTGCTCGAAATCAAGAATCAGATCGCAGCAGGCGGCGACTTCGCGAAGTTTGCTCACACCTACTCGCAAGACGGTTCGTCGTCGCAAGGCGGTGACCTCGGCTGGATCAGCCCGGGCGAGACGGTGCCGGAATTCGAGCGCGCCATGAACAGCCTGCAGGACGGTCAGATCAGCGACCCGGTGCGCAGCGAATACGGCTATCACCTGATTCAGGTGCTGGGCCGCCGAGAATCGGAAGGCTCGGTTTCGCAGCAGATGGATCTGGCGCGTCAGGCGATCGGTCAGCGCAAGGCGGAACAGGCCTACGCAGACTGGCTGCGCGAATTGCGCGACACCGCCTACGTGGAAGTGAAGCCCACGATTGCGAGCGCGCAATAAACATCATGACAACCGCCGCGCAGTCCACCAGCCTGCCGTTGCAGATCGCGATCACGACCGGCGAGCCTGCCGGCGTCGGCCCCGAGCTGACCGCGCAGGCGCTGGCGGGCGCGGCGGCGCATTGGCCCGGCGCACAGTTCACCGTGCTGGGCGATGCGGATTTGCTGGCTGACCGCGCGCGCGCGGTAGGCGTCGACTGGGTCGCGCTGGTGGCTGACGGCAAGCGCGTGCGGGTGCAGCACCGGCCGCTCGGCGCACCCTCGCTGGCAGGCAAGCTGAACGCCGCCAACGGCCGCTACGTGCTCGATCTGCTCGACAGCGCGATCGATGGCGCCGTGGCCGGCACGTTCGACGCGATCGTTACCGCGCCGCTGCAAAAAAGCACCATCAACGACGCCGGTGTGCCGTTCACCGGCCATACGGAATATCTGGCCGAGCGCACGCACACGCCGCGTGTAGTGATGATGCTGGCTGGCACCGGCAAGCGCCCGTTGCGCGTGGCGCTCGCTACCACGCATCTGCCGCTCAAAGACGTCTCCGCCGCGCTGACGATCGAAGGGATCGTCGAGACGTTGCGGATCATCGATCACGATCTGCGCCACCACTTTGGTTTGCCCGCGCCGCGCATCCTCGTGACGGGTTTGAACCCGCATGCGGGCGAAAACGGCTATCTGGGCCGCGAGGAAATCGAGGTAATTTCTCCGGCACTGAAGCTCGCGAACGAGCAAGGCATCGACGCGCCCGGCCCCTATCCGGCGGACACACTGTTCCAGCCGCGGTATCTGGAACAGGCCGATTGCGTGCTGGCGATGTTCCACGACCAGGGTCTGCCGGTGTTGAAGTACGCAACCTTCGGCGAAGGCATCAATATCACGCTCGGCTTGCCGATCATCCGCACCTCGGTTGATCACGGCACCGCGCTCGATCTGGCCGGTACCGGCCGTGCCGACGCGGGCAGTCTGATCGCCGCGATCGATACGGCGGTTTCGATGGCGCAGCACCGCCGCGCGGGCTGATCCATCAGTCGCGGCGCGGTTTCGTACGCGCTTTTCGCTGCTTGCCGTTTTCGCGGTCGTTGCGCGTGTTCCTGGTTTGTCCCGGGTTGTTCCTATTTCTTAAGCAGTTCTCTTTCTTAGCGTTTCTTCGATGTCCACCAGCAGACAGCAGCAGGGCCGGCACCAAGGCCATATCGCGCGCAAGCGTTTCGGCCAGAATTTTCTGGTCGATATGGGCGTGATCGATTCGATCGTCGACGTGATCCGGCCGCAGCGCGGCGAGCGCATGGTCGAGATCGGGCCGGGGCTCGGCGCGCTCACCGAGCCGCTGATCGAGCGCCTGGCGACGCCCGAAGCGCCGTTGCATGCCGTCGAACTGGATCGCGATCTGATCGGCCGTCTTAAGACAAAATTTGGCGACCTGCTCGAACTGCATGCGGGTGATGCGCTCGCGTTCGACTTCGGCTCGCTGGCGGCGCCGGGTGAGAAGGCGTCGCTGCGCATTGTCGGCAATCTGCCGTACAACATTTCGAGCCCGTTGCTGTTTCATCTGACCGCGTTCGCGCATCGCGTGATCGATCAGCATTTCATGCTGCAGAACGAAGTCGTCGAGCGCATGGTGGCGGAACCGGGCACCAAGGCGTTCAGCCGCCTGTCGGTCATGCTGCAATACCGCTACGTGATCGACAAGCAACTCGATGTGCCGCCCGAAGCATTCAACCCGCCGCCGAAAGTCGATTCGGCAATCGTGCGGATGATTCCTTACGAACTGCATGAATTGCCAGCGGTGGACGAGCGCGTGCTCGGCGAAGTGGTGACGGCGGCCTTCTCGCAGCGGCGCAAGATGCTGCGCAACACGTTGGCCGCGTTTCGTGACTCGGTGGATTTCGAGGCCTTGGGCTTCAATCTGCAACGCCGCGCCGAAGACGTGCCGGTGGCCGAATATGTGCGTGTGGCGCAGATCGTGGCGGCTTCGCCGTCGCGCGGCGCCGCGGCCGCCGAGACCGGCGACGCCTGAGTTCGTTGCAGCGTCTTGAAGGAAGCGCGCTGCGTCCTGCAGCGCGCGTGAAACTCCCCACTCCTTAAGCAGCAACCCGTTTCACCGGCGCATTGACCAGCGCAATGCCGGTCAGCGCCAGCGCTGCGGTTATAGGTCATACGATATCAAAACCATCCGGCCCGCGATGCGATGACCCGACCGCCTACGCGTGCTTGTTACGAGCTGCAAGCACTTCGATGACATAACAACACTTACGTCAGTCTATTTTCTTACAGCCCCTGTTTCGCGCTAAGGTTCACCCACGCGCATTTCGTCAGCTTATTCAAACAGCGTGGATTGGCCGTCGTGCAAGGCTCCGATGCTGACTCTGCACCGCACCTGTCGATTTGCGCGGCCTCAAATGAACAAGCGTGCCGGTACTTTGCATCAGGCGTGGCGGTGTCGAAATATCCGTGAAAAGCGGGAATCTGGGCGAGGAGACTAAATGAAGAGCGTAAGCAGGTGGGCGATGGCAGTTGTGCCCGCAGCGTTGGCGTGCCAAATGGCACATGCTCAATCGAGCGTGACGCTCTACGGCGTCATCGACGAAAGTGTGCGGTATCTGACTCACGCAAACAGCGCTGGCGATTCGTCGGTCGGGCTCGGCAACGGTGGCATGACGGAGAGCCGCTGGGGCATAAGGGGCGTCGAGGATCTCGGCGGGGGCTGGTCTACATTCTTCAAACTCGAAAACCGCTTCTACATGAATGGTGGCCAAAGCGATCCCACCTTGCCGTTCTTCAATGAAGCGCAAGTGGGCGTGCGCTCGGATTCCTATGGTCAGGTGATCTTTGGCCGTCAGTACAACGTGATGATCGAGGGCATTACCATCGGCGGCTACGGCAGCAATCTCTGGATTCCGTACGACTTCAGCTTTCAGCCGGAAGTGACGATGACCGGCGGTATCTGGACCAGCAATCAGGTGCAGTACCAGGCGAAATATGCCGGTTTCCATCTTGCCGCCGGCTACGCATTCGGCGGCAACGCGGGCAATTCGTACGGCAGCCAGGTTGGCGTGGCGGCCGCTTATGCACCGGGTGGCCCGTTCACCTTTGGCGGCGCGTATCAGGAGTCGAAAGATTCGGTCAACGGTGCAGCCGCGAAAGCGTGGACCTTCGGCGGGTCCTACACGTGGAACATGACCCGGTTCTCCGTCGGCTATATCGTCGATCAGAATGACGCCGGCTTTTCGAATTTCGCCAACGGGCCGTTCACCGCGCCTGCGTTGGCTGCGCTCAAGTACACGGACTTTTCGCGGCGTCGCATGATCATGGGCGGCATCACGCAGCAGGTCGGCAGGGCGTGGCACTTCGCCGCGAACGTCTGGCGCACGCTGCAGGACGGCAAAACCGCCGCGCAGGACGGTTCGGCATGGCAGTACCAACTGGTCGCCGACTACAACCTGTCCCTGCGTACCGATGTCTATCTGGAAGGCGATTACTCGCTATACCGGGGCGACCTGATCGGCGCACAGTTGCAAGGTGTCAACGGTGTCGGGCTTGCGCAGAAGGGTAGTCAGATCGGCCTGATGGCCGGTATACGGCATCAGTTCTGAGCCCTTACCAACTCCAGCGCGCGCCCAGATTGCCTTCCACCGTGCTGCGGTGCTCGCCGTTCACGTTCATGGTGTAACTCGCGGTGGCGAACACGCTGCCGCGAGCACTCAAATGCGCAACCATGCCGATGCCGAACTGGGCGGCCGTGGCGGCGACATCGGTGGGAATCACGGTCGTGCCGGCGAAGGTCGCGCTATCGGTGCCATTGAAATAGCGCCACAGATTCGCGCGCAGATACGGTTGCCACTGCGTGCCCGCGCCTTCGAAGCTGCCTTGCAGGCGTAGGCCGAGCCGGCCCACCAGGCCGTTCGCCGCGTGAAACGATACGTTCGAAATGCCGTCGTTGAGATCGTTGATCGATGCGTGCTGCCAGATCAGTTGTGCTTGCGGTTCAAGACTGAGATTGGCGCGTAGTGGAATAGGCAGGCCGGCTTCCAGCGAGGTCGTCACGGCATGTCCATGCGTGCTGGCGCCGATGCCCTGATTCGACGATGGATCGAGCGTGAGCGAGCTGCCCATCGCGACCGCATCGGTGTACCAGCCACCCGGACCGATGTGCGTCCAATAAAGGCCTGCGCTGTATGCATTGATCGACAGCTGCCCCGCCGACAGATCGGGGAAGCCGAGCGCGAATCCGTTCACGTCGCCTTGGGCGCGGGCAAAGCCGATGAAGAAGCCGTAGTGATTGCGATCGCCGCTTGCGCTGCGATCCGCATAGATATCGTGACCCACTTGCACGCCGGCCATCGTGCCGCTGAATTCGGGGTTGGCTGCGCCACCGTTGCTTTGCGAGCTGTGCTCGCCCCAGACACGCGCCCATGCGGCGGCAAGCGGGCCGCTTTCGTTCAGCAGCGCCTGCTCGCCCTGGCGGTCATGAAAGGTGCCGATCTGCGCGATACCGAGTTCGCGTGTGAGAACTGGGACTTCGGCATAGACGGGCACCTCCATCCGGTAGAGCGGCGTCGAGGCGGTGCCGGTGGGCGGCGGCGCCGGCAGCGGCGGCGTGCCGGGCGCCGCGATCGGTGCGGCTGCGGCGCTTGGCGTCGGGGTGGGCGTCGGAGTTGAAGTCGGAGTCGGAGTTGGAGTCGGCGTCGGAGCTGGCGCCGCAGCCACACTCGAGCGCAAATACCAGTTGTCTGCCGTCCCTGCACTCACTCCACCCTTGAACAGGTAGTACGTGTAGGCACCCACGGACAGCGGTTTCGGCAGCGTGAACGCGGTCGCCGTCGTCGTCGCGCCGTTAGTCGCCTGCACCACGAGAATGCCGTCCGTCAGCGTGGCACCGCCCGAGCCGCCGACGTTGGCGACGCCGAGCGAAGTATTGCCCGAGCCAACACCCTGCGCGATCACCAGCTTGTCGCTCGGCGAGCCGTCCGCGCCCAGCACCGTTTGTAGCAGCAGGCGACCGTTGAGCCCGGCGTAGTTGCCGTTGATCACCAGCATATTGCGCGTAGCCGTCGCGCCGTTGGTCAGATCGATTGTGCCGGCATTGCTGACGTTCACGAGCTGACCCGCGACCGCCGGCGCGATCGTCGCCGTGCCGCCGAAGCCGCCCGCAAATACCGTGCTGGTCGAATCGACGTTCAGCGCGCCCGTCAGCGTGCCGCTGTCGCCGAGCACGAGGCCGTTGGCGTCGAGCGTCAACTGGCTGCCGTTGGTGACGTTAACGGTCTCCCAGTTGACGAAGCGGCCCAGACCACTCGCCGATGTGCGGTTGAAATTGAGCACGTCGTTGCCGGTGCCGCCGTCGAAGCTCGGCACGCCGGCGAGATTGGCATCGGTGAGGCCGGTGAGGTTGGCGGTGTCGTTGCCTGCATCGAGACGCACGAAGCCGGTGACGGTGCCACCGCTCCAGTTGAAGGTGTCGTTGCCGCTATCGGTCCAGATCGCGCGGCCGTTGCCGCCCGCGATGGTGCCGGTGTTGTTGATGACGGTATCGAACGTGCCGATCACACTGATCGCCTGGCTGCCGGCTGCGGTGATCGAACCGCTGTTGGTGATGGTCGAGGCGCCGCCGGTTAGAGCGATCGAGTTGATTGCGCCTGCAATCGTGCCGGCGTTGTTGAACGTGCCGCCGGCGTTAGCGACAACGGCATTGGCCTGTTGACTGACGATACTCGCGCCCGCCGCATTGTTCAGGGTGACGTTGCCGGAAAAGATGGCGCCGAGGCCGCCGGCTCCACGCGCGTTCACCGAGCCGGTATTCGTCACGACGCCAGGCGCTGTGTCCTGTGAAACAAGACCGTGTGAACTCGCACCCGAGACGTCGATCGTGCCGTGATTCGTCAGCACGTTATTGCCGGTCCCGCCGACGGCGTTGCCGTTGGCCAGCATCCCATACGAACCGGCGCCCGTCGTCGTGATCGAGCCGTTGTTGACGAGCGTGTCGTTATTCGTCAACGCGGCCATGCCATGCGAACCGTCGCCGCTCGTCGAGAGCGTGCCGTTGTTGGTCAGCGTGCCGCCACCGGGGCTCGCAAAGTCGTGCATCGCAACTGAGTCGTTGCCCGTGGTGCGGATCACGCCGGCGGTGTCGTTGAGCATCGTCACTGCGGCGGCGCTGTTGAACATCCCTTCCGATTCGACACCGCTCGTGACGATCGTGCCGCGGTTGATCAACACATCCTGGCCCGTACCGCCGCTCGTGCCCTGTGCCGAGATGGCGTCGAAGGTGTCGCCGGCGCCGTGCAAGGTGCCGAGGTTGGTGACGGTGCTGCCGTCGCGCACAAGGATGACGTTGTTGCCGGTGACGTCGAGTTCGGCGCCCGCTTGCACGTTCACCGTGACGTTGGTGCTGCCGGCAATTGCGGCCACAGGCGTGATGGACGGATTGGGGGCACTGCTGCTGCAGGTGACGGTTTGACCGCTGACCGGCGCGGTGTTGTCACAGGCGGCGAACGCAGGCTCGCACGGCAGAAGAACCGCTATTCCGAGTGCGGACAAAAGGGCTTCAAGCAGACGCAAACGAACAGGCACATGCCGCGAGCATGCACGACGCATACGGTGGTCCTTTAGTAGAACAGGTCTGGTCAGTTCCTGCTGGGTTTGCTATGTGCGCTGCGCCGCCTCTTTGTATGCCGCTGCTGGACGGTGTGCAAGAGAATGTATCGTCGGATGAAATTAGTCAACGGCTCGAATGACACGGGGCAGGAGCGGCAAGCGATATGACCGTCCATGAAGGAACTGCTCTAGAGGGGCGTAAAGGCCAAGTCAACGCCACAGAGACGCCTCGAAAAAACGATGCGAAAGCCCACGCGAGAGACAATGCAAAAACGATGCGAAAGGCCGCGCAAACGGCCGCGCAAAAAACCCAAACATACAGCGCGCATAAGCGATGCGTAAGCGCGGCCTCGCATCTCACCCAGCCGCGCCTTCCATGCGCCGCTTCGACTGTTGCGGATCGATCAACGCGAAACCCGCCGCGCCGACGATCAGCAGCAACGTGCCGGTTACCGCGAAACCGATCTCATAGCCGCGCGCGTCGCCTGCCGCTCCGAGCAACTTGCCCATCGCGACGGGTCCGATGAGTCCGGCGGTGGTGACGATCGAGTTGGTGATCGCGAGCAGGGCCCCGCGCCGCGCCGCTGGCGCGACTTCGGCGACCAGCATCGGACCGAAGGTGAAAGTCTGGATCGCCAACGCGCTGGCGAGCCCCATCAAGGCGACCTTGACGAACGGCGGCGCGCCGAACAATAGTGAGCAGTACGCAAAACCACTCACCACGCATGCGGCGCTGATCAGTTTGCCGCGCGCCACCTTCGACGGCACGCCGCGCTTGAGCATTCGATGCGATGTCATCGCGAGCGCGATGCCGAGCGGGATCTGCGCCGCGACTTGCAGCGCGAACAACCAACCGGCCTGGGTCGCAGCAAAGCCGAGGCCGAGCCGGAAATACGCGGGCACCCACGTGAAGCCGATCGCGATCACCGCATAGCCGACAAAGCATTGCAGCATCACTCCAATGACGGTGCGGTCGCTCAACATGCGCCGAAAGCGCAACGACACCGCACGAGGACCTGCCGCCTCGACGGCAAACGTGGGTGAAGGGTTGTGCTGACGATTGCCCGTCTTGCCCAGGCACAGCCACAAGACAGTCCAGCCGATGCCGACGGCGCCGAGCATGAGAAACGTCGCATGCCAGTGCCACCGCTGCGAGATATAGGTGAGCAATGGTCCGGCGATGATGACGCCGGCAGTCGCTCCTTGTTGCACGATGGCCGTGGGGAGATTGCGCTCGTGGTCGTCGAACCAGGTGTAGACCACATGCAGCGCGAGCGGCGAGGCCGGCCCTTCCCCCGCCCCCAGCAGAACACGGCACAGCAGCAACACGGCAAAGCTGGTCGGCCATGCGAGCGGCAACTGCGCTACCGCCCAGACCAGCGCGAGCGCGGCGAGCAGCCATTTCATATTGATGCGGTCGGCGATCAGTCCGACGGCAATGCCCGAAAGCGAGAACAACACAAAAAACGCGCTGCCGACGAGGCCGAACTGACCGTGCGTCAACTGCATGTCATGCATTAGCGGGATCGCGACCAGACCGAGCACGGCCTTGTCGGCGAAGTTGATCAGCATGAACAGGAATAGCGAGGCGACGATCACCCAACGGCGGCCTTGCGCGGTCTCGCGTGCGTGGGTGGGATGAGCCGGCGCCATGTCGGCAAGCGCCGTGCAGCGCTTCGTGCTGCTGAGGAAAGTGGGCAAAGCATGTCTCCATTTCTCGCGCGGGGCGCTGGGTTTTCGCCCATTTGAGGTGGTATAACTGAATTGTTCAAGTGCATTCTCGTTATCGGGAGCTTGCAAACTATGCATGAGGTCAATTCCCGCCGCCTTACCCATCTGATCGCGCTCGCCGAGGAAGGCAGTTTTGCGCGCGCGGCGGAGCGGGTTCATTTGAGCCAGCCGGCGTTGAGCCGCAGCATTCAGGCGCTCGAAGAGGAAGTCGGCATGAAGCTGTTCGACCGCGCCGCACGCGGCGTCGCGATGACAGCGGCTGGGCGGCTGCTGGTCGAGCGCGCCCGGCGCGTGCTGTTCGAAACACGCTGCCTGTTCCGCGACGTCGAACTGCTGAAGGCGCACGAGCTCGGCGAGGTACGCATCGGCCTCGGGCCCTATGCGGCCGTCGTGCTGTTGCCGGACCTGCTGGTGGAGTTCGCGCGGCGCTTTCCGAAGATCAAGGTGTCGATCGAACTCGGCGAAGGCGATGCGCTGCTCGCCAAACTGCGTGCCGAGCAGATCGACTTTCTCGTCACCGACCGCCGTGTGCCGCCCGTGACGCCCGATGTCACCTTGCAGCGCCTGCCGCGCCACGAGGGCGGCTGGTTCGCGCGGCCGGACCACCCCCTGTTTGCGCGCGACACGGTGCCGCTCGCGGCGTTGCGCGAGTTTCCGCTGGTCTCGGTGACCTTGCCCGCGTTCATGAAGGACGCCCTGCATCGCCTGCTCAAGTACCGTGCCCACGAGCAGATACCGTTGCAGATCGAATGCAACGACGTGGCAGTACTGAAGGACGTTGTTGCGCAGACCGATGCCGTGCTATTTGCCACGGCGTCCGCAGTGCGGCGCGATCTGGAGATGCGGCGGCTGGCGCGCATTCCGCTCGTCAATCCGCCGCGTCTCGCGCTGGAATTCGCGCTGGTGTATCTGGCCGAGCGCACGCCGTCGCCCGCTGCGTATTCCGCGTTGGGACTCGCCGAACAGGTGATGGAGGACGCCAACCGAGCCGCGCAGGGCATGCTGCACCCCGACTCTCTCGCGACATGAATGCGCCGCTGAACGGCAACCAGGTGATCGCACAACCGGCCTCCGTGATTACCCTGAGTGCGGTTGACAAGGCAATCCCGATCACGGACTATCCGGAATCCAGATTCCGGTTTGCCGTGAGTCTTCTTTTTTCAAAGCGGCGAACCGAGGTAGAACAGCGCATGACGACGACTTCACCACGCGGCCGCGAAACGCAGCCCAGCGCCATCGCGGCGCCGCGTCAGACGCGCAGTCAGCAGGGGCTCGTTCGCATGCTGCAAGCCGGGCGCGAGCTGATCGAAGCGAGCGGCAATCTCGACGATCTGTCGATCAACGACATCGTCGAGCGTGCGGGTACGTCGATCGGCGCGTTCTATCGGCGCTTCGACAACAAGGACCGCTTCTTCGAGGTCGTCCAGGACGCGGCGATGGAAGAGGGACTCGAGCATGTGCGCCGGACCGTCGAGCGTGACCCGGCCTGGCGTTCGAACGATGCGGGCATGCTTGCCGATGCGGTCATTTCGTTTTACGTCATGACGTTCCGGCGCAATCGCGGGCTGTACCACGCGTCGTTGCTGCGGGCCTCGCAGCGCAAAGCCAGCTGGGACGCCGTGAAGTCGACCAATCACGAGGTTCTGGCCATGATCGTCCCGCGTCTCGTCAGCGCGTTGGCACAGTCGCGCGGCATTAAGGCCGATGCCAGCGCTACCCAGTCGCTCGAATTCGAAGTACGCGCCAGCTTGCAAATGATTCTCGGCATGCTGGTCAATAGCGTGCTGAACGACCCCGGCCCTTTGTCGCTCTCCAGCCGGCAACTGCGGTCGTGGCTGCAAATCCGGCTGCGGCGCTGTCTCGGATTAGCGGACAGCTGATTTTTTTTGCCTAAAAATCGGAATAAGAATTCCGGTTCCGTTAATAGAAAACCCGTCCAGATGCCGCGCGAATTCCGTTACGCGCATCCAAATGTTCAAGGAGACACCGCATGAGCTCATGTTGCCCCGAACGGGTCCGCAATCCTGCCTTCGACGCGCCGCATATCGGCGAACCGCTCGATGTCGCGTTCGACGCCGGCGTGAATCTCGCCTTCGCCATTGCCGCGCCGACCGTGCCGCCGCGCCTCACCGAACACTCGCGGCGCATGGCGCAGCGTATCTATCGCGTCGCCGAACGCGTGTATTGCGCGGTCGGCTATGCGATCGCGAACATCATCTTCGTGGTGGGCGACGACGGCATCGTGGTAATCGACGCGACTGAGGCGGTGTCCGCTGCGAAACGTATCTATGAGGACTTCTGCGCGATCGATCCGCGGCACGTAGAGCTGCCGGTCAAGGCCGTGGTCTACACGCACAACCACACGGACCACACTGGCGGCGTGCGCGCATTCGTCAACGAAGCCGCGCTCGAGGCGGGCAGCGTCGAGATCATCGCGCACCGCTCGTTGATGGACACCGTGATCAATAACGCGAACCTCGTGGCGCCGATTCTCGCCACGCGTTCGGCCTACAGCTTCGGCACGCTGCTGCCGGCCGGCGCGACCGGCAAGGTCAACGCGGGCATCGGACCGGTGTTGATCGCCGAGCCGGCGAGCTTCTTCGCGCCGACCCGCGTGTTCGACGACAAGCTCGACATCGTGCTGGCGGGCGTGCGCTTCGAGTTCCGCTACGCGCCCTCGGAGGCCGACGACGAAATCGTCATGTGGCTGCCTGAGCTCGGCGTGCTGCTGTCGGCGGAAGTGATCCAGGGCGAGTGTCTCGCGAACGTGCATACGTTGCGCGGCACGCGTTACCGCGATCCGGTGCGCTGGTATCAGACGATTGACATGATGCGCGGCTTCAACGCGGCGCATATGGTGCCGGCGCATGGCCGTCCGGTATCGGGCGCGCAGTATGTCGCCGAGGTGCTGTGCGTGTATCGCGACGCCATCCAGTTCATCCACGATCAGACCATCCGCCACATGAACTTCGGCCTGAGCCCGGACGAACTCGCTGAAGCGATTCCCGCGCTGCCGCCGCATCTCGCGGAGCACGCATGGCTCGGCGAGTACTACGGCACGGTCAAGCATTCGGTACGGCAGGTGTATAGCGGCCAGCTGGGATGGTTCGACGGCGATCCGGCGTCGCTCGATCCGCTGCCGCGCGCTGAACGTTCGCAGCGCATGGTGAAGATGATGGGCGGCGTCGAGCCCGTGCGCGCCGCTGCGCGTATCGCCTTGGGTGACGGCGACTGGCGCTGGGCCGTGGAACTGGCCACACTGCTGGTGCGCCTCGATACAACCGACGCCGACGCCCGCAGCATCAAGGCAAGCGCGTTGCGCGAGTTGGGCTACCGCACGGTGAACACCAACTGGCGCAATTGGTATCTGAGCGCTGCGCGCGAACTCGAACATGCCTACGACGAACTGCCGTTTGCGGGCAGTTCGAGTCTCGCCTCGACAGACGTGCTGCGCGCGCAGCCGTTGCGCAATGTGTTCCAGCGCTTCAGCGTGAACGTCGATCCGGAACGTTGCGCCGACGTGCAGATGACGCTCGCATTCCGCGTGATGGATCGCAATGAAACGTATGCGCTCGAACTACGGCGTGGCGTGTTGCAGATTCACGAGCGCACAGCTTCGGCGATCGACGTTCAGCTCGCGTTGGAAACCAGCACCTTATACGGCATGCTGCGCGACATGGCGACGCAGTTGCCGAAGGGCCTCGAGAGCGGCACAGTAATCCTGGAGCGCGGCACGGCCGAGCAGTTGCGCAGATTCTTCGATTGCTTCGACCAGCCCGCGCGGCGTATGCCCGCGCTGACTACGCGATAGAAGCAACACGGCTCGCATCGGCGCCTCGAGGCAGCGGCACATCGTGCATTGGCGCATCGCGATGCGAAACCCAAGGAGGAGACATGGAAAAAATCTGGTTGAAGTCCTATCCGCCGGGCGTACCGGCGGAGATCGACACTACGCACTTCAGCTCCGTTGGCGACTTGCTGGAGCAGAGTTTTCAGACGCACGCGGCAGAGCGCGCATTCGTCTGCATGGGCCGCGAGTTGACTTACGGCGAACTCGATGTGAAGTCGCGCCATCTTGCGGCGTGGTTTCAATGGCTAGGTCTTGCGCGCGGCGCGCGCATCGCTGTGATGCTGCCGAATGTGTTGCAGTATCCGGTGGTCATGGCGGCCATCCTGCGCGCCGGTTACGTGGTGGTGAACGTCAATCCGCTGTACACGCCGCGTGAACTGGAGCATCAGTTGAACGACAGCGGCGCGGAAGCGATCGTGCTGCTCGACACGTTCGCGAAGACGCTCGAGGCTGTGCAAGCGCATACGGCGATTAAACATGTCGTGCTGACTTCGATCGGCGAGATGCTCGGCGCGGGTAGTCCTGAGGTTGCGATCGACTCGGTGTCATGCATTGCACTTGACGACGCGATCAGGCGCGGCGCGGACGCGGGCTTCACGCCCGTCACGCTTACGCAAAGCGATGTCGCGGTGCTGCAATACACGGGTGGCACCACCGGCGTCTCAAAGGGCGCTACCTTGCTGCATGGCAATCTGATTGCCAACATCCTGCAATCGGAATTGTGGCGCGAACCGGTTTATCGAGGGCGCACCGACATCAAGCAGTACATCACGGTTGTCGCGCTGCCGCTGTATCACATCTTTGGACTGACGGTCTGCGGCTTGCTGACGATGCGTTGCGGTGGCTTGGGCATCCTGATTCCGAATCCACGTGATCTGCCGGGGCTGATCAAAACCTTGCAAGGCTACGCGATCAACTCGTTCCCCGGCGTGAACACGATGTACAACGCGCTGCTGAACGAACCCGACTTCGAAACCTTGGACTTCTCGAAGCTGGTGCAATCGAACGGCGGCGGCATGGCGGTGCAGCAAGCCGTCGCGCAACGCTGGCAAGCGCTGACCGGCGTACCGATCGTCGAAGGTTATGGGCTTTCGGAAACCTCGCCGTGCGCCACCACCAATCTGCCGACGTCCACCGCGTTCACCGGGACGGTCGGCTTGCCGTTGCCGTCCACGGATATCTCGATTCGCGACGACGCCGGCCACGAAGTGCCGCTCGGCGAGCGCGGTGAAATCTGCATTCGCGGACCGCAGGTGATGGCCGGCTACTGGAACCGTCCCGATGAAACCGCGAAGGTGATGACGCCGGACGGCTTCTTCAAATCCGGCGACATCGGCGTGATGACGGAAGAGGGCTTCGTGAAGATCGTCGATCGCAAGAAAGACATGATTCTGGTGTCGGGCTTCAACGTCTATCCGAACGAAATCGAGGACGTCGTGGCGAAGCACCCGGGCGTGTTCGAAGTGGTGGCGGTCGGCGTGCCGGACGGGGAGTCGGGCGAGGTGGTGAAGCTTTACGTGGTGAAGAAAGACCCGGCGCTCACCGATGTGGACATTCTTGCGTTCTGCAAGGAGCAACTGACGGGTTACAAGCGGCCCAAGATCATCGAGTTTCGCAGCGAACTGCCGAAGACCAACGTCGGCAAGATTTTGCGGCGCGCATTGCGCGACGAGGTGAAGAGCGCGAGTTGAAAACGGGCGTGCCGCGCGTGTCGCCGTGTGTGGCGCGCTGCAGCGCGGCGTGATTCCGGGTACATTGTCATTCTCGACATCACGCACTAGGGAGTACACGATGCGCCTGCTTCACACCATGCTCCGGGTCGGCGACCTGGACCGTTCGATCGCGTTCTACACCGAGCTGCTCGGTATGAAATTGCTGCGCCGCGACGACTATCCGGACGGCAAGTTCACGCTCGCTTTCGTCGGCTATGAAGACGAACGTGACGGCACCGTTCTCGAACTCACGCATAACTGGGACACGCCGTCGTATGACCTCGGCAACGGCTTCGGGCACCTCGCCGTCGAAGTTGAAGATGCCTATGCCGCGTGCGACAAGATCAAGGCACAAGGTGGCAAGGTCGTGCGCGAAGCCGGCCCGATGAAACACGGCACCACCGTGATCGCCTTCGTCGAGGATCCGGACGGCTACAAGATCGAGTTTATTCAGAAGAAAAAGTGACGTAAGCGGCGGGGCGAGGACACGCAATGAATAACGGCAATCCCTACTTCAAAGAACTTGACGATATCCACGTCGAAATCCAGGCGTTGTTCGACGGCTCCGCGGATCACGGCGCGCTGGACCGCATCATGGCGCGTTTCGCTCCGCAGTTCACGCTGGTCATGCCGTCCGGTCTCGCACTCGATCATGCCGGTCTGCGCGAGATTTTCGCGAAGCTGAACGGCGCGCGTCCTGGCTCGCAGATCAAAATCCGCGATATGGAGATCGTGTCCGAGTATCCGTCGGGCGCGGTGGTGAAATATCGTGAGTATCAGCGCGATAGCGCGGGCAATGCGAACGTAAGGCGTTCGACAGCGGTGATGGATCTGGACGCGCACGGCAAGGTGACGTGGCGTCACCTGCAGGAAACCTTCTGCACGGATTGAGTAGCGGGTTTCAGAAGGCCGGCGCTTCGAGTTGAGGCGCCGGTTTCCAGGCTTCATGACCAGAGGCCGAAGACCGAAGGCCGAGGTCTTGAACGGCCGAAGAAGGCCTGAGCGCTTTAAAGCGTCGGAAGCAATTCCGGCGGATGCGACTTCAACGTCTGCCGCGCTTCGCGGAATTCCGGAAAAATCGATTCCACGGTCTGCCAGAAGCGCGGACTGTGATTCATCTCGCGCAGATGCGCGAGCTCGTGCGCAACGACGTAATCGATGATCGACAGCGGGAAGTGGATCAGCCGCCAGTTCAGGCGAATTTTGCCGTCGCTCGAACAGCTGCCCCAACGCGTGGCCGCTGAAGAGAGTGCATACGCGCGATAGTTGACGCCCAGTTTCTCCGCGTAGATCGCGAGGCGCTCGCCGAACAGGCGCTTTGCTTCGCCTTGCAGCCAGCCTTGCACGCGATCCTTGATCTGCTGCGGGTCGGCTTGCAACGGCAGCGGCACTTGTAGCGCTGCTTCCTCTGCGCTGAACGCCAGCATGCCTTGCGGCGCGCCGAGCTTCACGCGCACGGGCTGACCGAGATACGGCACTTCCGCACCATCTTTCCAGTCGACCTTGGGCAACGCGCGCTGTTCGACACGCGTTTGCCATTCGATCAGCTTCGTAAAAATCCAGCGCTGCTTTTCGGTGATCGCGGTTTCGATATCGGCGAGCGTGACCCAGCGTGGTGCGGTAATCATCAGGCCGCTGCTGTCGATCGCAAAGCCGATCGAGCGGCGTGCCGAGCGCTTGAGCACATAGTGCAGCGTGCGCGAACCGATGGTGAGGCTGCGCAGCTTGGTACCGTCGGGTGCGAGCGGCACAGCCGGCTGCTGCCCGCTCTGCGAGCCCGCCGAATATCCGGACGAAGGCCCGGACGGTGATGGGGACGACGACGTCGACCCCGGCTCGGCGAAGAGCGGGAGATCGAGCTGCCGGTTATCGAGCGCCGCAGCGGGCTGCGACGTAGGAGACTTCTGCATCGGATTCGGCTTCGCGCAAATGCGCCTTCGAGGGCGCGGGCGCGTCAGATTGGTGCGGCGGCGGAGGTGCTATCCGCCGCGCGGTACGCGGTAGGATCGAGGCGACGCATTTCAGCTTCGATCCACTGTTCGACGCGCGTGTTCACTTCATCGGGCGTGAGCCCCGTCGTGTCGATCGGCTTGCCGATCGACACTGTGACTATACCCGCATATTTGAGAAACGAGTTGCGTGGCCACACACGCCCGGCGTTGTGTGCGATCGGCACGACCGGTGCGCCGGTGGCAATCGCGAAACGCGCGCCGCCGGTTTTGTACTTACCCTGCTTGCCGGTCGGCGTACGTGTGCCTTCCGGAAACATGATGACCCAGGCGCCTTCCGCCATGCGCTGCTTACCTTGCTTGATGACCGATTCGAACGCGTACTTGCCTTCCTTGCGGTCGATGTGAACCATCTTCAGCAGGCCCAATGCCCAGCCGAAGAACGGCACATACAGCAGCTCGCGCTTGAACACATAGCATAGCGGCCGCGGCATCAGCGCCGGAAACGCCAGCGTTTCCCAGGCCGATTGATGCTTGGACAGCAACACGGCCGGACCGTCGGGCAGGTTCTCGAAGCCCTCGATCTTGTAGCGGATGCCGTTCAGCCAGCGCACCGTGTGGAGTGTGGCGCGGCACCAGCCGGCCGCCATCCAGTAGCGGTTGTCGGCGCGCATGAACGGAAACGCGATGAAGCACGCGGTCGCGTACGGCACCGTGAAGAGCACGAAGTAGATCAGCAGCAGCAAAGAACGGATGAAGCGCATCGGCTTGGTCAGTGAGGGTTGGGGACGCGCGTGGTGCGCGTCACTCGTGAGCGTCGGAAAGGAAGTCGAGTGCGAACGCGCGCAGATCGTCGTGCACGCGCGTGCCTTCCGGCAGGCCACCGGCCTGGAGCGTTTTGCGGCCCTTGCCGGTCAGCACCAGATGAGTCGGATGTCCGAGCGACGCGCCCGCTTGCAGATCGCGCATCGCGTCGCCGACCACCGGCGTATTCTGCGGATCGACTTCGAAACGTTCGGCGATCATTTTCAGCATGCCGGGCTTTGGCTTGCGGCATTCGCAGTGATCTTGCGCCGTATGCGGGCAGAAGAACACCGCGTCGATGCGCCCGCCGACCGCCGCCGCCATGCGATGCATTTTCAGATGCATTGCATTGAGCGCGTTCATGTCGAAGAGACCACGGCCGATGCCCGACTGGTTGGTCGCGATCGCCACGCGATAACCCGCCTGGTTCAGCCGCGCGATCGCTTCGAGCGAACCGGGCAGGGCAACCCATTCGTCCGGCGACTTGATGAAGGCGTCGGAATCGACGTTGATCACGCCGTCGCGGTCGAGGATCACCACTTTTTTGGTCGGCATGGCGCGGGGCTCAGGCGGCGAGTCGGGAAATGTCGGCGACGCAATTCATCTGCTGATGCAGCGCGCCGAGCAAAGCCAGACGGTTGGCGCGCAACGCCGGATCTTCGGCGTTGACCATCACGTCGTTGAAGAACGTGTCGACCGGTTCGCGCAACGCGGCGAGCGCGGTCAGTGCGCCCGTGTAGTCGCGCGCGGCGAGTTGCGATTGCACGCGCGGCGCGACCTGTTCTAGCTGAGCGTGCAGGGCTTTTTCCGCCGCTTCGGTCAGCAGCGTGACCTGCACACCGCCAGTCGCCGAACCTTCCGACTTCTTCAGGATATTCGAAATACGCTTGTTTGCCGCCGCGAGCGATGCCGCTTCCGGCAGCGCTGCGAATTCGCGCACTGCATCCAGACGCGCGACGATGTCATCGAGGCGCGTCGGGTTCAGTGCCAGCACCGCGTCGATTTCGCCGGGCGCGTAACCGCGCTCGCGCAGCAGACCGCGCAGACGGTCCATGCTGAATTCGTAGATCGCTTGCGTCGAATCAGCGACGCCCGGCACTGCGGCGAATTGCGCGTAAGCGGTGCGCAGCAGTTCGACCAGATCAACCGGCAATTGCTTCTCGACCAGAATCCGCAGCACGCCGAGCGCGTGACGGCGCAGCGCGAACGGGTCTTTCTCGCCGGTGGGTTGCAGGCCGATGCCCCAGATGCCGACCAGCGTTTCGAGCTTGTCGGCGAGTGCGACGACGGTGCCGGTTGCCGTGGTCGGCAAGGCGTCGCCTGAGAAACGCGGCTGATAGTGTTCCGAGCATGCCAGCGCGACTTCTTCCGGCTCGCCGTCGTGGCGCGCGTAGTACGTGCCCATCGTGCCCTGCAGTTCGGGGAATTCGCCAACCATGTCGGTGATCAGATCGGCCTTGGCGAGGCGCGCGGCGCGCTTTGCCAGTGCGACATCTGCGCCGGTCAGTGCGGCAATCGCGCCGGCCAGCGCTTCGACGCGCTCGACGCGTTGCAGTGCCGAACCCAGTTTGTTGTGATACACGACGTTGGCGAGCAGCGGCACGCGGTCAGCCAGCGGCTTCTTCTTGTCCTGCTCGAAGAAGAACTTCGCATCAGCCAGACGCGGACGCACCACGCGCTCGTTACCTTCGACGATATCGCCCGGCGTTTTGGTTTCGATGTTCGACACGATCAGGAAGCGCGAGCGCAGCTTGCCGTTCGCATCCGTCAACGCGAAGTATTTCTGGTTCGTCTGCATCGTCAGGATCAGGCATTCCTGCGGCACTTGCAGGAATTCGTCTTCAAAACGGCAGGCGTAGACCACCGGCCATTCGACCAGCGAATTCACTTCATCCAGCAGCGATTCCGGCATCACGACCTGGTCGCCGTCGGCTTGCGCGAGCAGATGCGTGCGGATGGCTTCCTTGCGGTCGGCGAAATTCGCGACCACGCGACCCTTGTGCAACAGCGTGTCGGCATACGAATCCGCGTGCTGGATCTGCACGAAGCCTTCGGACAGGAAGCGATGACCGAGCGTGGTGTCGTCGGCATCGACGCCCAGTGCGCTGACCGGCACGACCTGTTCGCCGTGCAACGTGGTCAGACGATGCACCGGACGCACGAACTGCACATTGGTGCCGTCCGGGCGCTGATACGTCATCACCTTCGGGATCGGCAGCTTGGCGAGCGTTTCGTCAAGCGCGGTTTGCAGGCCTTCGGCGAGCGTGGCGCCCGGCGCGGCGTAGCGCAGGAAGAAGGCTTCGGCCTTGCCGTCCTGCGCGCGTTCCAGGTCGTTCACCGAAAAATCGGGGAAGCCGAGCGCAGCCAGTTTCTTCGCGAGCGGCGCGGTGGGCTGGCCGTCTTTATCGAGCGCGACCGAAACCGGCAGCACTTTTTCGCGCACGTGTTTTTCCGGCGCGACCGAACGCACGTTCTTGATCGTGACGGCGAGGCGGCGCGGCGTGGCATATCGTTCGAACGACAGTTCGCCTTCGACCAGGTCGCGCGCCGCGAGGCGCTGCGCAATACCTTCGGCGAAGGCGTCGCCCAGACGCGCGAGCGCTTTCGGCGGCAGTTCTTCGGTCAGCAGCTCGACGAGCAGGGTAGCTTGATGGGGTTGAGTCATTTCTTGGTGTTCTCGTCTCGTCAGTCCGGATCGATCTTGCGTTCGATTTTCAGCGGCGGCGCCCACGCGGGCATCGCAGCATCTTGTGCATCGGTCGTGAGGCCGGGCACGCCGTGCACCGGATTGCCGAGCATCGGGAAACCGAGCTTTTCGCGCGAATCGTAGTAAGCCTGGGCGACCAGACGCGACAGCGCGCGAATCCGGCCGATGTAGGCCGCCCGTTCGGTGACGGAGATCGCCCCGCGGGCGTCCAGCAGGTTGAACGTGTGGCCGGCCTTCAGCACCAGTTCATAAGCGGGCAGCGCGATCTGCGCTTCGATCATGCGCTTGGCTTCTGCTTCGTAGCTGTTGAAGAACGTGAACAGCAGATCGACGTTTGCGTGCTCGAAGTTGTAGGTCGACTGTTCGACTTCGTTCTGGTGGTACACGTCGCCGTAAGTCAGGCGACGGAGTTCCGGGCCGTTCGGGCCTTGCTCTTCCCACTCGGTCCAGACGAGGTCGTAGACGTTCTCGACCTTCTGCAGATACATCGCCAGACGTTCGAGACCGTAGGTGATTTCGCCCAGCACCGGCTTGCAATCCAGACCGCCGACTTGCTGGAAGTAGGTGAACTGGGTCACTTCCATGCCGTTCAGCCACACTTCCCAGCCAAGGCCCCAGGCGCCGAGCGTGGGGTTCTCCCAGTCGTCTTCAACGAAGCGCACGTCGTTCTGCTTCAGGTCGAAGCCGAGGGCTTCGAGCGAGCCGAGGTACAGGTCAAGGATGTTTTCCGGCGCCGGCTTCAGCACCACCTGGTACTGGTAGTAATGCTGCAGGCGGTTCGGGTTTTCGCCGTAGCGGCCGTCTTTCGGGCGACGCGACGGCTGCACATAGGCGGCTCGCCACGGTTCCGGACCGATCGCGCGCAGGAAGGTGTGGACGTGGGACGTGCCCGCGCCGACTTCCATGTCGATCGGCTGGAGCAACGCGCAACCCTGCTTATCCCAGTAGGACTGCAGTGTCAGGATGATTTGCTGAAACGTGAGCATGAAGTGCCTTTCGGGCATAGGGCCGCGCCGCAAACGCCGGAGCGCGCGAGCTGGCCGTGGAGCGAAGTGCTAAACCGGAGATTTTAACGGAAAGGGAGGGGGGTGTCCGTTTTGCGGGGTCGGACGGGAACTGAAGTGTTCTCCAAACGGAAAAAGGCCGCTTCAGGCGGCCGATTGTCGTTCGTTTTCTCGGGAAGTGTCCCGTTGGCTAACTGCTTAAACTCATCAACGCATGCGTCGCAGAATCCGCATCCGTCACCTCTACGAACCCCTCAATCTCCATCTCCAGTTCCCGCGGCAGCGCGAGCATATTGCACGACATCAACCTGCCGTAGATATTTTCCGCGCGCCCAAAGAAATTCCCCGGATTGAACAAAGGCGGCAAATGCCACCACATCCGATACTCCTTCGACCACAACCACTCGATCAACGCCTGTGACCGATCGAGCCGGTCGTTCTCCACGTAAATCACCGGCCGCGAGCGGGCGATGGTTTCCTCCGCGCCCCGCAGCGCGTTCAGCTCGAACCCTTCCACGTCGAGCTTCAGCAGCCCCACGGTATGCGAGCGCAGGACATCGTCCAGCCGCACACATGGAACCGGGATCGTATTCGCCGCAGCCACTGTCTGCATCGCGACCGCGCCAAAGTTGCCCGGCGCATCATAGTCGGGTCGCGCAAAATGCAGTGTCCCCGCAGTCGCCCCGCACGCATACGGCCACGCGAGCGCGTTGCGCACACCATTGGCCGCGAGATTCGCGCATAGGTTCTGAAAGATCACCGGCTGCGGCTCGAACGCGACCAGCACCTGGCGGCGGGCCTGCGCCTCACGCGCCAACGGGACGGTATGCACGCCGATATTCGCGCCGACTTCCACGACGATGCCTGGTTGCACCAGCAACTGTCGCAACACGGCAGATTCGAGTTCGCTGCATTCGCCGTATTCGATGAGTGCGCGGCCGAGATAGAAGTCGTTTGGATTGGCGAGCATCCAGCCATGACGGGTCTGGACGAGTTGCGTGTGCTCGCCGAGCGGCAGCGGAACAGAAGAGGGCGTAACCATGAACATTGAGCGGGAAAAAGACCACGCAAATGTACGGTCCGCCGCTGGACTTGTATATAAGACGGGCTCTTAAGGATTCTTATATTTCTGCAAGAACTCGCCGTTAAAACCTAAGACTCTGCGACGATCGGCCCGATGAACCGATCGTCGGCACGACCGGATTACGTCGCGGCCAACTCGACTTTCGGCGCAAACGAATCGCTTTGCGCCATAGGCCAATATTTCTCGTACAACGTGTAGCGATAGTTGCCGTTCAGCAGATCATTCGGTTTGAGATACTTCAACAGCTCGGACATCAACTGCACCTCATGCGACGACACGCGCCGCACGATGTGATGCGCGCGTAGTTCAGCAGGATGTTTGAGCCCCGCGGCCTGAATGATTTCCTTCAACGCATGCAACGTGTTGTGATGGAAGTTGAATACGCGGTCGGCCTTATCCGGAACCACTAAAGCACGCTGGCGCACCGGATCCTGCGTCGCCACGCCCGTCGGGCAGCGGCCGGTGTGGCAGGTCTGCGCCTGAATGCAACCGACCGCGAACATGAAGCCACGCGCCGCGTTGACCCAATCCGCGCCGATCGCCAGCGTCTTCGTGATGTCGAACGCGGTAATCATCTTGCCGCTCGCGCCGATGCGGATGCGCTGACGCAAGCCGATGCCGACCAGCGTGTTGTGTACCAGCAGCAAGCCTTCCTGCAGTGGCACGCCGACGTGATCGGTGAACTCCAATGGCGCTGCACCCG
The DNA here is from genome assembly GCF_012927345.1 of Paraburkholderia polaris. Classification (GTDB taxonomy): domain Bacteria; phylum Pseudomonadota; class Gammaproteobacteria; order Burkholderiales; family Burkholderiaceae; genus Paraburkholderia; species Paraburkholderia polaris. Next base: position 64,802 of record NZ_JABBGJ010000054.1, read on the forward strand.
TGCCGCCCTCCGCACCGTCGACCACGATGAAGTCCGGCAGGATCCCCGTCTCCAGCATCGCCTTAGCAATACCGAAGAATTCCCACGGATGCCCGATGCACAGCTTGAATCCGGTCGGCTTGCCGCCGGACAGCGTGCGCAATCGGTCGACGAATTCGAGCAGGCCGCGTGGCGAGGAGAATTCGGAGTGGGTGGCGGGCGAGATGCAATCTCGACCCATCGGCACACCGCGCGTTTCCGCAATCTCGGGCGTGATCTTCGCGGCCGGCAGCACGCCGCCGTGACCGGGCTTCGCGCCTTGCGAGAGCTTCACTTCGATCATCTTCACTTGCGGCTCGGCGGCCTGCTTCGCGAACTTCTCCGCGCTGAAGGTGCCGTCGTCGTTGCGGCAGCCGAAATAGCCCGAGGCGATTTCCCAGATGATGTCGCCGCCATGCTCGCGGTGGTATTTCGACATCGAGCCTTCGCCCGTGTCGTGCGCGAAGTTGCCTTTCTTCGCACCGAGGTTCAGCGCCATGATCGCGTTCGCCGACAACGAGCCGAAGCTCATCGCGGAGACGTTGAAGATCGACATCGAATAAGGTTGCGCGCGGTCGGGCCCGACGACGATACGAAAGTCGTGGTTATCGAGTTTGGTCGGTGCGAGCGAGTGGCTGATCCATTCGTGCGCGACGGCCTTGACGTCGAGCTCGGTGCCGTACGGTCGGCTGTCCACGTCGTTCTTCGCGCGCTGATAGACGATGCTGCGCTGCGCACGCGAGAACGGTTTCTCGTCGGTATCGTCCTCGACGAAATACTGGCGGATTTCCGGGCGGATGAATTCGAACAGGAAGCGGAAGTGACCCCACAGCGGATAGTTACGCAGAATCGCGTGGCGTTCTTGCGTCAGGTCGAACAGGCCAAGCGCGACGAGCGCCACCGGTACGATGATCCAGAACCACGAAATGTGATGCGTCGCGGCGAGCGCCGCACAGGCTGCGAGCAGAACGACTGCGCACCACATCGCCAGATAACGTCGAGAAAACATGGGGACTCCAGTGCAGTGAGGATCGTCGCGGAGGGATCGTCGACGCTGTCGGCGCAGACGGAATCCGCCGCGAAGGGAAACGAACAACTGCTTGTTATGGTGAAGCTAGCTACGGCTCGAAGATGAAACGCTTGGGTGAAGCGTGCAGCATGATGCTTGAGGCTTGAAGATGGGACATGCAGGTGTAGCGTGAAGTCTCAAGCTTAAGGTGAGACATGCAGGTGAAGCTCATGCGGCGACGCCGGCGCGTTGCCGCACGATGAAGCGCATGGCTCAACGGGCGGTTAGCAACGCTGCCTGTTGCGGCTGGCGCGCCGTTGGCTGCCCGGTCACCGCGTGTTCGATAATGCCGCCGCCGAGACATACGTCGCCATCGTAGAGCACGGCAGATTGCCCCGGTGTGACAGCCCATTGGGCGGCGTCGAAATTCAGTTCGAAAAGGCCCTCGCCTTCACCTGCCACGCTGGCCGCCGCGCTGAAGGAGCACGGTGCATCCGCTTGCCGGTAACGGGTTTTCGCGCCGCACGCGAAACCGTCAGCCGGCGGTTCGCCCGCGACCCAGCTCGTATTGCCCGCGCTCAACGTATGGCTCAGCAGCCACGGATGGTCGTGGCCCTGCGCGACATACAGCGTGTTCGACGCAATATCCTTACCGGCGACGAACCACGGCTCGCCGCTGCCGTCCTTGCTGCCGCCAAGGCCGATGCCCTTGCGCTGCCCGAAGGTGTAGAACGCAAGGCCGATGTGTTCACCGACCACTTTGCCCTCGGTGGTTTTCATCGGACCGGGTTGGGTCGGCAGATAGCGGTTCAGGAAGTCGCGGAACGGCCGTTCGCCGATGAAGCAGATGCCGGTCGAATCTTTCTTCTTCGCATTCGGCAGCGCGATCTGTTCGGCGATCTCGCGGACTTTGGTTTTCGGTATCTCGCCGAGCGGAAACAGTGTCTTCGACAACTGCGCCTGGTTCAGCCGATGCAGGAAGTACGACTGGTCCTTCGTATGATCAAAGGCCTTCAGCAGTTCGAAGCGGCCGTTGTTCTCACGCACGCGCGCGTAATGGCCGGTGGCGATGGTTTCCGCGCCGAGCGACATCGCGTGGTCGAGGAAGGCTTTGAACTTGATTTCGGCATTGCACAGCACGTCCGGATTCGGCGTGCGGCCGGCCGAGTATTCGCGCAGGAATTCGGCGAACACGCGGTCTTTGTATTCGGCGGCGAAGTTGACCGCTTCGACGTCGATGCCGATCAGGTCCGCTACCGAGACGACGTCGATCCAGTCCTGCCGGGTCGAGCAGTACTCGCTGTCGTCGTCGTCTTCCCAGTTTTTCATGAACAGGCCGACTACGTCGTAGCCCTGTTCCTTCAGCAGCCACGCGGTAACCGACGAATCGACGCCGCCCGACATGCCTACTACGACTTTCTGCTTGCTCATAAGGTGCTCACTGGGTACTGCGTGACTTCATTGATCGTGGGTTGACCGTGTTGCCCGGTCGCTTGCCTCGCCGCTGGTGACGGATCAGGCCCGTTTATGACGGGGTAGGCCCGGCTATGCCTGCTTTACGTCTGCTTATATCCGTTTGCGCCCGACCGAATGCGTGTGCACGAAGTCGAGCGGGAAACGCCGTCCCGCGAGGTAATCATCGAGACATTGCATGACGAGCGGCGTGCGATGCCGTTCGGGGCAGGCGCGCAATTCGTCGGCGCTCATCCAGAGCGTGCGGACGATGTCGGGATCGAGCGCGCGCGCTGCATCCGCTTCGCCGTTCGTGCCGCAATAGGTGAAGCGCAGATACGTCACGCCCTCACTGCCGGGCCGCTCGAAATGCGTCATATACATGCCGACCAGCGCCTCGGGTGTGAACGGATGCGCGGTTTCTTCGAGCGTTTCGCGGATGACCGCTTCCAGAAGCGTTTCGCCCGCTTCCAGATGGCCGGCGGGCTGATTCAGGCGCAGGCCGTCGGCGGTATGTTCCTCGACCACGAGAAAACGCCCGTCACGCTCGACGATGGCCGCAACGGTGACGTGCGGCAGCCAGGTTTCCGGTTTCATGGGTGCGCATTTTACCGTTTATGGGCCTGGGCTGCCGGGAAGCGGGCCGGGCCAGTACCCCGGGATTGTCCCCGATTTATGCGCACCCCCAGGTTTCGGTTAAAGTGACGCCGTTAGCCGTTGCACTTGCAAGCCGGCGTGCCTCGTCGGCAGGTCTGTCGTAAAACAGGAAGTCGAGGAGGAACAAAGATGCACATCGGAGTGCCAGCCGAGACGCGCGCGCACGAAACCCGCGTCGCCGCGACGCCCGAAACGGTCAAGAAGTATGTGACCCAGGGCCACCGGGTCACGATCCAGAGCGGCGCCGGCACCGGCGCCAGCTTTCCTGACGAAGCCTTTACAACTGCCGGCGCGGAAATCGTCGACGCGGCCACTGCGTTCGGCGCTGATCTCGTCCTCAAGGTCCAGTCTCCGACCGATGCCGAGTTGCCGTTGCTCAAGCGCGGCGCGACGCTGGTCGGCATGCTCGATCCTTTTAATACCGAAAACTCATCAAAGCTCGC
>NZ_JABBGJ010000055.1 GCF_012927345.1 Paraburkholderia polaris
TTTTTCGAAAATAATTTTGACATGCAATCGTCTCGCGATGGAGCAATCGAGACCAGGTGGACGCCCGCAACTCTGCGTCCGTCCACCCAAGGCCGTCCTGCGGTCTGAATGAGGGCTGCATCGGAGACGTTGTCGCTCTGGCTATCCTTGGGGCAGTCTCGGTGGCTTTCGTGCGCATCGAAGAGATCACCCGGGCACGAGTCGCGTCGCCGGTCAAATGGCGCGGACACACAGCAACCCCGGCCGGGGCCGTGCCGCGGCATGGTGGAAGAGCGACGGACGTGCCTCGCCACCAATGTCTGAATGCAAGCCCGTTCTAACCTTCGGCCAATTCCCCCACGCTCGCCATATCTCAATGGCAAGATCGAGCGCTCACAGTTGACTAGCCCGAAAGAGTCCTTGTTCAACCATACCGTGACCGAGAACGAGACTGCCCGGCGAATTGAGGACTGCCAATTCAACTGCATCTAGTGCCGTCTGCACACCTCGCTCGGCGGCGAGACGCCCGTCGACCGCATCGCAGAAGTCGGCAAAATCGCACCTATCACAAAGCAGGTCGAAAGCGCTTACGACGGGCGGGAAAATCCGGCATCGCAACTGGCGAGTCAACAAGAGCGTTCCTCAACATCATCGGCGCGAGCTCGAACTCAGGCCTTATAGTGGAGAATCGGACTCAAGCACTGCAAGAAAACGGTCCCCGCAACAGTGAAACGATGTCCGTCAATCGCACAGCGCCACCTATTCGAAAATCAGGGGCGTTTTTGCCATACGTTGCAGCAAATGAAAATGCTGCTGCCGCCTACGACTCGCTTTCCGCTTGTCAGTCGCACTGCGCGGGTGGCAAACCTCCCAACGCGCAATTACCACGGCCACTCAACCGTCGTTCCTACACCTTCTTCGCCCGCAAACATGTAAAGCATCCGTGCTACCACCAAATCCTGTAGCGCCAATCCAGTCAGATCAAATATCGTAATTTCTTGGGACGTTCTCGGCACGCGAAGCCCGTTCGCAAGCACTTCGCCAAACTCACTACAAGATACTGTTGGCGCCCATTGAAGCTCACCAATTTCTACGCTTTGAACAGAGTCGTCGACATAGACGCTCGCCCGTTCCAGAAGTCCCGCCGGTAGTTCCCGCTTACCGCGCGTGTCCGCGCCGATACAGCTGATGTGGGTACCGCCGCAGACAGCACTGCAATCGAACAACACTGACCTCCCAGGCGTGGCAGTGATAACAACATCACTGGCAGCAACTGCTGCATTCGCATTTCCCGCAGGTTTAACCTCGCACCGCGAAGCGAATAGTGATTCGAATTCGGGATCACGCCCCCCCCCTGACGTCATGTACTGTACGTGTCGAAGTGACGGCAGGACATCCAAAGCGAAGCGCGTCTGAATCTGTGCCTGCACTCCTGTTCCGAACACGCACATGGTTGTACTCTCTGGTCGCGCGAGCATCGCGAGTCCAAGCGCACCTGCGGCGCCGGTGCGAATGGTGGTTATCGCATTACCGTCGATCACGCATATCGGACGTCCCGAATGCGGATCAATCAGCACGATCGTTGCCTGGTGGGGTTCACTGCCTACCAAACGGTTGCCGGGCCAAAAACCGGCCGCTTTAAATCCTAAAAGCCCGTGCGCCTCCACATCCCCCGACTTGATGCCAAAGATACCGCCAGTACCGAGCCGCTCGCGAACCACTGGGAATAAGCGCCCTTTCTGTTCATAGTGCAATAAGAAAGACTCACGCACTGCCACGACAACTTCGTCCGGCGAGAGCAAGACTTCGACATGACCTTTGTTCAACAAGAGCAACGTTGAGTCTCTCGACATGAAGGCACCTTCTATCCAAATAAGTACTATAGAACCGGGCCAAGCTTTTCCTTCAAGCAAAGCCCCTCGCTCGAATAATCGATATGGCGGTCCAATTCCCGTGAAGCACACTTTACGAGCTTTGCGTGGTTTCCCTTGCTGTCCGGATTGCGCTATCGAAGCTGCTATCCGTGGCAACGTGCCTATTATCGACGCTCACGAACCAACGATCTCCGCTGCAACACCAGCGAATTCTCCGATCTTCGAGGAGAGGAGCAAACCAGCGCCAAATCAAGGCGTCTTCTGAGTTAGCTAACAATGCCGCCACGGCTCGGATATGACCCATCTCAGTCAGAATGCTCATCTGTTACGCCCGTCGGATATTTATCTTGCCTCGCGCGACGCTTGAGACAGCGCCCCCTCAAACTCCGGCACAACCGTGAACAGATCGCCCACCAGACCATAATCAGCGACGCTGAAAATCGGCGCCTCCGGGTCCTTGTTGATCGCCACGATCACCTTCGAGTCTTTCATCCCGGCCAGATGCTGGATCGCGCCCGAGATGCCGACCGCCACGTACAGTCGCGGCGCGACGATCTTGCCGGTTTGCCCAACCTGATAGTCGTTCGGCACGAAGCCGGCATCCACTGCCGCACGCGATGCACCCAGCGCGGCGTTGAGCTTGTCGGCCAGCGGTTCCAGAACCTTGGTGTAGTTCTCGCCGTTGCCCAGACCCCGTCCACCCGAGACGATGATCTTCGCCGAGGTCAGCTCCGGACGGTCCAGCTTCGTGACTTCACGGCTCACGAATTGCGAGAGGCCGCTGTCGGCTGCCGCTTCGATCTTCTCGACCATCGCGCTGCCGCCTTCTGCTGCCACTGCATCGAAACCGGTCGTGCGAACCGTGATGACCTTGATCGGGTCTTGAGATTGAACGGTAGCGATGGCGTTGCCGGCGTAGATCGGGCGCTCGAACGTGTCGGCGCTGTCCACTGCGGTGATGTCGCTGATCTGTGCGACGTCGAGCTTCGCGGCGATACGCGGTGCGATGTTTTTACCGTAAGCGGTCGCTGGCGCGAGGATGTGTGTGTAGTCCTTCGCAATGTTCAGCACCGTGGCTTCGACGTTTTCCGCGAGCCCCGCTGCGAGTTGCGGCGCGTCGGCCAGCAACACCTTGCTCACGCCTGCGATCTTCGCTGCCGCATCCGCTGCGGCTTGCGCGCCTTCACCGGCGACCAGCACGTGAATGTCACCACCGATCTTCTGCGCCGCTGCGATCGTGTTCAGCGTTGCGGCCTTGATCGACGCGTTGTCGTGTTCTGCAATTACCAGATTCGTCATTTGCTCTGTCTCCGCGTTCTACTTAAAGCACCTTGGCTTCGGTCTTCAGCTTCTCGACCAGCGTCTTCACATCCGGCACCTTCACACCGGCCGAGCGCTTCGGCGGCTCGACAACCTTCAGCGTCTTCAGGCGCGGCGTGACGTCGACGCCGAGGTCTTCCGGCTTGATCGTCTCCAGCGGCTTCTTCTTCGCCTTCATGATGTTCGGCAATGTCACGTAGCGCGGCTCGTTCAGACGCAGGTCGGTGGTGACTACGGCCGGCAAAGTCAGCGACAGCGTTTCAGCACCGCCATCCACTTCGCGCGACACCGTCGCCTTGCCGTCGGCGACGACAACCTTCGAAGCAAACGTTGCCTGCGGCAACCCGGCCAACGCAGCCAGCATCTGGCCGGTCTGATTCGAATCGTCGTCGATGGCCTGCTTGCCGAGAATGATCAGCTGCGGCTGTTCCTTGTCGACCAGCGCCTTCAGCAGGTTGGCCACGGCCAAGGGCTGCAGTTCCTCGGAAGACTCGATCAGGATCGCGCGATCCGCGCCGATCGCCAGCGCGGTACGCAGCGTTTCCTGCGACTGCGTGACACCCGCCGACACGGCGATCACTTCAGTCGCTACACCCGCTTCCCTCAGACGAACTGCTTCTTCAACCGCGATTTCGTCGAACGGATTCATCGACATCTTCACGTTCGCGATGTCGACGCCCGTGCCGTCCGATTTCACTCGAACTTTCACGTTGTAATCGACCACTCTCTTGACTGGCACCAGGATTTTCAAGATGCTTTACTCCGCAAAAAATTCCTGCTTAATTGATTTCAATCCTAGTCACAGATCGAATACTCAAATCGAACTCGCAATGGAATCGTGTTCGTACATTACGCGTCGCTTTTCGCTCAAGCTACAACTTTACGACTTACATGCGCGACGCAATTCTTCTCGTTAAATCTGACAAGTAATCTTTGCGTAGCGGTGCGCCCGCCCCACAGGAACAAGAAACGTCAGCGTGGATTCCGGGGCAACGCCGCCCACGCAGCAGAACTCATTACCGGTCGAGGTCAAAAGATGCAGCGGAACCGACTACGACCATCCTGCACTAAGAGAGCTGCGCTCCCAAATGTGAATCTCGCCGACCACTTCAACTCGTACGTGATTCTCGGAGGGGATTTCCACCGCCGAAGTTACTCGCCTAGCTCGGCGGATGGCACATCCTTATCCAGAAAATCTGGCCGATCGCTCGATCCAAGATTTTCGGCGGTCAAAGAAAAAATCTTGAGGTCGCGGCCTCGCGTTTCGGGGAGGAATGTCAAGGCAAGCAGTGCACAGAAATAGCCAATGAAACAGAAAAGGCCTATTGAACTCACCAAGCCTACGTGCTCGGCGACAACGCCAACAAGCGCGACGCTCAGCGCTCCCATAGATTTACCAACGTTATACGAAAAACCCATACAAGTGGTTCGGATCGCAGTTGGGAAAAGTTCCGACAACATCGGTCCAACTCCCGCAAATGCGCCGTTCACGGCGACGCCAACAGGCAGCCCGAGTATTGCCAGCATCCACGGGTTCATCGGAATGAACAGATAGCACGCAGTCAAGGACGCCGCAAAGAGGCAATATGTCATTGCCGTGAATCGACGACCAAAATGGTCGTTTAGATATGCAAAGCTTACCTGTCCGACAAACGATCCCCCACTCATCATTAGCGCCATGACCGCGACCGTTGATCCTTGCAGATGACGAACCTGAATCAGCATGGTGGGCAACCAGATTGCAATAGCAAAACTGCTTGCCTGGAGTCCGGTGACTAGAAGCGCGGCGAGCAGGCTCGCCCGTCGGACATCTCGTCGTAAGGCTGAGCGCCACGTCGCGACAATTGCACCCCTCGTCTCCTCCTGCATCTTCTTGAACACCTCCGGCTCCGGAATATATCGCCGGATCAATAGCACAATGAGCGCGGGAATGACACCAATCCAGAACGCCGAGCGCCACGCGATCGAGGCCGGGAGATAAGCCAATAGAATCCCTGTGATGACAGACGCAAGTGCCCAGCCAACAGAGAATCCGCTCTGAACCAGACCCAGGGCTTTTCCACGGTGAGCAGGGTTGATTACCTCGGCCATCAATGCAGCGCCGACGGCCCATTCTGCGCCGAACCCCAACCCTTGTAAGGCTCGCACGACCAGCAACTGACCATATGAGTTGGTAAGTCCCGCAGCAATACTGAACCCCGTAAACCAGATTATCGACCACGTTAAAACGCGCACTCGCCCGTGGCGGTCGCTCAAGATGCCCGAGCCCCAACCACCGATTGCTGCGGCAAGCAGTGAAGACGTCGCAATCAACCCCGCTTCGGATTTTGAAAAATGCCACGTTGCCATCAGCGTGGGTAGCAGGAAGGCCAGAATTTGGTTGTCAAAGCTATCCAGAGTCCAGCCGCAAAAGCACCCCCAAAATGTTCGCCGTTCCACCGGCGCAGCGGCTCGGTACCAATCAAACATTCGCATTTTGAACACCTCCATGGAAGACACGTTAGATAACGCGTCATTCGTTAGCTTTCGTCCCCGCGTCTCCGTCGACAGCAGACTCGCTGCGCGGATTCGTTTATTCGCTTCTAGTTCAGCCGTCGGCAAAGTCGGAATGAGATTTCTCCCCTCCGTCCGCTTTCGACGTCAACCAAATTCGCTTACGTCACATCGGTCGTCTGTTTGAACTCCGTCGCCGCAGAGAGCTATCGCGCTGATCTCGCTGTGTGCTCCAAAATGAGGTCGCGCACACGACACTACTGTTCGCGCTGGCGCTGGGTCACCGTTGAATTACTCGTACAAATCGTTCACTTTCGGCAATATCCGATGTCGGCGACGTAGATCTACACACTCAAAATCTGCCTTACAGCGGTTCCTGCGGCTAGCAGAACTTCACGCAGGTTCGAAAGAGCCTGACGAACCTGCGCGTCCAGCCCATCACGAGGGGCACCATCACCGTCCGCCGTCAACCGTATCTACCCAGAAACGAAGACACACCCGCTTGCCGTGGTTGCTTGCGCGTAATGCCCTCTCGGCAAAGGTGCATCTTTTTTAACAATGTGATCAATCACATCGCCTGCTTTTCCGTAGTTGTACGAATCATGCATCCTTTGCCTGTCTCACGCGAAACCTACCGCCGCTTACCTAGGATTTCCCGCGTCTGCCAGCAGCTTTTTAGCGTTCAAATGATAAATACGCTCGCGATCGCCGGGCGCCAAACGATCGATGACCGGCACTGAGCGCCTACCCTCCGGATCGCCGATATCGAAGGGGTAATCGCTACCGAAAACGACGCGATCCGAACCCATGGTCTGAATGACAAACCGGTTGCTTTCTTCGCTCAGGGCACAGGTGTCGTAATAGAGTCGATCGAGATAGGCGCTCGGCTTTTCAGAAATGTGCTGACGAAAATACGGGTCAGCCTCCCACCCAGTCGCCTCGTAGGCGGAATCCAGTCGACCGCGCAGAAACACGAGGTTGCCGCCACCGTGTGCTAGTACCATCTTCAGCGCAGGGTGGCGTTCGAGCAAGCCGTTAAAGATCATGCGGGTGATCGCCAGCGACGTCTCGAACGGCCAACCCACGAGAACGTGGACGCCATACATGCCGAAACGATCCGAAGGTGCTGCAGAGGTCGGATGCAGGAAGACAATCAGACCGAGTCGTTCGATTGCGACGAACAGTTCTGCGAACTCTGGATCGTCGAGCGGCTTTCCGCCCGCGCTGCTTGGCATAATGACGCCGCGGAATCCCTGTTCGTGCACCGCGTACTCAAGCTCCGCAACCACGAGCTCGGGCTCGCCCAACGCCAGCGCGGCCAACGGCTCCATTCGCCCCTCTGACTCTGCTGCGGTTTCCAGCGACGCCTTGTTCAGCGCCCGAACCAATTCAACTCCAGAGGCACCCCCAGGCCACGCCAGCATGAACGGCGGCGGCCCAAAGAGTTGAAGCGCAATGTCACGGCGTTTGAGGCTTTCAAGCCGGTGTTCTAAACCAAAGAGATGCGGATCTATCGTGCTCTTCCGATCATCGCCAGCGCGACGGATGATATAGAGGCCTTCACTGTCCCGCTCGGACCGTAGCCCTGCCACTGGCGACTTTGCCAGATCGACGATGAAACGCTCATTGAGTGCGTGCGCGTGCAAATCGATATTCATGTACTACTCCTTTAACGTGGGTCGTAACGCTCCGGTTCCACCCGTGGGATATTGGGTTTCTGCCCGGCTCGCGGCTTTGAAGGACCGGCTGTCAGGCCGGTGCCACCGCGCGCCAGAATGGCTCAAAATTCGTATCGCGTTTTTCGGTGAAAGCGTCGAGACCTTCATGCCATTCGACTCGCGGGACATCGGTAACCGAATGCTGCACCCGTTCCCAGTCATACCCTGCGTGCGCATGCAGATGTCTCTTCGCGGCCGAAATTGCGCCGGGGGGCGCCTTCGAGACAATTTCATGTGCCCACGAAACTGCCCTTTCAACGACCGACTCGCGCGGGACCACGAGGTTGACCAGGTCTCTGGAAACTGCCTCATCGATACCAAGTTTGCGACCGGTCAGAATCAGTTCAAGTGCCGCTCTGGAACCCACAATTTTCTGAAGGAGTGCCAAACCCGTATTGGGGATCACTCCCCGGGAGACCTCCGGTAAGGCGAACCAGGCGGACTCCGCAGCGACCACGAGGTCGCATGACAGGGAAAGCTCAAACCCGCCCCCTAACGCACCTCCCTGAACCGCTGCAATGACAATGCGTGGGGCCTCCACTAATCGTTTGAATAGCAACGCAGGATCTGTCAACGGGTCAGAACGCTCCATCCATCCGTCTTTCAGATCGTCAATGTTTGCTCCCGCGCAGAACGCTGGGCCGTTCGACGCGATCACAATTGCGCGCGCACCATTCGCGTCACACAGTTCCAACGCATTGACGACTTCCCTCACGATCTGCCGCGACAGCGCATTACGGCGATCAGGATCATTAAGGGTGATGACCGCAACATTGCCGCGCATCTCGAACAACACTTTTGAAAAACTTGTCGACATACGTTTACCTCGAAAATTCCGAACCGACCGACACGTCGGTCGCTCCCGACAAACCGCTAAGCAGGTGAGTCCGAATGGGCTCTGGAATGGGAGTTGGCTCACCCCGCTTTGCATCGAGAAGAACACAGGTTGCCAATGCAAACACCATGCAGTCAGAACCAATGAACAGCCCTTGCGCCAGTTGGAAGGACGTCCGCCCGACCTTAACGGTCGCAGACCCTATCTCGACGGTCCCTGGAAAGTAAAGTTGCTTGAGAAAATCCATCGACAGATGAGCGACAACTACGTTCCTGCCACTCATCGACGCTTTCAGCGGATCCCCGTCCAGAATCTCCATCCGCGCCGACTCGAGAAGCGTCGATATGACGGCATTGTTGACATGGCGAAACTGATCTGTATCTGCGTTCCGGAGCTTCTCGTGAGTCCAGAAACTGCACTCGCCACGATACAGCGAGCGCCTTTGATCCAACGACTCAGACAGCCTCAACACCGACAGTCCCGTAGCTGACATCAGGTTTGCTCCTCGTGCAGGTGTTTCGTCGCCTCATGTTCGATTCGTAAGTAGAGCGTCTCTGCCATGGGTTGGCGCATTTCCTCCAGAATGTGCCCCACCAGTCCGACCGCTCTCGCTGCGACGGCGAGACCACGGCAAATTTTCCAGGGAATCCCCATCTCGGACGCAACGGCAGCCATCGCACCGGTCACGTTCAACGGAAGGGGGCGCCCTGACTGAAGCGTGGCTTCCTTGCCGATCGCGTCCATTAATTTGACATAGGGTCCGTAGTAGCCGGTTTCTCTTGCGACCTCGAACAACGCCACACTACGCGGATCGATCGGCTTGTGAAAAGGGTGTCCAATGCCGGGGATAATTTCCTTGCGGGAGCGGTAACTGCTGACGATCTCGGCAGCCTTCGCCTTGGGGTCGGGCGGCAACGTATTCGTGGGGATCGTCTCCTGGAGCAGTTTGGCTGCGTTGTCGAGCGAGCCCACGAACACCGAACCGAGCCCGAGCAGACCCGCCGCGACGGCGGCCTGAACCGCCTCTGGCGCGCCGCAATACGTAAACCGGGTGGCGAGCGACGATGGCGTGATTCCGTGTTCAACAAGAATAACCATCATCGCGTTGAACATACGCAACTCCCGGGCATCAGGCAGACGACCGAACAATTGCAGGAACGTCATTTGTCCAAAATCGATTTTTCCTACGATTTCATCACACAGGTCGAGCCCATGAACTACGACCTTGGACGGGTTTGCCCATGCGATATCGGACTTCACTTGTGAATCTTTCATTGTCTCGGATCCTTCTTCCTGCCAACTTCCATCAAAGGGATAACGCAACTGCGGCCATTTCGCGCAGCTTCGTCTTCAGAATCTTCACGCCGTTGGGACCCGGCTTTTCTGGAAATTCTTCCACGAAGATAATGCGTTTAGGTACCTTGTAGTTCGCTATGCCGGCCTTGCAGTAAGCGAGCAGGTCAGCTTCAGAGAGCTTCGTGTCAGTCGCTCGCACGAATGCAACCGCGACATCCCCTACCCCTGGCTTCTTGACGGCGACCACTTGCGCGCCGCTCACCCCTTCGTGCCGAGTTAAAAACTGCTCGATTTCCGATGGATCCACGAGGTAACCGCTCAGGCGCAAACCATCGTTGAGCCGCGCCAGATAGATGAAGCCATCGGCTGTGCGCTGCACGAGGTCCCCGGTCTTGAACCAGCCATCGGGCGTGAAAGCGCTGGCTGTCGCAGCTTCATTGTGCAAATAGCCGGCCATGACGTTGTAACCCGAGATCTGAAGTTCGCCTTTCTGGCCGTCGTCGACTTCGAGGCCACTATCGACATCCAGAATACGCAGTCCGATTTCAGGCGACACGGGTGAGCCGCCGCCCAGTGACCGCACTCGAGAATCCTCGTGGGGATAGCGTGTCACGGTAATTGCGAGGCACTCCGACATCCCATACAAGCCAGTGAGCAACAGGTTTAGATCCCGCTCCGCCTTTTTACAGATCGTCGGTCCAAGACCAGCGAATTCGGTAAACCCACCGCGTCTCCATGAGACTAATGAATAGCCTGTAGTATCGAAGATTCTGTCAAATAGTCCGTCCGAACCGAAGCTGTGCGTGACCCGGTGTCGCTCGATCGCGCAAGCAGCATCCTCGCCTTTGAAGACCGGCATCAAGACACATGCCGCGCCCGCTGCGAGAGCAGCCATCGCCTGCACGAAACCCAGAACGCCGTACAGTGGCAACGCGCAAAGCATTACGTTACCCACCTGAACATCCAGCTCTCGCGCGACATTTTGCGCATGGAGCGCGATCCCCCGCTGGGTATGCAGGGCGAGTTTCGGATGTCCGGTCGTTCCAGAGGTACTGAACGTAATAAACGGGAGTTCCAAGGGCGCCACTAGACCATGGCCGGTTTTCTGAACATCCGAACGGACGAACCCGGCGTCAATATCGACATTCAGCACATGTTCGAGAACCGGGTTGTCCGACTTGAGCTTATCCGCGGCGGCTAGATAGTCGTAGTCGAGAAAGCTGGTCGGCACGACGAGGCCTTTAGCGCAGCTCTGCTGGATCACATAGTCAGCTTCCGCAAGTTTGTACCGCGTGCTCACCGGGACAACGATCACACCTATCGCCGCCGCCGCAAAGAGTAACTGCAACCAGGCGGGGCTGTCCGGGAGCCAAACAGCGAGAACATCACCCTGCTTAAAACCGGACGACAACAGGCTGTTGGCGGCATCAACAGCCGCCGCCGCGAGCTCCGCACGGCTGAAAGACAGTTCCCCGAAGTGACAGGCCGGGAGTTCGGGTGCGTGCATCAACATATCCCGGAATGCTCGGATCGACTGACACGCTTCGGAGCGCTCGTCGCGTTGCAGGAATGAATTCGATGCTTGTGCAAGGGGCGACAAGTTCGGAGGAGAAGAGCTTTGCAGCATAGCGACCTTTCAATTTGTTCTTAAGCGGACAGCGCATTTCGCGCAATTTGCAGGCGCTGCATTTCGGAGGTCCCCTCCCCAATGCGAAAGGCACGCGCGTCGCGGTAAAAGCGCTCAATAGGCAGCTCGCACATGTACCCCATGCCACCGAATATTTGCAGAGCCCGGTCCGCGACACGACAGCCCATTTCGCTTGCATACAACTTGGCTCGCGCTGTAGCGATGCGCGCCTCCGGAACGTCCGCTTCAACGAGTTCAGCTGCGCGTCGGATCAGAAGCCGCGCGGCTTCGATCTCAACGTCGTTGTCCGCCACCATGAACTGAATCGCCTGATGATTCGCGAGTTGCGTGCCGAAAGCCGAGCGCACCTTCGCGTAGTCACACGACATCGAGTGAGCACGGGCTGCTAGGCTGGTCGAACGACACGCGGAAAGAATCCGGTCGTGATTGATCGACTCCATCATGCTCATGAAGCCGTCACCCGGTTCACCGAGGACGTCGGCGTCCGGAACGAAGCAATTCTCCAGTGAGAACCCATTGAGATGGTAGCCGCGCCAACCCATCTTTTTGTACCGTGTCATGCCCACAATGCCAGGGTTGGCTCGCTCGACGATAAACGTCGTCAACTTACGCTTGAGGGATGCCGAGCCATCCGTCGCGGCGAGCACGATGATGTAGTCCGACGTCTCCGCATGCGAAATGAAATGCTTGTTACCTGTGAGCATCCAGCCATCTGCGGTTTTGATGGCACGCGTACGCAGATTGCTCAGGTCCGAACCCGCATCAGGTTCCGTCAGGGCATAGGTAACGATCTTTTTTCCGGACAGAACATCAGGAAGGAGCCGCACGCGTTGCTCGGCGTTACATCGCCCGAGGGAAAGCGGAAGATGGCCGAACACTTCGCTCAAGGGAACAGACGTATAGGTCAACTCCTCCAGGATCGCCAGCTTCGCGGCAGCGTTGAGACCTGGGCCACCGATCGATTCGGGCAGGTTGAACCCATACAGTCCGAGTGCAGCCACTTCCGAACGCAATTGCGCGAGCAATGCTTCGTCGACATCGTCCGCTGCTTCGATCTGATCTTCCAACGGGACCAGACGCGAGCGTACAAACCTGCGCGTCGTCGCCCGAAGCAATTCAATTTCTTCACTGTTCATACGATCCTCATCAGTCACATCGAAAACGATTTCGACGAACATTACGCCTATAGCTATCTGTTTTCAAGATCTTCCAAAAATAAAATCGAAATCGTTTTCGATTTTGACTGAGGGTCTGCTGCCCTGCCAGAACGCCAACATCCAAGCGCCACGAGCCTGAGCGGGGTAGATTCTTGCGCGACCTCAATTGCAAGGTTTCGTCCGAGCAAGGGTAAACACCGACCATTAGGCGACCGCATTGACTCTGCCAAATGCGCAGCGCAACATCGAAATCGATTTTTTGCATTAGCATTGCCGCGTCAATCTTGCCAACGATGATTGCCGTAAAATGGCAAAAAACGTTTTCGATGCGCGTCAACAGTGACGTGCCAAAGGACAGACAGGGATGAACATCCAAGAACTGGCGGCGCACTTACAACTCTCGATCAGCACCGTATCCAAAGCTATCAACGGCAAACCCGACGTGAATCCAAAAACGCGCCAGCGCGTTCTCGACGCCGCCGCACAGTTTGGTTTCTCCGCAGACGCTGCCGCACGGAGGCTTCGCACTCAGACATCCGATCTAATTGCATTCGTGCTGTCAGCGCCTCAGGCGCATTTTGCACATCCATTTTTTCTGAACATGTTGATGGGCATCGACGAAAAACTCGAGCATTCGCGTTATCAATTGGTCGTTTCATCAGCCAGAAGTGCCGAACATGAAATGCAAGTGCTCAAGCGCCTCGTGGAAATGCAAAAAGTGGATGGAGTGCTCTTCGGCCGCACGCGTCGGCAGGATGCTCGGATTGCATATTTGCTGGAACGCAAAGTGCCATTCGTGGCTTTCGGCCGCAGTGAGACCCCGGGAGAGTTTGCTTACCTGGATATAGATCACACTGTGGTGGGGCGCGAGGGCTGCGCGCGATGCGTGACACTTGGACATCGCCGAATCGGTCTGGTGAACGCGCCCAACGCTCTGATGTTCAGTCACCACCAGAGACTAGGATATGAGGCAGCGCTTCATGCAGCGGGCATTCCATTTGACGAGACGCTCTATATCGAAGCAGATATGACGGAAGAAGGGGGACTCGCTGCTGCGAGGCAAATGCTTGAGGCAGATGACCCGCCTACAGCAATCATTAGCGGACACGATCTGGTAGCTGTCGGCATTTATCGCGCGATCACTGAGCGCGGCCTGATCCCTGGCCGTGACATAGCTGTGATCGGGGGAGACGACCACCCTTTCGGCACCCTACTTACTCCCGCGTTGACTACATTTTCCGCGGAAACCCTGGCGGCAGGGAAAAGAATGTCAGAGATGCTACTTGCACAACTGGAGGGTGTGCCTGTAAATGAGCTTCAGGAGGTGTGGTCTCCTGACCTTATTCGGCGTTCTTCCGACGGGACGCCGCGGTTGTCGACCCTCAAGTACAGCCGTGGCGCGAAGGGAAATTTTTTAAGGTGACCACACACAGTCAGAAGCGGCCGACCTTCCCAGCCTCCTCAACTAATGTGATGGCCCAACCCGCCCCGTCGCGCCGTTAGGCTGGCCGTGCTCACGCCGAACTGGAGACCATCATGGACGATGCTGTTGAAGATCGCTAATTCTGCTAGCGGTGCCCAAAAGGCGCTAATGGTGGAAGCCGTTAAAAAGGCTGGGAGACCGATGGAAGAAGGCGTATCGTCACCTCAATCCCCGGACCAGGAGCCACCATGCAATGCACGATTGTTCTTGAGTTCGATAACGGCGATGGGGGTGAAACGAAGCGGGTCGAGCTAATGCGGTTTCACAGGACCATTGAAGAGCCGACACCCGGAGACGTAGGGCTGTCACTCGCTGAAGGCAAGTCATTGCTCAATTGCGTGCAGCAAGAGTTCGTTGTCGAGCAGATCGACCGTTTTCGTGCGGCGCGTAGATCCTGTTTGATATGCGGCGTACAGCGTCGTCTGCACGACAACATTGTTCGGAGTTGAAGACAACGCTAGGAAAGGTTTTCTATTGTCGGGAACGATGGAAGGCCTGCAGTTGTGGCGCCGACCCTTCACGATATATTTCGCCGCTCAAAAACTGGTTGACGGAGGCAAGCACTGGTGAGCTGAGGTGGTTGCATGCGCAGCTTGGAGCCACGATGCCTTATCGGCAAGCAAAGGTCGTCATGGACCTTTTGTTACCCAACTCAGGTCGCGATAATCATGTAACGATTCGCAACCACACGGTGGCCATCGGAAAGTCGATCAATAATGCGGAGCCAGCGCGCCACTGGTGCGAGACGACAAAGCCAGATGTAGAACTCGGCATCGACGTCGGCTACGTCCGTCGGGCACATTGCAATCGCAAAGGTTCGGGAAAGCAAAATCGCGCAGAAGTTGGGAACGGATCAGCATCCATCACAGTGATTGTTGCTGCGCTGAGCGAGGCCGGTAAGCAGCCAAGCGTTTGGGCTTCAGCCATGCCGCGTACAAAAAGACTCAATCAGGAAATGATCCGATTCCTCGAGACCAGTGGATGCGGGGATCCGAATGAAGTTGTCGTCCTCACGGACGGAGCTCGAGACCTGGCTGGCGTGGCGAAAGACCTTCCATACGATACTGAGTGGATTCTCGATTGGGCGCATATTGGGCGGCTGTTGCGTCGCGTTGATCAGGCCATCGCACCGCTGGCATATGGACGACTGACGAAGAATGGATCAGCGTTCGAACTGTGGGATCTGTTTGTCCGCTTCCGTCATTACGTTTGGGTCGGTGACAACGAGGCGTGGCAGAAGTTCGCTGCCAGGCTAGCCCATTTGCTTGATCTTCGTGAACAGCGAGACCAGGCGATGAGCGTTCAGGTCAGAAGAGCACTCTATGCCCTCTTCAATGTGGTCGACTATCTCAAGAGCAATGTTGAGTCGCTGATTGACTATCGAACATGGCAACACGTGGGACGGCGGATCTCTACTGGCTTCGTCGAATCGTCGATTAATCGGATCGTCGGCCGACGAATGTGCAAGGGTCAGCATATGCGGTGGAGTCGCATAGGAGCGCACAGTGTCGTGCAGTTGCGCGTCGCGTTGCTCAACCACGAATTCGACGAGCTCGCGCGACGGCAATTTCCATGGATTGGAGAGCGCCGCGTTACGTGGCCGTGGCGACGCACATCCCGGGGTTTTTAACGGCTTCCACCAACACTTGCCGACCGACAAGGTGGCGATAGTTGGGACCCGGTTCCCGTCGGGTCCATTTTTATTTTCGGCGGCATGTGTAGCAAGGGGGTGAATCCCGCCTATCTAGACAATCGCACGCGCGCGATGGTGTCTCGCGAGCGTCAATTCAACGTCATCCGGCACTAACGTCGTTGTCAATCGACGCCCGACACTTTCTATGTTCGCAAGCGGCCGGAGACCTCTCCATCGCTTATTTGCAATCATCGAGATTTACGCGTCTGTTGACGCAAGCCTGGTCGTCGTCGCGGCGCTCGCAAACAACGATGCGTATCAGTCATACAGGAAAGTAGTTGCTACTGAGAGAATGCCATGGCCCCATACGAGCAGTCCGGCAGGACTTCAACCTTTGGACTCGCCTCATGCCGACGGTTGAGTTCAGATGGGGTCCGGCAGGACAAGATCGCGTCGGCGCATTCTCTTAACAGAGAAAACAGAGGGCGATGGCCAAGCCCGTTCTTCAAAGTACGCTCGGTCAAGCGATAGCGCGACGCCGAACATTGAAGCTTGTCGCGGGCCTGTGGTGCCCCAGAATTCGACCTGACCACGCGGGCTCACGACAATGACTTCGCGGGCGCCGCCTTCCAGGTAGCCTTTGACCCTTCGGTCTATCTCCTGCTTCCGATCACTATCGAGAAGTATCTCCGCACACAGGTCTGGTACGAATGGAACCGGGTCGCCATGCTCGAAGCTTTCCCACCGATCGCCCGGTACCCAGACGACATCCGGATCCCTAATGCCAAAGGAGGGAGTGGTGACGGGCACCGACATGGCAGCCAGATGGCCCATCTGCGCGGTCAATTGGCAGTAGACGTCCGTGAGCACTATCTGGCGGCGCGCCGACAAGCGAGAACTCACCCGCAACTCACCCCGCTCGTCCAACTCGTACGGTTCTCGCTGACCAAATTCCGTCGTCGCAGTCAGGCGACGCCATATCGCAAGCAATCCGTCGCGGTCCAGGAGAGTAGATGCGTCCATGACGCTTCTCGCAGGGAAGGTAGTTAAGCGTATACCCCCTCGCTGCAATTCAAAAATCCTGTAAGTGTGCACTGCACCATTCAGACAACTTATAGGGGCGTCGTTGGCGCAAAACTGTTCTGTCGATGTGCAACGGCAGTGTCGCAATAAGGCGTCGTGGGTAGAATTCGCGAACCGACTTGGTTGACGAACACGATTTCCCGGATGACAAAGACGCCACGCACGACACTGCCGCCGGGCATCGCCCGGGTGCTGAAACGGCTGCACTACCCCTTGGACGTGATCCTGCTGTGTGTGCGCTGGTACGTGGCGTATTCGCTGAGTCTGCGCGACCTCGAGGAAATGATGGCTGAACGTGGGTTCGAGGTCGACCATTCAAGCGTACATCGCTGGGTGATCAAGCTCGTGCCGTTGTTCGAAAAGGCGTTCCGCAAGCACAAACGCCCTGTCGGCAGGAGCTGGAGAATGGATGAGACCTACGTCAAGGTCAAGGGCCAATGGAAATATCTGTACCGCGCAGTGGACAGAGACGGCAACACCGTGGATTTCCTGCTGCGCGCCCGTCGCGACAAAGTGGCCGCGCGGCGCTATTTTGAGAAGGCGATCGACCGGAATGGCGAGCCAGAGGTAATCACCATCGACAAAAGTGGCGCCAACCTGGCCGCGCTCGAAGCCATCAACGCCGAACGGCAAACGCCCATCCGGATCCGGCAGAACAAGTACCTGAACAACGTGGTCGAGCAGGATCACCGCGCCATCAAACGCATCATCAGGCCGATGATGGGCTTCAAGGATTTCCGATGCGCGCGCATCATCCTTTCGGGCATTGAAATCATGCATATGATCCGCAAGGGACAGTTGATTGACGACGGCAGCGCCCAAACGGTTGCCGACCGGTTCTATTCGCTGGTGATGTAAGCATTCCTATTGATTTGAAATCAATTCGCCACGCCATCCTTATCGCGACACTACCCGGCCTTCTCGCGCTGCGATCTCTAGACGCCGGAGTCTTCAAATGCCGTCAATGACTTGGCGACATGTACGCGGTAACATCTATACCTGCGCATACCAAAGCTGCCGATCGCACCTCTATGCACGGCTTCAGTAGCGATACTACTTTGAGAAACCACCGCCTTTTTCTCGAATCCCTTGATCAGCGAAAGGCCGGGAAGCAAAACGTCCGTTCGCGGCTCCATCGGTATATGGCGCTTGAGCCCTTTCGCCACATCTTCGATAGCCTGCCATTCCTTGTCGACGAGACGTCTTGCTTCTGAATGGCGCGCTTTGAGCCATTCGAACCACCCATCGCCGGCATCGTCACAAGCAAGGATGAGAGCCTTCGTCATGTCAGAATGGGGATTACCTAGCCGCGACGTCACCGCTTCCGCTCTAGCGCTAGGAGGCACCTGGAAGTCATAAGTTGCACTTTCCGCTGGAAGGCCCAGGAAACGACGGGCTGCAATCTCGCCTGCAAGCAAGCGAACGGCGTTGCGCTTTGCGATATCAATGGCAGTCATGCCAAACCGCATGCTCGCCATGAGCTTCCCGTCGTATTCGCGGCTAAGCCGCAGCCTACCAATCGGTCCTCCGTAGTGAAACCATACAAGAGCATGTCCAATCTCGTGGCGCAGGACCGCGTCATCCGTTTCCAACATTTTATCGTACTCAACAAATTTCACTACAACTCACTCCCCGTCTCAAGAATCAGTGACAGCTTATGAAAGACGCCTTTTCGATTGCGTGGTCGATGCGATTTGATATCCAGGTACCTATGCCGCGCTGGCAGAGTTGTTGAACAAACTTCCTCATGATTGTTGTACCGTCGCAACAGCCACCGAATCGCACTGATCGAGCGCATTCCCTTACACAGCAAGCGATTCAACGTCTTGGCGCTCTACGTCCAATGGGTGACGACTTTATTTCGTTTGGCGTGTAAATAATATCGTCAAGTCGTCGATCCTTGTGGCGCAAGAGTGTTCCGCGTCAGTTCTGGATTGACGGATTGCGTTCTACGCCCCCTGGGCACGTGAGCAGCGCCACACCACCGCCGACGCTCTCGATCCCGTCTGCCAGTCGTCCTCACGGGGCGCGACAGCGCTAACCTGCCCGGCGGCCATCGCTTACCTCCTCGGTGAACCGTTCGCCAAGATCGCACGGATGTTATGGAACTCTTCGTTGTTCGGATAATCTTCAAGAATCTGATCGACTAAAGACAGTAGCCCCCCGTGAAGTGCCCCGTGACGCGCGGCACGTACCGCATCACGCCAGCGATCACGCGGATAGGTATGCAGGCCAAGCCGGGCAACATCGCCACCC
Source organism: Paraburkholderia polaris (assembly GCF_012927345.1). Lineage (GTDB taxonomy): Bacteria > Pseudomonadota > Gammaproteobacteria > Burkholderiales > Burkholderiaceae > Paraburkholderia > Paraburkholderia polaris. Next base: position 18,776 of record NZ_JABBGJ010000055.1, read on the forward strand.
GCCCGGACCCAGAAGTCTTTCAGACGGTCGTCCGCGATCGTTGCGCCGAGGGTCACGATACGATCATCGAGTGCATCAACTTCCTTCGGCCCGAAGCTGACGCTGTACTTTGCCCTGAACTCCAACACAATGCGCTGATAAGACGACAGCAGATGCCTGCATGCCAGAGCCGCCGGCACTACTGCACGATCCCCCCACGATGCGGCATAGAGCGCCTCTGCCACGCGATTCCAACCCAGCGCATCGATCCTTTCTCCAATGGCCGCAGCATGGCTGTCCCACTGCATGCGCGCAACCCACCCCAGCGCGTCGCCTTCGCAAACCGCTGCAGTCCACCCCAAGAACAGCAGGAGCGCCGCCGCGGAAATCCTCTGTGCCTTCGCAATCGCAACCAGTTGCCCTAAAAGCGGCTCCTCGGGCTTCGCGTATACTTCACCGGCGTTTACCTTTGCCAGCGCGACCTGCGCAACGCGGCGCCGCAAATCGGCAGGTAGCCTCGTCCACAACTCGGACCGTTTGGGTGAATCAAGGATGCACGCGGCAAGTTCGTCGCCGATCGCGTGAAGAAGTGCCGGCGTCAGCTCGACGCTATCGAGTTCCTGGAGCAGCAGGCGGCACGTGGCGGCCGTGTCCAGCCCCCGTGGCCACGGCTGACCACCAAGCGTCACGTGCTGAACCCAGAGTACGAGCCATGCAGGCCCGGCGTTCATCGTCGCGAGGAGTCCGGGCTCGCCCACTGTGCGACCCGCGACACATTGCCTGAGCCCATCATCGTTGAGCGCCACGGCGGCCGCGACGAGCTGCGCCCCGTCCGCATGCCCTACCAGCCATTGCAGCCCGGGTACGGAATCGCCCGGGAACGACAACTGCCGGACCAGTGCGTCACATAGCGTCCAGATTCCGCCACACATCATGGCATGGAGCGTCGACCAACCAAAGACCGTGCAGGTTTCGAGCATGCCAGACGCGTCGTGCGACGGCGGGACGTCAGACGTCTGCGCGACCGCAATCATGTCTGACTCCAGCCCCTCGAGACCCCAGTTGCCGGCTAGGGCCTGGCGGCAAGCGGGCGACGACAGCCAGTGGAAAAGCGCCGTGCGCCATGATAAGGATTGCAGATGATCTGTGATGGCGGCCTGTACGGTCTGCTTCCACCACTCGCACGAACGTCCCGGCGCAAGCGCGTCAACCACCGACACAAGATCCTCCGCATCCAGATCCGGCATGTGCCGCACAACCCACCGGGTCAGGGCTGCCCTGACCGGGCCAAGCTCCGGCAACGCGCTGTCGTCAATGTTGGCCATCGACCGGACTACGCCGACATTGGCGCCCTCCATACCCGCAGCAATCGCGGCAAGCGCCTCGGTCTTCAACTCGGTCAGCCGGTCTTTGCTGGGGGCAAGCAGGATGAGTGGACGGAGCAACAGGATCGCGCCTTCCGGTGACGGCGCGGTGCGTAGTGCATCAAGGCGCTCTGCCGCGCGTGCAACCGTATTTATCCTCTGCAGGATGGGCTGGTCGGAGAGCGCCTGCACGATCAGCGCGACGCCGCTGTCCTCTTGTCCGGCTAGCCATCGCGCAGCCCGCGAGACCGGCTCCGTCAAGCGCGCGTCCACCAGCCTGTCGGCGGGCCACTGCGCCGCTCGGCCGTCGGGCGTACAGAAGAGTGAGCACCGGTCGTCACTGCCATGCTGCGGCGGGCTGAGCATCACGCGACCTGAAAAGACCTTCCTGTCGGCCGCCGGAAGCTGCCGCCAGAGTGTCGCAATCAAACCAGGCCAGTTCAGCAGGCCCGGAACCACGGGCGCTCGCTGGTCCGCGTCAATGATCGCCTGCGCGACCACCTCGGCCATATGCCCCGCAGGCAGGGCGGGCGGCTCGCCGCTTACCTGCGCGATGAATGGAGTCAGGTCTTCCACCTCCCCGATTTCCTCGATGGGCCAAATCAGGACCTGACTCGTCACCATGCCTGCGCGGGTTGCCTCGTCATCGGGGCGGGTGCACCACAGAGCCCACGAGTCGCCAACCGGGCCGAAGCCGACGGCGGGCCACCAAAGATCGCCCGGGCGATACGTCCCCGGCGGCTTGTCCGTCAAGCCCAGCAGCACGCGCGGCGGCTCGCCCTTGCCGTCAAAATCAAGCAAGGTGTGCTTGTTATCCGCCGCGCCGTAACGCGCACGAAACGGCCCCGTCATACTGTTCCGCTTAGCCAGCCCAGGGGGGCGGTCAGGTCGGTGTCCTGAGCACCTCCATCCGGATGAATCACCCAGCCCTGAAACTCCGGACCGCGGTTGATGAAGTCGTCGTCGGTGCTTTCCGGTGTAAGAAGGCGTCCAAGCGCCGACAGGCCCCAGACACTCAGGTCCGGGCCCGCCCATGTGTTCCTGAGAAACGACGCGAGCATGGGAAGATGTCGCTCTAGCATAGACATTGGGGCCTCGTCCGCCGGACCGAGTTCATCGTAGCAGGACAGCAGCACCAGCAGCCGAGGGCGCGACAGCCGGTTCACAGCACCGCGGCCGCTCGCGTGAAGCAGCATCTGCAGCAGTTCGACCCATCTCGCGTTGGCGTCCCATTTCTCGGCTCTCGCCTGTGGCACGGCCTTCGTGTGGGCGTGCTCCACCAGCTGTTCGAGCGCATCGCTGTACACGGTCTCCGTCTTGAGCCGGATCAGGACGATCCAGCCACCCGCCTCGCACAGTCGGGCCCGCCATGAGTCGGGCACCGAGCGCTTTTCGAACACGTCGTCGAGTTGCTCTCCGCCGTAGTCCGGCCAGTGCAGGTCCATGCGCGCCCCCGAGTCGCTCTCGAGGGGCAGCTTGATCTCAGCCCACGTACCCGAGGGCGTGTGGCCCGCCGCATGTCCGCTTTCCAGCGCTGCAAGCACCTCCTCGAGCGCAGAGATATCAGCGGGGGTGCCATCCTCCTTTCGCAAACGAAAGTGGCCCGGTCGCCGCTGTACCCGCCCATAGATCTGTCCGGCAAGGTGGGTCTTGCCGCTGTTGGGGCCGCCCAGTACGACGAGTTTTGGACTAGCCATGATGCCCCCGATACACGTTAAATGGCACCGCATCGATGCGCGGAATCCCGATCTCGCGACCGAACAGTGGCGGGTTCCACGCCGCCGCGACTGCTTCGCCAACGGCCGTATTGAGGGTGTCCGGATGGTTCGTTGTACTTTCGATTTCTCTTGCGTGCGGAAGGTGCTCACGGACAGCCACCCTGATTGCATCCTTGATGGTTTCCACCGGCTGCTGGTCCGACTTCGCCCAGACGAATACAGTCGGCCGGCCGCGGATATGGCGCCCCAGCCGTTCCACGAGCTGTCGCAGCTCGTGGCGTGCACGCCCACGCTCTGCTCCGGACAAGCGCATGCCGTCGGCGACAATCAGAAAGGCATCTGCGTGCTCCGCAATCCACTGGGCTCCCTTCGCGTCCTCCGCGTCCTCGTTGACGGCCCAGCTGCTGAACCATTCTCCCGGCGCGTCCGTAAACACAATATCCCGATACTCGCCCTCACCGTTTCGCAGCGCAACGTGAAGCAGACCGGGGACACGCCCGCTGCCACGCGGCGTGTGCGGCGGAAACGAGGGATTCCCCTTTTCCAGCCGCACCCACGCGGCGAGTGACTCCCACGCTTCGAGCGTTCGCGATCCACAAAACGAGGCTCCTGCCAGCGCGCTGCCCTTGATCAATGAGAGATAGCTGCCGACGAGCAAGGTCGTTTTCCCGGTATCGTGAGCACCAACCAGCGCGATCAGGACCGGCCGCCGGTGCGCAAAGAGATTGAACAGATCGTCCGTACCCAGCGCCGCACCGGACCACGGAACATTCACGCCCGCCCGGCTCTCCGCAGTCGACGACTCCCCGGATAACGCGCTACCCTCGCACCAGTGCGAACATTCGTCGACAGGCTGGGTGCCCAGAAGACACGACTCGCCCTCATGCACGTGGCAGGGCCCATTCGCGCAGCGCCTGTTCATATCAGTCGGCCCTCGCGAGCCTGACTGCCTGCTCCTGTCGATAGAGGCTCCTCGCAAAGGCCGGCAGCGACCCGGACCATCCGGCGCATAGTCCCGCGCGCGCCAGAACCGCGTCCACGCCCTGCACCGGGCCGCTAACCGCAGCCACGAAGGCATCCCGGATACTCAGTTCGCCCTCAAGCGGCGCCTCGCTCATGTGCTCACCCAGACTCAGGGAAGCTTGTGCGCACGCCTGCTGCGTCGCCTCAATCAACTCCTTCAGACTGTATGTGTGATCGAAAGCTGCCCCCTGCAGCCGGTTGACCGCTTCGGCCAGCAGATAACCTGTCGCCACCGGCGAAGGCGGGATGACAATCTCGAGCAGATCCACAACCATCATGACAGTAGCCAGCGGCGGCGCAACGTCCCGGTAGCCCTGCCTGAGGGTCGGAGAATACATGGCTTCGTACCACCAGAGCGCGTCAAGCCGCACCTGGTCCGCCGACACCAACCTTTCCATCTCGGCGCGTGTGGTCTTCCGTTCGTATGCGCTCGCATCAGCAACATACTTGACCGCCGCCGCCAGGGCCTGGCTCATTTGCTCCAGCGGCGCGTGGACCGCATCCGACATCGTCCCGGCGACGTCGTCAAAGACCTGCGCGAGCTTTGCAGGGTCGATCTGCGAATACTGGAAATTGAACTGGGGATTCCTCGCTTGCGTAATCGCAGCGTTGACTGCGGCCGTCAAGTCCCAGTCGGCCCGCTCGACCTTGATCGCGGGAATCTGCGGGGGTTGCGGTGCTGCGGTCTTTTTTCCCGGACTGGAAACCGTGACCGATTCCGCCAAGCGTTCGCCGATTCCCTGGAGCATCTCCGCAATGACCGGTGCCTCGGCCCCAAGCCGCGCGAGGGGCAACTGGTCAGCAAGGGTATTCCAGATGATGGCGGCGTTGCGCTCATCCTGCGCCGCGAGGTTGCATGCGTCGAGCAGCAGCGCGCGCAGCAGCGCGACCGGCACACTGGTATGGACCGACCGCATCGTCGGCCATTTCTCAACCAGGACGTCATGCGCGCTGACGATCGCGGGGTCGTCTTCCCTTGCGTCCGGGTTGATCGCCGCGAGAGCGGCCCGCAATAATGAGGGTCGGTCCTTGCCGAGCGTCTCAGCCAGGCGCTGGACTGCCGCCCGGATTTTCTCCAGCCGCGAGTCCTCACCGTCGAGTCGTGCGATCAGCCCTGTCGCAACCAGTTCATCAAGTATCGATTCCATCCGCCTGCGTCCTTGCAAAGACAGTTATTTTTGGCTTGCCCGCGCCGCCTGGAAAGCCTCGCTGTGCGGGAAATCTTCGAGCGCGGCATCGAGCAACGCAGCCGGTGAGACGCGCGCGCCGCGGCACGCGTTCAGCCACAGGCGCTGCCACATGTCTCGCGGGTTCGCGATATTCTCAACCTCGTAGGCGACGCCGCCTGCTCGCTCCCACAGCGCGCGCGCCGAGTCGCGATCGGGATAGAGGTTGGCGAATTCGCGGACTAGCTCGCCCGGTACAGTCGCACGCGCGGCCTGCGCTCTTGGCGGTGCGACCTGCGCAGGACCGGCCGCGCTCGGCAGCAGATCGCCGGCGCGCCGGAGAAAGTCTAGAAAGCATTCGGCCGATGCCCGGGCGGCAAACTGGCGGTAGCGATCGTCCTTGAGCGGATCACCGCAGTCAGAAACCCCCTTGACGACGATAAACGGCACAGCGAGCGAACGTGCCAGTGCGCCGATCGCCGATGCCTCCATGTCGAGACCCAGAACCTTCCGCATTGCCGGTGCAATCCGGTCGAAGACCTCCGGGTCTTCCTGCACCGCGGCTCCCGTCGCCATGGGCGCAACGTGGACGGCGTACCCTCTAGCGGCCGGTGACTGGGTCGGATGACGCAGCCGAAGTTCGTCAATGAACGCGTTTCCGGCTTCCGTCAGAGCGAGCGCCGGGTCCACGTAGTCCCGACGGCAAAGACGGTCGAAGACGTCCGGCCAGTCAGCGCACCACTGCGCAAACCCTGCGTCGTTGCGTGGGTCCTGCCCTTCGGCCAGCGCCCTCAGCACCCATTCTTCTTGCCACTCGAGCGGAAGCACCGGCCGCAACCGCTCCCAGTCACCCGACGCCGGTCGATAGGCACGCAGGCGCTGCACCCAGACGTCCGGCGGTGAGTACACAATCGGATCGCCCTGGAAGTGGGGCGCGCCATCCGCGTCAACGTTCACCTTTCCGGCGTCGTATGACCAGACCCGCTCCGCGAAGATGACGTCGCCCAGATTGACCTTACTGCGCCGACCGGCACAGATGCCCGTCATCCCGATCAGCCTCGGGCGGTAGGCGTTTGCGAACACGCTGGCCACCGCCTGGTTGTGCTCCCGGCCCATCTGGGCGCCGAATGTTGCACAGACACGGAACGCACCGCCGCTGACCGCGTGGAACGTGGCAAAACTTGCCAGCCAGCCGTCGACCGACGCGCGCTCGTCCCAACCCTTGCCCGCAAGCCCCGCGTTCACCGCCACCACAGCGTCATATTCGTCCTTCAGGGCGCAAACGATCAGAACATCGGTCTCGTCAGGGGGGGAGCGGTCGCTGGAAGCCATCATGGGTCTCTGGGTAATGTTGATCCCCGTTCCTGTCCGGACGCAGGTCGCTGCGGGGTCCGATGGCATCTTAGCATTGGGTCCAGAGCCGGCCGAGCGCACTGCCGCTCGCACAACTAAAGTTGTTACCACCGTTGTGCAATGCAAAAGCTCCTGCGAACCCCCTCCCTGCAAGGCTTCTGGGCCAGATCGCATTTCAACTAATGTTGTAACCATCGCGTCGATGTCGGCAACCAAAGTTGTTGTAACGCAATGCGCGATTTCAATCGAAGTGGTATCGCAGTGTGCGGTGGGGAGCAGGCAGACGGTCGTCGCGCGCAAGATCGACGGCCTGTGTCAGCGTCGACGCGCGGTAACGGCGCACGGGATGGCAAAGCGCGGGGTAGTTACGACTTTGGTTGAAATTTAGTCACAACTTTAGTTGTGTGAGCGGTGATGGATCGACGCGCGCCTCCGTGTCCTGAAATGAAGGGGTAGATAGCCCCAATTATGTGGAATTGGACGATTTTTTCGTTGGGAACTAAAACTGTCGAGCTCCGGCCTGCGATGATATGTTCGGAGTTCCTGATATTGCCCAGAAAGCCAAGTCGACAGGCAAATTTCGACCCTTCGGAGACAGACGGATACAACTTTAGTCCGTCCGCTTTCCAGACAGAAGCCGTCCGCTTGTAGCGGCGGCCAAACAGAAGACTTGATATTAACAACTGAGCTAAGTCGCCGCGCCCAGATCCCTTTTGCGCGTTTCCGCAATCAGCAGCAACGCAGCAATCGAAATGACCGCTGACGCGACCATAAACCACGCAACCGAGGATCCCTTCCCGGTGGCCGACAGTAGTGCTGTCGTCACGATCGGCGTCGCGGCGCTGCCCAACAGTCCAGACAGCATGTAGCTGACCGACAGGCCCGAGTATCGAATCTGAGTGCCGAACAGCTCCGCGAGAAAAGTGGCAATCGGTCCGTAGTTGGCGGCGAAAGCGGTCATCATCAATAAGTATCCCAGCAATGCGAAGGCGAACTCGCGTGTGTCGAGCAGCCAGAAAAGCGGGAATGCCAGCAGCGCCTCTGCGACGATTCCGCCGACGATCACCGGCTTGCGCCCGATCAGATCCGAAAGCTGCCCAAACGCGGGCAACATCACGACGCAAAGCGCGCAGGCGATGAGCGCAACGGAAAGCATCGCGTTGCGAGAATAGCCGAGTGTTTGCGTTCCATAGGTCAGTCCAAACGCAACGATCAGGTTGAACGACGTACCGGTCGACATGGTCGCAATGCCGCCCAGCAGCACCTGTTTCCAGTGCTTGCCCAGCAGTTCGACCAACGGCACTTTGACCCGAGCGTTGGTGTCCCTGACCTTACGGAACGACGGCGTTTCCGACGTGTTCATTCGAACGTAGAGACCGACGGCGACCAGCAACACACTGCAGAGAAAAGGGAGACGCCACCCCCATGCGAGCAAGGCGCCGTTAGGCAGACACACGTTACTCAACAGGAACACAAAGTTGGCGATTAACGTGCCCGCCGGCACGCCAATTTGCACCCAGGAACCGTAAAGGCCACGCCGGTTGGCTGGGGCGTGTTCGACTGCCATCAACACCGCCCCGCCCCATTCTCCTCCGAGCGCGAGACCTTGCACGATGCGTAGCGTGATCAGCAGGACTGGCGCCCAGATACCGATCGACGCATAGTCTGGCAGGAGCCCAATGCAAAATGTGGCCATGCCCATGATCACCAGCGACACCAGTAGCATCGACTTGCGCCCTAGCCTGTCGCCGAAATGACCGAACAGCGCCGCGCCAACGATACGCGCAAGGTACGCAGATGCAAACGTGCCGAAGGCAAGCAACGTGCCGATCAACGGCACAAAACCCGGAAAGAACACCTTATTGAACACGAGCGCCGAGGCAGTCGCGAACACGAACAGGTCGTACCATTCGACGGTCGTGCCAATGACACTCGCGACCGCAATTCTTTTCATGCTGTGCTCGATTTCATCCGGTTCGAGGGTACCGTCGAGGGTGCGGGCGTGATTCATGGGAGGCTCCACGGGAAATTGGGACATACGAGTTCTTTCGGGTCAGCGGACGCAACCGTCGATTTCAGCGCGTTGGGTCGTGTATCAGCCCAACCCGGCTTGCTGGCGGCCGGACGCCTAGGCTAACCGCGGCGTCCGGAGCACATTTCCGTGCACGGGCCGATACCGGCCATAGTCTGCGGAGCGTTAATTTGTCGAGTGTTTGATATACGCAATGACGTCGTCAGCGCTCGACACGTCAGCGTATCGCCGGCCGACATCGCGCAGATTGTCACGGTGCGGTCCTTCTTCGATATCGCCCACGCAATCTTCCGGAACGATCGTGCGGAAGCCCCACTGGAAACTGTCAATGGTCGATGCGCGAATGCATCCGCTCGTATTGCAGCCCGTGATGATGACCGTCTCGACGCCTTCCTTGATGAAGAAAGGCACTACCGGTGTCTGGAAGAATATCGACGGGCCAAACTTGCAAACCACAACGTCGTAATCCTTGTCGTATATCCGAGGGTCCAGTGCCGAACTCGGATGATCGAGTCTGAACTGATCCCGAACTGCGGAAATTTTCCAGTGCGGCATGTCACGCTCGGTTTTGTAAGCGGTGAAACATGTTGCGATGGGTACGTTGTGCGCGCGAGCCACCTTGAGAAGACGCGCGGTATTTTCAAGTCCACGCATCACGAGCGGCGCGCCACCAAGTGGGTATTTCGACTCGGTGAAGGCCAACTGATAGTCCACGACGACAATCCCGACCTTTCCCTTCATGCCGATCTCTACGGCTCCATACGAGCGATGTTTGTAATCGTCCATTTTTTCCTCCAAATCAATGGTTTAAATGTCATTGCACGTAAGAGTCTACGGGTGCAATATACGTACAACAATACGTATCGGTTACGTACGAAATCACCCTGCCTACGAGGAGGTTGTGTGAAAGGAATTCCAGCTGGCGCGTCCATGTCTGAACCAATCAATTACGAGCAGGTTTTCGCGCACGTACCGGTCGCACTGATGGTCACCCGACAGCGGGTGATATCTGCTTGCAACCGGCAATTCCTGGACATGTTTCGCGCCACCGGCGACGCCCTGGTAGGCCAGACAGTCCGAGTGCTGTACCCAAATCAGGTGGCTTTCGAGCGCTTCGGCGCACGCGTAATTCCGGCGCTCAAAAGGTTCGGCCGAATTACAGAGCCGCGAGCCATGCAGAGGGCTGACGGCGAGCTTTTTTGGGTGAATGTGACGGGTGTCAGTGAACACCGGGACGATCCGTATCGCGAGGCGCTGTGGTTCTTCTCGGAGATGGGTGTCGCAACAAGCCTATCGGGCGGAGCAAGCTCTGCCAATAAATTTATCGCAGAGGCCAAAAATTCAATGACCAAGCGCGAGCGTGATGTGGCCGCGTTACTTATCCAGAACCAGACTGCGAAGGAAATCGGAATAGCGTTGGGTATCAGCCCTCGAACCGTTGAGGTCTTTTGTGGAAAACTGTTGAAGAAATTCGACGCGCCCTCGACACACGAGCTTGTTAAAACGCTCCTCGCCTAGAGTTGTTCGACGGAAACGACAATGCTCGGCTATATGGCCGATGTCGAATTGACAACGGGCATTCGCACAGTCCGCCTGACCGGCGGCTCCTGGCCGAACACGGTCCGGCCAAGTACGATGGATGAGGCTCCTACGCTGTCCATTCGAAAGGAATTCCTGATGAAACTCGCCGTCACTGCGTTATCGATAGCGGCTCCCGACAATGTCGATTGCAGCACGCGATCTTCGTGCAGCTCCGTGGCATGAGCCCGCGCGTCCTGAAAACCTGGCGCACTGTGTTCCATCACGGTGAATGGCTGACCGCTGCACAGATAAATGAGCGGCAGAATTGCCCGCCTTCCGGTACGTCGCAGTCAGTAAGCGACTGGAAGCATGGCGGCCGCATCTACAGCGTGACTGTAAGCGGACACGAGTACTTTGCGGCGTATCAGTTCGATCCGTGTCATCAGCCGCTACCAGTTATCAGCGAGGTTCTCGCTGCGCTCGGACCGCTCGCCGATGCCGGCAAGATCGCGGCATGGTTCCACTTCCCGAATGGCTGGATTAGCGACGATGAAGGGCGCCCGGTTGCGCCGAAGGATGCGCTCGACCGCCCCCGTGAAGTGATTGCCGCTGCCAGGCGAAATCAGAACACCTACGTAGCGTGAGAAGCAAGGGGCTGGACGAGCGGATGGAGCGGCTCGTCGGCCACTACCACAGCAGGCGAAGGCGAGGCAACGCTGCCGGGCGATCTTGAGAAAACGCTATGTCTCACCCGTCACGTGTGCGTTGCCCCCTGGCATCAGCGCTGGCCGTTGAGAAAGTTGAACCAGTCGTGCGCGTAGGCGCAGCCGCGATCAGGAATACCTGAACCGCCCAGCGTCCGGCCGAAAAATGTCCTGGCGGGCTCGGGAATCTCGCCCAGCCGTGCGTAACGGAAGCCTGCGTCGTTCATGCGAACCGGCACCTCCGGTTTCGCAGGTCTCGATGGTAACTCTTCACGCCCCTGATTCAGTGCCGTAGCAAGACAACGCGTAACAAGGTCCCACACCCTGCCTGCCCATCGCGGATAACTACGCACCATGACGGGCTCATCCACCTCGCCGAGAACCTCATCTTTCAGAGCCACCCTGTAATCCGCGAGTGCCCCGCCACTCATTCGCGCGACATCCGCCGTCGCGATGACACGTTTTCCGCTTTCCCGTCCACCGGGCAGGTGACTCGAAGCATCCACTCCTTTTGATGACTCTCTCATTCGGTACAGCAGTCCTGCAAATGCATATCTGATCGAGGATTCGTACCCGCACCACGATCGCCTGCGAGTTAAACGGAAAATTCGTCGCTTACTTCGGGACGCTGGTACAGGCCATCGCCACACGGGCATCAGCGCTGGCGATTCGCCGGAACAATATTTCGCTGGCGAATGCCGCAGCGCGCTCCATGGACAGCGACGGCCCGAGCAGGTCATGCATACGGCTATCGGCGACAGCTGTCGTCGACGAAAGGCCTGCCGCGCCAGCCTCGACGATCGAATCCAGCTGGATAGCGTCAAGCAGGACGTCCGGTTTACCGACAAACATCTTGGCCGGTCGGTCGAGGTGATTGTCGCTGCGTCACGGGGACATGGTTGTCGCTCCATTCGGGTTGTCGGTGGGTAATTGACGGCGGCGCTCTTTCTGTTTGTCGCTGGCTGTGCGGCGCCGATAGCTTTCGACATTCAGCTCGAAGATCGTCGAGTGATGGACGAGCCGGTCGATGGCGGCCACCGTCATGCCGGGGTCCGGGAAGACGTCATTCCAGCCGGAGAATGGCTGGTTGGCCGTTATCAGAAGACTTTTCCGCTCGTATCTTTCGGCGATCAGCTCGAACAGCACGCTGGTTTCGGCCTGATCCTTCCTCACATACGACAGATCGTCCAGGATGATCAGGTCGAACCGATCGAGTTTGGCGAGTGCGGACGGCAGTTGCAAACTCTGACGCGCAACCTGGAGCTTCTGCACAATTTCGCCGGTCCGGGTGAACAACACACGATAGCCGGCATCGATCAGGGCGTGTCCGATTGCGCTTCCAAGATGACTTTTGCCGCCTCCAGGCGGCCCGAACAGGAGAATCGTGGCGCCTTTCTCAAGCCACGAATCGCCGGTGGCCAGCGCCATCACATGCGCCTTCGAGACCATCGGCACAACACCGAAGTCGAAGGTGGCGAGCGTCTTGGTCGGATCCAGATGTGACTCGGCACGATGACGCTCGATTCTTCGTTTGGCGCGCTCGGCGAGTTCATGTTCGAGCAATGCACCGAGTAACCGCGACGCCTGCCAGCTTTCCTTGTCCGAGCGTTCAGCGAAGTCCGGCCACAACCGGCCGATCGTTGGCAGGCGCAATTCGTTGAGCATCAGCGCGATACGGCCTGCATCGTAGGCGGCATTCATGCGAGCACCTCCTCATCGAGCAACGTGTCATAGACCGCGACGGACGGCATCTCGACGACAACCACCGGACACTCGGCCCGGCGCGGCGCGAACTCATCGAACAGCGCCTTCAGATCGGGCAGTTCACCGAGTTCTAGCAATGCGTCGAGCCTCTGCGCCAGTTGCGCCTCGACGCCGTGGTTTCCTGCCAGCTCGAGCAGGCCCACCATGGTCTTGCATGCGCTGCGCGGCGTCAGCGCCTCCTCCAGTCGCTCCCAGGTCCGTCGGTAGGCTTCACGCGGAAACAGATCGTCACGGAACGCGAGGCCCCTGAAGGCCTGCGGCTTGCGTTTGAGCGAATCGATGAAGTGCCGGTAGTCGATGCCGCGACCGCGCCGTTTGCTCGTGTGCGTGGCTCTCGCCGTGCTGTGCACGAGCGCGCCGGACAGATAGCAATCGAGCCGGTCACTGTAGAGGCGTACCTTCAGGCGATGACCGATCAGCCGCGACGGGGCGCTGTACAGGACGCAACGCACGGTGAACGTGCCGCAGCGTGTCACGCGCGCCTCTTCCTCGGCGAAGTCGGTGGTACGGTGTTCAGGCAGATCTAGCAGGTGTTCGCGCTCGATCTGGAACGCTGCAGCGTTGCGCCGGTTGCGGCGCATCACCACCCCGCGCACGAACTCGTCGTACGCGGCCCGGTCCGCGAAATCGCGGTGACCGCGCAACTCCAGGGCCTGATCGACCTGATCCTTCAGATAGCGATGCGAGGATTCGACGCTGCCATTCTCATGACCCATGCCACGGTTGTTGCGCGTGCCTTCCATCCCGTAGTGTTCGAGCAGCGCTGCATAGCGAACCGTGAAGTCTTCCTCTTCCTGCAGGTTTCTGAAGGCCGCCGACAGGCTGTCGGAACGATGTTCCCGTGGGCAACCGCCGGCCTGCCACAGCGCGTTCTGCAATCCCGTCGCCAGCGCCTGGAAGCTCTCACCACCCTCGACCACGCTCGCGTATTCCCAGCGCGAGAACGCCAGCACGAAGTGATACAGCAGGTGGTTGAACGGGATGCCGCCAATCGTTACGCACAGCTTGTCCATGTGCGTGAAGTCCGACAGGCCTCGCGCGCCGGGCTGATACGTTTGAGGGAAGAATACTTCCTGGTTCGGACCTTCGAGCGCGCGCCACTGGCTGACATGACGCTCAAACGTGCGCCGCATGCTGTCAGGAAAGCCGTCAGGATGGTCCTCCTGCAATTTGCGCAGCAGGGTGATCGCCTTCAGCTTTGGCGCAGCGCGCAGCAATGGGACCACTTCGCTCTCCCAGACATCGACGAACGGATCTGGGCGCGAGCGCCAGTAGCGCCGGGGCTGCTGTGACGGTAGTCCGGCTTCGTGTTCGACACGCCGCGCCGTGCGCTCGCTCATGCCTGACTTCGCCGCGGCGAGCTTCTGCGGATGGTGTTTGCGATGGTTCATGTAGAGGCGGACCTGCTGGTCGGTGATGCGGCTTCCAGACATGGGCTGACCGCCTCTTTTAGGTTCAGTCAGCCATCCTAAGCCTCGCCGATCCGGCGCCGCCGGTAGTTCGTCGTCTCCGGCGGCTACGCCGCCTCCGACTCCGCACTACCGGCCAAGATGAATGTCGCTACACCGGACGTAGTCATTGTCGCCGCCCACCAGCACCGCGATCTCAAACTCGAACTGTGCCGCGCGCGCGATCATTCCGGCAACGGTCTGGTGCGCGTGCGAGAGCGTGATGCCGTACGCGACGGCGACGTCGATCAGTGGCCAGCGACGCGTGCCAATCCCGTAGCGGTGCGCGAGCAGCTCGGCATCCCGAACAATTTTGGCTTCCAGTGGCTGCTCCGGCCTGACCAGGTTACGTCCGCGGGCGGCCAGACATTCCGCGACGCGGCGGATTGCGGCTTCGAGCGTTTGAGCCTCTACGACCACGCGCCACCTGCCATCACGCACCCCTGGATGCGCCGCCGGAGGCGTCAGCAGTTGATCCGGCGCAAGCAGGAGTGCACGCTCCCAGTTGCGAAGATGGGCCACGGTAAGCGCCTTCGGAAACGTCCCCTGCTCCCACTGCAACAACGTGGGATTTGATACCGCACAGACGCGCGCCACTTCCGCAACCGAAAGACCTAGCTCCTCGCGCAGCCGCCTGGCGTGAGGGCCGATTTCCCTGCACTGGGCCGGGGGAATTCGCGTCTGGAGATCACCCCGTCGTCCTCGGGCGACTGCACTTCCAGCATTGAACACGGGATCCGGCAACGGCTGCATGTCATGGCTGAGCAGCCATCCTTGCGGCGCCTGCAGGGCAACTTCCAGCGCGTTCACGGTAGCTGTAGCAATGGCGTTGGGCCACCTTCCTTTCTCCCAGTGCACAAATTTTGATTGAGCCACACCCGCCCTGCCCGCGAGTTCGGCCTGGGTCAACCCCAACGCCCTGCGACGCTCACGCAGGCGTTGCCCGATCCGTAGTGCGCCGGATCGCGGAATCCACTCATGACCTCCGGTCATCCCGGTCTCCTGCCTGATACCTGTGATTTTTCATCGATCGGATGTTTTCGTCCGGCCCGGAAGTCTGGCGCTTCAGCGACCGAATCACCCCCGCCGTAATCAGCCAGCAAAAGCGTACGCATTGGCCCGCGCGTCATGCAGCGCGTGGTGCTCGCCGCCATGCCGGGCGAAGTATTCAGCGCGCCGTTCCCGGTCGCGACGACCCGCGATATTCTCGACCCGCCAGCCACGCGGCAGGGGGCCACCCAGCAGGAACCGGAACAGGTTCAGGTCCGTCTCGCAGTCGTAGCAGAGTACCGGTCCGGAGTCGCCGGGTACGCTGCCGAGCCATGCGCGTAGTGCCTCCCGCAGCCGGTCAAACGGCATCGCACGCCCCTCAAAATGGCCGAGCTGAGGCAGGACCACCTTGCGGACAAAGTCACTGCACCGTGCCAGATCAAAGTCGGTACGCTCGCCGTAGAACTCATCCCCGTTCTCGCCAGCGATGGCGAGACTGACCAGCTGGCAATGCCGGAAGTCAGTGTATTCCGTGTCGATGAAATAGCGGCTGTTCGAGCCACCTTGCAGCCCGGCCGGCAGCGGCCAGAGCAGCGCGCCGTGAAAGGATGTGTCCGTCATGTCCTGTTCTTCTTTCTTTTGCGGGCCCGCAGCGTGCAGCGCCGATCGCACCCCGTCCCGCAGCGGCACTCCCGGATCCCCGGCCCGATGATGCAGCCGGATGCCCCATGTGCATCCAGATCACCGCTCGCGCCCGCGTCACAAAGTCCGGCCATCCGATGCTGCTCAGGGTGCACTCCCGTCTTCCGGCGGGCCGTCCGCGGTGGCGGGCGCTTCCGGCTGCCCGCTGATCCCGTCCCGGCGCAAGCGGCGGTTCCGCCGCAGCGGCCCGGCGAGTACAGTCACGTGCTGGGGAAACGGAATCGTGGCGGCCCGGTCGCATCGTCACGGGTAGCGAGCGCGAAGCGCCGCAGGCGCGCGCGCAGCTGCGCGGACGTCTCGTCGGGCGGCGGTGCCGGCGGTTTCCTGTGCCTGCTCATGTCATCTCCAGAGGATGCGCCCTGGATGAGGATGAACTCACGCTGGCCGTGATAAGGGCAGTTATCGCCGCAAATTAGTCCCGTACCGGGCCGGAAAACGATCTTCTGGCGTAAGGCGTGTGCGTAATCTAAAGTAGAATTTCCCGCCTGCGCCCCGCTGCCGCCACCCGTGACGAAATCCGCGCCACCGTTCTCGCGATGCTCGCCGAGGCGGGCGACCCCGAACCGCCCTCCGGCACGCGCTTCCGCAAGATCGTGTCGGTACGCAAATTGCGCGCACGGCTCGGCGCCGGCGACCCCTCTACCCTGTCGCGCGTGCTCAACGACATCGAAACCGAAGTGGTCCGCACGGGCTTGGCTGGCGTGGCGATTCCCGATCTGCCGGATGAAATCGCGGCGCACATGCGCGCCTTGTGGCAGGCGGCCGTCGCCGTCCAGCTGGACGACGTCATGCGGCTCCGAGCTGACGCCATGCAGCAGGCGGAGGCATCGGCCGCGGCTCATCGTGACGCCGACCTGCGCACGGAAATGCTGCGGGTTGAACTGGCGGAACTGCGCTCGCAACTTGGCAGGCGCGACACCGAACTGGCGACGCTGCGGGCCGACTGCCGCAGCCTGACCGAGCGGTCCGGCGCTTACCGGACGGCCGCCGCAGACCTGCAGGGGCAACTGGAAGCGGCCGGCTCGACTCTGGTACAGATGAAAGAGACGCACGCAAAGGAATTCGCGGCCGTTCATACGCGTTACGAAGGCCTCTCCAGGCAGCTGCTGCAGGAAACCGAGCACCAGCGCCACGCGTTGCAGACCGAACGCGAACGGCTGACGGGCCAGATCGCCCAGGCGCAGGAACGCGCTGCGGCCCTCGAAGGGCTGCGCGATCGCCTGCTGAGCGAGCTGGCGGCCGAGCGGGACGCGCACCAGCGTGCGGCCGCAGAAGCGGCCGTACTCACCACGCTCGTTGCGGAACAGCGTGCGCTGCTGCGGATGCCGGACAGCCGCGGCACTGCCGGGTCCTCCCGACACCGGAAGGCAGCCAGTGGCTCGCCGACGCGGGCCACCACCAGCCGGCGTCGGCCGAAATGAACGGGCCAGCCTGTTTCGCCAGTTGGGTCGATACGGCCACGGAGCCGCCGCAGCGCCTGCCTGACGGCATCGACGCAGCGCTCGCATACATGGCCGATGCCACCGGCCACCCGGTCTATATGCGCTGGACGCTCACGTTACTCAAACGGGGTTGCCCGTCGCTCGCCGACGCGAAACGTGAACATCCAGTCGTATTCGCGCTGCTGCTCGATCACGACGCGGCGATCGAGTACTGGGAGCGCGGACGGCTTCGGGTGGTCGCCCCTGATCGCGCACCGGCGCCCGCCACAGTGCTGCTGCGTCTGCTGAAGCAGCACCGGCGCTTCAGGTTCGCCCCGGACGAGCCAGTCACGCTAGCGACGTCGTCGGCCGGTACCGCACGCGCGGCTATGACCGCCGTCGCCATATCGGAAACCGCCAGCCCGTGGGCCGGACCCGCCGTGTGGCTGGCAGCGCTTACGCCTGGAACGGACGCATCCGACCGCGCCTGGCTGGCGCGCGCGGGCCGCTTTGCCAATGTGTCTCCCGTCACAAATACGCTGGGCGCGGCGGACGACGCCCAGGCCGTCGCCCTCTTCCTGCGCGAGCGCGCGAGCCGTTCACCCCACACGCTGCGAGCCTATCTCGCGGAACTTCGACGCCTGATCCGGTGGTGCGACCGCCATCAGTTGGGGCCGTTGTCCGACCTGACCCGGGACAACCTGCTCACGTATCGGACGTCGCTCGAACGCACCCGCCGCACCACACCTGCGACGGGCACCACACGGAACCAACCAGCCGGATTGCAGGCCACCACCCGTGCCCGGGCGCTCGCCGTTGTGTCGAGCCTGTTCCGCTACTGGCTGCGGACCGGCTATGTGATCGCCAATCCCGCCGCCGAACTGTCCGGCGGCGCAGCTACCCGTGACAGCTGGACGCCGTCCCGGATCATGCCAATCAAGGTGCTGGCGCTGTGCGACGCGGTGGTCAGCGACGCCGCGCCGGACACGATGTCGGCGCTGGTCTGGGCGCGTCGCCGCGCGATCTGGTCCCTGTACCGCTACGCGGGCGTGCGGCTAGCGGAACTGGTGTGGTCTGAAGCGGAGGGGTTGCCCCGCCTCGACGTCGACCCGCAAGGTCAGTGGACATTGCACGTGCTGGGAAAAGGCGGCAAGCGCCGCTCGATTCCGCTGCCATCGGTCTGCGTGCCGGCACTGCGCGTCTACCGTCTCGCACGAGCCCTGCCCGAGCAGCCGTCGCCATTCGAACGGGTCGCACTGATCCACAGTGAGAAGCGCGACGCGCTGGGCCACAGCGGGCTGTATGACGAGGTCAAGGCCGTGCTGCTGGCTGCTGAAGCACAGGTGCAACCAGCCGACCTGACAACGCTCACGATCCTGCGCGCCGCATCGACTCACTGGCTACGGCACGGCTATGCGCGCGCACTGGTGGTAGATCACGCGGTGCCGCTGCCGGTTGCGCAGACACTGCTCGGCCACGCGTCGGTGCAGACGACGGCCGCGTACGCGCGTACCGACCTGACGCAGACACGTGCATTCGTGGAGGGGAGTTTTCCGCAACGAAAATAGTTGTCGACGATGATTGAGACGACATGCCAGCGCGCCCCTGCAATCGATGACACCCATTAGCGGGCCCGGTGTCAAGTGAGCAAACAACACCTTCGACTGCCTGAGCAGCCGACTTCGATTGCACTGACCTAATGCAGTAGCCGAGCGCACCCGTTTCTTCGATTCATGGCTGCGACGGATCGCGCCAGACACCCATCAGGCTCAAGCGATCGGCGTACATCGGTTGCCTGTCGCCCTGGTGGCTCTGCCACCCCAGAAGAACGTTGGTGCTGCAACACGTCCAATGAGTTCGCACAATATTCGTGGTTGCCAGACGTCCGGCACCAATCCAGGGCTGGCTCGTGTTGCAGGCGATCCGCTTTACTGCAAATCGGGGACGGCGGCACGGCATCCCATTCAATTGGGTGGCTTTTCGCCAGTCAACGATCAGGGCTTGCCGGTCGCCGTCGTAACGCTTATGCGAAGCAGCGGTTCACATCAAATGGTTTTCGCTCCTTCAGCATGTGGAAGCACGCACGGGCGAGCTTGTGGGCCAGTGCCTTGCGTGCGATCACTGAATTCGTCCTGGCTTTCTTGCGCTCGTAGAACTGCCTGGCTTCGGTGCTAAAGTGCATCGCGAAGTTGGCTGCTTCGATGAATGCCCAGCACAGGTATGGATTTCCGTTCCTGGTATTGCCTTCGCTTTTTTTCTTGCCATTGCTCATGCGCTGGCTGTCCACGCACCGCGCATAGGAGGCGAAGTTGCCAGCGCTGGCGAAACGTTCGATGGTCCCGGTTTCCAGTACGATCACAGTGGCAAGCGTCTGGCCGATGCCGGGTACCGTGGTCAGGAGGGCGTAGTCCGGACGTGGCGCGACCTTTTCCTGAAGACGCTTTTCCACGATGGCGATCTGTGCGGACAGCGTCGCGATGACCGCGACGTTCGCTCGGACCGCCAGCGCCACGTCGTCTGGGAGATGCAGCTGGTCGACAGTGGTCTGGTCCAGTTGCTTGACCTGATTGCTCGTGATTCGCGTGCCGGACTGACGCGCCGTAATGTTCTCAACGGCGAGAATGTGGCTGGTGCGGCTGCGCACCAGTTGCATGCGCTTGCGGGCCAGGTCACGCACCTGGCGATGCTCAGCCGGCAATATGGTGCCAGTGGGAAGGATGCCCAGACGAAGCAGATGGGCCAGGTAGCGCGCGTCGGTCTCGTCGCCACTGTGCTTGAGCCCATCGTACTTTTTGATCGCCGTGGTGTTGGCCAGATGTACCACGAAGCCGGCCGCCTGCAGGCCGTCGACAAGCCAGTACCAGTTGTACGTGGATTCGACCACGACGCCGGCCAGTTCGGGCCGCCACGGGGCAAGAAGCGCCAGAATCTTTGCCAGGTCGTTCGGCAGCCGCCTTTCGGCGACCACGCGATCGGTTTCGTCGATCACGCTCACCACGCTGTTGTTCGAATGCAGGTCAATGCCGCTATAGTTCATGATGACCTCCTTCCGGTTGAAGCGGTTTTGGCAAACTCACTTTAACCCCGTCGCCCGACAGGGCGGCGGCAGGAGGTCCGCTAGATGATTTTCAATCGTTGTCGGTCATAGTCGCTCGAGTCGCTACTTTGACGTCTCATCGGCCGTAGCCGCCACTCGCTCATCAGAGTTAGGGAGGCTGCTGTAGTTTACTGGCCAGCTATTCGCCGCGCGTAGCAGCGGACAACCGCTACCGACTTTGACGAACGCGCACTTTCGAGCCGCGGCGGTTGTTCAAAACTGCGAAGATTGAACGCCTGCTCCGCCTCCGCACCGTCGTTTCGCAACAGAACTGAGAGACGAGTGCATGCCAGCACCTATCAACCTTGGTGAGCCAGATACAGTTGCTTTACGCAACCCACTGCCTCGGCCGCCGCGAATTTGAGTTTTCTTGTCGAGCGGTGTTTACGTTCCGCTTCCGCAGCAGTTAGCCAACTCAGTGCATCGACCATGTAGGTTCGCGAGAGAAGCGCCCGAAATGCGCGCTAGCAACCACGGGCCACGATCACTATCTCGCATCATCGACATCAATGTGCCGGCAACTCCGTGTCTTTCGCCACTCCGAGATGAGGCTGAGCGCCACTTTTCTACTAGTTCCGCAAACGGCTCGATGCAATACAATACCTCCATTGGCGACGGGCCAAATTGTGCTGAGGAGCTATAAGTCCGAGTATGCTCCGAACCGTTCAAGCGACTTTAAATCCATTCTAAATGCAAGTAAGAAAGCAAAAAACTGGGAGACGGCAACAGTCTGCGTTGTCGCGGGCGCTCGCGTCGTCCAATCGTCGAGGCATTGTCCAACGTCGCCTTTTTGATAATCTAAGTGCAGTAGAAATTCGACACAGCGTATCTCAGGTTGCATCGCACCGGCACTTTGCAGACGCTGTTACTCTTTCTTACCGTGGTCCCGCAGGCATTTACCGACCGCATACTCCAAGGGTCGAGCTTAAAAAGAGTCTTGCCTGGTGTATCGGAATAATAGAGCACCACAAAGACAGCATTCAGTTTTTTCTAGACCAGCATCGAGCTCTCCTCGAATCCGTTTTTGAGGGGCGCAACGAGAATGCATTGCTCGTGCTGGATACCATTGATAAGCGGTGTGGCGTTTCGACTTGGTCGATCGCATTGCGAGGTTCGATTTTTTCCATGGCAGGCATGGAGGAACAGAAACGCTCATTTTTGAGCGACCTTTACATTCAAGCCGGGGACAATGAATTTTTTAAGGCCGTCGTTCAGAATATTGCGACCCGTTACAATAACATTGATGTCATATCGCCGGAATCAAGGTTTTTTGAAGAAAAGATAAAGAGAAGTTTCTCCGGTGAACTTCTTCATTTTTTAATCTACAAACTTGTACCAAACAACATAGAGTTTGATTTTGATTTTGAACACATCTTAAATGTCGAAAAGAATTCTTCAATAATTGATATTTTCGAATGTTTGATCGACGTCATATGCGAATACGAGCTTCGCGGAGACGCCAAGATCGAGTCTCAAGATATACAGCGTCTTGTTCGCGTTCTGAGTGCGCTTTTTACTTCCCCACGTATTACTGCGCTTGCCAATTCCTATGGGATAAAGTCAGATTGGAATTTTGAGGAAATTAATTTTTCAATCCTCGATTCTTATACGAAAGGAAACTATCAGCTGGTTTGTGACATGATGTCAGAGAACACTTGGCTTAAATACAATTTTTCGTTGTTTGAGATTTGGGCTCGCGCGCTAACGCGGGTGGAACGGCCAATCGAAGAAACCATGGTGCAAAGCTTGCTTAATGCGACTGGATCTGTCATGGTAAAGAATGAAAGTTACGACCGCTCATTAGCATATGTTTTGGCACACAGTCACGCTTTTTCCATGCTGGGCTGGTTCAAGGAATTGAATTATTTGGCGGCTCGGGAAGCAAAATTCCACTCTACCGAAAAGACTGCGGCACTTACGAGACTGTCAGTCAAGCTATCGGACGTCGCGTCCCCCCTAAAAGCAAAATACTTAGACGAGTCGTCACGAGCGGCCTATGTTGACGCAATGCAGAATGAAGCGAAACATTCTGTTGTCGTTTCCTTATTCAAAACGCTATTGGATCCGCAAACCAGCGCGCCCGATGTTCAAAGCTTTCCCGACGTCGCTCCCACGCGAGTGAGAAAATATATCGCGAGTTGGTATTTTGATAATCGTGAATACGAGAAAGCAGCCTCGATTCTAGAAGAGTTGGAGCAATCGTCTGATGCATTAGTTGCGCACGATGCAAGCAGGTTATTGATCAACGCTTATATTGCGATTGGTGACGCGGACCAAGCTGCTGGCACTTACGTGCGAACGGTGCTAAAGACCCCGCCACTTCTCAAGACTTTAGATAGTCACGCGCTGTGTGCGATCTGCGTTCCACAAATTGAAGCTACGACTTCAATATCCGTAGCAATTTCATTATCGATACATTCTCGATTTGTAAATAACACGTTTGACGCAGCACTTAAATATGCCTTCGAACGGTTTTTGGTTAATAATGGTGTGGCATTCCCTCTTGAACTCAGTTCTCTAGCCGGAATTCCAAGGGCACAACTGCTCTATTTTTATGAGCACGTTTGCACGCCGGAAGTAATGAAGCTCTATTTGCGATTTGACACGCCAAGACAAATCGAAGAGTACCGCGTAACAATATGCCGCCACCTTATTGATCAAGGCCATTCCGTCGAGACTATGGTTTTTGAAGTAAAGGAACGAACCCGGAAAATCGTGATAAGCGATGCGACGAAACATGTCGAGCAGAGTCGCATTTATGCTGACATCAGTTCGTTTTCCAATTCTTCGTCGAAAAACTTTCGACCATTATTCGAACGGTTCTCAGAACTTCGAGTAAACGATTATTCAACACGTAACGACGAAGTTCAGTTCAAACAGTTTGTTGAGAAGTTTGAGATTGATTCAAAGGTCGGCCGACATGCCTATGTGGTGCACCTCCAAGATCTTGTACTAAACGAAAAAAATTCGACGTTTCTAACGTTGTTAAAGTCGATGAGAGACGAATTTACGTTTGGGGACATGGGGTTGAAGGGATTCCTTAGCACGCGCATTCGACATGGGCATTTTCCGACGACGCTTCGGAAAGCCGTAGCGAACGAGGGCCTTTTGAGTCCGAAGCTTTCTACTTTAGGCGGTTATAAAAAGAACATTTGGCTGGATCGCTTTTCCGGTCTGACAGCAGCACGCAGCTCAGAACTGGATAAGGCGTTCGTAGACTTCGCGTCACGCTACCACACTTTGGTGGATGAGGTTAACGATAAGTGGCTCCTCATTTTTACGATTGATCAAGATATTTCCGGTCTCACAGAGAAAGGTGGTCGTCAAACTGCTCTTTTTAATTATTCGGTCACCGCACTTGAAGCCTTTTATATACAGGAGTTGCTACCTGCGGGTGCCACTTACAGCGATTTCGTCTCGACGGTTACCAGATGGTTGTGGGACCGGACCGAATTCAATCTGCAAGAAATCCGCCAAAAGATAGATCTAGAGGTTCGTGAGCGTGCAACACAATTGGTGGCGCAACTGGAAGGAAGTGTTGTTGCTACCGCTGCGGGACACAGAGAATTATCGAATTTCTGTGACGCGGTTGCCCGTGCCCGTACGGCGCTAAACCACGAAATCGATACGATAATTGGATGGTTTACCCGCTCAAGCGGCATAAATGTTCGTTCTTTTGAGTCAGATATCGCTGTTACCATCGCTCGCCTGTCAGCAGGGGCTGAGATTAATCATACGGATAGAACACAATTTTGCTTCCAAGGACGAGCGCTGACCTCATTTGTAGATGTCTTATACGTCTTATTGGAGAATTGCGTCACAAAATCTCAGCTATCGAAATCTGAGCTTTCGATCAACTCAGAGATTATCGAGAACGGCGACACCATCACTGTGTCGGTTTCAAACAACTGCGCAGCCGTTTGGAACGTAGACACAGAGAATTCTGCGCTTGATTATTACCGTGAGTCATATGGAAATTCGGAGTTCGCCTTGAGAGCGGCGCAGGGCCAAGGAGGATCAGGATTTTTCAAAGTATGGAAAGCATTGTCAAAAGACCTAGATTTGCAACATGCAATTAACTTTGGTTACCAAACCGCAACAAAGTTTAGTGTCAGCATTTCCATTCCAATCAAAGAGATGGAGAAAATCCGTTACCATGAGAATTCTAATAGTTGAAGACGACCTGGATAAGCGAAAAAAAATCGTCGAACTGGTCGAGTCCAAGATGGCGGACGTCGATGAAATTGTCGAGCGAGAGTCGCTTCGATCAGGACTAAGGACGATAATTGAAGATCGGCTTTTCGATGCAATTCTGTTGGATATGAGTATGCCGGGTTTTGACATTTCCGAGGATGAGCCAAGTGGCGGTGCGCCGGAAAGCTTTGCAGGTGAGGAAATTATGGCGCAAATGAAACTACGAGGAATTAAAATTCCTGTTGTCGTCATAACGCAGTACAAATCCTTCGAGAAAGGAACCGTTGGACTGCAGGAGCTAGTTTCAAAATTCACGGATGAATTTTCCGATTTCTTTCGAGGAGCGATTTACTATAATTCTGCGATAGAGAGCTGGAAAAAAGAACTGGTTGATCACCTTAAATCGGCTACGGCGAAATGAAGACAATTATTGTTGACGATCAGTACGAAAATAAAGCCCAAGTAATTGCAGCCATTCTAAAGAAAATAGGCGTCGATAACGTAGACCTCGTTGCGGGCGCGAAAGAGGCTCTACGGAAGATGCGGCGGGAGAAGTATGACTTACTCATTTTGGATCTTCAAATTCCTGCCGAAGTGGGAGCCTCGATCGACCCCTCGGGTGGCCGAGCATTATTAGAATACATTGGACTGAGCTCGGATATTCACAAGCCGACAGGAGTCTTAGGTGTCACAGCCCACTCTGACTCATACGAGCAATGTGAATCATTCTTTCGCGAACGGGGATGGGTATTGGTGTTAGGTGTCGAGGATGTCGAATATTTAGAAAGCATCTTGCTTACGCAGAAAGCACACCTTATGTCGCATACAACTCAATTCGATATTGCTATTATCACCGCGCTAGAACACACCGAGCTTGAAGCTGTACGGAGGCTCCCGTGTGGATGGCAGACGTTTAGACAACCTGATGATTTCAGTGTCTATTACACTGGAGAAGTAAGGACGAAGGACGGCGCAAAAAAGACGATTATTGCAACCAGTTTGCCCCGGATGGGAATGGCTTCGGCGGCAAGCGTTACGGCGAAGGTGTGCTTAAAATTCCGTCCGAAGTTGCTAGTTATGACGGGTATCGCAGCGGGTGTTAAAGGTGAAGTCGCTTTGGGAGACATAATGGTCGCCGATCCTTCGTGGGACTGGGGAAGCGGTAAGCTCACGATTCGGAAGGGAAAAGTCACATTCTTGGGCGAGCCAACTCAGATTCCTTTGGATCCTTCAATAGCCAGTGTTATGCGCAGCATTGCCGTTGAGCGTACATACCTTGACGAAATTTACGCGGGTTTTAAGTTGGCAAAGCGGCCGCCTCACGATCTAAATATGCATGTCGGACCAGTCACCAGCGGTGCTGTTGTCCTAGAAGATCCGGAGACAGTTGCCTTGATTCAATCGCAACATCGGAAGACAATAGGCGTCGAGATGGAAGCATACGGGGTAATGTCGGCAGCCTTTCATTCTGGACCAAACGCTCCAAAAACGGTTGTGATCAAGTCGGTGTGTGACTTTGCAGATCCGCTAAAAAATAATGAGTGGCAAGGCTATGCCGCTTACACAAGTGCACAGATGGCCTTTCGCTATATAACCGATCACTTTTTTTCTTGAACTAAACAACATGGCTGCTGCGCAACTTGGGCTGCCGAAGTCCTTCGGAGGCTCTGTTCGACGGCAGAAGAAGAAAGCATATCGGGTTCGTCGCCCGATTCAGGACGCAGCCAATCTAACCCCTTTTACCGTAGTCGACCTACTTGGTCGTTCGATGGCTTTGGGGCAGCGTCCTCTCCCAAAGGCTAACTGCGCTTGCACGTCCGCTAAACAGTGCAGGCAATATCACTTGGTGGGCGGTTCCGGGCGAGCGGAGCGCGTCCGGCAGCGGCGGGTCGCCGTTGCACTCAGCGAGTGGCGGTTAAGTAGCCCATAACAGCCCCACCAAGTCCAATGAGCGAGGGGCGCCTTCGGCCGAGTTCCGGTCAATCACAAAGGCGGCGTCCGGGCGACGACTCGGTCCTAAGATTCCCCGATTCGGAAACATTAAATCACGCCGACATCTCTTTGCCTTATGGCACCGCCGTGGCCCCGGACTGGACAGGTCTCCGAGGTCACGATCTCACGGTTCACATGTACCAGATGTTTAGCGGGGAAAAGCACACCGCGATAAGCCAGCGGATGGCTCTAGTCTCAATAATCATGTCGCCAATCTCATTAATATTGGCGCGAATCTCACGAATGCTGTCGTTTCACGGGAAAACCCACGGGACGAGATTCGGGCGAAGGTGTCGGCGTCAGACGCGTTTTCATGGATGCCAGTTTGGCACAATAATAATGCTGTTGTGATAAAGAATACTTATCTTAATAGACTTATTTATATGACACTATTTCTTAAATATCACTTTGAACATCTGGAATACGGCGATACTGCTCGTCGCGACCAACAAAACTGGGCCCCGGTCGGCGATCAAAGTTGACGTATAACCACCCATACCGATAAGACGCCTCCCGACGCTCACGCGCCGGGACCGGGCTTTCGCGCGACGCGTCGAGCCGCGTTCCGCGTCTCGCCCCTGCCGGGCATCAATCCCTGGC
This sequence comes from Paraburkholderia polaris, assembly GCF_012927345.1. Lineage (GTDB taxonomy): Bacteria > Pseudomonadota > Gammaproteobacteria > Burkholderiales > Burkholderiaceae > Paraburkholderia > Paraburkholderia polaris. The sequence continues at coordinate 45,844 of NZ_JABBGJ010000055.1, forward strand.
GCAGCAGTCAACCCCGTCAGCTTCTACCCGAGCGCGGCCGGCGCGGCATCCCTACCCGGTCAACCCGATGCACGGCATGCACCGGGCTCCCAGGTTCCCGCCCTTGACCCGCGACCGTAGCCGATAGCGGGCAGGCATCAAGGGGCGAGGGACCGTGTTGCCCGCACCCTCCCTCGCCTTTTTCCTTGACGCCTGCCCGCTATCGGCTCCTCAAGTCGCACGGGCGGAAACCCGGGCGCCTGGCGGCAGCAAAGCCAACCCCGGGTTCCACCGGGAGGTGTCCAGCCACAACGGCAAGACACGTCCCCCCGCCCGGTTCAGGCCCTCAACCCTTTGCTGTGGAGATTGCCATGCAACTCGCTTCCTCTTTTCATTACGGTTCCCCGATGCTCCGCTCGGACTCGCCCCTGTCGGACGATCAGATCCGCCGTGTTGCCCCGTCCATCTTCGCGGACAGCAAGCACCAAAGCCGCTCGGAGCGCTACACATATATTCCAACCATCGACGTGCTGCGGGGCCTGCGCAACGAAGGCTTCCAGCCATTCATGGTCTGCCAGACCCGTGTGCGGCACGACGACCGCCGCGAGTACACGAAGCACATGCTGCGGCTTCGCCATGCCGACCAGATCACCGGCGACGAAGCCAACGAAATCGTGCTGCTGAACTCGCACGACGGCACGAGCAGCTACCAGATGCTCGCGGGCATGCTGCGCTTTGTCTGCCAGAACGGCATGATCGCAGGCGACAACGTCGCCGATATCCGCGTGCCGCACAAGGGCAACATCGTTCAGAACGTCATCAATGGCGCGTTCGACGTGCTCGACGGCTTCGACCTGATCCACGAGCAGAAGGAAGGCATGCGCGCCGTCACGCTCGACCGCGACGAACAGCACGCGTTCGCCCGTTCCGCGCTCACCCTGCGCTACGACCCGACCGACGCCGACGCACCCGCCCCCGTCACCGAAAACCAGTTACTCGCGCCGCGTCGCTTCGAGGACCGTCGTGACGACCTCTGGACGGTCTTTAACTGCGTGCAGGAAAACCTCACCAAGGGCGGACTACACGGACGCTCGCGCACCGGGCGCTCGATGTCTACGCGGCCTATCACCGGCATCGACCAGAACGTGAAGCTCAACCGCGCCCTCTGGATGCTCGCGGACGCGATGCGCCAGATGAAGGCGTAAGCACGGCAGACGGGACAGCTTACAACGACTCAATTCCGTCACTTTCTGTCAGGACTCCTATCCGGGTCAAGTCCTGGCAGCATCCAGCACCACCTTGACCCGGAGTTCTCTTTCCAACTTTCTGGAGTCAATCATGCAAGCCCATGAAATTGAAACCACCACCACGGTGAGCGTAGCCGAAGCCGTGCCGGTTCTCGAAACCACTTTTGGCAACGAGCAGCCGGTCGTGACCGTCCCATATTTCAGCCTGCGCCGCTCGCCGCTCAACGCTCGCACGAAGCCGTTGTCGGGTATTTCCAGCCTTGCAGCCAACATCCGTGCGAAAGGGCTGCTGCAAAACCTCGTTGTCCATGAAATAAAGGGGAGTCGCGGCAGGCAGCGCAAGTACGGAGTCTGCGCGGGGCAGCGCCGTGAGGCCGCGCTCGACCTGCTGTTCGCGCAGAAGCACATCACCGACGACTACCCGGTACCCGTGCGAATCGTCAGCGAAGGCGAAGCCCTCGCCATTTCGCTGATCGAGAACAGCGAGCGCGAAGGACTCGATCCGTTCGACGTGCTACGTTCGTACCGGATGCTGGCCGGGGAAGGCCGCAGCGTCGGCTACATCGCCGCACTCTTTTCCGCTTCGCCCCTTACGATCAGGCGGCGCATGAAGCTCGCAAACGTATCGCCAAAATTGCTCGCGCTGCTGCGCGAGGATGCGATCACACTAGACCAGCTTGGCGCGCTCGCCCTCGCGGACGACCACGAAACGCAGGAACACATCTGGTTCGATGCGAACGACTGGCAGCGCCAGCCGAACTACCTGCGGCAGGCCATCACCCGCGCGGAAATCGACGCGAGCCGCACCCGTCTCGTCCGCTTTGTCGGCCTTGACGCCTATGAGGCTGCTGGCGGGTATGTGCGTCGCGACCTGTTCAGCGACGATCAGAACGCGGGTTATATCGCGGACACGGAACTGCTGCAGCGCCTCGTTGCACAAAAGCTCGACGCCGCCGCCGAGGAGGTCCGCGCCGAGGGATGGGGCTGGACCGAAACGCGCGTCGAGCGCGATTTTCTGGAACTGAACCGTCACGGCAGGCTGCGCCCGGTCCAGCGCCCCTACACCGAGGACGAGCAGCGCGAAATGGGCTGCCTCACCGCGCAGCAGGACGAACTCGCCGAAAAGCTCGAAGCCCTTCCGGAGGATGATGAAAACGCCTACGAAGAAGCCGACCGCCTCAATAAGGAAATCGAAAGCGTCAATGCCGCGCTCCTCACACTCGAAAGCCGCGCGGAGGTGTGGGACGAGCAGCAGATGGCCGAAGCGGGTGCGTTCGTGATCGTCGGCCCACAGGGTGAACTGCTTATCGAGCGTGGCCTCGTACGACGCGAGAACAGCGCTGCGCTCGACGCGGCAGGCGCGACTGTCACCGGCACGCCGGAAGCCGAAACGCCGGACACGTCAGGAGCGCCTGCACCGAAAGTCAGGCCCCTCCATAGCGCGAAACTCTGCCAGCGGCTCACCGCGCACCGCACCGCAGCCATCCGTGCGGAGCTGGTCGAGCAGCCTTCCGTCGCCCTCGCGGCGCTCCTGCGGCAATTGATCCCGCAGGCCCTGCCAGAGCATTACGGTCACACGTTCGCGCGGGACTGTCTGGCGCTTTCCGGCGAAAACAACCATGACAGGCTGCTGCGGGCGGCGGACGACCTGCCTGCAAGTCCCGCGTGGAGCGCCATCGAAACGCAGCGTGCCCGCTGGATCGCGGAACTACCTGCGAAATGCACCGACCTGCTGCCGTGGCTCGTCGCGCAGGACCCCGGCACGACGCTGCTCGATCTGCTCGCGTTCTGCACCGGTACCCTGCTCGATGGCATTGAGAGCGAGGAAAAGCCTCACGCGATCAATGCGCTGGCGGGCGTGCTGAACCTCGACATGACCCGGTACTGGACACCGACCCGCGCTACGTATTTCGATCACGTCACCAAGGCGCGCATCGCGGAAGTCGTGTCCGCCGCTGTGTCCCCAAAGGTTGCCGCCGACCTCGGGAAGATGAAGAAGGCCGACGCCGCTGCGGCCGCCGAACTGCGGCTCGCAAAAGCCGCGTGGCTCCCGGAAGTACTCACCGATCGGGAAACACCGGCCACGCCTTCGTGGGAAAGCCGCGACGACGAGCATGGGGACAACGACGCGGATATAGGAGCCGGTACAGGCGAAACGCCGGACAGCGAGGACGACGAAGCGCGACCGGACGCCGGGAGCGGCACCGAACACATCAACGATATGCCTCCCGATGCAGCGCGCGCTTCCGGCACAGGTAAGGCTTTGGCGCCGTGGCCTTTCCCGACCGCTGAGAGCATGAACAGCGCACAACCCGGCCCGCTGGCGAAATAGCCTCGCCCCGAATACGGGGCGAAGCAGGCGGCAGGCCCGTATCACTACCGCCTGTTTACGTGAACCGGAGAATCCATCATGCCCAGACGTATCCGTATGGCCGTACTCGCGGCCAATGCCCATGGCGCACCCGATTTCTATCTGGCCTTCGTTGCCGTCACCAACGAGCAGTACAACATCGGCGATCACTACGATCTGGCGCGCGCCCACGCCGAGGATGAAGGCTATCAATATCCGACGATCGCCTTCGATCAGAATGACGCGGCAGCACTCGCGCTTCGGCAGGTCCATGCATTCATGAACGGCGAAACCGACGAAACCTGATCGTTGCGGACAGGCTCTCCGCCTGTCCGCTACCGGTTCGCATATCCAGCCTGCGCGACATGCATGCCTGCCCACCAGCCGGCCCGCACCCCAGCTCCCATTATCAGGAGAAGAATAATGAGCGCGCCCCAGAATAAACGACGCAGCACCTGCACGGTGCCATGCGCAGCCGTCTGTCCGGCGACCGCGATCTGCGCAACCGCACCGTCCAGCCGCTTCCGTTGTTCGCGCGCTGCGACCGCCGACACACCCACCAGCCGGTTACCCGCCGCGCGCGCAATCCGGTCTGCCGCGCGCTCCGCCAGTATCTTCAGCGACTGCTCGTTCAACGCAGCCAGCGTCATCCGGTAGCGCGCCTCGTGCTCGCGAGTCAGGTCCTCGGCCAGCTTGATCGTCTCCCTGCAGCGAGCGAGCGCGTCACGGTGTTTGCTCATCAGTGCATCGGTCGCCGCCTCCGCTTCTCGGCGCACTGCGTCGAAACCGCCATCGCCCGCACGGCGGATACGCTCGGGCATCGCCTCATACAGCCGCGCGTAGTATTCAAGCACGGCAATCACTGACCACAACGCATCGTTGTCACGCAGGTTGAGTGCCCCAGATATCCGGCGCATGCGCAGCAAGCTCATATCATCGGGCACTTCGCCCGCGACATCGAGAAACAGCCGGGCGAGCGCATCAGGCGACTTCGCCCGCCGGTTACGCATTGGCCGTCACCCTGGCGAACATGTCGCTATACAGGGCACGCCAGCGCAGCAGTTCCGCCCGCTCGCCGATGTGCATCGTTTCGGCCGCCCTGCTGATCGACAGACGCTGACTGCGAAGATCGTCGGCGACCCGATCCGCCAGATCGGGAAAATCCAGCGACTGGCCCTGCGCCTCGACAGCCTTACGAAGTTTCGACTCGCGGTACAGCGTAAACTTGTCCGGCGTACCGAAGTAGCCATTGCGCACAACGTGCGTGAGCGCATGCGGGAACGTCTCGCCAAATTCCATCAGCAGTTCGAGACTGTCACGCTGCCGGTTGATAACCCACAGCACAACGAGACGCCGCGCCAGCTCATCTAGCGTACCGGCAAGTGTCCCGCCATATTGCGCGACGCCCGTCTGACTACGTGCCGCCGTGTTGACGATGACCGTCTCATCACGGTGTGCATCGCAGAAATTGACGAAATCTATCCAGCCTCCTGCCTCGTCCAGATCACATGACGCGCATTCGACCTCGTCATGGACAGCCTTCATGACATCGGGATTGGACGTATCCGTCTCCACCAGTACGACATGGACATCTGAACGACGCAGATAATCGACCAGCGCCAGCGTGACGAAGCTCTTGCCGACACCGCCCTTGCTACCGCCGATCATATAGATGGGGTGATTTTCCGTTGCCATTTCATACCTCTACAAGTTTTCGGTATCCGGCCTGATCGGAAATCCGAGGAAGCCTTTTATCGGCGTGGATTCCGGCCTGGTTATTCCCCCATCCCTTTTCTTTTGTGACTCGGCACGTGCATTGCCGGTATGCGATGACCTCGCCTGATTGGCATTCTTCACGCGAGGCAATGCCGCATCAGTATTTTTTGTGACATGCCTTTCCGTCGGTGCAGACCTGTCCTCTTTCACTGCACGCTGCATCGCATATCGCAACGTGGCCGCACTGATTTCCACCCCATCCTGCGCGATCTGCTGGACGATTTCTTCCTGCGTGTAACCTTTCCTCTGTGCGCCAACGATTTGAGACTGCATGGATTTCATTGCATCGCGAACATTGACGCGATGCTCATGCGCGGGCTTTTCCGGCAGCGCATCGAGACGGCGCGCGGCGGCATCCCATTGCGCCTGGGTAAAGATCTTCACCACTGGCATGATCCGCTCCTGCATGCTGCCTTCGCGCCATCTTGCTAAGGGGAATAACGCGCGTCAACCCCTGCAAACAGGCGAAAATCGAAGCAGTGGAACGTGCTGGAACGACCAGGAGTTCGGCGGAACAAAAACTTTTTTGCGCCGTCGCATACTGGCAACGCGCAGGGATTGGCGTGCGCGAGGGTTGCGACAAGATCAGATTTCCGGTGGAGTCATCGCCTGATCTTTGCATTGGCACCAGACAGCATCTGGAATCCATCTCGCTCATGCTACGCCGGATAATCGCGAGATTTGATGCTGCGTATCTGAACGATGCGATTCTTACTGCGCAATCTATGGGAGTTGTCCCATTCAAGTTGCACGCGCGGCGTCATCCTCGCACGGGGAATCGGTACAGTATCGGACATTTTTCTGCGCGATGTCCGATAGCCATGCTTTCGTATCCTGCGCCAGAACGTCCGCCATCACGTTCTCAGCGAATCAACGTACTTGTGCGGGCAGGAGGTCCTGCTCACGCGATACGGCGGTTTTCTCTACCAGGCCGGTTCATCTTGCTGCGCACGGTGCTTCGTTTTCCAGCGCGTGCGAACACGTTTTCTTGCGGCAGTAGTTCATCTATCTGCGCGGTCATGGTCAACCCCGCCCACGGGATTTGCGAACGGCAAATTCAAGAACATAAAAACAAGGGATGGCAGGATAGGCTACCGCCGGTTTTGGGCGCCGTGTGCAACACACTTCTGCTAGATAAGCATGGTCGCTGCCGCAGTAAACTTGCGCTTGCTAACAAGCAAGCGCTCTCGCGTTGACCGGGATCCTGCTACGTATTTCGGTAATCTGATCGATCGGTTCAACGCGAACGTCGAAAACTGTATTCGTAGCCGCCGAAACAGCTCGCCGTCTGCAGCGGCGTTGAGAGCCTGAACGCGCGCAACTTCAGCCGGTCGATGACCAATGTCGCGCCAAAGGACTACGTGCAAAGAACAGAAAGCTGTTAGAGGCGTTGTCGCGGTCTGCGGCCCGGCCATTGCGATCCTAGTTGCCACCTCAGCGGTTTCGTTCAACGTGTACTTTCGCCGTCCCGACCTGCAGATTCACTTGCCTCGAGCGCTGCGATGGCATCAAGGAGTGGCCACTATTCCGCAATTTCGGGATTTTGCATAACAGAAATTATCAACATTGAACGATCGTGCTTTTTAGGTGGTTCCGGCGTCCTGTTTGCAGCTTCGGCGATACTGCGTCGATCGATGGCATTCGCCGTCTCTACTGGTTCAGGAATTTCCCCGGCACGCCGTTGAGGATCATGGCGGCTGCGGCTGAACAGGACATCTACGCGGCGTGGCGCCGCCGTGCGCTGAGAATCGGTGCGCTGATGGTCGTATTCGGCTCGGCATTCATCGGCCTCGCAGCCTTGCTGGGAAGCGAGCACGGATGCGTGACGGCCAGCATCGGCGCAGTAAGCTGCACCCCACGGAGAGACCACGACGTGGCCGCAGTGATCAACGCCGCCGACGAAGCACTCTACAACGCGAAAGCAACCGGTCGCAATAAGGTTTCGCTATCCCAGGTTTCATAGAGCGCTCAAGCGCCGTGCAGTGTGGCATCGGCAAGCACTTAGAGTTCGTGCCTTCCATTCCGTCGACCGATCAATGATTTTTGGGTCGTCAGGAGATCGGACCCGCCCCCAATGGAAGACTCGAAGTGGGTTTTTCCGCCAATGCAGCAACTCGTCCCCGGTAACCGCAGGCGATTTGTCAATGGATCCGGCTGGAGTTGGGCTGAACAGCGCGAGTCGCCCTCTCTCGCGTGATGGTCGCGCAAGACGACTCGATACCGGCTCTTCATCAACTTGACGATTAACGGCCTGAAAGACCGGATGTCGCACCACGCGTATCACGTAGCCATTTCGGATGGTCTCCAGAGACGTCTTCCCTTGTGGCACGAATTAGACAAAGATCTGAGGTTCTCCGGATGGAGTGGCAGCCGGTCCGGCTACGGCGGTCATTCCATCGACGGCGGTTCCATCGGTCCAGCAAACAGTGCGCGGTCAAAGAACGAATCGTCCAGTTCGATGATTTCATCGTCGCCCAGTAGGATCACGACTAACTGCCGTGTACCGTTCCCGGGCACGTCTGCGACCTCCCCGATGGTTTGCTTCGGCGTCCGGTCGTCCGTAAATCGTACCCAATAGTAGCCCGGCATTATGGGTCGCGTGTCCATCCATTCCATAACTTTTACCCCTTGGTCTGGCGTAATCGATCGCTACCGCATTGCCAATTTTATCGCCGCGGCCTGGATGGCGGTTACACGGAAGCATGAGTCTGGGCCGCTGCGTCGGCCGATCCGCGGAGTCCGGCCGTGCTGCCAGTCCGTACAAACGATCATGCCACTCATCGATCAAATCGTGTTGTCGCGTCGGCGTCGCCGAACGGTTGACTCACAGGAAACTGTCCTTTCCAAATTAGCGCGGGTTTGTGCGATAGCGCTTGCGATGATTGCCCTGAAGGCTACGTTGGCCAAGCTCACAGCAATGATCGAACGTGCATAGGACGGCATGGCCCGATTCGGTCGGTGCATGGCTCACAAGCATCTCGCAACCCTCCGTAACGTTTCATGCAATTACCCTGACCGCCGATCTGATCCATATGGCACAAGGCAAAACCCGGCCTTGAATTTAACTAACTCATCAATTAGTCTAAATGAATGAACGCGAAACGCTCGCCCGCGAAGCCACTCGGCCGCCGCCCAACGGTCGACGATTTCGACGTGCGGGAACATCTGCTCGATACCGCAACGCGGCTCTTTGCCGAACGCGGCATTGCCGCCACCACCGTTGCGCAGATCGCGGCTGACGCAGATGTCACGTCGGCGCTAGTCCACTACTACTTCACGAATCGCGAACGGTTGCTCGATGCGGTGGTCGACGAGCGGCTTGCTCTCGCAGCGGAGTTTGTCTGGCGGCCCGCAGCGGACGACACCGCGAGCGATCCGTTCGCGCTCGCCCACGAATTCGTCGCGCGCCTGTTCGACGTGACAGAGCGCATGCCGTGGTTGCCGCCGCTGTGGCTGCGGGAGATCGTCAACGAGGGCGGCCTGCTGCGCGAACGGATGCTACGTCGCATCCCGTTCGACAACATCAAGCGCTTTGGCGCTCGCGTCGCGCAGGCGCAGCAGGATGGCACCGTCAATCGCGAGCTCGAAGCGCTGATGCTGTTCAACTCGATACTCGCGCTGGTGATGTTGCCGCTTGCCACCGCGAAGATCTGGCAGAGCGCACGCGGTCTGCCCGTCATCGAGCGCGACGCGTTGCGCCGCCATGTGAGTGCGCTGTTAATCAGCGGCATGCAGCCGCAGCCGCGTGCGGCGCAGCCGAAGCGCCGCGTAGATTTACGGAGCAAGTCATGACCCGGCTTTTGCGCGCCTGTGTTTGCATGCTGTTCGTCGTACTGACGCTCGCCGGCTGCTCGCATCACGACGACAACACGTATCAGGGGTACGTGGAGGGCGAGTTCGTGTATCTCGGCTCGTCGCAGTCCGGCACGCTCACGCAACTGTCCGTCACGCGCGGGCAGACCGTCAATGCGAGCGAGCCCGTCTTCGCACTTGAATCCGCCGACGAAGCCGCCGCGCTGGAGCAGGCGCACCAGCAACTCGCCGCCGCGCGCGCGCAACTGGCCGACATCCAGACCGGCAAGCGTCGTCCTGAAGTGAACGTGACGCGGGCACAGCTCGCGCAGACCGTCGCCAATGCGCGCAAGGCCGCGCTGCAACTCACGCGCGATGAAGCACAGTATCGCGCCGGCGGCATCGCCAAGGCACAGCTCGACGATTCACGCGCACAGGCCGACGCCACTGCCGCGCAGGTCCATGAACTGACCAGCCAGGTCGACGTCGCTCTGCTTCCGGGCAGGGTCCAGCAACTCTCGGCGCAGAACGCGCAGGTCGAAGCTGCACGAGCCGCCGTCGCCCAGGCGCAATGGAAGCTCAGCCAGAAGCGAGTCAGCGCCCCGGCTGAAGGGCTCGTGTACGACACGCTGTATCGCGTCGGCGAGTGGGTCCAGGCCGGCAATCCTGTCGTGCAGATGCTACCGCCGCAGAATGTGAAGGTGCGCCTTTTTGTGCCGGAAACCGTGATCGGCAAGCTCGCGCTCGGCCGTGCGTTGACGATCCACTGCGATGGCTGCGTGGCGGACGTTGCGGCGAAGATCACCTACCTGTCCAGCGAGGCCGAATACACGCCGCCGGTGATCTACAGCAATGAAAATCGCGCGAAGCTGGTGTTTATGGTTGAAGCCCATCCCTCCGCCGCCGATGCAGTCAAGCTGCATCCCGGCCAACCCGTCGCGGTGACGCTGCAATGAACCAGCCCGCGCCGCAATACGCGATCGACGTGCAGAAGCTCAACAAGCGCTTCGGCGACAAGCATGTCGTCATCGATGTGACGTTGCAGGTCGCGCGCGGCGAAATCTTCGGCTTTCTCGGGCCGAACGGCAGCGGCAAGACCACCTCGATCCGCCTGATGTGCGGCCTGCTGACGCCGGACTCGGGCACCGGCACGTGTCTGGGCTATGACATCGTGCGCGAGAGCTCGCAGATCAAGCGCAACGTCGGCTACATGACACAGCGCTTTTCCTATTGGGACGACCTGACGATCCGCGAGAATCTCGACTTCGTTGCGCGCATCTACGAGATGCCGAACCGGCGCGAGGCGGTCGACCGCTCGCTTGAATCGCTTGGACTGCAAAGCCGCGCGAACCAGTTGACGGGCGCGCTATCCGGCGGCTGGAAGCAGCGCCTCGCGCTCGCCGCCTGCATGCTGCATGAGCCGCAACTGCTGTTGCTCGACGAACCGACCGCGGGCGTTGATCCTGCCGCGCGCCGTGACTTCTGGGAAGAACTGCATCGGCTCGCCGCGCGCGGCATTTCGGTTCTCGTCAGCACGCATTACATGGATGAAGCCGAGCGATGCCACAAGCTGGCGTACATCGCCTACGGCAAACTGCTCGCACAAGGCACGGCAAAGCAGATCATCGAATCGCAAAACCTCGCCACGTGGACCATTTACGGCGAGCACCTGAGCAAACTGACGGAGCAATTGCGTAAGACCCCCGGCGTCGATCAGACCGTCGTGTTCGGTTCAGCGCTGCATGTCAGCGGCAGCGACCACGCTGCGCTCGAGGCCGCGGTCAAACAGGCCACAGAAGGTACGGCCTTACGCGTCGAGCGCCTCGAAACCGGGCTCGAAGACGTCTTCATCTCCCTGATGGCCCATTCGACCGACAACTACGGAGCGCCATCGTGACCACGCGCTCACTGTTCTCGCTGACGCGCTGGTGGGCCGTCGTGCTGAAGGAGTTCCGCCAGTTGCGGCGCGACCGCGTCACGTTTGCGATGATCGTCGGCGTGCCGATCATCCAGCTCACGCTATTCGGCTTCGCGATCAACACCAACCCGAAGCATCTGCCAACCGCCGTCATCGTGGGCGACGAGAGCCCCTTCTCGCGCAGCTTCATCGCGGCGATGAAGAACTCCGACTATTTCGACATCGTCGAAACGTTGCCCGACGAGGAAGCCGGCCGCCGCGCGCTGGCCCAGGGCCGTGTGCAGTTCGTGCTGAGCGTGCCGGAGGACTTTTCGCGGCGGCTGCTACGTGGCGAGCACCCCTCGCTGCTGGTCGAAGCCGACGCCACCGATCCCACCGCGACGAGCACCGCCGTCGCCGCCCTCCCCGGCCTCGTGCAACCCATTGCGGACAAAGACATCACCGGGACGCTCGCGCATCTGAATGGAAGTCCCGCCGCCTTCAACGTGCAGGTCCACCAGATGTACAACCCTGAAGCCATCACGCAATACAACGTAGTGCCGGGATTGATGGGCGTGATCCTGACGATGACGATGGTGATGATGACCGGCCTCGCAATCACGCGAGAACGCGAGCGCGGCACGATGGAGAACCTGCTCGCGACCCCTGTGCTGCCGATCGAGGTGATGACCGGCAAGATCGTGCCTTACGTGATGATCGGGCTGATTCAGGCGACGATCATTCTCACCGCGGCGCGCTTTGTTTTTCATGTTCCGTTCATCGGCAGTGTGATCGCGATCTATCTGGCCGCGCTGCTGTTTATCGCTGCGAATCTGACGGTGGGTATTACGCTGTCGTCGCTGGCGCAGAACCAGTTGCAGGCAATGCAGTTGACCATCTTCTATTTTCTGCCGAGCCTGTTGCTGTCAGGCTTCATGTTTCCGTTCGCGGGGATGCCGGCGTGGGCGCGCTTCATTGGTAATCTGCTGCCGCTCACGTATTTCAACCGGCTGGTCCGCGGCATCCTGCTAAAGGGAAACGGCTGGGTGGATCTGTGGCCGTCGGTATGGCCGGTGGCGCTGTTCACGGTTGTCGTTTTGGGCATTGCGCTGCGCTTCTATCGGCGCACGCTCGACTAGGGGACCGGGTCGATGAAACCGCTCGCTCTTGTTTCCGTCGTCGCGCTATTTGGTTGCGCGGTTGGACCGGATTTTCAAGCGCCTGCGGCGCCAGACACGCAGACCTATACGCCAGAGGCACGGCCCGTCGCGACGGTAGCCGCAAACGGTGACGGAGGGGCGTCCCAGGCGTTTATCGCTGCCCGGCGCGCCACACCGATGTGGTGGACGCAGTTTCAATCAGAGGCGCTCAATCGTCTGGTCGAGCAGGCCATGCAGCAAAGTCCGTCGCTCGCGCAGGCCCGCGCGAAACTCGTCGAGGCGCGCGAAAACTACAACGCGCAATTTGGCGCCAGCGAATTCCCCAGCGTGGACGCAAACATATCCGGTGTGCGGCAGCAAATCGATATCGCGCAGTTCGGCATTCCGAATGTGCAGAATCCGGGGCCGTTCACGCTGTACAACGCGTCGGTCAGCGTGTCGTATGCACTCGATATCTTCGGCGGCAAGCGGCGGGCGCTGGAAGCGCTGATGGCGCAAGTCGATTATCAGTCGTTCGAATTCGAAGCGGCGCGGCTCTCGCTTGCGGGGAACGTCGTCGCGACGGCGGTTCGGCGTGCATCGCTGCAGCAACAGATCGCGCTGACGCAAAGCCTGACAGACACTCAGGCACGGCAACTTTCAATTATGGAAGGACGCTTTGCAGCAGGCGGTGTCTCGCAGCTCGATGTGCGCAGCCAGCGCACGCTGCTAGCGCAAACCCGTGCGTCGTTGCCGCCGCTCGCGATGCAACTCGCGCAAGCCGATCATCTGCTTGCGATCCTGCTTGGCGTTGCGCCGTCGAAGGCGGACTTTGGCGACGTCACGCTCGATTCGCTGCATCTGCCGGATACGCTGCCGCTTATACTGCCGTCGACGCTCGCACGTGAGCGGCCCGATATCCGCGCGTCGGAAGCGCTGCTGCATCAGGCAAGCGCGAATGTCGGCGTGGCGACGGCGAACCTGTATCCGCAGTTTGCGCTATCGGCGGGGATCGGCTCGGATCGCACCAATATTCAGGACGTGGTGAGCGGGTTGAACATCTGGAATTTCGGCCTCAATCTGACACAACCGATTTTCCACGGCGGCGAACTGCGCGCGAAGACACGTTCGGCACAAGCGGCATACGATGCGGCGCTCGCCGATTATCAGACGACGGTGCTGCAGGCGCTGCAGCAGGTGGCGGATACGTTGACGGCGCTCCAGAACGACGCCCGTGAACTTCAGGCTCGCGATGATGCCGCGCAGCAGGCGCAGGCGAGCCTCGACATCGCGCACGCGCAGTATTCGGCGGGCGGGGTCAGCCAGTTTGGTTTGCTCGATACCCAGCGGCAGGTGTTGCAAACCGCGCTCGACCGCACCCGTGCGCAGGCCAATCGGTTCGCCGATACGGCGGCGCTGTTTCAAGCGCTGGGTGGGGCCTGGCAGGTTACAGCGACGCAGTAGGGGTGCCATACTCAAGCCATCGGCGCGTCAAGGTCAATGCCCTGCCATTGATACGCCGCACCGGCACCGATGATCGTAGTGGCTGAACTGACGCCCGCACCGATCTTGACCTTCAGGCTTTGCGCGCGAGCCGACAGACCCACCGCCACCGTCTGATAGCCCTTGTAGCCGGCCGTACCCACGCCGATTGCGAGGTTCTTGTTCTCCCCCGTGACTACGTGCTCTCGATCCGGCGAACTACTGCGGCGGCGAACTCGCGCGTTGACGCAGTGCCTTTCAGATCGCGCGTACGGATATGGTCGGTGTTGAGTGTTTCAGTGATTGCAGTTCGCAAGCGTAGGGCGAGATCACCCTTACCAACATGCTCAAGCATCAAGCCCGATGCAAGTAACAAGGAGATGGGGTTGGCCACGTCTTTACCAGCGATGTCCGGTGCCGATCCATGCACGGCTTCAAAAATTGCCGTGTCATTACCATAGTTGGCGCCTGGCGCCATGCCCAGTCCGCCAACAAGCCCCGCTAACTGATCCGACAGAATGTCTCCAAACAGATTGGTGCACAGAAGCATATCGAACTGCCACGGGTTCAGCACAAGCTGCATCGCGCAGGCGTCGACAATCATGTCACTCATTTCCACCCGACCTCCATAATCCCGGGCAACGTCTCGAGCGGCTTCCAGGAACAATCCTGTGAGTACCTTCAGGATGTTGGCCTTATGCACAACGGTGATCTTCTTTCGTCCGTGCTTCAAGGCATACTCGAAGGCAAATCTTGCGATTCGTGCGCACCCATCGCGTGTGTTTACCCCGGTCGCGACTGCAACTGCTTTCGGATCATCGCCGACGGGAATGTAGTATTCGTGAGCGACGTAAAACCCACCGAGGTTTTCGCGCACGAGCACGAGGTCGATCTCGTCGTAGCGACCAGGGATGATGGTACGCACGGGCCGAACGTTGCCAAAAAGCTGAAACTCTTCGCGAAGCCGAACGTTGGACGAGCGGAACCCCTCGCCGATCGGGGTCGTCAATGGACCTTTGAGGGCAAGCTTGTTCTTGCGAACGCTCTCGAGTGTCACATCTGGTAGCGGGTCCCCACAGTGGGTGACCCCGGCGATTCCGGCTTGCTGTACGTCCCAGATGAATGGGGATCCTAAAGCGTCAAGAACCTGGACCGTTGCAGCAACCACTTCCGGCCCGATTCCATCGCCGGGAATCAGCGTTGCGGGGATTTTGTGTCTCGGCGTGCTTTCCATAACAGTCCTCCAGATTAGATAGGGACAACCGCCCGTGGTTGATCGGCTATTGCTGACGCCGCTGGGTGCGACGAGTTGGTCTCATGCATGGACCAGACCAAAACTTCATTTCCGCCGCACGGCGCTCTCAGGCGAATGTGTCGCCATGTCATGTGTCCCTGCTGCGGCGACAGCTGATCTGGTCACCCATTCGAGATACGGCGCCAGCAGCGATACAAGGAACAGCCCACATAGCGGATATACCGGTCGACCTGTCGTCACGGGAGGTCCGACGGCAACTCTCCGATCTGACGAAAAACACCTAGCCAGTCTTCCAGGTGCCACGTTTTGGCAATGTGTCCCTCGCGGAATTCGTGAAACGAGTGAATCGCAAAATTGACAGGTTTCGACGTGGCTGCGATCCCCATGAGTGGGGCCGACTGCGTCCCAGTCACGATCGCACGCACGGCCACCTTGTCTCCATGAACCAGGACATCCAGAATCCGGATGTCCATGTCAGGTAGTGAATACGACAGATCCGCGAACACCGGGATCATTGAGTCGGGACCCGTCACCGGTCCAGGAGAAGGCGGGATGTACTGCCAGTCCGCCGTTACAACAGTCCGAAACAGGGATATATCTTTACGCGACATGGCACGGTAAAAAACAGCTAAGGCCGCCCGCGCGACATCGTCCGTCACCTCATCCGCTCTGTTCATAATAACGTCTCCAGTGTCGAGGCCTGCGCATACGAGCGCCTGGGCGACACGAAGTCGTGGCGTCGGCGCCGAGACCGTGCATCAAGATCACGGCGAACCTGGGGCTCGGTGCACTTTCAATTTCAATGGTGGACGGTTGCTCGCGCATGTATTGCGACTGCTCGGTTTCAGGAAAGGTTCAGAGGACCGGGATGAGTACAAGCAGGATACCGCCAAGCGAGACACGCCACACCAGTCATCGATTGTCATCGTGTCCAACCGTCAAAGTCTGGCGCGAGGATGGCTTGTTGAGTCGTGAATCGTCATGCGGCGACATCATGCCATCAAAGGTGCGTCACGAATTCAGCATTCCAGCTCCCAAACACAGTCGTTACGGTCCGACCGGGCGTCGCTCTATGTCGCAGCGTCCTCAAGTCTCAGCCATGCTTTCAGCCAATGCCCACTGTCGCAGACGAGCAACCCGTTCCCAATGTCAACTCGTGCGGCAAATGTTGACTGAAGCAGTCGTTCGCCCAAGCATGGCGGATGTTGCCGCGAACGGCCGCTATAGAAAAAGTCGAACGCGGGCTTAGCCGAGTTTTTGAAGCGCGCCTCGGCGTCGTCGAGTTTGCTGAGGTCGGGGTGATATTTTCGGGCGAGCTTTCGGTAGGCCCGCTTGATGTCGTCCTGCGTCGCGCTGCGCGGCAACGCCAGAGCTTCGTAATAGTCTTTGTATTTCATGTCGAAGACCTGGCGATAGAAGCCGCGCAGCCGCTCAATTCAGCGTCACGGCGGCGGGTTGAACGACCGGCGCAACATCAACTGGTGCCCAGTCACCGCGGCGCACGTGGTGGATGATCAACGGAATCCCCGCGAAGACGATGATGCCGAGAACAACCAGCCCCGTGTAAAGCGCAGGCGAACCTACCGGCAACTGATCCGGCGGAAAGAACGACACGACGAAGCTGAACAGCACCCCGGCAAAGCCAATGCCGGCGGTCAACCACATGCCGGCCAAACCACCCGGCACCTTGAACGGCCGCACTAACGCCGGTTGTGAATAGCGCAGCTTGATCGCTGCGCCATACATGAGCATGTAGGCGATCAGGTAGAGCGCAATCGTCATCGCGGAGATCAGAAAGAAGGCGACCGACACATCACGGATCACGAAGTAGAAACACGAGATCACGGTGACGATGATCCCTTGCACCAGCAGAATATGCGTGGGCATACCCTTGCGGTTTTTCGCCTGAAGTATCGGTGGCAACTCACCCTCATGCGCGGTTTCGAGCAGGCCGCGCGAAGGACTGCCGAGCCATGCGAGCACACCGCTGATGGCGCCCACGCCGACCAGCAGTGAAAGCGCCGACACGGCCCAGCCC
Organism: Paraburkholderia polaris; assembly: GCF_012927345.1. GTDB lineage: Bacteria > Pseudomonadota > Gammaproteobacteria > Burkholderiales > Burkholderiaceae > Paraburkholderia > Paraburkholderia polaris. Next base: position 62,799 of record NZ_JABBGJ010000055.1, read on the forward strand.
ATATGCCAGAGATCGCTCAGCACCGCACCGAACGCGTCGAACACGCCCGACTGCAGCGAGATTTTTTCATACGGCAAGATAGCGGCGATCGGCAACGCGCCGAGCGCAAAGATCAGCACCGAAATCAGCGCGCCGAGACCGATGGCCGTCGGATAGCCGCGGCTCGGGCTCTTCATGTCCATCACGTGAACGGCCTGCACTTCCACGCCGGCGAACAGCAGCACGATACCGGCTAGAAACGAGATCGTGCCGAAGCCGTGAATCGCGGGCCAGAAGCGGGCGTGGCCGTCTTGGGACAGCGTCGCATCGTTCAGGTGTTGCCAGCCGAGCGGGTGCCCGCTGCTGATCCAGTAGCCCAGCAGCGCAAGCAGCACGATGCCCGGCACGATGGTGCCGATCACGAAGGTCCAGTTTGCGATGCGCGCGAACACTTCGACGCCTTGCAGCACGACCCACGTTGCCAGCCAGTAAGCGATGATGCAGAAAATCCCGACATACGTGCCGTTTTTCGCGAGTTCGGGGCGGCCGATCGTATAGGCGAGTGCCGCCGCGCCGAAGGTCAGCGCGACCGGAAACCAGACGACGTTCTGAATCCATTGCAGCCAGATCGCGAGAAAGCCCCAGCGCGTGCCGAACGCCTGCGCGACCCACGTGTAAATGCCGCCGCGCCGGTCGGCGAACGCGCCGCCCAGTTCAGCCGAAATCAGCGACGCGGGGATCAGGTAGAAAACGACGGTGAAGGCGAGATAGACGAACATCGTCATCTCCTCCTTCGCCAACAGAGGCAATCCGCGCAGACTCGTGACCACGGCGGCGGCCGTCATCAGACCGATCGACGTGACGCTCAGATACTTGCCGCGTTGTGCGGCATCCGCGGCCGGCGGTGCCGCCGCGGGGGTGACGGTGTGGTCCATTTCAGGCGCTCCTATGAGCAAGATGACGTCAATCGTGGTGGAAGGTCGGACCGGCGGTTGAATGCAGCACCGGGTTCTTCGTCAGATGAGCAATTGCGTGTTTGATGTCTTCGAGCAGCATCGCCGCCATGTCGCGCGTGACACCGCGCCGGATCAGCACGCGCTGTACGATGGTCTCCTCGCGTCCGGGCGGCAGCTTGTACGACGCGATCTGCCAGCCGCGCATGCGTACCTGATCGGACAGATCGAACAGCGTGAAGCCCGCAGTCTCAGGATGCTTCAGCTTGTAGCAAACAGCGGGCAACGCACCGCGCCCGTCGTAGACCATCTCGAGCGCGTCGATCTTCGTTAGACCGTCGGCGAGCGCTTGCGCCGTATCGGCGCATTCCTGCTGGATGTGCCGATAGCCCTCACGGCCGAGGCGCAGCAGCATGTAGTATTGCGCGATGATCTGGCCGGCCGGCCGCGAGAAATTCAGCGCGAAAGTCGGCATGTCGCCGCCGAGATAGTCGACCCGAAAAATCAGTTCGTCCGGCAGATCCTGCGTGCTGCGCCAGACCACCCAGCCGACCCCGAGCGGCGCGAGGCCGTATTTGTGGCCCGATGCGTTGATGGATTTGACGCGCGGCACGCTGAAGTCCCACTCGAGGTCCGGCTGGATGAACGGCGCGACGAAGCCACCGCTCGCCGCATCGACGTGGATCGGAATATCGAGCCCGACATCGCGTTGCAAGGCGTCGAGCGCGCCCGCCAAGGCCTTGACCGGCTCGTAGACGCAGGTGAATGTAATGCCGAGCGTAGCGACCACGCCAATGGTGTTCTCGTCGCAATAGGCGGCCAGATCTTCCGGTTGCAGTCTGAGCGCGTCACCACTCAGTGGCACTTCGCGCATCTCGACGTCGAAGTAGCGGGCGAATTTCGCCCAGCACACCTGCACGGGGCCGCAGACGAAGTTCGGCTTGTCGGTCGGTTTGCCTTGCGCTTCCATGCGCTTCTTCCACTGCCATTTGAGCGCGAGGCCGCCCAGCATGCAGGCCTCGCTCGAACCGGTAGTCGAGCAACCGGTGGTCTTCCACGCTTTATTCGCGTGCCATAGATCGGCGAGCATATGCACACAGCGCATTTCGATCTCCGCCGTTTGCGGGTACTCGTCCTTGTCGATCATGTTCTTGTCGATCGATAGATCCATCAGGCGGCGAACCTCGTCGTCTGCGTAGGTCGTGCAGAACGTCGCGACATTCTGGCGCGAGTTGCCGTCCATGAACAATTCATCACGCACCAGATCAAACACGGCGCGCCGGTCGGACGATCCGTCGGGAATCCGGTACTTCGGCAGTGAAGAACCGGAAATCGTCGCGGCATATTCATCGGCGACAGCATCGGGAGATGACGGCGGGGACTTGAGAAAGGTCATGGCGTGAGGCTCCTGACTGGGAAAGGAATGCGACAGGTGAAGAACGAAACACCTGGGCGAATAAGAAGTGGGCGTTGTGTGTTTTGAATAAACGAAGGAGCGTCCTTCGTGTGTGCGCGGGCACGTCCGTTAGCGATGACGCGACGAGGCGCGCGACGGGCATATATTCCATGCGGGCTGTCTAACGCAATCAAACCGCAGGAGCGATGCATCTCCATGACTACGGTGCGCGCGAGGTCTTCGGAAGTCGGTACGGTGCCGTACGGCGCTCCAGCCCATCCGGACCTGCATTTCAAAGCCTTGCTTGAGACGCAGTGGACGGAGCGCCGTACAGACGTGCTTTGACTCAAGCACTATTTGACCGTTTGCTTTGCGCTTGTAGTAGGCGCAAGGTGGGAAGATTCACAGCGCTGCGGCCGATCGGGCCGCAGCCGCCCGAACGAACTCTTCGAGGTCGATATGTATAAGCACATTCTGGTAGCGATCGATGGAAGCGAAACGTCTGAACATGCCTTCGACACCGCGTTACAACTCGCAAAAGAAAACGGCGCGCAATTGCAGCCGCTCTATGTCGTCGACAACCCATGATGGCGTACGACGCCTCCGGCTACGATCCGACGATCTTGCGTGATGCCTTCGTTGAAGAAGGCCAGCGGTTGCTGGCGGACGCACTCGCGCGAATGAAACACGAAAACGTGGCCGTCGTGCCGCGGATCGTGGACGTCGCCCCGATCGGCGAAGACATTTCGGAACGTATCCGGATCACGGCAACCGAATTCAACGCAGACCTTATGGTGCTCGGCACGCACGGACGACGCGGCTTCCGGCGCCTGTTTCCAGGCAGCGTCGCCGAGCGCGTCCTGCGTAGCGCCTGCTGTCCGGTGTTACTGGTGCCGAGTCATCAGGCGCTAACAGCGCAGGCACAAATCGCGAAGCCGACCCGCGCCGACGCGACCGCTGCGAATTACGAACTGCCCCGCTAGAACAGACGCGCCAGGCTGGCTGGAAGGCGCGTCCCTGCCGAGATTGCGATGGCTGCGATGCTGGTCGGCATCTAGTTGGCACGCCGGGAGATACGGCGTCACTAGCAATTATCGTGATCAGCACAGGCAACTGCTGCCGATGTCACACTCACTCTCCTGTGCCGAACCAGTCTGCACGAGGTGCCACAGTCGACTGTCAGAGCGCAACGGCGTGCCGGCTGAGCACCCTTGGGTCGCCGACGGGCAACACTACACGCCCATGCACCTCGTTGATCACATCGGCCGCAGATAGATAGAACGCGAGCGCCGCAGTCACGAGCCCCATATAGCCGCCCGCCATTCGCATCAGCCCTGAACCCGTCCACTCTCCTCCAGCCAGCAGGCCGAAGGTGATCCAGAGCGCCAGAAAGATGAACTGCAGCGCGCGAGGCGAGCGAAAGGTGGCCAGCCACATGTAGAACGTGAAGACACCCCAAAGAAACAAATACCAGCCGACGAACGCGGGCGGCACCTTGTCGTGTAGAAAGAGCACGAACAGCGCAAACGACCACCAGAACGCGCCATAGCTCAGAAAGGCCGTCGCACCGAAGGTATTGCCGCGCGGCAACTCCATCATGCCGGCAATGGCCTGCGCGGTCCCGCCGTAGGCGAGCGCGCAGGCGAGCACCAATCCCATCGATTCGCCCGAAAACCAGCCGGCGTTGATCATGCTCAGCAGCCACGTCGTCAATGCAAAACCGGCGAGACCCAGTGGCGCGGGGTTCGCAAGTGTAGTTCGGATCGGTGCGCTGGCCATGGCCTGCTCCTGAAGATAAAAAAGTTCCGGCAACCTCTCGCCTTTCGCGAGCCCTCACCCGAGCTGATCGAGAATCGCCGGATTTTCCAGCGTGGATATGTCCTGCGTAATCTCTTCGCCGGCCGCCAGCGAGCGCAGCAAGCGGCGCATGATCTTGCCCGAGCGTGTTTTCGGCAGATTCTCGCCGAAGCGGATTTCTTTGGGCTTCGCGATCGGTCCGATCTCCTTGCCGACCCAATTGCGCAATTCGGTCGCGATTCTGATCGCCTGGTCGCCGGTTGGCCGCTCGCCCTTCAACACCACGAACGCGACGACGACCTCACCGGTCGTGTCGTCGGCGCGGCCGACCACCGCCGCTTCCGCCACCAACGGGTTTGCTACGAGCGCCGACTCGATCTCCATCGTGCCGAGCCGGTGGCCCGATACGTTGAGCACATCGTCGATACGGCCGGTAATCGTGAAGTAGCCGGTGTCCGCGTCACGCACCGCGCCGTCACCGGCGAGGTACAGCTTGCCGCCGAGATCTTCAGGGAAGTAACTCTGCTTATAGCGCTCCGGATCGCCCCAGACGCCGCGCAACATCGACGGCCATGGCCGTTTGACGACGAGAATGCCGCCCTGCCCGTTCGGCACGTCCTGCCCGGTTTCGTCGACGACCGCGGCCATGATGCCCGGCAGCGGCAGCGTGCACGAACCCGGCACCAGTGGCGTGGCGCCCGGCATCGGCGCGATCATGTGGCCACCCGT
>NZ_JABBGJ010000056.1 GCF_012927345.1 Paraburkholderia polaris
GCGACGATGCCTTCAATCGACATCGGCATGTAGATCACCACGCGGTCGCCTTTCTTTACGCCGCGGCTGCGCAAGGCATTGGCGAAACGACACACCCGTTCGAGCAACTGCCGGTAGGTGACATGCGTGACGGTGCCATCGTCGGCTTCAAAGATCACCGCGACGTGCTCGCCGTTGCCGGCTTCGACGTGGCGGTCGAGGCAGTTGTAGGACGCGTTGAGGGTGCCGTCGTTGAACCATTCATAGAACGGCGCGCGGGATTCATCGAGAACCGTGGAAAACGGCGTTTTCCACTCGAGCGTCTCGCGCGCATGGCGCGCCCAGAATCCGGCGTAATCGCGTTCAGCCTCAGCGACCAACGCTCGGTAGGCGTCCATACCAGAGATCGCGGCGTAAGCTGCCACACTGGCGTGAGGAAGGAAGGCCTGCGGCTCCTCCAGAATCGAATCGATGGTTGACATTTTGTGTCCCTTGCACGCTTTCGTGCGTGCTTGACAGGTGCATTGCGCTAGTCGCGGCGCCCCTGCTGCAGCGGGCATGACAAGGCAATCCGTATGGTCGTCTCGATCATACGGTTGGCCGCTCCGGGCGGAATGGGGATAACGCGCAAATCGGTCTGGGAAGCCTGTCACGCGAAACTGTTTCGATCGTGGTGACGGAGAAACGCAGGGGGCTTGCGATGACGGTGCTCGCGATGTGACCAGAAGTCGGTACGGTGGCGTACCGGCGCGAGAAATCAGGCGAGGCGTACCGACTCGCTCCCGAATTCCGAAGGGTGAGTTGCCGAAGAGCTGGATCGTCACGCCTTCGAAAAGCGTGTATGCGAGTGCTACGCGCGGTAAGCCGGGCTCGACCGGCTACTGCTGCTACCTGATTCGAATGCACTGTGACCGGGCGGCGAGTGTCACGAGCGTCAGCTAAAGACCGGGTCGCACCGGCAAAATGAATAAAAACATCCGACGGAACGATCTCAGGTCAGAATTGCTAGTGCTAAAAAATTTTGAAGGCGTAAATGTGGTTGTCATTCACGTCACCGCTGCCGATAACGCCGCTTTTCAGCGCCTGCCATTTTGGCCACCTTGAGCCCCACGTCGGGCAAAGCCTACGCACGAGGCCCTTCGTCCATATGACGGCTAATCGGTCTCCAACCGAACACTAAGGTCATTTTCTACTTGCCATGCCTATCAACTATCTTCGCGGATTCGCAAGTCCGGAGCGGACCGATGCAAACAATCGACGCCTGGGGCGCTGGCTGGCATTCGTCGCTGGTGCGGCGAACGCTGGTGGTTTTCTAGCTGTCGGACAATATACCTCGCACATGACGGGCATCGTGTCCTCCATGGCCGATAACCTCGCGCTGGGCGAAATCGGCCTGGTGGCGGCGGGGCTGAGCGCGTTGGTCGCGTTTCTGTTCGGTGCGGCCACTTCCGCCATCCTGATCAACTGGGGCCGGCGCCGGCGCGCGCAAAGCGTATATGCGACGCCTTTGTTGCTGGAAGCTGCCCTCCTTCTGTGTTTTGGCCTAATCGGCTCGACGCTTGGGCATCATCGTCTACTGTTCGTATCAGCCACAGTCGGCGTGCTTTGCTTCGTAATGGGACTTCAGAATGCGATCATTACCAAGATATCGAGGGCCGAGATCCGTACGACCCATGTGACAGGTCTCGTTACCGATATCGGCATCGAACTTGGAAAGCTGGTCTACTGGAACTTCGTCGGCATGGCTATGCCCGATGTCCGTGCTGACAGGCGCAAGCTCGCACTGCTGTCGTCGTTGCTTGGTATGTTCTTCGTTGGCGGACTGGTCGGCGCGGTGGGCTTCAAGCATTTCGGCTTTCTGTCGACTCTGCCGCTCGCTGGAGTACTGCTTACTCTAGCGGCCGTCCCGGTACTGGACGACATCGTCGGTGAGCGGCGATAGCGCGTAAGTGCGATGGGCTGCTGAATCGTAACCGTATCAATTCTCGAGTGGACACCTTCGTCGGCGTACCGCCTTAATCCCGCTGGTGTTCGCGGGCACCGCGCCACGCCCGACCCTGTCGGCTCGTGGAGTGCCACATTGCAAGTTCGATTCGCCTCTGCCGGATCTTGCGGAGCTACCTATCAGCAGCACTTCTCGCCGGACCGCTACCCTTCTCTTCGGTCCAATAGCCGCTCTTTCGATAAAAGTCGTGGAGTCTGGCTTCATAAGCACGGTCGATCAGGATTGACTCATCGTAGTCTGGACTGGCCTTGATGGCCTCCCGGGTTAGCGACGTCGAGACGGAAGAGGCAAACCAGTCGATGTCGTCGATCCAGTGCGTCGCCAGCAGCACCTCCTTACCGCCCGGCCACCAGGCGCGCGTGTCGACAACGAAATAGCGAATGACCCATGCCTCGTCGTCGAAAATAAACCCGCGAACGTGCCCGATACTGCCGTCTAAGGCCTCAACGGCGTAGCGCTCAACATGACTCGCGCTGCGCAGATGGACATCTCCCGGTGGTTTGTCGCCGTACAGCGAAAGTTGCTGACGCACATCCGCTGGAATCGGCGCTGCACCGATGAAACCCGGCACGGGGTACTGCCCCATTCCCCACAGGTTGGGGCCGCCCCAATACAGCGGAAAGCCGTAGTACCGCAAGTATTCGGCTTCGTGCTGACGCGAAACCGGTTTGTGCGTATCGATACTCGGGCTGTCTTTCACCTGTTGGCGCGTCAGATCGACGCGGACAATATCGGCGGATAGTTCGGCGCGGTCGACCGAGTACGGTGAAATCAACACCTGCCCTTCGGGGGTCCAGTCTCCTGTATCGATCACAAGATAGCGCACACCCCACGCCTCGTCATCGAAATAGATATCCTGCACACTGCCGATGTCGCCATCGCGTGCAACGACAGTGCGTCCGTGAAGATGATTCAAATCTCGCAACATGCTCATCACTCCACTTCTAGACGGCTGGATACACCATAGCCTGCCACAGGCTCTGCCCTGACTTGATGAACCCCTGGACAAATTCGTCTGGAACCTGGGAAGGCGATGTCATTGAGTTCTCCATTGCGTCAGAATACGCAGCGGCCTCTGCAGCCGAGGCGTATCCATACCCCTGCCGCTATCTGGCCTGCATCAGCTTTTTCGTTTCTGCCAGACTGTCTGTGCCCCGCTTCGTGATGATGGCCATTGCGTCTACCTGCGACTTGCGCGCCATCTCCGCAAGGTCCTTCATATCGGCGAGCGCCTTCTGATAAGCGTCGCTTACCAACGCTGCCTGCCTGGCAGGGTCCGGGGCGCTGGCGCCGCTGGCAACCAGGGCTTTGGCAGATTCCTGGATCCCCTGTATTGCCTCGGTCACGATCTCGGCCTGCTTGCGCACGAGCGCCTGCATCGCCACCTGGGCGGCCTCGCTGGCCTCAACGAGGGCAGTCATGTCCTTGCGCCTCGACTCGATGATCGGCGCCATATCTAGCCCCGGGACCTTGAATTCCTGCATCATCCTCGTCATCTCGGCGAGGGGGTTGATTTCAGTTGCCATGCTTGTCTCCAGTGAATGGGTATGATCGACGCGTCAGCATTGATCGCTGCCCCGTTGGTCATGCTTCAGGCCGTGATTTCCGGCATCTGCCGCTCCTCAGACGGCAACACCCGATCGTTTTGTGGGGTCTGCGTGATTCGATGCTCCCGCGCCAAAGCCAAACGTCCTTCGCCTGACGTGACCATGACCAGCGCCTCGCCGTCGACGACAACAGCGCCGCGCACGCGGCACATCGTCTCAAGGACCACGCGGCGCTTTTCATGCAGCACCTCCTTCACACGAACCGTGGCGTGCACCGTATCGCCTGGGCGCACCGGAGCGCGGAACATCAGCGTCTGGCGCAAGTAGATCGTTCCCGGTCCGGGCAACTTGTTGGCGATGGCGGCCGAGATCACGCTGGCGGTCAGAAAGCCGTGTGCGATACGCCCGCCGAAGGACGTGGTAGCGGCAAACTCTTCGTTAATATGCAAGGCGTTGTTATCGCCCGACACACCGGCAAACAGCACGATGTCCGCTTCGGTAATCGTCTTGGAGAAAGTCGCAGTCATGTCGACCGAGAGGTCTTCAATGTCATAGCCGTTGAGCTCGTTCATAGCCTTACTCCTGTAAATTGCGATTCGCTCAGAACAGGGACTCGTCCAGTGCGAGAACTGAGCCGGCACCGTCGACGATTGCCGCGCGGAAAGCCTGCACCTCGGGCAAGACGTGTTCGGCATAAAATCGTGCAGTGACTTTCTTGGCTCGGTAGAAGTCGCCCTCGGAAGTCGCCTGCTTCGCCGTTGCGACCAACGCTGCGCGGGCCATGAGCCAGCCCCCCGTCACCGAGCCGAAGAGCTTCAGATAAGGCACCGCGCCGGCCGCAGCACTTGCAGGGTCGCGCTCGTAGATCGACAGCAGCCATCCGGTTGCGGTCTCGAGGGCCACTGTGCCGCCTTGCAGCGATCCGGCGATGACGCGAAGGTCCTTGTCACCGGCAGCTTCGAGGGCGACCAGGGTCGCATTCATCTCGCCTAACAGGAGGTGGACGGCGGCCCCCTGGTCGCGCGCTACCTTTCTCCCGATCAGGTCGTTAGCCTGAATCCCGGTCGTACCCTCGTAGATCGTCGTGATGCGCGCATCGCGCATGTGCTGACAGGCGCCTGTTTCCTCGATGAATCCGACGCCACCGTGCACCTGAATCCCGGTGGAAGTGATGTTGACGGCATTTTCCGTACACCACCCTTTGACAACGGGTGTCAGAAGGTCCGTCATGGCCTGGCACTTCTGCCGCTCAGCTGCGTCGGGATGAGATTGCGCCTTGTCCATCTGGGCAGCGACGAAATAAGCCAGTGCGCGCATGGCTTCAATTCGCGCTTTCATGTCCATCAGCATCCGCCGGACGTCCGGGTGCTGGATGATTGCCACCGGAGCGCCACTCGTCGCGCCGATGGGGCGACTTTGAATGCGCTCGCGTGCATAGCCAAGCGCCTGCTGATAGGCACGCTCGGAAATTGCCACGCCTTCGAGGCCCACATTGAGACGCGCATGATTCATCATGGTGAACATGCACCCAAGACCTCGGTTCGCTTCGCCCACCAGGTAGCCCGTGGCGCCCCCGTTCTCGCCGAACGCCATGACCGCGGTCGGACTGCCGTGGATACCCATCTTGTGCTCGATCGACGCGCAGATGAGATCGTTGCGCTCGCCCAGGCTGCCGTCGGCGTTCACCAGAAATTTGGGGACCACGAAGAGTGAGATCCCCTTCGTACCCTCGGGCGCATCTGGCAGGCGTGCGAGCACCATGTGGATGATGTTTTCCGCCATGTCGTGCTCACCCCACGTGATAAAGATCTTCGTGCCGCTAATGCGGTAGTGGTCCCCTTCAGGTGCAGCCTTGGTGCGGACAGCGGAGAGATCAGAGCCGGCTTGCGATTCTGTGAGATTCATCGTGCCGGTCCATTCGCCCGACACCATCTTCGGCAGGTAACGCTGCTTGTCCCGCTCGGAGCCGTGATGCGCGATGGCCGCCACCGCGCCGAGGGTCAGCATCTGGCAAAGTGAAAATGCCATGTTGGACGCCTTCCACATTTCGAGCACCGCCGTGGATACCAAAGACGGCAGGCCTTGGCCGCCGAAGTCCGGGCTGCACGGCATCGCGTTCCAGCCACTTTCGACGAACTTGCTGTAGGCCGCCTTGAACCCGTCCGCGGTCGTGACGTGTCCGTCCTTGCACGTGCAGCCCTGGCGGTCGCCTTGAGCGTTAATGGGTGCAAGCACCTCCGTCGCAAACCTGGCCGCCTCGTCCAGAATCGCTTCCACAAGGTCGGGCGTCGCTTCTTCATTACCGGGCAACGCTGCGACTTCGGCAAGGTCAGCCAGCTCGTTCATCACGAACAGCATGTCGCGCGTCGGTGCCACGTAAGTTGTCATGTTTGTGTCCTTCGCAGCGAGCCCGTCCGGGTTCAGTCGAGCAAGCCGCAGAGTTCGGGCAACGCCTCGAACAAATCGGCCACCAGGCCATAATCCGCCACCTGGAAGATCGGTGCGTCGCCATCCTTGTTGATAGCGACGATCACCTTTGAGTCCTTCATGCCGGCAAGGTGCTGGATTGCACCGGAGATGCCGACTGCTATGTAAAGATCGGGCGCCACAATCTTGCCGGTTTGACCGACCTGATAGTCGTTAGGCACGAAGCCGGCGTCCACTGCGGCGCGCGAGGCTCCTAGCGCCGCCCCCAGCTTGTCGGCCAGGGGTTCGAGTAGCCGGTGATAGTTCTCGCCGTTGCCTAAGCCCCGGCCACCGGAGACGATGATTTTTGCGTCACCGAGTTCAGGCCGCTCCGACTTGGTTAGTTCGCGGCTTGTCAGTTTCGACAGGCCGAGATCGGGACTGGCTGTTAGGGATTCGACTGTCGCGACGCCACCTGGACCGGCAGCGTCAAACCCTGTGCTGCGCACCGTAATCACTTTCACTGCGTCGCGGGACCTGACCGTGGCCAAAGCATTGCCGGCGTATATCGGCCGCACAAAAGTGTCGGCGGACTTCACGGCAACGATGTCGGAAATCTGCGCGACGTCCAGCAGCGCAGCTACTCGCGGCAGCATGTTCTTTCCGAAAGTAGTGGCGGCCGCCAGAATGTGGGTGTAACCGTCGGCATTGGCAATGACCAGGGCGGCGACGTTTTCAGCGGTCTGGCCGACATAGTGCGTGGCGTCGGCCACGCGCACCCTCTCGACGCCATCGATCTTTGCCGCTGCCTGTGCCGCGGCAGCACAATCGCTGCCTGCCACCAGCACATGGACATCGCCGCCGATCTGCTTCGCCGCAGCGATGGCGTTTAGCGTCGCACCCTTGATCGACACGTGGTCGTGCTCCGCGATTACGAGGATAGCCATTCAGATCACCTTCGCTTCGTTCTTGAGCTTGTCGATCAACTGCCTGACATCTGCTACGCGAATGCCGGCAACGCGCTTGAGTGGTTCAACTATCGTCAGGGTGTCCAGCCGGGGCGTGACGTCCACCCCGAGCGATTCGGGCGTGAGCGTATCGAGCGTTTTTTTCTTCGCCTTCATGATGTTGGGCAAGGTCGCATAGCGCGGTTCGTTCAGCCGCAGATCGGTGGTGACGACAACAGGGAGCTCGAGCTCCAGCGTCTCCAGGCCGCCATCTATCTCGCGCGTGACCGTAGCCGTGTTATCCGCGACGACGACCTTCGAGGCAAACGTGGCCTGACCCCAGCCCATTAGCGCCGCCAGCATCTGGCCGGTCTGATTGGCATCATCGTCGATCGCCTGTTTGCCGCAGAAGACCAGTTGCGGCTGTTCCTTCTCAACTAGCGCCTTCACCAGTTTGGCGACGGCCAGCGGTTGAAGTTCGACATCTGTATCCACCAGAATGGCTCGATCCGCGCCAATCGCGAGAGCGGTACGCAGCGTCTCCTGGCATTTCGCAACGCCGCACGACACCGCGATCACCTCCGTCGCAATCCCCGCTTCTTTCAGCCGCACCGCCTCCTCGACGGCGATCTCGTCGAATGGGTTCATCGACATTTTGACGTTGGCGAGGTCCACACCGCTTCCGTCTGCGTTCACGTGAACCTTGACATTGGAATCAAGGACGCGTTTAACGGTAACGAGTATCTTCATGGTTCGCTCACTGCAGTGGCGGGTGTCAGTTCTTTAGAGCGCTTTGGCCTGTTCACGCAAAACGAATTTCTGGATCTTGCCGGCCCCCGTTCTTGCCAATGGGCCGAAGACGATTTTCTTCGGCACCTTGAAGCGGGCCATGCGTTCGCGGCAGAACTCGATGAGTTCCAGTTCGGTAACCAGTCCGCCTTCCTTGAGTTCGACAAAGGCGCACGCTACCTCTCCCCATTTTTCGTCGGGTCGTGCCACTACCGCAGCGCCGATCACCGCGGCATGGCGATAGAGAACATCCTCTACCTCGAGCGACGAAATGTTTTCACCGCCCGAAATGATCACGTCCTTGGAGCGGTCCTTGATCTTGACGTAACCGTCGGAGTCGACCACCGCCAAATCGCCACTATGGAACCAGCCGCCGGCGAACTCCTTCTCTGTCTCATTGGGATTCTTTAGATATCCCTTCATGATCGGATTGCCGCGGAACATGATTTCGCCAATCGTCTGACCGTCCCACGGCACGGGCTGCATAGTCGCCGGATCCAGCACCGTCATGCCCTCCTGCATGGGCGCCCGCACACCCTGGCGGCCATTGAGTTCTGCGCGTTGTTCCAGGGGCAGTTTGCTCCACCCTTCCTGTTTCGCGCATATGGCGGCGGGACCGTAGGTCTCTGTCAGGCCGTACACGTGGGTAATGTCGAAACCTATCCGCTCCATCCCCTCGATGACCGAGGCTGGCGGTGCGGCGCCTGCAATACAGCCGCTAACCTTCTGCTCGATACCGGCGCGCATTTCATCCGGCGCGCTTATGAGCATGCTATGCACGATCGGTGCCGCACAGAAATGCGTCACCCTGTGCATCTTGATCGCATCAAAAATCGCCTTCGCGTCCACGCGGCGTAGACACACGTTGGTCCCAGCATTCGCCGCCATAGTCCACGGATAGCACCAGCCGTTACAGTGAAACATGGGCAGCGTCCATAGATAGACCGAGTGATGCGGCATGCCCAAAGAGAGGATGTTCGACACCGCATTCAGGTACGCGCCACGATGGTGGTAAACCACGCCCTTGGGGTTGCCGGTGGTGCCGGAGGTGTAGTTGAGCGCAATCGCATCCCATTCGTCTCCGGGCAGCGACCACTCGAAGTTCGCATCCCCTTCGAGCAGGAATGCTTCATAATCTTTTTCGCCAAGAAGCTTGCCACCCTGATACTCAGGGTCGTCGATATCGATGACGAGCGGCCGCTCTTCGAGCATCGGCAGAGCGCGCTCCATAATCGCGGAATATTCGCGGTCGGTGATGATGACCTTCGCCTCGCCGTGCTGCAGCATGAAACCGATAGCTTCCGCGTCAAGGCGGGTATTCAGGGTATTCAACACGGCGCCGATCATCGGCACAGCAAAATGTGCCTCGTACATGGCTGGCACGTTAGGCGCCATCAGCGCAACTGTGTCGCCGACCCCGATACCGCGTTTCCTGAGCGCCGATGCCAGACGCCGGCAACGGTCGTAGCATTCCTTCCAGCTGATTTGCCATTCCCCATGAATCACGGCGATGTGATCCGGATAAACCAGCGCAGCTCTTTCGATGAAGCTCAGCGGCGACAGCGGAACGTAGTTCGCGCCATTCTTGTCGAGTCCGAAGTTATAAGGGTCGATGTGCTTCACAACGGTCTCCATTCGATGCGAAAGCCGCTCCCTGTCGATAGATAGGGACGAGCGATACACCACGTCCTTATGATCAATCAAGACTTCCGCATTGAACGGCTGATCGGAACTATCCTGTTCCAGTAGTTTCACGAAAGCAAAGAATACGGTGCACTCAATTGGGAGGGAAATCGGTACGGTGCCGTACCGGATAGTCCTCGCCTCAATGCCAGTTGCAGAAAACGGCGGTAAGAAGAAGGGGCACAATTTCCCGGATGCCGGCGTCGCTGCCGGCCTGTCGTGCGAACGCCTCCACTGACTCGGCGGCGCCGCTCACCACCACACCATACGTTGATGTGGTCATGGGCTCACCGCTTCCTTGTTTGAACATCGGATCGCCCTGCTCATAGCCGAAGACTGCATAGACATGAAATCCGAATGCCGTCAGGTTGCCACCATGCACTGGTCGGAACGCATTAACGGAATTCGCTTCAATGCGCATTGGCTTTGGATCGATAGACTGATCGTCAAGAAGCGAAGCGATAAATCCGTGCGCACTCGATTTACAGTCGAGTTGTGGATCGATCGCATGGGCGTGGCTCGGAACTGGAGCAGCAAGCCCACCTAGGAACGCAAGCACACTCAGCGTTCTGAATACAGACATTTTCATCGTGGTAGCGCATAAATGGTTTGTCACGTCAGACTGCGAAGCACCGGTATTTCTGTTGCCCTTTCCCCTTGATGTATGTTTCGTGCGTTCGCCGGTTCTTCCGACGACGCCCAAGCGGTGTCAGCAAAAGCGCGGCATAGGCTCTCCGCTCAGCCAGTCAACCACGCGCTGGCCGCCCACGCTTGTGTTCATCTGAACAAATCGATTGGAGTCTTCGGTAACGTAGCCGATACACGTGGCCCCCTTACCCAACGGATGAGCCTTCATCGCCTCCAGCAATGCAGCCGCCGAGTCTCGCGCAACAATGGCCACCAGCTTCCCTTCATTGGCGATATAGAGCGGATCGAGGCCTAGCAACTCACACGCCGCTTCAACCTGGGGCAGAATCGGAATAGCCGACTCTTGCAGTATCATGCCCACTCCTGACTGTCGTGCAATTTCGTTGAGGGTGGTGGCGAGACCGCCGCGCGTGGGATCCCGCAGGACGTGAATGGCACCCGTGGGCACGGCTGCCAGCATCGCCGCAACCAGTGTATGCAAAGCGGCCGTATCGGATTCGATGGTGGTCTCGAACTCCAACGATTCGCGCAAAGACAACACCGCAATGCCGTGGTCACCAATCGTCCCGGACAGCAAGACCGCATCCCCGGTTCGGGCGCATTCGCCGCCAACCGAAGGTCCGTCGCATAAAACACCGACGCCCGTCGTGCAGATAAAAACGCCGTCGCCCTTTCCCTGCTCGACAACCTTGGTATCGCCCGTGACGATGGGTACACCGGCATCGATCGCCGCGCGGGCCATCGAATCCACGATACGCTTCAGATCCGATAACAACAGACCTTCCTCAAGAATGAAACTGACGCTCAGGTAAAGCGGCGTCGCGGCAAGCATCGCCACATCATTGAGTGTGCCGTTGACGGCGAGACAACCTATATCGCCGCCCGGAAAGAACAGAGGCGAGATCACGTGTGCGTCGGTGGCCATCACCAGGCGCCGGCCTGCGATCATCGGCAGCAACGCGCCATCGTTCCCTTGCCGCAAAAATTCGTTGTCGAACGCGCGTACGAAGAGTTCCTCGATGAGTTGCATCGACAGTCGTCCGCCGGCCCCATGATTCATGTCGATCCGGCCGTGTTTCAGATCCAGAGGCCGCGCGTAGTGCCGTTTCGGTGTGTTCATGACTCCGCCATCTGTCGAAGGGGCATGACGTCGTGCCAGGTCATTTCAGGTCGCCACAACGGGAATGTCGCGGAACCTGCCATAGGAATAGTGCGCAGCGCACGAGCCTTCACTCGACACCATGCACGATCCCATAGGATTTTCTGGCGTACAGATCGCGCCGAACAGCTTGCAGTCCGTAGGCTTCTTCACGCCGCGCAAAATTGCACCGCATTCGCACTGTTTGTGATCAGGCACAGGCCGGTAAGTCAGATCGAAACGCCGCTCGGCGTCAAACGTTTCGTATGCTGAACGAATTCTCAAGGCGCTCGCGCCAACCTCACCCAGACCACGCCATTCGAACGACACGCGCAAATCGAATATCTCCGCGGTCACGGTCTGAGCCAACGTATTGCCGCTCCGGCTCACCGCACGCGTGAACTCGTTTTCTATCTCCGCGCGGCCTTCGTTCACCTGACGTACCAGCATGAGGATGGCCTGCATCACATCCAGCGGCTCGAACCCCGCGATCACGACCGGCTTGCGATGCACCGCCGCGAAGCGCTCATAAGGAAGCGAGCCGATCACGACGCTCACATGCGCGGGGCCGACGAAGCCATCAATCGTCACGCCTCCTTCTTCAGGCACATCGGCAGCGTCGAGAATGTGCATGATGGCGGGCGGTGTCAGCACATGGCAGCACAACACGCTGAAGTTCTGCAACGACTGCTGCGCCGCCTGGCGGATCGCGAGCGCGCTCGGCGGCGTGGTGGTCTCGAATCCGATGGCGAGAAAAACGACTTCGCGCTGCGGGTTATCGATGGCGAGCCTCAGCGCGTCGAGCGGTGAATAGACAATGCGGATGTCGGCGCCTAGCGCTTTGGCGCGGATCAGCGACAAACCGTCCGACGCCGGCACCCGCATCACGTCGCCATAAGTGCATAACATCACCTTGCATTCCAGCGCGAGGCGGATGGCCATGTCCACCCGCCCCACCGGCAGCACGCATACGGGACAGCCCGGCCCATGAATCATCTGCACGTTCTGCGGCAGCAGATCCGCGACACCGTAGCGGGCAATGGCATGGGTATGGCCACCGCAAAACTCCATGAAGCGATAGTGCCTCGATGGCTCGGCTTCGCCTTGGATGTTGGCGGCGAGGTTGGCCGCCAGCTCGCGGTCGCGAAATTCGTCGACATATTTCATGCCGCGAGCTCCGCAAATAATTTGAGTGTCGCCTCTGCCTCTTCAGGGTCGAGCATGCCGATGGCGTGACCCACATGAACGATCACATAGTCGCCGACTTGAACCTCGGGCACTAACGCAATCGAGATCTTTTTACGGATGCCGCCAAGATCGATGGTCGCCGTCTCGAGATCCAATAAAGCGACCACACGGGCAGGCAGGGCAAGGCACATATCAGACCTCGACTGTGGAGAGATTCATAAGTGCGGCTTCGACGGTACAGGCTGCGACCCATGCCTGACCGAGAGCCAGACCGGCATCGCCGCATCCCACGCTGTCCGGCCGCAAAACAGCCAAACCCGCGTCCGACAGGGTCGCGCTCAGGCGCTCGCTGAGCACCTTGTTGAAGAAGCAACCACCACCAAAAACCACGGTTCGCGTGCCATACCGGCGCGCCGCTGCGATGGCGCTATCGGCCATACCGTTCACCAGCCCCAGATGAAAGCGCGCTGCGCCGCGTGCGGTCTGCTCGAGATCACCCTCTTCAACGGCGAAAAATTCTGCGACTAAAGGCGCGAGGTCGAGCGACGTCCAGGGCTGGTCGAATTCCGGGTGCGCCTCCAGCCATTGACTCGCATGCTGCTCGAGCAACATGGCGGCTTCCGCCTCGACGCGTTGATGCAGACAGAGCCGCAGCGCGCCCGCCGCCGCATCGAACCAGCGGCCGGCGCTGGTGGTGCTGGGGCTGTTGACCTGACGCTCCATCAGCGTACGCACGAGACGGGCTGCTTGCGCGCCGACCAACGGTCCAAACCTGGCTTCAATTTCGTCGCCGCGACCGAGCCCATGCAGCACGGCGGCGGCCATACGCCAAGGCTCGCGCGCCGCAGTGTCCCCACCCGCCAACAAAATGGGCGCGAGATGATCAATTCGACGCCAGCGCTGCGCTGAAGCATATGAGTCGACCCAAAGCACTTCGCCTCCCCATGCGCCACCATCGTCACCCAGCCCAACGCCATCCAGCGCGAGACCGATGACGGGTCCCTCGACGGCCTATTCGGCCTGCACCACCGCGATGTGCGCATGATGGTGCTGCACGGCGATCGCCGGAATACCCAGGCGGTCGGCGAGCGCACACGCAACGTGGCTGCTGTGCATGTCCGGGTGCAAGTCATGCGCGATAGCATCAAACGGGCCGGACGCCTCGCCAAGCAACGCCTCGACTGAGTGGTCCAACGCCTCGCGGTTGGCGGCATTGACCAGGTCGCCGTGCGAGGCCGACCACACGACCCGCCGTCCCTCGATCAGACACGCTGTGTTCTTGAGGTAGGCGCCGCAGGCCAGCACCCGCGCAGGCGCCGCTTTCGGCAACGAGGCAACGTGGCTCACGGCGTGGAGCTTGCAACGCGCGCAGGCGGAGCCAGCTTGCGCCCATGCTGCACCCGTCCCGGCATGGCGCGACGAAATCCTGCACCGTGCGGCGGCAGCAGCCAGACAAGCCAGTCATCCATACCGTCGCCGCGGGTCGCCGAGACGAGCAGCACCTCGATCAACGGGTTCACCCTCTGCGCATACTGGATGCAACGGGCCACGTTGAAGTTGACGTACGGCATCAGATCGATCTTGTTGATGATCATCAACGAGGCGGCCGCGAACATATCGGGGTACTTGAGCGGTTTGTCTTCACCCTCGGTCACCGAAAGCACGACCACCTTAGCGGCCTCGCCCAGGTCCCAAAGCGCAGGGCAAACGAGGTTGCCGACGTTTTCGATGAACAGGATCGCGCGCGATGTATCGCCGTGATGCGCGGCGGCGTGTAGGTCGAGGCGGGAAAAAGCATCGCCGACCATCTGAGCATCCAGGTGGCAACCCCGCCCCGTGTTGACCTGAATGGCCGGCACACCGGTGGCGCGAATTCGCTCGGCGTCGACGCTGGTTTGCTGATCGCCCTCGATAACCGCAACGCTAACTGCTCGGCGACTCTTTATGAGGGCGTTGATACTGGCACAAAGCAGCGTGGTCTTACCCGAGCCGGGGCTGGATACGAGATTGAACGCGGTGACACCGTGTGCCGAGAAATGAGCCCGATTCTGGCTCGCGAAACGCTTGTTTTCACCCAGCACGTCGGCTTCCATATGGATCACACGTGCCTGGCTAAGGCCCGGTACGGACGAACCGGCGGCACCTGTCCCATAGTGCAGGTCACCGTTGGAGGCGCTCACGCCGGTTATCTCAGCCTCGGCGGCGCCAGAATGAACTCCGGGATTCGACTCGGCGTTGCAGCCGCATACGATGCACATGATTCTCTCCAGATACGTTCAATCGTTCATCACAAGGAGGTCGACGATACGCAGGTCGGTGCCTCCGGTTGCTTGCAAGGCATAGCCGCCGCATCGCGAACACGAGTCGAGATGGCTGGCAATTTCCACGCTGGCGTCGCAGTCCAGGCAGCGCGCAAGGCCAGGGGTCTCGTCAATCATGATCTCGCCGCCCGCGAGACACGTGCCGGGCATGATGGCGCTCAGCGCGAAGCGCAGCGCCTGCGGCTCGACACCTGCCAGCGCACCGACTTCGAGACGCAGTTGCGCGACCCGCAGGAAATGCTCCCGTGAAGCCGTGGCTTCGATCATCCGCAAAATGCCGCCGGCGAGGCTGAGTTCATGCATGAGAAGCCTGTTGCGTGAGCGGCTCAAGTACAGCGTTGCCATCAAGCCAGTGTTGACCCCAAACGAGGGCCTGCGAAAGATGGATGAGCGCCTGCCTTCCCGGCGGCTCACCGAGTTCAAACCCTGTGCCGCGAATCGCCAGCAACGTGCACGGAGGCGGCGCCATGCCGGAAAGCTCGCGATAGACCTGCATCACAGATTGCGCCGACATGGCGTGGGTGGTGAAACTCGCGTCGCGTGCGGCATGGAGCGTAGTCACTTCGAACGGTGCGGCGCAATTCAGACTGGCGTCGACAAACAGCACCCGCTCGCGGCCCGTCAGGTCAAGTGCATGCTCGATCTGCAACTGGTAGTCCTCCAGAAAGTCCACGCGGATGCCAACAGAGGATCCGGCGAGCGCGCTCAGTTGTTGCACGAACAAAGGCCCGAGCGCGTCGTCGCCGCGGCTCGCATTGCCCCAACCAAACACCAGCAGCGGGGCCGTCATCCCTCTGCCCCGATCGGTGCGACCAGATTGCGGGCAAGTTCGCCATCGGCCGACCGCGTGACATGGTCCGCCAGTTCACCGTTGGCGTTTAACAGCACCACGTCCAGCGGCATCTTGCCCAATGCATGTGTGGCGCACGAGAGGCACGGATCGAAGGCGCGGATGGCTACCTCGATGCGGTTGAGCAACCCTTCGGTCAACTCCTTGCCGTCCAGATACTCGCGCGCAACCGAGCGCACGGCCTCGTTCATCGCCTGGTTATTGTGCGTCGTGGAGACGATCAGATTGCACATCGTGACGAGATCGTCGGGACCCACGCGGTAATCATGAATCAGCGTGCCGCGCGGTGCTTCGATCATGCCGACGCCTCCGCCCCGACGCGCTCCAGTCGCCATCAGATCGCCTTGCAGGATGTCCGGATCATCCAGCAGATCCCTGATTATCTCCACCGTGTGGAGCACCTCGATCATGCGCGCCCAGTGGTAGGCAAGCGTCGCATGAACCAGCGATCCCCTGCCCCAGTCGACGAACTCCTTGCGCTGCGCCTCCGCCAAAGGACTGGGAATGAAGTCGCAGTTCTGCACACGTGCGAGCGGCCCGACCCGATACCAGCCGGTTTCGCGTCCGATGCTGCGCAGATGCGGAAACTTCATGTAGGTCCACGGTCGTGTCTCTTCCTCAATCAGGTCCATGTAGCGCTGGTCGTTCACGCCGTCGAGGATGGTCTGGCCGTCGGCATCGCGAGCGCGCAGCACGCCGTCGTAGAGGTCCATGGCGCCATCCGCGCGCACGAGTGACAGCATCTTCGAGGGGAAGCTGGCGAAACTGTCGTAAAGCACGCGGTTTTGCGCGTGCAACTGCTTGACGACGTCCACGGCTTCGGCCGCCCACTCGATCATCTGGTCCGCGTCCTTGCGGAGCATGTCGCGGTCAGCCTGGCTAACGTGCTTGTTCATGCCGCCCGGTATCGAACCGGTGCCATGGATACGTTTGCCCGAAGTCACACGAATCAGCTCCTGACCGAACTTGCGCAACAGGATGCCTTTTCTGGCGATGTCGGGATGCGCCTGTGCCACCCCCACAATGTTGCGCAGGTTTACGTCCGAGTCGAAGCCGAACAGCAGGTCGGGCGACGCCAGGTAGAAGAAATGCAGCGCATGCGATTGCATCACCTGGCCGTAGTGCATCAGCCTGCGGATCTTCTCGGCACTGCGGGTAATGGGCTGCGCGCCCACGACGAGGTCCATCGCCTTGCATGCGGCCAGTTGATGCGATACCGGGCAGATCCCGCAAAGACGCTGCACCATCACCGGGACTTCCCAGTAGGGGCGGCCTTCGATGAACTTTTCGAAGCCACGGAATTCGACGATGTGCAAGCGCACCTGCTGAACGTGCCGCTCTTCGTCGAGCAGGATCGTCACCTTGCCGTGGCCTTCCACACGCGATACCGGGTCGATCGCTATCCGGCGCAGGCCTTGTGGGTTGGCGGCAGTCTCGAGGTCGAAGCTCATGGCGGTTCAGTCTCCGGCACTCAGTCGTAGTGCATCAGTGCGTGGGTCAGGTGCGGCGTGCGCCCGGCCATCAGGTCGTTCAGAAAGCTCCAGAACGCATCCGCCGAGGGCGGGCAACCGGGCAGGAAATAGTCCACATGCACGACCGCGTGGATCGGCCGCACTTGCGGGAGCAGCGGCGGCAGTTCGGGGTCGTTTGGAATCGCACTGCCCTCGCTCAAGCCAGGACGATCGTGATAGACCTCATTGAGCACATCGACCAGATCGAAACGGTTGCGCTCGGCCGGCAGACCGCCGTTGATTGCACAGGCACCCATCGCCACCAGTGTCTTGCAGTTGGCGCGAAACGCGCGCAGCACCAGCACATTCTCGGCATTGCAGACCCCTCCTTCGATCAGTCCGATGTCGCACCTGCCGACTTCCTTGATGTCCGTCAGCGGTGAGCGGTCGAACTCGACGTGCTCGATCAACTCCAGCAGGCGCTCGTCGATATCGAGGAACGACGTGTGGCAGCCGAAGCACCCCGCCAGCGACACCGTCGCGACCTTCCACTTGCGCGGCTGATGGGCTGTGTCGACATTCACGAGCGTGCTCATGAGGCCTCCTGTGTGTCCACATCCGCGGCCGTATGAGGATCGTAGCGGCGCTCCCCGATCGGGATCACGAAGCCACGCCGTTTAGGCAGGATCGCGCCCACCGGACAGATGCTCGCGGCCCGGTCCGTGAGCGCCATGTCGGTATCGACCAGCAAGCCGCTCATGCTATTGACCACCAGGTGCATGCCGATGCCGTGCCCGGCGATAGCGAACATATCCTTACCATCAATGTCATGACTCGCCCGCACACATAGTTCGCACAGGATGCAGCGATTGAAGTCGATCATGACGTCAGCGTGGCTGGCGTCGATCGGACGGCGCGGATAGAACTCCTGGAATAGCACGTCTTCCATGTTCATCTCGTAGGCCGTGGCCTGCAGCAGACAGTTGCCGCTCTTTTCGCACGACGGGCAAAAGTGATTGCCTTCGACGAATAGCATCTGCAGCAACATCTTGCGCTCGGCGTTGAGTTCATCCGTATTGCTTTCGACCACTTCGCCCGCGGCGGCCTGAAGGGTGCACGCCGAGCCTGCGCGGCCCTTGACCTTCACCGTGCACACGCGGCAGGACCCCTGTGGATGAAAGTCCGGATGCCAGCACAAATGCGGGATATAACGCCCCGCGCGCCGTGCCGCCTGCAGAATCGTTTCGCCAGGCTCGAAGGGTACGTCTTCACCATCGAGCGAGAAGGTGGCGGCGGCTTGAACGGGGGTGCTCATGATGGACTCTCCACGGGCGCGGCCGCATCGTCTCGCCCGGTCATGCGGCGAGTGTCCGCCAGTTCGGCATCGAGATCGAAGGCGGGCTCGAACCGTAGCGATGTCAGGCGCCGCTCGTACGCGGGACGGAACTTGACGATGGTGTCGTGCAACGCGTTGCAAGCCGCGCCGCCCAGACCACAATGCGTCGTGCCGTGCATCAGACTGTCGATGTCGGACAGCACGTCGACGTCGCGGCGCGAGCCTCGGCCAGCAGCGATTTTGTCCATGGTCTTGACCACTAGGGCGGTGCCGACACGACACGGCGTGCAGAATCCACAACTCTCTTCCGCGAAGAAACCGGCGTAGTTGCGCGCTACTTCGAACATGTCGCGTGATCGGTCGAACACCATGAATGCGCCTGCCGTCGGCACATCTTCGAACGCAATGCGACGGCCGAACTCCAGCGCCGACAGGCACTTGCCGGATGGACCGCCCACTTGCACCGCCTGGGTGTCGCGCGCGCCGCAATCATCCAGAATGCGATCGATGCTGCTGCCCATCGGATACTCATAGATGCCCGGCCGATCACAGTCTCCCGACACGGAATGAACGCTTGTACCGGTGGATTTCGGCGTGCCGATAGCCGCCCACCACGCGCCGCCTTTCAACGCGATATGCGTCGCGGCGCAGAGCGTCTCGACGTTATCGACTGCGGTCGGCTGTCCGAGGTAGCCACGCTCGGCGGGAAAAGGCGGACGAATACGCGGCGTGCCGCGCTTGCCTTCCAGCGACTCGATCAGCGACGACTCTTCCCCGCACACGTACGCACCGGCACCGACGTGAATGTCGATGTCGAAGTCGAAACCTGCTTGCCCCAGAATCGATGCGCCCAGCAGATGCGCGTCGCGGCGGCGCTGCAGCACGTCGAGCAACGGCTCCAGCAGGTAGCGATACTCGCCGCGTAAATAGAGCATGCCATGCCGCGCACCGATCGCGAGCGCTCCGATCGTCATCCCTTCGAAAACCATGTCGGGATGGCGCGACAGCAGCACACGATCCTTGAACGTGCCGGGTTCGCCTTCATCGGCATTGCACACCATGTAGTGTTCACTGCCTTTCGCATCCCGGCACAATTGCCATTTCATGCCAGTGACGAAGCCTGCGCCGCCGCGTCCGCGGAGATTCGAACGCTTCATCTCGCCGAACAAAGCCGGTACGCCGCGTGCCAGAGCGGCCGCAATGGCTTCACCTGGATGGAGTGACGTGCCGAGGAGAACATCCGCGCGCCGGACGTGGTCGTTGACGCGGGACCATTCCGCCGGCCAGTCGGTCAGCGGCACGCCTGCTTCGATCAGCCCGGCAAGCGTCCCAACACGCGCAGCATCGAGCCGCGTCACCACCTGATGGTGATTGATCAGGAGCGACGGCCCTTGATCGCACAAACCCGTGCAGGAGCAGAAATCCACACTGACGCGGCCGTCGGCGCGCGTCTTGCCGCGTTCGACGCCCAGCCGCTGACACAGATCGTCGAGCAACGACACGTTACCGAGCATTCGGTCGGTGATGTTGTCGCTAAACAGCACGCGGTAATCGCCCACCGGGCTGGTATGAAAGAAGCGGTAAAACGTCGCCACACCCTCAACGTGAGCGAGGGTCAGGCCGAGTCCGTCGGACAGATCACCCAGCATAGGACGTGGCAGCCAGCCGTGTTGCACCTGGGCTTCACGCAGAATCTGCACAAGCGCATATGGACTGCCGCCGTAGCGCGCCAGCAGCGCAGCGACCGGCTCGCCCGGAACGTCGGCGAGCCGGGCAAGACTGGATGCGGAAGCCACCATGGCGCGCTCCCCTCAAGCCTTCGCGAATTCGAGCACCACGCGCGACGGCACATCGCCATGCGCGAGGCGTTGAAACACATTGTTGATCGCCGAGAGCGGCTGCAGTTCGATATCGGCCTTCACCTTCCCATCCGCGGCAAAGGCAAGTGCTTCGGCCATGTCGCCGCGATTACCGACGAACGAGCCACGAATCGTGATGCAGTTCGCCACGACATCGAACAACGGTGTCGGAAACTCGCCGGGTGGCAGTCCAACGAGCACACAGGTGCCGCATTTGCGTGTCATGCCGACGCCCTGCTTGAATGCCCCGAGCGACGGCGCCGTGATCAGCACGCCGTGCGCGCCGCCCCCCGTGGCTTTGATCACCGCGGCGATCGGATCGCCGTCTTTCGCGTTGACCGTGGCATCCGCGCCGAGGCGTTTAGCATGCGCGAGCTTGCCGTCATCGATATCGACGGCACACACCTGCAGGCCCATCGCCTTCGCATACTGAACACCCAGATGCCCGAGGCCGCCGATGCCCGAGATCACGACCCATTCGCCGGGTCGCGCCTGCGTCTCCTTGATGCCCTTGTACGAAGTGATTCCTGCGCAGATCAGGGGCGCCGCGTCACGGGCCGCCAGATGCGCTGGAATGTGAGCGACATAGTTCGGATCAGCGACGATGAATTCGGCGAAGCCGCCGTTCTTCGTATAGCCGCCAAACTGCGCTTCGGCGCACACGGGCTCGCGCGCAGCAAGGCAAAACTCACAATGTCCGCAAGCGGAGTAGAGCCATGGGACCCCCACCCGGTCGCCCTCCTTCACGGCCGTGACACCCGCGCCGAGTGCAGTGACGATACCGATGCCCTCATGGCCCGGTGTAAACGGCAACGCGGGCTTTAACGGCCAGTCGCCATTCGCGGCATGCAGATCGGTGTGGCATACGCCGCACGCTTCGGTCTTGACCAGAATCTGGCCAGCGCCCGGCGTGGGAATATCCAGTTCTTTCAGCACCAACGGCTTGCCGAACTGTTCGACAACGGCAGCTTGCATTGTGGATGTCATGGCTTGTTCCTCGGTTGCGACGAAGGGGGCGCTCTACGCCACGGCGGGCAAACCGAGCCCGCGGACCGCTTCGATCATCTTGATGAGCACGGCCTGGGCGTCGCCATAGACCATGTTGCAGTTGTCTGCGTAGAAAAGTGCATTGACGATGCCGGCGTAGCCTTTGCCTTCGCCGCGCTTGATCACGAACACCTGCCTGGCGTGATCGGCGTTGAGGATCGGCATGCCGTAGATGGCTGATGATTTGTCGGTGCGCGCGGCCGGGTTCACTACGTCGTTGGCGCCGATTATCAGCGCCACGTCAGTCGTGGCGAACTGGTCGTTGATATCCTCGAGCTGAAAGATCATGTCGTAGGGAACACCGGCCTCTGCCAGCAACACGTCCATCTGGCCCGGCATGCGGCCTGCCACCGGGTGGACCGCAAACTTCACCGAGACGCCGCCCGCCTGCAGCAGTTTGACGAATTCGTCGAGCTTGCCCTGCCCCTGCGAGACAGCAAGACCGTAGCCCGGCACGATGATCACCGAGGCGGCATAGCGCATCGCGATGCCGGCGTCGCCCGGTTGGGTAGGCTTGAGCTCGCCCTTGATCTTGCCCTGCTTGTGCTTCGACGCCACGTCACCGAAGTTGGTGAAGATCACATTGCTCACGGAACGGTTCATCGCCTTGGCCATTAGCAGCGTCAGCAACATGCCGGCCGCGCCCACTACCATGCCCGCGATCATCAATGCTGGGTTCTGTAGCACATAGCCTTCAATGCCGACTGCGAGACCCGTGAAGGCGTTGAAGATGGAAATCACCACCGGCATGTCGGCGCCGCCAATCGGCAGCGTCATCAGGATGCCCAGCGCCAGCGCGCAAGCGAAGAACACGTAGATCCACATCGGCATCGCCAGGATCAACGCTGCCTTGTCCGCACGAGCGACGACGATGTAGGCACCCACGGCGACGGTCAACAGCAGGACCAACCCGTTGAACGCCTGCTGCCCTTTCACGCGGACCGGCTTGTTAATCACGCCGTCGAGCTTGGCCCAGGCGATCAGCGAGCCCGACAGCGACACGGCGCCGATCAGCGCGCCCAGCAAGGTCATGACGAGTGCTGTTGCGCCCTGTGCCTTGTTGCCGAACAGTTCCACCGCGGCAATGGCGCCGGCTGCACCGCCGCCCATGCCGTTATAGATCGCCACCATCTGCGGCATGGCGGTCATCGCCACCTTGCGGCCGCCCCACCAGGCCACACCGCCGCCGAGCGCCAAAGCGACGACAGCCAGGCCCAGGTTGACCGGCAGGTTGGGCCGTGCCGCCGCACCGACATCGAACGCGTACAGGAAGCTTGCCAATACGGCGACCGCCATGCCGATGCCGGCAACAAAGATGCCCGAAGGGGCCGTCACCGGTGACGACATGCGGTGCAAGCCGTAAAGGAAGAGGAAGGCAGCAGCGAGGTCGACCGCGCCGATGCCGATGTGGGAAACCAGGATCAACATGACGGCGCCCTCAATGTTTCTTCACGTGGATGGACTTAACGGTGCCGGCCTTGCCGTGTGCGCCGTGTCCTGCAGGGTGGCCACTGGTCTTGAACATGGCGAGCATGCGGTCAGTGACGGCATAGCCGCCCGCGGCATTGCCCGCACCGAGCAGCACGGCAACGAAACCGATTACCTGCTCCTGCAACGTGCTCGCGTTCAGCAGCGCATAGATTCCGCCCACCACCACGATGCCGTGCACGAAATTCGATCCCGACATCAGCGGCGTGTGGAGGATGGCCGGCACGCGTCCGATGATCACCCAGCCGGCAAACGCTGCGAGCATGAAGATATAAAGCGCGACGAAGCCGGAAATGCTGATCTGGAAGTCCATTTCTATACCCTCAGTCGGGGTGGATTCATGTCGGAGTCACGGGCGTAGCAGGCTTCGCGTGTGGACCCTTCGCGTGCGGCCTGTTTGCTTCAGGGACGGCCTTCGCCGCCTCGTCGCTCGCATCCGCCTTGTTCTCGCCTGCATGAGTAAGCACCGTTTTGGCGAGTACCTCGTCGCTCCAGTCGATCTCGACGACGTTGTCTTTCATGAACAGCGCCAGCAGGTTGTACTGATTCTTCGCATACAACTCGCTTGCGTCTTCACCGAGCAGCGAGGGTACGTTCAGCGGCGCCACAATCGTCACCTTGCCGATGCGTGCGGTCCCGCCTGGCCGCGTGTCTTCGCAGTTGCCACCGCCTTCGGCTGACAGATCGACGATGACGGAGCCCGCTTTCATGCCGGCGACCTGTGCGTGACTAATGAGCTCGGGTGAGGCTTTGCCGGGAATCGCGGCGGTTGTGATGATCAGATCGGCGCTCTGGATGTGTTTCGTCAGCACTTCCGCCACCTTGGACTTCTCATCGTCGGTCAACTCGCGGGCATAGCCGCCTTTGCCGCGCGCGTCGATGCCCGTATCGACGAAGGTCGCGCCCAGCGAGAGTGCCTGCTCTTGGGTCTCGGGCCGCACGTCGTAGCCCTCTACGACCGCGCCGAGCCGGTGCGCAGTAGCGATAGCTTCCAGCCCTGCCACGCCGAGTCCCATCACCAGGACGTGAGCCGGTCCGATCGAACCGGCTGCGCTGGTGATCTTGGGCACCACGCGGGCCAGATGTGTCGAACCGAGCTGCACCGCGTAGTAACCGGCGAGCGCGGACTGGCTCGACAGCGCGTCCATGGACTGCGCCCGCGTGATTCGCGGCACACGCTCCATAGCGAAACAGGTGATCTTCTTTTCGAGCAGGCGCTTCACGAGCGCCGGCTCGTTGTGGGCATAGATGAATGAAACGAGAATTGCTCCCTCCTTCATCGCGCTGACCACTTCCAGCGCGGGAGGCTGCACGGCGAGCACGACATCGGCGTCTTTGACGAGCGCCGTGCGATCGGCAATGAAGGCGACATCCGGGAAGGCAGCGTCGTCCAGATGAATGGCTGCGCCCGCCCCCGGCTGCATGTGCAGCCGGGCTCCCAGTTTGACCAGTTTCGAAATCACGGATGGCACAAGCGCCACACGGCGCTCATGTGCCCGGGTCTCCGTCAAAACGGCAACGTTGATATACATGGCGACCTTTCCCTGTGACGATCAGACCGGAGCGTCGAGGCGGGCAGTGCGAACCAGCTTTGTGTTGACGAACTCCTGGATGCCCATGTTGCCGAGCTCACGCCCGTAACCAGAATCCTTGATGCCGCCAAACGGCAATTCCGCATCGGACCAGTCGATGTTGTTGATGAACATCATCCCGGTTTCGACACCACTCGCTACACGCTTGCCGCGCGCTTCGTCTGCCGTGAAAACCGAACCACCGAGGCCGAAGTCGGAATCGTTGGCCAGCGCAATGGCTGCGGCTTCATCCTTGACGCGATAGAACGACACGACCGGGCCGAAGAATTCGTCACGGAAAGCGGGATTGTCCGGCTTGATGTCCGTCAGGATCGTGGTTTCCATGAATGCACCCGGCCGGTCGATGCGCTTGCCGCCCATCACCAGCGTGGCGCCATGTGCCACCGCGCTGTCAACCTGTTTGAGCAGTTGCACGAGAGCGGCTTCCGTAGATAACGGGCCGTGCGTCGTTTTCTCGTCCATCGGATCGCCCGCCTTCAACTCGGACAGCGCCGACTTGAACTTCTCAAGAAACTTGTCGGCAATCGAGTCAACCGCGATGAACCGCTTTGCCGCGCAGCAGGTTTGGCCGCCGTTATACATCCGCCCCCATACAGCCCATGGGATTGTCTTTTCGAGGTCGGCGTCGTCGAGCACGATGAACGCATCGCTCCCACCGAGCTCCATCGAAGTCTTCTTGAGGTTCTGCCCTGCCCGGGCGGCAATGCTTCGGCCGGCTTCGACGCTGCCGGTCAAGGCCACACCCTTGATACGCGGATCGTCAATGACGCGATCGGACTGCTCATGCGAGATAAGCAGGTTGGTGTAGGCACCCTCGGGCGCGCCTGCGTCGAGCAGGAGCTTCTCGAATGCAATTGCGCATTGGGGCACGCAACCCGCATGCTTGACCACCAGCACGTTACCGGCCATCAGGTGTGGGCCCGCGACGCGTGCAAGCTGGTAATACGGGAAATTCCAGGGCTCCACACAGAAAAGCACACCGAACGGACTGTTTTCCATATGAGCCTCGCCGACTTTCGGATGCAGCTTGGTCGGCGCCAGGAAGGTTTGCGCATGTTCTGCGTAGTAGGCGAGGATATCTGCGCTGAACTTCACTTCTCCGCGCGCTTCATCGATACGTTTGCCCATTTCAAGGGTCGCCAGTTTGGCGAATTCATCGACATTCGCGCGCATCAGGGCTGCGGCCTTGGAAATGATCTCTGCCCGCTGTGCGTAGGTTGTGTGCTTCCACTTATTGAAGCACGATTCAGCGGTGGAGATCGCCTCTTCAAGCTGGTTGTCGTTGAGCTCGTCGAAGCTCTTCAGGACCTTGCCGGTGTTGGGGTTGACGCTTTGGTAAGCCATGTTGGTACTCTCTTTAAATGAAAGTGTGCTTGAACCCTATCAATAGGCAGAAAGCGCACATCAGACCAAAACCAGTCACTCAATTCGCGATCCTAACAATATGTCAGGAATGGCGTTATATTCTGGCGCTGGACAATTCATCAGTCATTTCCGCATCTGGTCTCGACAAAGTTACCGAGTCACTTCATCTACGGGGATGCCTCATCCTAGGCGCACTGCACAAGAACAACAGCCTCGGAAACTACTCACTGCAGTCCGGCTTTGAACCCGCCGCGTCAAATTACCCGGGCGTATTCGCGAGTCGGCGCGCGCAATACCTCGGCAATTGTCGACACGAGGATGGCGGGGCTGTCATTTTTTATGCCGCTACCAGCCCGCCAAGACCTCGTAACACGCCAGGCAGGAGATCCGGCAGGTCTTCAGCCAGCAGCCCGGGCCCAAATGCGTCCGCTGCGGCGCCGTGCAGCCAGACAGCGGCAGCGGATGCAAGGAACGGCTCCATCCCTTGAGCCAACAGTCCGAGTACGATGCCGCCTAGTACATCCCCCGCGCCAGCGGTGGCAAGACTTGCCGGCGCATTGGCATTGACGATGGCGCGGCCATCGGGAGCGGCGATTACCGTATCGCTGCCCTTTATCACCACAACGGCATCGCTCAGACGCGCGGCAAAGCGCGCGCGGCAGAGCTTGTCACCCGCGACGTCGAACAGACGAACGAATTCGCCCTCGTGCGGAGTCATGACACACGGCCCGGCGATGGCGCCGAACAACAGATGGGGATCATCATGGAAACTCGACAACGCGTCGGCATCGAGCACGGTTGCCCGGCGAGTATTGAGCATCTCGAGCGTATGCGTTCGGGTCGCATCGCCTACACCCGCTCCGGGTCCGATCAGCAGGCCTGAGTAGCGGCGATCAGCCAGCAGGCGTTCGAAATCACCCGGTGCGGCAAGCGCATTCACCATAATGCTGGTGAGCGCCGCTGCGTAGACCGAAAGCGCAACCTCTGGCACTGCGATAGTGGTCAGCCCCGCACCCGAGCGTGCCGCAGCGCGGGCGGCCATGCGGGCCGCCCCCGTAGTCGGGTAGCCACCCCAGACGAGCGCGTGACCTCGCGTATATTTGTTTCCGTCGGCCTGAAGCGCGGGCAGAGCATGAGTCCACAACGCCGGATCGTTCTCGAACGTGTTCGGGCTGACCTGTTCGAACACCGATTCGGGCGTTCCGATGTCTGCCACTACCAGTTCACCACACAGCCCGCGTCCCGGCTGGAGCAGATGCCCGGGCTTCTTGCGAAAGCAGGTGATCGTGAGCGCTGCGGGCACTGCACCCACGTCGGCGCCGGTGTCGCCCATTAACCCGCTCGGGACATCGACAGCAACGATCGTCAGCTTGCGCGCCGCTGCAGCCGCCAGTGTCTGAGCGGCAGGCCCCTCAAGCGCGCGGCTCAGGCCCGCACCGAAGATCGCATCGACAACCAGGGCGGCGCCGTCCAGCGCGGCTGGCGTCATTGGTTCCACCGGGCCTCGCCAGAGCCCAGCGTGATAGGCCGCGTCACCGTGCAAGCTCTCCCTCGGCACAAGCAGCGCAATGCGCACAGGCCAATCGGCCTCAGCCAGCCGCCTGGCTGCAACGAAGCCGTCACCACCATTGCTCCCTGGTCCACACAACACGACAACGGGGCAACGTGCCCAGCGTTTCTGGATTTCTTGCGCCACCGGTCGGCCCGCGTTCTCCATCAGCGCAACTCCGGGAATACCGGATGCAACCGTGAGGCGATCCGCCTCCTTCATTTGCTGCGCATCAAGTAGTGCTGTCAGCGGGTTCATGTTGCTCCTCTCCCAAGTCCGCTAATTCGTGAGGCCTACCATTGGTCGGTACCCTTTGACTATCGTCGCGGCACATATAAGTGCGATTGAAGGGATACTCGCTTTGAGTAGCAAACAGTCCAGGCGCCCGCTGGTCGGGTGCCTCAACGATGCCATCGGGGCGGGAGGCAAGAACCTGAAACAGGGACGTCCAACCCCTCTCGAATCCCATCGCGGAACCGGCAAGGTACAGGCGGTAAGCGCGTAGGATCCGTTCCGCATCTGGACCCAGCACGCGCCTCGCTTCGCTGAGACTCGACTCCAATGCGTCGGCCCAGTGCCACAGCGTCAAGGCATAGTGCGGGCGCCAACACTCGGCATCCACCGGCTCGAGATTTGCACGTGTCATCGCATCCAGCATGGCGCCGACATGCACGAGCTGACCGCCAGGGAAAATGTATTTTTCGATGAAATCACCCATGCCGCCGTCAAGCGGCGCGTGCTCTGCGCCACCTGCGGTGATACAGTGGTTCATCAGAAGACCACCCGGCTTGAGCACCCGGTATATCTTGGCGAAGTACGGAATCAGGTTAGGCCGGCCTACGTGCTCGCACATGCCCACGGATGCCACCTTGTCGAATGGCCTCGATTCGTCGATATCGCGATAGTCCATTAAAAGCATGCGCACCCTGCCTTGCAAGCCCCTGGTTTCGATCAGCCGGTTGACATACTCGTATTGATTTCTCGACAGGGTGATCCCGGTAGCGTCGACGCCATAGTGCTCCGCCGCCCATAGCAGGAGCCCACCCCAGCCTGCACCGATGTCGATGAAACGCTCGCCACAACGAAGTCTGAGTTTTTTGCAAATCTGGTCGAGTTTCGCCTCCTGCGCGTCGGCAAGCGTCATGGACGGATGGGCGAAGTAAGCGCAGGAATAAACCCGCTTCGGGTCGAGCCACAGGGCGTAGAAATCGTCCGACACGTCGTAGTGCCGCTGGATCTGCGCACTATCGCGCGCGCGACTGTGATGGCTGCGTTCCCAGATGTTACGTTGGGCTCGATTGATTGAACGAAGGAGCCAGCCTTCCGCCTCCCAGGTGGGATCGTCGCCGAACAAGGCCGGCGCTGTCGCCATCAGGTCGCGCATATTGCCTTCGATTTCGAGGCGGCCTTCCACGTAATCTTCTGCTAACCGTCCGATCGCACCCTGCGCCAGATGCAGGAGCGCACGCATATCGCGGACGATGAATGCGAGACGAGGGTGGCTCGCGCCGAAGTGCTGTCCACCGGGAAGCCGGATGGAACACGCCAGCGCTAGATCGGCAAGGCGTTGCTCCGCCGTTCGGAGCAAGTGACGGGAAAGCGACATGAATTCCGCCTCGCTGGTTCAGTGGACAGACTTTGGGCACCGCGGCGCGACGAACTCACTCGGGGTCCGCTTTCGAGAGCGAGGTCTTCCAATACGCGTCTACCTTTTGACTGACCTCGTTAAAGTTAGCGCCATTATTGAGCTGGGTGCCACTAACCTCCGGCGCAGCCTTCATTGCACTGGGTGTTGCAGTCAGAACCAGGAGGCTGACGTTCGGCGTTACCTTGAAGTCTGCCCATGGAACCGGGACATATTTCTCGTCGATCCCGAATACACCGCCCCGACCGATCACCAGATACGCAATCTTGCCGGTCTGCGGACTTGTCACAATGTCGTGAACACTACCCAATGCTTCATCTTGTGGGTTGCGAACCTCGGTGCCGACAAGCTGGTCTGAATTGAACGAAATATTCTGGCCGGTGACTGGTTGCGCGGAAGCAATCTGGCGCTGCTCCCAACCATTCATTCTCGCTAGCGGCGCGCCGGTGCCGTGCAAGCTGCTCACGTAGCTCTGGTAGATTCCGCGACTCGTGGTGAGGAGCGCTTCACATTGCTGCTGCTGGCCGTGTCGAGCCAGAATATTTGCTGAGACTAGCAGAGCCCGAATTTCATAACCGGGGCGGGCATCTCTGACGCCATCTGATGCGACAGCCGGGTATTCATCGCCGGGGTAGCCGTACCAACCATACCCTGATGCGCTTGCGGGGGAGCCGTATCCGTAGCGAGACCCACCCAGCCAGTAACCGTCTTTAGCGATCGACAGGTTGAAGGTATGAAGGTCCGAGAGGCATTTCTGCGCTCCACCTACCACCTTGGAGGGTGCAGTGGTGTGAACGGCGGCAGTGCCTGTCGAGTTCGCCGCAGCAGAAACCGAACAGGCGAGTCCCAAACAGGTCGTCGCAGCCAGATACCCTGCCAATATAGATAATTTCATTTCGCTTTCCTCATTGTCACCGTTTCAAGTACCTCGCAAATGCGAGCACAGTTTGCGGCAGGCACCTTGATCTTAATGAGCAATGAGCAGCATGGGCAGACTCGGAAACTACTCACGACATCGACTGACTAGGCAATATTCAGTTGTCGGAAGATGGGAATCTTGAGCGCGTTCAGCGCAACCGAAAATACAATCGCCGCCACCAGCACGCAGGCGGCCACCTCGGCGGAAATCGGTGCCATCGCGATTCCGCCAACAGCAAGGATCAAAGCGATCAGGATATCGGCGACAGACGAAACGATCAGCCAGAGGCTCGGACGTGGGCCCCACATTTTCCGGCGTCCACGGATGGCGTAGAGCGTTGCCTGACTGCCGAACACAAGAAGAACGAACGTCAGCGTGCGCAGTCCATCTATCCCGAGATGCAGAACGTAGTGCCCGATGGCCAGGCCACCGCCGCAGAACGCGAGCAATGCCACGCCGATCGCAATGCCAGCGAGCGTCAGGTTGCCGATCTTCCATGCATTGGGGGTGGGCGACGGATCGACGTTGTCGGTGGTCAACGACATCGCGAGGAAGTCGCCCGCGATCATCAGGATCACCATCAGAAGCGGCGTTAGCACGGCCTGTCCAGTCATCACCAGACCCATCACGAGCAGCATCGAAGTGACGATTTTCTTGAGGATCGAATTGAGCGTATAGGTCTGAATGCGCTGAAAGGTGACTCGCCCTTCTTTTACCGCCGCCACAATACCCCTGAGCCCCGGCTCGGTAAGTACCATGCCGGCGGCCGATTTCGCGACGTCGGTTGCCGTTGATACAGCAATGCCGATCTGCGCCTGACGCAGCGCGGGTGCATCGTTCGCGCCGTCGCCGCACATCCCGACAATGTGGCCGCCGTGTTGAAACGCCTTGACGAGTTTGTACTTGTCCTCGGGCAATACGCCCGCGAACACCGCATAGGCGTCAGGCCGGATGTCAGCTGGAATGGCGCCTGGGGGACAGGTCGCACCGTCAAGTCCCACCGCATGCGCAACGATGGCGGCTGTGGCAGGCGCGTCACCCGTCACCATCACGACTTGCACGCCAAGTCCATGCAATTCAGTCACAAGCGCGGCAGAGTCATCGCGCGGCGGGTCGCTTAGCGCGATAAGCCCGGCGAGCTTTAATGCCGAGGGTGCACCGGTCGCCACCGCCAACACCCGAAAGCCTTTCCCTTCCAGCTCGCTTGCCTGCGCTGCGGCTGCCGGCGACGGCTCAGCGAGTGCCGCAACGACCGCGAACGCGCCCTTCACGATTTTTAGCGTGGCGCCGCTCGAATCGGTGGCGCTCGCTTCGGACATCTTCTTAGCGGGATCGAACGGCGTGAAGTCGGTCACCTTCAGTGCCGTTGCCTTGATGTCGTCTGAGGCGGCCGCCCGAATTGAGCTATCGACCGGATCCTGGCTACCTTCCGCGCTCGCCAGCGCCGCCAGTAAGAGGACGTGCCCTTTGTCGAGACCAGGGCCTGGCCAGACCGTCGTCACTGTCAGTGCGTTGCGCGTGAGCGTGCCGGTCTTGTCGGCGCACAGTACATCCACGGTCCCGGCTTCATCCACGGCGGTCAGTCGAGTCGACAGGACGCCGCGCGCGGCCAACGCGCGTGCGCCGAGTGCGGCCGACAACGTGAACGTGGCGGGTAGCGCAACCGGGATCGAGGCCAGCACGGCGGTGAGCACCAGCGGGATGATGTCGGCAAACGGAATCCGCAAATACAATGCACCGCCGATCAGCAGCACGATTACAACGCCACTGAATAGGGCGAGATTGCGGACGACCAGTAGCACAGCCTTCTGCTGCGAACTCACCACGTGCGCGGTGCGCACCAGTTCGGCAGTGCGGCCGAAACGTGTCTTGGTGCCCGTAGCCGTCACTACCGCCACTGCCGCGCCGCGGCGCACCAGCGCGCCCGCAAAAGTCTGCGTACCGGCCGTGGCTTCGATCGGCACCGATTCGCCGGTGAGCATCGAATGATCGAGCAGTGCGTTGCCCGACAGCAGACGCATGTCCGCCGCCACGATGCCCCCGAGCGAGAGTTTGACGACATCGCCCGGCACGAGGTCAGCGGCGGCAATGGTCGACCATGTTCCGTCGCGGCAGACCGACGCGTTCAATGCAAGGCGTGATTTCAGCGCCGCGAGTGTGGCCTGAGCACGGCTTTCCTGAAACAGCCCAAGCACGGCGTTGAATACCAGCAGCCCGGCGATGATGCCCGCCTCGACGTACTTGCCAAGCACCAACTGAAGAACGATCGCCGCTTCGAGCATCCATGGCACGGGAGACCAGAATTTCCCGATTGCCGTGCGCAAGGGGTGCACCGACGTGTCAGGCATGGCGTTCGGGCCGGACTGGGCGAGTCGCTGGCGAGCTTCACCGGAACTTAGACCGCCTGGTGCGGGTGCGTTGGAGACGGCCGTCTCATCAGCTGGCGGTGCGGGAGTGACCACGGCCGTGTCGCTCATGAGATCGGCTCCGGAGTCTCATTGCTGCTGACATCGATATCTCTTGGCCCTTCTTCGAGCTGCGCCTGACCCAATACTATCGAGGTACCGGCTGTGCCGGCGACCATCTTCCCTACGTCGTCGAGTGAACCGATGACCGCGCGATTGCGCGTACGCAGGGTGAACTCACAGGCCGCTTCGACCTTCGGTCCCATCGAACCCGCTGCAAATGCAAGCTTGCTGAGGGACGCGGGGCTCGCGCGGCGCACTGGTCGCTGTGACACCGTGCCCCAATCAAGGTAGAGACCGCGCACATCCGTTGCAATGACAAACAGATCCGCCTCGATCTCTCTGGCGAGCAGTGCCGCGCTGCGATCTTTGTCGATAACCGCTTCCACTCCGCGATAGTGCCCATCCGCCCCGGCGACGACCGGAATGCCTCCGCCTCCCGCGCAGATCACGATCGACCCATGCGCGAGCAACCATCGCACCGGCTGCACCTGAAGCATCCCCACGGGCTTGGGACTCGCAACCACGCGGCGGTATGCCGGACCGTCGAGCGCCATAGTCCAGCCTTTGTCACGCGTGGCAGTGTTCGCATCGGCCTGGCTGTACATCGCGCCGATCGGCTTGTCGGGCCGCGCGAAAGCGGGATCGTCGGGGTTGACTTCCACCATGGTCAGCATACTTGTACAAACGCGCTGGCCCAGCAGACTGTTGCGCAACTCGAGTTCTAACAGATACCCGATCAGACCTTCTGTCTCAGCATCCAGTACGTCGAGCGGAAAGCGTTCGTCTTCCGGCATGCCCATGCCTTGCGATGCCAACAGACCCACTTGAGGGCCGTTGCCATGGACGATCACGAGGCTGTTGCCGCTCGCGATTTTCGCCAGTTGAGCAGCCGCGCGCCGCACATTTTCGCGCTGAGCCTCGACGCTCGGATGTTCCCCACGCCTGAGCAAAGCATTTCCGCCAAGTGCGACCACAATGCGCATCTCAACCTCCGTTATCCGTCAAGCGTTGCGACCAGAATCGCCTTGATCGTATGCAGCCGGTTTTCCGCCTGCTCGAACACGATCGAAGCCTCGGACTCAAACACCTGGTCGGTCACCTCCACACCGCTCGCAAGGTCATACTCATCGGCTATCTTCTTGCCCAGCTCTGTTTGCGTGTCGTGAAACGCGGGCAGACAATGCATGAACTTGACGCGCGGGTTTCCCGTAGCTGCGAGCAGCGCAGCATTGACCTGGTACGGCAGCAATTCCTTGATGCGCTCGCCCCATTTCTCGAACGGCTCGCCCATCGAGACCCAGACGTCGGTGTAAATGAAGTCGACACCCTTGACCGCTTCATGAGGCAGGTCGGTCAACGTCAGGCGCGCACCAGTCGTGGCAGCAATCGCGCGACATTGCGCAACCAGTTCGTCCTGAGGCCACAGGTGACGCGGAGCACAGAGCCGCACATCCATACCCAGCTTGGCGCCGACGATCATCAGCGAGTTGCCGGTGTTGTTGTGCGCATCGCCGACGTAAGCGTATGCCACGTCGTGCAAACGTTTATCGCTGAATTCACGCATCGTGAGCACGTCGGCGAGCATCTGGGTCGGATGAAACTCGTCCGTCAAACCGTTGTAGACCGGCACGCCGGCGAACTTCGCGAGTTCTTCGACGACATCCTGACCGAAGCCGCGGTATTCGATTGCGTCGAACATTCGGCCGAGCACGCGCGCGGTGTCCTTGATCGACTCCTTATGACCAATCTGGGAGCCGCTTGAATCCAGGTACGTCACGTGCGCGCCCTGATCGTGCGCGGCCACCTCGAACGCGCAACGGGTACGTGTCGACGTCTTCTCGAAGATGAGTGCGATGTTCTTGCCGCTCAGACGCTGGCTTTCATTTCCCGCATACTTCGCCCGCTTCAGATCGCGCGACAAATCCAGCAGAAAGTGAATCTGACGCGGCGTATATTCCATCAGCGTCAGGTAGCTTCGATTATGTACGTTGAACATGATTGAGTCCGTAGTTGGGCAGGCGGCCCAAGGCTTAAAGTTCGACCGGGTCGCGTTCGACCGGGCAACTCAGACAATGCGTACCGCCGCGGCCTCGTCCAAGTTCGCCGCCGGGCACTTCGATCACGTTGACGCCCGCATCCCGCATTTTCTGATTGGTGTAGGTATTGCGGTCGTAGGCAAGCACGACCCCGCGGTCGAGCGCGAGCACGTTGTTGCCGTCGTCCCATTGCTCACGCTCGGCTGCGTAAGTGTCCCCGCCGGTCGTCAGGACTCGCAGCGTGTGCACGCCCAGCGCGCCGGCCACCACTTGCAGGAACGTCTGCTCATGACGTTCATAGCGAACTTCGCCCGGCACATCGCCCGGATAGAGACTGGTGCAACGAATCCGGTCTGCTATCTCCGGATAGATGCTGACAAGATCGATATCCAGGAATGAAAATATCGTGTCCAGATGCATCGACGTCCGCATCTTTGCCAGTTGGCACGCAATTACCCGCCGTGCCCCGTTAGCGGCGAACAGCCGACGCGCCAATTGGGTCACGGCCTGAGGGCTGGAACGCTCGCCCATTCCCATGAGCACGACGCCCTGTCCTATTGACATGACATCGCCGCCCTCAAGTGTTTCGGCACCGTAATGCTGTTGCAGGTCGCCACCCCACCACATGTTGGCCGCGCCGGAGAAACGAGGGTGGAAATGGTAGATCGCATCGAGCAGCAATCCCTCCTTTTTACGTGCTGGCCAGAACATCGGCGAGAGCACGACCCCATCGTAGATCCACGCGCTGGGATCTCGCTGAAAGATCAGATTGACGAGCGGTTGAATGACGAAATCGGAATCTTCGAGATATCCGCCGAAGAGACCGCGCGCATCGAACGGCAATTCGGCCTTCGCCACGCCGCCTACAAGCAATTCGGCCAGCCGTGCCGGACGCATCTCCGCGAGCCACGTACGCAATTCCCGCGACATGCCGGTCCCGACCTCTTCCTCGACGATGCGGCGGTCCAGAATCCAGTCGCGCGCGACGCGATCGGCGCACACATCGGTCAGCAAATCCCCGAACTCCAGCACCTCGATGGCTCGCTCACGCATCGCCGTTGTGAAGTACGCGTGATCCTCGATCGCCCGATCGACCCAGATTACGTCGTCGAACAGCAATGCCCCGCAATTGGCAGGCGTAAGTCGTCGGTGGGCCAGTCCGGGGCGGCACACCATCACCGTGCGAAGCTTGCCGACTTCTGAATGAACGCCTAAAGCCATGGGTGCTTCTCCTTGCGATCGATGCGCCTCGGCGCCGTCACGGCGGACCCGCGCCGCGAAGATCTCGCCGGGATCCTCCATAAGCACGATGCGACCTTAAGCAACGGGTGTCGGTACGGTGCCGTACCGGGACGGGTGTATGACCAGACCGTGGCGGACGCAGACCGTCAAAGATATGCGTCCGCATGACACTCGTTGCCCCACGTTGCCGGCGGATCAAACTGAGGTCCGGAATCAACGCAGCTCATGTTCGCGGTCGTCAGGTCTCAGAACGTAGGTATAGAGCCGCACGCTGCCATCCGATTCAGTCTTCCGGTAGATACCCTGCAGTTCATTCTCGAAGCCTGGAAAGCGGTTTCCTCCCTCTTCGAAAGTTTTGAAATAATCGAGCATTGGCTGCGCACGATCGCTGTAACGCTCGCCGCATACGACAACCGCAATCCCTGGTGGATAGACAAGGCCGAGCGTCGCGGCGATCCGACCTCCAATTTCCGTAATGGGCAACAACTCCACGTTGTTACGGACGAGTTCATACATCGCTGCCTGTGGCGTCATGGCCGGTTCCGGGAAATGCGACGACCGGAATTGCTCGCGCTGCAAGAGACTGACGTTATGCTCGCGGTAAAACCGATGCATCTCACCGCACAGGTCGCGTAGACCGACCCCCTCATAACGGCTCCGGTGTGCGGCGACGAAATCGGGCATGACCTCTTCGAGGGGCGCGTTATCGTCGTGCAACGATTTGAAGCGAACGAGCGCCGACAGCAGCGTGCCTGCCTTGCTGGCCTCAAGGCCAGGCGTCAACAGGAACAGGATGCTGTTGAGATCGTTTTTCTCCGGCACGATGCGGCGCTCGCGCAGAAATTGCGCGAGCACCGGCGCCGGAACGCCATGCTCCGCGTAA
Source organism: Paraburkholderia polaris (assembly GCF_012927345.1). GTDB lineage: Bacteria > Pseudomonadota > Gammaproteobacteria > Burkholderiales > Burkholderiaceae > Paraburkholderia > Paraburkholderia polaris. The sequence continues at coordinate 36,382 of NZ_JABBGJ010000056.1, forward strand.
GCGCCGGTACGCCGGTCGAATCCCGGCGTCATCAGCGTCAACTTGTTCGGATCGGTCATCGCATAGCCGGGGGCAAGTTGCGCGAAGCCATGCCAGGTCTGATCAGGAGCCAGTTCCCAGTACCGCGCATGACTCGCAAGCTCGTCGGTAGACACGTCCTCCCAGCGGACGTTACGCCCACCCGCCTCCACCACGTCGGGCACAAACGGTTCGAAGAACCATTGCTTTTCAGATTGCGGCTCGGTTGCCTCGTACTCGTGCCGGAGCGCGCGAATTTTCTTGCGTAGTTCGATGCCGAGTTTGATCGCGTCGTCCCATAGCACCTCGCCCGAACGGCCTTTCATCATCTGCGCCCCAACATCAAGCGACGCGAACAGCGGGTAGAACGGCGAAGTCGAGGAATGCTGCATGAAGCTTTCATTAAACCGGCGGTGACTGACCTGCCGTCGTTGGCCGTCCAGATGCGCATCCTTCACGTGGATTTGCGAAGCCTGTGAAAACCCAGCCAGCTGCTTGTGAGTCGATTGCGTCGCGATGATGCCGGGCGAGTCGGCGTCAAGTCCGTCGACCCCCATCGCAAATCGTCCCTTGAAGAGCGGGTGGAATTTCATGAAACCGGCCCATGCCTCGTCGAACAGGATGTAATCGCATAACGGCCCCAATTTCTTGACGAGTAGTTGCGCGTCGTAAATAGTGCCGTCGTAGGTACATTGCTCGATCACGGCGACTCGGAACGGCCGCTTGCGCTTGCATGCCTCGCGATCGCCGATGAGTGGGTGATCGCGGATGCTGGCCCGGATCCGCTCTTCATCCAGTGCATCGAAATCGATCGGCCCGATCATGCCGTGCGCGTTGCGCTGCGTCTGCAAATAGACCGGAATGCCGCCCCCCAGCAACAGAGCGCCGTGATGCGCGGCTTTGTGATTGTTGCGATCGAATAGCACCAGATCGCCCGGCGCGACGAGTGCTGTCAGCGCAATCTTGTTCGACGTCGAGGTGCCGTTCAGCACGAAATAGGTTCTGTCGGCGCCGAAGATCCGGGCGGCGGCCTTTTCTGCGGCGAGCGCCGGTCCCTCGTGGACGAGGAGATCGCCCAGTTCGGTCACGGAGTTGTCGATATCGTTGCGAAACACCGCTTCGCCCATGTGCTGGACGAACGCGCGGCCAATCGGACTCTTCTGGTAAAAGACGCCGCCGTTGTGGCCGGGACACGTCCACATCTGGTTCGCCTGTTCGGCGTAGTCGACCATCGCACCGAAGAACGGCGTTTTCAGCGATTGCACATACATGTGCAGGTGACTCACCAGATTGCGGGCGGCGAATTCCGGTGTGTCCTCTTCGGTAAAGATGTAGCCGGTGACCTGTCCCAATACGGTGACCGGTATTTCCCGAAGCAGATGCCGCTCGACCAGAATGAAGATTGGGACATCGAGGCCACGCTCACGAACGAAACCTATGAACCCTTCGACGTCGCTTTCCGATTCGTTCAATGACCATTCGATCGCGACCAATCCTATCCCCGCGTCGCTGCGCATCGCGGAACTGGCTTCCGGGATTGCATCGGTAAGCGTGGTCTGGTACCCGAGCCTCACCACTTCCGCGAGAATGCGCTGTAACCGCGATGACCGATGCAATTCGCCACCCGGCAACGGACAGCAAAACAGAAAGCCGAACATCTGATCGTATAGCATCGTTGCCGCTCCCTATTGACTCCGTCCGCCTGAGCCTTCGACTGGCGCAAACTACCCCGACAACCGTCTCAACTGATCTTCACAAGGCCGCGCGCAAACAGGACGACGGCGACAATGGCGATCAGCACGAGCACGCCCGCCACGAGAATCTCCCTGCGCTCAAACACCGCCTCGCCAGGAGCATGTTCGCGCCGTGCCCACCAGAACACCGGAAATCCGAGCGCGAACAGAATGGTCGACATGAGCAGGAACTGGAGACCGGCGGCATACATCAGCCATAGCGAATAGATCGTGCCGAGGACGCCTGTCAATATCGATTCCCACGATGTTTCACCGGTACTCGCCGCATACTTCGGTTGGGAGGCATAGCGCCAGAGAAAGGCAGTGCTAGCGAGATAAGGCGGCAAGATCATCACGCCCGTAATCGAGATCAACCAGGTCCATGCGTCCTGCGCGAACAGCACGACGAACACCGCCAACTGCATGGTCGCGCTGGAGATCCACAGCGATGGCGCCGCTGCGTGACGGCTGTTTTCGCGCGCGAGAAATTTAGGGAATACACCATCCTTGGCGCCTTCGAACGGCAACTCGGCGACGAGGATAGTCCACGCCAGCCAGCAACTTAGCAGCGAAAGCAGTAACGATACGATGATAAATACGGCGCCCCATTCGCCTACGGCGGCCTGCAGCACATACGCTGCAGATGGCGTCGCGAGGCCCGCGATCTGAGCCTGATGCATCAGGCCGAAAGGCAGTGCCGACAGCAGAAAGTAGAGCACGGTGCACACGGTGAGCCCCAGAAAGGTCGCGACGCCGACCTGCGAGGTCTTGCTGGCGCGATCCGAAACCACCACCGCCCCTTCGATGCCGATGAAAACCCACAGCGTCACCAGCATCGTGCTCTTGACCTGGCTCAGCATGCTGCCCAGATGCTGCTGCGTACCCCAGAAGTCGAACGAGAACATCCCGGCCTTGATCGCCACGGCCATTGCACACAGCGCAACCGATATCGTGCCGACATTGAGAACACTCGAGATTACATTCAGGATAGCGGCCCGTTTGACGCCGGACAGCACCACGAAATTCATGATCCAGATCAGCGCAGATGCGCCGAGCAGCGAGGGCCAGTTGTTACCGCCCTTGAAGATCGGGAAAAAGTAACCGATCGTCTGCATGATCAGGACCGCAAACGCAACGTTACCGAACGCCGCGGACAGCCAGTAACCCCATGCCATTTCGAATCCGGCGAGCGAGCCGAAACCCTCTTTTGCGTACGAGTAGATTCCCGCCTTCAGCTCGGGTCGCTTGTCCGCCAGGGTGCGAAAGGTGTTCGACAGAAAGAACATGCCGCATAGCGTAATGACCCACGCAATGATGACGGCAGCGAGCCCGGCACCATGCGCCATATTTTGAGGCAGACTGAACGCGCCACCGCCAATCATTGAGGCGATCACGACACCCGTCAAAAGCGGCAGGCCCAATTTCCGGCTGCCGGTTTGCGTCGACAACGCAGGTTTGGGCGCAGATTCGATCGCAATGCTGTGTGTCGGGTCCATGAGGGCTATCCTCAGATGGTGGTATTGCAAGTGTGTGTTGAGAACACAGTCAGCACGCGTCCATTCGGCCCGCGAAGAAGCTGCAGGGATGGGGAAATTTCTAGCGGCTTAACGTGGAGGAGTCTGGCGTATGCCGCTCATTTAGTCGGTACGCTAGCGGGCAATTGCAGGCGAAGTTGCGCCCGCTGGGAACGCCAGGCCTGCTGCTGATTTTGGCGAGCTATGCCACGCTGGCACATCTGGAAAGGATGTGGTTCATCCGCCGATTTGGACTGGATCGAATTGCTCTTTGAGGAGGATAACGACGCATTGATCACGGCGACACGCTACACGTCGCTGCGCTTGAGCAGATAGTCGAGGCCGCCCTGCCGATACCAGCGGTAGCCAAATGGTTCGAGCACGACCGTATGCCGGCCGGTGGAGTCGGCTTGACTATGTTCGTCGGAAAGCAGGTTGACGAGTAACGTGCCGGCTGAATCGCCGGATTCTGTTTTGAACTTGACCGTGCATGCCACGGCGCTGAAGTTATGCAGGCAAACAACCGAATTATTCCGCCAGTCGTAGCGCAATGCGAGCACCTCTTTGCGCGATGCCCGCAACACGACGAAGTCTCCCCAACTGATTTCCGGAATCTCACGACGCATGCGAATCATGCGTTCGGTCCAGTTCAAAAATGAGTCTGGATCGCGTCGCTGGTTCGCAACATTGATCCGCTCAAACCCGTAGGGACCGCCTGAAATCACGCGCGAAAGCGGCCTGGCGTGCTTCGTGAAGCCACCATGCGGCTCGGTGGACCATTGCATCGGCGTCCGGCAGCATTCGCGTTCCGGTAGGCGCAGATCATCGCCCATGCCTATCTCGTCGCCATAACGAAACACCGGTGTGCCCGGCAAGGTCAGCATCATGCTATAGGCCAGTTCGAGACGGCGGCGGTCACCGTCGAGCATCGGCGCCAGCCTTCGGCGGATTCCCCGCCCGTAGAGCTGCATGTCGGGAGCGGGTCCAAAGGCGGCGAAGACAACCGAGCGCTGATCGGGCGTCAGGCGGCCCAGATCCAGTTCGTCATGGTTACGCAGGAATACCCCCCACTGCGCAGTTGCAGGACGCTGCTTCGTGACCAGCAGCGCCTTTTTTAGCGGCGCCGTATCCGCGCTTGCCATCGTGTAGAACGCGGCCTGATTGACCTGGAAATTGAACATCATCTGCAGCCGCTCGCCCTCGTCGCCGAAATATTGCATGTCGGTATTGGGTAGGACATTCGCTTCGGCGAGGATGATTGCGTCGCCTTTGCGCCATTGCAGGAACTCGCGGAAAGTGCGCAGCATGTTGTATTGCTCGACCGGGACTTTGACTTTCGCGCCTTTTGTCGCGATAACGAAAGGCACCGCATCCATCCGGAAACCCGACACGCCGAGTTGAATCCAGAAGCCCATGATTTTCAACAGTTCCGCCTGCACATGGGGGTTGGCGGTGTTCAGATCAGGCTGAAACGAGTAGAAGCGATGAAAGTACCAAAGGGCTGCCTGTTTGTCATAGGTCCAGGTTGATTTTTGAACGCCTGGAAAAACGACGCCATCCTTCGCATTCAGCGGTTTCTTTTTCGACCAGACGTACCAGTCGCGATACTTCGACGAAGGGTCGCGGCGCGCGTCCTGGAACCACGCGTGTTGATCGGACGTGTGATTGACGACCAGGTCGATCATCACGCGCAGGCCACGCTGCCGGCAGGCGTTGGTGAAATCGGCGAAATCGCCGAGCGTGCCATAGCGGGGATCGACGTTGTAATAGTCGGATATGTCGTACCCGTTGTCGCGGCACGGAGACGGCTGGAACGGCATCAGCCAGAGCGTCGTGACGCCGATCCCCTGCAAATAGTCGAGCCGGCGGTTCAACCCTTCGAAGTCGCCGATACCGTCGCCGTTAGCATCCATATAGGTGCCAACCGACAGGCAGTACACGATTGCGTTCTTGTACCAGAGATCGTTTAACATCGGTCTTGAACCTTGTGGTCTGACTGGAGCGACGATCGGAGATGCAATGACTACATTAGCCTGGTGGCAAAAAGGCGTGATCTATCAAGTGTATCCGCGATCGTTCCAGGACGAAAACGGCGATGGCGTCGGGGATCTCGCTGGAATCGCTGCGCGGCTCGAGTATCTTGCTACGCTCGGAATCGATGCAATATGGCTCTCGCCGATCTATCCGTCGCCGATGGCGGACTTCGGCTACGACATATCCGACTATTGTGCGATCGACCCCGTATTCGGCACGCTTTCTGACTTTGATCGACTGGTCGAGCGTGCCCACGTGCTGGGGCTCAGGGTACTGGTCGACTTCGTACCCGATCACTCCTCTGACCAGCATCCCTGGTTTCTCGACAGCCGTGCTTCGCGTGCCAATGCGAAGCGCGACTGGTATTTGTGGCGGGACCCCGCGCCCGACGGCGGGCCACCTAACAACTGGCTGAGCCGCATGGGTGGGTCGGCATGGGAGTGGGATCCTTCGAGCGGCCAGTGCTATTACCATTCATTCCTTCCGCAACAACCTGACCTCAACTGGCGAAACCCTGAAGTATGTGAAGCGATGGACGCCGTATTGCGCTTCTGGCTCGATCGAGGCGTGGATGGCTTTCGGGTAGATGTACTCTGGTTGCTAATCAAGGACGCCCTGTTCCGCGACAACCCAACGAATCCTCAGTTCAGTCCGGACGAGCCCGGGCATCACGCGCAGTTGCAGACCCATACCGAAGATCAGCCGGAGGTGCACAACATCGTGCGGTCGATGCGAAGAACGCTGGACAGCTACGGCGAACGGGTATTGATCGGAGAGATTTACCTGCCCGTCCCGCAACTCGTGCGCTATTACGGCAGCGCTGGCGACGGCGTCAACATGCCCTTCAATTTCCAACTGATCACTGCCCGGTGGACGGCAAGCAATATTGCGCAACTGATCACGACGTACGAGCGTGCGTTGCCGGTGCATGCGTGGCCAAACTGGGTGCTCGGCAATCACGACAATCCGCGCGTAGCATCAAGAATCGGCGCCGCGCAGGCGCGCATCGCGGCCATGCTTCTGCTGACGCTGCGCGGCACCCCGACGTTGTATTACGGCGACGAGATCGGCATGGCCGACGGCAAAATTCAGCCCGAGCTCGTGCGAGATCCCGCAGAGCTGCGCCAACCGGGTATCGGGCAAGGACGCGACCCGGAACGAACACCCATGCAGTGGGACGCATCCGGTAAAGCTGGATTCACGCGAGGCAAGCCCTGGCTGCCGATCGGTAACGCGGCCGCAGCGAATGTTGCTTCGCAGGACGGTGAGTCCTGGTCGATCCTGGCACTGTATCGGCGCTTGTTGTCGCTGCGCCGAAGCGAGCCCGCGCTCGTCGCGGGGTCGATCGGGAACGTCACAGCGCAAGGTCATGTACTGACGTTCGAGCGGTGTTTGGGCAGTGTACGATTGTTCGTCGCGCTGAACATGGAAGATCGGCCGGGCGCGATCACATCCCCCGCTGGGCGCGTGGTGTTGTCGACCCGGGAAGGACGAGACGGACACCGCATCGCGGGCGAATTGATCCTCGACAGCGACGAAGGCATTGTTGTGGCGTGTGATTGACGTCTTCCAGACCGTCGTCAACATACTTTGCTATCGGCGATGGCGAGCGAGGCGCCGCGATGAACCCAAGCATTCTCGGGAACGGGCTCGGGGTGTGCCACGGACCCGCTACGAATCCAGCATTGCGCCCAACTGCGCGTAGTGTTTTCTTTCCTTCAATATGCTTGCATCATCGTCCGCGCGCAAGGCCGCGTTGGCTGCGACGAGCAGGGCCGCATCCTGTTGCCGCAACGCTTTATCGACCGCATCAAACGTCTTCAGCAAGCTCTTGCGTCCTGCCTTCGTCCCACCGCCGCTTTTCGTCACAGCATCACTTTCTTTCCTGAGGCGCCTGACGAGTTTCGCGCCGCAGCGGCTGTCCAGCAGATGGTCAATCACCAGTGTCTTGATGTGACTAGCCATGTCGGACAGCGCCGACTCGCTGGTTTGCGTCGTACCGTTCGATGCGTCTGACTTCATCCTGGCCATCATCATTCTCCAAAGTCGATCTGTCGATGGATCATAAGCCGCTGGTATGTTTCCGCACAGGCTCGGAAACTACCTGGGCTGCGAGGGTGGCCAGGACTTTCAACCGCTTACAACACGACATTTCAATGCCGGGGACGCACTCATGCAACTCGTGGTACGGGACCGTACCGACATCCGCAGGTAACACCTTCATCACGGCTCTCGGAAAGTCAGCCATACCCTGCTGCAGGGGGCAGCGTCTCCGTGCCGGGAATTGCTTCCACGATGCTCACCGTAGTCGGGATCCGCGTCCGTCGATATCATCGCCCGCTAAGAGACCGCGCCGGCGAGCGTTTTGATCTTTACCTGAAGAGGCTCCACGCGACTTAGTGTGAACATCTCTCCATTAACCAAAACCTTCATTGGGTCACCCGCTTCCATTGCTATGTGAACAATCGCAGTCGGTTCCGATATTCTGATCTTCAGATAGCGACTGCGCCATTGCACCGTAAAGGAAAGGCTCTTCCACGCCGCAGGCAACGTCGGGGCCAGAGCTAGATAATCGTTTCCAAACGATAGGCCCGCGAACCCAAGGACGGCCATCATCCAGATGCCGCCGAGACTTGCAATGTGCACGCCACCTTCAATGGCCGCGTGCCTGTCGTCGAGATCGATGGCCGAGGTCTTGCGAAAGAAATCGAGCGCGGTCTCAGCGTCACCGAGTCTGGCCGCGACTATGCCATGCATGGCGCGGCTCAGAGAGCTGCCATGGCCGCACCGCGATGCGTAGTATTCGAAGTTTTTCGCAGCGGCGTCACCAGGAAACTCCGCCGGCAGCAGCGCCAGCAGGGCCACAACATCTGCCTGCTTGACAACCTGAGATCGCTGGGTGCGCTCGCGGCCAAGTACGACGTCGATTGGGACTGAACGGCCGGAATAGGCGGCGACATCAATGTCTTCGAGGGTGAAAAATCCCGCAAACTGCTCGAACAGACCGGTGCTCGAATCGAAGCCTGTGGCAATCGCCTTTGCGACCTCACCCCAACGCTGTAGCTCGGCTTCGTCGAGTTTCAGTTGACCTGACAAGCGTCGCCAACTCTCCGGCCAGCGATCACGCAGTAATGCAGCAGTCTCAATAGCGCGCCGAATATTCCAGCGTGCCATCACGTTCGTAAAGGCGTTGTCGTCAATCGATTCGTGATATTCATCAGGTCCGATCACGCCGCGAATATGACAATGGCCATCGGATTCCATCGTCGTGCGGCTTGCCCAGAAGCGAGCGGTCTCCAGAAGAATCTCTGCGCCGGCCTCGCGGAGGAACGCATCATCTCCGGTGATCCGCCAGTATTGCCAGACGGCGTATGCAATGTCCGCGCTGATGTGTTGTTCCTGCTTGCCGCAGTTGACATCCACAAGCTTTCGATCAGGACCGACGACTTGAGAGGGGCATGTCTCCGCACCGGTATCGGCCGATTCCCAGGCATACAACGCACCCTGCCAGCCCATTGCCGCTGCTCTCGCCCGTGCTCCGCTGAGCGTATGGAAGCGATACATCAACAATGCTCGTGCTGCCTGAGGCCACGTCAACGTGTAGAACGGCAGCAGATATATTTCCGTGTCCCAGAAGACGTGCCCGTGATAGTCGTCGCCCGTGAGTGCTCTCGCAGCGATCGAAACATGTTCGTCGGCTGGATTGGCCGCGCCGTTCAGATGGTAGAGCGCGAATCGTAAAGCCTGTTGCGCGACTGGATCGCCCTCAACCTCGACGTCGCTGCACGCCCAGCGGTTATCCCACGCCCTCTCGTGCGCCGCTACCACGGCTGGCCAACCCATCATCTGCGCAGACTCCAGAGCTTCCTGCGCGCCACGAGCAGGATCGATATCATCCTTGCCGGCGCGTGTCATGGCCACCGTCCGCGCGAGACATATAACCTGTCCCGGGCTCGACGTCCACTTCCACGACCATTGCGACAGGCCGCATACGGTAGAAGGAACGAGGCGCCGGTCAATCTGCAGGGATACTGCGGTGGCGACCGCGAGGCGTGTACCGGAGGATTCCGTGCGCCATACGCTGAGACCGTGCTCCGCACGGTCGGATAACAGACCGATATCCACCGCGTCGATCGACGCTTCCAGCGTGACCTCGATTGCCCCTTGTTCCATCTCCAGCAGGATGATTTGCATTCCAATCGCGCGCTGGCTGAGAGAAGCGATATGGAAACTCCGCAACTTTACGCCGGAAGCAGACGCGTTCGACAGGCGCGCCCTGCCGATCACAGCGCCACGCTGCATGTCGAGGATCCTCTCCTGCCCCGTTGCGTCCTCGATGTGGTGTATCAGAGGTTCCCCTTGCAGCAGGATCCGAACCTTCATCCAGTCGGGCGCCACGGCGAGTCTCGGGATGGCCGGCTCTTCACCGGCTGTATCGAACAGTCCGGCAACGAGTGTTCGCGAGTTGGCTACCCACCGACCGCCACGGTGTATCGCCCGCGCACCGCGCACGCCTAAAAAGCCGTTACTGATCGCGAAACGCGCGGCGCGGCTACATTCAAGCAAAGAGTCGTAGCCTTCTTCCAGCACGATCCAGCTCGAATCGGCGGTTGGGCGCATCACCTGATCTAACTGTTCAGGACTTTTCATAGACCCGCCGGCAAAGCCTTCCTCGAGACAGTTGATCGAGATCGATCTCGTCCAGACTAGTCACGACCAGATTGGCGCCTGCCGCCCAGAGCGACTTCGCATCATCCAGCCGCGCGACCCCAAGTGCTGCCATTCCACCCGCGCGGGCGGCCTCGATACCAGCCGGCGCATCTTCGACCACGAAGCAGTGCTCAGGCGCGGCGGGCAGCTCCGCGGCAGCGAGCAGGAATATCGCCGGATCCGGCTTGCCGGCAGGCAAATCCTGGCCGCAGACATTGGCGCCAAATACGTCGAAGAGGCTGCGGTGGTCATCAAGCCGGATGCGCCGCATCATGTCGTTAGCATTCTTCGAGGATGACGCGACGGCAATCGGAAAGCCGAGTGCCCTTACGGCATTAACGAAACGAAGTGCGTCTGCAAAAGCCGACACGGCGCCGGTGCCGATGAGCGCCTCTAACCGCCTCTGCTTGCTCTCTGCATATGCTTCAGCGCGTTGCGCGGCGTTCGGCACCCCTAGCGCTTGCAGCGCTGCGAGCGCGCCACTCAGTCGCGGCTTTCCAGCCACCTGAGACTGGTACATCGCCGTGGTGAACCTTGCTTCATCGGCGAAGCCCTTGAGCGCTTCGCGCCAAGCACGTTCGTGAGGAGACGCGAGCAACACGCCGTCGACATCAAAAATGCCGGCGGACAGGGCGCCGTGGCGGTCTGGCGAGGGGGCTTGGGCTTGGCGACCTGTCATGCGTGGCATCTGTCCAAAATGATGGCGGGCGGTCGCAATCAACCGGGCGTGGCTAAGTTTGACTCCACGAATCGAGTCACATCTGGATGCACAGTAGCTGACAAACGCCCGACACAACAGGCTCGGAAAACACTCAAGCAGTCCAGTTCGCGGCTCGCCTAGGAATTGAACGATTCGCAGCGGTCCGTTCCGCATGGATGGGGCGCGCCCGGTTCACGTTAGTGGGCCCGGTGCCTAAGCGTGGAGATCTGAGTAGTTTCCGACTCTGTCGCGCGAAGGTTATGCGCCCTACCATCAAGAATCAGGACAGGGTTGCGTCTTCAGAGTCAACGAAGGCTCGCGCTGAAGATGACATCTTCAGGCGCTGAATGCACGCAACACTGTCAGTTCATCTTCCCTTTATCAATCTTCCCGGAGACATCATGGCAGTCATCTATGACGACACTAAGCTGCAAGAGGCAGTCCTTGCGGAACTCGCATGGGAGCCGAGTGTGACGGCTGCACATATCGGTGTGACCGCGATCTCGGGCGTCGTCACGCTAACCGGTCACGTCGAAAGCTTCGCGGAGAAACATGCGGCTGAAACTGCCGCCGCCCGCGTGAAGGGCGTCGAGGCGGTAGTCGAAGAGATCGAGGTCCGACTCGGCTTCGACGCACAGCGCAGCGATAACGATATCGCGGCAGCAGTGGTCAATCGACTAGAGTGGGACGTCGCCGTGCCACGGGATGCAATCAAGGTTAAGGTCGAAAGCGGCTGGATTACCCTGAGCGGAGATGTTGACTGGAATTTCCAGAGAGAGGCAGCCGTCCAGGACGTACGCAGACTGCTAGGGGTCGTCGGTGTGTCAAATCAGATCGCGATCAAAGCTGGGGTCGATGTTTTGCAGGTGCGCGGAAACCTCATGCACGCCCTTTATCGCTCTTGGTCCGACCCACAGAACATCACGGTCACCGCGCACGGTGGAACAGTGCGGCTGACCGGCACTGCCCGAACGCCGCATGATCGTGACCTTGCCGCAATGACCGCCTGGTCGACACCGGGGGCAACTGCGGTGGTGAATGACATTACGATCTCGTAGCAGCCGACCCGCTTGCGTTCCTTCAGCTTCAGTCAGCGGTATTCCCGTGAGCGGGGAATTGCGAGTGGGCCTTCCCGTCCGGCAGCGGCGACCACCCTGGCCGCACACTCTGGGCTGACTCAATGATCACCAGATAATGTCCGGCCCATGGTGTCGGAGTGCGTCTGGGCTTCAATATCCACAGCGATTGACCCGATGCCACCCGCGCTTCGTAGTCCGCGTCGAGAATTCCGTGGTTATCAAAGAAGACATTCAGCGCTGCTGGAATGCGCACGCACCCCTTTGAATGACGAACGCCGAGGACGGGCTCCAGCTTGTCCGGATCGGTCGCGTGCATCTGGAAACGCATCTGGGACTTCCCGCCCTTTCCCCACCCTCGTTCGCCCTGAGCCCAGCCAAAATCGTAGATGCGCATATCACGACCACCATAGCCTCGAATCTTGAATTCGTTGAGCGTCCCTTCCGACCGAAAGTCCATGTTGCGCGGCGTATGTTCGAAGACGCCAAGAGGCGTGATGAAGTGATCGTAACTTCCTGGAAGACCGGTTGACACCGGCGTCGCTCCGAGCATCTGCCAGATGCCATCCGGCTTTGCCCGAAAGTAGATGAATAGCGCCTGCACGTTCTTGCTGCGATCGACAAGCAGCACATACTCGTTTGCGATCGAGCCAACGGAGTTTCCCTGCAGCGCCTGCTGCAATTTTGCACCATAGACCAATTGTGCGGTAACCGGCACGTTTAGCCGTCTTTCAACTTCCTTCGCAAAAGTCTTGCCCATTTCAATGGCGCCTGCGGGATCCAGCGCTGTCGCCTGTGCAACATTAGGCGCGATCAGGTCAGGCGAAGCGTCGATATGCGGTTCGCCAGCCTTGATCTTTCCTGGCTCCGATGCGTCACTCGCTGACGGGATAGTTGAAGCCGTGCCTGCCTCAATACCGTCGTTCGACGCGTAGATAACATCGGACGGTAACGGTACGCGGGAATCGCGTAAAACCCAGCGCGTTCATGTTGCGTCGACTTTCAGAATCCATTTAGCCTCATCACGCCTGCTTCTGAACCCCTGCGTGGCGTGTTGCTGCTCCCCGATTTCCGCTACTGGACGCGCACTGGAAGCTTGCACTGGATCGACACTGCTACTTCCGCGGTTCAATAACAGTGTTGCGGCTAGAACCGCAACTAGTGCTAAAGCCGCCGCGCCATTCCGATTCGTCACTATGCCGTTTTTCACGTTGAATTTTCACTATGTCGCCTGCCAGCACTCAAGTGACCTCATGAATGGCACGGCCGGCTTTTTCAGACGATGCGATATTGGCCATCGTGATTTCGGCGATTGCTGCCAGTGCGTCGCTCGTAAAGAAACCCTGATGGCCAGTGACCAGGACGGTCGGAAACGTCAGGAGGCGCTCGAAGACATCGTCGCCGATCACTTCGTCCGATATGAGACGGCGACTCTCGCACTTCCGGAAGAAGGCTCGCGCACCTAAAGTCTTGCGTTGCTGCGGCGCGGCTTCACGCGTACGGGAGCGAGCATCGGCATGATCTGCCCGAGCGTGCCCGAGGATTGATTCCTGAGAGTGATAGTCCGGCGCCTTCGGGACATCATCCATTTAAGCAAGGACGTACATACGCGCGTCGACATCGAACTATATTTGCGTTTCATCACGACTCCCTTCGAATCACATAAATCTTGCTGTGAAGACATACCAACGAATGCCCGTATGAATCCGCATGGCTATTCGCTCGCAAACGGCGTCAAGCGAGACACCTGAAGAGAAGCGTTTACTAGCGCCTTAGCGGAAGACCGGGTGGTTTCCGCAGACCCATTCTATTTATGCGGCGGTCTTAAGCGGCGTGACAGCCGCACCCGCAAGATCATCTCCCGCGATCGCAAGCGCGAGCGCCGGATTCAGGCTATCAACCATCGATGTCGGCATCAGGATCGTCGCCCCGCGTTCTTTAGTCGTCTCGTAGATGATGTTCATAGCGCGCAACTGGAGAGCACCGGGTTGCTTTTCATAAACTCTCGCGGCCTCAACGAAGTTCGCGGCGATTGCGGCTTCCGCAGACCCAAGAATGACGCGCGCCTGCTTTTCCCGCTCGGCTTGTGCCTGACGCGACATCGCGTCTTGCAAGGCAACCGGAATCGCAACGTCGCGGATTTCTACCGAGCCCACGGCGATACCCCACGCCGCTGTCTTGCCGCCGATCTCATCTCTCAGATGAGCGTCCGCAACGGTACGATCAGACAGAAGCGTTGCCAGCATCGAAGAGCCGATCAGTTCGCGTAGCGTCGTCTGGGCAACACGGTCGATTGCCTGACGGTAATCCGTGATGGCCAGTGCTGCCTTTTGTGCATCGCAAACGTGCCAGAAAATGATCGCGTCGACGTTGACAGGCACGGTGTCCTTCGTGAGCGCCTGTTCGGCATTGAACGCGGTTGTCTGGATTCGTTCGTCGATGATGGCGACGACGCTGTCCAGAACGGGAATGATCATGAACAGCCCCGCGCCTCTTACGCTCTGCAATTTCCCGACGCGCAAGATCACAAACTTTTCCCAAACGTTCGCCACCTTGACAGACATACCGACGAGCAAGGCAATGATAATGAGCGGAGGCCCGAAATAGATATTTACCAGGCCGCCAGCCGCAACACCCGCAAGCAGAAAGACCGTGGAAATCAGCAATGTGATCGGATTCATGACGTTTTTCTTCGAAAGAGATGGCGTGTCCAGGTGGACACGCTTGCCGGATGCAACCAAAACAACCGACGGGTTCGTTATCGCTCACCCACCGGCTCGACCACGGCGCTATCTTCACTACCGTCTGGCAGCCAATACTCATGTTGACCGTAGTGCTTGTGTAGCCGCTCCTCGAAGGATCTATCGATCGGAAACGTGCCGCTGAACAGCGGACTGCTTCTGACTTCATGGCGCGTCAACGGCGTCGACACAGTCGATCCGATCCAATCAATATGGTTCAGCCAGCGCGTGGCGATCAGCACTTCCTTGCCGCCTGGCCACCAGTTTCTTGTATCCACGATCAGGTACCGGATTACCCACGCGACGTCGTCGAACACAAAGCCGTGAACATGGCCAATGCCGCCGTCCGCCGCCTCGATGCCATAGCCCTTGATTGCGCGGGTGCTGCGCAAATGGGTATCTTCGGTGCGTGCGTCCTCTTCATGCTCAAGCCGTCGCATGCGCGCGTCGATTTCGACGCCGGGCGCCGCGCCCATCGCCCCGAACGTCGGATAGGAACCCATGCCCCACACATAGGCGCCACCCCAATATGCCGGATAGCCGTAGTAACCGAGGTAGTCGATTTCATGTTGGCGCGACACAGGTTTATGCGTATCAATGCCCGGACTGTCCTTGACCTGCTGACGTGTCAGGTCCACCTTGATCGTTCCGGACTCCGGATTGTCGCGCTCGAATGAGTAGGGGGAAATCAGGACCCGCTCTTTATCGAACAAGTTCCCTGTTTCGACGATAAGATAACGGACGCCCCACGCCTCGTCGTCAAAATAGGCCTCGTCGACGCTGCCGATTTCGCCGTCACGCGCAATCACCGGGTATCCGTAAAGGCTCTCAATGCTTCGCAACATATCGATACTCCCTGTTTTGCTTCAGCGAAAGCCCTTCTCCAATTGAAGACGGGCTCGAATTCCCGGCAGTCCGCTCCGACGACGCAGACCGGTCATCTTGAGCGTGGCCGTTACTCCGCTTTGGAACTGCGGCGTCTTGAAAACACGACGGCCTTCCATAAACTGATGGTAGAGATCTGGTGGTCATGTCGATAGCGTCGGAAACTACTCAGCGACCGGATACTTAGCGGCGCGCTTTTTATAGAGCTCTATCACAGAACGTCGGTCGTGGCACTCACCAAGCCGATTTCCTTGACGTGACGCTTTGCAGCCTGCTCACTATGAAAAAGAGCCAGGACGCCAAGTGCAACCGCAGTTTGAGCTTCTCGAAGCGCGGGGACATAGTCTTTGGCTGCGAAATGTCTGGACGCGTCGGCGAGACGCCGGGCGGCATGCTCATGATGGTCAGCCGCCGTTGCCTGATGCTCGGCACAACTCAGCCCGCCGTGCGCGCTTTCGCCCATGCCGTTAGATGCAGCTTCGAGGCTGAACGGCGTCTCCGAATCCGGCGACTGTCCTGCAACAACATGTTCGGCATAGCGCGAGACCACCTCACCTGCGCGGTCTCGGGCTTGCAAGCCATGGCCATACGCGATCCACGCCTGGTGAGCAGCGTGCGCATAGTCCTTGCCAGTCTCATAGTGCCTCGACGCTTCTCGATGAAAGCTGGCAGCCTGTTCGTGATGCGACTGCGCCGATAGAAGATGCGCCCCTTCCTCTGACTTTGCCGACATGGTTTTCTCCTGTGCTGCCTAGGTTCAGGACAGCATGGATCAAGGCCTCCTATTCCGATAGGGCCGGAAACTACTCAGCGGAAGCGGAACTGTGCCAGATCATCGCGCACGCATGCATGGCGCGGTTAAGCCGGCGAAGCCGTGCACGGCTCGCTCAAGCCTCTCGAACACTACATCCTTATCGTCCGCGACATCTTGAGATCTATCCAGGCCATACCCTCGCGCAGCCCATAAAGAACAGCGTCCTGTTCAGTTTCGAACGTTCGCTCAGCCTTGTATTCGTGGGCGAATTCGCCCCCATTGCTGTGAATCGTCATATGAATCTCGCAACTAAAGCCGCCGTTTGACTCGTGTGTCTCAGCGTTCACCGCCCAATCCCCTTTCTCGTCAGTGATTTTTCCTGAAAGGTTCATGAAGTTCACCTCAAAAGTTTGTGGTCGTGCCGGCTAGCCGGGACAGGTCACCTGGAGCGCGCGGAAGTGGCGAACAGCATGCCTATCTCGCTGCACGGCTCTTGCCAATATCGAATTGAACAACTCAAAGCGCCCTCAAATCCGGCAACAGTCGATCGAATTCGCGTTTGACGACGCCATAACATTCGCACACCCGCTGCTCCAACCCCGGTCGGTCTAGTACTTCGATATGGCCATGACTGTAGCGAATCAGCCCTGCATCCTGAAGTTTCATCGCCGCCTCCGTCACTCCTGCTCGCCTCACACCGAGCATATTGGCGATCAGTTCCTGAGTCATTTTCAGCTCGTTTGACGGGAGGCGATCCATGCTCAGCAATAGCCAACGGCATAGTTGCTGGTCGATCGAATGGTGGCGGTTGCAAACCGCGGTCTGGGCCATCTGCGTAATCAATGCCTGGGTGTAGCGAAGAAATAGCCGCTGCACGGGCCCTGCCCGACCGAACTCGTCTTTCAGGACCCGGGCATCCAGCCGATAGGCCCAACCCGCGCTTTGCACAACCGCACGGCTCGGCGTTGTCTCGCCGCCCATGAAGAGTGCAATGCCGACGAGGCCCTCGTTACCGGCAATCGCAATCTCGGCAGACGCTCCGTCCTCCATGACGTAGAGCAGGGACACGATCGAGGTCGTCGGGAAGTAGACATGGCTCAATCTATCCCCTGACTCGTAAACAACGCGTCCCAATGGCATGTCGACCAGCACAAGACGCGCACTAACGCGCGCCCACTCCGCTTGGGGCAGCGCCGCGAGCAAGTGATTCCCGCGAGGGTCATGCCCATCTATCATTTGCCACTCCCTGAATCGGTAACGATCCCTGCAGCTTCCGCGGAATTTCTACCGATGGGATCGAAATTCAACCAAACCAACTGGATGTACGGCACGGGTATCAGCTATGCGCAAACGAGTCCCCCAGCATCTCGTCACGCTCGGCGGCATCGGATAGAAAGAACTCCTTTCTCGCCTCGTCAACGACCTTCCGGACGTATCCGCCATACCCTGTGCCGCCAAATTCCTCCATATCCCAATTGCGCGCATGCGCATCAAGCGAATGAGGTTTCGGCATTGGAACGGCCATCTCAGCCAATCCCGTCAGCTTGGTCGGGCTTGGCTGCAGGCGCTGCTGAACTTGCTGCCGGATCTGTTCGCGGCTAAGGAATTTCTTCGACATGATGAGGCTCCGGACAGGCGAGCGTCCGCTGGATGCGAACGTGGAATATAAATCGGCTCAAAAAGGAAATTCGGCAGACACCGTAGTCGCCTCGGTCGTAATGACCCTGAATAGCTCGGCGAACTGCAGGTCTGGCTCGTTATCGAAAAGCGGATCAGGCCGAGCTTGCGAATTCGCTCCCTCAACGGTGCGCCAATCTTCCTCGCTAAGGCTCTTCTCAGCCGCGGGAAATAGCGTCAATTCTTCAACGACCATGTTGTGCCGTAGCCGCTCTGCGTAGAGTCGAATTCGGATATCCACTAACTCCTGCGACATGTTTTCTCCCCGGACCGCCGACTCCAGGTCGCGCAACAGGTCGCGACCGTCCCGGATCAATGTCGCATGCTGTGATTCGATTTCTTGACCGACCTCAACTGACAACGCCTTCTTCGCCAGGAGCACGTCGACCATCCGGTCTTCAATCACGTGGTGACTCACGTCAGGAAAGCGTGTCAGATAACACAACGCATCCACCAGCAGCGCAATATTCGGCGCGCTCGCGTCCGTGCGGAGACATGACTGATGGTTCAACAAGCGCACCAATCGCGCAAGCCTCACATGCTCCGTCTGTAGCTTCGCGATGACCGTGCTCATCACATCCCTCCTAACCTCATTTGCCTTCATCATAGTGCCGGGCTGAATGTTGAGGCAGACTCGGAAACTACTCAGATCGACATCGTCAACCCTGACCGGGACCATTTGATGCGTTCAGGACATGAAAGAAAACTCGTGTACCATCAAAACCATGTCTTCCTCGTGAAGGCAACCCGTCAAGGCAATCTTTCATGCCTGAAAGTCTTTCCCATCGCGCTGACAAACTCCCAACCCGCTCAGGTGAGCGGCGCCTTCCCAGCAGCGTTGCCGAGCCGAAATCCGAGGACTTTCCCGTCGTCGGAATAGGCGCATCGGCAGGCGGTCTCGACGCCTGCAGGAAGTTGCTCGGTGCACTCCCCATCAATGCCGGTATGGCATTTGTTCTGGTTCAGCATCTCGATCCGACTCATGAAAGCATGATGGTCGATCTGCTGGGCGAATACGCGTCTGTCAGCGTGCTGCAGGCGGAAGACGGAATGCTGATCGAGCGCGAATATTTGTATGTTATTCCGCCCGGCGTTTCGCTTTCAGTCCGCAACGGCGCGCTTCACCTCTCGAAGCCGCTGGCTCGCCATGGCGCCCGCCTGCCGTTCGATTTTCTGTTGCACTCCATGGCTGACGAATATGGAGCGCGCGCCGTCTGCGTGATTCTCTCCGGCATGGGTGCCGACGGCAGCGTCGGGTTGAAAGCCATCAGGGAAGCAGGGGGTCTCGTGATTGCCCAAGACCCGAACGAAGCGGCCTACGATTCCATGCCGCGAAGCGCGATCGCCACGGGTGGAGTGGACCTCGTTCTCTCTGCTCATGCGATACCCGCCGCGCTAACTGAATTCCAGCGTCGCATGGCGTTACCTGATAAAAATACCCTGGCTGGCGGGGAAGAGGCAAAGCCGGCGGGATTATCGAAGATCGTTGAATTGCTGCGCGCCAGGACTACCCACGACTTCACGTTTTACAAGCCCGGCACCCTGCTGCGCAGGGTCCGGCGGCGCATGGCGCTGGTAGCGCTGGACACCGGTGAAATCGGCCAATATCTCGAGGTTCTACAGCGCGACAGCGAGGAGTTGGGCCGGCTGGCGGCGGATCTGCTTATCAATGTCACACGTTTCTTTCGCGATCCTTCGGTGTTCGAGTTTCTCGAGAAAACTGTCGTACCTGAACTGGTTCGAAGCCGCGCAGCCGGTCAGGCTGTGCGCATCTGGATAGCCGGGTGCAGCACCGGCGAAGAGACTTATTCCCTTGCGATGGTGATTCGCGAACAGATCGCTTTGGCCGGTATCGATATCAAGCTGCAGGTGTTTGCATCCGACATCGACCCCGACGCTGTCGCCAGGGCGCGTGAGGGCCTTTACGCTAAGAGCATTGAGGCCGACGTATCTCCCGCGCGACTGGCGCGGTTCTTTGCCAAGGAGGAACACCAGTACCGGGTCTTACCTGAACTCCGGTCAGTCGTGGTATTCACGGTCCAGGACGTGCTGGCCGATCCGCCTTTTTCGCGTCTCGATCTTGTTTCATGCCGCAACCTGCTGATATATCTTATGCCCGAGGCGCAGGCAAAAGTCATATCGCTGTTTCATTTCGCCTTGCGTGAAGGAGGCATCCTGCTTCTGGGCAGCGCCGAGACTGCCGGCAACACTGCCGGACGTTTCGAGCTTGTTTCGAAAGCAGAGCGTGTTTATAGGCATATCGGCCGTTCCCGGCCAGGAGACCTTGGCTTTCTGGTCGGTAACGGCGAACTTCCCCGCGCTCCACTTCGCGAAGGGCAAGTGACGCCTGTTCGCCCGCGCCACGCCGGGATAGCCGATCTGTGCCGGCGGCTCGTCCTTGAGGCCTATGCACCGGCCGCGGTGCTGACCGACCGCAATCATGAGTGCCTGTTCTTCCTTGGGGCCACCGACCGCTATCTACATGTGCCACGCGGCGCACCTACGCACGACGTGCTCTCCATGGCGCCCGACGGCATGCGCACGAGACTGAGAATGGCTACAGAGCAGGCCAGCCAGGAGGGTACGCGCGTGGTCGTCAACGGTGGCAGCACATCGCGCGATGGCAATCAGGTTTCCTTCAACATCGACGTTCTGCCCGTATCGAACGAAGGCGAGACGCTATTGCTTATCTGTTTTGTCGACCTGCCTGAACGCGCGCAGCCGCGCACCAATCCGATTCCTCCAGCAGATGTTTCCCGAGTCGCGGAACTTGGACGCGAGCTTGAGACGACCCGCGACGAATTGCAACGCGCCATCCGTAGTCTTGAACTCGCCGGTGAAGAGCAGAAGACCATCAATGAGGAAGCGCTGTCGGTCAATGAGGAATATCAGTCGACGAATGAGGAGTTGGTCACTTCGAAGGAAGAGTTGCAGTCGCTTAACGAGGAGCTCACCGCACTAAATGGTCAGTTGCAGGAAACGCTGGAGCGTCAGCGAACAACCTATAACGATCTGCAGAACGTTCTCTACAGCACTGATGTTGCGACGCTCTTTCTCGACACAGACCTGAACATCCGCTTCTTCACCCCAGCCACGAAACTGGTTTTCAGTGTGATTCCCGGCGACGTCGGCCGTCCCCTCGCGGATCTGCGCTCGCTCGCGGCTGACGGTGATCTGCTCACGGATGCACAGACCGTATTACAGCACGGTGCCCCAATCGAACGGGAAATCGAAGCACGCAGCGGCGTGTGGTTCATCCGCCGAATCCTGCCCTATCGCACCGACGACAATGGCATCGAAGGCGTGGTCATCACGTTCACCGACATCACGGACAGAAAGCACACTGCGAAAGCGCTCGAAGCAGCACGCCAGCAAGCCGACCTCGCCAACGTTGCCAAGTCCCGGTTTCTGGCAGCTGCAAGCCACGACCTGCGGCAACCGCTGCAGACACTGACGCTACTTCATTCGTTGCTGGTGAAGCACGTGGAGGGCGATGCAGCCGGTAAAATCGTTACCCGCTTTGAGCAGACGCTGGACGCGATGTCCGGCATGCTGAACACATTACTCGACATCAATCAGATCGAGGCTGGAACAGTCCATTCTGAAATTTCCTGCTTTTGTGTCAATACGCTGTTTGACCGGCTGAGAGACGAGTTCGCGTACCACGCGCAGGCGCAAGGCCTCTCCTTGCATGTGGTGCCTTGCCATCTATCGATACAAAGCGACCCGCGCCTGCTTGATCAGATAATCCGCAACCTGCTTTCGAATGCGCTGAAATATACGCAGCGCGGTAAGGTGTTGCTAGGGTGCCGGAGACGGAACGGCGTGATAAGCATAGAGGTATGGGACACTGGAATTGGCATTCCCGATACAGAGCTTAAATCGATCTTCGACGAATACCATCAGCTCAACAATGCTGCGCGCGAGCGTCGACTTGGCCTTGGGCTGGGTTTGTCCATTTCCCAGCGCCTCGCGCGCCTGCTGAAGCATCGGATTCGGGTACGCTCCGAGCCGGGCAAGGGTTCGGTATTTACCATCGAAGTTGGGGCCGCCGTGGAGGAACCCGCCAGCCCCGCAGTCCCGCAACCGACAAAAGTCAACGATGAGATCGTCGATACCGCCCACCGAACCGGCGCCATTCTGGTCATCGAGGATGATCCTGAAGTGCGCAGCTTACTGGAACTCGTTCTCACCGACGAAGGCCACCGTGCGGCTGCTGCGCGGGATGGAACCGCGGCGCTTGAATGGGTGACTCGCGATACGTTCCGCCCAGACCTGATCCTTGCGGACTACAACCTGCCAAACGGGATGAACGGTCTGCAGGTCGCAACGAAGTTACGGGAAACGCTGCGCCGTCAAATCCCGACCATCATCCTGACGGGCGACATATCGACGGAGACGCTAAGGGCAATCGCGCTCCAGCAGTGTGCGCAACTGAACAAGCCAGTGCAGTTGAACACGCTCTCACAGATGATCCAGCGCCTCTTACCGGAGTTGCCTCCAGTTGCGCCAGCGTCGGTCCCGCATCACGCCGATATGCCTTGGGAAGGCGGGTCGGAACCGGTCATTTTTGTGGTGGACGACGATACCAACGTACGTGATGCGATAAGAGCCGTACTCGAGGAAGACGGCCAGACCGTCGAAACCTATCCCACATGCGAAGCGTTCCTCTCAAGCTATCATTCGGGGCGTGAAGCCTGTCTGTTGATAGACGGCTACTTACCGGGCATGAGTGGACTTGAATTGCTGGAACATATCCGCGAAACGAAGCGGCCACTCCCGGCGATCATGATCACGGGTCACAGCGATGTTTCAATGGTAGTCCGCGCCATGAAGGCCGGCGCTGTCGATTTCATCGAAAAACCGATCGGGCGGACCGAGCTGCTCGACGGCATCAGACGCGCGTTTGAACAATCGCGCGACTCGAACAAACTGTTCGCGTGGCGTGAGACGGCGGCACGCCACGTCGCCACGCTAACGCCACGCCAGCACCAGATCATGGAACGTGTGCTAGCCGGTCAACCGAGCAAGATCATTGCGTCGGATCTTTCGATTAGCCAACGGACGGTCGAAAACCACCGTGCCGCGATCATGACGAAAACGGGCGCCGGCTCCCTTCCGGCGCTAGCGCGTCTGGCACTGGCTGCGGCCTCGTACGAGGCCGAGCCGTCTGCCGCATCCGGCGGCCCCATCGCCACAGCTCCATCGCCCAAAGTCAGCATCGTGGACGATCAGGCGTAGGCGCCTATCGCGGGACGGCAACCAGAACCAACGAAGCTATCCGAACAGGTCAGACGGCGTCCTCCGCATGCTCATCCTTCTTAACTTTTCTGGTTTTTTGCTTCGCCGGCGGTGGCAAATCGACGGAGGTGATGCTCACCTGACCGATTGTCGCGTCAAAAGCCAGACGCACGGTGTTGCCGCTTTTTAACGCCTCGCCAAGGATCTCCCGCGCAAGGTACGTCTCCACTTCGAGTCTGATCTGGCGCTTGAGTTCGCGTGCCCCGTATTGCGGTTGATAGCCGGTTTCCACCAGGTGCTCGACCAGAGAATCGTCAATTTGCACGGTGATGCGCTGTGCCGCTGCAGTACGGACGACGCGGTCCAGTTGTATCCGGACGATTGCACGAATATCTTCCCGCGTCAGCGAGTGGAACACGATGACTTCGTCGATCCGGTTGAGGAATTCCGGTCTGAAGTAGCCTTTGAGCACCTGCAGCAATGCATCACGAAGCGCTTTCTCGCTCATCCGCTCCGCTGGCGCCTGTTCGAGGTCGTCCATAATCAGCGACGCACCCAGGTTGCTGGTTGCGATGATAACCGTGTTCGAGAAGTCGACCACACGTCCCTTTCCGTCAGTCAGTCGTCCGTCGTCGAACACCTGGAGTAAGACGTTGTTCACATCGGCATGCGCTTTTTCGATCTCGTCAAGCAGAATGACGCTGTATGGCCGGCGCCTCACTCGCTCCGTCAGTTGACCACCCTCGTCATAGCCGACATAGCCCGGCGGCGCCCCGATCAGACGAGCGACCGCATGGCGCTCCATATACTCGGACATGTCGATGCGGATTATCGCCTGCTCGTCGCCGAATACCGTTTCCGCGAGCGCTTTAGCCAGCTCCGTTTTACCGACGCCCGTCGGTCCAAGAAAGAGCAACGTCGCAATCGGCCGGTTGGCCTGACCTAGCCCCGCTCGCGATACCCGCACCGCATCGCTTACCGCCTTCACAGCCTGGTCCTGACCAATCACGCGCACGCGCAACCGCTCTTCAAGCTTCAGCAACTTCTCACGCTCCTCCTGGGTCAGTTCGCTTACAGGAACGCCCGTCAGTTTCGAAACGACAGCGGCTACTGCGAGCACCGTCACCTCCAGCGTTTCCGAACCTGTTTTGCGCTGCCAGGCTTCCGTCTGCTCATCGAGCTCTGTCTTCTTTATCTTGATGCTTTGCTCAAGCACCTTGGCCGCATCGTAGCGCTTGCGTGACGACGCATAGTCCTGCTCGCGTTTCAGCTGCGCCATCTCCGCTTCGAGTTCCTGCATGGCGAGAGGCCTTGAGCTGGCACCAATCCGGACGCGAGCGGCCGCCTGGTCGATCACATCGATCGCCTTGTCCGGTAAAAAGCGATTCGTGATGTACCGATCGGCCAACTCGGTTGCCGCAACAAAGGCCTCGTCAGAGAATGTGACCTGGTGGTGTTCTTCAAGCTTGTCGCGCAGGCACCGAAGGATCACGATGGTTTGCTCTACGGTCGGCTCGCAAATGAGTACCGGTTGGAACCGGCGCTCAAGCGCAGCATCCTTCTCGATGTACTTCTGATATTCGTTCAAGGTCGTGGCGCCAATCAGGCTAAGCTCACCGCGCGCCAGTGCAGGCTTCAATACGTTGGCGATGTCGAGCCCCCCCTCACCTCCGCCTTGTCCAGCGCCGACAATGGTGTGCAATTCGTCGATAAAGAGAATGAGTTCATCCTTTTTGGCGGTTACTTCATCGATCAGCGCTTTTGCGCGCTCCTCGAACTCGCCCCTGTACTTGGCACCCGCCACCATGGAATTGAGGTTCACTTCCACCAGACGCCGGCCGCGGAGCACTTCGGGCACTTCGCCGTTGACAATCCGCTGTGCAAGGCCTTCGACGATCGCAGTTTTGCCGACGCCTGGCTCGCCGATCAGCACTGGATTATTCTTCCGGCGCCGAGCAAGCACCTCGATCGTGCTTTCGATTTCCTGCGCGCGCCCTACCACCGGGTCGAGCTTGCCCTGTTTGGCGAGCGCTGTCAGGTCGCGACCAAATTTGTCGAGCGTAGGTGTGCCGGTCGACGCTTCGACGCGGCCATCCTCCGATCCCTTGCCGATCACTTTCACGGTCTTCTGACGAATCATTTCCGGCGACACACCGTACTTCTTCAGCAGCGTTCCAGCGAGACTGTCTGAGACAGAAGCAAGACCGATCAGCAGATGCTCAGGGCCGACATAGGAGTGTCCCAATTCATGTGACGCCTCAAAGGCATGAACGAATACCTTCTTGAGCCGTGGCGAAATCGTCATCCGGTCCGTCGTTGCCTCGACGGGGGAAATGCCATGCGGTGCATGCTGATCCAGGTAGCTCTTGATGTCTTCCGGCGAAAGTTTCAGTTCCTTCAGCAAAGCCACACCGACATCGGTATCGGCGAGCACGTACAGCAGATGCTCTGTGTCGAGTTCGGTTCGATGTAACTCATGTGCCTTTTCTCCGGCGCGCTGCAGAAGCTCGACTGTTTGCTCACTGAACGCATCGGTCGGTTCGACAGATTCCTTCTCCAGGTCTGCGGACCACGATGACTCGTCGACCGCTTGGGCGTCCATGCCGCCTAGAAAATTCGACAACCCACCCTGCCCGAGAATCGAATCGAACGGGGACACCATGCTTTGATGTCGTGTCAATTCACGGTAGTGGTAGTCGCAGATCGACATCGACTTGCGCTTGCCGTTTTGCGCCACGACGACTCGAACGACGGCGGGACGCGCGTTGCAGATCTCACAGAGTTGGTTCGGCATTTTTTCCATCCTGCATGGCGAAGCCTCGGGATGAATAGCGCGATGGGCATTGATGAGTCTGGACTCAACGCTCCGAGGATAGATAAACTGAAAATACGGATCGGCGCGTTGGCTCAAATGCTGGCTCGCAAGCCACTGTCGGGTCCGGAGCCCAACCACCGATGATCAAAATGATAGTTGCGCACCCGGCATCAGCGATAGGCTCGGAAACTACTCAGTTCCTCGCAGCGTCATGGGGATGAACGATGAGTTCACAACCTGTTTTAGCACAGGACTTCATACGGCAAGGCGCTTGCGAATTTCCTGCAACTCCCGCCGACGCCGTGGGCTCGCTTTGGGGCAAGCCACTTTCAGCGCTTCGAACGTATCGAGAACGATCCGCGAAACGATCAACCGCGCGTTGCGCTTGTCGTCAGCAGGTACGATGTACCATCGCGCATGTCGTGTGCTTGTAGCGCTCAGACATTGCTCGTACGCATTCATGTATTGCTTCCAGAATTTCCGTTCCTCGATGTCCGCGGTACTGAATTTCCAGTTCTTGTCCGGAGAGTCAATACGCTCCAGGAATCGCCTACGCTGTTCATCCGGGGAAAGGTGGAGGAAAAATTTAATGACACGCGTGCCATTTCGCTCAAGGTGCCACTCCAGGTCCACGATCGAACGGTATCGGTTTTTCCATACCGCCCCATCATCAAGCGCAGCATCCGGTAATCCTTCGTTGCGCAGAATCTCCGGGTGAACACGCACGATCAGGACCTCCTCGTAGTAAGAGCGGTTGAATATGCCGATTCGCCCTCGCTCCGGCAGATCGCGGGTAGTGCGCCAGAGGAAGTCGTGCTCCAGCTCCCTTGGGCTAGGATGCTTGAAGCTGAACACCTGACAGCCTTGCGGGTTGACTCCAGACATCACATGCCTGATCGCACCGTCTTTTCCTGCCGCGTCCATCGCCTGAAAGATCAACAGGATCGCATGGCGGTTGGACGCGTAGAAGAGCTGCTGTTGCGCGCTCAGTTGCACAACATGCTCCGCGAGAAACTTCTTATAGTCGTGTTTCGACACGTAGACTGGCGCTACGTTCGTCGGCCATTTCTGGAGATCGATCTCGTCGCCCTGATGCACCCGAAAGTCCTCCGACCTGGCTTTCATTCTGGTCCTCTTCATGCTCCGCACTGCATGACCGCACTTAGGTGATCGCGAGTCTCGCGAATACTGAAATCTTCAACGCATCCAACAGCACTGTAAGCCGCTTTCTGCGCGGCGCACACTTTCCCGATCGCTTCGGCGACGCGCTGCGCGCTCGGTCCGATGCTTCCTTCTCAGAAAGTCTGCGCGTCGCCGCCACTTCAGGTCGGATGGGCAGAGCAGTCATGCGCAGTTCAATGACCCGTAAGCGCACACGCTCAGTTTGGAGCGTCAGTCAAAGAAATTCGGTACGGCAGCGGTCAGTCTCGACCAACCAATGATCGGCCGACGAAATCTTCTGGTCGCTATCTGAGGCCCCATGCGTGTGCGGCTCGTCGCCCGCCGGCATCGTCGGATATAGAGCCGTATCCGCCATTTGTACGGTGTCGTACCGCATCTCCAATCGCACTCACGTATCGTAATGACAGCACCGTCTGACAGGTTGGAAGGGACGCGCAAGCACCGGACCAGGCAGGTCGATGTGCTCGTTCTGACCCGCACCGGGTTGATGGCCGGCGGGTCTTTCGATTGCGTCAAAGTCAGTCGGCTTCATTCCCTTATCGTCTAGATAGATGTATAGCGCGTGACGTTTCCCCGCTCGCCCGCTTCTATGTTGGAGGAAATCATGTTGCGGAGCATAAAGGATCTACATGGCTGCACAGTCAGCGCGATCGACGGCGATATTGGAACGGTCGATCAGGTCTACTTCGATGTTGATTTGCACGGAATCCTGACCCGGGATTTGCATTGAATTCTGACCCACCCGTTGGACCAGCTTTGCGGGTTATTCGGTGGGTGTCTGGGTCTTCTTTCTCTCCTTCTTTGGCTGTGTCGTGCTGTTTCTGAAACGATAGCTATCGTTGCCTGTTTCTACAATGTGGCAGTGGTGCGTGAGCCGGTCGAGCAGCGCCGTCGTCATCTTTGCATCGCCGAACACACTGGCCCACTCAGCGAAGCTCAGGTTGGTGGTGATGATGATGCTGGTTCGTTCGTAGAGCTTGCTGAGC
>NZ_JABBGJ010000057.1 GCF_012927345.1 Paraburkholderia polaris
TCGACTTGCATGTGTAAGGCATGCCGCCAGCGTTCAATCTGAGCCAGGATCAAACTCTTCAGTTCAAACCTGTTACTGTTTTTCGGTTCTGTTACGAACCGGTCGCTCACTCAACGTACTGACGAATGATCATCCTGCCAGCGTGTTTCCACCCCAGCAGGAAAACCTTCCTTTAATACTAGTGTGAGACTTGATACTTTCGCTTCCAGCAGACCCCGAAGAGTCCACTGCGCGTCGCGCATCAAGCGCCCACACTTATCGGCTGTTAATTTTTAAAGATCGATTACGCATTCACCACCAAAACCGCACCGCGCACTGCAGGCATCAACCGCCCGCCTCGCAACCACCGGTACCGCTTCGTTCTGCGTCGCTGCATCAGAAGCAGAGAAACGAGATTATGAAGATCGACCGACAGGTCGTCAACCCCCTTCTGTGAATTTTCTTTTGGGTAAGTGCGAATCAACGCCAGAACTTGCATCCCTCCTCAGCGCCCCTATATATAGTAAGGCAGCAGAATGCGAGCACGCCGTGTGAGGGTGCGCGACTTCATCTATAGTAGGAAGCCTGTCGTTAGGCGCGGCGAGCTGTCGACGCGCCGCCTGTGACAAGCATCCGCCCTATGACTAGCGGGGCGCGAACAGGCCGTCGACAGGAGCGCACGACGAAATCGTGTGCTCACAATGAGCGCGAAGGCGCAAGTTCGGATATACTACGAGCCGCGCGAATTTCGCACATTTCTATCGGCCCGCTTCGCGCGGGCTCATCTTTTTTGCTCCCCAAGAGCACAGCCAAACAACCGCGTTGAGTCACTCAGGTGATGTTGAGCCATGCTCGAAACGCCTGACGGTAGCGTCTTGCGTCTCATAGCGAAGCCTCTAGAGGAGAATACGTGAACCCTTTTGATCGCGAAGATTCGCAACACGAAACTGCCGGATACGCCGCCAAAGCGCCCGCTGGCCGTACAGCCAAGGGCAAGGGCGCAGGCAAAGCGATCCCCGTAGCGGCTGAACTGCCGCCGCAACAAGCCGAAGAGCGTCAACGCCAGATGCGCGCGCTGATCCAGCTGGGCAAGGAGCAAGGCTACCTGACCCACGCGCAGATCAACGACCACCTGCCCGACAACTTCGCGCAGACGGCGGCAATCGACAGCATCGTCAGCGCCTTCAACGACATGGGCGTGTCGGTCTACGAGCAGGCTCCGGATGCGGAAACCCTGCTGCTCAACTCGAACGCCCCCGCCGTGGTGTCGGACGATCAGGCAGACGAGGAAACCGAAGTCGCGTTGTCGACCGTCGATTCCGAGTTCGGCCGTACGACCGACCCCGTGCGTATGTACATGCGCGAAATGGGTGCAACCGAGCTGCTGACCCGCGCGGGCGAAATCGCGATTGCGAAGCGCATCGAAGACGGTCTTCACGAAATGGTGCAGGCGATTGCCGCGTGCCCGCTCGCGATCTCCGCCATTCTGGCGAGCGCCCAACAGGTAGCGGACGGCGAACTGCGGATCGACGAACTGGTCGACGGTCTGAATGAAGACACGCTCGCCGCGGAAGACGCCAACGCGAGCGCGGACGCCGCAGCAGACGTCGACGCCGACGCGACCGACGATGACGACAGCGATAGCGAAGACGACGACGACGCCGGTCCGGCCGACTCCTCGGCAGCGGACGAAGCACGTCTGAAGCAGCTCACCAGCGATTGTCTGGAAATCTTCGCGCAAGTCGGCATTCTGTCCGACCAGCAGAACGCCTCGCACACGCGCGGCGACGTCACGTCGAAAGCCTATCAGCGCGCCCGCGAAGAGATCCAGCAGCACCTCGCGAAGATTCGCTTCACGGCCCGCACGATCGACCGCCTGTGCGGCGACGTGCAAAGCCAGGTCGCGCAGGTTCGCGCGATCGAGCGCAACATTCTGCAAATCGTCGTGACGAAGAGCGGCATGCCGCGCGAGCAGTTCATCGAGTCGTTCAAGGGTCACGAAGCCGACCTCGGCTGGACGGAGCGCGCCGCGCGCGGTTCGTCGTCGTTCGGTGCGGCGCTGGAGCGCCATCTGCCGGCAATCCAATCGGAACAGCAAAAGCTGATCGACATCGAAGCGACCGTTTCGCTGCCGCTCAAGCATCTGAAAGAGATCAATCGTCAGATGGTTGCGGCCGAGTCGAAGATGCGCAAGGCCAAGAGCGAGATGATCGAGGCGAATCTGCGTCTCGTGATCTCGATCGCGAAGAAGTACGTCAACCGCGGCATGCTGTTCCTCGACCTGATCCAGGAAGGCAACATCGGTTTGATGAAGGCGGTGGACAAGTTCGAATACCGCCGCGGCTGGAAGTTTTCGACGTATGCAACCTGGTGGGTTCGCCAGGCCGTGACGCGCTCGCTCGCCGACCAGGCGCGCACGATTCGCGTGCCGGTGCACATGATCGAAACGATCAACAAGCTCAACCGCATTTCGCGCGAGATCCTGCAGCAGACCGGTCAGGAAGCCCATCCGTCAGTACTGGCAGAACGCATGGAACTGTCGGAAGAGAAGGTGCGCGGCATTCTGAAGATCGCCAAGCAGCCGGTGTCGATGGAAACGCCGGTTGGCGACGACGGCGACGCCACGCTCGGCGACATGATCGAAGATTCGGCAGCTTCCTCGCCGGCTGACGCAGCGATGCAAGCCGACTTGCGCGCCGCCATCGACGACGCGCTCGACTCGCTGTCGCCGCGCGAAGCGAAGGTGCTGCGTATGCGCTACGGCATCAACACGAAGTCGGACCATACGCTCGAAGAAGTCGGCAAGCAATTCGACGTCACGCGCGAGCGGATTCGTCAGATCGAGAGCAAGGCGATGCGTAAGCTGATGCATCCGAGCCGCGCAGACCGCCTGAAGTCGTTCCTCGACCGCTAAGCCGGTCGTTGCGCTTGTCGTGCATCATGCACGGCAAGTGCATGCCGTACACAACGCGCGGTTCAATCGCGAACCGTGTCGATCAGTTGGGCCGCGCCAGGCTTATCAAAAGCGAGGTGCGTCCAACTTACGCCGCTCTGGCGATTGGCAATTCCGGGCATCGTTCCGTCCGCCCTGCTCCCCCATCCGAAAAAGCACATACCAATAGCGGCATAGCAACTGCGTCCTGGCTACGGGCATAACCGTCGGGACATCGTCCTTCCATGGGTTACGGCTGATTGGTGCCGGGCTAAATGGAGTACCGCCCGAGTGCCGTCGGCAACCGCCGCATTTATCCACACAAATTGTTCGCAAGCCTGTGGATATCCTGCGCAAGACTCATGCAAGTCGTTGTGCGCGTTGAGATTTCATGCCCTGCTCGCACCGGGTCGCAAGCACCGGAGCGAGCGGCTCCGCAGGCAAAAAACGCACAGCGTTAGACTTAAGGCATCACAAACGTCTTCACGAGCGTCAGCTCGCCCGGCTTACGCATTGGCACCCGAATCGTTTCGCTCTTCTCGCAGGGCGTATTTTCGTTCGTGATGATCGTCACCTGCGCGACGGTCATATCGCTGCCGCTGTTTCCGTTGCCGTAGTAATTCACGTAGACGAGATACGTGCCCTTCAACGGCGCCGCCGACGAGTAAATCTCCGGCCCATAGCCGGTCGTCACATCCACGTCGAGCGCACCGCCATTCGGCGCAACGCGATCGCCATACCAGGTATGCACGCCGTCCGGCGAGACCACATGCAAGTCCAGATCGGTGCCGTCGGTGTCCCATGCGAGCACCACGCGCAACTTCGGTTGCGTTTTGCCGCTGTACGCGTCGTAAAACTGCACGCGCTTGCGCGAACCGTCCGGCGCCCGCAGTTCAACGCTGTTGCTGCCGGACGGAAACGCGTAAGGCCGCGAGAACTTGCCGTCCTCCTCAACGCGCTGCGGCAACGGCGTACCGTCGACCACCAGCGTGCCCACGGTGGTGCCCTTCTTCTTCGGCGCGTTACGGATTTGTCCCTCGATCAGCGCGAACTTCGACTGGCCTTCCGGCGTCGACACCGATACCGCCGGGTAATGCACATCCTGCGTATAGCGCTCGCTGTCGCCGCTGGTGTTGCGCCAGCCGTTCAACGGCGCGCCGAAGTCGATATCGCTCGCGTGCGCCGCCGTCGCAGCCTGCAAACAGGCGACGACGAGCATCATCCAGCCAGCCTTCACCCAACCCGTCGTCTTGACCTTCATCGTCACTGCTCCCATCGCGCTGTCAGAGTCGCTCGCTTTTCACGAGCAGCAGGTCGCCGATCTTGCGCAGCGGCACGACCATCGTTTCACGCCGCTCGTTCGGCGTGTTTTCATTGAAGACCAGCGTCAACGTCGCGGTAATCACGTCGCGCTCGTGCGCGGCGGCGTCGAAGTTGTAGCCGGTCGAATCGAAGTTGCCCCAGTAGTTCAGAAAGAACAGCCACGTCCCGTGCTCGGGCGCCGCCGACGAAAAAATCCCCGGCCCCGCGCCGTCCACCGAATCGACGTCGAAGCCGCTGCCGTCTTCGAGCGTGGGATTGGCGAAGAACGCGTGCAGACCATCCGGCGTGATCACGTGCAGATCCACCTGCGCTTTCGGATCATCCCACGTGACGATCGCGCGCAGCTTCGCTTGCGGCTTGCTGCGGTCGGCTTCGTAGAACTGCATGCGCTGGCGCTGCTTGCCGTCGGCGGAAATCAATTCGATGCTGTTCGAGCCTGCGCCGAATGCCCAAGGGCGCGCGAACGCGCCTTGGTCGTCGGTATAGAGCGGCGTCGGGTTGCCGTTGACGACCAGCGTCGGCGGCTTGCGCGCGTGTTTGTCGATGTGCTTCAGACGTCCTTCGATCAGCGTGCGATAGCGTTGCGCGCCACGGTCGACCGGCGGCCGGGGATACGCCGCGACGAAGTGCTCGCCTTCGTTCGTCAGTCCGCTGTGGCGCCAGCCGCCAAAAGCGCCGGTCAGATCGACAAGCGCGCCGCCACCGCCGCCGCCATCCGCGCCGGCAGCTTGTACATTCGTCGCCATACTTGCCGCCAGCGCAGCCGAGGCCACGGCAATTGCCATGTGCACTCGAACACCGCGCGTAAGAGATGGCAAGGTGACTTTCACGCGAACTCGAACGCACTGCATAAGCGGCGCCAAAGCAACGGCCGCAAGAATTCGAACCCGGCGCATCACAGGGAGCGCGCGGAGCATGGCGGAAAGCGAGCGCGAGACGGTATTCATTGGATCGGATTGTCGGTACGGATCAGCGTGCGGGCGGTACGTTCGACGAACGCTTCATCGAGGCCACGCGGATGATGCTGGAACGCGAGGTGAATATATTCATGCGCCAACGCAATGCGGTCCTCTTCGGTTTGCAAGCGATACACGTACACGCGATTGCGCTGCGCGTCCGCATAGGGCCGTCCTTCGCGCACTGCGCACACGGCCGGCAGATCAGGCGTCTCGTAGCCGGCCGCGCCGTCCATGCGCCGCGCCCACAACGGCGCGTTGCGCTGCAGCCATTGCTGCGCGCCGGCCACCTGGATGCAATCGCCAGACAGCGGGCTCTCGAACGACGTCAAGGTCGCTTGCGGCCAGGTGCGCGAGAGAATGGCATCGAAAGTGAGACCGGTTTGCGCGGACGCCTTCGCGGCAAGCCAGCTCATCTGACCGGGTGCGGCCTTGTCGTGGTGATACTGAACCGGCACGCCCGTGAGCACCAGCGCGTCGGTCAGATCGGCCGCACGGCGCGCGGCAGCGGTCGGGGCGCGCGGCAGGACGCGCTGCGTGCTGCTGCTGTCGTCGATACGGAAGCAGCCGTGATCGTGATTGCCATGCTGCACGACATAGGAGCGCGCCGCCACCGCCAAAGCTTTCGCCGCTTCCGGCTGGCTCGTGTCGCCTTCCCGCTCGACCACCCGCGCGACGTAGTCATTCATGCCGAAGCGGCCGACCACTTGCGGCGCACCTGCGGCGTCGCGATCGAGCCGCAGTTCGCCGCGGCTTTCCACACGCGCCCAGTTACCGTTGGCGAAGCCGATCCGGAAATCGCCACGCAGCGGACCCTCGGGCGCCGCTGCCGGCCCTTTGTCGCCGAGCACCTGACGAATCGGATAGCGGCTGAAGAAGTCGACCAGCACACAGGCGTTGTCGTCAGGCACGGTGACTTGTGTGAGCAACGGCGCGATGCGCGGCGCGGCCGCCGCCAGCACGCGCGCGCTGCCGCCGGGGCCGCCCAACCACACCGGCGTGCCGTCGGCCAGCCAGCCTGCCGCGCCGCCAATCGATGCCCCAGGCCGAGCCGGGTCTGGCATGGTCCAGGTTTTGGCGCGCAGCACGCTGCCGTATAGCGACACGGTGCCTTCGCCGCGCCCACTGGTCAGCACCGACACCAGCGTGCTCGCCGCCGCTTCGCGCGGCCGTGCCGGCATCGCCTGCAATGCGGCGAGCAAGCCGGTCACCGGCACGCGGTGCGTGGGCGTCATCGCGTGGAGGTCGCGCAACCAGACGGGCGCATGCGCGGCCGTCCAATACTTGCGCCAGTCGGCGGGATCGAGTTGCAGGCGTGCCGGCTCGAAAAAGCGTCCGCACGATTGCACCAGCGCATGTTCGCGGTCGACGTGGCCGCCCGTCATGCAGCAATACACTTCTTCAGGATCGCCGCCGCTGCAGGTGTAGTCCGGCGTGGCGATGTTGCGATCGACCAGATAACCGTAGACGAACAGCTTCCACACGCTGCCGAGCGGCGTTTCCAGTGTCGCCGGCAAGGGGCGCGCGGACTGCGGCGCGAGGCCGTCCGCGGCAGCGCCGGCGTTGAATTGCCAAAGCTGCAATTGACCGTCGCGCAACCAGGCGAAGTGCAGCATTTGCGCAGAGGACGCGGTTGACGGAGCGATCAGCGACGAGCTTGACGCCGACTCTGCCGATGAGCGTGGCGACGACGTTGGCGACGCATTTGGCAACGAGCTTGGTGCCAACCTTGACGACGCAATTGGCGATGGGCTTGACGGCGAAGTCAGCGGCACAATCGGCGCCGACATTGACGGCGCGGCTGACAATGCAGCCGCAGCAACCACGCCCCCATCACCCAAAACACATCCCGCTCCCACGGCGAGCGCAACCCGCAGCGCAGCTGCCAGACGATCGCGCGAGTGCCAAAGAGCGGAGAACATAGCGGTCTCGCTTACTGAATACGCAGGGTCGTCACGCGATCGCTCTTGCCGCCTTCGAACGCCTTGGCGTCCGGCTGATACATGCGGAAGTAGCGAGCCGGCGGCAACGCGAACGTGCCCGGTAACGCAAAGCGCACCAGTTGCCGCAACGTCACCGGACGATCGAGCAAGGGCACCGGCTGGTGATAAGCCAGCTCACCCATCTCGTACGACGCGGCGCGCGCGAACGGCTGCGGACCGCTTACCCCTTCCTTCTCGCCCGGCAAACCGTCGATCGACACGCCCCAGCTGGTCGCCTCGACATCGCCGCCCGGCGGCAGCGGCACGTCGAGCAGACCGTAG
Organism: Paraburkholderia polaris; assembly: GCF_012927345.1. Taxonomy (GTDB): domain Bacteria; phylum Pseudomonadota; class Gammaproteobacteria; order Burkholderiales; family Burkholderiaceae; genus Paraburkholderia; species Paraburkholderia polaris. The sequence continues at coordinate 7,455 of NZ_JABBGJ010000057.1, forward strand.
TGGTATGCGTTGCCGGAGCGCGGCGTGAGCGTGACTTCATCGACGTACAGCGCATTGCTGTCGATCGCATCGCCTGACTTGACCAGGCGCGCGGTGAACGCCGAGCGACCCAGCTGGCTCTCGGCGCCGCCCGCCTTCTTCGGATCGACCGTCACTTCGAGCGGCTCCAGCTTGTAGAAACGACGTTCGACCGTGATGTTCAGACGGCTGTCCTCGCTCGTATGGCTGCGGAACGAGACCAGCGCGTTCACGTCGGTGCGCGCGCCACCTGCATCGAGCGTGGCCGGCAAACCTCCCAGGGGGCTCCCTTCGGCGCGTGCGGCACCGGTCCACTTCCAGAGCGGCGTACCGGTCGGCGTCGCAGCGCGCGTCCAGCCTGCGACTTGCAGCGACGGCAGCGAAGCCGGCGTCGTGTCGCCGCCGAGCGCTTTGCGCACCCACAGCAACGTCAACGCACGATCGAGCGTCGGGTAGTCTGCGCTGCTCTTCGCGAGCAAGGCCGATGCATCGACGGCCGCGCCACTGTCTCCACCCGTCATGTAAAGCAGGCTCTGTACGAGCGGAGCGGGATCGTTAGCCAATGCCGCGCGTACAGCGCTCGCCGCAGCATCGAAACCGTCCGGCAGTTGAGCATTCGTGCTGCGCGCCATGTTGGCGATCAGCAGCGTTGCCATCTGCTTGCCGCGCGGCGAATCGGCTTGCGCGAACACGATGCTGTCCGACGCGCCATACGTGGCGTTACCAGACGGCGCCTTGCCGGTGGCCGCTGCATCGCTCATCAAGTCCGCCGCTACGCCCGAAACCGGCGTTGCGACCGGCAAGCCCATCTGCTGCATGAACCACAGCGCCAGCGCGCGATGCAACAGCGGTTCTTTCGCACCGGCATCGCGATAGACGTCCATCGCATGCTGCCAGTTGTCGGCGGGCAGCGTAATGCCGAGGCTGCGGCTCGCGAGCCAGTCCGCGTAGTACGCGTAAGCGGTAATCAGCGAACTGCCGCCAGTCGTATCGCCCCACCAGCCGAACGTGCCGCCAACACCCGCCAGCATCGCCAGACGTTGCCGCTGATTGCGCAACAGCGCTTCGAGCCCCTGCGTGGAACTCGCGCCGCCGTCACCGCCGAGGCCGCGGCCGATGGCGTCGTGGGCGAGCGCCAGCGGAATCAGGCGGCTCGACGTCTGCTCGGCGCATCCGTATGGGTAATTGATCAGATCGTCGGCGACGCGTGCGAATTGGCTCGCGGCACTGCCGACAAAACGCACGCTAATATCCTGCGCATCTTGCGGCAGATTGAGCGGCTTGTTCGAGCCGTCGAGCGCCACCGTGTTCTGATGCAGATCGAGCCAGCCGCTCGCATCGAGATGGATAGTGGTCTGCAAGCGATCCACGTCCTTACCCGTACGGCGCAAGCTCGCGTTGATCACACCCGCCTTCAGCGCGCCACTCGGCAGACGCAGATAGTTGGCGCCGCGCTTGAGCGTGACCTTCTGGTTCAACGAGAGGCCGCCACCGTCGACCACCCACTCGGCGTCCATATCCGCGTCGGTTTGATTGAAGGCGATCATGTCGATGGCCGGCTGATCGTTGACGCGGAAATGCGACGGCCCGCTCCACTTGAGATACAGCGCCTTGTCCGAGCGCACATACGCGGTACGTTGACCGACCATACCGTCCGGCGCCGCCGCGCGCACGGTGATGCGCCAGCGGGCCAGCGAGTCCGGCATCTTGAACGTCATGGTGGCGTGACCGTTCGCGTCGGTCTTCAGCGTGCCTTCCCACGCGGCGGTGTCCTGATCGTCACGACGCGGCCGTTCGAGCACCTTCACGCCGCGCTCGTTGTAGTTGGCGCGTTGCGGGCCGCCCGGCGCGCCCTTCAACGGCGAGCGCGCAAGGTCGTACGTAATGAACGACAGACTCGACGACGTCCGCACATTGTTGCGGCGCGGGTGATAGAAAAAGTCGACGATATTCGGCGCGATTTCCGGCTGCAACACGTAGACCATTTCATCGACCACGCTCACCGTCAGGTTCGCCGCTTCCGGCTTGCCGTTCAGCGTGCTATCGAAGTTCAGCGTGACCGTATCGCCCGGGCCGTACACCGGCTTGTCGCTCTTCACGTTCAATTCGAACTGCGGCTGCGCGACCACGATGCCCGCGTTCTGGAACACGTATTCGCCGGCATGCACGTACAGCACCGAAAACGTCATGTTCGGCGCGAATTCTTCGCCGACCTTGATGCGCGCTTTCCATTGCGACGGGGCCACACGTTGCAATTGCAGCCAGTCGCCGCCGGCTGTCAGCAACGCACGGTGTTCGACGTTGTCGCGCTCCAGCGTCAGGAGTGCATCGTCGACCGGCATCGGGAAGGTGATCAGCGCTTCGGCGGTATCGCCGATCTTGTACTTGTCGCGATCGAAGACGATCTCAACGCTGCCCGGAATCGCTTTCAGGCCATCGCCTGCAACCCAATGACTCGCGGCGGCGAGCAGGTTGCCCGTGTCGTCCTTGACGGACAGCATGTACGACCCCGGTTCGTCGAATTGCACCGGGAACGACAGCTTGCCGCCTGCCGTTGCGCCTTTGAGTGCGCCTTCGCCATGAGTTTGCGATTCGAGGCGCGTCCATTCCCACTTGGCCGGCGCGTGTGAAGACGGATCGATTGCACCGAGCGCTTGCAGATCGAAATTGACCGCTTCCTTCGGCTGCGAAAACGACTTGGCCGTCGACAAGCGATAAGGCGTCGCGCCGCGCGCGATCAGCACCTCACGCGTCACACGCACCTTGTACGCCGCGCCGTCCTGCGCGAACAGCGTCAACGCATAACGGCTCGGTTCTTTGGCGGCGGGCAGCGTGAGGCTCGCGTTGCCGTCGCTATCGGTCGTGAGTTCCTGCTGTTCCAGCTTGACCGGAAACAACCCCGCATAGCGCAGTTCACCGTCGACGATCGTCACTTTCTGCGCACGCAGCGTGACCGAAACCTTGCTGTCGCGCACAGGCTTGCCGTCCGGATAGCGCAACTGGATCTTGCCCTTCAGTTGCTCGCCGGTTGCATAGTCGGTTTTATCCATCGACAGGTTGACGTCGAAATGCGGCTTCACATATTCGGCGACGCGAAATGCGCTGCCGTATACATCGCCGTTGTAATCGAAGCGCAGCGTATAGCCGCCGGCGGTGGCATCGGCGGGCAGCGTGAACGAGGTATCCGCGCCCGTATCGGAAGCAAAATGCACCTTGCTGGTCGCCACCGGCGAGCCGTTCGGATCGAGTACGTCGAGCTTGATATCGGCATCGGCCGGCGCGGTCGATTGCGTCGCGTTCTGGAACGTGCGGCCGATGAACTTCACATGCACCGCGTCACCCGGCCGGTACATCGGACGGTCGGTCACCGCGTAGATCTTGGTGTTGTAGATCTCGCTGTCGTAATAGAAATTCTCCGAGACGAACACGCCGCCTTGCGGATCGGTGCCCAGAACATAGCTGCGCTCGGGGCTCACGTGTTGCAGCACCAGTGCGCCGTCGCTGCCGGTCGCGCCGCTTTGCAGCACGCCGACGCCGTCGGTCCAGCTCACGTCGGTATTCGGCACCGGCTTGCCGTTATCGCGCCGTGTGGTCCACACCAGCATGCCGCTCGACGCCGCTTTCACGACCGCGACCGTGTCCGACACGAACAGCAAGGTATGCGCGCGATAGTTGCCGATCACAGCCTCGACGATATACAGCCCCGGCGGCAGCTTGCCGACCGGAATCATCACGTTGCCTGAACTCGCTTCAATGAAGTTACTGCTGCTGCCTTCGAGATTCACTCCCTTCGGCGGCTCGATCACCTTCGCGTCCCAGATCGGATAGCGAAAGCGCGCGACCATGTCATAGCCTTTCAGCGGCGCGAACTGCGAGTTCTGCTGGAATTGCGTCTGCTTGCCGGTCTCTTCGCCGAGCTTGAATTGCGGCTCGGCTTGGGTCGCCTTGCTGCGCGTTGCGAACGACAGCACGCGCTGCCACGCGCGGCGTGCCTCGGTGAACCAGCGGTCCCACAAATAAGCCAACGTATTTGCCAGCCCTTCGCCCTGGTAATTCGGCGCGACATTCAGTCGATGCAGATTCTTCTGCGCCTTCAAAAAGTCCAACGGCTTCGGCACGCGATAGACGACGATGTCCGCGCCGCCGTACGCCTGCAACGCATCCTTAAACTCGCGGCCGGGTGCTTCCAGCCGCACCTGCGCCAACTGATCGCTGCCGAAGCTCGCATCCGACAGCAGGAAGAACGGCTGACCGTCGACCTTCTGCGAAGTGAAGTTGCTCGACGGCGCCGATTGCAGCGTCGGATTCGCGGCGATGTTGGTATCGGCGGCGGTGCTCGAGGCGTCGTCGTCGGCATAGGCCGTTGGTGCGATGACGAGCGTCATGGCCGCGAAGAGCGCGACCAGCGCGACGCCCGCACGACGATGTAAGTTGCCGAGCCAGGCGCGCGACGCGGTGACGGAATTCAATCGGGTCATGGTGTCAGAAAGTCCAAACGAAACACGCCAACGAAATTCGGATTGCCGTCGAGCGGCTGCCAGCGGGAATCTTTCCATTGCATCAAGTCGGAGACGGCGACGGCGCGCAGACCGGTATCGGTCGGCGTAACGGTGCCTGTGTGATAAGCGATGTAGCGATCCAGCCAGATCATCAGATGCTGGTCGTCGCCCTGGTCGAAGAACAGCAAGTCGCCGGGCAGCGCCTGATTCACGTCCTTCGAAACAAACCGGCTATTGCGTTGAATCAGCGCGATCGCCGACGCGTACGCGCCGGTGGAACCGTCGAGCTGGGTCCAGCGATTCGCGATTCCGCGTTGCGATGCGGACAACTGCAGTTCGGGCGGCATGCTGCTGGTGTCCGCGAGACTGGTCATGCCATTCGCGCGCAGCCATTTGCTGTCATGCGGCTTGAGCGTCTCGCCGACGGCAAAGCGCACGAGGCCCGCACAATCGCGTTGCGTCCAACGCGGTGTTGGGCCGCGGCGCATTTGCTGGTCGACGATCCGCACGAACCAGGCGCGAAATGCGGCGGATTGCTGAGGCGAGAGCGCGTCGGGGTCGGGCGATGCGGTTGCGGTGGTGAGCGCGTTTGCGTAGGGCGCAAGGCTGGCCATCGCGAACGCGGAAGCCGCCCGAGCGAGCCAGATGCGCCGCGTGACAGCGATGGTACGGAGCATCGGCGAAGAAGAAGTAGCAGTCGCGTCAGTGGTGGCGGATGCGTCGCCCGCGCCAGTGGCGAAATGCGCGGCTCGTGCGCGCTCACGCGTCGCACATTCACGCGCCTGCGCCTGCACGCGCGCATCCGCCGCGAACGCCACGTCGGAGACGTGAAGGCGGCGCATTCAATCGCCCTCGGTGCCGGGCTGATCCACCGGTGCATCAGCCGCACCGGCATCCGCATCGCCACCCGCACCCGCCTTCGCGCGATCGAACCACCACTCCACCGGCACCCAACCCGTCGAACCCGGCAAGTTCTGCGGCAGTGTCAACGAAACCGGCGGGTAGTGTGCAAGCGCATGCAGCTTCGGCACGAGATGGGTGCGCGACGCATTGCGGAACACCGCTTCCTGATCCGGCGGCAGCGCCGCGCCCGCTTCGCGTTCGATCAACGCAGCCGCGGACGACGGCGTCAGCGTCAGAATCGTGCGCGGCAGCCGCTGCGGCGCGAGCGTATCGGCGAGGGCCGGATAGCGCTTGTCGAGCACGGCGAGCGTATCGTCGACCAGACGTGAATCAGGGGAGAAAATCAGATAGCCGTGCGCCAGTGCGAGCGTCACCGGGAAATAGCGCTCCGCCGACAGCTGCGACGCGAACGACGCCTTGCTGGACAAAGCGGTACCCGAGCGCGCACTGACCGGCCGTTGCCACACGGTGACGCCGGCGCCCTGGTCGTGCTTCGTGACCGGCAAGCGGCGATAGCCCGAATCGGCGTCGCCGGATTTGGCGGCCTTCGCCTCGTACGCGCCGATCACGCCGCCAAAGGTCTTACCGAGCGAGGCCTTCAGCGCAGCGATGCCCGCCGCGTCCTGCGTCTTCACGCGAGCGACGAACACCGGCGCGACCAGCGCGGACTTCGCATACCAGCAGACGGCCGCAGGGCCGGCGAGCTGATCGCCGATCGCAGCAGCGCCATCCGCGCCAACATCCGCAACCTTGCCCAACAGGCCCGACGCCTCTTTCCAATCGGCCGGCAAGCTCGCGCACGCTGCCGGATTGGCCGGCAACGCGCGCCACAAGTCGGCGCTATTCCACTCCTCGGGCAACTTGCCTGGCTCGATCAAAGCGGACGTCTGCCAGTTCGCCGCCGAGTTGCCGGTCGGCGAAAAATCGAATCGCAGCGCGTCGATACCGGAGAAAAATGCCTGATAGCCAAACGACAAATAATTCGCCGACACCACCAGCCGATGTCCCTTCGGCGCATCGCCGGGCGCGTCCAGTTGATAGGCGCGCGCCGCATCGTCGCGGCCAGACGAGAGCATCTCGGACACGGCGTCGGCCCGCTCGCTCAGCAAGCTGCCTTTCGCGTCGAGCAGCACGCCGGGTGCGGACATCACAACAAGGCGGTCGTCCTTCGTCGCGAACAGAATCGTGCGGCCAACCGCCAGCTTCAACGCATAGACGGGCACGTCGCCGGAGAGTTTGGCGACCTGGCTCAGCTGCGAGTCGCTCGCGACAACGTTGCCGAAGCCTTGCAGCAGCTTCGCCAGACCGTTACGGTGCATTGACATCACCCAGTAACCGAGGCGGCCATCTGGCGAGCGCCACAGCAACACATGCGCGGGTTCGTCGAATACGCGGCGGATCAATTCATCGCGCCAGTCCAGTTGATGTTCGAATGCGAGACGCCGCAACGCGCCTTCTGTGGACAGCCGCGTGTCGTTCGATTCGTAATAGTCGACGAAGTCCTGAGTCAGCACGTCGTGCAACAGCGGCACACGCAAGATGTCGCGCGGCAAACGCGAGAGCGCTTCGCTGTCGATCACTGCGTCCGGGTGATGAATATCGAGCACGACTTCGCCGTTTTCAGCGGCTTTGCGATGCGCGAATGGACGCCACACCGCCTGAATGACGATGCCGGCCACGACCAGAAGACCGACTACCAGGATTGCAATCTTTTTACGCGACATCTTCATCTGATTTTTTCTGGTTCGATGCGACGGTATTAACGTGGATTGCCGATGAATTAACTCATCGGGATCATTCGCCGAAGGCAGCGATGATAACCGATATTTTTAGCTCAAAACCGGCGGCACTCTCCATTTAACAATTAGCCATGTTTCAGGAGTTTGACGGAAATACTGGGCGAATGGAATTAAATCATTAGAAAGCACGCCCATTCGAAGCAGCGGCTTGAGTTAAAACGGCGGGCCGAGCAGGCGATGGCATACAAGGTAGGAAGCGCTTACGCCTGCTGCCGCCCTGAACGGGACAGAGGAGAGCGTGCGAGCATAGTCTGGCCGCGCGTGGCCTTATGTCGCTTTACCGGACCTGGATGGTTACGCTAAATCTCCGCGATTTAGCGTCTGCATAAAAAACCCGGCTGCGCACCGCGTGCTCACCGGGTTATTTCAGGCATTGCTCTTACTGCTTTTCCGCAAATACAGCGTTAGCCGCCATCAAAAGAGTGTGAGCGCCTGCTTCATTCTCTGCACACCGGTTTCGATATCGGCCACGCCCGGCGCCGCAAATGACAAGCGCAACGCCGCCAGATCAATACTGTCTTTATAGAACGCAAGGCCCGGCACAAACATGACGTTGCGCTCGATACACGCGCGCAAATAATCGGACGCATTCTGCCCACCCTTCAATTGCGCCCACACGAACATGCCGCCGGCAGGACGATGAAACGCGATGGCGTCACCCAAATGCTCATCGAGCGCATTGCACAACGTGCGGCACTTCCCGGCATAGGCGTCGACGATCCGTGGCAGATGTCGCTCCAACGCGCCGCTCGCGAGATAGTCGGCGGCGATCGCCTGGGTCCACGGCGAGCTGCACAGGTCGACCGTTTGCTTGGCGATCACGCAACGGCGCAAGATTTCCGCATGCGCGATCATCCAGCCGACCCGCAAACCCGGTGCGACGATTTTGGACAGACTCGAAAAATGCACGACCCAGTCGCGCGAACCCGGCACCTGATCGCTCAACGCGAGCAGCGACGGCAACGCCGCGCCGCTGAAACGCAGGTCGCCATAGGGATCGTCTTCGACGATCAGAAAATGGTAGCGCGCCGCCAGCTTCAGCAACGCCATGCGGCGCTCGAGCGACAAGGTCGCGCCGGTCGGATTGGCAAAGGTCGGGACGGTGTAGAGCAGCTTCGGCGGCCGCGCGAATGTGCCCGCTGCGGTGCCCGCTTCCGTGTCCGCCTCGAGCAACGCGGCGAGCGCGGCGACATCGAGCCCGTCCTGGTCGACCGGCACCGTCACCACGTCGGCCCCTTGCAGCTTCAGTGCCTGCAAGGTCGCCGGATAGGCAGGCTGTTCGACCAGCACCACGTCGCCCGGCGCGACCATCACGCGCAGTAGCAGATCGAAGCCTTGCTGCGAACCAGTCGTGACGAGCAATTCCGGCGGCGTGCAAGGCGTACCGCGCCGTGTCATCAAATGCGCAAGTTGTTCCTTGAGGACGGCGAGGCCATCCGTCGGACCATATTGCAAACAGAGCGTGGGCTGCTGCGACGCACGCGCCGCGGCCGCGTCGAGACCTTCGCGGTCGAACAAATCGCTCGCCGGGTAGCCGCCGGCAAACGAAATCATGCCGGGCTGCGCCAGATACTTGAACAGCTCGCGGATCGGCGAACCGGTCGGCGCTTCGAATGCAGGATTGAACGTGAACATGGTGACGGGCCGTTTATCTTGTCGATGGAAGATCGGCGTCGATTGTGGCCATCGTCCGGGTAAGGGGCAAACGATATCTACGCACTACGTATTGCGTTTTCCGCATTACCTCGAACACGCCGGCTAAACCACGTTCTTCTCCACGATCGGCCGGTTTTCGAGTACGCGTGTAAAGCTCAGCGAACCCAGATCAAGCGTCGTGTAGCGGCCATGCAAAATCAATTCGCTGATGCCGCGGCCGGTTGCCGGGCCCTGTTGCAAACCGTGCCCGCTAAAGCCATTGGCGAAAATGCAGTTATCGACGTCCGGGTGATGTCCGATGATTGCGTTCTGATCGAGCACGTTGTATTCGTAGTAGCCCGACCAGCAGTTCTGCACGCGCAGCGCTTCGAATTGCGGCACGCGATGCGCGAGCGTTGGCCAGATCACGTCGTCGAATATCGCGTGATCGACTTCGTCGAGCGGCAAATCGTCGGGGTCGTTATCCGCGGACGGTGACGTACCGCAAATGAACGATGCGCCTTCAGGCCGGAAATACACGCCGCTCGGATCGATCAGCAACGGACAATGGTCGAGCCGCGCTGGCGATGTGACATTAAAAATACTGCGGCGTCGTGCGAACACCGGAAGGTCGATGCCGGCCATCTGCGCGACTTTGCGCGACCAGGCGCCCGCAGCGTTCACTACCACGTCGCAGGCGTAGACCTCGCCATTCGCGGTTTGAACTTGCGTGACGTGTTTGCCGTCGCGATGCAGCGCGGTGACGTCGGCGGCAACATAGCGTGCGCCGAGCGACTGTGCTTTTTTGCGCAGCGCCTGCACGAGACCATAGCCGTCAAACCAACCCTCGCCGCTTTCGCCGTAAGCGCCGGCAATGAGGTCTTCTGTGTTGAGCCAGGGAAAGCGTGCTTGCAACGCGCCTTTGTCGAGCAGACTGATATCGGCGCCGAGACTCTTTTGCAGCGCATGATTCTCACGCAGCGTCGCCTCACCGGCGGGAGTGGCGAGAAACAGATAGCCGCCTTCGTGCAGATCGATCGACGGTTTCGCACCATCAATCTCGAGCCGCTCGCCGATCGAGCGCAGAAACTCGATGCCGAATAGCGACATCTGAATGGAGAGCGGGGTAGAGAATTGCTGGCGAATAGATGCCGCCGATAATGCCGACGACGAACGCGCATACGTCGGATCGCGTTCGATCACCGTGACGCTGACCGTCGGGTCCGACGCCCGCAGAAAATACGCAATCGAGCTGCCGATCACCCCACCGCCGACGATCACGACTTTGGAACTCACGTCTTACTCCACGAGTAGCGTGGCCGCTCAGACACAGCGGGCGGCGCAAACGGATTGCTGAAAGAAGTTGTGAACAGCGGCGAGTGAATGCGCCGCTGTTTTCTACTGAATGCTCTACTGCTTTATGGCTACGTTGCGGTGCGGCTACTGACCGGATCAGTCGATATTGAAGTCGATGCCCTGCGCGAGCGGCAACGCCGACGAATAGTTAACCGTATTGGTCGCGCGGCGCATGTAGGCTTTCCACGCGTCCGAACCCGACTCACGACCGCCGCCGGTTTCCTTTTCGCCACCGAACGCGCCGCCGATTTCCGCGCCGCTCGGTCCAATGTTCACGTTAGCGATACCGCAATCGCTGCCCGAGTCGGACAGGAAGCGTTCGGCTTCGCGCAGATCGGTCGTGAACACGCACGACGATAAACCGTGAACCGCTGCATTGTTCGCCTCGACCGCATCCGCGAAATCCGAATAGCGCAGCACATAGAGAATCGGGGCGAAGGTTTCTTTCAGCACCACCGCCGTTTGCGACGGCATTTCAACGATGGCCGGACGCACGTAATAACCGCCTTCATGGCCCTTTACCTCGACACGCTCGCCGCCGAACACCTTGCCGCCTTCGGCCGTAGCCTGCTGCAGCGCTTCCTGCATGCGAGCGTACGATTGCTTGTCGATCAGCGGCCCCATCAGCGTGCCCTTTTCGAGCGGATTGCCGATCGGCACCTTGCTGTACAGCTGCTTCAGACGTTCGATAGTCTTGTCGTACACGCTTTCGTGCACGAACAGACGCCGCAGCGACGTGCAACGCTGCCCCGCCGTACCCACGGCCGAGAACAGGATGCCGCGCATCGCGAGCTCGTGATCCGCCGTTTGCGCGACGATCCCCGCGTTGTTGCCGCCGAGTTCGAGCAGCGAGCGGCCGAAGCGCTTCGCCACTTCAACGCCGACCGTGCGGCCCATTTCCGTGCTGCCCGTTGCGCTGACGATCGATGCGCGTGGGTCGGCCACCAGCTTCGCGCCGACATCGCGGCCACCGTTGATCAGTGCGGTCAGGCCGTCCGGCGCGTCGCCGAATTCCTTCAGCGCCTCGCTGAGAATCTGGTTGACGGCGAGCGCGGTCAACGGCGTCTTTTCGGACGGCTTCCAGATCACCGCATTGCCGCACACCAGCGCCAGCGCCGCATTCCACGACCACACCGCTGCCGGGAAGTTGAACGCCGAGATGACGACGCACGTACCCATCGGATGCCATGTTTCAGCCATACGATGACCAGGGCGTTCCGAGGCGATCGTCAGACCGTACAACTGGCGCGACAGACCGACCGCGAAGTCGCAGATGTCGATCATTTCCTGCACTTCGCCCATGCCTTCCTGCAGGATTTTGCCGGTTTCGAGCGTGATGATGCTGCCAAGTGCCTGCTTCTTTTCACGCAGACGGTTGCCAAGCAAACGGACCAGCTCGCCGCGGCGCGGCGCCGGGACGTTGCGCCAAGCCGTGTACGCGTCTTGCGCATTGGCGAGGGCCGCGTCGACTTCCGCCACCGTGTTGCTGGCCACGCGGCCGATGAGTTCACCGGTAATCGGCGAATGAACCGCGATGTCGCCGGCTTGCGCCGCGTGGGCGATGCCGAGGTCGGCGAGGATGGTGGAAGCGTCCATGAGAATCCCTTTAATTTCCGATGCGAAACAAGAGTAAGTTCGGAAACTATACACGCGGGATTTTACGGCGGCAAGGGTATTTGCCCGGAGCTGGGCGGCGGACGGGGGTGGAAGGGCTTGTGAGCTTGACGTTCTGGGGGGATGGTTGGCGTCAGGGCATGGTGCGGGTCGTTGCTGCTGAGGCGCCGGCGGGGCGGCGTAGCTCGCTCAATCGTTTCTTATTGGAAATTATTGGGCTCGGCTCACGCGGCGCTGCTCAGACGCCGGCGACCAGCTTGTCGACCAGCACGCGCGCGAACGGCTTGCGGAAGTACTCGCCGGAAAACCGCTGGCATAGATCGCGCACTGCTTCGCGAATGTCCAGGAAGGAAACCTGTTGCGAGGTTTGCATAGTCGAATCTCGTGGAGTTCAGGCGAACGCAGCCGTGGCGCGCATGGTCAGATAGCCTTCGTGGTCTTTGGCCCACAGGTCGATGTTTTTGCCGTCGACAGAGGGCTTGCCGCATACCGTGAACGGCTGGCCCGCGAAAGTGGGACGCAGCGCCTTGAACGCGAAACTTTGCAGCGTCGCATCCGGTTGTTCGCGGCGGACCAGATCGACCAGCAAGGTGGCGATTAGCGGACCGTGGACGATCAGGCCGGGGTAGCCCTCGACCTGCGTCACGTACGGGTAGTCGTAATGGATGCGATGGCCGTTGAAGGTTAGCGCGGAGTAGCGGAACAGCATGACGGCGTCGGCGTCGATGGTGCGCCGCCACGTTTCGCCTTCCGGCGCGAGCGCCGGTTGTGACGGACGGGCACCCTCTTGCGGCGCGTCGCGGTAGACGATGTCGTGCTCTTCTTCGAGCTTCAATTCACCACCGGCCTCGATCGCGTGCTGGACGGTCACGAACACGAGACGGCCTGAACGGCCGGTCTTGTCTTCGATATTGGCGATGGTCGACGTACGTTTCGCATGCTCACCGACTTTGAGCGGCGCATGAAACGTCAGACGCCCACCGGCCCACATGCGGCGCGGCAACGGCACCGGCGGCAGAAAACCACCGCGCTTCGGATGACCGTCAGGCCCGACCTCGGACATCGGCGCGATCGGCAGAAAGTACAGCCAGTGCCAAAGCGGGGGAACCGTATCGCCACTTCCTTCCCGGTCCAGGGTCGCGGCCATTGCCGTCAGCGGAAAAGCGGTGATGCCGTCTTCGGTCACTGCTTCCTTGTAAAGCCAGTCGTCGAGTTTCTCTGGGGAAGCAGACATGGGCAAGGTCTCCGAATACGCTTGTTGGGCTAAATAGAGTCTTACTATGAACCTTGCGGCACATTTCGCGAAGTTGGCATTGTCGAATCAGGCCTTTGCTTTTGCTTAAGACGCCCCCGACGCCTGCGTGGCAGGTTCGAGCGGCCCGGCCGTAACGATACGGGAATTGAAGAGCAAGAGTCGGAGTGCGAGGCCTTAGGCGCTTCCTTACACTCAGTCATGGTTCGATGAATCGCCTTACGGAGAATGCTCATGAATACGGTCGCGAAAAACTCGCACTTGCAGTCGCCGGAGTTGGAACTGGAGTTAGGGTTCGAGCCCAAACTGAAACACGCGGGCGCACTGGAGTCAGGCTTCGGCACCGTCACCGGCTCGCTTACGCAGCGTGTCGACGCGATCGACTGGTTCGATGTCGAAGCAGAACTGAACGGCTACGGCTGCGCGATGCTGCGCAATCTGCTCAGTGCGCCGGAATGCGACGCGCTGACCTCACTCTATCCGCGCGATGACCTGTATCGCAGCCGCGTCGTGATGGCGCGGCATGGTTTCGGCCGTGGTGAATACAAGTACTTTGCGTATCCGCTGCCGCATCGGGTGGCGGAATTGCGCGCCGCGCTCTATCCGCACCTTGCGCCAGTCGCGAACCGCTGGAACGAGGCGATGAATATCGATGTGCGCTATCCAGCCGCGCACGACGAATTCATCGCCCGCTGCCACGCCGCCGGTCAGATGCGCCCGACACCCCTGATGCTTCAATACGCCACTGACGACTTCAACTGCCTGCATCAGGATCTATACGGCGAGCACGTCTTCCCGCTTCAGGTCGCGATTCTGCTGTCCGAGCCCGGTGGAGATTTCACGGGCGGGGAGTTCGTGATGACGGAGCAGCGTCCGAGGATGCAGTCGCGCACGGAAGTCGTGCCGCTCGGCAAGGGCGATGCGGTGGTGTTTGCGGTCCATCACCGGCCGGTGCAGGGCACGCGCGGCGTGTACCGCGTGAATCTGCGGCATGGCGTGAGCCGCCTGCGGTCGGGCCACCGGCATACGCTCGGGGTGATTTTCCACGATGCCACCTGACGCGGACTGACTACGTGGGCCGCTCCAGGCGGCGCCGCTGTATGCATGCGGCAGACCTCCGTCCGCGCGGGCTGAAGCGCTGCTGCGCCGCCACCCGTTACCGCTGGAGTCCCCCGCCTTGATTGCTTGCAGCGCTGCTGCGCCGCCGCAAAAATTCGACAAGCGTAATTTTGACCCGGTATCATCCGGGAAAACCCGAACCTGCCGGACACGCTGCGCCACCCTTTGCAGCGCGTTTGGCTTGCCTGTTCGCGTGTTATTGCCCGTCGTCGGACGGGGCTTCCAGCCGGTGATCCCGGCACGGCAGCCTCATTCGACGATACGAAGGTGGCGGGCTCGCATGCCCGCCCTGTCGCAATCGGCCAAAAGCCGGTGGCGGCCATTTAGCCTGGATATCATCGATCATGATTGCTGCCGCGTTTTCGCGCGTCGCCGACCGCCTGCTGGTTGCGGACCCGGGACTCGTGCGTCTCCATACCGCGCTACGCGTTGCGCTTGCCTGCCTGCTAACCGGCATTGCCAGCATCGCGTGGACCGTCTTTCGTCACCAACCGATTACCCTCGCCGCACCCGGCATCCTCTTTGCGATGGTGGCGCCGCTGTTCGTCCGCGATGCGCGGCGGCCGGCGTGGTTCGGCACAGTGTTCTGTCTTTATCTCTGCGCGTGCGTGTGCTTTGCCGCAGCGGGCGTCCTGAGCCGTTATCCGCTGGCTGGCGATGCGGGCTTCCTGGTCGTGATGTTCGTCGGCATGCTGGTCCAGGCCTGCGGGCCGCGTGCGCTGGGCTGCGCGATGCTGGGCGTCGTGTGCTTCTATCTTGGGCTGTACCTGCATCCCTCGTCCTTGCACGTTGTGCAGTCGCTGTTGCTGTCCGCATTCGGCCCGCTGATGGTCGCGCTGGTCGGCCGTGTCATCGTGCCGATGCGGGCGGCTGCCAGCTTCCGGCTTGCTATTCATACGGTGACGTTGCGCGCATCGCGTGTGCTCGCCGCGCCGAGCGCGGTGCATCTGTCGGCGCTGAACGAAGCCGCGCTCTCGCTTGAAGAACAGTTGGCGTTATTGAATCCGCCCGATGCCGAGAGGATTCGTGAGCGGATTGTCGAAGTGGAAGTCGCGGCGGGGCAGCATGCGTTTGCTTCAGCGCCGGCACACGGCAGCGCACAAGCGAGTGCGGACGTGCTGCGTCACGCGATTGCCCGGCTCAAAGAGCTCGCGCATCGGGGCCATGCGCGACACGCTTCACCTTTTTCCGCAGGCAGTGCAGGCGCTCAGTCGATGGCGCGATGGTTTGCCGATTTGCGCACCAAGCTCTGCTGGCTGCCCGCCACGCGCGCCACGACGGCAGCTTTTCTCGCGATGCTGATCGGTCACTCGCTGTCTCCTGAGCGCTGGTTCTGGGCAGTCATCACGACGTTCGTGGTGTTTCTCGGCACGCGGTCACGCGCTGATACGGTTTATCGCGGCGCGCAGCGCCTCGCCGGGACGCTGGCGGGCGCGCTAGTCAGCGTGTTGCTGGTCGCGCCGCTGCACGACTCGCCCGTGCTGCTCGTGGCTGCGATGGTGCTGTGCGTGTTCGGTTGGGCTTACTACATCCTGAGTGCGTATGCGCCGGGGGTGTTTTTCATTACCGTGCTCGTCGGGCTCGTGTATGGCGAGTTGGGTTTCGCGATGGGGCCGCTGGTTGAGTTGCGGATCGAGGAAGTGCTGGTCGGTTGCCTCGTGTCGTTTGCGATCGCGATTTTGATGATGCCGCTTGCGGCGACTCGGCATGTCGAGGCGAGGCTTGGGTCTGTGCTTGGCGCACTACGCGAGGTAGTACGGCTCGCAGGCGCCACCGCTCAAGCGCCCGGGACAGCGCCAGCCATGCGCAAGCTCGATCGCGCCTGGCATGATTTGCGGATCGCGTTGAAACCGCTGCAGACGCAGCGGGTGGTGGTGTGGAATCCCGGCGTTGAACTTGCTACCGGTTCGTTGCTGTGTTGTTTGCACTGGGCGCGGGTGTTGACTGATCCTTCGCGGCGCGGCGCGTCGTCGGAAGATGTGGCGCTCAATGCTGCCGATGTGGGCGCTGCGCATGTGGAATCGATCGTTGCGCGGCTGGATTCGTTGATCGCGCGGTATAGCGGTGACGTGGCACGCGCTGCGCGTGACGGTTTGGATAAGCGTGTGTCGGTGACTGCTGCCGTTGACGTCGATCCGGCAAAAACACCGGCACTCGCTCAGCTAGATGGCGCGGTCGCGCAGTTGTTTGATCGGCTGACGCAGCCGGTTGTCAAAACGCGGAGCGTCTTCAATTGGGCGCTTAGGGGTAGGAGCGCGTAAGCGGCGATGGGGTCTTGGTTTTGTCCGCCTACGGCGTTTGGGGGATGGTTGCTGTGGTGAACTTGTCCACAGAAAATGTTCGCAAGCCTGTGGATAACACCCCCACAACAACCCCAACTGATTGATCCACTTAACTTCCTAAGCGCTGCACGCCGCGCGCAGAACAACGCCGTCCATCACCCCGCAGCGATCTCGAACCACGCACCATGTGTGCGATCACGATCGAGCACACGCGACTCCGCATTACCGTCGGCGCGCAGCGCAACACCCAACACCCCTTCCCCACGCGTGGCGAGTTGCCGGCGCAACGCCGCGCCTTCGGTGGTGACGCTCGCCGCGTCGACACGCACGGGGCTCAACAACACAACAGACGCATCGCCAACCGACACCGTCGCCGACACTGCCCCTAGCCCCGGCAAAGCCACCGCCCGCGTCTCCTGCTCACTCGCACCGAGCAACGCCCGATACCGCTGCACACTCACCTTCAGATCCTCCACGGCGACCGTCAAACTCGACACCCCTCGCACGCCGTTCGCGTGTTCACGCACCGCGCCTTCAGCCACACGCAGATCACGCGGCGTGATATCCCCGCACAGGAATGGCAAATCGCTGGTCTGCGGCCGGCCGGTCTGCCACTCGAGTCGCGCGCCGTCCGGACGTATACGCCCGCCCGCCTGCGGACCGTCGTATCGCAATCCGCGCCCATGCGCGGCATCGATCACGGCGCCCACGCTCGACGGCAACAACGCGTAATCGACAAAGCCATCGCCATGACGCTGCCCCACGTCCCACCAACGACGCTGCGGCGCCGCCTGCAAGAACGCGATCAGCTCGATGTAGCTGCCATCGGCAAAACCGATCAGCGCGTTGTGCGTCACGCCATCGGCATGGGTGCCGCCTTGCTGCACGGTGAAACCGAGCGCCGTGAAATCTTCAATGGTCTGCGCCAAGTCGTGGACGCGAATCACGATGTGATCGAGTAAAAGGCTCATGGCTCAAATGTCGTGGATGTCGTGGATGTCGCGGATGTCGCGGATGTCGCGGATGATCGGATAGTTCGACGGACGTTGGGATGCCTACTTCTGCACAACCGTCGCCTTGCTCTCAAGCAACGCCCACTTGTCGTTCTTCACCACCACGTTGATGTTTTTCACGCCGATCACGCGACGCGTCGCCGGATCGAAATTGGCCTTGCCGAACACGACGCTCGGAATGTCATGCAGCTTCGGCAGCGCATCGCGCACGGCCTTGCGGTCAGGGCCACCAGCGCGCAGCGCGTAAGCGGCGATGATGACAGCGTCGTACGCATAGGCGTTGAACGCGTCCGGCTCGCGGTGATATTTCGCTTCGAAGCGTTTGACGAAGCTTTGCACCTCAGGCCCGGATTCGCCGGGGAAGAAGCTGGTGTTGGTCGCCACGCCGTTGACGGCATCGCCGCCGAGTTCGAGAAATTTCGGCGAATACACGGAGCTGGCCGCGGCGATCGGCAGGTTGATGCCGCTCGTCCGTGCCTGGCGAGCAATCTGCGCGCCGTCGGAGTAGTACGAGATCAGCACGATGCCATCGGGGTTGGCAGCGCTCACCCGCACCAACGTCGCGCGGAAATCTTTCTCGGCCGGCTGATAGCCTTCAGCCGCAACGACTTGCGCGCCGCGTTCATTGGCGGCTTTGACGAAGACGTCTTTGCTGGTGCGTCCCCAGTCGGTGTTCAGATAGAGCACGGCGATGCGTTTGAGGCCGAGCGTTTTCACGGCGAGATCAGCGAGCAGCGGCTGGGCGTCGGCCTGACTGACCGAGGGGCTCCAGATGTAGTCGCCGCCTTTGGTGAAGTCAGGATGCGAGTTGGTGAAGCCGAGTTGCACGAGGCCGGCATGCTGGTAAATCGGCGAGGCGGCCATCGAAGCCGGACTGGAAAAGTCGCCGAGTTCGATCAGGATGCGCGGGTCGCTGACGAATTTCTGCGCGATCGTGATGGATTGGCGCGGGTCGCTCTGGCTGTCCTCGAAGACGTAGTTCAGCGGGCGGCCGTTGATGCCGTTGTGGCTGTTGATCTCATCCAATGCGAGATCGAAGCCAGCCTTCCATTGAGCGCCGTACTGAGCGTTCTGGCCGGTCAGCGGGCCGCTGACGCCTATCAGGATCGGATCGCCCGAAGGGGGTGCTGCTGTGGCCGCTGTTGTCGTCGTTATTACCGATGCGGCGAGCAGCAAAAGTGCGGTGAAGTGAGTGGCCCATGATGGGCGCAGGCTTGATGGGTTCGACATGGCTCCAGGCTCGGTTTGCTTGAGATTGGAGTGAGTGTCGGATTTGCCTCGGCTTCGGGCAACCAAGCGATTCGCATATCGTTATGCAGCTGTGGAACTTGTCCACAGAAAATGTTCATAGGGTTGTTGATAACAACGGGGCTACGCACCTAAGTGCTTGACGCAGATCGGATTGTTGCTTGCGGTGCCGGTGGATGCAGCGATGCTCGCCCACGCAGTTCGCGAGGACGGGCGCATTGCGGAGGCGCGGCTTATCCACAGTTTTTGTTCGCAAGGCTGTGGATAACATTCTGGCAAACGCGCCAAGTACTTGATGCAGTTGGCTTCTCTTACGCTGCACGTCGGCGCGGCCGCTTTCGCGGTCGCGCCTTTAGCGTCAAAGAGTAAGCGGCTTCGCCGCGGCCTTTACGGCCGCGCCTCTTACATCAAAGATAAGCGGACTTCGCCGCGCTGCGGCCCGCGGGAGTCAGCAATTTACTCTGCTCAACCATCGCGCCAAACAGCAGCCCAATGGTCGTCCACATAATCACCTGCATTCCGATTGCCGCGACGCGGAACTTCCACAACAGCACCGCCGGGAAGGCCGCCGGCACTTCGTTGATCGTCGGCATCGACAGCTGCACGGCAGCAATGATCACGACAAACACCACACCGGCTACGATCGAGCCATTCCACGCGCCCAGCTTCAGCGCCGCGCGCCGCCGCACCTTCAGCGAAAACACCAGCGCGGCTAGCGAGATCGCAATCATCAGGAAGAACAAGCCGGTGCGCATCCCGATCGTCTCAGGGTCGCCCACCGAAGGTGGATTCGCCGGATATTTGACGTTAGGGACGATCACCAGCGCGATAAACGCGCCAAGCGCCAGCCATGCCGACAACGCGCGCGCACTCAACGCGCCGACCCGACCGTACGCATACGCGAACACCAGTGCGAACAGGCCACCGAACGCGGCGCCATACGTCACCACGCCCGTCAACAATCCCAAGCCCGATTGCGTGTCGCGGCTCACCAGTTCGGGTTCGGGCGCTTCGCCTTTGGCGGCGTCGGCCCTTTCCTCGAAAGAGATCGCCTGATCGACCTGCGGCTCGCCCACCAATCTGGCGAAGCCGAACGTGAGCAATCCCGCGGCGATGCCTGCAAGCATCCCGCGTACCAACAATTTACCAACCATGTTCGACTCCGTTAGTGGCAGGGAAAGCCGAGCAGATGGCGGCCGTCGTGCACGAATTCATGCACATACATGCCAGGCACCAGCGACGTGGCGCCTTCTTCCGCACCAACGAAATAAATCGCGAGCAACAGCAGCAAGCCGCCGAACACGACCCAAGGCAGCAGTTCACGCAGTGGAATCGGCGTAGGTTGGGCGACGGGCTGCGTCGCGGCATCGAAAACAGCGTTGGTCATAATGGACATCTCCTGGGGGTAACGCGCCCCGATAGTCGATTGAAGAGGGATGGTGCGAAGCTCAGGTCTGGCTTTCGGCTCGTGAATGCCGATTACAGTGGCGCGACCGCGCCGGGCTCTCACCGGCTTCCGTGCTTCGCAGTGTCGCTATTCTACGCGCTAAACTTTGGCTCCCGGCAACGCAAAAAGCATGCGTCACAAGCGTCCCGCTTTAGTCTGGCCACAATGGAAATGAACTGAATGGACACACGGCTGTTACTGATCAGCCACGCATCGACCGCGGCGATGCGCGCCGGCCGCTTCCCCGCCGACGATCCGCTCGACGCACGCGGCCTCGCCGAAGCAGGCGCCGCGTGCGCGCCTCTGTCGATTCCGGACAACGCGGCAATTTTCGTCAGCCCTGCCGTCTGCGCGCGTGATACGGCGTCGGCCTTGGGCGTGGCTGCAACGGTCCACGAGGGACTGGCGGATATGGACTACGGCCTGTGGCGTGGCCGCCGCCTCGCCGATCTCGCCGTTGAAGCGCCGCAAGAGCTCGCCGCATGGACACACGATCCCGACGCTGCCGCGCATGGCGGCGAGTCATTTACTCAACTCGTAAAGCGGGTGGGGCAGTGGCTCGACGCGTTAGACAATGCGTTGAGCGAAGAACCGCGCAATGCGCAAAATATTGTGGCCATCACGCACGCGCCGGTAATCAGAGCCGTCATCGTTCATGCGCTCGGGGCGTCGCCGGCCGTGTTTCCGCGCATCGAGATCGCACCGCTCGCGATGGTCGAGTTGCGACGCTCGCGACGCGGCTGGGCATGGTGGCCGGCATCACAGTAACGGCGGCCGCAATGTCTGCCGTGCGCGGACCGCCGAGTCGAAACTCATGTCATACGCGGAGGCAAAAATCCCCTTTGCATCATGCCCGATGCCGTCGATCACAAACGTTCGATGCCTCCGTGGCAGACACCGCACCGTCACGCAGATTCGAGCTCGCCTCGCTCATTGCTCGCATCCTTTGGTGTCGAACATCGCCGACAATGCGCAAACGGACGTCAGCATGCGCGCGCCATCGTGGCCGACGCCCGGCACGATATGCAAGCTCTGCTTCAAGCCTTCCGGATGACGCGACTGGATGTACCGGTAGTACGCCTCTGCGCGCGCGAAGCGCTGCGGACCTTGCGCTTCGGCGGCACAGCTTCTATCGAGCGCGCTTTGCTGCGGATCGGTGTCCGCGCCGCCGACCAGGTAGTCGATCCGGCGCGACGCATAGGTCGCTTCGAGTTGCGCGGGCGAGCGGTCGTCGAGGTACGGCGGCCGATTGTCCATGCCGTATTTCCACTGATTGAAGTCAGCGCATTGCGCGGCGTCGAACGGCGCCGCGACACCTTGCGCGTTCGGCCGTTGCGCATCGAAGTACGCATACGTTGATGGGTTCGCCACCACGTAGCGCACGTCGATGCCTTCACGGGTCAGGGCGTCGATGTTACGCGCCGCCACAGCATAGCGCTGCACAACTTGCCCACCACCCGAATGCCCTGCGACCACCACATGCTGCAGATTCGGAAACAGCTTGCGATCCGCGAGGCGCGTAACAATCGCGTCGAGTACCGCGTACGAGCTGATGGGCAGCGGCCCTCGCGCCGCTTCGCCGCCCATCCACGCGTCGCCCTTCCAGCGCAGCAGATCGGCCGGTTCGTTATGCACGCGCGTGTCGAGCGTGGCAAGGAATTGCGGCGCGATCAGGAGCGTGCTGTCGGTATCCGCATGCGCGGCGTCGCGTGCATTCTGCGCGGTGCGGAAGTACACGTCCGCGTTGCGCAACTTGCCGTGAATCACGATTACTGCACGCGTCACCTGCGGTTGCGCGACGTTCCAATCCTTCGACAGATACAGCGGAAATTCAGCTTGCCCTTGCGGCGTGTCGATCGCGAACCGTGTATCCGAGATCGTCGCTACCGGTTTCAGATGGGACTCGTCGGGATGCACCGCGAATGCCGGTTGCGTGAGCGATACCAGCATGGCGGCGCCGGCTGCCGCGCACCCGATCGCCAGACGTCGTGAAAGATTGAATGTCATGCAGCTTGCTCCTGATCACTGTGCACTGTCTTGAACGCGGCGCATCGTCAAATCCGTCGTTGATAAACTCAAAAACCCAGAACTGGTGAAGCGCCGCGAAAAGCCCGCGTAACGCGCGCCGCCCAACGACGCAGGCAAACGGCGACCGCGGGCATACAAATTGCATCCACAGCGTACCGGCAAAGAAATCAGTCCACTAATTGACGCCAACCCGCTCGCCATGTCAAACAGACCTGCCGCCGGCACACCGGCCCGCCTTTCCAGCGGAATAGAAGGAATCGACAATGTCCTCGGCGGCGGCTTAACGCCGCACCGCATGTACCTTGTCGAAGGTGCCCCCGGCACAGGCAAAACTACCCTCGCGTTGCAATTCTTACTCCAAGGCGTGCACGAAGGCCAGGCGGGTCTATACATCACGCTGTCAGAAACCCGCGACGAGTTGATCTCAGTAGCGGACAGCCACGGCTGGGACCTCAGCAATTTCAGCATCCTCGAACTCCTGTCCGACGAAGGCCTCGACCCGCAATACGAACAAACCGTGCTGCACCCGGCCGAAGTCGAACTCGGCGAGACCGTACGCAACGTCATCGAGCAGGTCAACGCGCTCAAGCCCACGCGCATCGTGCTCGACAGCCTCTCCGAATTGCGTCTGTTGTCGCAGAACCCGTTGCGCTATCGCCGGCAGATTCTCGCGCTCAAGCGCTATTTCGCCACCCGCGAATGCACGGTGCTCCTGCTCGACGACAATACGTCGGACCCCGGCGATATCCAGCTGCACAGCATCGCGCACGGCGTGCTCAGCCTCGACAACCTCGTGCACGACTACGGCGGCAACCGGCGGCGCATGCGCGTCGCCAAGATGCGCGGCATCAAGTTCCGCGAGGGCTATCACGACTTCACCCTCGACACCGGCGGCATCCATGTCTATCCGCGCCTCGTTGCAGCGGAGCATCATACGGAATTCAATGCGGCAGTGCTCAGTACCGGCACGACTGGCCTTGACGCGCTGCTCGGCGGCGGATTGATCCCGGGCACCAATGCGCTGATAATCGGCCCGTCCGGCGTCGGCAAAACCACCACTGTGGTGTCGTGCCTGATCGCCGCGCTGGAACGTGGCGAGCGCTGCGTCTACTACGTGTTCGACGAGACCCTCACCACGCTGATGATCCGTTGCGCGACGCTCGGCATGCATCTGGCGCCGCACGTCGAGAGCGGTCTGCTGACGCTGCGCCAGATCGATCCGGCCGAGATTTCGCCCGGCGAATTCGCGAGCGACGTGCGCAAATCAGTCGAGAAGCAGGGCTGCAAGTACGTCGCCATCGACAGTCTGAATGCCTATCTCCAGGCGATGCCCGGCGAGCGCTATCTGCTGCTGCAGATGCACGAACTCCTCGGCTATCTGAACCAGCAAGGTATCGTCACGATGCTCGTGCTGGGCCAGCACGGCATCATCGGCGATGTGCAGAACGACATCGACATCAGCTATCTCAGCGACGTCGTCGTCCTGTTCCGCTATTTCGAGCACCACGGCGAAGTGTTGACCGCCGTGACTGCCGTGAAGAGCCGCGCAAACGCCCACGAGCGCTCGATCCGTCAGTTCCGGCTTGGCAGCGGCGGCGTGGAAGTCGGTGAAGCGCTGCGGGACTTCGAGGGCGTGCTCTCCGGCCTGCCGTCCTACCGCGGCGGCACCGCCCTGCTCGGTTCAGCGGAGCGCGTCATCGACACGTCGACGCGATAACGTCATGGAGCAACGCGTCCTTATTCTTGCACCGTTTGGCCGCGACGCCGATGTGATTGCCGAGGTCCTGCACAAGGACGACCGCGAATGCGTTGCTTGCCGCGACGCCGACGCGCTCACCGAAACGCTGGATGCCGGGGCGGGCAGCGCGCTGATCGCCGAAGAGGCGCTCGCGAACGGCCATGCATCGCGCCTGTTCGGCTGGCTCGAACAACAGCCGGCGTGGTCCGACTTCCCCTTTATTCTGCTTGCGGCCAATCGCGTCGGGCACCGTTCGGCACGCAGCCTCGAAGTGCTCGAACGGCTCGGCAACGTGGTGGTGCTCGAGCGGCCGCTGAACTCGGAGACGCTGCGGCGCGCGGTGGGGTCCTCGCTGCGGGCGCGCGCGCGGCAGTACGAATCGCGCCGCCATCTGGCCGAACTAATGGAGGCGCAAGAAGCGCTGGTGCAACTCAACGATTCGCTCGAGAGCCGCATCGCCGAGCGCACGCATGAACTCGCTTCCGCCAACAACCGGCTGATGATGGAGATTCACGAGCGCGCCAAAGTGCAGGCGGTGCTGGTGCAGTCGCAGAAGATGGAAGCGCTCGGGCAACTCACCGGCGGCATTGCGCACGACTTCAACAATCTGCTGAACGTCATCATGGTCAACTCGGAGCTGATCGCGCGGGTCGGCAGCGACGATCGCATTCGCGCAATGGCCGCAAGCGTCAAACGCGCGACCGAGCGAGGCGCGAAACTGACCGGCCAGTTGCTGACCTTCTCGCGCAACAGCAATCTCGATCTCAAAGCGGTGGACGTGGTCGCTTTGCTGCACGGCATGCGCGACATCGTCACCGTGTCGCTCGGTTCGAGCATCCATTACGTCAACGAATCCGATTGCGAAGAGATGTGGACCGAGGCCGATGCCAATCAGCTCGAGCTAGCCATCCTCAATCTGGCGATCAACGCTCGCGACGCGATGCCTGGCGGCGGCCAACTGGGCATTCACGTGAAGGAGCGCATAGCCCCCGATGAAACCCTCGAACCCGGCCGGTATGTCGTGGTCGAAGTCGCCGACACCGGCTCGGGCGTGTCCCGCGATATCGTCTCGCGCGTGTTCGATCCGTTCTTCACGACCAAGCCAATCGGCAAGGGCACGGGCCTCGGCTTGAGCCAGGTCTACGGCATTGCGCGGCAAGCCGGCGGCACCGCGCGCCTCTTCAGCGAGGAAGGCGTCGGCACCACGGTGGAGATCTGGCTGCCGTTGCGCGAGCGCGTGACGCCACAAACCGAAGCGGTATTCGATGTGGAAGAGAACGCGGTCGGCGTACAACGCGTGCTGGTGGTCGAAGACGACGGCGAGGTGCGCGCGATGCTGGTCGATTGTCTGAGGAGGCTCGGCTACACCGTAACCGAAGCGGCGGATGGACGGGCCGGGCTGAACCGTTTGAAGGACGACAACCCCGACTTACTGATGGTCGACTTCGCGATGCCGGGGATGAACGGCATCGACGTCATCGCCGAGGCTCGCAAGATGCGCGAGGATCTGCCGGTGATCCTCGCGACGGGTTACGCGGACGTGGATATTTCGGGCCTCGCCGTCAAGCGCTGCACGATCTTGCGCAAACCATTCCAGCTCGACGATCTGGCGCGTACCGTACGGCTCGGCCTCGTGGCCTGAAAAGGGACCGCAGGGCGCCTCGGAGAAGTTGTCACATTACGGCGGCAAGCTGCTGCCGAGTACGTCTTTACAAAAATCTCCAATTCAATAGTTTGCTAACGAATATTTAGGCAATACAATATCGGCCATGTCGAATCTCGATGCCTTGCGCCGCACCGTTAGCAGCACCCTGGTCGTCGCTGCCAGAAAATGGCGGCGCACGAGCCATGGCGTGCTCGCGGCCTTCAACGTCTCAGAAGCGTGCGCCACCCCGCTACTGACCGCCAGCCGGCTTGGCGAAGCGGTGCGGCAGGTCACGCTGGCCGATCACATCGGTATTGAAGGGCCCTCGCTCGTGCGGCTGCTCGATCAACTATGCGCCGCCGGCCTGATGCGCCGCGACGAAGATCCCGAAGACCGGCGCGCCAAGACCGTGGTGCTCACCGATGAAGGCCGCGCCGTCACCGCGAAAATGGAAGAAGAACTCAATACGCTGCGGGCGCAAGCTTTGAAAGGCATCTCGCGCAGCGATCTCGAAGCGACCTTGCGGGTGCTGGCCGCTTTCACGGCCGACGCAGCTGCACCGCACAACGCCGGGGATTCCGAGTAACGGTTTATGGTCTATCCCTCCATCCGCGACTGGCTGTTCTCCGTCAAGACGTTTGCCGCGGCGATGATCGCGCTCTACATCGGTCTCTCGCTCGAATTGCCGCGGCCGTACTGGGCGATGGCCACCGTCTACATCGTGTCGAATCCGTTTGTCGGCGCGACCCGCTCCAAGGCGCTTTATCGTGCGCTCGGCACCGCGCTCGGCGCGTCCGCGGCCGTGTTGCTGGTGCCGCCGTTTGTCGAATCGCCGTATCTGTTCAGCGTGATCGTCGCGTTGTGGACCGGCACGCTGCTGTATCTGGCGGTGGCTGACCGCACCGCGCGCAGCTACGTGTTCATGCTGGCGGCCTACACCATGCCGATCATCGCCCTGCCTTCGGTAACGAATCCAGGCGGCGTGTTCGATCTGGCGATCAGCCGCACCGAAGAGATCACGCTTGGCATCGTATGCGCGAGCATCGTCGGCAGTTCGCTGTTTCCTAGCCGGCTTGCGCCCACCATCATCGAGCGGACCGACGCGTGGTTTCGCGACGCCGCGTTCTATGCGACCGAAACGCTGTCCGGACGCATTGCCAGCGCGGCGATCTCGGGGGCTCGCCAGCGGATCGCGGGCACCGTCAACGGCTTGGAGTTGCTGCTCAGCCAGCTTGCCTACGACCATACCCGGCCGGACATCCTGGCGCGCGCTTATGAGTTGCGCGGGCGCATGCAGTTGCTGCTGCCGATGATGTCGGCGCTGGCCGATCCGTTGATCGCCCTCTACAACAGCGGTCGGCAGACATGGCCCGAGGGGCTCGAAGCGTTGCTCAACGACGTCACCAAGTGGTTCAATGCGCCGCTTCCCGCAGCCAGCGGGGGCCATCACCCCGACGCGGCAGCCAATGCATTACGCGAGCGTATCGCCGCCATGCAGCCAACGCCGGCCGCGCTGGCGAACTGGGACGGCGCGCTGCTTTCGAACGCGCTGTGGCGCTTGAAACAGGTCATCGATGTATGGCAAGACTGCCGCTCGCTGCGCATCATCATCACGCGCGAAGAAGGCTCGTGGCGGCCACGTTTTCGTCACTGGCGGCTGGGCGGCACCGAACGGTTTTTCGACCGCGGCATCATGCTGTTTTCGACGGTTTCGGCAGGCGCTGCAGTGGTCATCGCGTGCAGTCTGTGGATCAGCTCAGGCTGGGCGGACGGCGCCAGTGCGGTGACGCTGGCGGCGGTCGCCTGCTGCTTCTTTGCCGCGCTCGACGAACCCGCGCCCATGGTGTTCAAGTTCTTCGTCGCGACGGCGATCGCCGTGGTGGCCGCCGGCATCTATCTGTTCGTCGTGCTGCCACACGTGCATGACTTCCCGATGCTGGTCATCCTGTTCGCTGCGCCGTTCATCCTCGTCGGCACGCTGATTCCGCGTCCGCAGTTCAACATGGTGACGGTGCTCGTGGCCGTCAATACCGCCACCTTCATCAGCATTCAGGACGCCTACTCGGCCGACTTCCTGATCTTCCTGAACAGCAATCTCGCGGGCCTCGCAGGCTTGCTGTATGCCTATCTGTGGACCCGCGTGACGCGGCCGTTCGGCGCTGAACTCGCAGCCTCCCGGCTGTTGCGCTCGAGCTGGGCGGACGTGGCGCTGACCGCGTCCACACGGACCATCGAAGACCCGCGCAATCTCGCCGCGCGCATGCTCGACCGCCTGATGCAGCTGATCCCGCGCCTGGCCGCCACGGACGACCATCGCCATCCGTCGATCGAAAGCTTCCGCGATCTGCGCATCGCCTTCAACGCGCTCGATCTGCGCCGCCTGACCGCCAAGCTCGGCGGCGAAGCGCCGGCCGCGATCGCTCATGTCCTCGAAGACGTGTGCCAATACTTCGAAACGTGCATCGACCAGCGCGCGCGCCAACCGGTGCCGGAGAGCCTGATGTCCTCGATCGACGCTGCCGTGGCGCGCGTCACGGCGCAAGGGCTCGCCCATGCCGAAGCGCCGAGCGCGACCTCGCAAACCTCGGCGCGCCGGCTACGCGAGGCGTTACACGCGCTGGTCGGCTTGCGTCTTTCGCTGTTTCCGGCCACGCTGATGACACCCACGCCGCCCGAACCGGAGGCTGCAGCCTGATGCGCCCGTCCCGCAACCCAATCCACCCCTTTGCCAGTTCCCGCGATGATCGGTGAAATCGATATCTTCGGCGTGTTCGTGCCGGCCGTGCTCGTGCTGATGTTGATCGCCTATCTGATCAACCTGGCCATCCGCACGGTGCTCGCACGCGTCGGCTTTTACCGCTTCGTCTGGCACCGTTCCATCTTCGATCTCGGCATCTATGTGCTGGTGCTGGGCCTTGTCGTCGTCGTTTCGCACAGACTAATAACGTGAAAAAAACCTGGTTCTCCGTCGGTCAAATTCTGCTGACCCTGATCGTCGTCGTGGCTGCAGCCTTCGTGCTGTGGAAACTGGTCGACTATTACATGTTCGCACCGTGGACTCGCGACGGCCACGTGCGCGCCGACGTGATCCAGGTCGCGCCGGATATCTCGGGGCTGATCTCATCAGTCGAGGTGGTGGACAACCAGCAGGTCAAGCAGGGCCAGGTGCTGTTCGTGATCGATCAGGCCCGCTATGCGCTCGCACTGCGCCAGGCGCAGGCCACCGCGCAGCAACGCCGCGCCACCCTCGATCAGGCGCGCCGCGAAGATGCGCGTAACCGCCAGCTCGGCAACCTCGTCGCGGCGGAAGTCGCCGAAGAAAGCCGCTCGCGTGTCGAAACGGCAGAAGCCGCGCTCGCCGATGCGAATGTCGCGATCGATACGGCCAAGCTCAATCTGCAACGCACCACGATCGTGAGTCCGGTCGACGGTTATCTGAACGACCGCGCGCCGCGTACCGGCGAGTTCGTCTCCGCCGGCCGTGCGGTGCTGGCGGTGGTGGATATGCATTCGTTCCGCGTCGACGGTTATTTCGAAGAAACCAAGATGCGCGGCATCGACATCGGCCAGCGGGTCGATATCCAGGTGATGGGCGAGCCCAAGGTGCTGCGCGGTCACGTGCAAAGCATCGTCGCGGGGATTGAAGATCGCGACCGCACGCAAGGGTCGAATCTGCTGCCGAACGTCAACCCGGCGTTCAGCTGGGTGCGGCTCGCGCAACGGATTCCGGTGCGCGTTGCCCTCGACGAGGTGCCTGCCGACTTCCGCATGATCGCCGGACGCACCGCGACGGTGTCGGTGCGTGATCTGTCGCCGACCGGCAAGCCGCGTCCGGCTGCGGGCGCTTCGGGTACGGTGGATGCCTCGGCGGCTTCGACGCCGGCTACGTCCGCGGTTCCGGCTGTCTCGGCTACGTCTGCTACGCAGCCGGCATCGGCTGCCGTCATTTCGGGCGCGTCGCAATGAAGCTGTCGCGTGCCCTGCCCTTATTGCCGCTGCTGCCGCTATTGCCGTTAGCCGTTGCGCTCAACGGCTGCATGAACGTCGGCCCCAATTACTCGCTGCCGAAGCAGGCGCTGGTGAACGCCCCGCTCGCCAATGCGCCGATCGAAGGCGCCGATACCAAACTGACCACGCGGCAGAACGTGCCCGCGGTCTGGTGGAAGCTCTACGACGATCCAGTGCTGAACAGCCTCGTCGACGAAGCGCTGCAATCGAACACCGACTTGCGCGTCGCGGCGGCGAACCTCGCGCGTTCGCGTGAAGCGCTGGGTGTTGCACAGGCGCAGGGCGGTTTCTCCGGCAAGACGTCGGCGCTCGTCGAGCGGGCCCAGGAATCGGCCGAGCAGTATCTGCTCTTCAACAAACTGCCGGTCGAATACGAAGGCGATATCGGTATCAGCATCTCGTACGAACTCGATCTGTTCGGCAAGCTGCGGCGTGGTGTCGAAGCGGCAGCGGCGGATACGGAATCCGTGCAGGCGGCCGGCGATCTCGCGCGGATCACGGTGGTCGCGGATGTGGTGCGCTCTTACGTCGAGCAATGCTCGGCCGCCGAGGAGCTCAGGATCGCGCAGCAGTCGCTGACCTTGCAGAAGCAGCGTGTGGACGTGTCGCGCCGGCTGCGCGACGCGGGCCGCGGCAATCAGCCCGATGTGACGCGTGGCCAGACCCAGGTCGATACCCTGGCGGCAGATATTCCGCGCTACACGGCGCGCCGCCAGATCGCGCAATACCGGCTCGCGGCGCTGCTCGCACGCGCACCGTCCGATTTACCGCCGGCCGTGCTGGCCTGCAGCACACTGCCGCGGATCCGTCAGCCGATTCCGGTTGGCGACGGCGCCGCGCTACTCAAGCGCCGTCCGGACGTGCGCGAAGCCGAGCGTCAACTGGCGGCTTCGACGGCGAGAATCGGCGTGGCGACGGGCACGTTATATCCCACGGTGAGCATCGGGGCATCGACCGGTTTTACGGGGATTCTGGAAGACATCGGCACGTCGCCGACAGCGCGCTGGGCCTTCGGTCCGCTGATCAGCTGGACCTTCCCAACGAACGGCGCGCGTGGCCGTGTACGCGAAGCGGAAGCGTCGAGCAACGTCGCGCTGGCCAAGTTCGATGGCGTGGTGCTGACCGCGTTGCGCGAAACCGAAACCAGCCTCGCCACCTATGCGTCCGACTACGCCCGCGCCGAAGCTTTGCGCGCCGCGCTGAAGTCGGCCACCGAGTCGGCGGATGAAACGCATCAGTTGTATCGCGCCGGACGCGAGTCGTTCATTTCCGATCTGGATGCAACCCGCACGCTGACTTCGACGAAGTCTCAGGTGGCGGCCGCGGAGGGTCAGGTGGCGATCGATCAGGTCAACCTGTTCCTCGCGCTAGGCGGTGGGTGGGAGACCGATGCGCAGGCGGCGCCTGCGGCGGCGGTGCCTGCGGCTGCGACATCTACCGCTGCAACAGCTGCGGCGATGCCTGTCGCTGAGGCACCTGCCAAAGCCACGCCGACGGCGGCGACCAAGGCGCCTTGATTCAACGTTAGGCGCTTCCAAAACCTCGGCTCGCGCAGCGCCACCACGCTAGCCGGCCCAAAAGTTATTTTTGACAAGCTTTCTTTTACCTTTCAATTCAGGTTAAATACGAGCCTCAACATCACGTTACGGGGTCACGTATGTCGCATTTCATGCAAGGCGCAGCCACACTGGGCGGTTGTATCGGCGTTTTTACGGTGGTCGTCGCGGTCGTGGAGATGCTGGCGAACTGAGGGCGCCGGGCTCGTGATTGGCCGGCGGGTGACAGGCTTACGCAAGTGCCTGCGCCTGCCTCGGCGTTGTCCGCCCTACGCGGGCCGCCGCTTCGCGGCCGCCTGGTGAATCGCGGCCCGCACCCTCGGATACGTGCCGCAACGGCACACGATGTTGGACATCGCCGCGTCGATGTCTGCATCAGTGGGATTGGGCTTCTCCTTGAGCAGCGCGCAGGCCGCCATCAGCTGCGCGCTCTGGCAATACCCGCACTGCACCACATCGAGATCAATCCACGCCGCTTTTAGCGCCTGCGCTTCGGCGCCCTGCACGCCTTCGATGGTCGTGATCTTCTGCGAGTGCAAGCTCGACATAGGCGTCTGGCAGGCAAGGCACGCCTTGCCGTCCAGATGGATCGTGCACGCGCCGCAAATGCCCACGCCGCAGCCGAACTTGGTACCAGTCATGCCGAGGTCGCAGCGCAGCACCCACAGGAGCGGCATATCCGGCTCGGCTTCCACCGCCACCGCCCGGCCGTTAATGTTTAGCGATCCCATGCTTTTCTCCGTCAATCCGATGCGGGTCACGCGAGCCGCAACGGCAAAGCGCGCAAGCGCTGGCCAGTCAGCGCGAATACCGCGTTGGCCACCGCCGGCGCGACCAGCGGCACGCCCAGTTCGCCGACGCCCTGCGGATGCATCTGGCTCGGCATGATGTCGGTTTCGATCACCGGACAATCGTTCATCCGCACGACCGGGAAATCGACGAAGTTCTTCTGCGCCACCTGCCCGCCGTCGATGGTGATTTCGTCCTGCAACGCAGTCGACAAGCCGAACACGATGCCGCTCTCCATCTGCTGACGAATCAGGTTTGGATTCACCGGCAGTCCGCAGTCGATCACACAGACCACCCGATGTACGCGAATCTGCTTGTTCGGGCCGACCGATACCTCGGCCACCTGCGCGACGACACTGCCGAACGCTTCGTGCAGCGCGACACCACGCGCCTGCCTTGTGCCGTCGGCGGCGTGCGTCATGGGACGTCCCCAATCCGATAAGGCTGCAACGCGCCTTAGCACCGCCAGATGGCGCGGGTGCTGCGCGAGCAGCGACGCGCGAAACGCAATCGGATCCTGGCCAGTGGCTACGGCGAGTTCGTCGGTAAAACCCTCGGTGAAAAAAGCCTGATGCGAATGGCCGACCGAGCGCCAGAACCCAACCGGCACCGGCAATTCAACGATCTTGTGCGCCACGCGTGCGGTGGGCCATTCGTAGGGCTGGTCGAACGCACCCTCGCAAGTGGTTTTGTCGATGGGAATGCGCGGCACGCCGTAGTAACGCGCGAGCGCTTCCGGCACGATCGCCTGACTCGCGGACGTGGCATGCCATGCGACCAGCTTGCCGTCTTTGTCGAAACCGGCCTTCAGTCGCGACACGCACGCCGGACGATAGAAATCGTGGGTGAAATCCTCCGCGCGCGACCAGATTGTCTGCACCGGATGGCCGCCGCCCTCGCGCGCAATCGCCGCGGCCTGCGCGATGAAATCGAGTTCGAGACGGCGCCCGAAAGCACCGCCGAGCAGTTGCGTTTGCA
This sequence comes from Paraburkholderia polaris, assembly GCF_012927345.1. GTDB lineage: Bacteria > Pseudomonadota > Gammaproteobacteria > Burkholderiales > Burkholderiaceae > Paraburkholderia > Paraburkholderia polaris. Next base: position 40,382 of record NZ_JABBGJ010000057.1, read on the forward strand.
CGTCGACCTTGTCGGCGTCGATGTCCAGCACTTTCGCGACGTGCTGCCGCGCGAGGGCCGGCATTTGCGTCGAGACCCAGACGGTGGCCGCGCCGTCCGCGACCTGCACCGTGCAATTCACCGGCTCGACCGCGCCATGCGCGAGGTACGGCGCGTGGTACTCGGCGGTGAGGGTTCGCGCCGCGCGGCTCAATGCGGCGTCGACGTCGCCGCGATGGTAGTAGGCGTGGCCGTCGCTGTCGTCCAGTGCTTGCGCGAGCTGGGTATCCACGCCCGCGCTCGACAGCGTGGCCGCGGGACCGTTGTTCCACACTACGTCGATGGCGCTGACCGCGTTCATCGCGCGAAATGCGTTGTCGGCGATGACCGCGACGCCGCCGCTGCCGCCGGCGTATGGCGCCAACGCGAAGGCCTTGATGAAACCCGGCATGTTCGTGGCAGGCGAGTCGTCGAAATGCGCGACCGTGCCGCCCAGCGTCGGGCACATCACCACGCTCGCGTAGATGAGACCGTCGGGTAGCGCGTCAATGCCGAAGCGCGCCGTGCCGTTGATTTTCGATGCGGCTTCGATGCGTCGCATCGGCTTGCCGATCAGTTTGAAGTCAGCGGGATCTTTCAGCGCGACCTTGCGCGGCAGCGGTTGCTGTGCGGCCGTCGTGGACAGTTCGCCGAAGCTCGCCTTGTGGCCTGACGCGTGCAGTACGTAGCCGCCTTCCGTACGGCATTCGCCGGGTGACACTTTCCATTGCTCGGCCGCCGCACCGATCAGCATCGCGCGCGCCGAAGCGCCGGCTTCACGCATCGGCGTCCATAGATCGTTCATGCTCGATGAACCGCCTGTCATCATCGTGCCGGCGTCGCGCACTGCCTTACGGGTCATCCAGACCGTAGCGCGCTTGCCCGTGCTGTCGTCGTCCGGACGAAACGGCAGATCGTCGATGATGTTCTGCACGCTGTTGTAGATCCTGTCGATCGGCGAATTTTCCACGCGAACCTGCGACCAGTCGGCGTCGAGTTCTTCGGCCAGCAGCATCGCGAGGCCGGTGTGGATACCCTGCCCCATTTCCGCTTTGCACATCATGATCGTGACGCTGTTGTCGGCGGCGATTTTGACCCAGCCGTTGAGTGCGGCCTGGTTGCCTTCCGTCGGCAGGGGTGTGGAGGGGGTCAGCCGCTGACCCGGTGGCAGAACCGACCAGCCAACCAGCAACACGCCGAGCGCGCCGGCGCCGCCCAGCAGGAAGGTTCTGCGCTTTAGCATCGTATGGCTCGATCAGCTTGCACGGTGGCGGGAACGCTGTGAAAGCGCGGGCGGGCGCGGGGTTTTGTTTAGTCGGAACAGTAATAAGACGGGAGAGTGAGTGGGGGACTGAAAGCCAGGGGTTTCAGCCATTACGCGCGGCGCAGGCGGATGCCCTCAGAAAAAAGGGCGGGTGCATGCCGTATGTCAGTTCATTAAATGTTATTCGCGGCGTGGCGGCACGCTGCAGTGCAACTGGCTTGAACGGCGGAGGATGCGGGAGGTGGCGGATTTATGCTAACAATTGGAACATTCATCGCCGATTGCACGGCGCATGGAATGGCCCCACTAGCCGCGCATGCAACACGTCTGCGATTACTGAGCGCAGCCTTGCAGATTGCTTGCGTATACAAATTTTTGTATAATCCGCCTCATGATCGATGCAAAGCCCCTAACGTTCTGCGGTAGCTCACTGGACGACTTGCGCGAGTTCCCACTCTCGGCTCGACGTGACGCAGGCTATCAACTCGATCAAGTCCAGCGCGGTGGGGATCCCGACGATTGGAAGCCAATGAACACGATAGGCCAAGGGGTGCGTGAAATCCGGATTCGGGACGCGAACGGTGCGTTCCGGATCATTTACCTGGCCAAGTTCGCCGACGCGATTTATGTGCTTCATTGCTTCCAGAAAAAGACCCAGAAGACTAGCCAAGCAGACCTGGATCTAGCCGCCAAGCGCTATCGCGAATTGAAAGAGGTTAAGCCATGAGCAACCAAACATTTTCAAGCGTCTGGGACGCCATCGAAGACACGCCCGAACAGGCGCAAAGCATGAAGCTTCGATCGGTGCTGATGATGGCGCTCAAGGACCATATCACCCGTGCCGGAATGAGCCAGGCAGAAGCCGCTAGGCATTTCTACGTCACTCAGCCGCGTGTATCAGATCTCATGCGTGGCAAGATCAATCTGTTCTCGCTCGATGCCTTGGTCAATATGGCGGTAGCGGCAAACATGCGTATCGAGATGCGCGTGTCAGACGCACCAGCCAAACGCACTGCTAGCAACGCGAGCGCCAAAGCAGCTGCGCGCAAAAAGCCAACAATACCGGCAAAAAAGCCGGCTGTGGCAAAGAAGCCGGCTACAAAGGCGCCGGCTCGGCGCAGCAAGAGCGCCACCTCTGCTGTCGCGCATGCACGCTGATTGGCTGCGGAGTCGCGGCAAGACACAATAGCTACGCACCTTGCTCCGAGTAATCGCAGAGTGCGCCAGCATTCGCTCGGCGCACCTTTACTTCATCACCGCCGGTTCGACCCCGACACGACATCGATCCACACAGCCAGCACAAGAATGCTGCCCTTCACGATCATCTGCCAGTATGCGTCGACGTCGAGCATCGACATGCCGTTGTCCAGGCTCGCCATCACCAGCGCGCCGATCAACGCACCATAGACCGTTCCAGAACCGCCGCGCATCGACGTCCCGCCGATAAAGCACGCGGCGATCGCGTCGAGTTCGCCCATCGACCCCGCCGACGGTGAGCCGGCCGCGAGCCGCGCCGTATTGACGATCCCGGCGAACGCGCACATCAGACCCATCAGCGCAAAGATGGCCAGCTTCACGCGGTTCGTATTCACGCCGGAAAGCCGCGTCGCCTCCAGGTTGGAACCCACTGCATAGATACGCCGCCCGAAAACGGTCTGCGTCGCAATCCACGTGAAAATGCCTAGCAACGCGAGCAGCAGCAAAACCGGCACGGGAATCCCACCATATCGATCGAGCGTGGCGACAAACGCGGCCAGAATCACACCCGCCCCAACCACCTTTACGACGTCCTGCCAGACCGGCACCACCCGCAACTTATAACGCTCGCGGTTGCTTCGTTGTCGCACTGTCAGAAAGGCCAGCACGACAAACAGCACCACGGCAAGCGTATCGCCCGCAAGGCGCGGCAGATACCCTTGGCCGACAAACACGAAACTGTCCGAGACCGGTGCAATCGTCGAGCCACCGGTGACACCGAGCAGAATGCCGCGGTACGCGAGCATGCCGCCCAGCCCGACAATGAACGAAGGCACACGCCGGTAAGTCGACCACCATCCGTTGAACATGCCGACCAGCACGCCGAGCAGCATCACCACAGGCACGGTGACGCCGATCGGCCAGTGCCGGTTCACATCGAGAATCGCCGCGACACCACCGAGCAAACCAAGCAATGATCCAACCGAAAGATCGATCTCGCCCGCGATGATCACGAACACCATGCCGCACGCGAGCATGCCGGTAATCGACATTTGCCGCAGCAGATTCGACAGATTGCGCGGCGTCACAAACGCGCCGTGCGTTAAAAAAGAAAAGAACATCCAGATCACGGCCACGGCAATCAGCAACGCGAGAATCTTGTAGCGCGCGAACAGTTGCTGAATGCGCTGCGGGCCACCGAATGCGCCTCGCGGCACGGCACCTTCTGCGGATTGGGAAGTGACGTCGGGAGTCATGCGGCACTCGCTGCGGTTGGGTTCGGGGATCGCTGCACAGGACGGATCGCGGCGCTGAGAATGTCCTCCTGCGTGAGGCCGTCGTTGACGAAATCGCCGCGCAATTCGCCTTCGCCGATCACCAGCACGCGATCGCTGATGCCGAGCACTTCGGGCAATTCGGACGACACCATCACGATCGACATGCCGCGCTGTGCCAGCTGAAAAATCAGTTTGTAGATTTCGTATTTCGCGCCGACGTCGACGCCTCGCGTCGGTTCGTCGAGGATCAGCACTTTCGGGTCGGTTAGCAGCATGCGGGTCAGCACGGCCTTCTGCTGATTGCCGCCGGACAGACTCGCTATCGACAACATTGGATGCGCGGCACGCACTGAAAGCCGCTTCATCTCCGTGTGAATCGTATCGAGTTCGGCAGCGGAATCGATCCGGCCACCCTTCGCGAAGCGTTGCAACACCGCAAGCGTGATGTTGTGACCGACACTCAGCCCCGGCACGATACCGTGGCGCTTGCGATCTTCCGGCACCATGCCGATACCGGCGCGAATCGCATCGACAGGCGCGCGGATCTTCAACGGCTTGCCTTCTATCACCACCGCCGCCTCGCTCACACCCGGATACGCGCCGAAGATCGCCTGCATCAGCTCCGTACGCCCTGCGCCGACCAATCCCGCAACGCCGAGAATCTCACCGCGTCGCAACGCAAACGACACATCGTTCACACGCTTGCGGCGCGGATTGGTGACATCGAAACAGGTCACGTGGCGCGCTTCGAAGATCACGTCGCCGATTGGATGCGGTTCACGCGGAAACAGGTTCTTGATCTCGCGGCCCACCATCAGAGAGATGATGCGGTCGGTGGTCAGCGCGCGCATGGGCTCGGTCGCGACATGGCGGCCGTCGCGAATCACGCTGATCGTGTCGCATACGGCCGCTACTTCGTCGAGCTTGTGCGAGATATACACGCAGGCGACGCCGCGCCGCTTCAGATCGCGCACGATATCCAGCAGGATGTGTATCTCCGTAGCAGTCAGCGACGACGAGGGTTCATCGAGGATCAACAGTTTCGCGCGCTTGTTCAATGCCTTCGCGATTTCGATCAGCTGCTGATGACCGCCGCCGTAGTTCATCACCGGCTGCGCGGAGTTGATTCCGCTTATGCCGAGTTCGCGCAGCAGTTCATCGGCGCGCTGGTACATGGCGGCGTAATTCATCCGGCCGCCAGGTAGCGTGATTTCGTTGCCGAGAAAGATATTCTCCGCGACCGAAAGCTCCGGCACCAGCATCAACTCCTGGTGGATGATGATGATGCCCGCACGTTCCGTGTCTCTTATGCTCACGGCTTTCAGCGGTTCGCCTTCCCAGATAATTTCGCCATCCCAGGTACCGTAGGGATAGACGCCGGACAACACTTTCATCAGCGTCGATTTGCCCGCGCCGTTTTCGCCGCACAAGCCCACGCACTCGCCCGGCGCCACCGTCAGGTCGATACCGTCGAGCGCCTTCACGCCGGAAAACGCTTTGACGATGCCGCGCATCGTCAGTAATGGTTGCGTCATTCGCTATGCCTCGCTGCAAGGTGCGTGGCGGCGCCGGTGTGCCTGACGCATACCAGGCACACCGGCTCGCACCGCGCACACGTTACGCTCATTGGCTCGCGAGCTGGGCCTGGGTATAGAAGCCGTCCTTGATAACCACATCGACATTGCTCTTGGTGAGCAACGTGGGTTGCAGAAGCACCGTGTCCACCTTCTTCTTGCCGTTGTCGTACTGTGCATTAAAGGCCGGCTTCTCGCCCCTGGCAAGCGCGACAGAGAGTTTCGCCGCTTCACCTGCGATCAGTTTCAGCGGTTTGTACACGGTCATGGTCTGCGTGCCGGCGATCACGCGTTTCACTGCCGCAAGATCGGCATCCTGACCCGACACCGGCACCTTGCCCGCCATGTGCTGTGCGGCGAGCGCCTGAATCGCGCCGCCCGCGGTGCCGTCGTTCGACGCGACGATTGCGTCGATCTTGTTGTTGTTCGCCGTCAGCGCATCTTCAACAATACGCAGCGCCGTTGACGCGCTCCACTCCGGCACCCACTGCTGACCGACGACCTTGATATCGCCCTTGTCTATCGCGGGCTTCAACACTTTTAGCTGGCCTTCACGCAGCATCTTTGCATTGTTGTCGGTCGGCGCGCCGCCAAGCAGGAAGTAATTGCCTTTCGGTTGCGCGTTATAGACACCTTGCGCTTGCAGTTCGCCGACCTTCTCGTTGTCGAATGAGATATAGGCGTCCACATCGGCATCGAGAATCAGGCGGTCATACGAAACGACCTTGATGCCCGCCTTCTTCGCTTCGGCGACCACATTGCCGAGCGTCTTCGAATTGAACGGCACGATCACGATCACGTCCACGCCGCGCGAGATCAGGTTTTCGATTTGTGAAATCTGTCGCTCTTCGCTCGCATCGGCGGACTGCACCGATACTTTGGCGCCGAGCTTTTCTGCTGCCGCAACGAAATAGTCACGATCGCGCGACCAGCGCTCGACACGCAGATCGTCGATACAGAAACCAATTTCGGGGTGGTCCTTGCTTGCATGCGCGAGCGGCGCGACAAGCGACAGGCTGGCGAGCACCGCTCCACACACGAGCGAACTCAGTACGGTACGACGCGTTGCGAATTTCATGTCTCACTCCTTGTTCTGATAGCCGGCATACCGGATTGGACGGTCTGTGCTGCGAGCCACAGAACCGGACAAGCGACAACCTAAAGCTTCTTTTATTCGCGCGGTCGACGTGGCCGCGCGATTTTTTATATCTTGCTGCGTGCCCTGTTTCAGGCATTACTTCGTGACTGCCTTTTAGCGCCTGCTGTAAATCGCCTGATTCACAACGTTTTCCAACTGCTCCTGCCGGCCACTCGCGTGTTGCGGATTCAAGCCACGCGTCAATGCATCCGTGGCCAGAGTAGAGAGCGAATAGTCGCCCGCCAGGATCTTGCGACCGAACTCCGACTCCCAGCCCGCATAGCGCTGACGTTTGAATTGTTCGAGCCGGTCATTTTCGATCAGCGTCGCTGCACGTTCGACAGCGAGCGCCAGGTTATCGATTGCACCGATATGGCCGAAGAACAGATCTTCCGCATCGACGCTCTGCCGCCGTACTTTTGCGTCGAAGTTCATACCGCCTGTGGTGAACCCGCCGTGCTTGAGAATCTCGTAGAAGGCCAACGTGAGTTCTTCTACGCTGTTCGGAAACTGGTCCGTATCCCAGCCGTTTTGCTGATCGCCGCGATTCGCGTCGACGCTGCCGAAAATACCGAGTGCGTACGCCGTGGCGATTTCGTGATGAAACGAATGACCGGCAAGCGTCGCGTGATTGGCCTCGATGTTCACGCGGATCTCTTTCTCCAGCCCGTATTGCAGCAGGAAGCCGTGTACGGTCGCCACGTCGTAGTCGTATTGATGCTTGGTCGGTTCCTGCGGCTTCGGCTCGATCAGCAATGCGCCTTTGAAACCGATCTTGTGCTTGTGTTCGACCACCATGTGCAGGAAACGGGCGAGCTGATCGCGTTCGCGCACGAGGTCGGTATTGAGCAGCGTATCGTAGCCCTCACGTCCGCCCCACAACACATAGTTTTCGCCGCCGAGCCGTTGCGTCGCGTCGAGCGCGTGACGGACCTGCGTCGCGGCAAACGCGAAAATCTCCGGATCGGGACTCGTCGCCGCGCCTGCTGCGTAACGCGGATGCGAGAAAAGATTAGCCGTGCCCCACAACAGCTCGATGCCGGTATCCTGCTGCTTGCGCGCCAGATAGTCAGCGATGCGCGTGAAGTTCTCGCTATAGTCTTTCAGGCTGTTGCCTTCCGGCGCGACGTCGGTATCGTGAAACGTGTAGTACGGCGTGCCGAGCTTCGAGAAAAACTCGAATGCCGAATCGGCCTTCTGTTGCGCCCGCTCCATCGCGTCGCCAGCTTGCTGCCAGGGACGCCGAAACGTCCGTTGCCCGAAGATATCGACGCCCGGCCACACGAACGTATGCCAGTAGCACACGGCGATGCGCAGATGTTCTTCGAGTGTCTTGCCGAGTACGCGTTTGCTCCTGTCGTAATGGCGGTATGCAAGCGGATTGTCCGATTGCGGGCCTTCGTAGCGGATCTCGGGAATATGTTCGAAGTAGGACATCAGCGTCTCCTTTTTATGCTGCACTGCAACCGTGCGACATCGCCGCGCCGGCTGACAAGGTGACGCCATGCTGCCGCTTGCACGATGCATCGGCAATTGCGAAATTGCGCAGCGTGCTTGATGTTTCTTACCGCCCACGCGTTTGTTTCACACCGGCGCGATCTTCGCGGCCTAGAATAACCAGACGCTTAAAAACGGTGCGGCCTTCGGAGCGCATCCAACAGGAGACAAAGGCGCTGCGAATCCTGCCGATTCGCACGCCCCACTGCCATGACCCGTCCGCAAACACCACAGACGACCCATCGGATCGCGCTGCTGTTCAACGCGAACAAGGTCTACGACCGCGAGATCATCACCGGCATCGGCAATTACCTGCTGTCGACGCGCGTGGCGTGGGATCTCTTCCTCGAAGAAGATTTCCGTTGCCGGCTGACAGGTATCGAGCGTTTCGACGGCGACGGCATCATCGCGGATTTCGACGATCCCGCTGTGGGCGACGCGCTGCGTGATTGTCCGTTGCCGGTGGTGGCGGTCGGTTCATCGTTCGAAGATCCGGCGCACTACCCCCCGGACTTACCCTATATCGCGACCGATAACGCCAAACTCGTTTCGCTTGCCTACACGCATTTGATCGGCGCGGGTCTTGAGCACTTCGCTTTGTATAGCCTTCCGCAGGCACAGGAGAATCGCTGGGCGCAGCAACGTGAGTTGGCGTTCGCTCACCTGCGCAGCGCGGACGGCCACAGTGCCGAACAGATCGGCACCGAGATCTATCGCGGTCTGTCGACCAGCGCGCCGTCGTGGAATCAGGCAACCGAGCAGCTCACGGCGTGGCTGAGCCAACTGCCAAAGCCGGTCGGTATCATCGCCGTCACCGACGCCCGTGCGCGGCATCTGCTGCAGGCCTGTTTGATCGCGGGTATTCCGGTGCCCGAAGAAGTGGCGATCATCGGCATCGACAACGATCCGCTCACGCGTACCTTGACGCGCATTCCGCTTTCCTCGGTGATTCAAGGCACTGAAGAAATGGGCCGCACCGCTGCTCACTTGCTGCATCAGATGCTGCACGGTGCTCGTTTTCCGGGGCGGCGCATTCTCGTGCCGCCGGTCGGCATCAATGTGCTCGAATCGACGAAGCACCAGCCGCTCGCGAGTCCGTATGTGATGCGTGCGCGGCACTTCATCCGCCAGTACGCGTGCCAGGGCATTCGCACGGAACAGGTTGCCGACTACGTGGGCGTGTCGAGATCGTCGCTCGAAGAATACTTCCGGCGCGAACGGCAGTGCACCGTGCATCAGGAAATCCTGCGCCACAAGCTCGATGTCGCCAAAGCGCTGCTTGCCAGGCGCGATGCGTCGAGCGCCGAGGTGGCAATTCGTTGCGGCTTCACGTCGCTGCAATACATGTACGCGGTGTTTCGCCGCGAACTCGGCTGCACGCCGCGCGAATACCAGGACCGTGCGAATTCGACAGCCGCGCCTGGCTGAGCATGCCTTTCAACTTTTATCTCCACCGACGACATGATCAGCATCGCACCACTTTCTTCTGAGCCATGGGGCACGCTGCCTGGCGGCGATCCTGTGCGGCTCTTCACGCTGCGCAATGCACACGGCATGAAAGTCGCCATCAGCGACCTGGGCGCGACACTGGTCTCGTGGCATGCGCCGGACCGCGCGGGTCGGCTCGGCGACATCCTGCTCGGCCACGACACGCCCGCTGAATACGTTGCGGCCACAACCTACATGGGCGGACTGATCGGCCGGTGGGCGAACCGCATTGCCGAAGCGCGCTTCACGCTTGACGGTATCGAGTACACGCTCGATCGCAATGAAGGCGCGAATCTGCTGCATGGCGGCACGCAGGGTTTTCATCGCACACTGTGGGACGTGAGCGAAGATAACGGTGCGCTGGTCATGCGTCTGGAATCACCCGAAGGCGACGCCGGCTTTCCGGGCAACGTCACGGTGCAAGTGCGTTACACGCTCGACGACGACGGCAACCTGACGATCGCCTATGAAGCCATTACGGACGCAGCCACGCCACTCAATCTGACGAGCCATCCCTACTTCAACCTGACGGGTCGGCGCGGGGCCGACATTCGCGGCCATGTGTTATCGATCGATGCCGACCGGTTCTTCGAAGTCGATGCGGCGATGATTCCTTGCGAGCTTGCCGAAGTGGCTGGCAACGCATTCGACTTCCGGCAGAGCGCGCCGATCGGCGCACGGCTCGATTGGCCGCATGCGCAGCTTGCGAGGGCCGGTGGCTTCGATCATTGCTACGTGCTGCATGACGCGCCTGATGCCACGACGGCCGGGCGCGAGCCGCAGATACGTCAGGTTGCATGCGCATATGATCCCGGCAGCGGACGCGAACTGACCGTGTCGACTGACCAGCGCGGCTTGCAGTTCTATACCGGCAATTCGCTGAATGGCGACACGGGACGCGGCGGCATTGCGTACCAGCCGCACGCCGGACTGTGCCTTGAAGCGGGCGGCTTCCCGAATGAAGTCAATATGGCTGAGCAGGAGCAGGTTATCGTGCGGCCAGGCAGCGCATACCGACAGGTGACGGCGTATCGGGTGGGTGTACGTTCTGGAGTCTGAAGCAATTCTTCATATCTTACGACGTGCATTACATAACGCCGACTTATCGTTTGCTGCAAGACTGAATTACCCGTTTAGGGGTTTGCCCTAGATCACTCGCTTCCTAGAATCCCTCCATAGGCACCGAACACGTGTTGCGGCGCCGGATAAAACTATATCGGAGGGAATCATCATGAAATCGCTGATCAAAGCAGTCGCACTGGTCGTTGTTATCGCAGCCCCGGTGGCTTCATTCGCACAGTCTGAGCAACCGCTGACCCGCGCGGAGGTCAGGGCGCAACTGGTCCAGATTGAACAGGCCGGCTACAACCCCGCCGTTGCAACTGACTCCACCTACCCTGCGGACATTCAGGCAGCCGAAGCACGCGTAGCCGTACAGCATGACACCACCGGCTATGGTTCTTCGGCAAATGGATCGTCGCAAACCGGCGCAACTGCGCCCGCGGTCCAGCCCGCGCCGATGGACGGTCAGTGAAACGCTAACGTTGTCTGTCGTTGCGTAGTCGATGCGAGCGCATGCTTGTTGAAGCATGCGCTCGCATGTGCGCGTTCCACTGTGCATGACTATGACAGCGCGTTGTCAGAAAATCCTTTGAAGAAAATAATGTCTCATATATCCTAGGGCGGCAGTTTGGTGGTTCTCGCAGCGCAGTCGATCTGCATCAGCGAGGACTTCTACTCAACGTCGCTTCGGGTTCCATCGTGAAAGTCCGTGGTCCATTGGTGAGATATCAGCCTGGTCGGGAAAGAACGTTCCTGTCCGGCTGTTCGATCGCTCATCAGGGGAGCAACTGCGCTTCGCCATCCCGCCCCCTGTCCATTGATACCGTGTTGTCGCGGCGCTCTGTCCGCCGGCACAACGTCATCGCCGCACCCGCAGTCATTGGCGTGCGAACTGACGAAATCGCGTCGCTTCTGCCTTAGCCCCCCTCTCTCTTTTCGCGAGCAAGTGTTGCGTGCGATTGGACCGCTTTATTTAGCGGTCGAACGTCTGCAATGCGTTTGCCTGTCCGCGCTTTGCAAGCTGTCTTGCTAGCGTTGGCCGGCTTATAGCGCTCGCCTATCTACGTCCCATTTAGCTCTGCTGTGCGCTTGCGCTGCGGCAGGCGGCGTCGCGTCCCGTTCTCGCCCGCATTCGTGCGGGACAGTCGGACGTGTGGGTCGTCACGCTCGTGCATTTGCGCCTGCGCTGCGGCGAAAACTGAAGATCGAAATCAAGGAGATAGTCGAATGAAGATCCGTCATGCCAAGCTTCTCTCGCTCACCGGCACGATGCTGTGCTCGCTGACCGCTTTATCCCCAATGAACGCTGCACGCGCAGCGGATACGACGATCAACGTCTACAACTGGTCGGACTACATTGCCAAAGACACGATTGCCGGCTTCGAAAAGCAATCCGGCATCACGGTGAAATACGATAGTTACGATAGCGACGACACATTGCAGGCGAAACTGCTCGCAGGCAGCTCCGGCTATGACATCGTTGTGCCCACATCGAGTTATATGGCGCGCCAGATCGAAGCGGGCGTGTATCAGAAGATCGACAAATCGAAGATGCCGAATCTCGCGAACCTCGATCCCGGTTTGATGAAGCTGATTGCTGACGCGGACCCCGGCAATCAATACGGCGTGCCTTGGGCTTGGGGCACCGACGGTGTCGGCTATAACGTTCAGGCCGTGAAAAAAGCACTCGGTGCCGATGCGCCGGTTGATAGCTGGTCGCTGGTGTTCGACCCGGCGAATCTTTCGAAGCTGAAAAGCTGCGGCGTGTCTTTCCTCGACGCGGCTGCCGATGTTTTCCCGGCCGCACTTCAGTACATGCACAAGGACCCGAACAGCACCAATCCCGGCGACTACCAGGCTGCGTATGAAATGCTGAAGAAAGTACGACCGTATATCACGCAGTTCAATTCCTCCGGCTACATCAACGATCTGGCGAACAACGATATCTGTGTGGCGCTGGGCTATTCAGGCGATGTGGGGATCGCACGGCGACGCGCTTCAGAAGCGAAGCGTTCGTATGAGGTACGGTTCTCGAACATCAAGGACGCGGGCCTGATATGGATGGACGTGATGGCGATTCCGAAAGATGCCCCGCATCCGGAAGCGGCGATGAAGTGGATGAACTACATCGAAGATCCGAAGGTGAGTGCGGCGATTACTAATGAAGTTTTCTATCCGACTGCGAATCGGGCTGCGAGGCAGTTTGTGACGCCGGCTATTGAGCAGGATGCGAATGTGTATCCGCCTGAGGCTGTGCTGAACAAAATGACGTTGATGCGGCCGCAGCCTGCGCCGATCATGCGGCTTGAGAACCGGCTGTGGGCGCAGTTGAAGTCGGGGAGTTGAGGGTTCGTTGTTGTATTGTGCTTTGGTGATGTTAGGTGACTCCTTTGAGCGTAGCGCATGCAGTGGGTGTGTGCGCTACGCGCTTTTTGAAGCTTTGATTTCTAACTCTGTTTGCATTCGAGACATTATGAGCATTTTGAACATCGTAGATTTTTCGCAGCCTGCCAAGGAAAGCGTTGAGTACATGCCGAAGGCGGAAGCCGTGCTTAGCGGTAATCCTTCGCAAGCGGTTCACACGCATTTTGCTAGCCCGTGTGGGCAGCTTGCGGCTGGGGTTTGGGAGGGCGCTTGCGGGCAATGGACGGTGAACTTCACCGAGAGTGAGTATTGCGAGATTCTTGAGGGTGTGTCGGTGATTCGGGATGCGGATGGGACGAGCAAGACTGTGCGGGCTGGGGATCGGTTTTTGATTCCGGCGGGTTTTAAAGGGACGTGGGAAGTGATTGAGCCGTGCAAGAAGATTTTTGTTTCGGTGGAGTTTAAGGAGTAGGTTGCGGCGGCGGTGCGTTTGCGATGGTGGTGAGGTCGTAGTTGGAGAAAGAGGCGCGAGCTATCAACCGCGCCCCCGTGGGCAGGTATCCAACTTGTCGGGGGGCGGTTTATCTATTGCCGCCGCCGAAGCGTAACGCGATGGCTCGTCATCGGCCGTTTCGGTCATCTGCAAGTAGTTCTATCCGGCACTCAGTGAATGGCTGCTTACGGGCAAGGCCTAGGACCCTAGCCGACCCGGAAGAGACCACGGCGATTCCCCAAAACAGCCATTCGCAGGGATTATGCTGGAGGAACCCGAGCATGCCTTTTAAGTACGGCGGCGTAGCTTGCGCTGCTGCAGCGACACCATCCGTTCGATAATTTCTTCCGGCAGTTTGCGTTCCCGCGCGATCGCTACGCTGTCGCGACCTACCGAATCTGGAATCGACGGGTCTGCCCCGGCGTCGATCAACAAGGCCAACGTAGCGAGCCGCTGGAGCCTCGCCGCATAGAAAATGGGTGTCTCGCCATGCGCCCTGAGATTCAGTTCCGGTTTGGACTGCAACAGTGCACGACATACATCGTCGTCGTCGCGC
>NZ_JABBGJ010000058.1 GCF_012927345.1 Paraburkholderia polaris
GCCATGACCGCCCTGACGGTACGGCAAAACGATTCCAGCGCTTCACGAACTCCGGTGTGAAACGCTTCACCCAACGCATGATCGTGGTGTGCGCCAGCGACAGTCCCCGCTCGGCCATCATTTCGACCAGATCGCGCAGGCTGAGCTTGTAGCGAAGGTACCAGCGCACGCAGAGAACAATGATCTCCCGATCAAAATGCCGTCCATCGAACAACCCCTCCAGACCTTTCCGCTTGCTCATCACCGGTCACCAGTTCGTCAGGCTGACAACTTTAACCGATTCCCCGTGCCTATTTGCACCAGAACCTCTCGGGCACGCCGTTCTGGGCTATCGATTTCTCAAAGTAACCCCGGGCTGCAGTATTGTCCCGATGGGCGCGTAGCAGAAAGTCAGTGGTGTTGCCGTCCTTGTCGACGGCCCGGTAAAGATACCGCCATTCGCCCTTGACGCAATGTATGTCTCGTCCATCCGCCAGCTCCTACCAACCGGCCGCTTGCAGCGGCGAAACGCTTTCTCCAATACCGGCAGCAGCTTGATGGCCCAGCAGTGCACAGTCGAATGATCGACCGAAACGCCACGCTCAGCCATCATTTCTTCGAGGTGCCGCAGGCTCAGCGTATAGGCAACGTACCAGCGTACGCAAGTCAGGCTCACGTCGAGCGGATAATGCAGGCGTTTGATCACCTGGGCCACCGCCGGATTCATCGTCTTCATCGGGCTTTCGGTCGTTCATGTCGTTCCACACATGATAGCGGACCGCCTTACTGCAACATAACCACCAAGGGTATACCCACCCTTTTTGCACATGCCCTCCGCTTGCATCGTCGATACGTCTGGTTGAGTCGTCGAAGTGCAAGAAAAACGCCTCAATATGAAATATTTTTCGTCTTTTTTCGGTGCGTCGAGCCGCTTAGACTTTCTTCCAGTCGCGTATGAGTCATGTCGTGTGCAACCCTTATTTCCACGGCAATGCATTGATTCAACCGCTCGACAAGCGATTTACTTCTCAGACAACGGCTTGCATATAACGGCCCACCGGCCCTAAGCACTGGGAAAAACCTTTGCCTATGTAGATAGCTATCCGAAATGAAAAAGGGATTGTCACAATGAACGTCGGCCAATACGGAAATCTGTCCAAATCGGTAACCCTGCTTGGAATCCCTCTGGATTTCAACTCATCCTTCCTCCGCGGCGCCGCTTTCGCTCCGGACGTAATCCGATCGGCAATGTCGAGTGACTCGAGCAACTGGTGGAGCGAACAAGGGATCAATCTAAAAGCTGACGGAACGTTCGTGGACGTGGGAAATTTGCACGTGTCGCCGAACGACGCCGACATGCTCAAGAAATGCGAAGCCAGGGTGGCTGATTGCCTTTCGTCCGGCCACCCCTTGATCACCTTGGGAGGCGACCACTCAATCTCCTATCCGGTATTGCGCGCGTTCCGAGAAATCTACCACGAACTCACGGTCGTACACTTCGACGCCCACCCGGATCTATATGACGAATTGCTCGGCAACCGGTGGTCGCATGCATCGCCATTCGCAAGGGTCATGGAAGAGAAACTTGCGACGCGGCTGGTCCAAGTCGGTATCCGGACGATGACTGGACATCAAAATGCGCAAGCAGAAAAATTTGGTGTCGAGGTGATCAGCATGCGCAATCTAAACCGCTTTGCCGATCTACGTTTCTCGGGGCCAGTCTACGTTTCAATCGATCTGGACGCTCTTGATCCCGCATACGCACCGGGCGTTTCTCACTATGAGCCAGGTGGGATGTCTGTTCGGGAGCTGGTCAACTGTCTGCATGCAATTGACGCGCCACTGGTTGGCGCAGACGTAGTGGAGTTAAACCCCCACCGCGACACTCACAGCCAAACCGCAATGGTCGCCGCAAAGCTGGTAAAGGAACTTGCCGCGTGCATGCTTGGCGGACGTGGCCGCGACGATTGGCCGTAGAAGACGGTACGCACCCACCGGGAAAATGGTGATTCGGGCAGGCGCCGCGCTCTGTTCGTCAAACGGTGACGGCTGCCGAACTCCTCGTCTGCATCAAGCGGTCGCGGAACGACTGTCAAAAGTTCGCCGTGCTATTGGCCATCATGTCCAGTTGGAAAGATGGGAATCAAAAAATTCGAAAGACTAATATGAATACCGGAGACAGGCCTTTAAATTCGCCGTTCTTTATAGATCCGCAAACCTTATCAATAGAAATCCAGAAAACGATTTCGACAATGATGAACAATCTCGAAACACCGCTCACGACAGACGATTTAGCACGCTCTGTGGGCATGTCGCGAAAACAGCTTGAACTTTTGTTCAAACACCATTTTTACGTTGTTCCGTCGCGTTTCTACACGCGGCTTCGCCTTGATCATGCAAAGACATTGTTGCGTTTGACCGGGAAATCGGTGGTACAGATCGGGCTATCTTGTGGGTTTGCCTCGGGGCCGCAATTCTCTGCCACATATCGCATCCACTTTGGCATCGGTCCTCGCGAAGAGCGCTTTCTCCATGAGCAGACCAAGGAGATTAAAAAACGCTCCTCTCGCGAGATTTCCGACCCGGTCCTCACCGCCCTCGCGTAATCACTTGTCGAAAAATATTGCCTTTGGTGCCCGGCTCGCTCCCGAAAAAACACGTTTAATTAAGGAAACTGAATCTTGTCTACAAAAGTAAATCGCGACACCTTTGACGAAGTGATGGTTCCAAATTACTCGCCGGCATCGTACATTCCAGTCGCCGGTAAGGGATCACGAATCTGGGATCAGGCTGGTAATGAATATGTCGATTTCGCCAGCGGCATTGCCGTCACCAGCCTGGGGCATAGTCACCCGGAATTGATAGATGTGCTGCATGGCCAAGTGGATCGCCTTTGGCATTTAAGCAATACATTTACGAACGAACCATCACTGCGGCTCGCGCAGCGACTGACCAACGATACGTTTGCCGAGCGAGTATTCTTTTGCAACTCGGGCGCGGAAGCAAACGAAGCAGCGTTAAAGCTTGCTCGTCGCTATGGATTTGACAAATTTGGAGTGGAAAAGAGCGAAATCGTTTCCTGCTCCCAATCATTCCATGGCCGCACTTTTTTTACAGTCTCGGTCGGCGGACAACCGAAGTACAGCGAAGGTTTTGGCCCATTGCCCGCCGATGTCTCGCATATCCCATTTAACGATCTGCATGCTGCCGAGAAGGCCATCGGTAAAAGAACTTGCGCGGTAATAGTCGAGCCAGTACAGGGTGAAGGCGGAGTGATACCAGCCACTCCGGAATTCCTTTGTAAGCTCCGCGAGTTATGCGACAAGCACCACGCATTGCTGATTTTTGACGAAGTGCAGATCGGCGTTGGCCGGTCGGGTTCGCTGTTCGCATACATGGAGTATGGCGTCATTCCGGACATCCTGACCTCGGCGAAGGCACTCGGCAACGGAATGCCGATCGGCGCCATGCTGACCACCGAGCGGGTCGCCAAATCGTTCAGCGTGGGAACGCACGGTTCGACTTATGGCGGAAATCCCTTGGCTTCAGCGGTCGCCGACAAGGTGATCGAGCTCGTTAACCGTCCTGAACTGCTGCAAGGCGTTAAGCGACGCCACCAACTGCTGACACAAGGTTTATCCGTTATCAATGAAAGGTTTGGCGTTTTCCGGGAGATTCGCGGCAAAGGATTGCTGATCGGGGCGGAACTCGCAGGCGATTACCGCGGCAAAGCTAAGGAGTTTGTCACCGCTAGCGGCTCTCATGGTTTGGTGCTGCTGATGGCTGGACCAAACGTGGTGCGGTTTGTGCCCTCGTTGATTATTCCCGAAGCAGATCTGATGGAAGGGCTAAAGCGCTTCGAGGCGGTTGCGGCAGAGATCGTGGCCAAAGCCAACCACCAAAAAACTGCGCAAGCGATTTGATCACTGGAAGGTTCGCATGTTTTTCGTTCGTCCCGCCAACGCGTCCGATTTCGACAACATCGAACGTATGGTTCGTTCCGATGGGCCGCCCCTGCACTCACTGCCGCCCGACCCAGAACGCCTCGCCAAGTGGCTGCAAGACTCCAGCAGATCAATCTCTGCTAACGTCAGCTCACCTGGCGACGAATGCTACTGCTTCGTTCTGGAAGACGCGACAACGGGAAAATTGCATGGCGTGGCAAGTATTGCCGCGACAGCGCGCCACCGAGCTCCGTTCTATGCTTTCCGTGAAGAAGCCCTCGTTCATGCCTCTCGTGAACTCAACGTCAATCATCGCGTGTCCGCATTGACGATTTCGCATGACCTTACGCAGCACTCTCGTCTTACTGGCTGTTACTTCGGCGAAATGGTACGTGAACAGCCAGCGGTCGCACAGCTCCTGTCCAGCGCACGTCTTATGTTCGCAGCGCTCTATCGGGAACGCTTTGCCGAAGAAGTATTCACGATGCTTCCAGGGTTGGTCGACGAGAACGGACGCATGCCGTTCTGGGACGGCGTCGGCTACAAGTTCTTCGGATGCGACGTCGGCCAGCTGGAGGTCAAGTCTTCCGGGCGGGGTCGTACGTTCATCCCCGAAATGCTGCCCGTAGATCCATTGTACGTGGGGCTCCTGTCCGATGAGGCCCAGCGGGCAATAGGTCAAATCCATTCTAGTGCTGAGGCTGCATATCGGTGTCACCTGGATGAGGGATTGCTTAACTCAAACTTCATTGACATTTTTGACGCCGGCCCGGTCTTGACGGCTCCCTTCAAAAGGTGCCATTCAGTACGCGAGGGCTTGATGCGTAAAGCGGTACGCGGATCTGTTGGAGCGGCGGAACAGGAGTATCTGCTTAGCAATACGAGTGCTCAAGGCTTTCGGTGTACAGCGATCCGTCTGCCTGCGGATCTGCCTCCGGAAGTTGCACTTCCCGGCCCGGTAGCCGATCTACTCGGGGTTGATGAAGGCGATAGCGTGCGTTTTGTTCCAGTGCCGAACGGGAGGAAAGCATGATCGTAGTACGACTGGGTCGTCCCGCGGACGTTGACGCACTTCTGGCTTTGGCGGAAAAGGCCGGACCGGGCATGACCACGCTGAAGCCTGATCGAATCGCGCAGGTAGCTCGACTCGAACGGGTTCAGCGCACGATAGAACACACAGTAGCGCTTTGCGAGCAAGGTTATCTGTTCGTGATGGAAGATACCGCGAGTCAGCGGGTAGTGGGGGTCTCCGGTCTTGAAGTGGCAGTAGGTATGAAGCAGCCCTTTTATACCTACCGTATCGACACAAATGTGCATGGGAGCCTAGCTTTAGGAACATGGAGGATGAGCGAAAAGCTCAGTGTGTCACACGATTTAACCGGCGCCACTGAACTCTGCACCCTGTTCCTGGATCCGGACTTTCGGGGCAATGGAAACGGCGCTCTGCTGTCCAAATCACGGCTCATGTTCGTTGCTGAGTTTCGCGAGCGCTTCGGCGAGCACATCTGCGCGGAGATGCGCGGTCATTTCGACGAAAACGGAGCGTCGCCTTTCTGGGACGCACTCGGTGCTCACTTCTACGGAATCGGATTTCACGAAGCAGACGCCTTGATTGCGCTCGGGAAAAAGACGTTCCTCGCCGAACTCATGCCGCGTTATCCAGTATACGTCGACTTCCTTCCGAAAACGGCGCGTGATTGCATAGGAAGGACGCACGTTGATACCACACCGGCTCGCCGTCTGCTGGAAAGCGAGGGATTTCGCCTCGACAAGCACATTGATATTTTCGAAGGGGGGCCCGTACTCCAGGCACGCATTGACACACTTCGGGTGATGCGGGATAGCCGCAGATACAACGTCGAAACGAGCCGTAGTTCGACCCGTCGTGCGACAGCACAACAACGCTTCCTCGTTTCGACAGGCTCTATAGAAGATTTTCGAGTGGCATGCCTTTCGACTGAAACAGAAGACGACGTTCTCCCATTGACGCGTGAGCAGGCCGCCGCCCTACATGTCGCTCCGGGTGCGCTTGTACGAGCAATGAAACTTTATCCAAACGAAACAGCTTCAAGTATGACGACAGCGTTGACGTCGTGGCCCTCTGATGACGTCGATCGAGGATGTCCCGTGACACATCCGTGAAGTCTACGAGAGCGATACCCGCGTTGCCATCCAATCAATTCGATACTTGAGTGTACGCGGTACTTTGTCATCCGAAGTCCACACGGCGCAGATAACGCGCCCATTTATAGTTCATCATGAAAAAAGGGAATACCTAAATATGAAATTCTTTCTCTACACGGTGTCCGTCATTCTGGCTGCGTCGTCGATGAGTGCATGTGCTGGGGACTGGTCGACCATTCGGTTTGGCATCGACGCAAGCTATCCTCCCTTCGAATCCAAACGTCCCGACGGCACGCTTGTCGGCTTTGACGTCGATATTGGAAACGAGATCTGCGCACATCTCAAAGCCAAATGTGTTTGGGTTGAGAACGATTTCGACGGTATGATCCCCGCGTTGAAGGGCCGGAAGTTTGACGGCGTGCTCTCGTCGATGACAAAGACTCCGAAGCGGGAAGCCGAAATTTCGTTCTCGTCCAAGATCTTCAACACTCCCACCCAGATGGTCGCGAGAAAGGGCGTGACATTACTGCCCAATGCTGATTCGCTGATTAACAAATCGATTGGCGTTGAGCAAGGAACGATTCAGGAAACTTATGCCAAGACTTATTTGGCACCCAAGGGCGTAAGAGTGGTTTCGTATCAAAGCCAGGATCAGGTCTATGCGGACCTAATTTCCGGTCGTCTTGACGCAACCTTGCAGGATGCGGTGCAGGCAAAGATCGGCTTCCTCAAGACGCCTCGAGGTGCCGGCTTTCAGTTCGTTGGTGCCCCACTGGTGGATGCAGCAATCTTCGGGCAAGGGGCGGCGGTCGGTCTACGCAAGGAGGACGTCGATTTGAAAGCAAAGATTGACCAAGCGATTGCCGAAATGCTCAAGGACGGAAGTTACAAAAAAATCGCTATCAAGTATTTCGACTTCGATATCTACGGCGGCTGAGAATGACCTTTGGGTACGACGGGTTTCATTTTCATTCGACCGGCTGGTGCCTGCGTCCGCTGGTCCGTAGTATGGTCCTCCATAGCTGGGGAGGACGAAATCGGCAGGCTCGGCCGAACCAGGCGGTTTGCAGTTTTGTCGTGGAGTCAGACGAACTGATAGTCGAGCAGCACCCGATGGGCTATCAACTGTGACGACATTCAGTGGATAGACTCGATGTAGCTAACAAGCTTCCGAGCGACGTGAGGTACAGAGACATAAGCGTCTTAAATGTCGCGCCCGGAAGGATATTAGAGCAGCGAAAATGCTCGCCACCCCGTTGGCATGATGGGTGGCGAGCATTCGCAGACGCGGTACTTTAATTAGTCGGCCATTCACAACGCCAGAGCGCTCGCGGCGCGCCTGGATGCCGGCCGAAGACAGCGCGCAAAACCTATCAGGTGCATCATTACTGCTCCTTTCACGATTGGTGAGATCTATATGAAGAAGCAACAGCATCCATTGGTCTCCCCTACCACCGGTACTACTCGCTCTGTAACGAGCTTTCACTATGGGACGCGTGGCAGACTGAAGGCGTACGTACATGCGTCACTTCACGCCGATGAACTGCCCGGCATGCTCGTCTCCACCGTTCTGCAGCGCAAGCTTTCTCAACTCGAAGAAAATGGAAGGCTTAACGGCGAAATCGTGATAGTACCGGTAGCCAATCCGATCGGACTTAATCAAGTAGTTTTTGGGCAACGCGTCGGTCGCTTTGAAGTAAATAGTGGACAAAACTTTAATCGTAATTTTTACGATTTCTCGACTGCGCTATCCCCCGAACTTGAGCGCTCGCTGAGCGACAACGTTGAGCTAAACCATTGCGTGATACACAGGGCAATGCATTCGGCGCTCAACGCACAGAGTGCATCCACTGAGCTTAGTTCACTACGGCTTGTGCTGCAGCGTCTGTCCTACGACGCAGATGTGGTGCTCGACCTACATTGCGATCGGGATGCCGTAGTTCATCTCTATACTAGTCCAGATCTGTGGTCCGACGTTGAACCACTCGCGCGGTACATCGGAGCTAAAGCTTCGCTTCTCGCCGTGGATTCTGGAGGACAGCCATTCGATGAGGTATATGTCGCCTTCTGGAGGAAGCTGCACGAACAATATGGAGGCCGTTTTCCCATTCCAGTCGGGCCGCTCGCTGCAACGATCGAACTGCGCGGTCAGCGTGATGTGTCGTATGATTTGGCGGAGCAGGACGCCCAAGCTATCATAGACTTTTTGATGTTTAAAAAACTCATTGATGGTGAGCCGTCCGTCATGCCTGCGCTCGAGTACCCGCCGACACCGCTGGCGGGGGCAGCGCCGATCCTTGCTCCTGCGACAGGTCTGCTGGTATTCCGCGTCCCGGTCGGTTCGTGGGTAAACGCCTACGACCAAGTCGCGGATATTATTGACCCGCTTTCTGATCTGATCGTCACAGTGAAGGCAACTGTTGCAGGAGTTCTGTATGCGCGTGAGACGGCGATTTTCGCCATATCCGGAATGGAGGTAGCCCGAATTGCGAGTGCCGAGTCGTTTCGCACTGGCCCGCTATTGCTGGCTTAATTTCCGCCGTCATCAGGCTAGATCTCACATAAGTCGTACATGCTTAGATTGATCAGTCGTTCGCTTGCGGCAGAGCCTGAATACCGCGCCCGACGCAGAGAAAAAATTTAAATCCGGGTTGCTGTAAGGAACTAGCCGTAGCTTTGCATTGCTTGCGCCCCTAAGTGCGGAGCATAATCTAAACAATTTGATATTCCACAGGACCGGCAGCTAAATGACGCACCCTCTGCGCGACCAGCTCGATGATATTGACAGAAGGCTCGTAGGACTGCTTCAAGAAAACGCTCGTGAAACAGTTGCCAATCTTGCGCGAAAACTCGGCATTGCTCGCACAACAGTTGTCTCTCGCATCACCCGTCTCGAGAAAAAAAAATTCATTGTTGGTTACAGCGTGCGGCTCGGTCAAAGTGTACTCGACGCCAGTATTCACGCGTACGTCGGTATGGCAATCGAACCGAAATATGTCCGCGAAGTTGAAAGACGCCTTGCGAAGCTTATAGAGATTCGACTACTGTGCGCGGTTAGCGGGGAGTTCGATACTGTCGCGTGGATTCGCACTGACTCGCCAGATCGACTTAATGAACTCCTGGAAGATATCGGAGCGATGGAAGGTGTGACGCGCACAACGACCTCAGTTATCCTGGCGCGCAAAGTTGACCGCGGTGATTGACAGTTCGCTGGTGCGTGCGTGTTTTCGGCAAGCTAATCGTCCTTCGCACGTGAGTTCGACCGCACAATCCATCGCAAACATTTGCTCGTAGAGCCGCACAGGGACGGCCTTAAGGACACCGGCCGGAGCGCAGGATTGACGCAGGACAGTAAGCGGCCGGTCATCCCATCTTGACGGCAACGTGCGGTTCAGGCCTGCAGAGACGGCTGCCAGCGATGCGGCAGGAGTTCTTCGAGGCGGCTTGCGGGCTGCGTCGGCAGTCGCGTAAGCACGTCCTTGAGATACGCGTACGGATCATGGCCGTTGAGTTTCGCCGACTGGATCAAACTCATGGCCGCAGCGGCGCGTCGGCCAGCACGCAGGGAACCCGCGAACAACCAGTTGTTGCGACCGATGGCAAGTTCGCGATCATTCTGCCCATATCGGGCAGGAAGTTGAAGTCCATTACCGTTGGCATCCCTTGCATGGGCGTCGCGTCAAGGTACGAGACGTCGAGGAACGAAGCGGTGGTCGCGTGGTGCACGTCGAGGCCAGCCCAGGCGTAGTGAGGGTCGTGTCGGCATGGATGCTGGATCGAGTCATGTGTTCTGGCATGGCGTTGGGCGAGCCGCGCGTCACAGTTGCGGTGCTGAGCGAACTCGACCGGCTGCTGGTTGACTGGAGCTTGCGTGCACACTCGCCGGACGGTTCCACTACCGTCCGGGAGAAACGCAATGGACAAGCTGCCAAGGGGCGTATTCCTACGCCCACAACCGCCTGCACTAACGCTGTCTCAGATGAGTCTGAGGTTCGACACCGCCGAGCTTCAGGGAATGAGCGCGGCGCAGCGCGCAAGGGCAATCACACACCTTGCGAACCTGCTGCTCCAGGCCGCAGGCGTCGCCATCGGCAAGGAGTCTGACGATGACGAACGTTGATCGTCTGCCGGCGCCCCTTCTCAAGCGCAAGGCAGTAGTTTATGTCCGGCAGTCGACGCAGGCCCAGGTGCAGATGAACCTCGAGAGCAAGCGTCGCCAGTACGGGCTCGTGGACGAAGCAAAGCGTCGCGGATTTCGCGACATCGAGGTCATCGACGACGATCTGGGCCGATCGGCGAGCGGAGCGGTGGCGCGACCCGGCTTTGAGCGCCTCGTGGCATTGCTTTGTGCCGGTGAAGTCGGGGCTGTCCTTTGCCTGGATGCATCACGTCTTGCCCGTAACGGGCGCGACTGGCACCATCTGCTCGAACTTTGCGGTCTCGTCGAGGCGAGGGTCATCGACCTTGATGGCGTGTATGATCCCTGCCGGCCGAACGACCGGCTATTGCTAGGTATGAAGGGCAGCATCAGCGAGTTCGAGCTCAACATACTTCGAACGCGTATGCTCGATGCCGCACGTGCCAAGGCTCAGCGCGGTGAATTGCGCATCAGCGTGCCGATTGGCTACCTCTGGCATCGTGACATCGGACTGGGTCTCGATCCAAACCAGCGACTGCAGGAAGTGATACGCCTGATCTTTACTCGATTTCGTGAACGGGGTAGTGCGCGACAGACCTTCCTGTCGTTGCGATCCGAGCAGGTCCACTTCCCACGCCCGACTGATCGCACGAGCCTGACGCACTTCGACTGGACGCTGATACGTTACCGTAACGTGATCTCGGTGCTCAGGAATCCGTTCTATGCCGGGGCCTATGCTTATGGTAAGAGCGGGAAGCAGACAACCATCGTCGATGGCCGTGCACACAAGAGCTACAAGCACCCCAAGCCGTTGGAGGAGTGGGAGGTTCTGCTCAAGGAGCACCACGAAGGCTACGTCGACTGGGCAGAATTCGAGCGCAACCAGAAGCTGCTCGCTGCCAACGCCTACGGCAAAGCCGGCGACGTAAAATCGGGGCGTGGTGGGCGAGCCTTGCTGGCAGGTCTGCTCGGTTGCGCCCGCTGCGGACGCCGCTTGTCGGTGGCCTATACTGGACGCACACCGCGACCGGTCTACCGATGCTATCGCTTTGACCTGCCACCGAAGTGCATGAGCTTCGGTGGCTCGCGCATAGACGCCGCGATTGCGAGAGAACTGATGCGTGTCGTGGAGCCAATGGCGATTGAGGCGGCCTTGCAGGCCGAGCAAATGCATATGGACAGCCTGAATGAGCAGCGGCGGATCATCGAGCTCGACCTGCAGCAGGCTCAATACGAAGCCACACTGGCAGAACGACGCTACGCCGCCTGCGACCCTGATAACCGTTTGATTGCCGCACAGTTAGAGAAGAACTGGGAAGCGGCGTTGCGTCGCGTACAGGCCTGCCAGGCACGTCTGGAGACTGCGCGCACACCAGCGCCAGCCAGCCCTGCTCCTGACTTCACCCAGCTTGCCGAGGACCTCAACGGCGCCTGGAATGCTCCGGGTGTCACCATGCGCATGCGCCAGCAACTGGCTCGGGCGCTGATCGTCGATATCGTTGCGGACGTGGATGAGACGACGCGTGAAGTTATTCTCACGATTCACTGGCAAGGAGGCCAGCATTCACAGTTGCGCATCCGCAAGCCCAAGACAGGCGAACACGGATGCAGCACGTCTGACGAAGCGCTCGTAGTCATCCGCAGCATGGTTACCCGATGGTCTGATCAGGACATCGCCGCATCGCTAAACAGGATGGGCATACGGACGGGCCAAGGCAAGACCTGGACTGCGCATCGGGTTAGATCCGTACGGCATGTGCGAGACATTCACGCCTATAAGTCGGCTGAGAAGGAAGGTGACTGGTTGACGATGTCCGAGGCAGCGGAAGTGCTTGGCGTCACCAATCATGTCATCCGCCGCCTGATCAAGGACCGGATCCTGCCCGCTGAGCAAGTGATGGCCGACGCTCCATGGCAAATCCGTGCAAGCGACTTGCATACCGAGGCGGTGGGCGTTGCGCTGACCACCCGGAAGCTCCGCCCGTGTCGCGGCGCCATCGAAGGGCAACTCTCAATGTTTATCGAGGATTCAGCAGGAGGTGCACAATGAACGCCCCGTCGCGATTGGACGTATCTGATTCTCACACCAGTTGTTGTCAATCGGCACCTGCGGATCGTCGAGGTAACGCGTCAACGCCACCCATCGGCGTAAACTGTAGTCCAGAGCTTTGGCGATGGCTGAGCCTTCACTCACCCGCACGCGTTGCTGTGTCATCCACGCATGCAGTGCCTCAGCAACGGGACGCGCTTGCTGTTGCCGGATATCCAGGCGTTCGTCCGGAGCGAGCTGCTGTACTTCCCGTTCGATCTCGTAGAGCTGACCGATGTACTGAAGCGCATCCTGTGCAATCTCGCTCTTGCTGGCCGCATGCAGATCGTAGAACTTGCGCCGCGCGTGCGCCATGCAACCGAGTTCGGTCACGCCCTGTGCAAACAGTGCTTTATAGCCGGTGAAGTCATCGCAGACGAGTTGCCCTCGCCAGTCTCCCAGGAAGTCCCTCGCGTGTTCACCCGCCCGACTGTCAGCGAAGTCGTAGACGACTGCCTTCAGATCCTCGAAGGCCCCGGGGCAATACGTCCATAGATAAGCTCTTTGTGTCTTGCCCCTACCGGGACTGAGCATCGCGACAGGCGTCTCATCGGCGTGCATCACCCGATGCCGCAGCATCTGTTCCTTGAGTGCGTCGACCACCGGCTGCAACTGCACTCCGCACATGCCGACCCACTGCGCCAGTGTCGAGCGGGGGATGGCGAACCCGGCGCGCCCGAAGATGCCTTCCTGCCGATACAACGGCAGGTGGTCCCCGTATTTGGCGACCAGCACCTGTGCCAGCAACCCGGCAGTGGGGATGCCCTTGTCGATCACCTGAGCCGGAACCGGTGCCTGAATCAGGGTCTCGCACCTGGCGCACACCCACTTGCCGCGCACATGACGCTCAACGGTAAACACGCCCGGTGTGTAGTCCAGCTTCTCGCTGACGTCCTCGCCGATGCGCCTGAGCTGGCAGCCGCAACCGCAGGTTGTCGACTCCGGTTCGTGACGAACTTCGATACGCGGCAGGTTTGCCGGCAGCGGCATACGGCGGGGTTTGTTCGGGATCGCGTCGGCCTTCGACTGGGCGCCCAGTTGTTCGATCTCGTGCTCAATGGCGACCAGATCGGCATCGATGGCTTCATCCAGCAGGCTCTGCTGCTCTGCGCCAAGCTTCTCGCTTCGTGCGGCGAATTTCCACCGCTTGAGCACCGCCATCTCATGGGTGAGTTGAGCGATGCGGGCATCCTTGAAACGCAGCTCGCTGTCCCGGGCACGCACTTCCGACATCAACTCCATAGCCAGAGCCCGCAGCTGCGCGGCGTCCATGTCCTGGAGTTGGGTCGTATTGATCATGCCGGTTATTGTGCCAGCGACCCGCCAGCGCCTGAATTGGCACGAGCACCGATTGTCCGTCGCTAGATCACACGGATCACGCCGTCCTCGCCGATACGTTGCCAGGGCAGCCCCAGCACGAGGGCGGCGAGTTGTTCCTGCGTCATTGACTGCTTGGTGCCCAGTCCGGGCTGCGGCCACACGAAGCGGCCCCTGTTCAGGCGCCTCGCCGCGAGCCAGATACCGACTCCGTCATGGACCAGCACCTTCATGCGGGTGGCGCGGCGATTGGCGAACAGGTAGGCGTGGTGAGGATGCGCGGCACCAAAGACCTGCACGACCCGGGCGAGTGCAGTGTCGGTGCCTGCACGCATGTCCAGCGGATCGATCGCCAGCCACACCGCATCGATACGGATCACTTGAGCCAGGTGCGCAACCACGTCGCGCACTCGCTGGCCGCCTGCACCGGCCAGCTCACCGTGATGACACTGCCGCCACGCCGTACTTCAACGCGGATATCGCCCGGCGTCGACTGGGGCAACGACAGCGGCATGAAGCCGCCGGCAAGTTCTATACGTGCGGGAACGACCTCTGCCTCGTTCGCAGCGCACTCGGCCTGGCGCAGCCAGCGGTGAACGAGGTTTGCGTTGATGCCGTGTTCCAATGCCACGGCCGCGATTGATGCACCGGGTTGGCGGCAGGCGTCGACTACCGCCGCCTTCAGTTCTGCCCCATGTGTACGACGAATTCTCTTTGCTTCCATAGTGTCCACCTGGCTATCCTGGTGGACACTATCCTCACGTGCTATACCGCTTCGTTCAAGATGGGTTCGCCGTGCGCTTACGCAGGACATAGCGTCCATGACGAATCGCGCCTTGTCTGTCTATCTTGACGAGCAGGCGCACCCCACTTTGTTCAAGTTAGAGCATTCGACGCTATTAACATTTACGACACCGCTCGATTTCTAGATCACGTGTCGGTCCTCACACAACATATGCGGTCCGTGTTGAAGGTGACATGGGCGAGCGAACTGCATACGTCACGCTGAATTGTTTCTCTCAGGAAGCTGAAGACGATACCTCCGTTTCGGCGCCACGTCTGGTTTCACGCCATTTTGCAAGCCCGATTACCGATGCTGGAACGCAACTGGTCTGTGCTGGCACGGAATTTATCCTCTGCCTGTCGTAGTGTTGCCTTTGAATTGTGCTGAAAGGAAGTCGCGAAATGCCATGACGTGTCGATCGCGCTGGCGGTCGCGCCTGATGCAGAGTGCAAATTTGGCTTGATAGCTAAAGGATTCCGGCGCGAGCGCGCGCAGATGTGAGCGATGTTGCCAAAGACCTGCAAGGTGCTCAGGCAGATAGCCGATGAAGCAGCCCGACAGGATTAAAAGCAGTCTGGCTTCCATGTTTTCGGCGCTTCCCACCTCAGAACTTGATTCGTGGTGAGCGTGTTCCGCCTTATGCCAGAATCCGCGGCCTACCAGAGGTTGACGTTCAATTTCATAGATGCTCGGCTGTTCAACGCCATAGAGCGCGTGCTGATCACCGCAGTAGAGCCAATGTTGCTCGTTGTAAAGTTCCTGGAATACCAACCCATTCATCGACGTGGGAAACGTACCAATCGCTAGATCCATACGTCGCTCCGTCACAGCAACTTGCAATTCATATGGGTTCGCTACGTGCATCGAAAGACGCACTCTCGGGTGCAGACTGATGAATTCACGGATGACCGCAGCCAGAGGAAGCGCCGGGTCGCTTACGATGCTATCGATCAACCCGACATTAAGTGATCCTCCCAGATCGTCCCTCAGTGCCGAGGTATAGGACTCGAACGAATCCAGCCGGTCCAACAACGCCTGGACTTCTGCGTAGTAGAGGCGACCCTTTTCAGTCAATCGGAAGCCGCCTCGCCCTCGATGGCAAAGGGTTACGCCTACAAGAGTCTCCAGTTGACTCATATACGTGCTAATCGCAGATACCGACAGGTTCAGCTTCTCTTGCGCCGCAGCGAATCCCTGGTTCTGTACAACGCTGGCGTAAACTCTTATCAGCTTGATCTCGGACGGACCGTAGGACATAGATACTCTTGTGAGCGATAGTTCATGAAATTCTAAACCAAGCTTTTTTTGGCGTCTATTTTTCATCAGGAAGTGCGGCCTTATGATTGTGCGACAAACGAGACTGCGCGAAAGCGTGAGACGGACACTGCTCGATAGATCCCATCGCCGCGACGCTGCCTGGTCGTCTGAAAATCGAGCCGCAGTTCGCCTCCTCGCAGCTTGATGTGCGATGCTTCGAGGACTCATACAAATCGGCCAAGCCAAGTATAATCATCACTTTATTAGATTAGGATATCAAATTATGTCGGCAAATTGCCGCTTCAAAATTTGATCAGAAAATAGACCAGGAGGGACACTAATGTTACTTTACGGCTTTGGTCCGGTCTTGTTGGCCGGCACGATCCAGACGATCGAGCTGTCCGTCCTGTCGCTGGCAGCCTCCGTGCTGCTCGGCCTCGCGGGCGCGGCGGCGAAACTCTCGTTCAACCGCCCGCTCAGGGCGATCGCAACCGGCTATACGACACTGATCCGCTCGGTGCCCGACCTCGTGCTGATGCTGCTGCTGTTCTACAGCATCCAGATCGCGGTCAACAATCTCACCGACGCGCTCAATCTGCCGCAGTTCGATATCGATCCGTTCGTGGCTGGCGTCCTGACGCTCGGCTTCATCTACGGCGCGTACTTCACCGAAACCTTCCGCGGCGCGTTTCTGGCGGTGCCGCGCGGCCAGCTCGAAGCGGGCAGCGCGTACGGCATGAGCGGTGCACGGGTGTTCACGCGCATCCTGTTTCCGCAGATGATGCGCTTCGCGCTGCCGGGCATCGGCAACAACTGGCAGGTGCTGGTCAAGGCCACGGCGCTGGTGTCGATCATCGGTCTCGCCGATGTCGTCAAAGCCGCCCAGGACGCCGGCAAGAGCACCTTCAACATGTTTTTCTTCATTCTGGTCGCCGCGCTGATCTATCTGGCGATCACCACCGCGTCGAATCTCGTGCTGATCTGGCTGGAAAAGCGCTATTCGATCGGCGTGCGCCACGCGGAGCTCTAAGACCATGATCGACATTCTCAATCAATTCTGGCGCGCGTTCCTGTACTGGGACGGTCAGCGCATGTCCGGTCTGGCGGTCACGCTGTGGCTGCTGGTGGCGTCGATCGGGATCGGATTTTTCACGTCGATTCCGCTCGCGGTGGCGCGCGTGTCGAAGAAGCGCTGGCTGTCGACGCCGGTGCGTCTCTACACTTACGTGTTTCGCGGCACCCCGTTGTACGTGCAACTGCTGCTGATCTACACCGGCATGTACAGCCTCGAATTCGTGCGCTCGCATCAGTTGCTCGACGCGTTTTTCCGCAGCGGCTTTCACTGCGCGATTCTCGCTTTCGCACTGAACACCTGCGCGTACACCACCGAGATTTTCGCCGGCGCGATCCGTTCGACGTCGCATGGTGAAGTGGAAGCGGCCCGTGCTTACGGCATGAGCTGGTTCACGATGTACCGCCGCATTGTGATACCGTCCGCGCTGCGCCGGGCGCTGCCGTTGTACAGTAACGAAGTGATCCTGATGCTGCACGCCACCACGGTCGCGTTCACGGCCACGGTGCCGGACATCCTGAAGGTGGCGCGCGATGCGAATTCCGCCACGTATCAGTCGTTCGATGCGTTCGGCCTCGCGGCGCTGATTTACCTGGTGGTGTCATTCGCGCTGGTAGCCTTGTTCCGCCGCGCGGAGCGTCACTGGCTGGGTTACCTCGCGGTGCGCACGCACTGAGCAGGCATGTTTCGATGCAGCGGCGCGGCGGGTTCGCGCCGTCACGTAGATTGATCCGTATTTTCAAAGGGAGAGCATCTTGCTCCACACGACTCAAACCGAAGCTTGCAAGCTCGCCGTTCAGGACATCCACAAGCGCTACGGCGACAACGAAGTGCTCAAGGGCGTGTCGCTGAACGCGAACAAGGGTGACGTGATCAGCATCATCGGCGCGAGCGGATCGGGCAAGAGCACCTTCCTGCGCTGCATCAATTTTCTGGAGCGGCCGAACGCGGGGCAGATCGTCGTCGACGGCGAAATGGTCAAGACCAAAGCCGACCGCGCCGGCAATCTGGAAGTGGCCGATCACAAGCAGCTGCAACGCATCCGCACGAAACTGGCGATGGTGTTCCAGCACTTCAACTTGTGGGCGCACATGAATGTGATCGAGAACATCGTCGAAGCGCCGATTCATGTGCTCGGTATGTCGCGTCGCGAAGCCGAAGAACGCGCGCGCGAATATCTCGAGAAGGTGGGTCTCGCGCCGCGTCTGGAAAAACAGTATCCGTCGCATCTGTCGGGCGGTCAGCAACAGCGCGTGGCCATTGCACGTGCGCTGGCAATGAACCCCGACGTGATGCTGTTTGATGAGCCTACGTCCGCGCTCGACCCCGAACTGGTCGGCGAAGTGCTGAAGGTGATGCAGAAGCTCGCCGAAGAAGGCCGCACGATGATCGTCGTCACGCACGAAATGGGTTTTGCGCGCAATGTGTCGAACCACGTGATGTTTCTGCACCAGGGTCGCACCGAAGAAGAGGGCTTGCCCGCTGAAGTGCTGACCACGCCGCGCAGCGAACGGCTCAAGCAATTCCTGTCCGGCAGTCTGAAGTAACGCGCGGCTCGCGCTTTTCGCGTTTTACTGACAAGTGATGGCTCGCACGTCCAACCCGGCTCGCACCACGCAGGTCGCAATCGTCGCCTTGCCGCCGGTGTCGATGTCGGGCGTCGGGCCGATCGTCGACGCCCTCAATCTCGCCAACGAAATCGACGGCCGGGCGCTGTACCGCGTGCAGGTATGTTCGTGGGACGGCCGCGCGGTGCCCTTGTCGGGCGGGGCGCAATGGCCGGTCGATGCCGCCTTCGGCGATGCGATTGCGTGCGACTGGCTGATCATCGTCAGCGAACGGTTCCAGCAATTCGCCGACTATCGCCTCTTTCTCGCGAGTCTTTCGCGCGTCGGGCAGCGCACGCCGCTCGTCACCGGCATTCATCACGGCGTCTGGTGGCTCGCCATGGCGGGGCAGTTGTCCGGCTATCGTGTGAGCGTCAACTGGGAAACCTATCAGCAGTTCTCCGAGCAGTTCGAGCGCTCGATCGTCACCCAGCAGATCTTCGAAATCGACCGTGATCGCGCCACCTGCGCGGGCGGTCAGGCAACCGTCGACTTCATGCTGGCGATGATCGGCCGTGATCACGGCCCCGAGTTGGCGGACCGGATTGCGGATACGCTCGGCGTCGGTGTGCTGCGCGCGGGTGAAGAGCGGCAGCGCATTCCGTTCGTGACCGCGCCAGGCGAGCGCCATCCGCGCCTGAACGATGCGCTGATGCTGATGGAAGCGAATATCGAAGACCCGTTGACCACCGACGAAATTGCGGGTCTCGTCGGCGTATCGCGGCGCCAGTTGGAGCGGCTGTTTCGTCAGTACCTCGGTTCGATGCCGTCCAAATACTATCTTGGCCTGCGGCTTTCGAAAGCGCGCACGCAATTGCAGCGCACCAGCAAATCGGTGGTGCAGATCAGCCTCGCTTGCGGATTTTCGTCGGCAGCGCACTTTTCGAATGCTTACCGCGAACGCTTTGGTGTCACACCACGCGAGGATCGTCGTAACTGGATCGACAAGCAGACCGGCGCGACCGGCGCCGCGGCCAGTGAGCCGCGACCGGCCGCGTTGATCGAACGGCCCGACCAGGCGGAATAAGCCGGCCGGACAAGCAAGCTGAGCCGGCGGCGCAATGAGCCGCCAAACCGGTAAGCCGAACAGGCAAGCCGGAGAGGCGAAATAAACGGCCGGGAAGCGCGCAGTTTGCAAGCCGCGCGACATATCCGCCCGGAAGCTCATAGAAAGCGTCGCGTATGCGCAAGACGTATCGCGTGCGGTTTCCTACACTACGTGTATTACCTCTCACCTGTAACGAGGATTTGCCATGAACGACCTGACTGTGACACGCCAGACTTTCGACGAAGTGATGGTGCCGGTGTTTTCTCCCGCCGCCTTCGTGCCGGATCGCGGTCTCGGCTCACGCGTCTGGGATACGCAAGGCCGCGACTATATCGACTTCGCCGGCGGGATTGCCGTCACCGCGCTCGGTCATGCCCATCCTGAACTGCTGAAGGTCCTGCACGACCAGGGCGGCAAGCTGTGGCACATCGGTAACGGCTACACCAACGAACCGGTGCTGCGCCTCGCCAAACGTCTCGAAGACCTGACTTTCGCCGATCGCGCGTTCTTCGCCAACTCGGGCGCGGAAGCGAACGAAGCGGCATTGAAGCTGGCGCGCCGCGTCGCGTTCGAGCGTCATGGCGCCGATAAGGTCGAAATCATCTCGTTCACGCAGTCGTTCCATGGCCGCACGTTCTTCACCGTGAGCGTCGGCGGCCAGCCGAAGTATTCGGAAGGCTTCGGCCCGGTGCCGGCCGGCATCACCCACTTGCCGTACAACGATATCGAAGCGGCGAAGAAAGCGATCGGCGCGCAAACCTGTGCGGTGATCGTCGAGCCGATCCAGGGCGAGGGCGGCGTGATCCCGGCCGATCCGGCGTTCCTGAAAGCGCTGCGCGAAGCCTGCGATGAGCACGGCGCACTGCTGATTTTTGACGAGGTACAAACGGGTGTGGGCCGCAGCGGTTATTTCTACGCGTATCAGGACACCGGCGTGACGCCGGACATCCTGACCACCGCGAAGGCGCTCGGCAATGGTTTCCCGATCGGCGCGATGCTGACCACCAACGAACTGGCCGCGCATTTCAAGGTCGGCGTGCATGGCACGACCTACGGCGGCAATCCGCTGGGCGCGGCGATCGCGGAGAAGGTGGTCGAGTTGATCAGCGATCCGAAGGTGCTCGAAGGCGTGCGCACTCGCAGCGAAGCATTGAAGGGCCAACTCGCGAAGCTCAACGAACGCTTTGGCTTGTTCAAGGAAGTGCGCGGCAAGGGTCTGTTGATCGGCGCTGAATTGACCGATGCGTTCAAAGGCCGCGCGAAAGATTTCGTCACGGCTGCGGGTCAACACGGCGTGATCATGCTGATGGCGGGTCCGGACGTGCTGCGTTTCGTGCCGTCGCTGATCATGCCGCTCGACGATATGTATGAAGGCTTCGCGCGTCTGGCGAAGGCTATCGAAGAGATCGCCGGCGCGAAAACTGAAGCGGCGTCGAAGTGATCGCTGGCACTGACTTACTGCATTGATCATGCGTCACATTCAACAGGAACGATGATGCTCTTCGTACGCCCCAGCCGCCTCGCGGATCTCGATGCGCTCGAACACATGGCGCGCACCGCGCAACCGGTGCTGCATTCGCTGCCGCACGACCGCCGTGCGCTCGAAGCGCGCGTTGCGTTGTCGGAAGACTCCTTTCGCGCGGACGTCGATTTCCCGGGCGAGGAGTTCTATCTGTTCGTGCTCGAGGATGCGGAGAGCGGCAAGCTAATGGGCACGGCGAGTATCGTCGCCGCAGCCGGATATTCGGACCCGTTCTACGCGTTTCGCAATGACGCGCTGATTCATGCGTCGCGTGAGCTGCACGTGAATCGCAAGATTCATGCGCTGACCATGTCGCACGAATTGACGGGCAAGAGCCGGTTGGCGGGCTTTTACATCGACCCGTCGCTGCGTGGCGATGCGGCCGCGCATCTGATGTCGCGGGCGCGAATGATGTATATCGCCGCCAATCGCAAGCGCTTCACGCCGGAGGTGTTCTCGCTGTTGCTTGGCGTGACCGACGACTCAGGCGTGTCGCCGTTCTGGGAAGCGGTGGGGCGCAAGTTCTTCGGCCGTAACTTCGCCGACATCGAAATCGAATCGGGTGGCCGCAGCCGTACCTTTATCGCCGAAGTGATGCCGACCTATCCGATCTACGTACCGTTGCTGCCGGAAGCAGCACAGCGTGTGCTCGGCGAGCCGGATTCGAAGGCGCTGCTCGCGTATGAGATTCACCTCGAAGAAGGCTTCGAGACGGATCGCTTCATCGATATTTTCGACGCGGGTCCGGTGTTGACCGCGCAGGTTGATCGCAGCGCCTGCGTGACGCGCAATGAAACACGTGTGGTGCATGAAGCCGGCACGGCGGCCGACGGCTCGACGTATCTGATCGCGCATAACGGTGCGGATGGTGAGTTCCGCTGCGTGCTTGGTGAATTGTCGGGCGGTAAAGCAACCGGCGCGTCGCTGTCGCATGCGGCGCGCGCCGCACTCGGCGTGCAGGAGGGCGACGCGGTACGCTGCGTGCCGCTGCATCAGCCGCAGCAGGAAGAATCTTCGGGAGACGCACAATGATCGTCGTTCGCGTTGTGCAACGAGGCGATGTGGACGCGCTCATGCGGCTCGCGCAGGAGACCGGACCCGGCCTCACCACGTTCAAACCGGATCGCGATGCACTCGCGGCGCGCGTTGAACGTGCGCGCCGCACGATGGAAGACAAGGCCGAGCCGCACGAAGCCGGTTACTTCTTCGTGATGGAAGACACCGACACTGGCGACGTGGCCGGCGTATGCGGGATCGAAACCGCGGTCGGCCTGCAGCAGCCGTTCTACAACTACCGCGTGAGCACGGTCGTGCACGCGAGCCAGGACCTCGGCATCTGGACGCGCATGCGCGCACTGAACATTTCGCATGACCTGACGGGTTACGCCGAAGTGTGTTCGCTGTTCCTGAGCCCGCGTTACCGCACGAGCGGCGTCGGCGGTTTGCTGTCGCGTTCGCGCTTCATGTTTCTCGCGCAGTTCCGCGAGCGCTTTCCGCAGCGTCTGTGCGCGGAATTGCGCGGCCATTTCGATGCGGAAGGCACCTCGCCGTTCTGGCGCGCGGTCGGCTCGCATTTCTACCAGATCGATTTCAACGCGGCGGACTATCTGAGCTCGCACGGCCGCAAGGCGTTTCTCGCTGAGTTGATGCCACGTTATCCGGTGTATGTCGAACTGTTGCCGGAAGAAGCGCAGGAATGCGTCGGCCTCACGCACAGCGACACGATTCCGGCGCGCCGCATGCTCGAATCCGAAGGGCTGCGCTACGAGAATCACGTCGATATCTTCGATGCAGGTCCGGTGCTCGAATGCCATATCGCCGACTTGCGCACCGTGCGCGAAAGCGTGGTGGTGCCGGTCGAGATCGCCAATGTGCCGGCGGGCGCGCCGCAGGATGCGCCGCGTTCGCTGGTATCGAATACGTCGCTGGGCGATTTTCGCGTGGGCGTGGCCGCGGGCGTGCCGCAAGACGGCGTGTTCCGCATGAGCGCCGCCGAAGCGGCTGCACTCGACGTCAAGGCAGGCGACCCGGTGCGGGTGCTGCCGCTGAAACACAAACAAGGATGATCATGAGCGAGCTTTTCATCGACGGCGAATGGGCCGCCGGCACAGGACCCGCATTCGCGTCGCGTAACCCGGGTACGGGCGCGACGGTGTGGGAAGGCAACAGCGCTTCGGCGGACGACGTCGATCGTGCGGTGCGCAGCGCGCGCCGTGCGTTCGCGGGGTGGTCGGCATTGAGTCTCGACGAGCGGTGCGCCGTGGTGCGCCGCTTCGCCGCGCTCGTGACGGAACGCAAGGAAGCGCTCGCCGAAGCGATCGGGCGCGAGACCGGCAAACCGCTGTGGGAAGCGCGCACTGAAGCGGCTTCGATGGCGGCGAAGGTCGAGATTTCGATTCAGGCCTATAACGAGCGCACCGGTGAAAAACGTTCGCCGATGGCCGACGGCACTGCCGTGCTGCGGCACCGTCCGCATGGCGTGGTCGCGGTGTTCGGGCCGTATAACTTCCCTGGCCACTTGCCGAACGGGCACATCGTGCCGGCGTTGATCGCGGGTAATGCGGTGGTGTTCAAGCCGTCCGAACTCGCGCCGGGTGTGGCCGCCGTCACGGTGCAGATCTGGCGCGATGCAGGCTTGCCCGCTGGCGTGCTGAACCTCGTGCAGGGCGAGAAAGAGACGGGCATTGCGCTCGCCAATCATCGGCAGATCGACGGCCTGTTCTTCACGGGTAGTTCTGATACCGGAACATTGCTGCACAAGCAATTCGGTGGCCGTCCGGAGATCGTCCTCGCGTTGGAGATGGGTGGTAACAATCCGCTCGTGATCGGGCCCGTGGCAGATGTCGACGCCGCTGTGCATCACACGATTCAGTCGGCGTTTCTCTCGGCAGGGCAGCGCTGTACGTGCGCGCGCCGCATTTTCGTACCGAATGACGCGTTCGGCGACCGCTTTGTAGAACGCCTGACCGAAGTGACTTCGCGCATCAGCGTCGGCGAATACAACGCCGATCCGCAGCCGTTCATGGGCGCGGTGATTTCCGCGCGTGCGGCTTCGCGTCTGGTCGAGGCACAGGAGCGTCTCCTGGCCGACGGCGCGAAGGCGCTGCTGAAGATGGAGCAGCGCGATCCGAAACTCGGCTTCGTCACGCCCGCGATTCTCGACGTGACCGCCGTGAAGGAGCTGCCGGACGAAGAGCATTTCGGACCGCTGGCGCAGATCATTCGCTACGGCACGTTCGACGAAGCGCTCGAGAAAGCCAACGATACCGAATTCGGCCTCTCCGCCGGCCTGCTCGCCGACGACGAAGCACTGTGGACGCATTTCCAGCGCACCATCCGCGCGGGCATCGTCAACTGGAACCGCCCGACCAACGGTGCATCGTCGGGCGCGCCGTTCGGTGGCCCGGGGCGTTCGGGCAATCACCGGCCAAGCGCGTACTACGCGGCCGACTACTGCGCGTATCCGATGGCGTCCGTCGAAAGCGCGCAACTGCAAATGCCCGCGAGCGTTTCGCCGGGCCTTCAATTCTAAGGATCGACGATGCAAGCCACTGAAGCCAATTTCGACGGTCTCGTCGGCCCGACCCACAATTACGCGGGACTCTCGTTCGGCAACGTCGCCTCGCAGAACAACGAGAAGTCGGTTGCCAACCCCAAAGCGGCCGCGAAGCAGGGCCTGCGCAAGATGAAGCAGTTGGCCGATCTCGGCTTTCATCAAGGGGTGTTGCCGCCGCAGGAGCGTCCTTCGATGCGCCTGTTGCGCGAACTCGGTTTTTCGGGCGACGACGCGACGGTGATCGCACGCGTCGCCAAAGACGCGCCCGAGTTGCTGGCCGCAGCGAGTTCGGCTTCGGCGATGTGGACCGCGAATGCGGCGACG
Organism: Paraburkholderia polaris; assembly: GCF_012927345.1. Taxonomy (GTDB): domain Bacteria; phylum Pseudomonadota; class Gammaproteobacteria; order Burkholderiales; family Burkholderiaceae; genus Paraburkholderia; species Paraburkholderia polaris. Next base: position 24,762 of record NZ_JABBGJ010000058.1, read on the forward strand.
GTGAGTCCGTCGGCCGACACGCACGACGGCCGCGTCCATTTCACGCCGGCCAATCTGTGCAGCAAGTTGCATCGCGCGATCGAGCATGAATCGACGCGCCGTACCTTGCGCGCAATCTTCAGCGACGCCGATCGTTTCGCGGTGCATGAAGCGCTGACTGGCACACCCGCACTCGGCGATGAAGGTGCGGCGAACCACACGCGTTTTTGCTCGGAATACGGCACACGTGGCGTCGAATTCTTCGTGTACGGCCGCAGCGAATATCGCCGCGGACCCGAGCCGAAGCGTTTTCCCGCACGTCAGACGTTCGAAGCGAGCCGCGCGGTCGCGCATCGTCACGGTCTGAAAGAAGCGGCCACCGTGTATGCGCAGCAGAACCCCGACGTGATCGACGCGGGCGTGTTCCATAACGACGTGATCGCGGTCGGCAATCGCAATACGCTGTTTTGCCACCAGCTCGCGTTTGTCGAGCAGAACGCGGTGTACGACGAACTGCGCACGAAGCTCTCGGGGCTGAAGGCCGAGTTCAACGTGATCGAAGTACCGGACGCGCAAGTGAGCGTGTCCGACGCGGTCACGTCGTACCTGTTCAACAGTCAGTTGTTGACGCGCCCGGACGGCAAGCAGGTGCTGGTGGTGCCGCAGGAATGTCGCGAGAACGCGCGCGTGGGCGCCTATCTGGACGAGCTGACTTCGCATACCGGTCCGATCGACGACGTGCTCGTGTTCGATCTGCGCGAAAGCATGAAGAACGGCGGCGGTCCGGCGTGTTTGCGTCTGCGTGTCGTGTTGAACGATGCGGAGCGCGCGGCGGTGACGCCTGGCGTGTGGATCAACGACAACCTGTTCGGCCGCCTCGATACGTGGATCGAAAAGCACTACCGCGATCGTCTCGCACCGTCCGATCTGACCGATCCGCAATTGCTCGCCGAGTCGCGCACCGCGCTCGACGAATTGACGCAGATTCTCGGTCTGGGCTCGCTGTATGACTTCCAGCGCTGAGCACGGCATGCCGGCTCCGATGCTCGACGATTTCCTCGCCTACACGTTGGCGGGGACGCGGCCTGGCGCGCAGGCAACGCAGGGTGCGTGTGCCAACAACGGCGTGCGCTGGTCGTGGCTCGACGACGGCATTTTGCAACTCGAACCGGCTTCGCACGACGCAGCCGCTCGCAGCGTGCTCGCATCAGCCGGCGTGCACGGCGACGAGACCGCGCCGATCGAACTGCTTTCGTATCTTGTGCGCGATATCGCACAGGGCCGCGCCGCGCTGACCTGCCGCCTGCTGGTGATTCTCGGCAATGTCGATGCAATGCGTGACGCGTGCCGGTATCGCGATGACGATCTGAACCGCCTTTTCAGCGGCCGTCACGAGCAGGTGCCGCACAGCCACGAAGCGCCGCGAGCGGCCGCGTTGGAGCGTGCGGCAACACAGTTCTTTGCCGCTGCATCGCAAGAGCAGGGCGCCCGATGGCACGTCGACATGCATACGGCGATCCGCCCGTCGGCTTTCGAGCAATTCGCCTTGCTGCCGCACACTGGTAAGCCGTTTTCGCGCGCTATGTTCGAGTGGCTCGGTGAAGCGCGCATCAGCGCGGTCCTGCTGCACACCACCAAGGGCAACACGTACTCACACTTCACCGCGCAGGCCTGTGGCGCCGAGGCGTGTACCCTCGAACTCGGCAAGGTGCGTCCGTTCGGTCAGAACGATCTGACGCGTTTCGCCGGTGCGGACGAAGCGCTGCGCCATCTGCTGGCCGGTACGAAGAACGGCAACGTGCCCGCGGCGATGCCGCGCGTGTTCACTGTGATCGACCAGCTCACCAAGCACAGCGACGCGTTCGAATTGCTGGTTGCCGCAGATGTGCCGAATTTCACGCCCTTCGTGAAGGGCACCTTGCTCGCACGCGATGGCGAGTATCGCTACACCGTCCGTCACGACGAAGAGCGTATCGTGTTTCCGAACGCGACGGTCAAGCCGGGGTTGCGCGCCGGTTTGATGGTGGTCGAGACGACGCAGGACACGCTCTCGAAGCTCGTTTAACCGCACGCCGCTTCACCTCCTTCACACACTAACGCTTGCCTGAACGCGACACGAATTTGCACCTTCGCCGTGCATCGATTCGGTGTCGCGTGAAAGAGGGCGATGTCCTCGCCCGCCAGGCGTGCTTTGCGAAGCCTGTACAATCCCGCCCTCGCGGCTGTTGCGCTGCACCACACCGGCCGCACGAGTTTGAATCGCAATTTTGGCGCGGCAATCATGCTTGCCCGGATTCGGCTCCGTCTTATTCAATACCGTAGAGGAACACCCGTAATGAAGATGAATTGGCGAAACATGGCCGCGCTCGCGCTGTTCGCGACGGCGACGGTAACAGCAGGCTCGGCATCGGCGGCAGATATCAAGGAAGTGCGCTTCGGCGTCGAGGCGTCGTACGCGCCGTTTGAATCGAAGTCGCCGTCGGGCGAACTGCAAGGTTTCGATATCGACGTCGGCAATGCTGTGTGTGCAAAGCTGAAAGCGAAATGCGTGTGGGTCGAGAATTCGTTCGACGGCCTGATTCCGGCGTTGGAAGCGCGCAAGTTCAACGCGATCAACTCGGACATGACGATCACCGACCAGCGCCGCCAGGCCATCGACTTTACCGATCCGATCTATACGATCCCGAATCAGATGATCGCGAAGAAGGGCAGCGGTCTGCTGCCTACAGCGGCCTCGCTGAAGGGTAAGCACGTCGGCGTGCTGCAAGGCACGATTCAGGAAGCGTACGCGAAGGCGCGCTGGGCGTCGGCTGGCGTCGACGTCGTGCCGTATCAGACGCAGGATCAGATCTACGCCGATCTCGCATCGGGCCGTCTGGACGCCGCGTTCCAGGATGCGGAAGCCGCTTCGAAGGGCTTCCTGAAGAAGCCGCAAGGCGCAGGCTTTGAATTCGCCGGCCCGGCCGTCACCGACGAGAAGCTGCTCGGCGCGGGCGTGGGCTACGGCGTCCGCAAGAGCGACAAGGCCTTGAAGGACGCGCTGAACCAGGCGCTCAAGGAACTGAAGGCGGACGGCACGATCGACCGCTTCGCAGCCAAGTACTTCGACGTGAAGGTCGTGTTGAAGTAAGGCTTGGACCGCTGTTTTCCGTTGTATGCAAACCGGCCGCCTGCGCGGCCGGTTTGCATTGCAGCGTCACTTTACACAGTCGAGCGACGAGTGCGCCGCTGAAGGGCGGGTTGCGTTGCCCGCCAGGTGCAGGGCCGTCTGCGCGACTGCGTGCGCGGTCGCAAACGTGGCTTCGGCGCCGCCGCCAGGCGCCACGTGCCTGACCACATCGTCGTCCCCAGCGCCGCAGCACACCAGATACGAATGCACGTTGTGCCGCGCTCCTTCTTTGGCCAGTACGCGAGCGATTCCGAGTAAGGCGTGTTTCGCCGCCGCGTAGGCGCCCATCAGCGGCGACGTGTCCTGCGCATCCAGCGAGCCGATGTAGATCACAACGCCGCCGCGGTCGTCCCTGTACATGTGCTTGAGCGCCGCACGCGTAGTCAGAAACGCCCCGTCGACATGGGTCGCCTGCATCTTCCGCCAGTCGGAAAACGAATTGCTTTCAAGCGGATTGATGATCTCGACGCTGGCGTTCGCGACGAGGACATCGAGCGCGCCAAACTGTGCGACCACCCGATCGATGCCCTCGTTGACGGCGTTCTCGTTCGTGACGTCCATTGCCATGCAGACGGCCGTGCCGCCGCTCTTTCGGATCTGTTGTGCAACTTCCTTGACTCCCTGCAAGTTGAGGTCGGCGACGCCGACAATCGCGCCGGCGCGTGCCAGCGCCAGCGCAATCTGTTTGCCGACGCCGCCGGCCGCGCCGGTCACGACAGCGATCTTTCCAATGACGCTGCTCATCATTTAGACATGCTTAGTTAAGTCCCCGAAAAAACTCAATGAAGAAGCACGCACACGGCGGTTGCCAGGCGCCGCGACGATCTGCGAGTGGTCCAGATAGTCGAATACGCTTTGGCCTGCGCCGAGTGTGAGATTGGCAATCAGATGGCGCGCCTCGACGATTTCAAGTACTGGCAGATCGGCCACCGGCGCGAGCGCATGAGGTGATAGTTGCAGGGACGACGGCCCCGTCCACGCGCCCTTCAGTTCGATATTGTCGAGATAGTGGCGCACCAGTTCGCACACGCGCGGCTTGCCGTCCACATGCGGTAGCACTTTCAGCAGGAAGTTCGGCATTTCCAGCCGCTTACGCTCTTTGGCGAGGTCGAGCGAGTAGTGCTTGTAGCCCATGGTGGCGGTGGCGATGCGCACCGGGCCGTAGTCGAGCGTACCTACCAACGTGTCGGTGTGAACGCCGAGATCCGGTCGCGCGAGCTTCTTCGGAAAGCCCCACAGTTCGCGGCCGGCGGCGATCGGCGGATGGTCGTCCACATACATGGCCAGTGTGTAGCTGCCGGCGACGCCGTCGAGTGTCACCGGGATGACCTGGCCGCTCTCGGTGTAGTCACCGAATCCCGTGGAGTCCGGCGTGCGGATGAATTGGAAATGCACCAGCGGGTCGTGCACCACGAGCGGCTCCGGCACGACGGCCCGCAGCTTGGCCAGATCCGTGCGGTAGGTGACGATCAGGAATTCCCGGTCGACGAAATGGTATGGGCCCATGGGGTATGCAGGGCTTGTCACCGGCATGGAAAACGCGTTGAGCAAAACGGAATTGATTTTCATGGTGAGGGTTGTCTTTTGTGGTGGAGGTGAAGGGTGGCTCGCTATTCGATTGGATTTTTATTCTGTTATGTAATTCGTATAACGAAGTAAATATGATGAAAGGTTGGTCGCAGATAGCGGTGGGACACCGCATTTAGAATGCGGGCTTGGGTCTGGCCTTCGGCTGTGATGGATTGATTCTAGCGTGCGTCGTGCTGTTGATTATTCGCAATACCAGCATCAAATCTTTTCGATTATTGGAAAGTATTCTTAACTTAGCATCTCGAAATAAGAAACGGCCGCAAGCGGCCGTTTTCAAGATGGCTCGGCACGCTGCGGTGCCGAAAGCGTTGCTGATCAGCGCGGCTGTAGATAATCGAATACGACCTCACCGAGTCCGAGCGTCAGATCGGCAATCAGATGCCGTGCCTCGACGATTTCGAGCACCGGCAATTCCGCGACCGGCGCCAGCGCGTGCGGCGCTAATTGGAGCGAGGCGGGACCCGTCCATGCACCTTTGAGTGTGATGTCCTGCAGGTAGTAGCGCACCAGCTCGCAAATTCGCGGCGTGCCGTCCACATGCGGAATCACCTTCAGAAGGAAGTTCGGCGTTTCGAGGCGTTTCTGTTGCTGCGCGAGATCCAGTTGCCGATGCTTGTAGCCCATCGTGCCGGTGGCAATGCGCACCGGGCCGTAATCGAGCGTGCCGACAAGTGTGTCGGTGTGCACTTCGAGCACGGGCTTGGCGAGCTTCTTCGGAAAGCCCCACAGCTCGCGGCCACCGGCGATCGGCGGGTGGTCGTCCAGATACATGGCCAGCGTGTAGCCGCCTGCCACACCGTTGTATGACACCGGGATAACCTGACCGCTTTCCGTGTAGTCGCCGAAGCCGGTTGAATCAGGCATGCGAATGAATTCGTAATGCACGAGCGGCTCGCCGATCTCGAGCGGCTCGGGCACCACGGCGCGCAGTTTGTCCGGATCGGTGCGGTAAGTGATGATCAGGAATTCCCGGTCGATGAAACGATACGGACCCATCGGAAACGCCGGGCTCGTGATCGGCATCGCGAAGGCATTTGACAGCACGCTTTTGACGTCCATGATTTTCCTTGGTGGTTGAAGGCGGGTAGCGCGGGCGGTGGAACGCTTTTGCACTGCACAAGAGTATCGTCGATTCTTTCCCGGCCTTCAGCGAGGCGGGCATCCAATTATTTAGAGATATTGCGGCGTTGACATGTCCGCACCCGGCGGCCTGCGCTAAAATCGCCGGGCCCACCGCACGCGCAAAGGCCTCAGGGCCTGGATGGGCGTGAGCGGTGCAGCGAAAACCACAATACAGCAGGAAGCGCCTGGGCGGCGCGTAGCGGGGGACCGGAATGACCAGCATCGCAATCGAGAATCCGAGCCAGACGAGTGCTACGGACGATGCGCAATTGAACGCCAGCTTCGCGCGTCAGCCGATTCTGAATCGGGACGGCATGCTGTGCGGATATGAGATCAAAGTGCGCGCGCCGGCGTTGCCTGCGGTCGCCGAACCTGACGCGGGTGCAGCACCGGCCGCTGATTCGGCTACGGATGCCGATGCATTGCCGGGCCGCGCGCCCGAGCCGGCGCAGCTCGTGGCGCGCGCCGTGATTCGCGGTCTGATCCAGAGCAATGTGCGCGGTGCGCTCACCGGGCATCCCGCTTACGTGGATGTAAGCCGCGAGATGCTGTTCGACGACTCGATCCTGCGCTTGCCCACCGACCGCTTCATGTTCGAATTGTCGCCGTCGATCGAGGTCGACGATGCGCTGATCGCGCGTATCGTTCAATTGCACGGCCGGCGCTATCGCTTCGTACTCGACGAGGTGACGCAGCCCGACGAGACGTTCGCGAAGCTGTTGCCCTACGCCGAAGTCGTCAAGATCGATTTCACGCGCGTGCCGAAAGCGCTGTTGCCTAAATTGGCGAGCGTACTCAAGTCAGCGGGCAAGCTGTTGATCGCGCTGGGTCTCGATGCGCAGGCCGATTTCGAAGCGGCGCGAGAGCTCGGCTTCGACCGTTTCCAGGGGTATTTCTTCGCGCGTGCGCAGACCTCGACGACGCGGCGTGTCAGTGCGCCACGGCATGCATTGCTGAATCTGCTGCAACTGTTGTCAGGCGACCCAACCGTCGCGCAACTCGAAGCCGAACTCAAGCTGAACCCGGTGCTGGTCATGCATCTGATGAAGCTCGCGAATTCGAGCGGCCTTGCAGTCGGCCACCGGGTCACGACGCTGCGCGAGGCGATCAACGCGACCGGCACGAATCGGATCGCGCGCTGGACGCAATTGCTGTTGTATGCGGATGGCCGCAAGGTGGCGCTCGAAGACGATCCTCTGCTGCAACTGGCGGCGACCCGGGCGCGTTTCATGGAACTGGCAATCGAACGCTTGCCTGACGCCGGGCGCGACGAAGCCGATGCGGCGTTTCTGACCGGCGTGTTTTCGTTTGTCGATGCGGTGTTCGGCGGCTCGCTCGAAAGCACGCTGAATGTGCTGACGCTATCGCGGCCGATTCAGGCGGGCATCTTGCATCGGCAGGGCGTGCTGGGGTTGCTGCTGACGGCGGTCGAAGCGCTCGAGCGTGGGGCGTGGGATGAGATCGATGCCTTGTGCGCGCGCTTGCAACCGTTGACGGTGGAAGAGATCGCGCTGCTCGGGCTGGCTGCGGGGGCTTGGGCTGGGGTTGCGGATCGTAGTGCGGAGGGGTTGGAAAGGATTGAGGATTGAGGGGGGAGGTCGGTTGGCCAATTGCTGGCTGACGTGCGTTAAAGCGCGGGCGGGAATGTCGCGGCGCAAGTAGATGCAGTCTTCCCCCAAATGTCGATTGAGAGGCGCAGGCAATTTATTGCAAAACGGCGAAGCACGGCTTCGCCGTTTTGCGTTTACGACGTGCCGTGGCTTGAGTGAGTACTTGGCCGAGGGCTGAGGCAATCACTTTCCTTGAATCCTGACGGCGCTGTCAGAAGTGACCGATAGCGCACCTTGGTTAGATGCGATAGATTTCGGGTCAATCTTTCGGTATGAAAGGATTGGTTGCCATCCCTTTGACACATCTATCGCACCCATGGCTGCTTCTGTCAGCTATAACGGCGCTGCTGACGCTTTCCAGATAACGTTTTCGACCGGCTATCGGGTCAGATTTTTCATCATCAATATTCTTCTGTTGGTCTTGGCGCTGTTGGTACTGATCGCGCCTCTTATCGTGGCGATAAGAGGCGGCGGACTATTTGGCACTCGCTGGTTCTGGTTGCCCGCTGCGCTCGGCATGAGTGCGCTTGTTCTTCGCAGGATCTTGATCGCTGGTCTAACGGCGCCGCCGATCATCGTCGATCGTTCCGGCAATGTTCGCCACGGATTTCAGCGCGTGCAATTCGGAGACCGGCCCGGTGTAATTCTCACGGGGCCCGCGGCAGAGTTTGATGAACCGATTGGCTTCCACCGCCGTGGAGTGAGGCTTAATTCATCGATCATTCTGGTTGGACCACACGGCGCGCGCTTTGTCATCTACACGTCGAAGGACGTTCACACTGTCCGCCATATCTTTGGTGGCATTCGTGGATGGCTGGGCGCCACAAACCGTCGCGTTGTGCCACAAACGAGTGTGCCGGTAGGACGCCGATTGTTGTTTGGACTAGTCGCAGTGGGGAGTGTATCGATCGTTGACTTACTCGTGCTCGTTTCCGACTACCTGCTTTTTTACCCTGCTTACATAGGTGCCTGGGCACTCGGCGCCAGCGTATTAGCGACCGCGTGCTTGATTCAGTTTGCGGTGGTAGTGAGGCGTCGCAACTGGCCGGTCCAAGCGTTGAGAGTGCCAGGTGTTCTGCGAGCGGCACATACGCTAGTTGTAGGGATGTTCATCTCCTGCGTCGCTGCAGTGTTCTTTCACCTCGCTAACCTGATCGAGTTTCGCTGGACGCCGGGGCAGGTACGCGCCGTTCAGACCTTCGTTTTGCGATCAGAAACATCGACGAAAGGATGCCGCACACCGGTATATCTGCTGGAGCCGACACTCAAGCGCGAAATCCGCTTCTGCGGCACCGGTTCGCGGAACGATTGGCAGGTAGGGCAACGGGTGGAGATTGACGAATACGTCAACAGGTTTGGCGTGCGCTTGACTGGAGTGCGGGTTTTGAATATCGAGTAGGTGGGGGCTGTGCGGGTGAATAAGAGTCGGTGAGCGCGAACTCTAGTCGGGCAGTGGGCTGCCGGGAAGACGATAGGGCAGTGAGTGGAATGCATCCTCGGTGGTCGTGGTTGAGGATGTCGGGTGGTAACTCGGGACCACCGGTTGGCTCGGCGGAAGAAGTGCTGAGCGCTGAGGAAATGTTGGTGCGGATATGCGCCTTTCGCGTGGACGGCGCATCGTTGCGCATCCCATAGCATTGGAGGTCGTCTCAATCTATTCGATATTTATTAGGAAAATTTAAGACGATGCGTGGTTATCGACTAACTGGCTGGCAGGCCATTTGTGCAATTGGGTAATTTTTTGTCAATTTAGAATATTTCATTTTGCCTTCGATGAAATAGTGCTGTAATTTACCGATGTAATAAGTCGGATCAGGGTATCTCTCGGCTGGTCCCTATCCGTCTGATGCGTAGCTACGCATCGGGTTTCGTTGCATTGCTGGCGCGCACATGCATTTGGTTGGCAACTCAAGCGGTATTAAATGTGAATTTGGATAAGTCGAACACACTTGTTCCGTGGCAAGTGATTGTTTTATGTTGCTAGAAATCTTCCGTATCTGCGAATCGTAAATATGCTTGCTAAGCTATTTAAATTTACTTGCCTGACGATGGCTGTTTTCTATTTCGGAAGCGGGCCAATCAGGGTATTGCTCTACAGTCCACCCATGCGTGAAATGCTCAGCTATTCATCGGGTGTCGTAAAGTTTGGAAAAATATACAGGGGAGGTGAATACATATCTCTGATCGGAGATGCGGACGGAGGGACGTATCACTGCGGATATCGTCAGTCTGGTTTGGACGTAGGGTTTTGTCCCCAGGAGATCCGGGGTGGGAAAAATATCGATGGCAAGCAAGTGGTTATTGGTTGGTACGTTCAGAAGAGAAGTTTTTGGGCATTTTCTCAGCGACAGGTTTTTGAGGTCCGTCAAGGTGAAGAAGAGGTATTGGCATTTGATCGAGCAGTTAAATACTACGAGTCGCAGAATAGTCCGATTTTTTGCAAATTTTTGTTGATTTCTATGGTTTTAATTTATTTTATCGTGTTACGTAAGATTTTTATCTGAAAACTGGATCGGAAGTCGAGGGGTAGTGTTATGAAGGGCTTGAACGTTGATTACATCGGCATTGCTATTGGCCAGTTGGCGAACGGTCAAAACGCTGCGCAGGTTGGAAAGTCGGTTGGTGCCGTCGCTGAGGGGCAGAAGGGTTCGGGATATCAAGCGGCACTGTCAACCCTTCAATTCGTTGATGGCTTGATGGGCTCCGTGGGAAGGTCTGTTCTTCCCGTTGGAACATCCGTTGGCAGTATTGCTTGGTTCGGACCATTGATTGGCGCTGCGGCTCTGGTCAACGACGTTTCCGATCTCGCGTCGCAAGTTCCAAATGGTACGGTAAGCACTGGAACCTTATACGCGGCAATTGGCGATGCGTCCTCGCTGATCGGCGGAGTCATGCTGAACGTCGCCGGACTCTCGATCGTCAGCGGTGCGGCTGTCCCTGGACTCGCCGGAGTGGGCGCAGCCCTTCTTGTCGCCGGCGTCGGCCTCAGCATCGCGTCGATGCTTGCTGGAAACGAAACGACGAGCGTCATCAATGACATGCTAGACGCCGCGGCCGCCTTACAAAGTGCGCTTGGAAACGCAATTAGTGATGCCGTAGGTGACATTGGCGCCATGCTGAACTCTGTCGCTACCGGTGTCGGAGATTTCGCCGATGCATTCTCGAACTGGCTTAAAGGCAAGTACGACGACGTCCTGAAATTCGCAAAGGAATACTTCTTTGGTGCCAATCTCGTCGACCCCCTCATCCTCGACATCGACGGCGACGGCATCCACACCACTAACCCTGACACTTCCACCGCCTACTTCGATTTCGACGCCAGCGGCAGCCGCACACACACCGGCTGGATCAGCGCGGGCGACGGTTTCCTCGTTCTCGACCGTAACCACAACGGCACGATCGACTCGGGCGCAGAACTCTTCAGCAACTTCACACCGCTAGCGAACGGCACCCTCGCCGCGAACGGCTTCGACGCACTCCGAGAGTTCGACCTAAACAAAGACGGCATCATCGACCGCAACGACGCGATCTGGTCTTCACTAAGAATCTGGCGCGATGCAAACGGCGATGGCGCCTCACAATCCGGCGAACTGTTGAGCCTCGACGAACTCGGCATCGTCTCGATCAACCTGAGCAAAGACGCAACCATCCGCACGCTCGAAAACGGCAACATGGTGCGCGGCACCGGCTCATTCGTGCAGATCGTCGACGGCGTGCCCGTCGAACGGGACATGCAGGAAATCTGGTTCGGGCAGGACACGCTACATCAGAAGTTCGATACGACCATCCCGCTGCGTGACGATGTGATCGCGATGCCGTACGTGCAGGGCGCAGGCAATGTGCGCGACCTCTGGCAAGCCGCGAGCCTCGATACCCCGGAAGGTGCTGCATTGCGCACGCTGCTCGACCGGATCACGCATGCAAAGACCGCGGTTGAACAGCAAGCGTTAATCGAGCCGTTGCTCAAGGCGTGGGCGGCGACATCGGGTATGACCACCTCTCAATCACTGGAACAAGCCGGCAAGCGGGCAATCACGGGCTTGGCTACCGACGCCGATTGGCTCGGCCGTCTCATGGTGCTCGAAAAAATGTCCGGCACGATGCTGGGCGCGAACGCGCAAGGCACGGTAAGCCTGTCGGGTACACGCGGCGAATATGTGTCGAACGCCTGGTCGACGCTTGTCGAGTCGGTGTACAAAGCCATCGCGATGCAGACGGTCTGGAAGCCTTATCTCGACGCAATCGCGTATGACGTCAACGACGCAGGTCAGGTGCACGTGGACTTCAGCGGCATGATGTCGAAACTGAAAGCGGCCGAGAGCGTGGTCGGCGCGGCGGATGTCGCGTTCGTGCTGGCCGGGTTGACGAAAGCTTTCGGCGTGAACTGGCTGCAACAAGGTTTCGACATCGGCGCGGAACTCCGCAGTTATGTCGAAGCGCACCAAAGCGACGCGTTGCGCGAGGCGCTTGGTCGACTAGGCATCTCATTCGGCAGCGGCGCGCTGAACGCCGCAACCGGTGGCCCGATGTCGGGCAGCATTCTGATCGGCTTCACAGGCAAGGACGTGCTCAACGGCGGCAGCGGCGACGACATCCTGCTAGGCGGCGACGGCAACGATACGCTTTACGGTGGTGCCGGCGATGACGTGCTTGACGGTGGCGCAGGCGATGACCTGTTGGTCGGAGGAACGGGCAGCGACACATACCTGTTCGGACGGCACTCGGGTAACGACACGATCGAAGAGGCCTACGACTTGTACGGCAACGACACCGACGCGGTGGTTTTCGACGCGGACATCCGGCCGCAGGACGTTACTGTGCGTCGTGACGGTCAAGGCGCTGATCTGCTGGTCACGTTGTCCGGTTCGAACAACGTCTTGCGTATCAAGATGCAGTTTTATCAGAGCGGTTTGGTTTTCCCCTACGGCGTTGAACAGTTCAAGTTTGCCGACGGCACGATCTGGACCAAGCAGGACGTTGCCTTGATGGCATTGCAAGGCACGCCGGGCAACGACGTGCTGGTTGGCTACAACGGCGATGACGTACTCGACGGCGGCGCCGGCAACGATTTGCTGATCGGCGGCACAGGCAGTGACACGTATCTGTTCGGTCGCAGCTCCGGCAGCGACACGATCGAGGAGGCGTACGACGCGAGCGGCAAAGACACTGACATCGTGCTGTTCGATGCCGACGTCCGTCCGGAAGACGTGACGGTGCGTCGTGACGGCCAAAGCTCGGATCTGCTGCTCACAATTGCCGGGTCGAACAACGTGCTGCGTGTGAAGATGCAGTTCTACCAGAGCGGTTCGGACTTCCCGTACGGCATCGAACAGTTCAAATTCACCAACGGCACGATCTGGACCAAGCAGGACGTTGCCTTGATGGCATTGCAAGGCACGCCGGGCAACGACGTGCTGGTTGGCTACAACGGTGACGACATCTTCGACGGCGGCGCAGGCAACGACCTGCTGATCGGCGGCATCGGTAGCGACACGTATCTGTTCGGCCGCAACTCCGGCAATGACACTATCGAGGAGGCATACGACCCGAGCGGCAAGGACACCGACGTCGTGCTGTTCGATGCCGATATCCGTCCAGAAGACGTGAGGGTGCGTCGTGATGGCCAAAGCGCAGATCTGCTGATCGCGATTGCCGGCTCGAACAACGTGCTGCGTGTGAAGATGCAGTTCTTCCAGAGCGGTTCGGACTTCCCGTACGGCATCGAACAGTTCAAATTCGCCAACGGCACGATCTGGACCAAGCAGGACGTTGCCTTGATGGCATTGCAAGGTACACCAGGCAATGACGTACTAGTCGGCTATAACGGCGACGACGTGCTCGACGGCGGCGCGGGCAACGACTTGCTGATCGGTGGCACTGGCAGCGACACATATTTGTTCGGCCACCTTTCGGGCAACGACACGATCGAGGAGGCCTACGACCCCAGCGGTAAGGACACTGACGTCGTGCTGTTCGATGCAGATATCCGTCCGGAAGACGTCACCGTGCGTCGCGACGGCCAAAGCGCGGATTTGCTGCTCACGATTGCCGGCTCGAACAATGTGCTGCGTGTGAAGATGCAGTTCTTCCAGAGCGGTTCGGACTTCCCGTACGGCATCGAACAGTTCAAATTCGCCAACGGCACGATCTGGGATAAGCAAACCGTCGCCCTGATGGCATTGCAAGGCACACCGGGCAACGACGTGCTAGTCGGCTACAACGGCGACGACATACTCGACGGCGGCGCGGGCAACGACTTGCTGATCGGTGGCACGGGCAGCGACACGTATCTGTTCGGCCGTCATTCGGGCAACGACACGATCGAGGAGGCCTACGACCCTAACTGCAAGGACACCGACGTCGTACTGTTCGACGCCGATGTCAAACCCGCTGACGTCACCGTGCGTCGCGACAGCAACAGCACGGATCTGCTGGTCACGCTGTCGGGTTCTGACAACGTGCTTCGTATCAAGATGCAGTTCTACGAGAGCGGTTCGACTCTTCCTTACGGCGTCGAACAGTTCCGTTTTGCCGACGGCACCACGTGGGACAAGGCCACGATCAACGCAAAGGCGCTCGCAACGCAGCCGAAGCTCATGTCGGCGACGCGAACTTTCGCCCCGGACACGGCGAACGCATCGGCGTACATCGAAAGCAAACTGGATCTGCTGATCCAGACGATGGCGAGCATCGCGCCACCGGCTATGGCCGACTCGGCGTGGCAGCAGGGCGCAAGCCAGGCGCTGACTCCACCGATCGCAGCCAACTGCTTCTAGTTCGAACCATCATGCTCAGGGTCGCGCGATAGCCATGTCGCGCGACCGGCCTACCCGCAGCACGCAGAAAGCAATACCGAATGCAACCCGACGCCGTCCTGAATACGCCGCACAGCGAACATACGCAGCACTCTCCGCTCAAATCCGCCGCTCCTTCCATTGACCCAGGTATCTTCTGTCTCGTCATGTTGGCGCGCTATCACGGCATCGCGGCCGATCCTGATCAACTGGCGCACGAGTTCAAGCCGGGAGCCGCGCCACTCGACACGACTCAGCTTCTGCTTGCCGCAAAATCGCTCGGACTCAACGCGAAGCACACAAAGGTTCGTTGGGATCGTCTGGACCGTGTTGTGCTGCCTGCTGTCGCTATTGACCAGGCCGGCGACTTTTTCGTCATCGGCCGCATAGAGAAGAACAAAGCGGTCATACAGCGCCCCGATGCCGCGCAGCCCGTCTCTATCAACATGGAAGTACTAAAAGGCGACTGGCCCGGGGAGGTGATCCTGTTCGCCTCACGAGCATCGATGCTCGGCGAGCTGACGAAATTCGACTTCACCTGGTTCATTCCGGCCTTAATCAAATACCGGCGTCTTCTATCCGAGGTGCTGGTCGTCTCGTTCTTTATCCAGGTGCTGGCGCTAATCACACCGCTGTTCTTTCAGGTCGTGATGGACAAGGTATTGGTGCATCACGGGCTGACCACGCTCGACGTGATCGCCGTCGGTCTCACTATCGTTGTGCTATTCGACGTTGGGCTCACCGCGCTGCGCAGCTACGTGTTCGCGCACACCACGAGCCGCATCGACGTCGAGCTCGGAGCAAGTCTGTTCCGCCATCTGCTCAAATTGCCGCTTGCGTATTTTCAGGCACGACGCGTCGGCGATTCAGTCGCGCGCGTGCGCGAGTTGGAGAACATTCGCGCGTTTCTGACCGGTAACGCAATCACCCTCGTGATGGACTTGCTGTTCTCGTTCGTCTTCATCGCGGTAATGCTGTTCTACAGCGGTTGGCTCACGTTGATCGTGCTTGTGTCGCTGCCTTGTTACGTGTTGCTCTCGGTGGCTTGCACACCCGTGCTGCGCCGCCGTCTGAACGAGAAGTTCGCCCGTAGCGCGGAAAATCAGTCGTTCCTCGTCGAAACGATTAGCGGTATCGACACGGTCAAATCGATGGCCGTCGAGCCGCAATGGACGCGTCAATGGGACAACCAGCTTGCAGCCTATATCGGCGCGACGTTTCGCGCCGCAACGGTCGGTATCTGGGCGAGTGGCGGCGTCAGCCTCGTGAACAAACTCGTCACCGTGGCGCTGATGTGGGTCGGTGCGCGGCTCGTGATCGACAGCAAGCTCACAGTCGGCGAATTGATCGCGTTCAACATGCTGGCCGGTCAGGTCGCGGGGCCGATCATGCGGCTCGCTCAGCTATGGACCGATTTCCAGCAAACAGGTATCTCCGTTGCGCGTCTCGGTGACATTTTGAATAGCCGCACGGAAGCGGCCGGCGCAAAGAGTGCGTTGCCTGCCGTCAAAGGACGTATCGAGTTGGAAGAGGTCGTGTTTCGCTATCGCGCGGACGGCCCCGCGATTCTCAGCGGCGTGAATCTGTCGATCGCGGCAGGTGAGGTGATTGGCATCGTCGGTCAGTCCGGTTCGGGAAAGAGCACGCTGACCAGACTCGTGCAGCGGCTTTATACACCGGAGCGAGGCCGCATCACGATCGACGGACAGGACCTCGCGTTGATCGATACGACGTCATTGCGGCGTCAAGTCGGCGTCGTGTCGCAGGAGAACGTGCTGTTCAGCCGGAGCATTCGCGACAACATCGCCCTGACCGATCCCGGCGCGCCACTCGATGCTGTGATGCGTGCCGCAAAACTGGCTGGCGCGCATGAGTTTATCGTCGGCTTGCCGGAAGGCTACGACACGGCAGTCGGTGAACATGGCTCGACACTATCGGGCGGCCAGCGGCAGCGCATCGCCATCGCCCGGGCACTGATGCACGAGCCACGCATTCTGATCTTCGACGAAGCGACCAGCGCGCTCGACTACGAGTCGGAGCGCATCGTGCAGGACAACATGCGAGCAATCTGCCGGGGACGCACAGTATTGGTGATTGCGCATCGCTTGTCAGCCGTGCGGCGGGCAGACCGGATCATCGTGATGGAGCGCGGGGCGATCATTGAGCAAGGCTCGCACGACGCGCTGCTTGCAGCAAAGGGCGCCTACGCCAAGCTGTGGAATTTGCAGGCGGGCGTATGACGATCCGTGCGCTGCTATGGCTAGGTGCGGCTCGGGACATGGCGCGCCAGTATCTGAAAGTATGGCGCGCGGCTTGGCGTGTGCGCGAGCGGAACGCACCGCATTGGTTAGCCGGTGAATCTGAATTCCTCCCCGCGGCACTGGAATTGCAACGCCGTCCGGTTTCGCCGTTGCCACGCGTTGCAATGGCGACGATCGTCTCGCTCTTGTTGATCGCATTGCTATGGGCCGTGTTCGGCCAGATCGATATTGTCGCGACAGCGCAAGGAAAAATCGTCCCGGACGGCCGCGCGAAAATCATCCAGTCGATAGAAACGGCGAAAGTCACCGCGATCCATGTCAGCGACGGCAAGCTGGTAAATGCGGGCGATGTGCTCGTCGAACTCGACTCGACAGCTTCGTCGGCGGATCGTTTGCGTTTGCGCGACGACTGGGCGGAAAGCTGGCTCAGCGCCGCGCGCGCCAGCGCGTTGCTCAAAGGTATTGATAGCGGTTCGGCTCAACGCATCGAGATCGGGACAAATGCGCAAGTGCCAGCCGAACTGCTGCCGCCGCAGGCTCGTGTCGAACAGGAGCAGCGTTTTCTCGATGGCGAACTCGCCGAGTTTCGTTCAAAGCTTGCGCGTCTCGACGCGGAAATCGCGCGCAATGCAGCCGAACTGCAAACTGTCGGCGCGGTGATCCGCAGGCTACAAAGCACGTTGCAAATCGCCCGCACCCGCGAAGCGGATTTCGACGAGCTCGCGGCGAAGAATTACGTTTCACGTCATGAGTATCTGGAGAAGCAGCAAGTCCGGATCGAGCAGGAAGGCGAGTTGGCCGCGCAGAAAAGCCGCATGGGCGAGATAGGCGCCGCGATCGTGAGCGCGCGGCGTCAACGCGAAGAACTTGTTGCTTCGACCCGCCGAGCGACGCTCGAAAACCTCGGCAACGCGACGCAAAAAGCGGCCGAGCTTCGCCAGGAGTACATCAAGGCAGACGCGCATGATCGCTTCATGACGCTCAAAGCGCCGGTGGACGGCGCCGTGCAGCAACTTGCGGTGCATACCGTCGGTGGCGTCGTGACTGCCGCCCAACCTTTGATGGTGATTGTCCCGAACGAACATCCCGCCGAGATCGAAGCTTTCCTGGAGAACAAGGACATCGGGTTTGTCGCCGTGGGGCAAGCCGCTGCTGCGAAAATCGAAACCTTTCTGTACACCCGTTACGGCACGTTGCCGGCCGAGGTGGTCAGCGTTTCACACGATGCGATCGAGGATGAAAAACGCGGCTTGATCTACGCAGTGCGGCTCAAACTGCAGCGGTCGAGCATGATGATCGACGGTCAGCGCGTCGCGCTCAGTCCCGGCATGGCGGCGAGCGTCGAGATCAAAACGGGCAAGCGCAGATTGATCGAATATTTTCTGAGCCCTTTGTTGACGCGGGTCGATGAGAGTTTGCATGAGCGCTAGTCAGCATCGATCAGCGCAGCGCAAGTCGCTCGCCTTATGTCGTCTCTTTGCTGCTGCCGCTACGCTCCTGCCAACCTGGGTGGCCGCGCAGGTTGGGGCAGGTGCCTTCGATCCTCTCGGCACTCGATTCGAAATTACTGCGCCGCCAGTTGCTTCAACCGTTTCGGAGGTCACGGGTGTGGCGGCTTGCGAATTTGGTTTGCCGAGCGCACCGCTGGGACTTGAGGACGTGGCGGCGCGTGCGTTGTGCCGCAATCCGCTGACCCGCCGCGCATGGGCAAGCGCGCAGGTTCAAGCCGCGCGTTTGGGTGAAGCGCAGGCCGCTCAATGGCCGACGCTGTCGGGAAACTTGAATGGCTCGCTCAACCGAGCGAGCACTGCGTCAGCAAACACATTGGCAGTGCAGGAATCGTACAACGGCACGGCACGGGCGGCCGAGTTGGCGTTCGAATGGGTCGTGTTCGATTTTGGTGCGCGTTCGGCGGAAGTCAGGAAGGCGCGTGAATTGATGATCGCCGCAAATCAATCGTTCAATGGCGCGGTGCTCGATGTGCTTTATACAAGCGCCCACGATTATTTCGCCGCGGTGACCGCACGAGCGCAAGCCGAAGCAGCACATGAAGCACAAGCCAACGCGGCGCAAAGTCTCGCGGCCGCGCAGGCTCGGACGCACTCCGGCGTCGCGTCGATCGCTGACGAATTGCAAGCCCGCACAGCACATGATCAGGCGACGTTGAGCGTCATTAAGGCAAAAAGCGCGCTGCATGAAGCGATCGGTACATTGGCGATCGACATGGGGTTAAGTCCGGATGTGCCGATCGTGCTGGCGGATGTGCGGGCTGCCATGCAGAGAACCACACCGCAACTGGACCCGATCAGGACGCTCCTGGATCAGGCGCTCGATAACCATCCCCGTCTGCAGGCGGCGCGTGCCGAACTGCACGCCTCGGAGGCCTCGGAGGACAGCATGCGTGCGCAAGCTTTGCCAAGCGTTCGTCTCGAGGCTGGGATTTCGGGCAGCAATCGGCCAACGGCATCGATCGGTACAACTGGAGGGATGTCCTCGACGTCGCGCAGCAGTTATGTCGGCGTTCGGGTCACGATTCCTTTGTTCGAGGGTTTCGGCTCGACTTACCGGATTCGCGAGGCGAGGGCGCAGACGGCGCTTCAGCAGACGAACGTCGCCGAGGCCGAACAGCAAGTCGCGTTGAATGTCTGGAAGAGCTATGAGGCGGTGCAGGCAGGTGCACAAGCCGTGCGGCAGGCCGACGCCTTGCAGGAAAACGCCGCCCTCGCGTTCGATGCCACGCAGGCGCGCTATAAAGCCGGCGTGGCGAGCATCATTGAATTGTTGCACGCGCAAGATGCGCTCGTCGCCGCACGGCATCAACGCATCGCGACGCTGTCCGACTGGTTCGTGGCGCGCCTGAGTCTGGCGGCGAGCCTCGGCAAACTCGACTTAGGGCAAATACAAAACCGGAAAGAGTGAAGCACCGTGATCAACGATCACGCCACGTCTTCACGTCGTCTCCATTTCCCGCATCTGCCCCAAGCCGAAAAAACGTCCTAACTCCTTTGCCAATTCATTCAACGCGCTCATTTCCTTCTGTGATATCCGGCGCGGCTCCTGCGTATGAGACCAGTCGCCGTATAACAGCGCCACCGTCTGATCGGTTTCGTCGACTACCGGCAGCAGCACGAAGGCGCGGGCATCGTCGAACGAACGTCGGAACCATTCCGGTAATCGCGCGACCATCTTCGGGTCGCGTGCGTTCTCGATGAAGATGCCGACCGAGTTCGCGATCGCGAGATGAAACACGTCGGGCTCGAAGGCTGTGTTGAAGGTCAGCTTCGGCAGCGCCGCGTCGATCTTCGGGCCGAGCCCGAGGCGCGCCTTGAAGGTGCCGTTGCTGTGCTTGACGAACACCACCGTGCGCGCAAAGCCGAGCGCTGCCAGCACGGTTTCCGCGGCCAGCGCCAGCGCCGGCGCGAGCGCACTGCCGTCGGGCAGGCCGCGCAGATCGCCCACCCCCGCCGCGATGCGCGCTTCTGGATTGAGCGCCTCGCGCGCGATTGCGTCCGCATTGGCGCGCAACTCGACGATCTCGGCCATCACGCCGTCGCCGCCTTCTTCGCGGGCAAGCGCGACGCTCATCTGATGCAGCACTTCCGGATCGGTGTTCAGCGCGTGGCTGTATTCCTGCGCCAGTTCGGCGATGCGTTCCTCGCGCTGCCAGTCCGGCACGTTCTGCTGGGTCAGCACGTCGGCAACCGCCGTCGAATAATTGGTGATGGCGCGCAGCCACTGCACCTGGCGCGGCTGTTCGACATCCAGCGGGTCGAACTCGCCCATGCCGGAACGGATCATGTCGGGCAAGCGCCAGCGCACCGCAGCTTCGGCGCCGATTTCGTCGAACGTAACGCCGAGCACCAGTACGCAGGCATCGGCTTCGAGTGTGCCGTCTTCGATATGCCGGCGGATCTGATCCCACTCGGCGTCGAGATAGAACACCACCAGCAGCTTGCCGATCTGCCGCATCAGCGTGCAGACCACGGCTTCTTCCCCGGCGCGCAGATCGCCGCGCTCAGTCAGCTTGCGCGCAACGCAGCCCGACAACAGCGTGCGGTTCAATTCGAGTTTCGCGTCGATCCGGCGCGGCGCGCTGTGATGAAAGTGATCGACGATTTTCAGGCCGACCACCAGATGGCCGACCGCGTCCATGCCGAGCACCATCAGCGCGCGCGACACAGTGGTGATGTTGCCGCCGAACGCCATGTACATGGCCGAGTTGGCAAGCCGCAGCACTTTTTGCGTCAACGCGAAATCCGACAACACGACCTGCACGAGGCCGGTGAAGTCGAGGTCGTCGTTGTTCATCGCCGCCATGGTGGTGCGCAGCGACTGCGACAGCATGGGGAAATCGCCGCGCTCGCTCATTCGCGTCCAGAGCCGGTCGAGCACCGCCGCCTTTACCATGTGAGTCCCGCAAAAACCATACATGTTCCAATGAGTGCTACACCGGCATCAAGCCGGTATCTTCTGCCGCGCACCAGGTTTGCCTGCATCGCTATACGGTGTGCAAGTGAAGCGTGCGCGCTTCGAAACGCTGCGCGAGTTCGTCGGAGGGCAACGCCTTGCAGACGAGCCACCCCTGAATGTGGTCGCATCCCATCTCGGTGAGCAGGGTGCGCTGTGCTTCCGTTTCGACGCCCTCGGCAACCAGTTCGAGATCGAGTGTTTGCGCGAGTCCGACGACAGCGCTAACGATTGCCTGATCGTTCCGGGAGGTTAGCAGATTCTCGACAAAACTCCTGTCGATCTTGAGCTTGGCCAGGGGGAAACGTTGCAGGTATGCCAGGCTCGAATAGCCGGTGCCAAAGTCGTCGACGGCAAAGCGGATGCCCATCGCGGTCAGATCTTCGAGCAGGACCTTGGCATGCGCCGGGTCATGCATCAGCAGGCTTTCGGTGATCTCGAACACAAGGCGCCGCGGATCGATACCCGTCAACTCGATCGCTTCGCGCACGCTGTCCTTGAAACGCGGATCACGGAACTGCTGCGGCGACACGTTGACGGCGACGTATTGCAAGGAGATGCCCTGCGCGTCCCACTGGATCAGCTGCATGCAGGCGACCTTCAACACCCAGTTGCCGAGGAAGTTGATCAGGCCGATCGATTCCGCGAGCGGAATGAACATCGAAGGGGGAACGAGGCCGTGCACCGGGTGCAACCAGCGGATCAACGCTTCGACGCCGACCACGCCGTGCGTGCGGCTGCTCGTGATCGGCTGGAAGTGCAGCGAGAACTCGCCATTGCGCACACCGTCGTAGAGGTCGGCCTCCAGCTTCAGGCGCTCGGCGTCGGCGGGGTTGTCGTCCGGAACGTAGAAGGCGAGCGTGTTGCCGCCGGCCGCCTTGGCCTGCAGCAAGGCATGGTCGGCCCAGCGCAGCAGGTGAGTGTCGTGGGCGGCGTTGTCGTTGGCATGGCGCACGTCGGGGTAGAGCGCAATGCCGATGCTCGCCGACAGATGCACCTGCTGGCCGTTGAAGACGTACGGTTGCTGGATCGCCGTCAACAGGCGGCGCGCCAGCGTTTCGGCGGCGGCCGCCGCGTCGGTGCGGTTGGCCGCGGGTTTCACGAGGATCGCGAACTCGTCGCTGGCTACGCGTGCCACCGTCTCGCTCGGGCTCGTCATGTTCAATATGCGCCGCGCGGTGTCGCGCAGCATCTCGTCGCCGGCATCGTAGCCGAGCGCGCGATTCACGCGCTGATAGTCGTCGAGGTCGAGCAGCAGCAATGCGACCGGCGTGCCGTGGGCGTCGGCTTGTTGTTGCGCGTCCAGCAGCGCGGGGATCAGCGCCGGCTGATTGGCCAGGTTGGTCAGACGGTCCAGGTGCAGCGCCTGGGTCAGGCGTTCCTCGGTGGCACGCCAGGCCGAGACGTCGAAACCGGCGATCGCATAGCCGTCGACGCCGTCGTGGTTGCTGCGCACCACGCGCAGCTCGACCGTGATCGGATAGGTCAGCGATTTGATCAGGCCGAGCGTGGCCTTCTCGACATTGCCGGTCGCGGTGGCGCGTGTCAGCAGCGCATCGAGGCGTGGCACGTCGGCGGGCGCCACGAGATCGTGCAGCGTGATGGTTTCGAGGTACTCCCGGTGATAGCCGATGAAGCGCAGGCTGGCGTCGGAAACATAGAGGAAGTGCAGTTCGTGATCGACGTGCGCCAGCAGGTCGACCGCGCCGACCACCTGTTCCAGTTGCGCAGTGCGGCTTGCGCGTGCCTGCGGTTTGCTGTGGGCACGCCGGCCGAACGCACGAACCCGGTCGATGACCGTGCGCAAGGAGCCCCGGCGGGGCGCGGTGATCCTGTTCGCTTCCATGTTTGTCGCTGGCAACCTGTGTTCGTCTGCAGGCAGGGCGGCTCACTGCCCGCCGTGTCCGGGCGGTCAAGAGGTATCAGGCCGCCCCATCAGAACGAGATAACGACCGGCGGCGGGAAATCTTTAGCGCCTGCTGCGAAAAACAAATGGTAAGGAAGCGGCTGCGCGGCTCGGCGTCGTTGCGGCAGCGATTCGGTTAAAGTGCAACCGCTTCGCGTCCGTTAATACGGCAAACCCGTTGTGCAGTGCCGGCTATGACGTCACTGCAAAGCTTTCCGAACACTTGCACCGATGATCCATGTCTGAACGTCACTTTGTCAGGGCAATCCCCCGGCACGTCGAGGTGCTTGAACAATGTGCCGAATACGCCGACCCCGCGTCCGGAGCACAGTTCGTCTATCTGGGCCGCCAGCCGATTCTCGATCGCGACGGCGCGCTCAATGCTTATGAATTGCTGTTTCGAGCCGGCGCGCATAACTACGCCGAGGTCAGCGACGACGCCCAGGCGACGGCGCAGGTCGTGGCGCGCGCGATCGGCGGGATCGGCGTGGCGGCCGTGCTGGGCCAGCACCGCGGCTTCGTCAACATCGACCGCGCGCTGCTCTTTAACGACATCGTCCATTTGATGCCGCCCGAGCGCTTCGTGCTCGAGATCCTCGAAACCGTCAAGTTCGATGCGCATCTGGGCCGTCGGCTGACCGAGTTGCGCCGCGCCGGCTTTCAGGTGGCGCTCGACGATGTCAGTGAACTGTCGGACGAACTGCTCGCCGCGCTGCCGCACGCCGACATTGTCAAGATCGACTTCCTGCAGACCGAGCGGTCCGCGCTGGCAAAGCTGGCGTCGACGATACGCGGCCATGGCAAGACACTGATCGCGGAGAAGGTCGAGACGCGCGAAGACTTTGCGCTGGCTCGCGAGCTCGGTTTCGATCTGTTCCAGGGATACTTCTTCGCGCGGCCGCAGGTGCTGGCCGCGCCGCGCAACCGCTCGCCGCGCCCTGGCCTGCTGCGTTTGCTGGCGCTGTTGTCGCGCGATGCCGGGATTGTCGAACTCGAAGCGGAGCTCAAGTTGAACCCGAGCGTGGTGGTGCAACTGCTGCGCCTCGTCAATTCGAGCGCGTTCGGGCTGGGGCGCAATATCGCCTCGCTGCGCGAGGCCATCATCGCCACCGGCACGCGGCAGATCGCGCGCTGGGCGCAACTGCTGCTGTACGCGGACAGCGGCGATCTGCCGTGGCGCGCCGATCCGCTGGTGCAACTGGCCGGTACGCGCTCGCGCTTCATGGAACTGGCCGCAGGCTGGCTGCGCCCGTCCGATGACGAATTTGCCGATGCCGCTTTCATGACCGGGATTTTTTCTCTGGTCCACGTGGTGCTCGGCAGCACACCCGCGGCTGTCCTCGAGAAACTCGGCTTGGCGCCGCAGATTCGCGAAGCGATCGTTACGCGCGGTGGCGCGCTCGGCGCCTTGTTACGAATCGCCGAAGCGGCCGGTGAGGGGGGCGATGCCACCTCGATTGCAGCCGGACCCGATGCGCCGCCCGGCTTCGCGGCGCTCACGCCCGAGGTGCTGGCGGAGCTGAACCTGTCCGCTGCGGCGTGGTTCGGCGCGCATATCGAAGAAGCGGCCGCTTGAAGCCTGAGCGCCGCTGCGGCGCCGCCCGGGCGCCACTCCCCATGCGTCGCCTGCTTTCAAGCGGCGGGACGGGCTCGGATCGGTACTGGCATCGCCGTGTGCCACAAAGGGTGCGGGCGAGGGCGGCATGGCAAGCCGGCAGCCAGGCGCCGGGCGATCGTGCATTGCAATGCATTGCATTGGGTTGCATTGTGCCGCTGCCGCTGCGGGCACAGGCACAGGCACAGGCACAGGCTCGAGGACATATTCTTCCCGTATGCATCTTTTAGGCAGGTTCTGACGTACCTTATCTGTACGTGATCCAATAGCGTGTCGAGGTTGCCGGTGTTCAGCCGAACGCCGCGACCTTCAGCTGATCGCGCCAACCGCGTGCATTAACGTTTCGAGGGACTGCAGATGAAAAGGAAGCTCATACCGGTGGCACTGGCCGCCGTCCTGTCGGTGGGATTCGCGATGCATTCGCTGACGGCCTCTGCCACGCTCAAGCCGGGCGATACCGCGCCGCCGTTCACCGCACAGGCTTCGCTAGGCGGCAAGACTTACACGTATTCGCTTGCCGACGAGCTGAAGAAAGGGCCGGTGGTGCTGTATTTCTATCCGGCGGCGTTCACGAAGGGCTGCACGATCGAAGCCCACGAGTTTGCTGAAGCCGTCGACGAGTACAAGAAGTATGGCGCGACGGTGATCGGCGTGTCGCACGACAACATCGACACGTTGACGAAGTTTTCGGTGAGCGAATGCCGCAGCAAATTCCCGGTGGCGGCGGATGCCGACTCGAAGGTAATCGGCGCATATGATGCTGGCTTGCCGATGCATAGCTCCATGGCCAATCGCGTGTCGTACGTGATCGCGCCGGACGGCAAGATCATCTACGAGTACACGAGCCTGTCGCCGGAGAAGCACGTCGAGAACACGTTGAAGGCGGTGAAGGATTGGGCGGCGACACATAAGCAGCCGTAACGCCTCACCTTGCGTGGCTGCGCATTTTTCGCAATGGTTTCTTGCCGTTAGGTTTGGGCGTTGCTCGTGCTAGGCTGACTTTTTGTCTAGCGAGTTTGCGATGCCGATTCTTGTTGCATTCATTGCGTTGATCGCGCTGGTGTATGGCGCAGTGCGGGCTTTTTATGCCTTGCAGGCGGCTTTTGGGTCGGCCGTTGCGGTGGGGGTTGCTGTTCTTGTTGTTTTGCTTTTGATTGCCGCGGTTGTCTATTGGTGGCGGCGTCGGAAGGAAGTCGCGCCGAATATTCGCGATGGCGATTGGACTCATGAGCTTAACGGGACCTGGGGGGCGGTCCGGCTCGCTGCCGGTAAGCGGCTATGTGAGATTCGCCTTGGCGGCGAGCAGGGTGCTTATATCTTTGCCGATCTGCTTGGCGCTGAGGTACAAGGCCATGATGCTCAATGGCAGGTCGCTTTGACCGTCAAGGACGCTAAGCATCAGGTTTGGATTTTGCCCATGCTGGGCGAGCGGCAGGCTAAGCAGTGGGCGCGGATTTTTTTGCTTGCTGTTGAGCAGAGGCTTTAGGGATGTTTTTGCCTGCGGCGCGCTTTTTTTTCTGTATGCCTGGGGCGGTGGGCTTTTCTTGATTTGTTTGCCTGCGCGGCGCTTGTTTCGTCTGTTTGCCTGCTCGGCGCTTACTGTCTGGTTGCCTGGGGCGTTGGCCTTTCCTTGAATTGTTAGTGGTCTATTAGCGTCGCCCCTGTGCGGGGCAGGCACCTACTTTTCTTTGCCTGCCGCAAAGAAAAGTAGGCAAAAGAAAGCGGCTCAAACCAATCCTGCTAAGCGGGTCTCCTGCCTTGGAGGGGGTAGTGGCGCATCTGGAATCTGTGTTCTTGCACATTCGGCGTGAGTGACAAGGGCGTCATACTTCCGGCGGCGCTGCGCGCACCGAAGCGTACTTCATAAAACCACACGCTACGTTTTGGCGCCGCGTCTTGCCACCGAGCCGTGGCCCGTCATTGCATCGCCATCGCCATCGCCATCGCGACCGTGATGGCAACTGCAACTGCAACTGCAACTGCAACTGCAACTGCAACTGCAACTGCGACCGTGACTGTGACTGCAGCACACCGACATATCATTTGAAGTGGGGGGGGGCGGGTGAGTGCAGAGGCGCGTCGCCGAGGCGAAGCCGACGGCTTCCGCCGCGCCAAACGAAGCCTCTGGTTTCCCATGCAGACCCGTCCGCGACGCACGCAGTGCGGAGTGGGAGCTGATGATGCCTTTGTCACTAACGCTCGAAGGTGCGAGGGCCCGGATTCCACGGAGCCACTACCCCCTCCAGGCAAGGGTGCCCACTTAGCATGAGCGGTTCGAGCCGCTTTCTTTGCTTACTTTCTTTGCGGCGGCGTAACTATTCAGCAGCCGGAAGCGGCGAAACGACGAATCCGGCGAAGCCCAAAGCCAGCGCATCGATCAGCGAACGGTTCTGTTTGCGCAGACTGGCAAGGTAGGAGCGGATCGTGCAGAACGCTTCCATGCCTGATACCGCACGGAAACACCCTGAGATTTTCTGTTTGAGCTTGGGCATGCGGATATCGCGTTCGGCCTGGTTGTTGTCGAACGGTACCCGGTGATCGGCAATGAAGCGCCACACCTGGCTCGCCTGCATCT
>NZ_JABBGJ010000059.1 GCF_012927345.1 Paraburkholderia polaris
GCATCGCACACCGGCGCCACCGGATGAATCTCGATGCAATCGGGTTGCACCACCCGCTTGAGCGTCTTGCCCTTATGCCCCGGCTGCGCGCCAGGCTTTGCCCCGCTCGTGCCGCGCAACGACTTCGGCTTGCGCCCGGGCCCATCGCTTGAGGGCGGCTTGCTGGAGTTACGACTGTTCTTCTCGAGTTTCGCTTCGAGCGCGTTCAGACGCTTCACGAGATCAACGATGAGCGCGTCCTTCTGTTCGTGTGTGAGGTCTTTGAAATCAGGCATCTTCGTCATGTCCTTCACTATGCATCGCCTGGTTCCAGTTTACAACTGCTGAATAGTTACGCGGCGGCAAAGAAAAGTAGGTGCCTGCCCCGCACAGGGGCGAACGCTAATAGACCACTAACAATTCAAGGAAAGGCCAACGCCGTACGCGAACAAACAAAAAGCGCCGCACAGGCAACCACCCCAATAAAAGCCCCTGCCCGCAAGGCACCAAAACCAATCAGCACCTCACAGGCAAAAAAACCAATCACTTCCGTAAGGAATCCAGATCAACCACAAACCGATACTTAACATCACTCTTAAGCATCCGTTCATAAGCCTCATTAATCCCCTGCATAGAAATCACTTCAATATCCGAAGTAATCCCATGCTCGCCGCAAAAGTCGAGCATCTCCTGCGTCTCGGCAATCCCGCCAATCAGCGAACCAGCCAGACGGCGACGCTTGAGAATCAGATTGAACACCTGCGGCGACGGATGATCGTGCTCCGGAGCACCAACCAGCGTCATCGTCCCATCGCGCTTGAGCAGATTCAAAAACGGATTCAAATCATGCTGCGCAGCAACGGTATTCAGAATGAAATCGAAGCTATTGGCATGCGCGCCCATCTCTTCAGCATTCTTCGAGATGACAACCTCATGCGCACCAAGCCGCTTGGCATCTTCAATCTTCGACGGCGACGTCGTAAACAACACCACATGCGCACCCATTGCACGGGCCAACTTCACGCCCATGTGACCCAGGCCGCCAAGACCAACAATCCCGACCTTCTTGCCAGGACCGGCGCCCCACGTGCGCAGCGGCGAATACGTCGTGATCCCCGCGCACAGCAACGGCGCCACACCCGCCGGGTCGAGATTCTCCGGCACGCGCAGCGTGAATGCCTCATCCACCACCAGTTGCGTCGAATAGCCGCCGTAGGTGATCTGACCGTCAACCCGATCCACACCGTTGTACGTACCGACAAAACCGTTTTCGCAATACTGCTCGAGACCTTCCTCGCAACTCGCACACGTACGGCACGAGTCGACCAGGCATCCCACGCCCACCAGATCGCCTGCCTTGTACTTCGTCACGTCCGGACCCACCGCAGTTACGCGGCCGACAATTTCATGGCCCGGCACCACCGGGAAAACCGTGTTCTTCCATTCGTTGCGTGCCTGATGCAAGTCGGAATGGCACACGCCGCAAAACAGGACTTCCATCTGCACGTCATGGGCGCGCAGTTCGCGGCGCTGGATTTCGAACGGGGCGAGCGGCGCGGAAGCGTCGGTCGCTGCATAGGCATAAGTCGTGCTCATGGGTAGCTCCAGCAAAGAGGGTAATGTCGCAAGGCGCCAACGATGGGCGACGCGCGTCGCCGATGCGGCCAAACCTTGTTGTGAACCGGGATCACGGCGCAGGCGGTGGCCGACGTACTCACCGAAACGGTGAATGGGCGACCGAGCCCAGCGCAGCGCGGGAAAAGATGATCCGGCAGGGCTCCCATAGTAGGAGCCGGGAGCGAACCAGGGAATACCTGAATATCTTGAAGGTTTGCCTAAAACTCCTGGCGACGAGCGTTGTAGGTAGTTTGATGTTAAATTTCAAGCACTATTCTCTTGCGCGTCACTATACCGTCATGTCAACCCATTCCGTAGAACCCACATCGGTCGATGGCGACCCCGCCGAGCGCGGCCCGGTCACTCGTGCCCCGGCCGCCGGCGGGCCCGCCGATCCATCCCAGCAGCGTCTGGTCGAATTGTTCGACACACTCGCGCCCAATCCGGGCATTACGCGCTCGAGCCTGGAAGGGGTCAATCTGATGCGGGCCAATAAGCCGATGCCGCGTATGCCCGTGATGTACGAGCCGAGCATCGTGATCGTCTGCCAGGGGCGCAAGCGCGGTTTTCTCGGCGATCAGGTGTTCCAGTACGACGCGCAGCAATATCTGGTGCTGTCGGTGCCGTTGCCGTTTGAATGTGAAACCGAGGCAAGCCCGGAAGAGCCGTTCCTCGCCATCTCGGTACGAGTCGATCTGACCATGGTGGCCGAGTTGTTGATGGCGCTGAACGAAACGCAAGGCGCCACGCAGAACGAGCCGCTCGGCATCTATTCGACGCCGCTCGATCCGGCCCTGAACAATGCCGTGCAGCGTTTGATGGACGCGTTAGCCTCGCCGCTCGACGCGCGCATTCTTGCGCCTGGCGTGGTCCGCGAAATCTGCTATCGGGTGTTGACGGGCGAGCAGGGCGACGCGATTCGCGCGGCGCTCACGCATCAGAATCATTTCGGCCGAATCGCCAAGGCGCTACGGCGAATCCATGCCGACTACCACGGGCAACTCGATGTCGACACGCTCGCCTCTGAAGCGGGCATGAGCCTCGCCGTTTTTCATGCGCAATTCAAGGCCGTGACGGCGACCTCGCCGATGCAATACGTGAAGACCACGCGGTTGCATCACGCGCGTTTGCTGATGGTGCAGGATGGTTTGAATGCCGGCGCCGCCGCGGCGCGCGTCGGGTACGAAAGCGCGTCGCAATTCAGCCGCGAGTTCAAGCGCCTGTTCGGCCTGAGCCCGGTCGATGAAGTCAAGCGCATGCGCACCGTGTACGATGCGCCGCCGCCGCGCGTGGTCAAGCCGGTCGCGCGGTATGTGACCGCGGTATAGGCGCGCGTTCGCGGGAAGCGTTATAGCCCGCTAAACCAGTTGTACCCCTGGTCTTCCCAATAGCCGCCGGGGTTCGTGTTGGTCACGAAAATCGCCGCAATGTGCTTCGGATTCTTGAAGCCCAGTTTGGTCGGTACGCGCAGCTTCAGCGGGTAGCCGTATTTGGCCGGCAGCGGCGCGTCGCGGAAATCGAGCGTCAGTTGGGTTTGCGGATGCAAGGCCGTCGCCATATCGAGGCTCGAGTAATAACGGTCCGCGCATTTGAAGCCGACATAGCGTGCGCTCAGATCGGCGCCGATGCGTTCGAGGAACGTGCGAAACGGCACGCCTCGCCATTGCCCGATCGCGCTCCATCCTTCAATGCAGATGTGCCGCGTAATCTGTGAAGCCTGCGGCAAGGCGCGCAGTTGATCGAGCGTCCACGTGCGCTTGTCCGACACCAACCCCGACACTTCCAGTTGATACGTCGAACCGTCGATATCCGGCGCGTCGAACTCCGGATAGAACGCGTTGAACGGGAACGGGTCGGTGATCTCGCGCGCCGAATAAGTGGGCGCGAGTTTGTTTCGATCGAACAGCCATCCCTGCACGCGATCGTTCCAGCGCGACATGGCCCACAACACCTTGTCGACCGAATCGCCGTCCTGCATGTTGCAGCCCGAGAGCATCGCCAGCGCGCCGATCGAGAGCGACGAGCGCAGGAACAACCGCCGTTGCAACCGTTCGATTTGCGGTTTGTGGTCGGCAAGGACAATGCGCGAGCTGCGCGAGTCCCGGCGTTTTGATTCGCTCATGCCTGAGTTCCTTCATGCGCGGAATGTTTGGCGCGGCCCGTCAGCATTGGCAGCAACGTACGCGGCACCAGCAGCACCAGCGCCAGATGCACGACGACAAAGCCGACCACACCCGCCATCGCGACAAAATGCACGCGACGCGCGAAATCGAAGCCGCCGAATAGCGTGGTAAGCCAGGAGAATTGCACCGGCTTCCAGATCGAGAGCCCCGACGCGACCAGCAGCACGCCAAGGAACAATACGAAGAGATAGAGCGCGCGCTGCACCGCGTTATATTTGCCGGTATCGTGCGGAAGCTTGAACTGCATTGCTAATGCGGCATCGTGTACGACATCGCGCGGATAGACGGGCAGTAACTTGCGACGAAAATGCCCACGTCCGATGCCATACGCCAGATACAGCAGGCCGTTCGCGCACAGCAGCCACATCGCCGCGAAATGCCATGCAATCGAGCCGCCCAGCCAGCCGCCGACGGTCGCCCATACCGGAAATCTGAACGGAAAGAAGGGCGACGCGTTATAGATCGCCCAGCCGCTCATCACCATGCAGACCATCGCAAATGCGTTGATCCAGTGCGTGATTCGTACGACAAGTGGGTGGACGATAAAGCGCGCTTGCGGTTCGGGCATGGTGAGCGGTGATGAAACAAAGAAAAATCGGCAAGCCGCGTGATTGAGGCACGCGGCTGTTCGAACGGTTGAAAAGCGCCGTATTACATCGGCGGCGTGACACCATGTTCGCCGGCCGAGATGAAATTCGCCGTCATCGAGCCATCGGCTTCCTTGTGGGCGAACAGCACGACCTTTGCGCCCGGCACCAGCAGCGAGCGGTCACCCGGTTCGAGGGCGACGATAGGCACGTCTTGCGGAATCACGATCTTCTTTTCGCCGTCCTTGTACTTGACGGTGATCGTGCGGCCGTTGCTGACCACAAGGGAGCCGACCGTGCCGTTGGTCATCGTGCTGTTCGAGCCGAGATCCCACGGGCGATGGCCTTCGCCGGAGCCGCGCATACTGGCGGGGAACACGTGCACTTCGAGCGCCTTCAGCGTGCCGTCGGGTTGGGGGATCGCGGCCGTGCCGACATAGCTGTCCGGCTTGATGTCGTTCACATTGGCGATCGCAACGCCGCGAATCGGCGTGTCCTTGGAGAGCTTCACGTCGACGTCCTTGCCATCGCGCGTGTGGACCTTGAGCACGTCGCCCGAGAGCGCGGTCACGGTGCCGCGTACGCCAGTGGGGGCGGCGGTCTGGGCTTGCGCGGCGGATACTGCGGCGAACAGCGAGGCAGCGACGAGCGCGGGGGCGACGATGGCGCGCATCGCATTAGCGGAAACAATCTTCATGAGTCTGCTCTGGGTGGGTGAAGGATAAGAGCAGGTTAGGCGCGCGAGCGGCTCCGGCGAGTGACAGACGGATGACAAAAACGTCATGAACGGCGCGCGGCGGCCACGTAGAATGGCCACCATATTCACGTCCACATCCATGACCTGCGCCCACGGCGGCGCTCAGGGTCGGAAACCAGGCACCATGAGCATCCTCGTCATCGAAGACGACCCGAAAACCGGCGACTACCTGAAGAAGGGGCTGCGCGAAAGCGGCTACGCGGTCGACCTCGCGCGCACCGGCACGGATGGGCTGCACATGGCGCTGGAACACGCGTATGACCTGGTGGTGCTGGACGTGATGCTGCCCGGCATCGACGGTTGGGAAATCATGCGTGCGTTGCGGGCGCGGCGCGATCTGCCGGTCATTTTCCTGACCGCGCGAGATCACGTCAGCGACCGCATCCGTGGCCTCGAACTCGGCGCCGACGATTACCTCGTCAAACCGTTCTCGTTCACCGAGCTGGTGTTGCGCATCCGCACGCTGCTGCGTCGTGGCGTGATCCGCGAGAGCGATGTGTTCGAGATCGCCGATCTCAAGCTGGACGTCCTGCGCCGCAAGGTAACGCGCGAAGGCGTCGAGATTCCGCTGACCAACAAGGAATTCATGCTGCTGCATCTACTGGTGCGCCGGCAAGGCGAAGCGCTATCGCGTACGCAGATCGCCTCGGAAGTGTGGGATATGAACTTCGACAGCGACACTAATGTGGTCGACGTCGCCATCAAACGGTTGCGCGCCAAGGTCGATCATCCGTTTGAAAAGAAGCTGATTCATACGGTGCGCAGCATCGGCTATACCTTTGGCGACGGTTCATGAAGCTGTGGACCAAACGTTCGTTGACGGCTCGCACCACGGTGCTGTTTGCCGCGATCGCGTGCGTGGTGATCGGCACGCTCGGCGCGTATTTCTATCACTCCGCCGAGCTGTCGTTGCAGCGCCGCGCGGACGTGGTGCTCACCGGCCGTGTCGAGCATTTCAGCCGCATCGTGCGCGATCTCTATTCGGTCAGCGAATTGAAGGACCGGCCTTTGCTGTTCGAGAGCATGCTCGGCGCGGAGGCGGACGTGCTGCTGTTTCGCCGTCCGGGCGAGGCGCCGTTCATCGACGTGAATCCTGCAAACATTGCGGTGCCGGCCCTGCAGGCCGGTGCGGAGAACCGGTTGCCGACGCTCCCGGATATCCGCCAGACGATGTTGCCGGACGGCGTGCCGGTTCATTGGGCGATCGCCACCGTCAAAGCACGCGAGGACGGCAGCGAGGTCGAAGTGATCGCCGCGCATCCGATGACTCAGGAAGTGCGGATGCTGGCGGCGTATCGCAATCGCATCGTACTGGCCACACTGACCGGCATGCTGGCCGCGACGCTGCTCGCCTACTACGTGCTGCGCCGCACGTTTCGGCCGGTGCGCGAGATCGCTACGCGGGCGGCGCAGATCAGTCCGGCGAGTTTGTCGGTGCGGCTCGACAGCGAGGCCGCGCCGGTCGAATTACGCCAGCTCACGCACGCCTTCAACGCGATGCTCGACCGTCTTGCCGATGGCTATCAGCGCCTCTCGCAGTTCTCCGCCGATCTGGCGCATGAAATTCGCACGCCAGTGGGCGCCTTGATCGGCCAGACCCAGGTGACGCTCGCCAAACCGCGCGACGCCGATGAATATCAGCAATTGCTCGAATCGAATCTCGAAGAGTTGAGCCGTTTGAGCCACATTGCGGAGAACATCCTGTTTCTCGCGCACGCGGACCATGCTGCGCTGTCCATCGACCGTGAGCCAGTCGATCTGCGCGACGAACTCGTCAGGATCGCAGACTATTTTGAAGGCCCCGCCGACGAACGGGGTATGCGTTTTGCCGTCGAGGCTCAGGGCGTGGCGTCGGTCAATCCGATGCTGTGCCGGCGGGCGATCAACAATCTCGTCGTCAATGCGGTGCGATACGGCGCAAACGATACGGTTGTGCGTTTGAGCGGTATACAGGACGAACGGGGCGCGACGGTGGTGGTGGAAAACGACGGTGCGCCGATTCCCGACGAGCAACTGGACCGCCTGTTCGATCGCTTCTACCGCGCGGATGCGGCGCGCAGCGCGTTCACCGAATCGAGCGGGCTGGGTCTCGCGATCGTCAGGGCGATCATGCATCTGCACGGCGGCACGGCGCGCGTGGTGTGTCCGGTGCCGGGTGTGGTGCGCTTCGAATTGCGCTTTCCGGGCGCTTAGCGGGTTGCCTGCGTGGCTGCGGTCGTGTCCGAGACTCACGTTATCAATCGCAATCAATCGCTATCAATCTCTTAAGGCTCTCAAGCCCGCCGCATTGATATTCAGGGAAAACGCCGCGAGGCCGTCACCGGCTGTTCGCGCCGGGCCGAGAGGCCGCAGCACGAGTCCCAGCCGCCGATAGAGCCGTTCCATGCTACATGGCGCGACGCCGATCAATTGACGGAATCCTAAGTGTTCAGCATGAAGAAAAATCTGGCGAAGCAGCCTGCGCATGCGTTGCGCGTTGAGTTCGGCGCCCGCATGGCAAGTCGTGAAACGTGACAATTCCCACGTTGAGGAATCGCTAATCAATGGTACGGAGCACAAGTCTGTGAACACTTCGCTGAGCAGATAGGGCTGGGTGGTGCGCAACAAGCGTGCATAGCCGCAAATGCTACGGTCCGCTGAATAGGCGATGACATTAACGGTGTCTCTCCGGTCGAATTCGTCCCATTCCTCCCGGAGGTCGATATTGACGGCGGGCAGGTCCCATTTCATCTGCTCGACGAATACTGCATACCGGTACCGGCCGAGTTGCCGTCTCGCAGCGGGACTCAGGTTTTCCATGGTGCTGACCACGATCTCTTCCATCACCCTCTCCGTAGCTACAGTAGTCCGTAGGCGATCGCATAGGCGGTCGCACTGGTCTTCGACGAGGCGTTGAATTTCCTCATGCAATTTTTAAGGTGGAAATTCACCGTATCGACGGAAATCTCCAGGGCGTTTGAGATACCTTTGGCGGACTTGCCGTCCGCGGTCCAACGCAGGATCTCGATTTCGCGGCGGGTCAGGCTGATGTCGGTGGTGGTGTGTTTCTGCCGTTCGCAGATCGTACTGATGCACGACATCGACAGGTGACCGAGTGCCGCGAGAAACGGCCGCAGCGCCTTGATTTCGTCGGAGCTCAATGCGAGGTCGTTTCTCGCCAGGGAAAGCACGCCGAACTGACCGCGTGTATCCCAGCAAGGCTGTGAAATGCCGATTGCCAATCCCGCTGATTTCGCTTCGTCCCAGACGTGTTTCGCGCCGGCAAAGAAATCCTCGCTCCATATCGCCGGCGTCAGATCGCCGGAGTCGAGTTTGGCGACCGGATCGATTTCGAGATATTTTTTCTCCCGATATCGCGATATCCAAAGTTCGGGATAAGAGCTTTTGATAAAAATATTCCTCGAACAGAATGGCGTACGGCTGACATAGCCGAATGCGTAATACGCAAAGCCAAGATCCTGTGAGGCGCGCGACAGCGTGGAAAATGCACTCTCAATCTGCTCGCAGCTTTGTAGTTCGAAAAACAGATTGTTCCACCATTCGGAGAGGACTCGTGGCATCGCAGGCTCCGCTATGCAGTTGTGTACAGACTTCTTTCAGTCGGGCTGGTGTTCGCGTTCGCGTGATGGGTACGTCCTGGTAGCGATCAAATCATTGTTCCGATGCGGATTGTTTGGTGGATTTCTATCGTAAATCAGATATGGAATGTATGTGGCTCGGCGAGGGCGTTTACTACCAATTTTGGGTTGTGGCGTAACGACGCAGTATTGGTATTTTCAAATTGACTACCAATCCATGGGGTTATTGCGCGGTGCCGATTGTGTGATTGTCCGGGTTATCAGATTGATTTGAGCATGAGAATAAATTCGTGATTCGGATGTATTCATTTCTTATGCATCTCTCTAAACCCGCCCATTGTGAGATTCAGATGATTGATTCCTGCCCGAACACTTTCGATCTTCCCGCTTTTGATCCGCAACGAGATTGGATCACGCTATCCGGCGAACCTGCCGCGCCGTCCTGGCGCCCTTGAGGAGAACGCTGATGGCGGGCTTCCTTCAGCGGTGGATCGTACTCAAGAGCAGGGGCTTCGGCGCACTCGCGTGCCGGGACTTCAGGCTGTTCGCATTCGGTAACAGCCTGTCGTTGATTGGTATGTGGGTGCAGCGGGTCGGTGCCGGCTGGCTTGTGTGGGAGATCAGTCACTCGAGCCTATGGCTTGGCTTGCTTGCCCTCGCCGATCTTTTCCCGACGGTGTTCCTCGCACCGATTGCCGGCCTGATGGCGGATCGTTGCGACCCGCGCCGCGTCATGCTCTATTGTCAGTGTGTCGCGATGGCGATGGCCGTTTTGCAGGCCTGTCTGATTCTCGGTGACGCCAGTTCCATGGAATGGCTGCTCGTGGTGACCCTGGTGACGGGTATCGCCGGTGCACTGTGTCAGCCCACGCGCCTCTCGTGGACGTCGACGCTGGTGCCGCAACAGCAGCTTGGCTCGGCCGTTGCGCTCACCTCACTGTGCTTCAGTCTGGCTCGCTTTGCGGGGCCGGCTGTGGCGGGCGCGCTATTGCTGAAGCTCGATCCTTCGGCATTGTTCTTCCTCAGTGCGCTGGGCTATGCCGTCTTCATTGCCGCCATTGTTCGCATTCCGGCGAGCCCGCGTTTGCTTGCCGATATGCCGCCCTCGCATTGGCGACGCGATGCCACGGACGGATTTCGCTACCTCGCGTCAGACGCCCCGTTGCGGGCAACTTTCCTGATTCTGATTGCGTGCGCCGTCTGCCTTCGCGGTATCCCTGACATGGCGCCGGCCATTGCAGACGCTATGGTGCAGCGGGGCGCACAGGGTTTCGCGTCGCTCGTCGCCGCTGCGGGGGCCGGTGCGCTTGCAGGGGGCATCTGGTTCAGCGGCCGCGACGCGACGGGGCCGCTAGCGAGATTGATCGAACGGCATGTGTTGGCCGCTTCGCTGTGCGGGCTCGGATTGGCGTTCACGCAGTATTTCCCGGCGGCGCTGGTCCTGTTTTTTGCGCTGGGTTTCTCCGTGGTCGTGACCGGCATTGGCGCACAGACGCTGATTCACCAATCGGTTCCGCAGGCAATGCGCGGACGTGTGCTTGCGTTATACGGCGTGATCTATCGTGGCGGACCGGCGCTCAGCGCGTTGTGGCTCGGCGCGTGTGCACCGCTTTGGGGGCTGCGCGTGGCGCTGGGCGCGGGCGCCCTGGTATGCATGGCGGCGTACTGCGCCACGAAGCTTCGCGCTCGTTACCAGGATCTGCCGGCGCGATGAGAGGCGCCCGCTGTCTGGCAGGCTGCTGGCCGTCACGAGGCAAACCGGTAATACCGATACCGGGATGATCGGGCAACTGGTTGCGGCCGCGCGCGACGGATACGATGAAACACCTCATCCTGACCGCCGGAAAAACCGCTATGAAACGCTTCCACATTGCTTTGGCCGTTGCCAGCCTCGAGGCCTCCATCGACGATTACAGCGCCCGTCTCGGCCAGCCGCCCACGGCCGTCGTGCCGGGCCGTTACGCGATGTGGCGCACCGATCTGCTGAATTTTTCGATCAACGAGATGCCGGATAAGAGCGGACAGCTTCGGCACGTCGGCTTCGAGGACGATTCAGTAGAAGGATATTCGAGCAGCAAGGACGTGAACGGCATCGAATGGGAGCTGTTTTCGGTGGACGAGCAGGATCGGCGGATCGTCAGCACGTACGGCGAGGCGCTGCGGACCGACAAGCGCTGAGACGCCTGTCCGCCCGGCTGCACGGCGCCAGATCGCCAACCCGCGAGATGCCCCGGCGTCAGTCGCCGGGCGCGCCCGCAACCGGACGGTTCGCGTAGTGCGTGCGCTTTTCCTCATACATCAGCAGATCGGCGCGTTGCACGCCGGCTTCGAGCCGGTCGCCGCGCTGGCACGTCGCCGCTCCCATCGAAAAACTCAGCAGCGAACCCGGATAAAACTGGTTGTTCAGATCGACCAGTTGGCGGATCGCATCGACCATCGCGGCGCCGCCGCGCTCATCGGTGTCCGGCAACAGGATCGCGAACTCGTCTCCGCCGATGCGTGCCGCGTGAAAAGGCGCATCTGTCGCCTTGGCAAGGACTTCGCCGGCGCGCCGTAACAATGCGTCACCGGCCGCGTGGCCGAGCTGGTCGTTCACGCGTTTGAGACCGTTCAGATCGGCCATGATGATCGTCACGGGCCACGGACCCTTGCGCTCCAGCCGGTTCAGTTCGTCCACGTAGAACGAGCGGTTGCGCAGCTTGGTCAGCACGTCATGCTTGCCGAGGAACTCCAGGTACGCTTCGGCCTTCTTGCGCGCGGTGATGTCGGTGAGGGCCACCAGCACCAGGTCCCAATTGCTTTCATGGCCCGGCAGTACGGAAAACTGCAGGTGCACGTGCACCTCGTTGCCGTCGAGCGAATAGTTGAGCACTTCGCGCTGCTGAAACAGCTTGCCATCCCACAGATCGATCAGCTGCTCGCGGAAATGCGGCCGCATGTCGTCGCGGAAAACGTCCGGCAGGCGCGCCAGCAACGTTTTTTTGTCTTTCGCCACGAACATGTCGAGGGTGTGCTGGTTCACGTCGAGCACGTGAATTTCCTGCATGCAGCGCTCGACAAACTCGGGATGCACGTCGGTGAACACCCGAAAATCGCGGATGCCGGCCGAGCGCGCGTCGTCGAGCAGACGCTTGACCGCGCTGAAATCTTCCACCCACAACGATACCGGCGAATGTTCGAACAGGCCGCGCACATACTGTTCGGCAAGCGTCACGCGATGCCGCGCGCCTTCGAGTTCGGTAATGTCTTCGACCGATACGAGCACGCGATCCCAGCGATCTTCGTGGCCGGGTAGCACGGCGCCCTTGAGCAGCACGTCCAGGCGCCGGCCGCCGAGCGTGTAGTTGACCGTCTGGCTCGTGAACTGCGCCTGGCCCGCCCACAATTGGCATAGCTCTTCAAGGTGGGTCTTGAGCATGTCGTCGCGGAACACCGAGGCGAGATTGCTGGTGAGCGCTTCGAAATCGGCGGCCTCGAATTGCGTCAGCGTTTTCTGGTTGACCTTGATGACGCGGATGCTGTGTGCGCATTCGGCGACAAGGGCCGGATATTCGGCGAAATGGGCGCGCAGGTCGGTTACGCCTTGTGCCCGCCATGTGTCGAATAGTGTGCGCACGCCGCTGAAGTCTTCTAGCCAGAGCGAGACCGGCGCGAGTTCGAACATTTCGGAATCGTCCCCCAAGGGAACTGCCTTCGGGGCGTCATTGGCGGGCGCTGAGCCGCGCGGGAGGATGTCCAGCATGAGATTCCCGTGGTCGGAGTTCCGGCTATTTTAAAGCGGCTTGGGTTCGGCTCAAAAGAAAGACGCATAACGCATATTGCTCGCGCCGGTCCATTCACAAAGATTACGGCGTGGTTCGGATGGACTTTAGGCTGCGCGGCAGCGGGTTCGCAACAGGGCCTATTGCTCGCGCCTGCTTTCGACCGCTTGTGATCGCTGGTGACCGCTGGTGACCGCTTGTGACCACTTCCCAGCGGGGCGGCGGGAGGCTTGTTACACTCGCTCGTCGTGTCTCCCGTCCGTCACCGCCTTAAGAAAAAGCACCGACATGAAGCCATCCCTGCTGGTTCTGATTCCCTTGAAAGACGCAAGCCGCGCCAGTGTCGAGGCCGCTTTCGACGTCGTCTATGCACCCGACGCCACCCAGCGAGCCGCCGCGATCGCAGCACATGGCCAGACGATCCGCGCCGTGCTGACCAACGGCACGACCGGGCTGACGGCTGCTGAAATCGACCAGATGCCGCAGCTCGAGTTTGTCAGCGCGCTCGGCGCCGGCTATGAAAACCTCGCCATCGACCACGCTCGCTCGCGTGGCATCGTGCTCGTCAACGGCGCGGGCACCAACGATCATTGCGTGGCCGATCACGCGTTCGCTCTACTGCTTGCGGTGGTGCGCGACGTGCCGCAACTCGATCAGGCCACCCGCAAGGGCGCTTGGCGCGACACGTTGCCGATGCGCCCGAACGTGTCCGGCAAGCGGCTCGGCATCGTCGGGCTTGGCCATATCGGCGAGAAGATCGCGCGGCGTGGCAGCGGCTTCGATATGGAAATCGGTTATCACAACCGCAAACCACGTGAGGGCTCGTCGCTGCGCTATTTCGACAGCGTGCAGGGCCTCGCACAGTGGTGCGATTTTCTGGTGGTGGCGACGCCCGGCGGCGCCGGTACGCGTCATCTGATCGACAAAGCGGTACTGGACGCACTCGGGTCGGACGGTTTCGTGGTCAACGTCTCTCGCGGCAGTGTGGTGGATACCGCTGCTCTAGCGAATGCGCTTACCACTGGCGCGATCGCCGGCGCGGGCCTCGACGTCTACGAGGGCGAGCCGCATCCGCCCGAAGCCTTGCTGACGCTGCGCAACGTGGTCCTGACACCGCATGTGGGCGGCCGCTCGCCGGAGGCGATCACGGCATCGGTCGACAATTTCCTGGCCAACGCGACGCGGCATTTCGCTGGTGAGGCGGTGCTCACGCCGATCTGACATCTGAAGCCAAACTGAAACTATCAGCCCAGCGGATAGTTTCTCTCAAAAATCGTGATTTCCCTTGTAGGCCCGCGGCGAATAGGATGGTCGGTATTGAACCAACCGCTTCGACACAGCCGGAGCAGCGACGGAGATCCGCATGGAACACCACGCCCGCACGCAGGACGAACGGCTCGAGATCAAGACGACGACCTGCTACATGTGCGCCTGCCGCTGCGGCATTCGCGTGCATCTGCGTGAAGGCGAGGTGCGCTACATCGACGGCAACCCCGAGCATCCGCTGAACCAGGGGGTGATCTGCGCCAAGGGTGCCTCGGGCATCATGAAGCAGTACTCGCCCGCGCGCCTGACCCAGCCATTGATGCGTAAGGCGGGCGCGGAGCGGGGCAGTGCGCAGTTCGAGCCGGTGTCGTGGGAGGTCGCGTTCGACGTGCTCGAAAAGCGCCTTGCGGCGATTCGCGCCACGGATCCAAAGAAATTCGCCCTGTTCACGGGCCGCGACCAGATGCAGGCGCTCACCGGCCTCTTCGCCAAACAGTTCGGCACGCCCAATTACGCGGCGCATGGCGGCTTCTGTTCGGCCAACATGGCGGCCGGCATGATCTATACGATCGGCGGCTCGTTCTGGGAATTCGGCGGCCCCGATCTCGACAGCGCCAAACTCTTTTTCATGATCGGCACGGCGGAAGATCATCATTCGAATCCGCTCAAGATCGCTATTTCGAAGTTCAAGCGCGCGGGGGGACGCTTCATCGCGATCAATCCGATTCGCACCGGCTACGCCGCGATTGCCGACGAATGGGTGCCCATCAAACCCGGCACCGATGGCGCGCTGTTCATGGCGTTTCTGCACGAACTGATCGCCGCTGACGCCTGGGATCACGAATTCGTGCAGCGCTATACGAACGCGGCCGAGCTCGTCGATCTCGATGAAGCCAGCGAAAACTTCGGCCTGTTCGTGCGCGACCCGGATAGACCGGTCGGCAATCCGCTGTTTCCGCAGAATCATCTCTGGTGGGACGCCGCCGCCGCGCGCGCTGTGCCGCATCATGCACCGGGCGTGACGCCCGCGCTGGACGGCCGCTACACGCTTGCAGACGGCACGCCGGTCACGCCGTCATTCGCGTTGCTACGCGAACGCGTGGCCGACTGCACGCCCGAGTGGGCCGCAGGCATTACCGGCATCGCAGCGGACACGATTCGCCGCCTCGCGGGTGAAATGATCCAGACCAGCCGCGACCACCGGATCACGCTGCCAATCCAATGGACCGACGCTTGGGGCGTGACGCACGAGACCGTCACCGGCAACCCGATCGCTTTTCACGCGATGCGTGGGTTGGCCGCGCATTCCAACGGCTTCCAGTCGATCCGCGCGCTTGCGGTGCTGATGTCGCTGCTCGGCACCATCGACCGCCCTGGCGGCTTTCGTCATAAGTCGCCGTTTCCCCGCGCGGTGCCGCCGTCGGCGAAACCGCCGAACAGCCCTGACGCCGTCAAGCCGAACACACCGCTCGCAACCGGGCCGCTCGGCTGGCCCGCCGCGCCCGAAGATCTGTTCATCGACGAACACGGCGGCCCGGTTCGCATCGACAAGGCCTTCTCCTGGGAATATCCGCTCGCGGTGCACGGCTTGATGCATAGCGTGATCACCAACGCATGGCGCGGCGATCCGTATCCCATCGATACCTTGCTGATTTTCATGGCCAACATGGCCTGGAATTCGTCGATGAATACGGTGAAGGTGCGCGAGATGCTCGCCGACAAGCATGCGAACGGCGAGTACAAGATTCCGTTTCTCGTGGTGTGCGATGCGTTCCAGTCGGAGATGACGGCGTTCGCCGATCTGATCCTGCCGGACACGACCTATCTCGAGCGGCACGACGCGATGTCGATGCTCGACCGGCCGATTTCCGAATTCGACGGTCCGGTGGATTCCGTGCGCGTGCCGGTGGTGCCCCCGACCGGCGAGTGCAAGCCGTTCCAGGAAGTGCTGAT
Source organism: Paraburkholderia polaris (assembly GCF_012927345.1). GTDB lineage: Bacteria > Pseudomonadota > Gammaproteobacteria > Burkholderiales > Burkholderiaceae > Paraburkholderia > Paraburkholderia polaris. The sequence continues at coordinate 15,682 of NZ_JABBGJ010000059.1, forward strand.
CGAACTCGCTTCGCGCCTCAAGTTTCCTGCCTTCACGACAGCCGAAGGCACGCGCCGCTTTCGCGACTATCCCGACTTCATCGTCAATCACACGACGGCGCCGGGTTCCGGCGTCGGCTTTCTGATCGGCTGGCGCGGCAAGGACGGCGACAAGGCGCTGGTGGGCGAGCCGAATCCGCGGCAGTGGGAACAGTATGCAAAGAACAACTGCGTGTTCCATTACCGCTTGCCGGAGACGCTCCAATACATGCGCAACTGCAATGGGCCGTATCTCGACTGGGCGGTGGAAAAAGGCTTCCGTAAATTCAACGAGCCGATCCTGATCCAGCTGTACTCCGACGTCATGCAGAAGTTCAGGCTCGCCGCGCAAGGCCGCACGAGTGGGAGGCAACCGCCGGAGCACTTGCGGGCACGGGTCGAAAAGTATTTCGATCCGCTGCCGTTCTGGTATGCGCCGCTCGAAAGCGATTCCACCGACCTCGCGCGTTTTCCGCTCGCCGCCGTGACGCAACGGCCGATGGCCATGTATCACTCGTGGGATTCGCAGAACGCCTGGCTGCGGCAGATTCATGGCGAGAACTATCTCTACATGAATCCGCTGATGGCGGCCGAAAACGGTATTGCCGACGGCAGCTGGATTTATGCCGAATCGCAATGGGGCCGCGTGCGCTGCATGGCACGCTTTAGCGAGACCGTTGAGCCGGGCACGGTATGGACGTGGAATGCGATTGGCAAGGCCTCGGGCGCGTGGAATCTCGGCGCCGGCGCGAACGAATCGCAGCGCGGCTTCCTGCTCAATCACCTCATCACCGACGAGTTGCCCGGCCGCGACGAAGCGGCCGCGCGCCTCTCGAACTCGGACCCGGTGACCGGCCAGGCCGCGTGGTACGACGTGCGCGTGCGCATCTATCCGGCGGAAGCGGACGCGCGTCATACGCTGCCGCAGTTCGACGCGATGCCCGCGTTGCCGGGCTCGAACGGGGTGATCTCGCGGATCGTGCAGACCTATTTCGCAGGACGCGGAGAGTTCGCGGCGCGGCTGCGCGGCGCGGTTGGACGTAAATAGCACACGGTTGGCAAGTGACCAGTGAGCAGGCAGCAGCGCGCGAGCGAAGCACACGTAGCGCGCACGTAGCGGGCGAGTAGCGAACATGCAGCGCATGAGCGGCAGATAAGTGGCGCGCAAGTTACGCATGGGAAAAGGAGCGATTGATGACTCAGATGGCATTGGTGATCGACCTGAACGTATGCGTGGGGTGCCAGGCTTGCGTGACGAGTTGCAAGGAGTGGAACACGTCGGGTGAATCGGGCAGTCTCGCCGACCTGAATCCCTACGACGCGGACCCGTCCGGCACATTCTTCAACCGCGTGCAGAGCTTCGAAGCCGGTAGCTACCCGAACGCCGAGACGATCCATTTCCCGAAGTCGTGCCTGCACTGTGAGGACCCACCGTGCGTGCCGGTGTGTCCGACCGGCGCCAGCTACAAGCGCAAGGAAGACGGCCTCGTGCTGGTCGATTTCGACAAATGCATCGGCTGCAAATACTGCGCATGGGCGTGTCCTTACGGCGCGCGCGAACTCGACGAAGCGCGCAAGGAGATGACCAAGTGCACGTTATGCGTCGATCGCATTCACGATGAAAACCTCTCAGAACGCGACCGCCAACCGGCATGCGTGCTCGCATGCCCGACCTCCGCGCGACTGTTCGGCGACATCCACGATCCGGAGTCGGTGGTATCGAAGGCAATCGAGGAGCGCGGCGGTTATCAGTTGATGCCTGAGTGGAACACCAAACCGGCGAACCACTATTTGCCGCGCATCACGACGTCCGCCTCGGGGTGTGGCAGCGGCGCCTGCTCGTGCAAAGACACGGGGACGGCCCTGGATGCGCCCGCATCGCTCGATGCGCGGCTCGAGCGCGGCGAACTGCATCTTGCGTCGATGGCGACGCGTATCTAAAGGACCCAGCGATGAATCCGGCTTTTTCGGTAGTTTTTCTCACGACGTTGAGCGGCGCGGCGCAGGGCCTGCTGATCGCGCTCGTCGGCGTGGAGACGGCCGCGCATCGGGGCTTTCTCGTTGCGCCCGCGGATGCGTTCTATGTCACCGGTGCGGGCTTGTCAGTCGTATTGGGCGGCCTCGGGCTGATCGCCTCATTCTTCCATCTTGGGCATCCGGAGCGCGCGTGGCGCGCGGTCGCGATGTGGCGTACGTCGTGGTTGTCGCGTGAATGTTTGTGCCTGCCGGCGTTTCTCGCCTGCGCGTTTTTCTATGGTGTCGCGCACGGGTTCGGCTCGCCGTGGTCACTCGCGATAGGTTGGCTCGGCGTACTGGCGAGCGCCGCACTGTTTGTCTGTTCGGCGATGATCTACGCATGCCTGCGTTTTTTACAGGAGTGGGCCACGCCGCTCACGCTGGTCAACTTCGTGTTGCTCGGTTGCGCGTCCGGCTTCACGCTGGCGACGGCGATGACCGCGTGGTTCGCGCCGGGGCTGACAGCGGGTCTGGCAGTCTGTGCCTGCGTGCTGACGCTCGCCGGCTGCGCGAGCCGCTCGGCATCGCTCGTGCGTAACGCGCGATTGCGGCCGAAGTCCACCGTGCAGAGCGCGACGGGCATCAAAAACCCGAAGCTCGTACAGGTCTCACGCGGCTTTACCGCCGGCGCGTTCAATCTGCGCGAGTTCTTTCACGGCAAATCGGCGGGGACGCTGCGCGGAGTCAAATGGGCTTTTCTCGTGGCCGCGTTTGCCGTGCCTGTCGTGCTGATGGCAGTAGGCGCAGGCCTGCACTCGATCGGCGTTTCGCTCGGCTTGCTGGCCGCCGCCTGTCTGGTGCAGTACGCCGGCCTCGTGGCAGAACGCTGGTTCTTCTTCGCCGAAGCCAAGCATCCGCAGAATCTGTATTACGCCCGAGTCGGCTGATGAGACGGCAGCTGCACGGGTTCGCGAGGCCGTGCGATCGTGCCGCGCACGATCAACTTGATTGGCAGGCGTTGGTGCGGCGGCACGTTGCCGCCCGCGAGCCAACTTGATGTAGAGCCGGGCGAGCATAGGCGCTCGCCCGTGCGCGGCAGCATAGGGCTGCTCTCAGTTGCCACTCACCCGCACGCGCCGACCTCACCACACGCCGTACAGAAGTCGCACCCGTCCTTGCGGATCACCGCGTTCGCACCGCAAGAGCCGCATTTGCGCCCGAGCATGGTGTGCAGCCCTTGCACACCGCCGGGCTGCGTCAGGGTCGACTCGTCGTCCGCGTCGCCAGGATGCGGCCGGATGCCGAAATCCGCCGGCAAGGCCGTCTCCGCTCTCATCTGCCCGCGCGGCAAACGCGCCAGCATGCGCGACGGCACCTGGTTGCCTTCGGCGTCGAGAAAGCCGCGCCGATGCAGAATCTGCTGGATCGCAAAGGCGAGCGCCGCCACTTCGGAATCATGCCAGCGCGGCGTGCGGTGACCGTCGAGACGTTGCACCTCGCCGAGCCGCACCTGCCCGCGATCCCACGAGACCTTGCGCATATCCTGCAAGTTGCGCGCGACAAAGCCGCCGCGTGCCGCGAGCGACAGCGAACGCATTGTCGCCGTGATCCATTGCTGCGATTCGTCGCGCTGACCGGTCGGAATGAAGAACTCGATGGGGCGCTCGATGCTGACGTCTTCGCCGCCGAGCCGCCCCGTCACTTCGATGAACGACACCGCCACGTAAAGCGACTTCTTGCCAGCTTGCGTCAGGTACTCGACCTTTTCGATGATCGCCGGCAACTCGCCCTTGGGCCGATGATCGATCGCGATCCGCAGCGGATCCTGATCGGTCTCGGCCAGCGTGTCGTCCGCTTGCGGCGGGCTCACGCTCAGCACCGCGCCGAGCGTTTCATTTGGGCGATACGTGGCGAGACCCTTGAGACCGTTTTTCCAAGCGTCGAAGTAAAGGCTTTCGAACGCTTCGAACGGATAGTCCGCCGGCACGTTCACCGTCTTCGAGATCGACGTGTCCACGTACGGCTGTACGGCGGCCATCATGTCGAGGTGCTCGCGCGCCGACATTTCGAGTGCGCTGACGAAGTAGTCCGGCAGCTTGTTCACATCGCCGCCGAGCTCGCGATAAAGGCGATACGCGTAGTCTTCGACATCGAACGATTCGCGACCGCCGTCGGCCATCACCTTCATGCGCGTGTAGGTCCACGAGAAGGCCGGCTCGATGCCGTTCGAGGCGTTGTCGGCGAACGCGAGGCTGACGGTGCCCGTCGGCGCGATCGACAGTAAATGACTGTTGCGGATGCCGTCCTGGCGTATCGCATCCTTGATGTCGTCGGGCAGACGCGAGGCGAACGTACCCGCTTCCAGATAGCGCCCGGCGTCGAACAACTCAAACGCGCCGCGCTCGCGCGCCAGTTCCACCGACGCCCGATAGGCTTCGTCACGCATCAGCCGGGCAATGCGCACCGCGAAGTCGCGGCCTTCCTGCGAGTTGTAGCGCAGGCCGAGCATCACCAGCGTATCGCCGAGGCCGGTGAAGCCGACGCCGATGCGCCGCTTGGCGCGCGACTCGTCATATTGCTGCTGCAGCGGCCATAGTGTGACGTCGAGCACGTCGTCGAGAAAACGCACCTGGGTGCGGGTGCGTTTGGCGAGACCGTCCCAGTCGAACGAAGGCTTGCGGCCTTTCATTTGCGCGAACGGATCGAGCACGAAACGCGTGAGGTTCAACGGTCCGAGGTTGCAGCAGCCATAGGCCGGCAGCGGTTGTTCGCCGCACGGATTGGTGGCGCGGATGGTTTCGACGGCGCGTAGATTGTTGTCCTCGTTCATGCGCGAAATAAACACGATGCCGGGCTCGGCGACATCGTAGGTGGAGCGCATGATGCGGTCCCAGATCTCGCGTGCGGGCCTTTCGCTGTAGACCCACAGGCCGTCTTCGCGTTGCCGCACATCACCGGCCGCGCGCAACGCCGGCGACGGCTCGGCGCCATGTACGAGCTGCCAGGGCTGATCTTCTTCGACTGCACGCATGAATTCGTCGGTGACGCCCACCGACACGTTGAAGTTGTTCCAGCGGCCTTTCGAATGTTTCGCCTCGATGAACTCGATCAGATCGGGGTGATTGCAGTCGAGCACGGCCATTTGCGCGCCGCGTCGCGAGCCGGCGCTTTCTACGGTGCGGCAGGAGGCGTCGAACACGTCCATATAACTGCACGGCCCGGACGCCGACGAACTGGTGGTATGAACGCGGGCCCCCTTGGGCCGGATCGCCGAGAAGTTGTAGCCGACGCCACCGCCGCGGCGCATCGTTTCTGCCGCTTGCAGCAGCGCCACATAGATGCCGGGCAGGCCGTGTTCGTCGACCCCTTGAATCGCGTCGCCGACCGGCTGCACGAAGCAATTGATGAGCGTGGCGGCGATGCCCGTGCCTGCCGCGCTCATGATGCGCCCGGCGCCGAGCGCGCCGTGCCGCAGATTGTCGACAAAGAGCGCTTCCGCCGACTCGCGCAGCGCCTCCGGCTCCGCCTGAGCAACGCCGCGGGCGACGCGTTTGAACACGTCGTCGGCCGATTGCTCGTCGCCTTTCGCGTATTTCTCGAGCAGAACGTCCAGAGAGAATTGTTGCGGTGCAACTAATTGGCGGGGGGGAATCGCGGCGGCGCGGGTTTCCGGGGTGTCTTCTGCCATGGTGTCGCCTCTCGTTTGCCGCCAGACGGGCTGCGGCGCGTTCGAATGGGATGGAGGACATTCATTCAACAGTGCGCGTCTGGCAGGTGTGGTGACCTGGCGCAACGAGGATCACCTTAGCGCACGTGGCGAAGGGCCGCAATCAGGCTTTTGGGGCTCGGTGGCAGATTGACTGTCCACCCGCCGCAGTAGCCTTTTGTGGTGGCCTTTAGCAGGCAGAAAGTTGACGAACGGCGCCGAGCGTGTATGAGTGCCGCCGGGAAAGGAGGAGGCCCGAGAGAGAGTCAGTGCAAATAAATCACGAGGGGGCCAACGACGGCAAGTGTCCTAAGCGCACGCCAGCAAAGTGCCGTCGAGGCGAAAACCTTAGGCCTCAGCAAGCTCGCAAAAAACCTCGGCACAGATCATCGCAGAAGCATTCGAGGGCGCCGGCCGTTCAGCCGGTTTAAACACCGCATCGCCGCGGCGAATCTTGCGCCGCGTTACCGCGCACGTTCCCGATGTATGCGCCGAGCGTCGCCGCCAGCGCTGCTCGCCATAATGACAGCGCCCCGGTTCGACCCAGCGAATCACCAGCGTGGTGTCGGAGCGCTCGAGAATTTCGATGCGTACGCCATTGGTACCGTCAAGGGGGATGGACTCTAAGGTCATCATCGTCGGCTCCGTATTGTGGTGTGCCGAATGTAGTCCCGTGCGCGCCGGATAGCCATTGTGCCGCGGTTGAAACACTGTTCTCTAAACAGCAACAATGAAACTTGACATCCACGCTTAGCCGAAAGGACGGGGCTTTGCGGGCTTTATGCGCTGTGAATTTACGATAGCGTGGATTTTTGCAACGGAGTGTTGTACGGAGTGCGACGAGAATGTCGCCTGTAAAGGGCGCCGGTGCTTCCTTTAAGATGTGGTTATTGATGAGCGACCGTGCCGCGCAAGTGTAGCGGGTTTGCATTTTCCCGGACGGCTCGCGCGCATATCCACAAGACCCTAAGAGCTTTCATGATTTCACGCCCTCCCGTAGCGCCGCCCGAATCGCCGTCACCGCCTGATCGCCTGAAAAAGCAGAAGACGGCATTACTCGTTCTCTACATCGCACTCATGTTGCTGGCGTTGTGGGTCGTGCGCGATTTCATCGCGGTGGTGGCCTGGGCCAGCGTCATTGCGATCGCGCTCTGGCCGCTTTTGAAAAAGGTGGAAGGCAGCCGCTGGTTCACCGGCCGCACGACGCTGATCGCCGTGGTGCTGACGCTCGCGATCGCGCTGCTGGTAGTGCTGCCGGTCGGTATCGGCATTGCCCAGGCGCTGCGCGAAGCGCATGACATGGCGGACTGGTTCAAGGCTGCGGAGGAAAACGGTATTCCGCTGCCGGGCATCATCGAGCGGCTGCCGTTCGGCGTGCAACAGATTTCAGCCTGGTGGCAGACCAATCTCGCTCAGCCGCTGCGCGACTCGGCGGCAATGAAGGGGCTGCACAGCACCACGGTGATGACGCTCGGCCGCCACTTCGGCGCGCGTGCGGCGCACGACGTGATGGTGTTTGCCTTCATGCTGGTCACGCTGTTCGTGATCTTTCAGGCGGGGCCGCGTCTGTCCGGCTCGCTGATGAAAGGTGTGCGGCGTGGCTTCGGTGACGACGGCGCGCAGTTGCTCGAGCGCATGGCTGCGGCCGTGCGCGGCACGGTGTCGGGGCTGGTGGTGGTCGGGCTCGGGGAGGGCGTGTTGATGGGTGTCGCCTATTGCGTGACCGGCTTGCCGCACGTTGCGTTGCTCGCGTTCGTTACGGCGATCGCCGCGATGCTGCCGTTCTGCGCACCGGTCACGTTCGGCCTCGCGGCCTTGTGGCTGTTCTCGCAAGGCTCGGTTGCCGGGGCCATTGGGCTGGCGGTGTTCGGTTCAGTCGTGGTGTTCGTCGCTGAACATTTCGTACGGCCGGTGCTGATCGGCAATTCGACGCGATTGCCTTTCCTGCTGGTGCTATTCGGCATTCTCGGCGGGGCGGAGACGTTCGGTTTGCTCGGCCTCTTCATCGGGCCCGCGCTTATGACCGTGCTCGTGGTGCTGTGGAGCGACCTCGTGCAATAGTTGCACGGCAATTTGCCGGCGCAATCAGGAGTGCTGATTCGCCGGCCTACTTTTCCTGATCGCGCCGGCTGATGCGCCGGCCTACTTCTCCTGATCGCGCGCCGACTGTTTGACGCAGCCCAACGTATATTTTAGTGCGGCGGGCAGCAGCGCGCTCCAGACATCCCAGGTGTGGCCGCCGTCGATGATGCGCAGCGCCGCCGGATTCCCCGCCAGCCGAAGATGCGTATACAGCGATGACGCATCGGCCTGGATCGCGAGGTCATCGTCGCCAGCGGCGATGAACATCGGCAGGCGATACGACTGGCTCATGTACCGTTCCCATTGCGCCGGATAGTTGAGCGCATGCCAGACGTGCGGATCGAACTGCCGGTCGCCGAACACGCCGACACGGCGCGCCGCCGATGCGAGCGGCGGCTCATTGGCATAGATCGCGGGACTTAACAGGAGCGCGCCGCAAAAGAGCTGGGGTTGCGTCATGGCGTAGCGCAGTGCGCCGAAACCGCCCATCGACACGCCGCCGATCATCCGCCCGCCGCGTTGCGTCGCGACCGCGTAGCGCGTCTCGATCTCGGGCAGCAGGTCGCCGAAGAACGCGGTCTCCATCTTCTCCTTGCGATCGACATACCAGTCCGTGCCGCCTTGCGGCATCACGATCGCGACCGGCGGCATCTCCTTGTGCTCGATCAGTGCGTCGGCGGTCGCTTGCAGGTGGCCCTGTGTGAGCCAGTCGTTAGCGTCGCCGTTGTTGCCGTGCAGGAGGTAGAGCACGGGAATGCGTGCGGCGTCGTGGCGATAGCCGGTGGGCAGATAGATCGTGTAGGCCCAGTCGCGGCCGAGCGCTTCGGAATGGAAGCTTCGGCTGATGACGGTGCTGGCGCTCGCCGGTGTGCCGACAGCAGCGCACAGCGCGAGGAGTGCGGAATGTAGGAATAGACGCATGTCAGAGTAAGAGGCCGCCGCGCAGGTTGCGCGCGGCCGTCATGCTATCAGTATCGGCAGTGGAAATTGGCAAGCGGCAAGCGGGAGAAGCGACAACGTGGTTTCTCGTTGGGCACGCAAGCGGCAAGCGGCAAACGGAAAACAGCAAGCGGTAAGCGACAGACGCCAACACAGCAAGCGGCAACACACCCAAAGCTCGCGCGTGCACGCGCACGCTGCTTACTCAGGGCGACGTTCTGAGACGCAAGCTCCAGAGGCGCGTCGTTAAGCGCTTGAGCGGCTCCGACGCCTTGGCGACGGCGAACAGTGCGCCGACCGCACATGCATCCGCCACCAGCCCGAGGGGATAGTTCAGATAGCCGTCGGTCGCGGCATACAGCACCGAATCGACGACCAGCGAAATCACGGCGCCCGCGATAAAGCACAGCAGCCCTTTGCGGCCGATCATGCCGACCCACGGCATCCATTGAGCGAGCTTTCTTGCCCAGCCGAGCTGGATCAGGTTCGCGACGAGCCAGGCAATCGCGAGAAAATTGACCGCGCGCAGGTAGGAGAGGTTTTGCTTAAGGCTGCCATCGAGCGGTTCTCGTTCGATAAAAAGCTTGTAGTAGGCCGCGGCGGCGACCACGGCGAACGCCAGCACGCTGACCAGCCAGCCGAGACGGTGCGCGCTGATCCGCTGATAAACCGGCTGGCAACGTGCCAGCACGCCGAGCACGAACAGCAACTGCCAGGCAAACGGGTTGAAATCCCAGTGCATGTCCGGCGCGGCGGGCAGGTAGGCGTCGATAGCCGGTGCGCCCGCCCACAGCGCGATGCTGCCGGCCAGCAGTAGCCACGGCTTGCTGCGCGCGAGCGGCAGGATCATGGGCACCAGCAGCGCGAAGAACGCGTACATCGGCAGCACGGAAGCGAGATACGGCTGACGCCGAAATAGCAGGATGTCGCGCAGGGCGGCTACGGGGGTGTCCATCAAATCGTCGAGATCGGTGGTGGCGAGATTCGGGCCGTCGATACTGAACGCGCTCAGCACTGCACTGACCAGCAGCATCAAGCCGGCAGTGATGAGGAACGCACGATAGATTTCGAGCGAGCGCCGCAGGAAGCGGCTGCGCGCGGTCGCCTCGTTACGCCGTTCGGCGAGCGCGGCGTAGGCCGTCGCCGTGGCGAAGCCGCCGAGGAACACGAAGACTTCAGCCGCGTCGCACAGCGCATACGCATGCAGCGTGACGCGCGACAGAATGCTGCCGCCGATGTGATCGACGACGATGATCAGGAGGACCAGCCCGCGAAAAAAATCGAGCTCAAGCAAACGCGATTGCGACTTTTGCATTGTGTGGCGCCAAAAGCAGCCCCGTGCGACGGCGCGCCAGGTAGTCCAGCGCGGCAAGCGTCTCACAAAGCTTTTTGAAATTGGAATGGGTGTTGCGGCGGACGGCCGCCCCGCGGATGGCCGCCCCGCGGAGGTCCACCGCGCGGGGCGGCCATCCGCGTCGCCGCTTGAACCGGGCATGCGAGGCTCGGTTGCAGAGGCCTTTAAAAATGACCCGTTTGACGGCGCGGAGTTCCGCTGCGGCGCCGCAAAAGCTTTCGATTATATTTCCTTCCATGACAAGCCGCTACGGAACGCGCAGGGACGGCAGGGCCCATGCGACAGTCGGCTTAAGTCCGGGTGGCGCGGCGCCGTTTACCTGAATAAGCGCTGCGAAAAAAGGGGCTGCCCGACGCAGTGGAGATTTCGCAACGTTTTGAGATATGGGCGTGACACCCGATGGACGGCGACGTAACGGCGTGTGAGGATTTCCTCAAAGCGCGTCGGGGTCGATAAACGCCTCGAGAAGCGTCAAAAAGAAAGCGGTCGGATCGAGTTGTCCCATTGCTCGAGCTCAGGGAGATCTTCATGAACAAGCAAGTGTTCGCGCTGGCTGTCTCCACCACTTTGTCCGCCATCTCGTTAGCAATTTTCTCCCTGCCTGCTTGTGCCCAGACGAGTGTGACGCTGTACGGCGTACTCGATGAAGGCATCAACTACACGAACAATGTCGGCCGCGGCCATGTCTATGAACTCGCGAGCGGCGATGCGCAAGGCAGCCGCTGGGGCCTGAAAGGCGCCGAGGAACTGGGCGGCGGCCTGAAGGCAATCTTCCAGCTGGAAAACGGCTTCGACGTCAGCTCCGGACGGCTCAATCAGGGCGGCCGGATGTTCGGCCGCCAGGCATTCGTCGGCTTGAGCTCGGAGCCATACGGCACCTTGACGTTCGGCCGCCAGTACGATTCGGTGGTCGACTATCTGGCGCAGGCTACAGCCAACGGCAACTGGGCCGGTTCACTGTTCTCGCATCCGTACGATAACGACAACACCGACAACTCATTCCGTCTCGACAACAGCGTCAAGTACACCAGCCCGTCGCTCTCGGGCTTCCAGTTCGGCGGCGTCTACAGTTTCAGCAACGACACCAACTTTGCCAACAATCGCGCGTACAGTTTCGGTGGCCAGTACACCTACGGCGGACTGCTGGTGGCCGCGGCGTATCTGCAGGCCGACAATCCCAGCAACGGCTCAAACGGCGCGATCACCGCGAACGACGCCAGCTTTATCGCCGCCCGCATGCGCGTGTTCGGCGGCGGCATCACGTATACCTTCGGCCCGGCCACCGCCGGCTTCGTGTACACCAACTCGAACTATCTGGACCCCACCGGTAACGGCTATCTCGGCGTGACGCCGCTTGTGGCGCCGGGCGTGTTGTTGAACTCGCTGAAGTATCAGAACTTCGAGGTGAACGGCAAGTATCAGATTTCGCCGATGCTGTTCGTCGGCGCGCAGTACGTGTACACGATGGAAACCTACGACGCCTCGAGCGGCGGCGTGAAGCCGAAAATTCATTCGTTCGGCTTGATGGCGGACTACAACCTGTCCAAACGCACCGACGTGTATGTTCAGGGCGAATATCAGCAGGTGACCGGCGACTCCACCTATTCGATTCTGGACGATGCCTTCACGCCCGGCACCCAGTCGCCGTCATCGACGTCGAAACAGGTCGTGGTGCGCGCGGCGATACGGCATAAGTTCTAGGGACGACGGGAGGGCGAGACGGCCGTCTACTTCTGGCAGGGGCACGGTCGATTCAGTTCATCACATAGTTCTGAACCAGAATCCCGATGACCACGCCGGCGGGAATGCCGAAGGTCCTGCCGCGAATGGTCGCGCTCAGATCTTCGTCGAGTACGAAGCTGCAGCGGCGTTCACGCCAGACGGTTTTATAGGCCAATGGCTTTGCGTCGACAATAACGAGGGAAATGAGCGCGGTCACGATGACCTGCTCCAAAGCATGCAGCTTCGCCATAAACGGCGAAAATTCACCGGCATTGCACAGCAACACCATCACGATTGCAGCGACCAGGGCGCCGAAAAAGAAACCACCCATGAATCTGTTCGCTGAATTAAGAGAATCCACTTAAACCTCAAATCATCCGCCGGCTTTATCGAGCTGGCGAAGTAAAAAAATATACTGACGGAAATGGCTTTCCTGTTTAAAGACCGGCCTCGCTTTGACTGCGAGGCAACCAGGCTTCAAAAGGACCCGTAAGGATATTTTTTTGACGTTCTTCAACATATCGTCCCTTTCCCAACATCACGTGGGATCAATCCGAAATGCCTGGCTCGTGGCCAGGCCGCTGACAGAACAGCGGTAGCGGCAGCAGGGCGCTCGTCACACGCGGCGTATGCGACCATGCCCGTCACTTCGGTCTTGTCGAGCGACCTGCGACCTGCGAGCCGACGCCTACGCGCCGAACAGATTCAACTTTGCGTACTGCAACAACATGATGGTCTTCCCGTCGACGATCTCGCCGCGCTCGACCATCGCCAGCGCTTCGTCCACCGGCAGTTCCAGCACCTCGATGTCTTCGCCTTCGTCGGCAATTCCGCCACCCGCGCCGACCTTGGCCACTGCATCGTATTCGGCGACGAAAAAGTGCAGCTTTTCCGTGACCGAACCCGGGCTCATGAAGGCTTCGAATACCTTGCGCACTTCGTGCACGCGGTAGCCGGTTTCCTCTTCGACTTCGGCACGGATGCGTTCCTCAGGCGAGGCCGCCTCCAGCAGGCCCGCCGGCGCCTCGATCAGCATGCCGTGATGACCGTTGACGAACGCCGGCAGGCGGAATTGCCGCGTCAGCACCACCGTGCGGCGGCGCGCGTCATACAGCAGCAGCGTCGCGCCGTTGCCGCGATCGTAGGTTTCGCGGCTCTGGCGTTGCCAGCTGCCGTCCGCACGCTGGTAGTCGAAGGTGGTTTTCTTCAGCACGTACCAGTCGTCCGATAGCACTTTCACGTCGACAATCCGCACCCGCTCGGCGATCTCGTTCATGGCTCGCATCCTGTCCTGTTGGGAAACGCGGTCTGCACCGCATGCATTTCATGGTATCGTGCAGTATCGTGCAAAAACAAGAAATTTCGTGCAATCCGCAAAAATGCTAACAGGATCATCGCCGTGCTCACATCGCAAAGAAAACAGTTGATTCTTGAAGCGCTCGAGCGTGACGGCCAGGTGATTGCCAAGACCTTGAGTGCGGCGTTCGACGTCTCGGAGGACACCATCCGGCGCGATCTGCGCGAACTTGCCGCCGAGGGGCAGCTTCAGCGCGTGCATGGCGGCGCGTTGCCGGCGTCGCCGGCGGCGGTGGATTTTGCCGGGCGAGAGCACATCGAATCGGCGTCGAAAGCGGCGATTGGCCGGGCGGCGGCGAGCCTGATCGGGCGCGGCCAGATTGCGTTCATCGACGGCGGCACGACTGCCGTGCAACTGGCGCGTCATCTGCCGCGCGACTTGCGGGCGACGATCGTCACGCACAGCCCGAGCGTCGCCGTCGAACTGGCGGAGCACATGGAGCTCGAGGTCATCATGATCGGCGGGCGCCTGTTCCGGCATTCGATGGTCAACGTGGGCGCCGCAGCGATTGAAGCCCTCAGCCACGTTCGCGCCGACCTCTATTTCATGGGCGTGACCGGCGTGCATCCGCAAGCGGGCCTAAGCACCGGCGATATGGAGGAAGCGTACGTCAAGCGCGCGCTCGCGGAACATGCGGCGGAAACGGTGGTGCTGGCGTCGGCGGAAAAACTCAATGCGGCGTCGGCCTACAAGATTGCGGACGTGTCGGCGGCCAGCACGATCGTCGTTGAGCGGAACACGGCAGAGGCGCTTACTGCGCCGTTCGAAGCAATGGGCATCACGATTTTGCGTGCTTGATTGAATCTGCTCGCGATTCAAAAGCAGCGATCGCGACGAAAGGATTCAATGCGCTTCTCGAAAAAATAGCGGCCGTAATCAACTCGTGAGATAGATTAAAACGCGCTGTAAATCCGCCGCCATAACGCCTCATACCCAATCCGTTATTTACGAGATAGCTGACAAAAAATGACGCACCGGGTGTCTAAACGGCGCGATAATCCCGGCCCTTGCCCTCTGTAGGGCAGGGAAAAAGGCAACTTACGGTAGTTCAAGGTAGATCAGATCGACTGCGGCATAGCCGAAGTGATGGCCGCTGCACGTCGCCGGTACGCCCGGGCGCGCGCAAGCGCCCGTGATTCGAACACCTCCCTCGTGGTTTACAGCCGTTCAGTGCAGCTCCGCCGCGTGTAAGCTTGTACGCGGCCACGCCGCGACGGCCTGTGTTCCGCGTTCGTCCTGCTATCGGGTTGCCGCTGTGTTCACTAAAGGAGAAGTCCATGGGGAAACTCGACCTTTCGCGTCGTAGTTTTCTGAAGGCCAGCGTGTTGGCGGGTGTGTCGGTGTATATCGCGCCGATGGGCAGCCGCGCATTCGCTGCGTTGTTCGAAGAAAAAATTCTGACGCCGGTTCAGTGGGACGCCGCCAACGGCCAGGCGAAATTCCGCATCGACGGGATCGCCAAAGTGACCGGCTCGAAAGTGTTCGCGCGCGACATCCGCGCCGCCGACATGCCGCACTGGCCGCAGCAGCAGTCGCACGCCTTCATCCTGCGCACGACGCAAGCCGACCGCAGCTATGAAGGCTTCGACCTGGCGCTGCTCGGCGACGAACTGAAGCCTGACCGCGTGGTCACAGCGGCCGACTTGACGCGCGACGGCCTGATCTTCCCGGCCTTCTACGGCGACGACATGTTGCTGCCGCCGGGCAAGACGCCCGCGTATCTCGGCCAGGCGGTTGCGATCCTGATCTATCACGACTTCGCGCGCTTCCGCTTCGCGAAAGACAAACTGAAGTTCCAGGATCAGATCATCCGTTACGGCGCAGAAACCGGACCGCTCGAACGTGATCCGTGGGGCACGTTCCGCTTCGTGCGCGTCGGCGGCAAGACGCCGTATGACGACGACATCTTCTCCAGTCTGAAAGACGCACCGGTGTTCCCGAGCATGATGCGCAAGCACCAGCCGGTGTGGCCGGACGGCGTCGAACACGGCAAGCTCGACGAGCAGGGCATGTTCCATGCCGGAGAGATCCAGCAGGAACTGGATCATCCGTCGGCGGACTGGCTCGTGCTGGAGCGCGAGTACAACACGCAGTCGATCGACACGGCCGCGCTCGAACCCGACAACGCGAACTGCTGGTATGACGCGGCGACGCAATCGCTGCACATGGTCGTGCCGACCCAGGCGCCGCAGGAAGTCGTGGAAAGCGCGGCAGGCATGGTCGCGAAATGTGCGTTCCCGGTGAAGAATCTGTTCATGCACCCGTGCTATACGGTCGGCTACGGTTCGAAGGACCACTTCAACGTGCCGTTCTACGGCCTCGTCTGCGCGATGTATGCGGACGGACGCCCGGTGCGTCTTGCCAACGATCGCTACGAGCAGTTCCAGACGTCCTTGAAACGCCATGCGTTCAAGATGAACTACCGGATCGCCGTCGATAAGAACACCGGTCTGCTGCAATCGTTCAAGGCCGCGATGGAAGCGGACGGCGGCGGTCGTTGCAACTTCTCGCCGTCGGTGGCGATGGTCGGCGCGACGGCTGCGCAATCGATCTACTACTTTCCGAAGAACGATCTCTCGGCGGTTGCCATCGCCTCGCGTGCGATCGACGCCGGTTCGGCGCGCGGCTACGGCACGCTGCAAAGCATGGCCGCGACCGAGATGATGGTCGACGAAATCGCCGCGCAACTGAATCTCGATCCGATCGACTTCCGCCTGAAAAACGCGCTGCGTTCGGGCATGAAAAACACGCAGGGCGCCGTGCCCGCCGGCGCGATTCGCGTCGACGATGTGTTGCAGAAGGCGAAGGTTCATCCGCTGTGGGTGAATCGCGCGAAGCGTAAAGCCGAGTTCGAAGCCGCGCACCCGGGCAAGCGTTATGGGGTTGGCTTTGCCTGCGTGCAGAAGGACTTCGGCACGGGCGCGGAAACCTCGTTCGCGAAGGTTGAGTTCAGCGCCGACGGCAAGATCGGCCTGCAACACACGGCGGCCGAAATCGGCACCGGCATGTCGACCTCGCAGGCAATCGCAGTGGCGAAGTGGCTCGGCAAGCCGGCTACCGACGTGCATGTCGCGGTCACCGATTGGCCGGATCTGCCGGTCGTCACGAGCGGCGATCCGTACATGATGTCGCAAGCGGACCAGGACAAGCTCGCTGCGAATCCGCGCTGGTCGCCGGGTTATGCGTCGCCGTCGAGCGCGACGAACTCTGCGTTTTACTTCACGCACAGCACGCGCGAAGCGGCGCGCGTCGTCTTCGCGCACGGCTTGTGGCCGGCGGCGATGGCGATCTGGAGCCAGGGCGGCGGCGGTGGTCAAGCCGCGCCGCTCGTGGTGCGCATGGAGGACGCGCGTTGGGTCGACGGCAAGCTGTCCGCGGCGGGGCTCGAAGCGCTTTCGTTCGAACAGCTCGCGAAGAAAGCGCACGAGTTGGGTCTGGTTACCGGTGCGACGGTGCACGTGTTCAATCGCTGGCAATGGACCGAGTCGGACTTCGAGATCGACGGCAGCGTTGAGCGTCTGCCGCTCGACGGCCTCGCGCTGCGCTATGGCGATAACGCTTCGGCCGATAAAAAGAAACTGCAAAAGACGCCGAACCATTACCGCGTGCTCGACCGTCAGCGCGTGTTCATTCCGCCGGTTCAGCGCAATAACGCGGCGGTCACCTACTACAGCGCGGTCGGCACGCTGGTCGAACTGTCGGTGCATGAAGCGAGCGGCAAGGTGGACTTGCTCGCGCATCACTCGATCATGGAATGCGGCAATCAGCTCTCACCGCAACTTGTGTCGGGTCAGTTGCAAGGCGGTCTCGCAATGGGTATCGGCCATGCGCTGCACGAGTATTTGCCGCTCTACGAGGACGGCCCGGGCAACGGCACGTGGAACTTCAATCGCTACCACTTGCCGCGCGCGACGGACGTCGCTGTCTGGACCCAGACCGGCGAAGTGCTGCCGCCGCTGACCGAGACCGACCCGCCGAAGGGCATTGCCGAAGTGGTGATGATTCCGGTGGTCGGCGCGATCGTGAATGGCATCGCGCACGCGATTGGACATCGCTTTACCGACCTGCCGGTCACCCCGCAACGTATTCAGAAGGTGCTCGCATGACGGCCCCCACTCAAACTTCCGCTAATGCTGCGAGCGCCGCCGTTGCCTCAGGCAAAGTCTCTAACGCATCCGCTGCTGCCGCGGCTTCCGCTGCTGCTGGCGCCTCGGGCGCTGCCGCCGCTAACCCGGCTTTCGCTGCCTCCAGTGCGGCGGCGTCTGCAGGCGTCCCGGCCAGCGCGCCGGCCGCAACCGTGGTCGAGCGTCCGCTGACGCATTTCCGCACGCTGCCGGTGTCGGTCAAGGTGAACGGCGAGATCGTCGGCCCGACCGACGTGCCCGCCGGTCTGATGATGATCGATTTCCTGCACGAGTACCTGCATCTGACCGGCTCGCGCCTCGGCTGCGGCCAGGGCATCTGCCACGCGTGCGTCGTGATCGTCGACAAGCCGGACGGCACCAGCGAAGAAGTGCGCACCTGTATCACGGGCGCGAATTTTTTCCACGGCAAAACCATCCGCACGATCGAAGGCCACGCAAAGCGCAACGAAGCAGGCGAGGTCGTCGAACTGTCGCCGATCCAGCAGAAGTTTCTCGAGCACTTCAGTTTTCAGTGCGGCTACTGTACGCCCGGTTTCGTCAATGCGGCGACTGTGCTGATCGAACGTCTGAAGCGTCAGCCGATTGTCAAAGACCAGGTCGAGCAAACCATCACCGAAGCGCTGAACGACCATATCTGCCGTTGCACGGGCTACGTGCGCTACTACGAAGCCGTGAAGGAAGTCGTGATGACGACGCCCGGCCTCGTAAAGGACGCCGCATGATGAGCCCCTCGATGAATTTGCGTCGTGCGTTGCTGTTGCTCGGCACGGCTGCTTTGCTCAGTGCTTGCGGCAAACACGACGACTCCGCTGCTGCGATGCAGGCAGCCGCCGCATTGGGCCCGCAATCCACCGCCGCCGATCCTCTTGCGCGCGGCCGTTACCTCGTGAAAGCCGCCGATTGCGCCGCCTGCCACACCACGTCGGATGGCGCGCCGTTCGCCGGCGGCGTGAAACTGGCTTCGCCGTTCGGCACCTTCTACGGCACCAACATCACGCCGGATAAGGACCACGGCATCGGCAACTGGAGCGCGGACGATCTCTACAAGGCGCTGCACGACGGCGTCACGCCGACCAAGCAGTTGTATCCGGCCATGCCGTACACGTCTTACCGCCAGTTGTCGCGCGCGGATAGCGATGCGATCTACGCGTATCTGATGGCGCAGAAGCCGGCTGCCGTGGCGAACCACGAACCGGAGTTGTCGTTCCCGTTCAACATGCGTTTTGGCGTGCGCTTCTGGAACTGGGTGTTCCTGAAGGACGCGTTGCCGGACGCATCGAAGGGACAATCTCCCACGGGGTCGGCGGACTGGAATCGTGGACGCTATCTGGCAAGCGCGCTTGGTCATTGCGCCGAATGCCATACGCCGCGCGGCAAGTTCGGCCAGCTCGACGGTGCGAAGCCGCTGACGGGCGCGGCGCTCGGCCGGATCGCCGCACCGGACATCACGCCGCACGGTTTGGCGGCGCGTGGCTGGACGGCTGCGGATCTGCAGACGTTCTTCGCCACCGGCATTGCGCCGCAAGGTTCGGCCTTCGGCGAGATGTATCCGGTTGTGCATCTGAGCAGCCAGTACATGACGCATGACGATCTGCGCGCGATGTCGACCTATCTGCTCGGCGACCAGGCGCCAGCGCCGCAACCGTTGCAATCGGTCTCCGCCGATGCCGCGCAACTCGAGGCGGGGCGCAATGTGTATCTCGCGGTGTGTGCCGGCTGTCACGGCCTTGGCGGCGAGGGCAAACCGCACGTCGCGGTGCCGATGCACGGCAACTCGACAGTGCGTCAAGGCGATGCGCATAACCTGATCGTGGCGATGCTCGACGGCATTGGCGCGCAGGATTTCCCGGGCCTCGAACGGATGCAGGAGATGCCGGGCTTCGCCACGCAACTCAGCGACACGGAACTCGCGCAACTCGCGAATTATCTGCGCGCGACGTATGGCGGCCAACCCGCCGACGTCACCGCCGATGCGGTGAAAGCGTTGCGATGAAACATGCCATGCGTCAGGGCGCTGCAAGTCTGGCGTCAGGCGTTATGTAAGGAAGAGCCGGTGCCGTTAAAGGTACCGGCTTTTTTTATGCGTGTTATGCATCTGTGAATGGCGTGCAATGAACTCACGCGTCATGGTTTGCTCAAATGGTATCGCGCGGTTGCCGCCCGGCGGCGCGCCCTACGTTTCGCCGCAGGCCAATCTGATTCCCTTCACGGAGACTTCATGACTAATAGCGCGCCGCAGACGCTTCCCCACCATAGCTACGCTAACTCGCTGGGTGCGCCGCTGGCCTGTGTGCAAGGCACGATCAGCAAGGTGTTCCTCGCCCCGGAGTTTCACCATGCCGCCAATCATCAGCAATTTGTCATCACGATCGACACGGTCGTGAAGTTCGACGGCGGCACGCAGAACCTCGTCGGCACTGAAGTATTCGTTGCCGTGCGCTTCGGTGATAGCGAAGGGCTTGCGCAGGAAATCCCCGGCTTGCAGGTCGGGCAACCGATCGAGGTGCAAGGCGAATACATTGCCGAAGCCAGCGCCTATCCAACCGCCGATAACAACAACCCCGTTCTACCGGTACTGCACTTCACGCACCACCCGGTCGGCTACGTGAAGTATCAAGGCCAGACCTACAGCTAGTCGACCTGGTCTTATCGAGCCGGACGGGCATTGCGCCCGTCCGCTCGCCCACGCATTTTCCGCTCCACGTTCACGCTCGCGCCGACCGGCAATTCAAGTTTTGGCGGCGCTTTGCCGTTAAAGCAAACGTTGCCGTCAGGTCGTCCGGCGGCGCAGCCGTTCACATGTCTTTGCGATCGTGCGCGTAGAGGCGTCAGGCCGACACCACGCATAAGGCGCGGACCGACCTTGTGCGCCGGGTTAGGCGGCCAGGGCCGCGGCGACCGGACCTGCACCGGGCAGCGGCTGCTCAAGGGCTTGCGGCGCCGGATTGGTTGCACACGCAACCATATCTGCAATACCGTGCGTAAGGTTTGTATCAGAATGTGTGGGGCAGGACGCTTTTTGCAAAACGCACTTTACAATTCCGCGTGAATTTTAATCGGCAATCTGGCCCTTTTCGCGGAAGATCGCCTGATATTGGGCGTCCGGGCATTCGGGTATCGGGGTATCGGGGTATCCGAGCTTCCGGCATCGGGCTTCGAGAGCCTGAGCGTCCGAGCATCCGGCAACGCGAGAGGGATTGGGTTGGACGGCAGGGCACGGGTGGGGCCGCACGAGGCGGCCTCGCTGTGTCGCGAAAGAAAGCAGCGCTTCGTCAGAACGCGCGCATCCCACGCGACAGGGCAGCACTCGGTCCGCCAATAAAAAAGCAGGAGTCGAACATGTTGGGAAAGCGTTTCGACAGAACAATGATGGCCAGTCTGGCTGGCGCGTGGGTCGCGCTGGCGGTCAGTGGTTGTGCGAATGTGGGACAGCAGGGCGCGCAAACCGGTGCGGCATCGGGTGCATCGGCTGCGTCCGGTGTGCCGGCGGCGGCTGCAGCGCCGGCTTCCGATGCGCTCGCAGGCACGTCGGTCAAGCTAGCCGCTGACGACGGCACGCCGCTTAAAAAGGCGCCGCCTTTGGTGTATCGCGTCAAGCGTGGTGACACCTTGGCGCGCATCGCGCAGCATCATCATTGCAGTGTCAGGCAGTTGCAGGCGTGGAATGGCCTCAAGCCTTCTTCGCGGTTGAAGAAGGGGCAGGTGCTGCATGTCGCCTCGCCGGAAACGGTGCGGGCGGTTAATGTGGCAAACGCAGCGGCAAACGCGGCGGCGGCCGCTGCGAAAGCTGCTGCGGCGTCCGCGCCCGCTTTTCCGCTCGCGGCGCAGCAGGCATCGGCGGCAACCGCCGCGCAGGCAACGGCGCAGTCGGCCACGCAATCACCCGCACCCAGCGCCGCCGAGGCGCGCGAAGTCGCGCAGGAGACTTCCCGGCATGCGAACGGCGTGTTGCTGGCGTGGCCTGCGGGTGGCCGCGTAGTCGAGGCGTTCCAGCCGGGCGAAACGCGCGGCATCGAAATTGGCGGCAAGGCCGGCGATCCGGTGCGGGCCGCGGCCGACGGCAAGGTGATGTACGCCGGCACGGGTCTGAATGGCTACGGCAGTCTGATCATCGTCCAGCACAACAAGGACTTTCTGACCGCCTACTCGCACAACCGCAAGCTGCTGGTGAAAATCGGCGACATCGTGCGGCAGGGGCAGCAGATCGCCGAGATGGGCGACGAGAATAACTCGCGCGTCTCCGTAGGCTTCGAGTTGCGCCGCGACGGCAAGCCGATTGATCCGATGCCGTATTTGCCGCAAGGCCGCGGCTAGGCACCAGCCGGCGATTGTTCGCCACCTCTGGACAAGCAGCGAACCCGGCCAATCATTTGCCGGGTTCGCTGCTTTGTCACATCCATGTGTCTGGCTCCAGTACTGGACAGATCGGCTAACGCCTGCGCGCCCTCAATCTCAATCGAACCACCGCAACGCTGCCGCGACGATCGCTTCGGGTGCATCTTCCTGCATCAGATGACCGGCCTTAGGCACGGGTTGAAAGCGCGCCTCGGGTATGACCGCCGCCAACTGCCGGCCGCGTTCGAGCGGAATCCACTGGTCTTCTTCGCCCCACAGGATTTGTGTCGGGCAACGCATCTGCGAATAACGTGCTTCGACCTCGTCGGTGTAGCGCTGATCCATTTGGGCGATCTGTCGGTAGAACGCGGCTTGGCCCGTTGTTCCGAGCCACGGCGTCACATAAGGCGCGAGTTCCTCGTCCAGAATGTCGCGAGCGATGGCGCCACGCACATATGCCTTCACCACCGCTTCGTGGATGGATGGCGGCAGCCCGGCGAAGGCCGCGCCGTGTTCGCGCACGTGCCGCACGAACGGCGAACCCCAAGGTGCGACGGCGACCGGATCGATCAGCGTGAGGCTGCGATAGTCACACCCGTCAATGAGATGCGCGCGCAAGGAAGTCGCGCCGCCGAAATCGTGCGCGACGACGTCCGGACTCTTCAGTTGCCAATGCGCGAGCAATTCCGCTAGCAACACGTTCTGCACGCCGAGCGAGACGTCCTGAGCGTCGCATTGCTCGGATTGGCCGTAGCCAAGCAGATCGTAGTAATACACGGTGCGAATTTGTGCGAGGTGCGGGGCGATGCGATGCCACACATACGAAGAAAACGGTGTGCCATGAACCAGCACCAGAGGCGGACCGTTGCCGGTCACGCGAAAGCGCACGGTTTGATCGCGGAACGTATAGCTTTCGGGAAGCGGCCAGTTTTGCATAGCGGGGAGCGTCGCGAGAAGGTCTGCTTACCTTAGCAGGGCCCGCCAAAGCGCGCTGACCGGTTTGTCGTAGCATCCTCTGAAGACCCCGCGCAAAAGGCCTCCCGCAAAAGCTCACCTTTGTTTTATTCAGCAAAGCCAGGCAAATTCAAAAGAGTGTGACTCACAGCGTCGCCGGATTGATCGGCAGAGCACTGCGGACACCGCGCACTGTTACGAAACGAGCATAAATCACCTTGAAATAAGGTGTCGTTGTGTTTGGCTGAATTCGGAAAGCCTGGTAATCGTCGAGGACGCGTCGATTCTGTATTCGACGAGACATCAACCAGACGGCGCGTGATCGACCGAAATGCGCGCCTCGCAATGGTGAGCGAATTCGGGAGCCGAAGGCGCAGCCATCACGGGACGCCGTGCTGCCGCCTTCAACCACAGCGAGGACGTCCAGCTAACGCCAACGAAGCCCAGGCGAAGTAATGCGCCGCCGCCTACTTCGCTTCAGTGCCGCGCAGCAGTTGCGAGACCTGGCCGTGGTGATGCAGGATCGCCGGGTCGGCATGCAGGAGCGGCAAGTAGCGCGGCAGGAACGCGTTGTTGGGCTGGTCGGGAGAAAAGAGGCCGGTGACGGCTTCGACTGCGGCGAGACGGTCGGTGGCGTCCGCTTCTTTATCGTCGAGAATCTCGTCGACGTTCGCGATCACCGTGGAGAGCGGCGTGAGCCAGCGGAACGCGGAGCCGTTGATGAGCACCTGCAGGAAGGCCGCCGGCGTCACGGGGCCGAATTCCTTTTCGTACGACGCGCGCTCGTGATCGAGAATCGACTTATGCAGCGCCAACAGCGGTCTGCGAATCTCCGAGAGGAATTGAATGCATTGCTGGTCGTTCATCTTGTCGCTCCTTCGGATAGTCATGCCGGATCAAGCCGGGCGATCGGGTCAAGCCAGATCCATGCTAACAAAATCGCTCGAGGATGCATCAATAAGAATGATGCGCGTACGCAAAGCGCGTCAGATCAAGCCAATGCGACAATGGTAACGCATTGATTTGACTCTCGTTTCACTTCCAGCGGGGGCGGCGGCCGCGTCTTTCTCGTCGCGTGGGCATGCTGCGGACATGTGCACTCAGTCTGCGAACTTCTTTCTCCGCGGCTACAATTTCCAGGTCTCTTCCAGCGCACTCGCGCTGCGCATCATCTACTGTCCTCATTGAACTGCAGCCGCATCGCGTATTAGCGCGGCTTGTCGAATAAACACGGCAAGTCTTTGCGTTTTGGTTCGACGTCTCTGTCTAAACAGACTGATAAACAATAAATCCCACCCGGAGCCGCCCATGACAACGTTCAACATCAACGGCCAGACCCATACTGTCGACGCGCCGCCCGACATGCCTCTGCTGTGGGTTTTGCGCGACCTTGTCGGGTTGACCGGCACCAAGTTCGGTTGCGGCATCGCTCAATGCGGCGCATGCACCGTGCATCTCGATGGCGTCGCGGTGCGCTCGTGCGTGCTGCCGGCGGCGGCTGTCGGCGATAAGAAAATTACCACCATCGAAGCGGTCGGCAGCACGCCGGCCGGCCAGAAGGTGCAGCAGGCATGGCGTCAGCTGGACGTCGTGCAATGCGGCTACTGTCAGTCGGGGCAGGTGATGTCGGCGGCCTCGCTGATTGCGAGCAACCCCAATCCGACCGACGCGGATATCGACGCCGCCATGGCCGGCAACATCTGCCGCTGTGGGACGTACAACCGCATCCGCGCGGCGATCAAGCAAGCCGCGAAGGGAGCCTGACATGTCCCAGGGATTGCTCGATGCTCAAAACGGCGCGCAGCCGTCGAAGGGCGGCAAGGGCGGCATCACGCGCCGCACGTTCCTGAAGTTCAGCGTCACGGTAGGCGCGGCAACGGGCGGCGGCTTGCTGCTCGGCTTCAGCATGCCGGCCGCCAGTCAGGACCAGAAGGCCGGCAAATCGGTAATCGGCGGCGATGCGGACGAAGCGCCGCAAAACGGCGTATTCGCGCCGAACGCCTTCATCCAGATCGACACGGCGGGCAAAGTCACGCTGGTGATTCCAAAGGTCGAAATGGGGCAAGGCATCTACACGTCGATCCCGATGCTGATCGCCGAGGAGCTCGAAGTGCCGCTCGACTCGGTCACGCTCGACCATGCGCCACCGAACGAAAAGCTCTTCATGGACCCGCTGCTCGGCGGCCAGCTCACCGGTGGTTCGACGTCGATCCGCTATGCCTGGGAGCCGATGCGCAAGGCGGGCGCAAGCGCTCGCGTGTTGCTGATCAGCGCCGCCGCGCAGCAATGGCAAGTCGATCCGGCAAGCTGTCATGCGCAAGCCGGGCAGGTGATTCATGCGGCGAGTAATCGCAGCATCGGTTACGGGCAGTTAGTGGACGCCGCGGCGAAGCTGCCCGCGCCGCAGAACGTGCCGTTGAAAGACCCGAAAGATTTCAAGCTGATCGGCACGCCGGCGAAGCGTCTCGACTCACCCGAGAAGGTTGACGGCACGGCCATGTTCGGACTGGACGTGCGCGTGCCCGACATGGTCTACGCGGCCATCGCGAATTGCCCGGTGTTCGGCGGCACGCTCGCCAGCGTCGACGATACCAATGCGAAGAAGATTCCCGGCGTGCGCCAGGTCGTCAAGCTGGATAACGCGGTCGCCGTGATCGGCGATCACACGTGGGCTGCCAAACGCGGTTTGCAAGCGCTGGATATCAAATGGAACGAAGGCGCGGGCGCGCAGATAGGGATGAAGCAGATCGTCGACGATCTCGCCGCTGCATCGCAGCGCAATGGCGCGGTGGCGCGTAAAGATGGCGACGTCGGCAACGCGTTTTCAAACGCGAAGACACGCGTCGACGCCGTATATCAGCAACCGTTCCTCGCGCACGCCACCATGGAACCGATCAACTGCACGGTGCACGTGCGGCCCGACGGCTGCGATGTCTGGCTCGGTTCGCAAGTGCCGACGCGGGTGGTGGACGCCGCGGTTGCCGTCACGGGTTTGTCCGCTGACAAAATCGTCGTGCACAACCATCTGATCGGTGGCGGCTTTGGCCGGCGGCTCGAGTTCGACATGGTCACGCAGGCGGTCAAGATCGGCAAACAGGTGTCGACGCCGGTGAAGGTACTGTGGACGCGCGAGGAAGACATCCAGCACGACATGTACCGGCCGTACTACTACGACAAGATCTCCGCCGGACTCGACGCGAACGGCAAGCCGATCGCGTGGCAGCACCGGATTGTCGGCTCGTCAGTGATGGCGCGTTTCGCACCGCCGGCGTTCAAGAACGGTCTCGACCCGGACGCGGTGGAGGTCGCCTCGGACCTGCCGTACGACCTGCCGAATCAACTGATCGACTATGTGCGCCAGGAACCGCATGCCGTTCCCACCGCGTTCTGGCGCGGCGTGGGACCGACGCGCGGCACCTTCGTGGTCGAGAGTTTCATCGACGAACTCGCCGCGCAGGCGAAAGTCGATCCGGTCAAATATCGCCAGGATCTGCTGGGCAAAACGCCACGCGCGCTGAACGTGCTCAATACCGCCACGCAGGCGGCGAACTGGGGCAGTGCGGTGCCGAAGGGCCAAGGTCGCGGTGTTTCGGTGATGCATGCGTTCGGCAGCTTCTTCGCGATCGTCGTCGACGTGGCGGTCGATCAGGGCGAGGTGGCCGTCAAGCGGGTCGTGTGCGCGGTCGATTGCGGAATGGTCGTGAATCCGAACACGATCGAAGCTCAGGTGCAAGGCGGCATCATCTTCGGCATCACGGCCGCGCTTTATAGCGAGATCACGATCAAGGACGGTCGCGTGGAGCAGAACAACTTCACCGACTACCGGATGCTGCGGATCGATCAAACGCCGCCGATCGAGGTGCATATCGTGAAGAGCAGCGAGGCGCCAGGCGGCATCGGCGAGCCGGGCACGGCGGCGCTCGCGCCCGCTCTGACCAACGCGATTTACGCGGCCACCGGCAAGCGGCTGCGGCAATTGCCGGTCGGTAGCCAACTGCAATCCACCTGACAGCTTTGCATGGGGCCAGAGTAAGTGCTTTGCATGGGACCAGAGTAAGCGCTAAAGCGCCAACTCTGGTCGACAGCTCAAGCGCTAACTCTGGTCGACAGGAGCCAAACATGAAAAACACACTCAAGGGTTTCGGTACGGCGCTGTGCGTGGCATTGCCGTTCCTGACCCAAACCCCGGCGCAAGCAGCGGATCAGGCGCTGGTGCAGCGCGGCGCCTATCTGGCGAAGGTTGGCGATTGCGTCGCGTGTCATACGGCGCCGAAGGGCAAACCGTTCGCGGGCGGCCTGCCGATGACCACGCCGATGGGCCAGATCTACACCACTAACATCACGCCGGATCAGCAAACCGGCATCGGCAATTACACGGAAGAGGACTTTGCAAAAGCGATGCGCGAAGGCGTCGCGAAAGACGGTCACAACCTGTATCCGGCGATGCCGTATCCGTCGTATGCAAAAGTTAACGACGACGACATGCAAGCGCTGTACGCGTACTTCATGAGCGGCGTGGCGCCGGTGCAGCAGGCGAACCGCGAACCGGACATCAAATGGCCGTTGAACATGCGCTGGCCGTTGAAGTTCTGGAACATGGTGTTCTTGGAGAAGGGCGTCTATCAGGACAAACCGGGCAAAGAGGTGGCGTGGAATCGTGGCGCGTACCTCATTCAGGGTCTGGGACACTGCGGCTCGTGTCATACGCCGCGTGGCATCGCGTTCCAGGAGAAGGCGCTGGATGAAAGCGGCAGCGCGTTCCTGACCGGCGGCCTGCTCGACGGCTGGTTTGCCGCGAACCTGACCGGCGAGCATAACGTCGGCCTGGGTCGCTGGAACGATCAGGATCTGCAGGCGTTTCTGAAGACTGGCGCCAATCGCCACGCGTCGGCGTTCGGTTCGATGACCAGTGTGATCAACAACAGCACGCAGGGCATGAACGACACCGACATCGCCGCGATGTCCACGTACCTGAAGTCGCTTCCGCCGGCGGGCGGCAGTGGCGCGCCGCCTTATGCGTATGACCCGCAAGCGACGAAGGTGTCGTTGAACCGCCCGGCGAACGATGCCGGCGCGCGCGTCTACACGGCGTATTGCATGCACTGTCACGGCGTCGATGGACGTGGCTTTGCGCCGATGCTGGCGCCGTTGGCCGGCAATCCGAACGTGCTGGAGAAGGATCCGTCCTCGCTGATCAACGTGACGCTCAACGGTACGGAGGATCTGGTGATCGGCGGCATTCCCGCGCCGTATCCGATGCCGAAGTACGCGCCGGTGCTCAACGATCAGCAGATCGCCGATGTACTGACCTTCGTGCGTGCCGGGTGGAATAACGGTGGATCGGCGGTCACGGCGGGTGACGTGGCGAAGTTGCGGAAGTCGACCCAGGCGGCGAGGTAGTCAAATCGCTGTGGCAACAAAAAACGGCAACCGCGTGAAACGGTTGCCGTTTTTTTTACGAATGCGTGTTAGGGCGACTAAGCGTTCTGGGAGGAGTTCGTTGCGGCAAAGAACAGCCAACGCCAGGTCACCGGTGCTGCCCCACCTTCTGCCGCTTCTCCAGCACTCGCGCATACCACGTCAACGGGAAGCACATCGCGAAGTAAATCATCGCGACCATGCCGTAGATCGGGAACGGGCGGAATGCGGCGTTAGTGATCATCGTGCCGGTCTTGGTCAATTCCGTGAAGCCGATGATCGACGCGAGCGCCGTGCTCTTCACCACCTGCACGAGGAAACCAACCGTCGGCGCCACGGCGATCTTCAGCGCCTGCGGCCAGATGATATAGCGCAGTTGCTGGCTGAACGTCATGCCCAGGCTCGCACCCGCGGCCCACTGACCACGTGGCACGGCTTCCACGCAGCCGCGCCAGACATCGACCAGATACGCGCTGGTATAGAGCGTCAGCGTGACGGCCGCCGCAACCCAGGGCGAAACATCGACACCCAGCAACGGCAGGCCGAAGAACGCCAGAAACAGCTGCATCAGCAACGGCGTGCCTTGAAACACTTCCACATACACCACAACGATCCGCCGCAGCCACGGCAACGGCGACACGCGCATCGCGAGCAGGATCAGCCCGACAATGCCGCCGCCGACAAACGCGATCAGCGACAACAGCACCGTCCAGCGGGCGGCGAGTAGCAGATTGCGGGCGATGTCCCACAGCGTGAATTCGACCATGATCAACGCTCCGTCGGCAGAGTGCGGGCGCCGCGCCACATCAGGCGGGTGCGCCAGTTACGCGGCGCGCTGTCGCTGCTGCCGCCGCGCGCCACGCGGCCCGCGAAGAGGCCGCGGCCGAGCCGGTTCATGAGTTGCCGCAACACGATCGACAACACCAGATACGTCGCGGTAATGATCACGTAGCTCTCGAACGAGCGGAAGTTGCGCGACTGGATGAAGTTGGCCGCGTAGGTCAGATCGGGCACCGAGATCTGTGAGACCACCGCCGAGCCGAGCATCACGATCAGCACCTGGCTTAACAACGCGGGAAACACGTTGGCGAGCGCCTGCGGCAGCACGACATAGCGAAACACTTGCCGTCCCTGCAGGCCGAGCGCTTGCGCCGCCTGCACCTGGCCGCGCGAAATCGAATCGATACCGGCGCGTACGATCTCGATCGCGTATGCGCCGAGATTGACGGTCATCGCCAGAATCGCGGCTTGCACTTCGTCGATATGAATGCCGAGGCTTGGCAAGCCGAAGAAGATGAAGAACAACTGCACGATAAAGGGCGTATTGCGGATCAACTCGACGTAAGTCGCAACCACCCAGCGCGCCCACTTCGGGCCGGCCACCGCGATGCTCGCGCCGCCAATGCCGACGAGACCGCCGAGCAAGGTGGACACGGCGGTCAGCCCCAGCGTGACGGCGACGCCGCGCGCGAGCAGCCCCGCATAAAGGCCGAAGCCGCTGAAATCGAACGCATAAGTCATGGCATGGCGCTCATCGTGAGGTCAAACTCCAGCGCGCGCCCCGAAGGAAGTCCCCTTGGGGGAGACGCCCCGAAGGAGGTCCCCCTTGGGGGACCGGCTTGGGCAGTCCGCGCAAAAAAGGTTCAGAGGTCGGCCGGCAGCGGCGCGCGCAGCCATTTCTGCGAAATCGCATTCATGGTGCCGTCCTTGCGGGCCTTGGCAATCGTTTCGTCGACTTTCTGCTTCAGACGCGGCTCGTTCTTGTTCAAACCGACGTGATCCGGCGAGCTGAACAACGAGAACTTCTGCTCCGGATCGTTCGCCGGATGACGCGCGAGAATGGTTGCGCCGACGTCGTTGCCGACTACCATCAACTGTACCTGACCAGAAAGAAACGCCGAAATTGCGCCGTTAGGATCGTCGAACCTTTTGATGTTCGCCGTGGGAGGTGCGATCTTGGTCACGCTCAGGTCTTCCAGCGTGCCGCGCGCAACCGAAATCGACTTGCCGGCGAGGTCGGCGGCGTTCTTCACGGGCAGCGTCTTCGGGCCGAACACGGCGAGGTAGTACGGCGCGTACGGCTGCGAGAAGTCGATCACCTTTTCGCGTTCCGGTGTCTGGCCGACTGAAAGCAGCATGTCAGCCTTGTGGTCGGCGAGGTAGGCCATGCGGTTGTCGCCTGTCACCTGCACGAGTTCGACCTTGGCGTTGAGCGCCTTGCCGATCAGGTTGGCGACGTCGATGTCGTAGCCCATCGGCTTCATGTCCGGGCCGATCGAGCCGAACGGCGGGTAGTCCTCGAATACGCCGATGCGTACCGTCCCAGACTTGGCGATATTGTCGAGCGCGTCGGCATGCGCGGCCGACGGAAAGGCGCATAGCGCGCCGAGGCCGGTGAAGGCGAGCGTCGCGGCGAGGGTAGCGAAGACGCGGCGGGTGCTGTTACGGGCAACTTGCGGGTGGTTCATGGTCTTTCCTCTGTCGAAAACTTGGTATTGGAATGGGATTCAGTGAGCGCTTCAGTGGCGTTCTTTATTGACGCGGTTTAACGAGCCGCGCGGGCAGCAATCAGTTTGCACGCGTGCGGCGGCAATTCCGCGAGCACCGGCATGCCGAGCGTCAACCCGGGCGTTTCGCGCGGCGTGGTCGCGGCAGTCAGGGTGAAACCTGCACAATCGATCGTCGCTTCGAGCGACGCCCCCACGTCGCGGATAAAAGTCACCGTGCCCGCGAGGCGGTTTTGCCCCACAGCGTCGGACGCCGATTTGACGCACACGTCTTCCGGCCGGATCAGCAGACGGATATCGCTGTTGGACTCCGGCACCCGCGCCGGTTGGGCAACGGCAATGCGCCTTCCGCCCGGCAGACTGACGCCGCCCGCGCCGTCATAAGTGACCGGCAGAATATTGCCGAGCCCGATGAAGTCAGCCACGAATTCGCTGACCGGATCGCGATAAATATCGAGCGGTTTGCCGACTTGCGCAATCCGGCCTTTCTCCATTACCACGATCTCGTCGGCCATCGTCATCGCTTCGCGCTGATCGTGCGTGACCATGATCGTGGTGATGCCGAGACGCTGTTGCAGCAGCCGGATTTCGACCTGCATCGCTTCGCGCAGCTTGGCGTCGAGCGCGGAGAGCGGTTCGTCGAGCAGCAGCAGTTTCGGTTGCGATGCGATTGCGCGCGCGATCGCCACGCGTTGCCGCTGGCCGCCGGAGAGTTGCGTGACCGGCCGGTTCGCCATATGCGGCAACTGGATCAGCTCCAGCAATTCAGTGACGCGGCGTGCTTGCGCGTCCTTCGCGGTCTTGCGTAGCTTGAGCGGGTACGCGACGTTCTGCGCGACCGTCATATGCGGAAACAGCGCGAGCGACTGAAACACCATGCCGAAGTCGCGCTGGTTGGCGGGCAGGTGCGTGATGTTACGGCCGGCAAAGTTGATGCTGCCCGAGCTCGGCGTTTCCAGCCCCGCGATCATCCGCAGCAGCGTGGTCTTGCCGCAGCCGGACGGCCCGAGAAAGCACACCAGCTTGCCGTCGGGCACGCTCAGGTCGACGCTGTCGACGGCATAGGCCGCGTTGAAGCGTTTGGTCACGGCCTGCAAGGTCAGATGGGTCATCGAATGCTCCAGCAAGAAGGCGTCAAGGCAGCGTGAATCGAAAGGGTGATCAAAGCGCCACCCCTTCGTCGCCGATCAGCTTTTCGAGCAGCCAGATCAGCGCGAAGTCGATCGCGACGATGAATACGGCGAAACAGAACACGGTCGGATCGAGCGACGACACCGTGCGGCTGTAGAGCCACACCGGCAGCGTCATCGTGTCGATGCCGTACAGAAAGAACGTCACCGTGAATTCGTTGAACGAGACGATGAACGCGAACAGCATGCCGGCGAGAATGCCGGGGCGCATCAGCGGCAGGATCACGTCGATCAGCGCGCGGGTCGGGCTCGCGCCCATCACGCAGGCGGCTTCCTCGAACTCGGGGCCGATTGAGGCCACCGACGCCGCGCAATTTTTCACGGTGAACGGCAGCGCCAGAATCACATGCGCGATGATCAGGCGGAACACGCCAAGTTCGATCGGCAGCACGTTGAACACCAGCAGCAGCGACAGGCCGAGCATCACCAGCGGATAGACGAGCGGCAACGCCACCAGTTGTTCGACCGCGGGTTTGCCGCGAAAGCGGTAGCGGCTCAGTGCGTAGGCGGCGGGCACCGAGACGAGCGTGGCGATGACCATCGTCGAGAGCGCGACGATCAGGCTCGTGCTGAGCGCGGCGCCCATTGAGAGCGAGTCGCTTGCATCCGGCGAGACGAAGCTGTGCCACGCCGCGCGGTACCAATGCAGGCCGTAGGCGTGCGGCGGGAATTCAAGCGTGTCGGCCGCGCTGAACGACATCGTGATCATCGTCAGGATCGGCAGCGCGGCGAGAAACAGCACGACGGCGGCGAGCAGCGCGGTAGCCTTGCCGAGCTGGCCCGGCATGGTCATCGGCAAACGGGGCAGACGGGGCAGACGGGGCGAACCCGGCAGACGTGGGGTTTGGATCGGCGTGCTCATGCGTGAGGCTCCTCGGCGAGACGTTGTGTACGGCGCACGAGGCGCTGCGACAGCGCCATCACGGTGAGCGTCGCGATCATCAACACGACGCCCGATGCGGAAGCGGCGGGCCAGTTCAACAAGGGCGCGACCTGGTCGTGGACCAGCACGGCGAGCATCGGCACGCGGCGTCCGCCGAGCAGCAACGGCACCGCGAAGGCGCTGGCGTTGTACGCGAACACGAGCAGGGCGCCGGACACGAGACCCGGCATGGCGAGCGGCAGCAACACATGACGCAGCGTTTGCCAACGCGTTGCGCCGAGCGTGGCCGCGGCTTCTTCATACGAGCTGGAGACCGCGCGCATCGCGCTCGACAACGGCAGCACGGCCAGAGGAAACGCCGTCTGAATCAAACCGAGCAACACGCCGTGTTCGCGATACAGCCACATCACCGGGCGGTCGACGAGGCCGCTGCCGAGCAACGCATGATTGAGCAGTCCGGCCGGACCGAGAATGATCAACCAGCCATAACCTTGCAGCAGCAGATTGACGAGCAAGGGCAGCAGCACGCCTGCCAGCAACAGCCGCCGCGCGAGCCGCGACTTGGTGCGCGCCATCGCCAACGCGACGGGAATGGCCAGTAGCACTGCGCAGATCATGCTTTGGAACGCCAGCTTCAACGTGAGCCACAAGGACTTCAGGAAATAGCCGTCGAGAAGATCGGCGTAGTTCTGCAGCGTGAAGCCGTGCCATTCGTTGCCCTGGGTGCCGAAGCTCATGCGCAGCACGACGAGCGCTGCCGCGCAGAGTATGGCGAGAAATAGCAGGATGGGCGTGAGCAGAAGCCAGGGGCGCGCTTTCGCGAGCGCCGTGGACGCCTGCTCGTCCGGTGCGCCGGACGCGGTACCGGGCGAACCGGAAGCCGCGCCCGACGCATCACCCGACGTAGCGTCCGACGCCGCGCCTGACGTAGACGAGGCACGCCGCGAAAAGCGCGCGAACATCGCGTTCATGCCGCGAAGATCTCGGTGTAGCGCTTGATCCACGCCGGCTGCACGACGGCGAGCGCCTTGTCGTCATGCAGGATCGCTTTCTCGGCGATCTGCTTCGGGCTTGGCACGAACGCACGGCTCTCAGCCGGGATCACCGCCTTCGAATTGACCGGGCCGTTCAGCACGTCGGCAGCCATGCGGCCTTGCACGCCGGCGTCGAGCGAATGGTTGATGAACGCGTGGATCAGATCGCTGTCGGCGGGGTGCGACTTCGGGATCACCGTGAACATCAGTTGCGTGGCGAAGCCTTCCTTCATGCCGTAGGTCACGCCCATCTTGTACTCGGGCTTGCGGATCTGGTCGGGGAAAAAGGCCGGGGAATAGATGCCGCCGATATCGAGCGATCCGGTGCGGAACAGATCGGCCACCTGATTCGG
>NZ_JABBGJ010000006.1 GCF_012927345.1 Paraburkholderia polaris
ATCGAACCGAGCGAGGCCATCAGCTTGTCGGCGATGTCGCGCGCGCCTGGCAGGTTGTGGTCGTCTTTCTCAGGCAATACGGTGCCGAGCACCGACACGCCGGTGCGCATCACGTCCATCGGGTGAGCGGCGGCCGGAATCCATTCCAGCGCGGCTTTGACGTTCGCGGGCAGGCCGCGCAGCGCCTTGAGTTTGGTCTTGTAGGCGGTCAGCTCGGCTTGCGTCGGCAGCTTTTCGTGGACCAGCAGATACGCGATTTCTTCGAATTCACACGCACCGGCGATGTCGAGAATGTCGTAACCGCGGTAGTGCAGATCGTTGCCGGTCTTGCCAACCGTGCATAGCGCCGTATTGCCAGCCGTCACGCCGGACAGGGCGACGGATTTCTTCGGTTTGAAGGCGCCTGCATTCGGCGTGCTGTTATCGGCTTCACTCATAATTTCGTCTCCAACTGCGGGGTTGCGTTCGGGCGGCAATCAGCGCGCCGAGCTTGTCTTTCAGGGTTTCAATGCGGTGACCGGTGAAAACGGAGGCTAATAACGCAAAGAATGGGCCAGGCGGAACGCGAGCCGCTAAGTGCCTGATTTAACAAAAAATCGTCTCCTGGCCACATTGCCATCCGGTTTCATAAGTGAAATCGTGAATTTCAAATTCGAAAGCGACGGGTGCATAATAGGCGGCCTTCTCATCCTTCCCGCCGCTTTCTTCAGACAACGAGCCTTCCGCCGTGAGCACGCCTCCCTTCGATCCCGCGCAGCGCCCCCGCATCTGGGCCGTCAGTATCAGCCGGCTGCGCGATCTGTTCTTCGACATTGCCGGCGAGTACGTCGAACGCGCCGATCTGCGCATCGTCTCGCACGGCTTCGAAGACGCCGTGCATGAGGTTGACATGGTTGGCACCGGGCGTCCGGATGTCGTCATCGCTGGTGGCTCCAACGGTGCGTATCTGAAAACGCGCGTCGGCGTACCGGTTGTGCTGATCAACCCAACCGGTTTCGATGTCATGCACGCACTCGCGCGAGCGCGGCGCGACGGCGCGAAGGTCGCGCTCGTCACGCACGGCGACACGCCTGACGAAGTGCGCCGCTTCACCGCCGCGTACGGCATCGACGTGACGTTCGCTTCCTATCAATCGGCGCAAGATGCGGAGAGCGTCGTTCTCGATCTGCGCGATCGCGGCATCGACGTCGTGGTCGGCCCGGGGCTCGTCACCGATCTCGCGGCGAATGCCGGCATGGGCGCGGTGTTTCTGTACTCACGTGCGTCGGTACGTGCCGCATTCGATACCGCACTCGAAGTCGCGCAGGCCACCCGCCGCGAAACGGTTCGCCGTCAACGGCTCGACAATCTGCTGCAGCACCTGCGCGACGGCGTCGTCGCGCTCGATGCGCAAGGGCGCGTCGAAGCGATGAACCAGCGCCTTGCCAGCGTGCTCGGCATCGACGCAGCACTTGCAGTGGGCCGCGCGCTGCTCGACCTCGCGCCCGATCTCGCAGGCAGCTTGCCCGACTCGGACGGCGACACGTTCTGCACGGTGCGTGGCGCGAGCTACGTCGTGCATCGCGGGCCGCTGGCGAGCAGCGGCTCAGCGGCAGGCACCGTGCTGACGTTTCAGGAATCACGCGCGGTCGAACGGCTCGACCGCACCTTGCGCTCCCGGCAGCGCGTGCAGCAGTTCAGCGCGCGTTACCAGCTTGGCGATATCGTCGGCGCGGCCGATTCGATCGAACGGGTCCGCACGCTCGTGCAGCGCTATGCCAAATCGGACGCCACCGTGCTGATTCTCGGCGAAAGCGGCACCGGCAAGGAGATGGTCGCGCAGAGCATGCATCAGCTGAGCGCGCGGCGCGACTTCGCCTTCGTCGCCATGAATTGCGGCGCGTTTCCTGAGGCATTGCTCGAGAGCGAATTGTTCGGTTATGAGGAAGGCGCGTTCACCGGCGCGCGCAAAGGCGGCAAGGCGGGGCTCATCGAAGTGGCGCACCGCGGCACGCTATTTCTCGATGAGATCGCCGAGATGCCACTGTCGTTGCAGAGTCGTCTGTTACGCGTGCTGCAGGAGCGCGAAGTCGTGCGGCTCGGTTCGACGGAGCCGACGCGCGTGGACATCCGGGTCGTCGCGGCAACGCATCGCGCGTTGACCGAGGGCATCGAGGCGGGCAGCTTCCGTGCGGACCTGTACTACCGCCTCAACATTCTGAGCATCGCCCTGCCGCCGCTGCGGGAGCGGCCAACCGATCTGCTGCCACTTGCGGTCGAACTGCTGCTGCAGGCGGCGGCGCGTGAGCCGAGACTGGCGGCTCGCCTGCCCGATGCAGATGCGGCCCGGCGCGTCCTCGCAAATCTCAGTGAGCCGTTAAAGCGTTACACGTGGCCGGGCAACGTGCGGGAATTGCAGAACGTGATCGAACGGATTGCGGTGGAACTGGCTGATGCGGACGTGGGCACGCACCCCAACGGCGCGGTAGAAACCGTCTTTACGCGTGAGGTACTGCGCACCGTCGCGCCTGAAATCTTCGAGCAGCCCCAAGCGCGCTCGAAGAAAGCCGCACTAACATTACGCGAGCGTAGCCGTCATGTGGAAGCAGACGAAATCCGCGCCGCGCTCGCCGCATGCGACGGCGATCGCGATGCGGTTTGCCAGGCGCTCGGCATCAGCAAGACGACGTTATGGCGGAAGCTGAACGCGGCGGACTAGCCTGAACCACGCCGCCGTGCTTCACGGCATTCTTCGCCGCATTCGCTCCGGCGCGTGCGATGAACATGCTGGGCGTCATCCCGCAGCATCGTTTGAAATGCCGTCCGAAATGGCTTTGATCGAAAAATCCCACCTCCGTGGCGACGACCGATCCCGGCACACCTTCGAGCAACAAGGTTTGCGCCCGCTGAATCCGCAACCCGCACAGATAGCGATACGGCGACGAACCGTACTGCTGGCGAAACACCGTGGCGAAGCGCGACACGCTGAGCGCGGACAGCGCGGCGAGTTGCGCGAGCGTCACCGGCTCGTCGAAATGGGCTTCGATAAACGCCCGGGCGGCATTGAGGCTGATGGACTGTTTCATGGCGTCGCGATGGTCGAGCGGGGCGCGGCTTGCTTCGCGAACCGGGTGACGGAAAACACGTCGAGGGGAATGGCCGTACTACCCGTATCGACGAGCTCGGCCAGCGTCTCGCCGACGCCCGGACCGATCTGGAAACCCGAGCCGCAGAAACCAAACGCGTAGTAAAGACCGTCGACCTTGCTGCTCGGACCGATCACCGGTTCGCCGTCGGGCAGATAGCTTTCCACGCCACTCCACACGCGAATCACATGCAGTGGCGCCATCGCGGGCACGAGCCGCCGCAACTGCGCGACTTGCCGCACGGTGTTGCGCGGCAGGACTGATGCGCGGCACGTCACGGCATCCGCCGGCCCACCGGGACCGCCGCCGAGAATAATATTGCCGCGTGGAATCTGGCGGAAATAGATACTCTCTTCCTTGATCGATGTGAACACACCCATCGACGACTTGAACACATACGGCACCGGCTCGGTCACGGCCATCTGTGGTCCGCTCGTGGTCAACGGAACGGGTTCGCCGAACTGTTCGGTGAGACGGCTTGCCCAGGCGCCCGCGCAGATCACCAGTTGCGCGGCCCAATACACGTCGCCGCGTGCGCTCTCCACGCGAAACCGCTCACCGTCTTTTTCGACACGCACAATCTCGGTATTCTCGACCACCTGGGCGCCGAGCCGCGCGGCCGCACGCCCAAACGCGGGGGCAGCGAGACGCGGATTGGCGTGACCGTCGAGTGGCGAAATCGATGCCGCCAGCACCTCGCGCCCGAGAAACGGAAAGCGTTGGAACATCGCGTCGCCGTGCAGCACGTTGAGGTCGAGACCATAAGCGCGGGCGTCGATCGCATATTGATCGAAATTCTCCACGTCCTTCTGGTGGTAGCACACGCGCGTGTGGCCCGACGCCAGAAACTCGATGTCCTCGCCGAGCAGTTCCTTCGAGCGCTGCCATGTCCGCAGTGCGCGGTTCGCCATTTCGAGTTGCGGCAGCGCGCGGCCCTGCCGGCGGATGCCGCCGAAGTTCACGCCGCTCGCCTGCTGCCCCGTGAGCCCACGTTCGAGCAGGATCACCGACCGGCTACGCTGACGCAGGAAAAATGCGGTCGTCGTCCCCATGATGCCGCCGCCGATCACGATGACATCGGCTTCGTTTGCAGTCGTCGCGCTCATTCGGCCACCTCTTCGGTAAGCGCCACGGGCAGCGGTTTGACGGGCGCCTGGCCGCGCAGCCGTCCGACCGAGGACAACGGCACCGAAGCCGCCGCCGCGATGATTTCCGCGCCGGCGTGGCCGCAATAGCGCCCCTGGCAGCGGCCCATGCCGACGCGCGAAAAGGCCTTCGCGCGATTGGCTTCCTGGGCGCCCGTCGCGTGCACGACACGGCGTAGTTCACCGGCTGTAATCGCTTCACAACGGCAGACGATCGTTTCATCCGGCAGGGACGCAGCGAATTTCGCTGGCCACGGAAAGGCTTCCCGCAGACCCGCGGCGAAGCGCGTGAA
This sequence comes from Paraburkholderia polaris, assembly GCF_012927345.1. Lineage (GTDB taxonomy): Bacteria > Pseudomonadota > Gammaproteobacteria > Burkholderiales > Burkholderiaceae > Paraburkholderia > Paraburkholderia polaris. Next base: position 4,564 of record NZ_JABBGJ010000006.1, read on the forward strand.
ACGTGCGAGTTCCGCGCGCAACTGCTCGGCGCCTTCGACCGGCACGCCGTGATCATGCAATGCCGCCAAAGCCGCGAGACGGCCCGAACGTTCGGCTGCGTCCGCACCGCGCACTCTTGCGCCATCGCCCGCCAGGTAGACGCCCTTGATACTGCTACGGCCATCGTCGTCGATTTGCGGAAGCCACTGCTGCGTGTTGTCGTCGAACAGGAAGCGACACCCCGCGAGGTCCGCAAGCTGCGTCTCGGGACGCAGGTGATAACCGAGTGCGACCGCATCGCATGTGAATTCGAGTCGCTTGCCGCCAGGCAATGCAACCTCGACGCCGCTTACGCCGTCTTGCGGCGAGCCTTTGATTTCCAACGGCTGCACGCCGCGATGAACCGGCACGCGCGCCTTTGACAGCACGCGCGTCAACGCAATCCCCTTTTTGAGCGCGGCCGGGATCGCCAGCAAACGAGGCAGCGCAGCCACACGCTGCACGAACGTCGACGTATCGAGCACCGCCGCCACCTGCGCGCCCGCCTTCACGTATTGCGCGGCCACGAGATACAGCAGCGGACCGCTGCCCATCATCACGATGCGCGAGCCGATCGCGCAGCCCTGCGATTTCAGCGCAACCTGCGCGCCGCCGAGGCTATAGGTGCCGGCCTGGTGCCAGCCCTTGACCGGCATCAGCCGGTCCGTCGCGCCGCTGCAAACAATCAGGGAATCGAACGTCAGCGTCTGGTAGCGCGTGCCGCTCGCCAGATGCACGGTGTTCGGCGAGATATTCCAGACTAGCGTCTCGGGCAGATAATCGATCTTGCCCTTCAGCGCATCGAAGCGCTGATGCAGCGAAGCAGCGCGCTCGGCTTCGGTGCCGTACAAGGTCGCGTAGCTGCGCGAAAAACCTTCCGGTTGCCGCCGATAAATCTGGCCCCCGTCACGCCGTCCTTCATCGATGACGGTCGGCCGCAGCCCGGCCTCGACCAGCGCCTGCGCGGCGCGCACGCCCGCCGGCCCAGTGCCGATGATCACTACACGCGGGGCCATACACCCTCCCCGGCTTCGGCCAGCTTCGTCACGATCGACATGCCAGGCGCCGCGGGCGTACTGCACGCCCGCATGCGTTCGCCTTGCGCCGTCCAGACCCAGCAATCCTGGCACGCGCCCATCAGGCAGAAACCGGCACGGCGGCCATCGCCGAATTCGGAATCGCGCAACCCGCTCACGCCGGTCAGCAAGGCGACCATCAGCGTGTCGCCCTCGGCAGCTTCGCGCACGACGCCGTCCACGGTAATAGGAAAGGTCTTGCGGCCCGTCTCCGCGAGCCGCACAAATCGTCCGTTCATGCCGGGGTCGCCTCCGCGGTCTGCAAGCGGTTCAATTCGGCGGCCGGATGATGGCAAAGAATCTCCGCGCCCGAAGGCAGTTTCTTCATGGACGGCGGCGTCATATTGCACATCCCGTCGATGCGAACCGGGCAGCGCGCGCGGAACGAGCACAACTCGGGAATATCGGCGCTCTCGCCCATCACCGGCAGCGCGGCACAACCGATCACGCGGCGTGCGTCGAGCCAGCCGGGTTTCAAAGCAGGCACCGAGTCGACCAGCAAGCCCGTGTACGGGTGATAGGGCGGCGCCGCGAGCACGTCGCGCTGCCCGGCTTCCACGCGGTGCCCCGCGTACAGCACGATCACTTCGTCGCAAATGGCGCGCACGGTCGAGATGTCGTGGCTGATGAACATGTACGACACGCCGAGTTCGCGGCGCAATTCGGCGAGCAGGTCGAGGATCGCCGCGCCGACCACCGTATCGAGCGCGGAGGTCACTTCGTCGCACAGGATCAATGCGGGATTGGCGGCGAGCGCGCGTGCCAGATTCACGCGTTGCTTCTGGCCGCCGGAGAGTCCGGCAGGCGTGCGCGTGGCAATCGAGGCGGGCAGTTGCACCAGATCGAGCAGTTCCAGCATGCGTTTCTTCGCAGCCGAGCCACCCAGATGGTGATAGAACGCGAGCGGGCGGCCCAGGATATCGGCGATCGAATGGCTCGGATTCAGCGCCGTGTCGGCGTTCTGGAACACGATCTGGATCTGCCGGTACTGCTCCGGCGTGCGGCGCGACAGTTGGGCCGGTAACAGCTCACCGTTGAAGAACACCTCGCCACGCGCGCGGTCAACGAGGCCCGCCACCACGCGCGCGAGCGTCGTCTTCCCCGAACCGGATTCGCCGATCACGCCGAGCGTGCTGCCGCGCGGGATCGACAAACTGACGTCGTCGAGCACACGCACAGCGGGTGCGCCGAAGCGATCGACCCGGCCATAGCCCGCCGAGAGACCGCGGATTTCGAGCAGCGGCGGGATGTGCTTGCCGACCTGCTGCGGCGTCTCCAGCTCCACTTCCGGACGGCGTGTGGCGGCGAGCAACTGACGCGTGTAGGCATCCACAGGCGCATCGAGCACTTGCGCGACCGCGCCGTTTTCCTTCACCGCGCCGCCATTCAGCACGACGATGCGGTCCGCCATCTGCGCGACCACCGCCAGATCGTGCGACACGTACACGGCGGTTGTGCCGAGTTCACGGACCACTTTCTTGAAGGCCGCGAGCACTTCGATCTGCGTCGTGACATCGAGCGCGGTGGTCGGCTCGTCGAACACGACGACAGCAGGATCGGTGATCAACGCCATCGCGGCCATCAAGCGCTGCAACTGGCCACCGGATACCTGATGCGGATAACGATCGCCGATCGTCTCCGGCGCGGGCAGCGCCAGCGCGCGGAACAGGCCGATCGCTTTCGTGCGCGCCGCTTCGGCGGACATCAAGTGATGCAGCAAGGCCGGCTCGGTGACCTGATCCATGATCGTGCGCGCGGGATTGAAACCCGCCGCCGCACTCTGCGCGACATAAGCAACAGTCCGTGCGCGCAACCCGCGACGGCCTTTCGCATCGAGCGACAGCACCTCCACATCGCCGATACGAATCGAACCGCCGCTGATCGAACAACCCGCCCGCGCATAACCGAGCAACGACAACGCAATGGTCGTCTTGCCCGACCCGGACTCGCCGATCAGCGCCAGCACCTCGCCCTTCTTCACCGAAAAATCGACGCCCTTGACGATCTCGATAACCGGCCCCGGCGCCGCACCCGCGACAACCCGCAGACCCTTCACTTCAATCATGTCCCGATCAGCGCGATCAGCCATCATGCACCTCCATGGCTACGGCCACGACGCCGCAGGTTGTCGATCAGCAGATTCATACCGATAGTCAGCGTTGCAATCGCGACGGCCGGCATCAAAACAGCAGGCGCGCCCTCGGACAAACCGCCGATGTTCTCGCGCACGAGCGAACCCCAATCCGCATTCGGCGGCTGCACGCCGAGGCCGAGGAAACTCAGCCCGCTCAGCAGCAGCACGATGAACACGAAGCGCAAACCGAAATCGGCGAGCATCGGATGAATCATGTTCGGCAGCACTTCGACTCGTGCGATATAGAAGATGCCCTCGCCACGCGCTCTTGCCACCTGCACGTATTCGAGGCCCATCAGGTTCACCGCGAGCGAGCGCGAAATACGGAATGCGCCGGGAATATAGGCTAAAGCGGCGACAGTCGTCAGCATCGTGATCGACGAACCGAACGCGGCGATGACAACCAGCGCGAGCACCTTGCTCGGAATCGAAATCAGCGCGTCGAACAGACGGCTCAGGACTTCATCGACCAGGCGCCCGGACACCGCGGCGAGCAAACCAAAAAACGTGCCGATCAGACTGGCAAGCACGGCGGCAGCCAGCGCAAGGCCGACCGTGTAGCGCGCGCCGTAGAGAATCCGGCTCAACATATCGCGGCCGAGATAGTCGGTGCCGAGCGGATAGGCCGCGCTATAGCGGCCGAAAATCTCCGTCGATGTCAGCGCGCCGCCTTTATACGGTGCGACCAGCGGTCCAATGAACGCGACGATCAGCCAGAAAGCCACCAGCACGAAGCCGATCAGGCCGAGCACGGAGAAGCGATGCACCAGCCGTTTAAACACGCCCTGCTTCAGCGCGGCCGTTTCGACGACCGGCGGCTCGATAGTGGGGTCATCCTGGCTCATGTCGTACAGCTCGGTGCCGGCATGGGGAACATGAGGAACGTGGGGATTGGTAGGTTGGCTCATCATCGACGCAGCCTCGGGTTGGATACGATTTGACACAGGTCGGCGATCAACACCAACGCGAGATACGCCGCGCAGAACACCATCACGCAGCCCTGCACAAGCGGCATGTCACGGTTGGTGACGGCATCCACCATCAGGCTCGCAAGGCCGGGATAGTTGAAGATCGACTCCACGATCACCACGCCGCCGAACAGATACGACAGGCTCAATGCCACTGCATTGGCAATCGGCCCAATGGTGTTGGGCAACACATGCCGCAGCACCACGCGCGCGGGTGAGGCACCCTTGAGCACGGCCATTTCCACATACGACGAATTGAGCTGATCGAGCACCGCAGCCCGCGTCATGCGCGCCATCTGCGCGACGATCACGCAGCACAGCGTCATCACCGGCATCGCGTAGATGCGCAGCAGTGCGCCGAACGAATGCACCTCCGAGAGATACGACAGCGCGGGCAGCCAGCGCAGCTTGACGGCGAAGATCAGCACGGCGATCGTCGCGATCAGAAACTCCGGCACAGCCACCGTCGACAGCGTGAGCACGTTGAGCGTGCGATCGAGCAGCGAGCCGCGGAACATTGCCGACGAAATACCGATCAACAACGCCACCGGCACCGAGACCAGCGACGTCAGACCCGCCAGCACCAGCGAATTTGGCAGGCGCGTCGCGATCAGCTCGCTGACCGGCAGATTGTTCGACAGCGAGGTGCCGAAGTTGCCGCTGACAATATGAATGAGCCACTCGAAGTAGCGTTGCAGCGCCGGCTGGTCGAGGCCGAACTGATGCCGCAATGCCGCGACGGCTTCGGGTGTGGCTGCCTGGCCAAGCGCCTGTTGAGCGGCATCGCCGGGCAGCAGCCCGGTGATGGCGAACACGACCGCCGAGACCAGCAGCAGCGTAAGCAGCGCGAGGCCAAGGCGCGCGGCGATGAGTCGTTGCACGTGTGCTTTCATCGAAGTCGGCTCCTAGGTTGAAGCCGCACGCCGCTTGATGCGCGGCGTGCGTGTTGCCGGGTGTGACTTTCCAGTTCGTCAGACTGGAAATCCTTCCTTACTGCTGGTCAGGCGGGACCACCTTAGGCGTTGCTGTTCAGGCGCGGCCGGCTTAGGCGCGGCCGGCCAGGCGCAGCCGCCTCAGGCACGGCCCGCTCAGCTTTCCAGCCAGACGTTTTCCGCGAACATGAAACCCATCAGGCCAGCCAGCGGAATCGAGCTAAGCCCCTTGAGTTTCGTCGTGTGAGCATCGATCGAACTCTGGAACATCGGAATGCCGGTACCGCCGGTTTCATGCACCAGCACCTGCATGTCGCCGTAGATCTTCTTGCGCTTCGCATCGTCCGGTTCGCCGCGTGCGGCCAACAGCAACTGGTCGAACTTCGGGCTCTTCCAGTTCGCTTCGTTCCACGGTGCGTCCGACTTGTAGAACTGGGTGAAAATCACGTCGGCGCTCGGACGCGCGTTGACGTTACCGAAACCCAGCGGATGCTTCATCCAGTGGTTCGACCAGTAGCCGTCGGCCGGCACACGCGACACCTGAAGATTCAGACCGGCCTGGGGCGCGACCTGCTGAAGGAACATCGCCATTTCAACCGAACCGTCCGCCGCCGGCGACGCGAAAATCTGGATCGGCGCGCTGCCGACCTTGGCTTTCTGGAAGTGGAACTTCGCCTTGTCCGGATCGAACGTACGCTGCGGCAAACCGGCCAGGTAATACTTGTTGGTCGGATCGATAGGCTGATCGTTGCCGATCGCGCCATAACCCTGGAAGATCGCCCGGCGCATCTGCTCGCGATCCTGCAGGTACATCATGCCTCGACGAAAATCATCGTTGCCGGTAATGCCACCTTCGTCGCGAACAATCAGGTCGGTGTACTGGCCCGTTTTGGTCTCCAGCACCGAGAAACCGCTGGCGCCCTTGATCTGGTTCGTCGAGCGCGGGCTTACCGCGTTGATCAACTGGACGTCGCCCGAGAGCAGTGCGTTCACGCGCGCGGATTCGTCGCCGATGCCAATCAATTCGACTTCGTCGAGGTGCGGCAGGCCCGGCTTCCAGTAATTCGCGTTCTTCACGCCGACCGTACGCACACCCGGCGAGAATTCCTTGACCTTGAACGGGCCGGTGCCGATCGCTGTTTTGAAATCCTTGGTGCCGTCCTTGATGATCTGGAAATGCGAGGTGGCGAGAATCACCGGCAGATCGGCATTCGGACCGTCCAGCGTGATCGTCACTTCGTTCGGGCCCGTCGCCTTCACATCCTTGATCTGATCGGCAAGCGTCTTCGCCTTCGATGCCGTCGCCGGATCCTTGTGCCGCATGATCGAATACACGACGTCCGCCGGCGTGAGCGCCTTGCCGTCGTGGAACTGCACGCCGGTGCGCAGCTTGACGACCCACACCGTCGCATCCTTCGTGTCCAGCGAGGTGGCGAGCGCCATCTTCGCGCCGAGATGCGAATCGAGTTCGGTCAGGCAGTTGTAGAACATGAAGCCGCGGACATAGTCCGTCCCGAGCGCGCCCTTGGCCGGATCGAGCGTGTCGGCGGCCGATGCGGACTGCGTCGCCACCCGGATCTTGCCGCCCTGCTTCGGCTTCGCCTGCGCAAAAGCCGCACCGCTCGCGCTCAACAGGCCGGCGCCCGTCACCGACATCATGCCGGCAGCGGCCATCGCGCGCAGCACGCCGCGCCGCGACGCGCCTTTTGACGTCAATCGCTCCAACCCGGTGCCGAGTTGAAGAGCGTCATATTGCGAGTTTTCCTTATTCATCGAACTTCTCCGCGAGGGTGACAGGGATAGCTGCGTGGTTTTTTAATGGCAAATACAACAATGAGAAATCAATAAAAAATGTCTTTGATGCGGTAGTACGTCCCCACCAGCGGCAGGAACCAGGGTTTGCCGGTGTGGCCTGGAATCGCGGGCCACTCGGACTCGCGCCACGGATTGCGCTCTTCGTGGCCGTCCATCACGTCGGCCATCACCTGGCCCATGTGCGTCGACATCTGCGTGCCGTGGCCGCTGTAACCCAGCGAGAAGTAAATCCCGTCGTGTTGCCCGGCATGCGGCAGACGGTCGGCGGTCATATCCACGAGACCGCCCCAGCAATAGTCGATGCGCGCGTTAGCCAGCATCGGAAACATCGCGGCGAGACCTTGCTGCAGAATCCTTCCGCTCTTCGCGTCCGACGGCCGCTCAGACGCCGTGAAGCGCGCACGGCCACCGAACAGCAAACGTGAATCGGGCGTCACGCGGAAGTAGTTGTGCATCAGGCGCGTGGTCGTGTACGCACGGCGGTTCGGAAACACCTGTGCCAGCAGTTCCGGCGATAGCGGCTCCGTCACGACGATGAACGAACCCACCGGTGCGAGACGACGCCGATACCAGCCGAACGGACCGTGCCGCGACGGGCCGGTGGCGATCAACACCTGCTTCGCGCGCACTTCACCGCGTGCGGTGGTGACCTTGAAGCCACTGCCGTCCTTCGCGATCGCCGTGACCGCCGCGTTTTCATACAGCTTCGCGCCGCGACGAACCGCGGCATCGGCGAGTCCGACCGTGAACTTGCCCATATGCATCTGGCCGCCGTGCCGTTGCAGCAATCCGCCGTAAAAACTGTCCGACTGGATTTCGCTGCGAATCCGCTCACGCCCGATTAGTTCGATATCCGTATCGACTTCTCGTCGGATCAATTCCGCCGTCTTTTCCAGATGCGCGAAGTGATGCGGTTTCGACGCCAGCTTCAGCTTGCCGGTCGCGCTGTAATTGCAGTCGATGTTTTCCTCGCGAATCAGACGCTCGACCGTGTCGACCGCATCCGAAAACGCGCGGTAGCAGGCGCTCGCACGCTCCACACCCAGTTGCGCAACCAGCGCGACGAAATCCTGCGCGACGCCGGTATTGACCTGCCCGCCGTTGCGCCCGGACGCGCCGCCGCCAATGCGCCCCGCGTCGAGCACCGTCACCAAGGCGCCGCGCTTGCCCAACGCCTGCGCCGCCGACAGGCCGGTGAAGCCACCACCGATCACGGCGACATCGGCCTGGCCCTCGACCGGACCTTCACACGCCGAAACGAGCGCCGGTGCGGTATCGAGCCAATAGGAATCGAGCTTCATCCGGTCTGTCCTTGAGATGGGCAATGGGGCAATCGACGCTTACAGGCCGAGTTCCGCGGCCAGCTGCGGAAGGTCGTTGACTTCGTAGTACTGGTAGTACGGCGTCGACGGTTCGTGGCCGCGATTGACGAAGGCCTTGTGCTTGATGCCCAGGTCGTGTGCGGTCATCAGGTCGTAGCGCAAGCTCGACGACACGTGCAGCACGTCTTCCGGATTGCAGTTCAGCTGGTCGAACATGTATTCGAAGCCTTGCATGCGCGGCTTGTACGACTGCGCCTGCTCCGCGGTGAAGACTGCGTGGAACGGCGCGCCGAGCTTGTCGACGTTGCTCTGGATCTGGTTGTTCGACGCGTTCGACAGGATCACCAGCTTGTACTTCTTCGCCAGACGCGAGAGGCCTTCCGGCACGTCCGGATGCGGACCCCAGGTCGGCACAGCCAGGTATATCTTCTCGGCTTCCTTTTCATCGAACGCGACGTTCATGCGCTTGCAGGCGCGGCGCAATGCGTTGACCACCACGTCGCGATACGGCTTCCATGCGCCGAGCACTTCGTCGCGGCGATAGCCCGCGTAGAACGCGACGAGCTTTTCCAGGTCTTCGGCGTTCAGCAGGTGGCCGAACATTTCGCGGGTCATGTCGGCCATACGGAACTTCGTGAGCGTGCCGTAGCAGTCAAAGGTGATGTATTTCGGTTCGAATTCGATCATGGTGCAGTCCTATCGTTGTGATGAACTCGCGGCGAGTTCAGTGGCGAAAACAGGGGCAACTGTGTTGCATGGGACCGGAGTAAGGGCTTTGCACCAACTCCGGATCGACAAAGCTAATTCCTGTAAAAGATTTAATCAGCGCAAAAACATAGATGTTCCTGATTCGGGCAGTGCTGATGACACAAACCATGCGTTTTGAGGCCGTTGCGCAGCACAGTCTGCGGTGGTCGGGCTGGAAGCCCCGCCCGTATTGGCTTTGCGGGAATCAGGCCCGCAGGTCGATCAACACGCTCTTGAAACGCAGGTTTGCTTCGTAAGCCTGGCGGCCGAGGTCTTTGCCGATGCCGGAGCGCTTGTAGCCGCCGGTGGGGATCATGAAGTCGGAGGTGCGACCGTAACGGTTGACCCAGACCGTCCCCGCCTCGAGGCCGCGCACGAAGCGCAGCGCCCGGCCGAGGTCGGCGGTGTGCACGCCGGCAGCGAGCCCGTACTCGGGATGCTGGGCGAGCGAGAGCGCTTCTTCCTCGGTGTCGAAGGTCTGCAGCGTCAGCACAGGGCCGAACACTTCCTCGCGCACGGCCTCGGAGTGGGCGGTGACGTCCGTCAGGAGCGTCGGTGTATAGAACGCGCCGCTCGATCCACCCGCCGCCCCGCCGTCAGCCCGCACGCCGCCGTAGCGCAGCGTCGCGCCCGCATCCAGCGTGCGCCCAACGATCCCTTCGATGCGCGCCGCCTGTGGCGCGGAGATGATCGGCGACAACGTGGTGCCGGCGGCCCACGTCGCGCCCGGTTTCAACTCGGCGAAGACCTTGCCGATCCGCTCGGCCAGCGGCTCCGCCAGGCTTCGCTCGACCAGCAGCCGCGAGCCTGCCACGCACACCTGGCCGGCATTGCCGGTGATGGCGCCGGCGATCCGGCGTGCCACGTCGTCGAGACGCGGAGCGTCGGCGAACACGATTTGCGGGCTCTTGCCGCCCAGTTCGAGCGTGACTGGCTTGGTGCCGCTATTGGCACAGGCCGCCATGATCGCGGCGCCGGTACGCGTGGAGCCAGTGAAGGTGACCTTGCTGATCTTCGGATGGCGCACCAGTTCGTCGCCGGTGACGCGACCGTCGCCTTGCACCACGTTGAAGATGCCCGCAGGCACGCCCGCCTGCACGGCCAGTTCGGCGAGCCGCAAGACCGAGAACGGCGTCATCTCCGAAGGCTTCAGCACCACCGCGTTGCCCGCCGCCAGTGCAGGGGCGATCTTCCATGAAGCCATCACCAGCGGGAAATTCCACGGCGCGATTGCGCCGATCACGCCGTACGGTTCGGCGATCGTCATGCCGAGATGGTCGTGATCGGTTGCCGCCACGTCGCCGCCCAGCTTGTCGGCGAACTCCGCGTAGAAGCGGATGCCTTCGGCGGTGAACGGCACATCCCAGCCAATTGCCTGAGCAATCGGGCGGGTCGAACCGAGCGCCTCCAGACGGCCTAAAAACGGCGCATCGGCTTCGACCAGCTCGGCGAAGCGGCGCAGGATCTTCGCGCGCTCACGCGGCGCCATGCGCGCCCAGCCGCTCGTTCTGAAGGCCTGCCACGCGTTCTCCACCGCGCGATCCACCATCTGCGCGTCGGCGAGCGGCACGGAGGCATAGATCACGCCATCCGAGGGGCGCGCCACCTCGATGCGGCGCCCGCCAGCATCGACATACTCACCGCCGATGAAATGCCCGCTGCGAATCGCGACGTCGTCCGGATTGAAGCTGTCCATGAGAAAGTGTCCTGTGTGACTGGCTGTTAGTCCCGGGCGGTGCGTCTTAACAACGCCGCCGCCATGACAAAATCGTAGAGCCGCGGGCCTGGCATATGTCGCCGACAAAAATCCCTGCGCAGCAGAACGCGCCTGTAATGAGCGATGAAACGCAGCGTTTTACATCGATTTGCGAAGCGGCCCGTTCGAACGCGCCGGATAAAAAGATCGTCCTAGTCACGCCGCGCACCGGATGACAAAGTGACGGCGTAAGCCTTCAGCCATTCAGGGAGTACGGCGTGTCCGATTCGATTACCTATAGACCCTTCACCCACGACGACATCGCCGCCGCGCACGCGCTGACGGTCGAACTCAAATGGCCGCATCGCGCGGACGACTGGAGGTTCGTCGCGCAGCTGGGTGTGGGGTTCGTCGCGGAAGACGCGAGCGGCGTGATCGGCACGGCGCTGTGCTGGAAATACGGCGCCGACCGGGCCTCGCTGGGGATGGTGATCGTGTCGCCCGAGCAGCAAGGGCGAGGCATCGGCAGGAAGCTGATGGAGTTGGTGCTGGAAGAACTCGGCAGCCGCGTCACGTTTCTGCACGCCACCGCCGCCGGTCAGCCTTTGTATGAAAAGCTCGGCTTTCGCGCGGTTGGCACGCTCGACCAACATCAGGGCGCCGCATTCCAGCCGCCGCTCGTCTCCTTGCCGCCAGGGGAGCGCCTGCGTCCGCTCGGCTCGAGCGATACAGCACGGCTGGTCGAACTGGCGTCGCAGGCAAGCGGCCTGGATCGTGCAGAAGTCTTGCCCGCACTATTGAGCGCCGCCGATGGCATCGCCCTCGATCGCGACGGTGAATTGGTCGGCTTCGCGTTGTTTCGCCGCTTCGGACGGGGCTTTGCGATCGGACCGGTAGTCGCGCCCGAGTCGAAGGATTCGAGCCGCGCAAAAGCATTGATCAGTCACTGGCTGGCGCTCAACGAAGGCGTGTTCGTGCGTATCGACACGCCAGGCGAGAGCGGGCTGACCGAATGGCTGACGCAGTTGGGGCTGCCGCGGGTGGATACGGTCGTCAAAATGGTTCGGCACGCCACACCGGCTGATCTTGCGGGTGCCGGCACCGCCAGTACCGGCAGCGCTGTCGGCAAGGACGCGCCCTATCTGCAATACGGCATCATCAACCAGGCGATCTGCTGATCCATCATGGCCTTCCTTTATAAAGCCGACCCGGCGCGCGGCGCGCAATGGGCGAAACTCTTCGCGCAGAAAGCACCGAACCTGCCGTTCCACATCTGGCCCGATCTCGGCGACCCGACCGCAATCCGCTACCTCGCCGCCTGGCAGCCGCCGGAAAATCCCACCCGCGCTTTCCCGAACCTCGAAATCGTGTTCTCGGTCGGCGCGGGCATCGACCAGTTCGACCTGTCAGGCGTGCCGGCCCATATACCGGTGGTGCGAATGATCGAGCCGGGCATTGTTGAAGGGATGGTCGAATACGTCACGCAAGCCGTGCTGACAATTCACCGCGATCTGTTCGACTACGGTCTTCAGCAACAACAGCAGGTCTGGCGCGAACTGCCGCTCAAGCCGGCCAGTGCTCGCCGCATTGGCGTGCTGGGGCTCGGCGTGCTGGGCACTGCGGTGCTGGAAAAGCTGCACCTGTTCGGCTTTGACTGCGCGGGTTGGAGCCGTTCGCCTCGCGAGATCGAGGGCGTCGATTGCTATGCGGGTGAAGGCGCCCTGGATGAGTTTCTCGCCCGCACCGACATGCTGATCTGCCTGCTGCCGCTCACGGCCGCCACACGCGGCCTGCTCAATGCCGGGTTGTTCGCGAGGCTGCCGCGCGGTGCGTCGCTGATTCAAACGGGCCGCGGTCCGCACCTGAACCAGGATGATCTGCTGGCGGCGCTGGAGAGCGGCCAGTTGCACAACGCCATTCTCGACGTCACCGATCCCGAGCCGCTGCCCGCCGGTCATCCGTTGTGGACGCATCCCCGGGTGCGTATCACACCCCATATCGCCAGCGCGACAAGGCCCGAGAGCGCCGTCGACGTGGTGCTCGAGAATCTGCGCCGCCATCGCGAAGGTCTGCCGATGCTCGGTCAGATTGACCGAACCCAGGGATATTGAACGCCGCGCTGAACGAAACGCCCGCCGGGCGCGGTTTTTCAACGTCCGCAGCAGAAAATGCTAAGGGCATGCATCAAAACGCGTCGGGCGCGCTTTTCAGACAATTGTTTAGGTGAGCAGGCGATCGTCGTGGGTCAGTAGTATGGAACGGTCAACAGCCCTTTCCCGCGACGAGAAACCATCATGCCGATTCATTCGCTCATCGAAGCCGACCGCAAGCATCTGATTCACCCGGTTATCAACTACCGCGCGCACGAAGCCCGCGGCGTCACCGTCCTCGAGTCCGCCAGCGGCGCGTTCCTGCGCGACGCGGCCGGCAACGAACTGCTCGACGCCTTCTCCGGCCTGTGGTGCGTCAATGTCGGCTACGGCCAGCAAAGCATTGTCGACGTCGCCACCGAGCAGATGAAAAAACTGCCCTACGCAACCGGCTATTTCCATTTCGGCTCGGCCCCGGCGATCGAATTGGCGCAAAAGCTGGTGGAGGTGTCGCCCGCTTCGTTGCAACACGTGTATTTCACGCTCGGCGGCTCCGATGCAGTCGATTCGGCCATCCGTTTCATCACGCACTACTTCAACGCAACCGGGCGGCCGTCGAAGAAACACATCATCGCGCTGCAACGCGGCTACCACGGCTCGTCAACGGTGGGCGCGGGGCTGACCGCATTGCCCGCATTCCACCGCAATTTCGATCTGCCGCTGCCAAACCAGCATCATCTGCCGTCGCCGTACGCGTACCGCAACGATTTCGCCGACGACGCCGCGTTGATCGCCGCCTCGGTAGCCGCGCTCGAAGCGAAGGTGGCCGAACTCGGCGCGGACAATGTCGCGGCCTTCTTCTGCGAACCGATTCAGGGTTCGGGCGGCGTGATCGTACCGCCGGTCGGCTGGTTGAAAGCGATGCGTGAGAGTTGCCGTAAGCTCGGCATCCTGTTCGTCGCCGACGAAGTCATCACCGGTTTCGGCCGGACAGGTCCACTGTTCGCGTGCCAGGGCGAAAACGTCGAACCGGATTTGATGACAGTGGCGAAGGGTTTGACCGCCGGCTATGCACCGATGGGCGCCGTGCTGATGTCTGACGAAATCTATCAGGGCATTGCGGATGGCGACGCCGAAGCGATCGTCGGCCACGGCCATACGTATTCGGCGCACCCCGTCAGCGCGGCGATCGGTCTCGAAGTACTGCGCCTGTATCACGAAGGCGGCCTGCTCGCGAACGGCGTGGCACGTGCCCCGCGTTTCGCCCGCGGCCTCGACGCGCTGCTCACGCATCCGCTCGTGGGCGACTCGCGCCATCGTGGCCTGCTCGGCGCACTCGAACTTGTCTCGGACAAAGACAGCAAGGCAGGTTTCGATCCGGCGCTGAAACTGTCCGAACGGATCGCCGCAGCGGCGTATCAAAACCGCCTGATATTCCGCGCGTTCGGCGACAATATCCTCGGCTTTGCGCCGGCGCTGTCGTACACGGAGTCGGAGTTCGATCTGATGTTCGAGCGCCTCGAAAAAACCCTCGACGACGTTCTCGGAGAACCCGATGTCCGGGCCGCGCTAAAGGTCAAAAATCATGCCACTGCATGCTAGAGTAGAGGGCACCTTCAGCCCCTTTCACCCATCGCCGGAGTGATAACGTTACGATGAGCAGCGACTGCAAGCTAGACCGGATTGACCTGCGCATACTTTCACAGTTGCAGAAGAAAGGCCGCATAACCAACGTCGAGCTTGCCGACGCGGTCGGCCTTTCGCCCAGTCCTTGCCTGATCCGGGTCAAGCGTCTGGAGAAAGCCGGCTACATCATCGGCTACGGTGCGCAGATCCAGCTCGAAAAGCTCGGCGACGTGCAGATCGTGTTTACCGAAGTCACGCTCGCCGATCATCGGCGGGAAGACTTCATCAAGTTCGTGAATGCGATCAAAGACGTCGACGAGATCGTCGAGTGCCATCTGGCAAGCGGCGGCTATGACTATTTGCTGAAGTTCGTCACACGTAGCGTGAGCCACTATCAGAGCATCGTAGAAGGCCTGCTGGAGCGCGACATCGGCATCGAGAAGTACTTCAGCTACGTGATCATCAAATCGCCGTTCGTGAAGAGCCACTATCCGCTCGAAACGTTGTTCTCGCAGAACCACCACTAGTGCAACCGCGCAGCAGAGCCGCCCAGCCAACGCCGGTTACGGATAATCGCTAAATCGCGATGTCGGTTCGCTTTCCGTGGTCGCCGGGGTATAACCCGGCACACTCGCGCCGAAAAACCCAGACCCAGCTTATACGATGCGCCGGCAATCACACCCGTGCGCGCAACGGTGCCAATGGGATCGCCGACGTTGAGGGTCACCTGTGGCGTGCGAAAGTCGTACTGCTCCGCAAAGACGAAACGGGCCCGTTCATCACCGCTCGAAGGATCGATGAAGCGCGTTGTCAGAGCCGCCGTGAGACGTCTAGCATCGGACACCCGGTCATTACCGACGAAGCTGTTGGGCATAAACAGTTCCGCCAGCCCGAAATCGGCCGTCGCCGTATCGAACAACGGCGCGAACGACTGGTTGCGGTAAGGCGTGTACACATAGAACAGCCGCGGTTCGAGCGTCTGGATGTACGACTGCCCGAAGAGCCGCACGCTTCGTTCGAAGCGCATTCTCGAATCGAGGCTGAAGGTCGGCACGTTGACGTCGAAGGTCTTCGGCTGGCCGGCGGGCGCATCCGCTCCGATCGTCGTCAGGTCATACGCCGCGAAATGCCATGCGAGCTTCGGTGTGATGAACCAGCCGGGATGCTCGATCGGATAGCTGACGTAAGGATTGAAAACGAAGCGGCTGCCTTGCGTCGCATCCGCGGACGAGATCGTAAAGCGCGTCGCATCCGCTTCGGCGCCGAAGTCGAAGCCCCCCACGTTATAGCGCGCGTAATGGACATTGACCTGCGGTTCACGGTTATAGGTCGAGTCACTGGTAAAAGCTTGCCAACGCTGCTCGCGAGCCAGCACACTCCACGCGCCGTTTGAGTAAGTCAGACCCGCTTCCTGCTGATACAGGGTGGTAGAACCCGTCGGAAACGCGACACCCGACGCAAGATCGGTGACCACCGTCGAATCTGACACCCGGTTGTAGTCGACGTACGCGCCGAAGCCCGAGCCGAGCTTCCAGTTCTGATTCAGCGCAATCGAGTAACGGTCGGTTTTGGTTGAGCGGTTCCGGAATCGCAGACGCGCCGACTAATTGTGCGTATCCGGCAAGCGGCACGCACCCAGCCGTACCCAGCATCAACGAAACGAGAGGCCTTAAGCGTAGGCGTCGAAATACACCGCGTAGTATCAAAGCAGATAAGGATCGGAAAGGATGACGGACACATCAAGGCGAACAGAAGCCCTGACTTGCGTCAGGATGAACAGCGGCGAGTGCGTGGGGCGCTATTGAAGCGTGACGTCACTAGAGCGCGGGTCCGCCCCACCTGCCGCGCTCGCTGCGTCGCCCAGCGCCTGCAGCAGATACGGAATCTGGTCTGCAGGCACTGTATCAGCAGATATTGACCATCCGCCGTCAGCCGCATATCGGTGATCGAATTCAGCATGAAGGTCGACGGATCAGACACGGCGTGTGTCCTCCTGAGTACCCGCTGCATGGTCCACCACGGCCCGGCCCCGCGCTGCGTTCACCGTGCTGCCGGACACGTCGCACAGCGTGCGAATCGACGCCATCGCCAGACGTGCTGAAAAGATCGGCGATGAGCTGACGCGCAAGACAGCCGCAAGAATCGCCGGTGAAAGAAATTCGATCATGATCAATTCTCCAAATGGTGCTACGCAGGTAGCGGAAGCCGACCATTTGACGATAGCAGCGCAAGCACGGCTTCAGGTTACGCGCGCCCTACGCATCCTTCGGATCTGTAACGCATTATTTCGACGCCCGCACTGCAATCCGCGCCGGCCTGACCCTCCTGCTCCGATTTCACAAAGTCTCCTCAATTTCGCCATCGTTGCTGCGACATTGATACCTATCATTCGATCATCATCAGGGCGACCGTGTACGGTCGGTTTTCTCTGAGTTCGATATGTCGTTCCAACGAGCGAATTGCTGAACGTAAACATCGCACAGACTGCAACCGTGGATTCCGGTTGGGAGGTAACGCAGATTTATGACTATCAGCCTTCTTGTAGTCGAACCGGATCAATCAGTCCGGGATCAGTTGCGCTTTCATCTTCATAAGAACCAGATCGCGCTCTCAGTCCTGTATAGCGCGGCTCAGCTTGTCAGCCGGGTGGAACTGGAATGTCCGTCAGCGATTCTATTGCGCGCGGAGTCGCCAATGATCGAGGCGCGAGAGGCGCTCCGGCAACTGCGGTTAGCGGGCTACGACATGCCCATTCTCGTACTGAGCACCTCCGGCGAGATCGTCGACAAAATCGTCGCTTTCGAATTGGGTGCGGACGACTATATCGTCGACCCAGTCGATCCGCACGAATTGACCGCCAGGATCAAGCGCGCCGTGCAACGCTGCAACCGCTCGCTGTGCGACGCGCCGGAAATTCGTGAGAAGGTTTCGTTCGGCAGTTACCAGATAGACTTCGCCACGCGGCGTCTGGTGAAGAATGGCAGCGAAATCTCGCTGCGATCCGGCGAGTTCGCCTTACTCAAACTGTTTGCCAGCAACCCGATGCGAATCCTGACGCGCTCGATGGTCAACAGCCAGCTAGGAAAGGCGGAGAGCCAAAGAGCCAGTCTGGATGTTGCGGTCTGGCGCTTACGCAGCGTGATAGAGGCCGATCCGTCCGCCCCTAAGTTCATTCAGACCTTGCGCGGACGAGGCTATATGTTCGTACCATCGCCAGAGTCGCCACCCTCGCATGGGACCCGCGAAAGTGCGGGTTTTATCGGGCGCAGGGAGTTTGGCGAACGAGGCGCCGGGGCCGTATGAGGCGGGCGGAAGCATTGATGCTCTCCAGGCGCAAACCATGGCGGATCGAAGGGCAGCAGATCGATGCCGCGGCCAGGACGAGTATGAGGATGCGCATGAAGGAAATACTCAAGTTGATCCTGCGAATCATACAGCCATAGGATACCGAAGTTTTTTGGCCAAATTACAGTCCCTGTCTGCTGGACTGACGTACTCGCGGTAACGAGGTTCAGCAACGCTCAGCCGCGCCGCAAACGCACGCGGCTCGCTGGCGTCGTGGGGTCGTCCGTCAGGGTGTGACGCCGACCGTTACGATGCATACGCACGCGCTCCCTGATCTCGGCCACGGTCGCGGCGCCTCGCACGGCAATGCAAGAGTACTCACCGTTGCGGTTGATCCACTCGACGATCCGGCAGCACTCGCCCCACGGTTGCATGAGCGGCGCGGAAACGCGACAGCCGCGTATCTTCATAGCGTCTGTAACCCGTGGTGCGCTAACACCGTTTTTAGCCTCGCCGCGTGCGCTGCCAGTAGAGACTGTCTTCCGGCCGGGCCGGAAACCGCGCGATTCGGCGCGGCTCACAGGTGAGGAGACTTGCATGAGATTGCTCCACTAACGGAACTGACCATCGGACATGGCCTCTATGCAAGGCCACCGGAAAAGTGCCATACCATCATATCCAGACAACACGCAGACACAACGAAGAAAGGATGGAGAAGTTGTGGAGATTCGCCGGTAACTGTGGATCGCCGTAGCATTCATCTAGAATCCAGCCATGCAAAGTGAAACTATCCGAATTCGTCCAAGCCACCCTTTCGGGAACCTTCGGACCCTTCTCTCGCGCGTGCGGCAGCAACAGCGGATGAGGATGCGCTTTGGCATTACCTGGAAAATGTTCCTCGCGGTATTAGTCGCATGCCTGACGATTTCCTTAACGATGGGCTACGCCTTGCGCGTGAGCTTCGAAAACGGTTTCCTGCACTATGTTCGGGAGCGCAACGCCGGGCGCATCAAAGCCGTCATGGCGAAGGTTACGAGTGAATACGCCGCTCACGGCAACTGGAATTTCCTGCGGGAGCATCCCGACGCATGGCTCGCGCTGCTGGACGGCGCCGCACACGACGCCCTGCGCGAAGAACTCGCCACCGCGCAGTTGGGCAAGCTGCCGGGCTGGCGAAGCTTTCCCGGAAGCGGCAGCGTTCAGCAACTGCTCGGGCCGCTCTCGGGCCCGTCTGAAGGACCGCACTGGGGCATGCGCCTTCCGCCCGCGCCACCGTCCAGTCCGGACATCGCGATGGAGCGTGACCGTGTGTCGGCAAGCGGTGTCGTGAGCGGCGACAGTCGCTATGACCGACCGCCCCCTTCAGCCCCTTTGGCGCCTTCTCCCTCCTCGCCGCCGTCGCATGACGGCGTGGCGCGTGACACGCCGCCCGAGGGACCGCCCGTGACACTCTACGACGCGAGCCACGAACTCGTGGCAAGCATCGGCCGGCCTCCGCCCCCCGGCAGCACGATGAGACCGGTTGTCTATAACGGCAAGGTCGTGGGCTGGCTCTCCGTGAACGGACCCGATACCCTTTCGGATGCTGCGGACATTGCATTCCAGGCGCAGCAGAAACGCGCGACCTGGGAGATCGCGGGCGTTGCTGTCGTGCTCGCCGCGCTAGTCGCGCTGATACTTGCGCGCATCGTTCTCGCGCCGGTCAAGCGTTTGATGAACGCGACCCACCGCCTTGCCGGCGGAGACTACACGACACGGGTGCCAGCCGGCAGACGCGATGAGCTTGGACGGCTTGCGGGAGACTTCAACGTATTGGCCGACTCGCTGCATAAAGCCGAGCGCTCCCGGCGCGATTTCATTGCGGATATTTCACACGAGTTGCGCACGCCGCTCGCTGTGCTGCGCGGCGAGCTGGAAGCCATAGAAGACGGTGTGCATGTGTTCAACCGCGATTCGCTCACCTCGCTGCAAACCGAAGTGAACATGCTCAACAAGCTCATCGAGGATCTATACGAGCTTTCTCTGAGCGATGTCGGCGCACTCAGCTATCGCAAGACGCCGACGCATGTCGGGCAACTGGCGCGGGCTTCGATCGAGGCCATGCGGGAGTCGTTCAAGACGAAACGAATCGAACTCGATCTGGTCTGCATGCCGGAAGTTGCCAACACAACTTTCGCGGTCGACCCCGCGCGTTTCGTACAACTGCTGAAAAACCTGCTGCAAAATTCATTGCGTTATACCGATCCGGACGGCCACGTGCACGTGGCGCTTTCGCAGAGCGCCAGCGGTTGGCAACTCGACGTGCAGGACTCCCTGCCCGGTGTGCCCGAGGCTGCACTCGAACACCTGTTCGACCGCTTCTATCGCGTGGACGAATCACGCAGCCGTCAGAACGGTGGCGCGGGCCTCGGCCTCTCGCTGTGCCACGCGATTGTGACGGCGCATGGCGGTACGATCGACGCCAAGGCCTCGCCACTCGGCGGCGTCTGGATCACTGCCCGTTTTCCGCCGGAAGGAGACTGACCTCATGACCGAAGGGCGTCCTTCGCACATCCTGATCGTCGAGGATGAACCCAAGCTCGCCGCCGTGCTCGAAGCGTATTTGCACCTCGAGGGTTTCGCCACCACGATCCTCGACGACGGCCATCACGTGATGCCATTCATTCGCTCAACACCGCCGGCGCTGATGCTGCTGGACCTCATGCTGCCCGGACGCAGCGGCATGGATATTTGCCGCGAGCTACGGCAGTTTTCGGCATTGCCCGTCATTATTCTGACCGCGCGCATCGACGAAATCGACCGTCTGCTGGGTCTCGAAATCGGTGCCGACGATTACGTCTGCAAACCGTTCAGCCCACGCGAAGTGGTGGCGCGCGTCAAGGCGATCCTGCGCCGTGCAACGCCTGCCGTCACGGCTGCGGCTGTGGCTGTGGCCGCGGACGGTTTGCCACAAGCGCCACATGGTCTCGAAGTCGACGAGCAGTTTCATCTTGCTTTACTCGACGGCAAGGAACTCAAGCTCACGCCGCTCGAGTTGCGGCTCCTTGCGCTACTGATGAAATCGCCGGGACGCATTTTTTCCCGCGACTACCTGCTGAGTCATCTCTACGCGGATCACCGGGTGGTCACGGACCGCACCATCGACAGCCATATCAAGAACCTGCGCCGCAAGCTACAGGGCGCACGGCCGGACAGCGAGCCTATCGCGTCCGTGTATGGCGTGGGCTATCGTCTGGAACTCTGATCGATATGATCGGATGCCTTAACGCCCTCTTCACGGGGGCGCTAGCCATTTTCGAACTCAGGTCGCATGCCCCGCCGCCGGTATGTCAGGCGGCGGACTCCATTGCGCGAATTCCTCGGCCAGAAAGTCGACGCACACCCGCACCTTCGCCGACTGCGCCAGCCGTGCCGGGTACACCGCCCACAGGTTCGCCGGTTGCGTGACGTCCGGCAGAACCTGCTGCAACTGGCCGCTGTCGAGCAGCGGCCGCACGTCCCACATCGAACGCAGCACGATCCCGCGCCCGGCCAACGCCCATTGCACCGCCACTTCGCCGTGATTGGTCGACAACGGTCCCGTGACCTTGATCGACGCCGCTTCGCCGCGCACCGTCAAACGCCACAGACCGAATGGATGGTCGCGCTCCTTGATCGCGAGACACGCGTGCGACGACAGATCGGCGAGTTGCCGCGGCGTGCCATGCCGCGCGAGATAGCCGGGCGACGCGCACAGCACCCGATGATTCGACGCGAGCCGTTTGGCAATCAGATGAGGAGCGATCTCGTCGCCGATACGGATATCGAGGTCGAAGCCTTCGCCGCCCACGTCGACGAGACGGTCGAACAGATCGAGCCGCACGCTCAGTTGCGGATACCGCTCGGAGAACCGGGCCAGCGCGGGCGCAACGAAACGGCGGCCAAAACCGAAGCTGCTGGAGATGCGCAGCTTGCCGCCGGGAATGCGGCGCGTGGTAGAGACGTCTTCCACCAGTTGGTCGACGTCGTCGAGAATCTTTTCGGCCCACGTGTAGACGCGTTCGCCGGCCTCGGTAATCGCGACGCGCCGCGTGGACCGGTGCAATAACCGCGTACCGAGCGTAGTCTCGAGCACATTGATGCGTTTGCTGACGTACGCTGCGGAGACCGACAGGGCTTCCGCCGCCGCGCTAAAGCTCGATTTGCGCGCCACTTCACAAAACACGCGCAAATCGCCGAGATCGGGTGACGGGACGGCGTTCATAGGTCGCTCGTTTGTACACGATTCGTGCACAGTGGCTTAACTAAAGCAGCTATTTTAAGCTCAAACAGCAGGAATAAAATAACCGCTGTCGAAACATCGAAAGTCCCCATGGAGGAGCATGAACATGTCGAAAACCTATCGGATTGCGGTCATACCCGGCGACGGCATCGGCGTCGAAGTCATGCCGGAAGCCATTCGCGTGCTGGACACAGTGAAAAAACGCTTCGGCATCGAACTGGAGTATCAGCACATCGAATGGGCGAGCTGCGATTACTACGCCAAGCACGGCAAGATGATGCCGGACGACTGGAAAGCCCAACTGCAATCCGCCGACGCGATTCTGTTCGGCGCGGTCGGCTGGCCCGACACGGTGCCCGACCATATCTCGCTGTGGGGGTCGCTCCTGAAGTTCCGGCGCGAATTCGACCAGTACATCAACCTGCGCCCTGCCCGGCTTTTCGCCGGCGTGCCGTCGCCGCTCGCGGGCCGCAAGGCGGGCGACATCGATTTCTGGATCGTGCGCGAGAACACCGAGGGCGAATATTCGTCGGTGGGTGGCGTGATGTTCGAAGGCACCGAGCGTGAGTTCGTGCTGCAGGAATCCGTGTTCACGCGGCACGGCAGCGAGCGCGTCCTGAAGTTCGCGTTCGATCTCGCGCAACGGCGCGAACGTAAGAAGATCACAGTGGCGACCAAGAGCAACGGCATCGCGATCAGCATGCCGTGGTGGGACAAATGCGCGGCCGGCGTCGCGGCGCAGTACCCGGATGTGGCGTGGGATAAGCAGCACATCGACATTCTCTGCGCGCGCTTCGTGCTGAGCCCGGACCGCTTCGACGTGGTGGTCGCAACCAATCTGTTCGGCGACATCCTCTCCGATCTCGGTCCTGCCTGCACGGGCACGATCGGCCTCGCGCCGTCGGCCAATCTGAATCCGGACCGTAAGTTTCCGTCGTTGTTCGAACCGGTGCATGGTTCGGCGCCCGACATCGCCGGCAAGAACATCGCCAATCCGATTGCGATGATCTGGTCGGCCGCCATGATGCTCGACTTCCTCGGCAATCACGAGGGCACGGAACGCGAGGCGCATGACGCGATTCTCGCCGCGATCGAGGCGACGCTGATCGAGGGTCCGCATACCGGCGACCTCGGCGGCAAGGCCAACACCACAGAAGTCGGCCAGGCAATCGCGGCAAAACTCGCCTGAGCCAGGCGACCCCAACCCTCTGCGAGGACGCTTTCGAATGAGCACGGAAACCTATCCCATCGAAGTCGAATTCCCCGATATTTCGGTTCACGAACAATCGTCGTCCGGCATCGCCTACGTTCATACGTTCGACTCGGGTGTGCCGGGACCGCATGTGATGATCAACGCGCTCACGCACGGCAACGAAGTGTGCGGGGCGATCGTCGTCGACGAACTGCTGCGCCGCGCGTTGAGGCCGCGCCGTGGACGCCTCACGCTCGCCTTCGCGAACGTCGCCGCCTATCAGTGCTTCGATCCTGCGAAGCCCGACGCGGCCCGCTTCGTCGATCAGGACTTCAATCGCGTGTGGACCGCCGCGGTACTCGACGATACGGCGCGCACGTCGAGCGAATTGGCCCGCGCACGCGAGATGCGCCCGGTGATCGACACGGTCGACGCGCTGCTCGATCTGCATTCAATGCATGAGAAGAGCAAGCCGCTGATCGTGGCGGGACCGCTGCAGAAAGGCATCGACCTTGCGGTGCGTCTCGGCACACCCGCCACGGTGATCTGCGACGAGGGCCACCCCGAAGGCCGCCGCATGCGCGATTACGAAGGCTTCGGCACGGCGGATAGCGCGAAAAACGCGTTGCTGATCGAATGCGGACAACACTGGGAACGAAGCGCGGTCGCCGTGGCGCGCGATACCACCGCACGCTTCCTGCTGCTGGCCGGCGTGATCGACGAAGCCGATCTGCCGGACGGCTGGCTGGCGCCGCTGCCGCCCACCCAGCACATCGTCCGCGTGACGCAGCCGGTGGTCGCGACCAGCATGGATTTTCGCTTTGCGGCGCCCTACACCGGCCTGGAAATCTTTCCAGATGCCGGCGCGGTCATCGGCTGGTCGAACGGCGAAGCGGTGGTCACGCCTTACGACAACTGCATGCTGGTGATGCCGTCGCTGCGGCAGCTGCGACCCGGGGTCACCGTTGTGCGGTTGGGCAAGATCGAACGAACCGTGACGAACGCCAGCACAAACACGAACACGAGCGGCCGATGAATCGGCTCATGCACATTCAAAAGGTAACGTGAAGATGAAGGTACAAAGCATCAAGCAAAGCGTGAGTCTGCAGAATCTGGAGGACTGGGGCACGGCAGGGCTGCCCGGCACCACGCCGCTTCGGGTATCAGGCGTGCAGCGCGTCATCAAGGGCAGCGAATCCATCGACACCGGTATTTTCGAGTGCACGGCGGGCACGTACCGCCGCTCGGTCAAGCAGGCCGAGGTGATGCACTTCCTCGCGGGGCGCGGCCGCTTCACGCCCGACAACGAAGAGACGGTCCATTTTGCAAGCGGCGACACGCTCTTTTTCGAAGCCAATACAGAAGGACTGTGGGAAGTCGAGGAAACAATGCGAAAGGTTTACGTGATCTTCTGAGCACGGCCTGAAAGACTAACCCGAGCGCCGCCTCCCGGCGCTCGCCCCCTCCCCCCTCCCCACTCCCGACTCCCGTCACGCCTCACTCCCGACTCCCGTCACGCCTCACTCCCGACTCCCGTCACGCCTCACTCCCGGCGCACCCTGCGTCGCGGCATCCGTAGCCATTCCCGCTGTCCATTCGCTCTGCCCGGTTCGATGTGCATCTGCAACATAGTCGGGTAATCCCGCGTTGCCCCTTGTTGTCAAACTACTTACAGTTCGGCCTGTTCGCATAAAGAATGGTAGTTCTATATACGAACATAACTCACAAAAAATCATCGACGACCGGGTCGCCTGGATCTTCTCGCAGGTCAGGCAGGTCGAATTGGAGAGAACGCCTCATGAATCGCAACATCACTATGACCCGGATCGCCTGCGCGATCGCAGCCTTGGCCAGCGCGCCTGCATTCGCGCAAAGCAGCGTCACGCTGTACGGTATCGTGGATACGGGTATCGGCTATCAAAGCAGCCAGACATCCCTCGGCTCGACTTCCGGCGGCAAATCCGCCGTCAAGATGATCAACGGCGTATGGGCCGGTAGCCGCTTCGGCCTGAAGGGTGCGGAAGATCTCGGCGGCGGCACCAAGGCCATCTTCCAGCTGGAGTCGGGTTTCAATTCCGCCACCGGCGCGCAGCAATACACGAATGCGCTGTTCGGCCGCCAGGCATGGGTTGGCGTGACGAACAACACCTACGGAACGTTTACCGCCGGCCGTCAATACACGGCCTATTACACGCTGCTGTCGCCGTATAGCCCGACCACGTGGCTCACTGGCTACTACGGCGCGCACCCGGGCGACGTCGACGCACTCGACACGATCTACCGCGCCAACAATTCGCTGGTCTATACCTCGCCGAAACTGTACGGCTTCACGTTCAGCGGCTCGTATGCGGTCGGCGGCGTGCCGGGCAGCCTGAATCGCGGCTCGACGTGGAGCGGCGCGCTCCAGTACCTCAACGGTCCGGTCGGCCTCGCGGTGGGCTTCATGCGGATCAACAATTCGACGCTGGGCGGCGGCGCGTACGGCGCGGATTCGACCGTGTCGAACAACGGCGCGCAACCGGGCGTGTCGGCCGTGACCAACGGCTATCAGACGGCGCAGGCGCAGCAGCGCTTCGCGGTCACCGGCGGCTACAACTTCGGTAACGGCTGGGACGTGTCCGCAGCCTACTCGAACGTGCAGTACATTCCGGGTGTAGGCTCGAGCTTCCGCGATACGGCGATCTTCAACACGGCCGGCGTCGTGCTGCACTGGAAGCCGACGGTTGCATGGGACTTCGCGACGGGCTATGCCTACACGCGCGCAACCAAGGCAAACGGCATCACGAGTTCGGCGCAGTACCAGCAGGTCAACCTGTCCGAGTACTATTCACTGTCGAAGCGCACCGGCCTCTATGCGTTGCAGGCGTTCCAGCGCACCAACGGCAACACGCTCGGCACGGCGGGTTCGGGCCACATCATCACGGCCACCGCAACCCTCGGCGACGGCTTCCAGAGCGCGCCGTCGTCGTCGCGCAGCCAGTTCGCCGCCGGCGTAGGCATCGTGCACCGCTTCTAAGCGACGCGCGATCGTAAAAGAAAGGAAGGCTCGTTACGACGAGCCTTTCCATATTCTGCAGTCAGGAGACCATCATGAGCCGCAGCACCGCCGTGAACGTTCAAACGTTTATCAACGAACATCCCTTCTCGCCGTTCCAGTGGCTCATCTTTTTCATGTGTTTCATCATCGTCCTGCTGGACGGATTTGACACAGCCGCGATCGGCTTCATTGCGCCGTCGCTGATCGCCGAATGGGGTATCACCCGACCCGCACTCGCGCCGGTGCTCAGCGCGGCGCTGTTCGGCCTCGCTTGCGGCGCGCTCGGCTCAGGGCCGCTGTCCGACCGGCTCGGGCGGCGCTCGATGCTGCTCGGCTCGGTGCTGCTGTTCGGTGTTGCCTGCTTCGCTTCGGCGTTCTCGAACAGCATCGAACACCTGACGATATTGCGCTTCATCACCGGCGTCGGCCTCGGCGCGGCCATGCCGAACGCCGTGACGATGATGGGCGAGTACTGCCCGGATCGCCGCCGCGCGACCGTGATCAATCTGATGTTCTGCGGCTTTCCGCTGGGCGCGGCCTTCGGCGGCTTTCTCGCTGCGTGGATGATTCCGCACTTCGGCTGGCGCAGCGTGCTGCTGCTCGGCGGTATCACGCCGCTGTTGCTGCTGGTCGTGCTGGTGCTGAAGATGCCGGAATCGGTCCGCTACATGGTGGCCAACAGCAAGCCGGTCGAACGGATTCGCGCAGCGCTGGCACGCATTTCGAGCGACGCCGCGCAGGCCGGCAGTTTCGTCATGACCGAAACCGCGCCTCAAACCGGCGGCAAGGGCATCGGCGTGGTGCTGTCGCGTTCGTACATCATCGGCTCGGTGATGCTGTGGATTGCCTATTTCATGGGTCTCGTGATCTTCTACGCCTCGATCAACTGGATGCCGATTCTGCTGAAGGACGCCGGACTCACGCCGCAACGCGCGACGCTGATTTCCGCGCTGTTCCCGCTCGGCGGCGTAGGCGCCGTGCTGTGTGGCGTGCTGATGGACCGCTTCAACGCGAACCGCATCATTGCGGCCTGCTACGCGCTGACCGCGGTGAGCGTGTACTTCATCGGCCAGGCGGTCGGCAATGTCGGCGCGCTGATCTTCATCGTGTTCGTCGCGGGTGTGCTGATGAATACCGCACAGTCGTCGATGCCGGCCCTTGCCGCGGCGTTTTATCCGACTCAAGGTCGCGGCACGGGCGTGGCGTGGATGCTGGGGATCGGCCGCTTCGGCGGGATTGCGGGCTCGTTCCTCGTGGCCGAACTGACGCGCCGTCACTTCACGTTCGCGGGCATCTTCGCGATGGTCGCGGTGGCGGGTCTGATTTCGTGCGTGGCCTTGCTGATCAAGCAGGCGGCACGGCCGCATGTGGCGGCAGAGGCTGGCGCGAAAGCGGAGTCGTTTGGGCATTGAGTTGGGCGTTGAGTTGGGCTTTACGCTCGGCTCGCGGATTCAGCCTGCCCGGTCCGACGAGTTGACGACTAATATGAAGGGTGGGCGCGCGAGCCTTTCGACGCGCCCTTGCATAACGTCGCTCTCGTACGCCAGGCAAAGGCAACCCAGGATGACCGAGCTTTCAATAGTGAAACGCCATCGCGGTGTGTTCAGGACATTGGCAGCCTTACTGGCATCGGGTGCCATCCTGGGTATGTCCGCTTCGACGTCCGTGTTCGCGCAAACCCCAGGCGCGCGTGGATCGATGGCGCAAGTGTTCGCGCCGGGCGGCACGCTGCGCGCGTCGATCAATCTCGGCAATCCCGTCCTGGCAAGTCTCGATCCGGCGACGGGCAAACCGGTCGGCGTATCCGTCGATCTCGCCACCGAATTCGCCAGACGACTCGGCGTGCCACTGCAACTGGTCGCGGTCGAGTCGGCGGGCGCCTCTGTTGAAAACGTAAGTCAGGGCAATGCGGACATCGGTTTCTTCGCCGTCGATCCGAAGCGCGGACAGGAAATCGCTTTCACCAGGCCGTATGTGCTGATAGAAGGTTTTTATCTTGTGCGCAATACCTCGCCGATCATCACCAACGAGGATGTCGATCAACCCGGTGTGACGGTCGCGGTCGGCAAGGGTAGCGCCTACGATCTGTTTCTGACGCGCGAACTGCATCGCGCGACGCTCGTCCGGATTCCAACTTCGCCAGCGGTTGTGCAGAGCTTTCTGGATCAACATCTGGACGTGGCCGCAGGCGTCAAGCAACAGCTCGAAAAGGACGCCGCTCAAGCGGGCGGAATGCGGATACTGGATCAGCGCTTCATGGTGATCCGTCAGGCGATGGGCGTGCCCAAAGCAAGAGGCGATGAAGCGGCCGCGTATCTGTCGAAGTTCGTTGAGGACATGAAGGTATCGGGCTTCGTCTCGGCGTCGCTGGCGCGGCATCACATCGCAGGCGCAGCAGTTCCAAACGACGATGAGCAATAAGTAGTGTGCGCCACGCGCATGCGCAACGTATGTGCCCATGAAGCGCACCGCCTTAAGCACGCCACGGGCTGCGCAAATGCGACCAGAGGACTAGAAACCATGAACAAGAGAGACATCAACTCAGCTGACACAGGTCACAGTGCGCGCCGTGGAAACGTCGTCGCGGGTCTAGTCTATGTGTTTGAGCAGGTCATGCCGGACCCGTTCGTCCTTGCAATTGGCTTGACCCTGGTGGTGGCCCTGCTGGCGGCGGCCTTCGCGCCACATGCTTCGCTGCCGGTCATCCTGACCTCCTGGTACGGTGGCACGTTCAACATTCTCGGCTTCGCGCTGCAGATGATCCTGATTCTCGCGACTGGCTATGCAATCGCTGACGCCCCTCTCGTCCAGCGCGGCTTGCGAGCGATGGCTGCCGGCGTGCGCACACCGACCCGCGCCGCGCTGCTGGTCTTCCCGATCGTCGCGGTGGCCGCGTGGCTTAACTGGGGACTTGGCCTCGTTGTCGGCGCACTCCTGTCGCGCGAAATCGCCAAGCGTGTGAAGGTGGATTTCGCATGGCTGGTCGCAGGCAGCTACTCGGCGTGGTCGGTCTGCAATAGCGGTTTGTCCAGCTCGATCGCGTTGTCACAGGCGTCGCATGGCAACGCATTAAATCTTGTTGAGAAAGCCACCGGGCAGGTGATTCCGTTGAGTCAGACCGTGTTCGCCCCGTTCGTCTTCATCCCGACCGTACTGGTGGTTATCGTCATGACGGCGATCTTCATCTGGATGCACCCGAGGCAGGAAGATGTTGTCGCTTTCAATGAAACGCAGTCCGAGCCTGCGACAGTTGCAGAGGCCGATCCCCATGCCCGGGACTCGACGACATCGTCATTCGCTGCCCGTGTCGAACGCTCAATGCTCGGCACGCTGTTCGTGCTGGCGCTGGGCGTCGGCTATCTCGCGATGACGTGGACCAGCAAGGGCTTCGAGTTGGACATCAACACCACGATCCTGATCTTCCTGCTGGTTGGGCTCGCGCTGCAGCGCACACCGATCGCCTATGCCGATGCGATTCGCCGCGCCGCGCGGCAGACCGGATCGATGCTGCTTCAATATCCGATGTACGGCGGCATCATGGGCATCATGACCGGGACCGGGTTGGCGTCGACAATCGCCAAGACGTTCGTGGCCATCGCGACGCCAGTCACGCTTCCGGTCCTGAGTTACTTTAGCTCGCTGATCATCACGCTGCTGATTCCTAGCGCAGGTGGACACTGGGCTGTGCAGGGACCTTTCGTTCTGCCCGCCGCGCTCAGCCTGCATGCTTCGGTTCCGCGCACCGCCATGGGTGTCGCCATGGCCGAAAACGTCTCGAACATGCTGCAACCTTTCTGGGCCGTACCCGTGGTTGCGATCGCTGGCATTCGCATCCAGCGTGTCATGGGCTATACGGCGATCACGTTTGTCGTTTCCCTCGTCATCTATGCGGCGGCGCTTTGGCTGATTCCGTGACCCGGGGTGGCGACGAAGTTGTGGGAGAATCCGGTGCGCCCTATTGACGGCGCGCATAACGACAGGATTTGGTAATGAAACGTGTAGTCGTATCGGCAGTGCTCGCGGTGTGCCTCGCGCAGCCGGCCGTTGAAGCCGTTGCACAAACAGTCAGCGATCAATGTTTTGCAATCGGCGATATTGCCGGCCAGGTGGCGTCCTGGCGTGCTCACAAAAAGACGAAAGCGCAAGCGCTCGATCAAGCGGCAAAGTACTACAAGAATGAGTCCGACCGGCAAGCAGTGTTCGGCATCATCGATAAAATCTACAGTCCTGGCGCGCCGCACATGACACCCGATCAGGCTAGCATGGCCTTCACATCGGACTGTGCAAACCAGCACAAACCGCAGGCACCCTCGCAGTAGAGCCTGCAGTCTGCACGGATATTTCACTGCGCTAGCGCCAGGCCCTGGCTAGCGCTGTCGAGGTGCAGCATGAGTGGGCCTACGCGTTCTTCCACGCGCAGACATCGCCAGTATTCAACTGTGAATGTCCCAGCACAAAAGTCGCATCGGCCGGCGCGGGTGCCTGCACTTGCTCCGAGCCGAAGTTGAACGCGAAGGTCAGATTGCCGCGCCGACGAATACGCAGGCCATCAGCCAGCCGTTGCGTCCCGATACCGGCATCCTTCGCCGCCTGCTGCAAAACCGTGCGATGCAACGCGTGCGACAACCAACCCGCCACATAGCGAACCCTTCCGTTGGCGAGGATCGCCGGCCACGTGTCGTCGAATTGCGCGTCGACGGTCGTCTCGCCATTGGCGCGAACGTGCTCGCGCCAATGCATCGCAACACCTTGCGTATCGCCTATCGAAAGCGCTGGCGTGAGCGTCGGGCGCAGCGTTTCGACTTCGAGCACCTGCATCGGCAGAACGCGTTGCAACGCGCCGGGCGGCAAGCTCGACGGAATGGCAAAGGTCGTGGTCTTCGAGCCGCTCCTCGGGCCGAATACCCATTGCGCCGAGCTCCGCTCAATCTGATCGACAAGCGCGTCGTCGATCACGGCGATGCTCGGCACCACCACCAGCCGGTACTGCGACAGATCGGCGTTGCTCGACACGATATCGACGTCGAGACCGAGCTCACGCAGCGCTTCGTAATAGTCGAACACCAGCGTCTGATAGTCGAAGGTTTTGCCGTGACGTTGAATCTCGAACATCCACTGCGTCTCGTAGTCGAAGACGATCGCGGTGGCCGCGCGCGCCGGTGCGCCGAGTCCGGACAGCACCGCGGACGAAGCGATTTCACGCGCCGCCTGCTGCACTTCGAGGCCGCCCGGCGACAGTTCGTTGTTCGGCAAATTGAGGCCGGAGTGCATCTGTTCCTGCGCATACGGACACTGACGCCAACGGAAATACGACACCAGTTCTGCGCCATGCGCGAATGCTTCGTAAGCCCACAGCCTGACCATGCCCTTCGCCGGCACCGGATTCCACGACGCCCAATTCACCGGCCCGGCCTGCTGCTCCATCACCCAGAAACGGCCGGCGCCGATTGCGCGGTAGCGGTCATGATCAAACGCGGAGACGTCGGGATGCGCGGTGCGTGCGTAACGCGCCTTCTGCTCTTCAGGCAGCGCGATCGATTCAGTGCGTGCGATCGGATAGCTGTCCCATGCCGCTACGTCGAGCGCGTTGTCTTCGGCGAAGCGGTAATGATCGAAGGTCGTGAAGAAGCCCATGAAGTTATGCAGCAGATCCGCCTCGGGCGCATGCTCACGCAGCACATCGATCTGCTCGCGATGGAAGCTCGCCACCTCGTCTGACATGAAACGGCGGAAATCGAGCAGATGGATCGGATTGGCGTCGGTGGGCGTGAGGTTAGGCAGGCCGATCGCCTCGAACGACGGGTACTCCATGCTCCAGAACACGTTGCCCCATGCATCGTTCAGCGCATCGACGCGCTCGTAACGATGGCGGAGCCACGTCTGAAAGCGCGTCAATGCAGCGAGCGAATAGCTCGGCACGGTCTCGTGGCAGCCGAGTTCGTTATCGGTCTGCCACGAGACGATAGACGGATGCCTTCCGTAGCGCGCCACCATCGCGGTGACAATGCGCACGCACTCGCGCCGGTATATCTCGCTGGAAATATCGTAGTGACGACGCGAGCCGAAATTCCAGCGCACGCCGTCCGCACGCACCGGTAACACGTCCGGGTGCGCGTCGATCAGCCACTTCGGCGGCGACGCGGTCGGTGTGCCCAGCACGAGTTTCAGTCCCGCGGCCGCGAGCGTCCCGACCGCCTCGTCAAGCCAGCCCCAAGCGAATTCGCCGGCGCGCGGCTCCATCCGGCTCCACGCGAATTCAGCGATCCGCACATGCGTGATGCCGAGCTCGACCATACGTTTCGCGTCGTCGGCCCACATCGAACGCGGCCATTGTTCCGGGTAATAGCAAACACCAAGTTGCATAAGAGAGTCTCTTTGATAGATGACGGCAAACGGGCAATCAGCCCTTGCTTGCGCCGAAAGTCAGGCCGGCGACGAAATGCTTCTGCATCAGGAAGAACATCAGCACAGAGGGCAATGCGGCAAGCACCGAGCCGGCGGCGACGAGATTCCATGCCGTCGTCCACTGGCCTTTGAGCGCTGCGACGCCCACGGTGATCGGCGCGGCCTCATCGCCCTGCGTGAGGCACAACGCCCAGAAATAGTCGTTCCAGACAAACGTGAATACGAGGATGCCGAGCGCCGCGAGCGCGGGCCGGATCAGCGGCAGCACGATGCGCCAGTAGATCGTCCATTCACTGGCCCCTTCCACGCGCGCCGCTTCGATCATCTCGAATGGCAACTGTTTGATGAAGTTGCGCAAAAACAGCGTGCAAAAGCCGGTCTGAAACGACACATGAAAAATCACCAGCGCCCACACGCTATTGAAGAGACCCACTTTCAGCGCCATGTCGCGCACCGGGATCATCAGAATCTGGATCGGTACGAAGTTGCCGGCGACAAACGCGAACAGCACAGCGGTATTGCCCGGAAACCGGTAGGTCGCCAAAGCGAAACCCGCCATCGACGCCAGTACGATCGCGCCGATCACCGACGGCACTGTAATCAGCACACTATTGGCGAAGTAATGGAGCATCGGCGTTTGCGTGAGCGCCGTGCCGTAGTTTTCAATCAGCGCGAAATGCTTGGGCCAGCCCCAGTAGTCGCCTTGCGACAACTCGTCCGAAGAGCGAATCGACGTGACCAGCACGGCCAGCATCGGCAGTAGCCATACCAGCAGCGCGAGCGGCAAAGACGCTTTGTACAGCGTACGATTGAGCGGTTTCCAGCGTTCGACGGGAAGCGGATACATGACACGTGACTCCTGTAAATCAGTGTTCTTCGCGCAGCATGCGGCGCAGATGGAACACGATGTAGACGAGCATGATGGCGAACAGCACGACGGCAATCGCCGCGGAATAGCCTTCGCGGTAGTACTTAATCGCCTGGTCGTACATGTAATAGGCGAGCACGGTTGAACTGTCGAACGGACCGCCGCCGCTCATTACCGCGATCAGGTCGAAGCTGCGCAGCGCGCCGATCACGGTCAGCACCACGGCCATGAACGTCGCGGGCCGCAGTTGCGGAAGAATCACGTGCCATAGCAGACGCACGCCTTTCGCGCCCTCCATGCGCGCTGCCTCGACCACTTCCGGATTGATGCCTGTCAGCCCGGTGAGATACAGCACCATGCAGAACGGCGTCTGCGGCCACAGCGCGGCGAAGATGATGCCGAAGGTGACGGTGTGCGGATCGCCGAGCACCGGAATACCGTGACCGACGATCAGCCGCAGCAAGCCGAAAGCGGGATCGTAAAACCAGCTGAACACGAGGCCGACTACCACGCCCGAGAGCACGAATGGCGCGAAGAACAGCGACTTCACGACCCGCATGCCACGGATATGCTGGTTCAGATATAACGCGAACAGCAGCCCGAGCGGCGGGGCCAGCAGGAACAGCGCGAGCCAGATCAGGTTGTTCTTGAGCGCCGTATAGAAGGTGTCCGCATGGAATAACTCGATGTAGTTATCGAAGCCCGCGAACGTCTTCGGCGTCATTCCATCCCAGTTATAAAAGCTGAGCGAAATGCTGCTGATGATCGGGTAGACCACGCACAGGCAAAACAACGCAAAACCCGGCAACAGGAAGAAAAGCGCCGCACGGTGCTGATGACGGCGCGTCGTAGAGACGTGCCGGTGCCGCGCCGTGGGTAAGCGGCGCGCTGCGGAATGAGACATGATCGGGCCTCGTCGGAGATCGAAGGCGAGCGCCAGCTGTTGCTACGCCGCTGGCGCCCTTGGGCTTACTTCTTGTAGATGCGCTTGCGGGTCGCTTCGAGGCGAACGAGCACGGCGTCGAGTTGCGACGGATCGCTGTAGAACTGCTGCATCGCCTTCATGCCTTCGTCGGCCATTTCCTTCTGCATGTCGCGATCGTAGAACTGCGCGATACCGCCCTTCGTGTTCGCGAGGGTCTGGAAACCCACCTTCGAAATTTCATCTTCAGGTTCGGCCGCCTGGCTGTTCGACGGCAACTGCCCCCAACCCTTCGCGAGATCGGCGTTGATCTGCGGTTGTTCCATGAAGGCCAGCAGCTTGCGGGCATCGGTCTTGTTCTTCGCCTTCGCCGGAATCAGCAGCACATTGACCGGACCGTCTTCGGCCAGCGGCACGTTCGCGTCGATCACCGGGAAGCGGAAGAAGCCGGTCTGCGGTTTGACCGATGCCGGAATGCTCGCCGAGAAGAACGTGCCCATCAGCATCATCGAGGCCTTGCCGCTCACGAGAAACGGCGCAATCGAATCGAGGTCGTAGGAAAGCGCGTTGTCGATGAAGTAGTGATCGTCGATCAACGTTTTCCATGCGGCGTAGACCTTTTTAACGCGCGGATCGGTGTAGGGAATTTCGCCGGCCATCAACTGCTGGTGGAATGCGTTGCCGTTGATGCGCAGGTCGAGATAGTCGAACCACGCGGCAAGCGTCCAGCTATCGCGCGCCGCGACGGCGATCGGTGCAACACCGCTGGCCTTCAGCTTCTTGCAGGCGTCGAGAAATTCATCCCACGTTTTCGGTTCGCTCTTGATACCGGCCTTCTCGAACAGGTCCTTGCGATAGAAAAAGCCGTAGGCGTCGTAACCGAGCGGCGCGGCGTACTGCTTGCCCTTATACGTCGAGGCGTCCTTCACCGACGCATACTGCTGCGACCAGCCGTTCTTGCTCCAGTCGGACGACAGGTCTTCGAGCAGGCCGCGTTGCGCGTAATACGCCATCCGCTCGCCATCGTGCCACGACACGACATCCGGCGGATCGGTGGCGAGCCAGCCGCCCATCTGCACCTTGTACGCTTCCTCGGTGATGTAGGTCGCCTTTAGGTCGACGTCGGGATTGGCTTTCTTGAACTTGTCGAACGCGTCCTGCCACGTCGAGCGCTGATTACCGCGCGCCGATACGTTGACGGTCAGCGTGGCCGCGTCTGCCGCGGTGGAGCAGAGTGCGCCTGCGACCAGAGCGGCCGCAATCGACGCATGTGCCAGACGGCGAAGGCGAAGAGAAATCATCTTATGTCTCCTTGACTACCTTGTTGGCTGACAGCGAATCGCTGCCAGACGATGTACCCGCTCTGTGGCGGAATAGGATTTCGGTGAATCCGGTGGCGCCTGGGTGCCTTGGATACCCTGGGCACCTCAAGCGGCGACCCGATCGGGTTCGAACATGCTGCGCCGCAGTGCAACGCCTTCAGCATCGAACAGATGACACGCGGCAGGCGGAACGTGAATGCAGATGCGCTCGCCCGAACCGATCGGCGTATCGCCCGCGGCCTTGGCGATGAGCGTGCCGGTCTCGTGATCCGCGTGAATATAGCTGTGCTCGCCGAGCCATTCCGATAGCACCGTGACGCACTGAATGAACTGCTCGTCGCCATCCAGACGCAAATGTTCCGGGCGCACGCCGAGGGTGACGGGCTGGCCGCGCTGGAGGCCTTGGCCGTCCACGTGAGCAATCAGCCGTTCGCCGCTTTTCATCAGCGTGACGGCCACCTTGCCCGCTTCGATCGAATCGACCACCGCGTCGATGAAATTCATTCGCGGCGAACCGATGAAGCCCGCCACAAAGCGCGACTTCGGATGGTGATACAACTCAAGCGGCGCGCCGGTCTGCGCGATGCTGCCGAAGCGCTCCGCGTCCGCTCCTGCGTGCAGCAACACGATTCTGTCGGCAAGCGTCATCGCCTCGACCTGATCGTGGGTCACATAGACCACGCTCGCGTTCGCGAAGCGCTGGTGCAGGCGGGCGATTTCGACGCGCGTCTGGCCGCGCAATGCGGCGTCGAGATTCGACAGCGGTTCATCGAACAGGAACACGCCGGGTTCGCGCACGATCGCCCTGCCGATCGCCACGCGCTGCCGCTGCCCGCCCGAGAGCGCTTTCGGATAGCGATCAAGAAAGGCGTCCAGTTGCAGAATGCGCGCGGCTTCGCGCACCTTCCGCTCGATCACGTCCTTGGGTTGCTTCGCGAGTTTCAGGCCGAACGCCATGTTGTCGAACACGGTCATGTGCGGAAACAGCGCGTAGCTCTGGAACACCATCGCTACGCCGCGCCCGGCAGCGGGAACATCGTTCACGAGGCGGCCGCCGATGTGCAGCTCGCCTTCGCTCAGGTCTTCGAGACCGGCGATCATTCTCAGCAGGGTCGACTTGCCGCAACCCGAGGGCCCAAGAAACACGCAGAACTCGTGCTGCGCGATCTCGAGATTCACGCGCCGGATCACCGGCGGATGGTCACCGTACGACTTCTGCACGTTCGTAAGACGAATCGTAGCCATGCTGCTGCCTCCCGGATTTAACCGCTTAAATTTCTATGAAAAATAAACGGCCAGCTCTTGTGCAGCAGGCATTTAATCGCTTAAATTTGAGTTCGAGGGAAAAAGTCATGGTGAGTGTCTCCTGTCGACCAGAGTTGGCGCTTCAGCGCCTTACTCTGATCCCATGCAAGGCGCTGTGTTTTCCAGCAAGTTATCAACGTCGCCAGTCGCTTGCAACATTTGAATCGCATTCCCTGAATATGGGATAAACAGAAAATGGTCACCCTGTCCGAAGTCGCGAAGCGCGCACACGTCACCGCCGCCACCGTTTCCAATGTCCTGCGCAACCGCGAGAAGGTCCGGCCGGAGACAGCCGAACGCGTGCTGAAAGCGATCGCCGATCTCGGCTACCGGCCCAATCTGAACGCGCGCGCGCTGGCCGAGGGCCGCTCGTCGACCTTGGCCTTGATGCTGTCGAACATCTCGAACCCGTTCTACCCCGAGTTCGTGCTGGCCGCCGAGCGAGCGGCGCGCAAAGCGGGGTACTTCCTGATGGTTTGCAATACTGACGACGATGCGGAAATCGGCCGCGCGTATCTGAACCAGATCGCCGGCACGCTCGCGGACGGTGTGCTCGTGATGAACACGGACATCGCGATCAACGATTTGTGCGCGTCGGCCACGCACAGCGCGCCGATTCTGCTGGCGATGTGGGAACACCCGGAGACGCCGCCCGCGCTGCCCTGCATTGCCGTGGATTTTGCCCATGCGGGCGCGCTGGCCGCGAGGCATCTGCTCGAACTCGGTCACCGCGAGATCGGCCTTCTGATCGGCGACGGTTGCGGCGGCTTGCAGGATGCGCGCTCCAACGGATTTCGTGCGGTGATGCGCGAGGCCGGAATCGAAACAGACGCTGCCGCAGTGCTGCAGATCCGCGACTCGATCGACGCTGGCTACGCCGCCTGCATGCAGTTGATGGCGAACCGCCCTCACCTCAGCGCGATTTTCGCGACCAACGATCTGCTGGCGATCGGCGCGGCACAGGCGTTGATCACGCTTGGCCGCGCTGTGCCGAACGACGTGTCGGTCATCGGCATTACGGACATTCAACTGGCGCATCAGGTACACCCCGCATTGACGACAGTGGCGATCCAGACGGCGGCCGTCGCGGAGTTGTCGATCGATAGTCTGATTCGTCTGATCCAGACGCCTGAACAGCAACCGTCGATGGTGCTCGCGCCGCCGCCGCAATTGATCGTACGAGCGTCGACGGGACCGCGGCGCATGAGTTGAGGCGCGAGAATACGCGTGCAGGTGGCCGCGCAACACGGCCGTCGCCAGCCGCCCCCATCCGGGCAGGGCGGCTTCACCCCACGTTCAGCAGAAAATGCTGTCGGGGCCCGAAAAAAAACGCTCCGCGCGTCGTGAAAGCCTCGATTGGCGATTTCGTCGACTGCCATGCGCGCGTAGCATCGAAGCATAGATCGGCCTGGTTCAAAGCCGGTCGCGCGCCAATGTGTGCGCGCCGCATTTCGCTGCGCCGCCGCATGCTGCCGTGCGGCCGTATCAACCACACGCCTGTCCTCGACGGCAATTTGAAGGAGCAACCCGATGTCTCTCGCATTGACCCGCAAAGAACTGATTCGCCCGCAGAATCTGATCGACGGCAAGTGGATCGACGCCGCCGACGCCGCCCGCTTTCCTGTCACCAACCCGGCCACCGGCGAATTGATCGTCGAAGTCGCGAACAGCACCGCATCGGACGCCCGCGCCGCCACCGACGCCGCGGCCCGCGCCTTCCCCGCGTGGCGCGATAGGCTGCCGCGCGAACGCGCGGGGATTCTGCGCCGCTGGCACGCGCTGATCGTCGCCAATACCGAAGACCTCGCGAAGCTGATGTCGACGGAACAAGGCAAGCCGCTGGCGGAAAGCCGTGGCGAAGTCGCCTACGGTGCGTCGTACGTCGCCTGGTTCGCCGACGAGGCGACACGCATCTACGGCGATCTGATCCCGCAGCAACAACGCGGCAAACGCATGAGCGCGGTGAAGGAACCCGTCGGCGTGGTCGCGGCGATCACGCCGTGGAATTTCCCGCTGGCGATGATTGCGCGCAAGATCGCGCCCGCGCTTGCGGCCGGTTGCACGGTCGTGGCCAAGCCCGCCGAAGACACGCCGCTTACCGCGCTCGCGCTGGCAGCGCTCGCCCAGGAAGCGGGCTTGCCGGACGGCGTGCTGAACATGCTGTCGGCTTCGCGCGAACAGGGCATTGCGGCGGTCGCTGACTGGCTCGCCGACGCGCGCGTACGCAAGATCACGTTCACGGGCTCGACGCCGGTCGGCAAGCATCTCGCCCGCGAGTCGGCTGGCACGCTCAAGAAGCTGTCACTGGAATTGGGCGGCAATGCGCCCTTCATCGTCTTCGACGACGCCGATCTCGATGCTGCGGTTACGGGTCTGATGGCCGCCAAGTTCCGCAACGGCGGCCAGACTTGCGTGTGCCCGAACCGCGTCTATGTGCAGTCCGGCGTCTACGCGCGTTTTGCCGATTTGCTCGCGAAGCGCGTCGCCGCGCTGAAGGTTGCGCCCGCAACCGATCCGGATGCACAGATCGGCCCGATGATCAACGAACGCGCCATCGACAAGATTGCCCGCCACGTCGAAGACGCCGTCAAACACGGCGCGAAAGTACTGACCGGCGGCAAGCGCCTGACCGAACTCGGCCCGAACTACTATGCGCCGACCGTGCTGACCGATACGCAGGACGGCATGCTCGTCTGCTGCGAAGAAACCTTTGGGCCGGTGGCGCCACTGTTCCGCTTCGATGACGAAGCCGAAGCGATCCGTCTCGCTAACGACACGCCGTTCGGTCTCGCTGCCTACTTTTACACGCAGGGCGTGCGGCGCATCAATCGCGTTGCGGGCCAGCTCGAAGCGGGCGTGATCGGGATCAATGAGGGCGCCGTGTCGAGTGAAGCGGCGCCGTTCGGCGGGGTGAAGGAATCGGGTTACGGCCGCGAAGGTTCGAAGTACGGGCTCGACGATTACATGTCGATCAAGTACCTGTGCCAGGGCGGACTGGATTAACGAGCTCCCGCACTTTCCGCCATCTTCCCCCTGACATCACGCTTCGCATGACGCGAGGCGTGAGCGTCCAGTCAGCATCCCGTTTCC
Source organism: Paraburkholderia polaris (assembly GCF_012927345.1). Lineage (GTDB taxonomy): Bacteria > Pseudomonadota > Gammaproteobacteria > Burkholderiales > Burkholderiaceae > Paraburkholderia > Paraburkholderia polaris. The sequence continues at coordinate 44,676 of NZ_JABBGJ010000006.1, forward strand.
CGTAGCAGTCGAACGTCAGCGCATCGAAGTCGGTGAGTTGCATACCCGTTTCCCTCAGTTGTCCCCAGGATGAAACCACCGTGTAGTGGTTTGTGGCAGTACCCCCAGTACACGCCGTCTCCATCCCTCGTCATGCACCCCATTCATGACGCCCATTTTTGTCCCGAATTTGACCGGGTTTTCTCGCGGCTCTATGGTTCGACCATGCCCGCCGGACTCGTATCGCCGCTCCCGCCGATCAGCATGACTGGGACGCGGAACCCTCAACATCGTGACCTTCCACATACCATGAACTCTGACGCGACCGCCGCTCTCACACCCCTGCCTGCTCTTCGGCGAACCAGCAAGGTTCGTCGCGCGGTGACGACCGCGGTGCTCGGCCAGATCCTCGAATGGTATGACTTTTTTCTCTATGGAACCGCCGCCGCCCTGGTGTTCGGCAAGCTGTTCTTTCCGGTCGGCAGCGATCCGCTGACGGGCACGATCGCGGCATTCGGCGGTTTTACCGTGGGCTTCATCGCGCGCCCCATCGGTGGCGTCCTGTGCGGCCATATCGGCGACCGCTACGGCCGCAAGACCGTCATGATGCTGACGCTGCTGGTGATGGGCACCGCCACCGTCTGCATGGGTCTTCTGCCGACCTACCAGCAGATCGGCATCGCGGCACCCGTCATGCTCGTGCTGCTGCGCATCCTGCAGGGCCTGGCGGCAGGCGGGGAATGGAGCGGCAGCATCCTGCTGATTTACGAGAGCGCGCCCGCCTCGAAACGCGGTGCGCTGGCGGCATGGAGTCCGAGCGGCGCGGCGTTCGGCTTCGTGCTGTCGACCACGGCATTCCTGCTCGTGCAGACGTTGTCGCCTTCCGACTTCCACAGCTGGGGCTGGCGTGTACCGTTCCTCTGCAGCGCCGTGCTGGTCGCGCTCGGCCTATGGATGCGCCGCTCCGTCGACGAAAGCGCGGAATTCGCCGAAGTGAAGGCCACGCGCCGCGCCAGCCGCATGCCCATCGTCGAGGTGCTGCGTCAATGTCCGCGCGAAGTGCTCACGGTGTTCGGCCTGCGCTTCGGCGAAGGCGCCGCGTCATACATCTTCTTCGCGTTCTCGATCGCCTATAGCCAGTTCATCGGCATCAAATCAAGCTGGGTGCTGGGCGGACTGACCTTGTCGATGCTGCTGATGATCCCCGTTTCGCTGTTGATGGGACGCCTCACCGACAAAATCGGCCGCAAACCAGTCTATCTCGCCGGCGCGATCGCAATGGTGCTGGTCGCGTATCCGTACTTCACGTTGCTCGGCTCCGGCGTGCTGTGGAAAGTGATCGCGGCGCTCGTGCTCGCCAACAGCATCACGCTCGGCATTCTCGAAGGCGCACAACCCGCCTTCATCAGCGAGTTGCTGCCTGTCCATCTGCGCTTCTCGGGTTTGGGTATCGGCCGCGAGATTTCTTCGGTACTCGGCGGCGGCCTCTCGCCGATGGTGGCCACCGCTTTGCTCGCTCATTACCGCAGCGCCGCGCCAGTCGCCATTTACCTCGTTGTGCTTGGTTTGATCACCGTAATCGCGACGTGCCTCGCGCCCGAGACCTTCCCCAAAGCGCTGCGAATTCAGGCGCAACGCAAAGAGCAAGACAACGCCTGACGTCCAGCCGACGCCACGTCAGCCTAAACCCCTCATTCATTTCCATACGTTGCCATCATGCAAAGCCTTCAAAGTAGCAGTCTTTCGACGTACGCCTACGAACCTCGCGCGATCGATCACGCGGATTCCTATCCTGAGTACGCAGGTCCGATTACGCTCGACGCGCTGATCGGCGAGATCGAGCGGCGCCGGGACGAATTCGATCAGGTGTCGCATGTTCCGCGCGACATGGTTGCGAAGATGAAACGCGCGGGGATTTTCCGCGCGAGTACGCCACAGCGTTTCGGCGGCGACGCGCTGCCGCCGGCGCAATTCCTGCGAATCCTCGAGCGCATTGCCATCGCCGATGGCTCAACCGCCTGGGTCGCCGCGTTCGGCTCGGCGAACACTTATCTCGCCGCGCTGCCGATCGAAACGCAGCAGCACATTTACGCCACCGGCCCGGACCAGGTCTTCTCCGGCGGCCTCTATCCGCTGCAACCCGCCGCCCGGGTATCCGGCGGCTTCACGGTCAGCGGCCAATGGCGCTTTGCAAGTGGTTGCAAGGGCGCGGATTGGATCGGCGTCGGGATCGGTGGCACGCCCGCCAGTTCAGGCGATGCGGGCGCGGGCAAACCGTTCACCGCAGTATTTCCCGCTCATGAAGTGGAGATTGTCGAGAACTGGAACGTCGTTGGTATGCAGGGCACCGGCAGTCACGACTTGCGATTGCACGACAAATTCGTCGATGCGCAATGGACGTTTGTACGCGGGGGCCAGCCGTTGATCGACGAACCGCTCTACCGCTATCCCGCCGTCGCCTATCAGGCGCAAGTGCACGCCGCCGTCAATATCGGCCTCGCGCGCGCGGCGCTCGATCTGCTGACGGGCATGTCCGGATCGACCAAAACCACGACCGGCGCGCCGCGTCTCGCGGATCGAGGTTATTACCGCTCCGGCCTTGCGAAAGCAGAGGCCAACTGGCGCAGTGCCCGTGCGTTCTTCTACGAGTCCGCCGAGACAGCATGGAAGACAATTGTGGCCGGCGATCCTGTCACACAGGAACAGGCCAATTTGCTGCGCCTGAGTGCGACGCACGCCGCGCAGCTAGGTGCCGAGGTCGTGATGCAGGCTTATCAGATGGCGGGCATAGCAGCGATTTATCGCGAGAACCGGCTGCAGCGTCTGGTTCGGGATTCGATCGTCGTGACCCAGCACGCGTTTCTTGGCGAAGGGACTTACGACGCATCCGGCGCGCTGTTCGCAGGCGTGCCTCCCGTCACGCCTTATCCCTGATGCGCCCCGCACTTCATAACCACGAGGCAGAGAACGTAATGATCGAAGACACCAGAAAGCGTTTCCGCGACGCCATGGCGTGCCTGCCTGCCGCCGTCAACATCATCACGACGGACGGGCCAGGCGGTCGCTGCGGCATCACGGCGAGCGCCGTGTGCTCGGTGACGGACGCGCCGCCGACAATGCTCGTCTGTATCAATCAGGCCAGCTACGTCCACGACGTACTGCATCGCAACCGCAACATGTGCATCAATGTGCTCGCCGCCGAGTACCAGGATCTCGCGCGTGATTTTGCCGGCATGACAGCATGTTCAATGGATGAGCGGTTCGGACGTCACGCATGGGCCAGCGGACAAGCTATGGTGCCCGTTCTATCGGATGCGATTGCCAGTCTGGAAGGCGAAATCGTCGACATCAAGACGGTCGGATCGCACTCCGTCATGTTCGCGCAGATCCGGCACATTGCGCTGCGATCTGATGGTGACGGGCTCATCTATTTCGGGCGGCAGTTCCATCGCCTGACACGGCCGGCAGCGGTAACGCCGTCCGTTACCACGCATACCTCGAGGTAAACATGGAGGCCTGTTTCTTTCTTCTCATCCACTGCGACGACACGGGCAAAACGAGTTCGCCCATCGACCCGTCGTTGCTCGACGCGGCATCGCGTGAAATACAAGGGCTGACGCGTTTCGTGATCCATCTCCCAGCGGAGTCGCCAGATAGCGCCCCTCTGTCGAAGACCCATGCTTCGAGCCCTTGCTGCGCATTGCAATGGTATTTCGACGATCTCGGTTTGCTCGAAACGGCGCTGCAAACCGACGGCGCGATGCACGGGATCGTAGATCGCATAACGCACGCTGCCAAAGTCAATCTTACGTTCGCACAGCAAGTCATGGCAGTCAGGCCATTCGCCACACCGAATCCAGGCGACGCCGACCATTGCGCTGAACGATGCACCTACCTCGTCAGCTACGAGGGCGAAGCGGAAGATTTCAACGCATGGCTGACGCACTACATCACACATCATCCGCCGCTGATGGCGCAATTGCCCGGTATTCGCGAGCTGGAAATCTACACCCGGCTCGATTACCGATCCGGCCTGAGTATTCCGCGCGCCACCACCATGCAGCGCAACAAGGTCGTCTTCGACGATCCCGAAGCGCTCGCCACCGCCCTGGCGTCGCCGATCCGCGCGCACATGAAGCAGGATTTCAACGCGTTTCCGCCGTACAGCGGACCAACCCCGCATTTCCCTATGCGCAGCATTTACGGTAATCTGAAACCGACGTAAACGCCCCTCATTGCCGCGATCCGAACGTCATGACAAAGTCGCACCCTGGCATTACGGATTTGAATCTGCTGCGCGTGTTTCTGGCCATCTCCGATCTGCGCAGTTTGACGGCCGCGGGTGAGCGCCTCGGGCTCACGCAACCGGCGGTCAGCCATGCGCTGCGCCGTTTGCGTGTCCTGTTCGACGACCCGCTCTTCGTTCGAACGCCCACCGGCATGGTCCCGACCGACGCCGCTTTGCGCTTGCACGCGCCCCTCACGCAGGCGTTCGGGATCATCAACGTGGCGGTCCAGCAACTCGCGAAATTCGACCCCGCCACCGCGCAACGTGTATTCCGCGTTTCCATGTCGGACATGTCGGAGTTCTATTTTCTGCCGCCGCTTCTCACCATGCTCGACCAGAACGCGCGCGGCATCCGCATCGAGATCGCGAATTTTCCAGTCGACTCGGTAAGCACCGCAATGCGCAGCGGCAAGGTCGATCTGGCACTCGGCTACGTGCCGGGCCTCGATCCGGGTTGCGTGAGCAAGACCCTCTTCGTCGACGAACATGTCTGCGTGGTACGGGCAGGCCACCCGTTACGCAAACAGAAGCCAACCAGGGAAGACCTCGCGGGCTTGCGCTACGTCTACGCAAGCACAAACGCAACCGGGCACAGGATGGTCGAGCAATGGCTGGAAGAACTGAATCTGCGCCGGGATATCGTATTGCGCCTACCCCATTTCGTAGTGGCGCCCGAGATCGTTCAACATACCGATCTCGCCGTCATTTTCCCGAGGAGCATCGCGCAGCGCTTTAACCGCAACAAGGCCTTCCGCATCCTTCCGTTGCCGTTTTCCCTGCCGCCCATCGAAATTCAGATTCATTCGCACTCGCAATTCTCGGCGGACCCGGGCATTGCATGGCTCCTCGATTCGATTTACACCATGTTCCATCAACCGTCGGCCGGTACAGAGACGGGACGTACATGAATCTTGGGGCGTTACAGTGCGTATGTTTTTCGATGCAGTGCGGCGGTCAGGCTTCAGTGTTGTGAATGAAATACGGCGGCACGTCCGGTCCCCACAAATAAAGCGAATCTTCAGGTGGAAAGTCGCCGGCCGGCCAGACATGGCCCGCTGTCACGAAATCGATATCCGCAGAAAATTCGGAGAACGAACCCCACGGATCCATCACGTAGTGGAAGTAGTTCGAACCGAGCACATGGCGGCCCGTGCCCCAGCCGCGCGTGTAACCCGCGGCCGCCATTTGCGAGGAACCGGTGCCGACTTCGTCGATACCGTCGACATCCCATGCAACGTGATGCCAGCCCTTTGCGTTGCTCTTCGCGAACGCGACCAGGTGGTGGTCGCTACCGTGCGTACCGTGCATGAAGGCGATGAGATCGGCCGAACGGTCGGACAGGCGCAGACCGAGTGCGCGTTCGTAGAAATCGACCGCACGCAACACGTCGGGCGTAAACAGCAGAACGTGGCTCATGCGCCGTGGTTGCACGGTGCGGGCCTGCGAACGCGGGTGTGAGCCGCGCCGATCGGCGTCGACTTCATGGCGGCCAGATGGCGTCTTCTGCGTTGGCGTTGTTTTCGGTCCAATGCCGACGTGAATCAGGTTGCCGTCGGGATCGACGAACCACAGGCCGTTACCCGTATGTTGCCGCCCGTTCGCAAGCGCGACCGCCTCCGCGCCGACGCGGCCGCCCGCTTCGCGCACCTGGCGCTCGAGTGTGCCGAAATCGCCTTCGAAACAATTGAAGCTGAGATACGCGAGCGATTTGCTCGCGGCAGGAAGAATGCGCGCCCAACGGTGTCCGTCGAGTGCGCGCAACTCCAGCTGCGTGTCGGGGCCCTCGCCGATATCGCGCACGTCGAGACCGAACGCGCTGTAGAAATGCCGCGCGTCGTCGATCGACGGCACGTTCAGCGCGAAATGATCGATTGAATGAACGGCGGCGCGGCGCGTGGATGCATCGTTGCTCATCTCTGTCTCCAGCGAGATAGTGCCAGACTCATGGCGCGGCGCCGGTAGCGGCCTCTATGGGCCGTGTGCCGCCGCCGCGCGAAAAACCACCCGGCGCGTCAGCCGCGCGTGGGTTCCTGCACGATCGGATTGCGCAGTGGCATGAAGCCGTCGACGCTCACTTCGCAGACGTCACCCGGCTTCATCAGCAGCTTCGGCTCACGTGCCCAGCCAATGCCAGACGGCGTGCCGGTCACGATGATATCGCCCGCTTCCAGCGTGATCGCCTCGCTGATCGTGGAGATCAGCGTTTCGATGTCGAACACCATGGTGTCGGTCGAGGCGGACTGCACGACCTCTCCGTTCAGGCGTGTTTCGAGTTGCAAACCGCGTGCACCGTGCGGGACTTCATCCGGCGTGACGAGTTCGGGACCGAAAGCCCCCGTGCCGTCGAAGTTTTTGCCGACCGTCCATTGCGGCGTCTTGAACTGATAGTCGCGCACCGAGCCGTCATTGAAGAGCGCATAGCCCGCAATGTGCGACAGCGCGTCGGCCTTCGCGATATGACGGCCACCGCTTTTCAGCACGACGGCCAACTCGCCTTCGTAATCAAGCGCGTCCGACACATTCGGACGCACGATCGGTTCGTTGTGCGCGACAAGGCTGGTATTCACGCGCAGGAACAGCGTCGGATAACTCGGCTGCTCGTACTTGCTCTCCTGCGTGTGTTCGCTGTAATTCAGACCCACGCAGATCACCTTGCCCGAACGCGTGAGCGGCGGCAAAAACTTCAGCTCTGCCACGGACCGCTCGCCGCTGACTTCAACGCCCGCCGCGTAGGTCACCAGATCGACGCCCCTCGCCAGCAGGTCGTCGAGCGACGCCGCACCCAGCACCTTGACCTTGCCGTCTTTCAGCAAACCCAGCTTGCGCTGGCCCTCTTCTTCAAACTGCACGAATCGCATTTCGTCCTCCTCCAGTGTTGAGGACGATCTTAAAGCAAAAATATATATAAAACAATTTTTATATATATTTTTCGCTAGCCGCTCGCAGCGCCTCGGCTACCAGCCGCGCGGTCGTACCGAAATGATCGGCCAGCAGCGAGCCCGCCAGCTCGACGTCGTGCGACAGCACCGCCTCGACAATCGCCTCGTGCTCGTCGGCGACACTGCGGTCGTGCCCGTGCGGCGCGGTGGCCGACAGATGCCGGTAGCGGGCGGTCTGATCGCGCAGCATGGTCGCGAACTGCGTCAGCCACGGCGATTGGCAGCCGGCAATCAGGGTTTCGTGGAACCGGTTATGGGCGATTTCCCACTCCGGATTCAGCCGGTTGGGATCGGCTGGGTCGTAGACAGGCAGGCGCTGCAGCAGATGGTGCGCAGCCAGCAACTCGCCTTCCCAGCGCGCGTCGCGGCGGCGAATCGCCCGTGTGATCGCGAGGCGCTCGATGTCCTGGCGCGTTTGCGTGATGTCCTCCAGCTCGTCCAGCGAGACCTCCGCGACGCGGAAACCCTTCTGGTCGATCGCCACGACAAAACCGCTCGCGCTTAGGCGCGACAATGCTTCCCGCAATGGAATGGCGCCCACGTCATAGCGCTCGCCGAGCTCCCGCACGCGCAGTTTGCTGCCCGGCTCCAGCAGCCCGGCGATGATGTCGCGCCGTAGCGTGGATTCCAGCGCGGAGGCCATCGTGCGGCCCGAGCCGTCGTCGAGTATTGCTGTCGCGTCGCTCATGCTCGCGTCCCCAATCTGATGAAAGTGATACAAACGCCAATTTTATATATATTTCGTGATTTTACCAGCTTCATTATCAAGGAGCCGCTGGTGCGCCGAGATGTCCTCCCGGCGCATGGGCATTGCATCGTCCATCGCACAACCCGCTATCCTTTGCCTAGCGAAGATCGGGGAAAATGGATATGAATCTTAGGGCGTTACAGTGCTTCGTGATTCTGGCAGAGGAACTCAATTTCAGCCGCGCCGCCGAGCGCCTGCATATCGCGCAGCCTGCACTCAGCCAGCAGATCCGCTCGCTCGAAGAGCGGCTCGGCACGCAGTTGGTCGATCGGGCAAGACGCCCGCTGAGTCTGACCGAGGCCGGCCACTATCTCTGCACGGAGGCGCGTCAGATACTGGGTTCGTTGGAACAGGCGGCCCTTGCGGCGCAGGAGATCGGCGTCGGCCGGCGCGGCTGGCTCAGCGTCGGCTTCACGCGCTCGGCGATGTACAGCATCCTGCCGCCCGCACTCAAGGCGTTTCACAACGCATTCCCCCAGGTCGAACTCAAGCTCTTCGAGTTGCTCACCGAGGAACAAACCGATGCGTTGCGCGACATGCGCATTCACATCGGCATCGGGCGGCAGCCGCTGGCGATCGATGGCTGCACATCCTATCCGCTGCTGCGCGAGCGCGTCATGGTCGCGCTCGAACCGGGCCATCCGCTTGCAGCGCACAAAACCGTGCGGATTGCCGATCTCGCCGATACGCCATTGATTCTGTATCCGAAGCATCAGAACGCCCAGTTCAAACGCTCGGTGCAAACGCTCTATCGCGATGCGGGCGTGACCCCGGTTGTCGCCCACCAGGCCTATGAAATTCAGACCGCGATCGCGCTCGTGGCGGCGGGCCTGGGCGTCACGTTCATCGGCGAATCGGTGGCACGGCACGGACGCGCCGACGTCGTGTTCCGCCATCTCGCCGGTCCCGGTTCGTCGTACCGATCGACGCTCGCGGCCACCTTTCGCACCGACGATGCTTCGCCTCATCTGCGTGCGTTCCTCAGCTGCCTCCCCGCTCCGCTGACTGACGCCACACTATAAGTAAAAACCTATACAAGAATAAGGAAGCGGTCTTGGACTCTCCGTCCTGGCGTTCTTATCATTGGTCTCATGCTTCAGCCCACCGCCCTTTCATGATCGCATCAGCGCGTGCAAGCGCAAGCGGTGACACCTGAAGTCCGGCCGTCAAACGCGCGGCCAACGAGACACTGCCGGCGTTCGATCCGGCAGGCCGACCATAAGAGAACGCAGCCACGGCTCCGGCCGTCGCAGCAAGGTAGGAGACAACATGAACTCATTCAACGAAGCCGCGACCATGCGCAAAGTGTACGGGCGATTAATGCCCCTGCTCTTCGCGATGATGTTCTTCAACTATCTGGACCGGATCAATATCGGATTCGCCGCGCTGGACATGAACAAGCAGCTGGGTTTCAGTCCAGCTGTGTTCGGTTTCGCGGGCAGTATCTTCTTCTTTGGCTACATGTTGCTGGAAGTGCCGGGCAACCTGTTGCTGCATCGGGTCGGCGCGCGCCGCTGGATCGCGCGCATTCTGCTGACGTGGGGCGCGGTCGCGGCAGCCACCGCCTTCGTCTTCAACGATTCGAGCTTCTATGTCTTGCGCTTTCTGCTGGGCGTGATGGAAGCGGGCTTCTTGCCGGGCGTGGCAGTCTATCTGACCAAATGGTTTCCGGAGCGTTACCGGGCTCGCGCGGTGGGCGGCTACATCATTGCGGGTTCGTTTTCGGCGGTGCTGGGCGGTCCGATCTCGACGACGTTGATGACCTACGCGAACGGCGTTCTCGGTTTGCAGGGATGGCAATGGATGTTCATCCTCGAAGGCGTCCCGGCGATGGCGCTCGGTCTCTTGACGCTGCGCATCATGACCGAACGTCCGGCCGATGCCACCTGGCTCTCCGACGACGAAAAGCGCTGGCTCGAATCGACGCTCACCGCCGAACGCGAAGCCGTCGGCGGCAACACCCATTTTCCGCTGCTGCGCGTGGCGAGCGACATCCGCGTGTGGAGCCTCGCGTGTCTGTTCGGCTGCGCGCTGGTCGGCATCTATGGTCTGTTCCTGTGGCTGCCGCAGATCGTCAAGAGTTTCGGCCATCTGAGCAATATCGAGGTCGGCTTTCTGTCCGCCGCGCCGCCGCTACTCGGCGTGTTGGGCACCTTCCTGATCAGCCGCAGTTCCGACCGCACCGGCGACCGCAAGAAGCACCTCGCCTTCGTGTACGGCATGAGCGCCCTGGCGATTGCCGGCAGTGCGTACGCGCCGAACCCCGTGATCGCCTACGCGTTGCTGTGTCTGACCGGTTTGTTCATCTACGCGGGCAACCCGCTGTTCTGGAGCCTCGCGTCGTCGTTCCGAACGGGGGCCGCGGGCGCCGCGACGATCGCGCTGATCAACACCATCGCGCAGTTCGGCGGTCTGGTCGGCCCTTGGAGCATCGGGCTGGTGCGCAATGCGACCGGCAGCTTCAAGCTCGCTTTGCTGACGATCGCAGCGTTTCTGGTGGTCGCAACCATCATCGCACTCGTGATGCGCGTCACGCCGGCCGAAGACGAAGCCCGCTCGCTCGCGACCGGCGACGCGGCCCCGCGCGCCTGACCTGTGACCGACGAAGCAGCGAATGCACATCGCGGACAGATAAGCACGCACGCAAGTACAGGTAAGCACTCTCAAGGACACCCAAGGGGTTTCACACCATGATCATCGATTGCCACGGTCACTACACCACCTCGCCGCCGCAGCACGAGGCCTGGCGCGCGCAGCAGATCGCCGCGCTCAAAAACGGCGGCTCGCCGCCAGCGCGCCCCGTCATTACCGACGACGAAATTCGCGAGAGCATCGAAACCGGCCAGATTCGCATCCAGCGTGAACGCGGTACCGACCTCACGATTTTTTCGCCGCGCGCCGCCGGCATGGGGCACCACCTCGCCACGGCCGAAGCCAACGCGGTCTGGTCGAGCGAATCCAACGACCTCATCCATCGCGTGGTTTCGCTGTTTCCGCGCAACTTCGTCGGCGTGTGCCAGTTGCCGCAGGCGCCGGGCGTGGCCCCGGCCAATTGCATCGCCGAATTGCGGCGGTGCGTGGAAGAGCTGGGGTTCATCGGCTGCAATCTGAATCCGGATCCGTCCGGCGGCCACTGGTCGGGGCTGCCGCTCACAGACCGCTCGTGGTATCCGCTCTATGAAGCGATGGTGGAACTCGACGTGCCGGCAATGATTCACGTGTCCTCGTCGTGCAACCCGAATTTTCATGCGACGGGCGCGCACTACATCAACGGCGACACCTCCGCGTTCATGCAGTTGCTGCAGGGCGATCTGTTCGCCGACTTCCCGACGTTGCGCTTCATCATTCCGCACGGCGGTGGCGCGGTGCCCTATCACTGGGGACGCTACCGCGGGCTCGCGCAGGACATGAAGCGGCCGCTGCTCAGCGAGTACCTGATGAAGAACGTGTTCTTCGATACCTGCGTGTATCACCAGCCCGGCGCCGAACTGCTCGCCAAAGTTATTCCGGTCGAGAACATCCTGTTCGCGTCGGAAACCATCGGTGCGGTTCAGGGTATCGATCCGGAAACCGGTCATTACTACGACGACACGCGGCGCTACATCGATGCGATCGAATGGCTCAGCGCCGCGGACCGTCAGCGTATCTACGAAGACAACGCCCGCGCGGTGTACCCGCGGCTGTCATATCAACTTGAGCAGCAATTCGGCACGCAAGGAGCAACGGTATGAATCCCGCAACGAACCCCATCGGCTGGCGCGAACACGAATCCGCGCCGCAGGCAAACCCGGCAACGCTCGATGTATTGCGTGAACTGGCAGTTTCACTGCTCAGCGACAACATGGCGCGCGCAAGCGGCATGGTCGGCTTGCGGCCGTATCATCAGCCCAAACCAATGGCCGGGACCGCGGTCACGGTCCATACCCGCCCCGGCGACAACCTCGCGATCCATCGCGCGTTCGACTTTTGCCGGCCGGGCGATGTGCTCGTGATCGACGGCGCGGGTGAACTCACGCAAGCGCTGATGGGCGAGATCATGGCCAGTTTCGCGGAGAGCCTGGGTGTGCAGGGCCTCGTGATCGACGGTGCGATCCGCGATGTCGGCGCACTACGGCAGCGCGATTTCCCGGTGTATGCGCGTGGCGTGACGCATCGCGGGCCGTACAAGAACGGGCCTGGTGAGATCAATGTGCCGGTCACGGTGGGCGGGATGGTGGTTCATCCCGGCGATATCATCGTTGGCGATGAAGACGGTTTGCTCGCGATCTCGCCCGCTGACGTGGAAGCGGTGATCGAAGGCGCACGGCGGCAGCATGCGAAAGAAACGGCGGCGTTGAAGTCGATCGCGAATGGGTGTTTCGACCGTTCGTGGGTCGTCCCTCATCGCGACCGGATGATGAACACCTGACTTCACGCGCGGCGCCGGAGCGTGCATGATGTTGCCGGTCCGCCGCGTAGCATGAGTCGCGGCGGCATCATCGTCTCAACCCTGCAGGAATCGTGTGCCTCATGGCGGAATATCTGAACGCTGCAACGCTCCTTGAACTCGCGCAACGTGCACAAGAGCGCGCTGCCGCGCCCTGCATGTGCACAAAAACACCGCTGGACGGCTGGCAATCGCAGCCGCTTTCTCTCGACGAAACGCAGTTCAAAGAGATCGGCACGCTTGCACCGGACGACGATCCGGAACCCACGTTCAAGGAATACCTGCCGGGCAAAACCAACTACTGGTCGGCCGACGCACCCATCGCGCCGCGTTACTTCCCGTACAACCGCTGTGCCGTCTGGCAGTGCGCGTTGTGCAGCCGTGTTTATCTGCGGTACACGGAAGGCGGTGGTTATTTCGTCGATCGCAGGATTCGCGCAGTCCAATCGGCGCTGATCGAGGACGTTCCGCTTCCTGAGTAAGCCTAGAGGCGCTTCTTCGCCTGTGACGCTTGAGCTTCGTTCTCGGGAGCGCCTGCGAGGTTCGAGGCGATTCCCTGTAGCAACGCGCGCCGCATCCCAGCAACGCGCGGACCTAATGCCCAGGCTTCAGCGCCGCATACGTCCCCGGCGTGATCCCGTACGCCCGCTTGAAAAGCCGGTTGAGATGGCTTTGATCGTAAAAGCCCACGGCCGCGGCGGCCGTTGCCGCGCTATGCCCCGCCGCGAGCATGCGTTTGGCCGCGAGTAGCCGCACCTGCGTCGCATAGGCGTGTGGCGGCAGTCCGAACGCTTTGCAGAAGGCACGCGTGAGGTAATAGCGGCTCAGTCCCACCAGTTCCGCCAGCTCGTCAACCGGAATATCGCGCGCATGGTTGGCGGCGATGTACTCACGCACTTGCGCCATCTTGCGGGCTTCGCGCGGGGCTTCGCCGAGTTCGTGCCTCGATTGCCCATATCTTCCGACCAGCATCCCCATCGCGGCCCACCAATTCGCCTGCCGCTCCATCAGCGAGACCGAGCCGCGTTCGTCGAGACTCGCATGCGCCTTGACCAGCAGACCGGCAAGATGTGCATCCTGATAGAGCCCCGGCGGGATCAGAAGCGGTTTGTCGGGACGCGAGTCGGGCGAAAACACCGCGCCCAACGCACCCAGACCCTCCATGTCGAGATAGATGGCGCGGTAGATCCACTCGCGCCCTTCCCACACCTCGCCGCTGTGATACTCGCCCGGTCCGAACACGAGTACGCTGCCAGGTCCGGCGATGTCGCTGCCGGTGCGCGTATGGCATTGTCCCGCACCGGTTTGCGTCATAACGATGACGGGTTCGTCGTGCAGATGCCGGTCGAATTTGTGCTCGCCGTAGCGGGCGCTCGCGAGACAGGCGCCGTCGAGCGCACCGTCTCGCCAGCACACCACTTCCGGCCCGCTTTTATCCGATGTGTCCATGGGTCGCTCTCCGTTCTCCGGGATACCTGTTAAACCAGCTCTATTCTCACCCGGCGATTGCGGCGCCCCTTGTTCTCTATCTTCACGATGCGGATCGGTCTCGATTGCGCCGTATTGGTCAGATGCGTGCCGCCGCAGGCCTGCCGGTCAAGGTCGCCGATTTCGACGATCCGCACCGTGCCGTCGGAGGTCGGCGGCGGCGCCACCGAGAGGCTGCGGATCAGGCCCTGGGTCGACTTCGCTTCCGTTTCGCTGACGTAGTAGGTCCGCACGTCCATGGCGCTGCGGATCACCTCGTTGGCAGGTTCCTCCAGCAGGCGCAGCGCGTCGTTATCCGCTTCGGGCAGATCGAAGTCCATGCGGGCGGTGCCGTCGGCATTGATCTGTGCACCGGTCACGAGCGCACCGGCGAAGCGCTGATAGACAAGGGCGTCGAGTATATGCGTGGCCGTGTGGAGCTGGGCGACGGCGGCGCGCCGGGCCGCGTCGACGGCCACGTGCACGTCGCCATTCAGTTCGAGCGGCTCATCGAGCAGATGCCATAGCATGCCGTCTTCCGACGCGACGCCGGTAATGCGGACGGCGCCGTGCGCGTGTGTCAGCGTCGCCGCGTCCGATACCTGACCTCCGCCGCCCGGGTGCAAGGCCGAGCGGTCCAGCACGACTGCGCCGGGCCGCGAGGCGATCACGCTCGTTTCGAACTCGAGTAAGTCCGGCTGCTCATGGCAAAGATAGTGCGGCACCTTGATGTCCTCGCATGGAATGACTGATGACGCCTAGCATACTCAGTCCCATGGGAAGTCGTCTTGGTTAAAAATGCCCTGTGCGATTGGGGCCGGACCGTGGCCGGCCTTCTTCGGAGCAGACGAATCGCTGTTGAGCGGTCCGCCGGAAGCCATCTAACGACCCACCGCCGAAACGTCGTCCAAAAAAACGACCTCCGATTGATATAATTTTTCCGGGCGCCCATGCCCGGGCTCGCTCACTCAGAGCGAGTACTTCGGCCGCCTTACATCAATCCGACTGGAAGATGCGATGTCCAAACAAATCGCTAACGCGAGTCGACCACCCACGCTTGCCGGGCTTTTCTTCATTTTCACCCGCATCGGCCTCACCAGCTTCGGCGGCGGCCTGAGCGGCTGGCTCCTGCGTGAATTCGTCCAGGATCGCGACTGGATCAGTGAAGAAGACTTTTTGAACGGCCTGGCCATTTCGCAGGCGCTGCCGGGCATCAACGTCAAAAACATGGCGATCTGGATCGGCCACCGTCTGCTCGGCTGGCGCGGCGCGCTGCTGGCGGTCGCCGGCATCATCATCCCGCCCGCCATCTTCATCATTATTCTCGGCACGCTTTTCAGTCACCTGCTGCAGTTCCCGCTCGCTCACATCCTGCTTGCGGGCGCGGCAGCAGCGGCCACCGGCCTGTCGTTGTCGATGGGCGTGACGACCGCGCGACGGGTGCCACGCAGACTCCTCCCGCTGCTCTTCCTCGCGGGCACCTTCGTTGCGGTCGGCATATTGCGTCTGCCGCTGGTGTGGGTCGTGATCGGCGCAGGAGGCCTGAGCGTGCTGTTCGAATACATCAAACTACGCAAAGCCTAGCCATGTCGAATCGCGTTCTTCTACAGCTAACGGCGGTTTTCGCGCCCCTGTCACTGGTGACGATAGGCGGTGGCCAGGCGATCATTGCCGATATCCAACGGCAGGTTGTCGACGTACATGGATGGATGACGCATGCCCAGTTCGGCGTCGACTTCGCCATCTCACGCATGGCGCCTGGCCCCGGTTCGCTGCTGGCCACCTTGATCGGCTGGCAAATTGCCGGGTTCTGGGGCGCAGTGGTGGCCACGCTGGCATTGCTCCTGCCGACTGGCATCCTGATCTACGGCGTGACCCACATCTGGACACGTTATCAAGGCGCGGCGTGGCAACTAGCGCTCGAGCGCGGTTTGCGCCCCGTCGCCTCCGGCATGATTCTCGCCGCGGGATGGGTTCTGCTGAAGTCGCTCGACGGTGGGCTGCCGGCCAAAGCGATTGCCCTTGTTTCAGTAGCGACGCTGCTCAGCACCCGAATCAACCCGCTGCTTCTATTGCTGTGCGGTGCCTTGCTGCTGCTCGGCATGTCTGAACTCAGCGCCAGCCTGCCGTCCATGCTCCAGGTGCACATGGCGAGCTAACGCTGGCTCATCACGGTGTCTGCAGCGTGCCGTCCTTCAGGCGCGTTTGCGTCCACGTCGTCACGCTGTTTTCGCACGGATATTTCGCGGCCTCGGTTTCGTCGATGTCGACGCCCAAGCCCGGTTTGTCATTGGCATAGACGTGTCCGTTCCTGAATTCCGGCAAACCCGGGAAGACATCCAGCAAGGCCTCTCTCGGCCCCTTAAGATCCTGGATCACGAAATTTGGCGGTTCAGTCCCCGACCATTCCTGCACGCCGAAATTACGCGCGGCGAGATCGATATGGATGTTCGCGGCATGCGCCAGCGGCGACATGTCGCCCGGACCGTGCCATGCGGTCCTGACCCCGAACTGCTCGGCAAATATCTGCAGCTTGCGTCCCGCCGTGATGCCACCGATCTGGCTCAGATGCACGCGGATGAAGTCGATCAGCCGCTCGGTAATCAGAAACCGCCATTCATACGGGTTGTTGAACAGCTCGCCCTGCGCCAACGGCGTGGTGGTTTTGGCGCGTAGCTGACGCATCCATTCGCCTTCCTCGAGCGCAATCGCATCTTCGAGAAAGAACAGCTCGTACGGTTCCAGTTCGCACGCGAAGCGGATCGCTTCCACTGGCTTCAGACGTTCGTGCACGTCATGGCACAACTCGACGTCGAAACCGATCGTGCTGCGAATGCCGTCGAACAGCTTGAGCGTCTCGCGCATATATTTTCTGCTGTCGAGATACACGCCATCAGCGGCGCCTTCGGGCGCGCTCGCGGGCGCGTTGCCGAAGCCACCTCCGCCATAGCCACCGCTTTGGCAACGAATATGCGTGATGCCCTGCTCGCGATACTTCTGAATGTTCTCGCACAGCTCGTTCAGATCGCGGCCGTCCGCATGGCGATAAATCGGCACGCCTTCGCGGCACTTGCCGCCGAACAGTTGATAGAGCGGCATGTTCGCCATCTTGCCCTTGATGTCCCACAGCGCCATATCCACACCGGATATCGCGTTGTTCTCGATCGGGCCATTGCGCCAGTACGCGTTCTGATGCATCAGCTGCCACAGTTCCTCGATCGCTTCGGCATCACGGCCGATCAGTAACGGGCGCAGATATTCCTCAATGAGACACTTCACCGCGACGTGCCGATAGGCGAACGTCGCGCATCCAAGACCGTACAAACCGGCCTGGTTCGTCTCCACCTTCACGACAATCAGGTTGATGCCTTCCGGCGCGGTCAGGATGACTTTTACATCGGTAATCAGGGTTGCCATGTTCTGTCTGCCAAAATCGAATCAATCAAATGAAGTCGGATTGCGCCCTTCTTCGTCAAAACGTGATGTCCAACGTGTCGGTAAGGCCGAACCGGTGTGAACAATTCCCCGTGCCTCACGTGCGATGCAACGACAGCGAAGCCTCACGTTTCGCGTGCTCGTCAGCATTCGCGGGTACGGTCATCATCAAGATCACCGAGAGCAGCAAACCCGTCGCCATAAAAATGTACGAAGCCGCCGGACTGCCGGTCGCGCCGTTCAGATAGCCCACCACCCAGGATCCCGCGAACGCACCCAAGGCGCCGCACGCGTTGATGAGGCCGATCGCGCCGCCCAGCACGTTGCTCGGGATCAGTTCCGGCACCAGTGCGAAGAACGGGCCATACGGCGCGTACATCGTTGCACCGGCAACGACTAGCAGCGCGAACGAAATCCAGAAGTGCGAGCCGCCGACCAGATAGGAAGCGACAAATGCAATGGTCCCAACGAGCAGCAACGGCCACACGAACAACTTGCGGTTGCGGGTCTTGTCCGAGAGCCACGACGCGAGCAGCATCAGAATGATCGCAGCGAGATACGGGACGGCGGCGAGCCAGCCGACCGAAACGATATCGATCGTCGACGCGCCCTTGAGAATCGACGGCAGCCACATGATGAAACCGTACACGCCGATGCTCCATAACGCGTGAATCCAGCAGAACTTGATCACGATCGACGAACGGAACGCCGCCTTGTAATTACGTACCGGCGCGATGTGGGCCTGCTCAGCGGTCAGGCGTGCCTGGAGTTCGGTCTTTTCGGCATCGCTCATCCAGGGCGCGTCGGCCGGCCGATCCTTCACGGTGAACCACCATACGATCGCCCATGCGAGCGCGGGGATGCCTTCGAGAATGAACATCTCGCGCCAGCCGAAGCTATGCACCAGATAACCGGACACCACCGACATCCACAACACTGTGACCGGATTGCCGAGAATCAGGAAGGTGTTGGCGCGCGAGCGTTCGCTGCGCGTGAACCAGCGGCTGATATACATCAGCATCGACGGCATCACGGCGGCCTCCACCACGCCGAGCACGAAGCGCAGCACCATCAGCATCGGAATATTGCTGACCATGCCGGTCGCCGCCGCGCATAGGCCCCACAGAATCAGGCTGAAAAAGATCAGCTTCTTGACGCTATTGCGCTGTGCGTAAATCGCACCGGGCACCTGAAACAGGCAGTAACCGAGAAAGAACAGCGAGCCGATCAGCGACGAGGTGCCGTGCGAGATGCCGAGGTCCCTGTCGATTCCGGCGGCAGCAGCAAAGCCGTAGTTCGCGCGATCGAGATAGGCGAGGCTATACGTGATGAAGATGATGGGCATCAGATACCACCATCTTTGAGTTGCTACGGGTTTGACGCTTTCCATGATGTCTCCGGATCTGTACGGCATACGAACTATCTGGCGCGAGTGGCTGTTTGTTTTGCTCTACTCGCGTTGACCTGCATTTAAAGAACCGCCAGCCAGCCGCCATCGACGTAGATGATCTGGCCGTTCACATAGCTCGACGCCGGCGAAGCCAGATACACCGCCGTGCCGACGAGTTCTTCCGGCCTGCCCCAGCGTTGCGAAGGATTGCTGCTCTTGACCCACGCGTCGAAAGCGGCGTTCTCGATCAGCGGCTTGTTCATGTCGGTCAGGATGTAGCCCGGCCCGATCGCGTTCGCCTGAATGTCCGAGGCCGCCCACTCGGCGCTCATGGCGCGGGTCAGCATCTTGATGCCGCCCTTCGCCGCCGTATAGGCGCCGACTGTCGCGCGCCCGGCTTCGCTCGTGAGCGAGCCAATGTTGATGATCTTGCCGCCCGTGCCGCGCGCGATCATGCGACGCGCGGCCTGTTTCGCGACGATGAAGGCGCTCGTCAGATTGGTGTCGATCACGCGCTGCCAGTCGCTCAGTTCGAGTTCGACGAGCGGTTTGCGAAACTGGATGCCGGCGTTGTTGATCACGATATCGACTTGCACGCCGTCCTTGTCCCACTGCGCGAACGCTTCGGCTACGGCGGCTTCGTCGGTGACGTCGAAGGCGCGGCCTTGCGCATTGAAACCCTTCTCGCTCAGACGGGCGGCCGCTTCGGCGACCGTGTCGGCGCGCGTGCCGTTCAGGATGACGTTCGCACCGGCGGCGGCCAGTCCTTCGGCAAGCGCGAAACCGATGCCGCGCGCCGAGCCGGTAACGAGCGCCGTGCGGCCGCTCAGATCGAATAGCTGTGTCATGCGTGTGTCCTCTCGATGTTCAAAAACGAGGCGCGAGTGCACCCCTCGCGATCGTCACGACGGTCGCGATGAAATGGGTTACGGAGTTCGCTAAGCGGGTTGGTCGTTAGCGGTTCGGTCTAGCGCGGCACGGTCTTCGAAGTCCTGCTCGGCCCGCCTGATGAGCGTGAGGACTGCCTCCTCTGCCCCCTCGGGGTCACCCTTCTCGATCGCGACGCACAGTGCCTCATGCATCGGTAGCGAACGGGCCGGACCGCCGGCGATTTCGGAGCTGAGTTCGAAACTGGTGCGCAGAATCGCCGACAGCGCGTTCTGCATCTGCTGGACAAACTGGTTATGGCAGGCGGTGAGGATGGCGCCGTGAAATGCGAGGTCGGCGGGAACATACTCGCCGTGGCCGGCGACCGCGCGCTCCATTGCCTTGAAAGCGCGCCGGACCGCGATGCGGTCTTCGTCAGTTGCGCGCTTCGCGGCAAGCCGGGCTGCGTTCGGCTCGATGATCAGGCGCAGCTCCATCAGGTCTTCGATGAGACCGGGCTCGACGGCGCCCGCACGCGCGCGCCACATGATCACGTCCGGGTCGAACAACTGCCATTGCGCGCGCGGCAGCACGACCGTGCCATAGCGGCGGCGCACCTGCAGCATGCCCTTGGCGGAGAGCGACTTCATCGTCTCGCGGATGGTGATGCGGCTCACCTGCATCTGCTCGGCAAGCACCGGCTCGGCGGGAAGAATGTCGCCGGGCATGAATTTGCCTGAACAAATCTGTTCGCCCATCTGATTCAGGACCTGCCTGTGCAAAGTAGCCACGATTTGCTCTCTATGTCATACGTATGATGTAGAAAGATAGGCGTGAAGCGGCCTCATGGCAATTCGGGTTGACCCGGGGTGTCGGTCGAAAGGGGGTTGCCGGGGATGGAAGGGGCTGTGGCACGAAGCAACGCGCCGCGCGTTTGCGCGCATCCGCAAGCGCGGCGCCCGATGCAGTGATGAAGCCGCGACCGCATCGGCGAGAAAATTGAATAGCGGCTCCAGCGCATTGCCCGTGCCGTTGCACGCGCCGTAGACGCTCACCTGGCCGGCCGTCCGACCATTCGCCGCATTAATACAAAGGATTAGAAAACAGACTTTTACTTATTGTTTTTGGCTTCCGATAAAGGCACCAGGCCATGCGCGCAATGGCTGCGTTCATCCACTGAAACCGCCATGCCTCAAGGAGAAACCCATGACGTCCTATCGCCCAGCGGACACGCCACCGCCGTCCTCACCGTCACCAGACGGCTCATCCGGCAATATGAAAAAGATCGCGGTGGCGAGTGTGATCGGCACGACCGTCGAATGGTATGACCTGTTCGTCTTCGCCACTGCCTCCGCACTCGTCTTCAACAAGGTGTTCTTTCCCGGCTTTGTCCCATTGGTCGGCACCTTGCTGGCGTTCGGCACGTTTGCCTCCGCCTACCTCGCACGCATTGTCGGCGCCGCCCTGTTCGGCCATTTCGGCGACCGCCTCGGACGCAAGGCGATGCTGCTGGTCTCGCTCATCATCATGGGCATCGCGACGTTCTCGATCGGCCTGCTGCCGAACTACGCGTCGATCGGCATCTGGGCGCCGATTCTGCTGCTCGCCTTGCGCGTCATTCAGGGACTCGCGCTCGGCGGCGAGTGGGGCGGCGCCGTGCTGATGGCGGTGGAACACGCACCCGCCGACAAGCGGGGACTGTATGGTTCGTGGGTGCAGATCGGAGTGCCCGCCGGTACCCTGATCGCCAATCTGGCGTTTCTGGTCAGCAACGCCATGCTTTCAAACGAAGCACTGCTCTCCTGGGGCTGGCGCATTCCGTTCCTTGCGAGCGCATTGCTCGTAGGGGTCGGGCTGTACATCCGTCTGAACACATCGGAGACACCGTCGTTTCGCAAGATCAAGGAAGCCGACGCCCAGGTCAAGTTGCCGATCGCCGAGGTACTCACCCGATACTGGAAGCAGGTTCTGCTCGGCGGCATCGCGACCATGTCGACGGGCACCTCGTTCAACCTGATCGTCGCGTTCGGGCTCACCTATGGGACGCAGACGCTGGGCTTTTCGCGTAACGCAATGCTTTCCATCGCACTGATCGCCTGCGCGCTCTGCATCGTGTTGCTGCCGGCCTTCGGCAAGCTATCCGATATCGTGGGCCGCAAGCCGGTGATCATCGGCGGCATCGTAGCCGAGGCCCTGCTCGCTTTTCCGCTGTTCTGGCTGCTGGATACGCGTGAGTTTCCGTTTGCGCTGCTCGGCTATCTGCTGATGATGACCGCCTTCGCCGCGAACTATGGCCCCATCGCGACCTTCCTCGCGGAGTTGTTCGGCACCGAGGTGCGTTACTCCGGCCTGTCGGTGAGCTATATGTTGTCCGGGCTGCTCGGCAGCGCCGCCACGCCGATTGTCACCACCGCGTTGTTGTCGGCTACCGGCCGCGGTTCGTCGGTGGCGTGGTACATGATGGGCTCGGCTGCTGTTTCGGTACTCGCGCTCGTGCTGCTCGCCGAGACGCTTCGCCGCGATATCTCGTCTGCGGCGCGCGCCAATGCCGCCACGCCGAGCCTTTCGTGACGGCCTGATATGGGAACGGAAAAGATCTCTCTTATGCCAGCCACACCAGACTCATCCTTACCGCGCAGCCTCGAGGCCGTCAGCTTCCCGACACTCGGGCATTTTCTGGAAAACGGCTTCGCGGACCATCGCCTTCGCGCGATGGTCCCCAACGTGAAGGTGATCGGGCGCGCGGTGACGCTCAAGTTGCTGTCGCCGGACGCCATTCCGGTGAACCGCGCCCTGTCGCAACTCAAAGCCGGCGACGTGCTGGTGATCGACATGAGCGACGACCACTCGCATGCGCCGGTCGGAGCGGTCACGGCATGCGCCGCGCTCAACGCCGGCGCGAGGGGTGTCATAGTTGACGGCGTGGTGACCGATCTCATCGACTTACGCAGCACGGGGCTGCCGGTGTTCGCGCGCGGAACGTCTTTGCTGACGACCAAAAAACGCGACACGGCGTCGAGTCTGTTCAACGAGCCAGTGGTATGCGGCGGGGTCGTGGTGCGCCCAGGCGACATCGTGCTGGCCGACGACAACGGTGTGCTGTTCGCCGAAGCGCCGGCCCTTGCCGCCGTGATCGATCTGGCGCTGGCGTCCGACCGCGCGGAACCCGCCATCCTGGATCGGCTTAACGCCAAGGAGCCGCTTCACGAGGTCCTGCAATGCTTCATGCCGCCAAATATTCACGCCGCTAATGATCAGCATTAGAACATTGAAATTGACGGATACTGACACGCTAACGAACACTAAGCGCACTACAGCACGTGAGAACCTGGGAGACTTCTGAAATGCAATCCACGCCAACACCCGATCGCATGAGCGACAAACCGGCGCCGCTGGGCGCCGAACAGCAGGTACGAGAGGAACTGGCGGCGCTCTACCGGCTCGCCGCTCACTTCCGCATGACCGACATGATCGACACGCACATCACGGCGCGCTTGCCCAGCTCGCCGGGCGAGCCGCCGGCATTTCTGATCAACCGCTATGGCGTGCTGTTTCACGAGATGCGCGCATCGGACCTCGTGAAGATCGATCATCTCGGCAACGTCATCGACGAGAGGGCGCACAGCGAGCCGGCGCTGTTCCGTGTGAACGCCGCCGGATTCACGATTCATTCGGCCATCCACGCGGCACGCGACGATCTGCATTTCGTGATCCATACGCATACCGCCGCGGGAACGGCCGTATCGGCCCAGGAGCAGGGGCTGCTGCCGATCAGTCAGCATGCGCTGAAGTTCTACGGCAATCTCGCCTATCACGATTACGAAGGCATCGCGCTTGAACTCGGCGAGCGCGAGCGTCTGGTGCGCGACCTCGGTTCCTGCAAGGCGATGATCCTGCGCAATCATGGCTTGCTTGCAGCAGGCGCCACGGCAGCCGAAGCGTTCCACGAGATCTATTTCCTCGAGCGGGCCTGTCAGGCGCAAATCCAGGCGCTGGCCGGCGGCAGCGCGCTGCGCATCCCGCCGCGAGAAGTGTGCGAATTGACCGCGAGCCAGTTTGCTCGCGACGACTCCGCGGGAATTTCGGAGTTGGCGTGGCGCGCAGCGTTACGGTTGATCGACGACCCGCAATCCGACTACCGCAACTAGGCCCGCTGTCCGATTCAATGCAATGACCAAATTAGTTCTGATGAGCCGTGACTACGACATGTCACACCTCGTGCAGCCGATTCTGCGCGCCGCCCCCGACCTCGATGTCGTGATGCACGGCGAGCACTCCGCTGGCGATGCTGAAATTGCCGTGTGCTGGAATCCACCGTCCGGCGCGCTGGCGGCGCTGCCGAAACTGCGGCTCGTGCACAGCATCGCCGCGGGCGTCGACAACATTCTGTCCGACCCTGCCCTACCCGCCGTGCCGCTGTGCCGGGTCGTCGATCCGCAACACGCACGCGGAATGAGCGAATTCGTCACGTGGGGGGTGCTGCACTTTCATCGTCAACTCGACCGCGTGCTCGCCAATCAGCGTCTCGACCGCTGGTTCCGCCACAATCAACGTGATGCTTCCGAATGCGCCGTCGGCATCATGGGACTGGGAGAAATCGGCAGCCGCGTCGCGACGGATTTGCAGCGCTTCGGTTTCGCGGTGCACGGCTGGGCGCGTAAGCCCCGGGAACTGCCGGGCGTGACGACCTTCGCCGGTCCGCAGGAATTCAAGCCATTCCTCCAGGCGACGGACATCCTCGTTTGTCTCTTGCCGCTCACGCACGAAACTCGCTGGATTCTCAACGCCAACACCTTCGAACACTTGCGGCCGGGCGCGAAACTGATCCACGTCGGCCGCGGCGAGCATCTGGTGCCCGCGGACCTGATCGCGGCGCTTACGAGCGGGCAGATCGGCGGCGCGATCGTCGACGTGTTTCCGACGGAACCGTTACCGCCCGAAGATCATTTATGGCGGGCACCGAATCTGATCGTGACGCCTCACATGGCGTCGGTCGCAAGCTCGGAGACGATCGGCACGCAAGTGGCGCACAACGCGCGCAGGCTGATCCGCGGCGAAGCGCTGCAGAACGTGGTCGATGTCACGCGCGGCTATTAGGCGAGGCTATCGAGCACGGCTATTAGGTGAGGTCATTGAGCACGGCTATTAAGCGAGGCTATTAAGCGAGGCTGCTGAGCGAGGCTACTGCGCGCGGTGCTAGCGTTCAACACCTTCGGCCTGGCCGTCGATGAACGCATTCAGGGCATCGATAAACGCAGCTTCAGCGGCGCTCAGCTTGCGGTCCAGTGACCACAGCATGTAGATATCGAGGTCGGCCACACCTTCATCCGGCGGCAGCCGCTGAAGGCGGCCTTGAGCGATGTCATCGCGTACGACGTGTTCCGGCAGGCAGCCGATGCCAAAGCCCGCGAAGATGAAACGCCTCACCTCGGTCATGCTCGACGATGAGCCGACCACGCGCCCCGTGAAGCCCATCTCGTCACGGAAGAACGTGAGCGGCGACAGGTGATCGCCCACTTTGTCGCCGGTGAAGGAAACGAACTTCTCGCCGGCCAGGTCGGCGACCCGAAGATCGTCGCGCCCAAAGAGCGGATGATGCCGTCCGCAGAAAAGTGCATACCGTTGCCGCAGAAACACGCGGCTGTCGACCCGTTTAGGTAGTGCGCGCCGCGGCGTCAGTCCGAGCGTTGCGGATTTTTGCTGGAGACTGTTCACCACATCCGCGCTGCGCATTTCCTGGCTTTCGAGTTCGATACGCGGATACGTGCGATGGAACTCCGCGAGAAACGTGTCATAGGCCGGAAAATCGATGCCGCTGACAGTACTCACGCGCACCATGCCGGAGATATCGTGATCGCGATCCACCTCGGCAAGCGACAGACGCGAGATCGTGCCGTACACGTCTTCAGCAATCTGCTTCACTTCGATACCGGCCTGCGTGACCTCGATGCGCGGACCGTGGCGATCCACGAGGCGCAGTCCCAATTGCTCCTCCAGCCGGCGCAGCGCCTGGCTCACGGCGGGCTGCGTCAGATGCAGCTTCGTCGCCGCGCGACTCACACTACCTTCTTTCGCAATGGCGAGAAAAGTACGCAGCAGGTTCCAGTCGAGGCGGTCGTTCAGATAGGTGTCCGGGCGGTCTTTGCTCACGATGAGCCTCACTGTTTTCATCATCCGCGAAAATTATACTTAGGATTAGAATTAGAAATTAGACTTATCATTTTTGATTACCGATAAAGGCATCACGACGAACCCGACGCGGCCAGTACGCCGCGACTTCAGGAGTGTGTGATGCTAAAAATCAATGGTGAGCGGCTCTGGACGAGCCTGATGAACATGGCCGCTGTCGGCGCCACGGCCGGAGGCGGTGTGCGGCGCCTCGCACTGACCGAACAGGACGCGGCAGGTCGAGCGCTTTTCTCGCAGTGGTGCGTCGAGGCCGGGCTCACGTTGTCCGTCGATCAGGTGGGCAATCTCTTCGCCCGGCGCGCCGGCAAACGGGACGATGCCGCGCCCGTCGCAAGCGGAAGCCACCTTGACACCCAGCCCGAGGGCGGCCGCTTCGACGGGGTCTACGGCGTGCTCGCCGCGCTCGAAGTCGTCCGCACCTTGAACGATGCCGGCATTCAAACCGACAAGCCCATCGAAATCGTCGTGTGGACCAATGAGGAAGGCGCGCGCTTCACGCCAGCCATGCTCGGCTCGGCGGCCTTCACGGGCGTCATGCCGCTCGCGCAGGCGTTAAACACGCGCGACGCCGGAGGCACCTCAGTCGAACAGGCATTGCAAACAACCGGCTACGCCGGCACGCGCGCTGTGCCCGGCATCGTCTTCGACGCCTACTTCGAGGCGCATATCGAACAAGGGCCCGTGCTAGAGGAAAGCGGCGTGCCGATCGGCGTCGTCACGGGTGGCCAGGCGATTCGCTGGCTCGATGTGCACGTGCGCGGACAGGCAGCGCACGCGGGCACGACGCCGATGCAGTACCGCCGCGATGCTCTGTTCGCGAGCGCGGAAATGGCCGCGGAACTGGAGAGCATCGCGGCGGATTTCTTCCCGCAAGGCCTCGCCACTATTGGCGAGTTGCACATACGCAATGCATCGCGCAACACCATCGCCGCGGACCTGTCGTTCACAGTAGACCTGCGTCACCCTTACGACGCGCTGATCGACAACATGGAAGCGACGCTGCGCGAGCGCTTCGATGCGATTGCGAAGCGCCGTCGCCTCACGGTCGAGATTGGGCAGCATTGGGTCAGTCCGGCGACGCCGTTCGACCCGCACTGCATTGCTGCTGTCAGCAACGCTGTAGAGGCGCTGGACTATCCGCATCAACGCATCGTCAGCGGGGCCGGTCACGACGCGATCCACCTCGCCAAACATTGTCCGACCGCGATGATCTTTATTCCTTGCGTCGACGGTCTGAGCCATAACGAAGCCGAAGACGCTTTGCCGGAAGACGTTACGCGCGGCACGGACGTGCTGCTTCACGCGATGCTTGTGCGCGCGGGCCAGGCCGTATGAATGCCCATCAAACACCGCGCTCGCCAGGCATCCGGCGCACATGGCTCTTCGTACCCGGCAACCATTCCGAGGCCCACGCAGTCGCGCTGCAAAGCGGTGCGGATGCAATCGTCGCCGACCTCGAAGAGATGACTTCGCCGCAAGACCGGCCGCAGGCACGCGAGCGCATTGTCACGCTATTGCGCGAGGCGGCTCGCGCCGGCACGCTCGGCTCGGTACGGATCAACAAACTGGAGCACGACGGCCATGCCGATCTCGAAGGCGTCATGCCCGGTACCCCGCGGGCCATCTTTCTGCCGCATGCGGAGAGCGCGGCGCAACTGGCCGCGCTTGACGATGCGCTGGCCGTCATCGAGCGCAAGCTGGGCATTCCGGCGGGCTCGACGGAGGTGGTTCCCGTTATCGAATCCGCGAAGGGTCTGGTCAATCTGGGAACGCTACTTCAGGTGGGGGCACGAATAAAGTGCTGCATGCTCGCAGTCGAAGACCTGGCGGCGAATCTCGGCGCGCGCCGCACGCCCGGCGGTAACGAACTGCTTTACGCGCGCAGCCGTTTTCTGATCGAGTGCGTTGCCGCCGGCTGCGTGCCGGTTGATCTTCCTTGTACATACCGGTCGGCGCAGGTGCTTGTGCAGGACCTGGACATCTCCACACAACTCGGATTCGCCTCGAAAAGCGTCGTGTTTCCGGAACACGTGGTGGCGATTCACCGAGCACTGACGCCATCCGCGGAAGACGTGCAGGCAGCGCATGCGCTCATCGACGCGCACGCAGCACTGCAGGCGAGTCCGCCCTCTGCCGGATCGGCATGGATCGATTACCCGGAGCGCAATAACGCGCAACGGCTGATCGCGCGTGACGCGCTGCTCCGCGCCTTTGACGACAGCCGGAACGCATAGGCAGGGCGAGTGGCTGCCATTGGCGATTTTCTTCACCGTGGGTCGGGTACGGCCGCGTCGAGGAAGCCGGATCGCCGTTCCGTTCGGCCGTGTCGCTGATTGGAATCGTCAGGCTCGATCGTTATCGCAAGCGGATACGCGCCGAGGGATCTGCGGCGATGCTTGCCAATTAGGGCTGGTTGACATGGGTTGACTAGGCGGATCGCCGATAAGTGACATAATTCCTTCGCCGTTGCTTGCAACGCAACCACCACGTTCACGCCCCAAACAAGGAGATTCAAATGAGCAAGGGATATTGGGTTACCGCATACCGCGCGACGAAGGACCCGTCGAAGCTGGCAGCGTACGCACAACTGGCAGCACCCGCTGTGGCAGCCGCTAACGGCAAATTCATCGTGCGCGGATTAGCCGAAGAGGCTCGTGAGCAGGGCTTGAAGGAACGGACTGTCGTGATTGAGTTTCCGACCTACGAGCAGGCCGTTGCAGCGTACGAAAGCGATGCCTACAAGAAAGCGCTCGAAGCCCTGGGCGACGGCGTCGAGCGCGATCTGCGAATCGTTCGCGGCGCCGAATAACGTTGTCGATACGACGGGCGTGACCGGTGTAAAACGCGGCACGCCCGAGCAGACCAGACGGCAGAATCTCTGCCACGAATGGTCAGGTCGAGCGCCGCAAGCAGGGATTGCCTCGCTGCACGGTTGCCGCCACGCGCTTGACCTCGATCGGCTCAGCCGGCCGCCGCTGCCTGCACGAGCGCGCCAATACCGTCGAGCGCTTTCATCAACTCTGCAGGCGCGCCATGCCGCGCTTGTAGATAGCTCGTTGCGTTATACGAGAACCACACGCGGCCGTCGTCGTCCTGCCACACCAGCACCTTGAGCGGCAGATCAAGCGCCGCAGTCGGCACTGCTTGCATCAGCGGTGTCCCCGCCCGTGGATTACCGAACACAAGCAACTGTGACGGTTGCATCGCCAGCCCCGCACGTTGCGCATCCGCCGCGAAATTGATGCGGGCGAACAAGACAATGTTCTTCGCTTCGATCAACGATGCGAGTTTATCGGCGGCTTGCTCGACCGTACCTTGTGTGGGCACGGTGACGATGCCGTTATCGGCTGTGTGAGTGGACATGGATTTCTCCCGGTGCTGACGATTGTTGACAATAGACAAGTAGCCACGTTATGGTCAAAGAAGCCGACCGTCTGTTATCCCATCCTTTGTTCTAATCGCCGATCATGACAACGTCAACCACGTCTAGCGCCATCGAACTGCTGCAGCGGCATTCCCTTGCGACGCTAGTGCAGGAAATGCTCGAACGCAGCATCGTCTCGGGGGAATTCGCCCCGGGGGAGAAACTGAACGAAGTCGAAGTCTCCACGCGGTTGAACGTGTCTCGCGGGCCACTGCGCGAAGCGTTCCGCGCCCTGGAACAGGCAGGTCTGCTAAAAACAGAGAAAAACCGCGGTGTCACGGTGCGCGCGCTATCGCTGCGCGAGGCCGAAGAGATTTATGAAGTCCGGGCGATGCTGGACGAATCGGTCGCCCGCGCACTCGCCACTCGGATGACGCCCGAAACGCTTGCCACACTCAAAGGCATCATCACGTCAATGAAGGCCGCGAAGAAGGATCATGACCTCACGCGCTACACGGCACTGAACGTCCAGTTGCACGACGCAATGGTGACGGGCGTCGGCAACCAGCACCTGATCGAAACCTATCGGCATCTCGTTCGCCAGCTTGGCTTGCTGCGTCAGGCCGCAATCGAATCGGAAAAGAGCGCGCTGGCAACGTCGGTCACGGAACACGAGAAAATCGTCAACGCGCTCGCCAAGGGCGATGCGGAGAGCGCCGTCACGCTCGTGCGCGAACATGTCGCGCATGGTCTCGCGAGAATGCGGCGCGCCCACGAGCACTGGGCAGCGTCCGCTAACAGTACCCACAAAGACTGAGGCAAGCTGGACGGCTGCGCACGCGCACCACGCGCAGCGCTGCGGCTCCGCCCGTCTGCGGACCCGCAGCCGCGTCCTACGCTTTATCTGACTTCCCGGCAGCATTGGCGAGTTTGCTGAGCAATCGGTCGACGAGCCACGGCTGCCTATCTTCATCTTCCGCGCGCTCCTTGCGCCGAATCGCGTCGCGCACGGTAATCGAGCCCACGAAGCGGATCGGCTCGGGCGGGAAATAGCCCAACGGTCCGTTCGTCAACGGACTGCGCGTCCATTCATTGTCGAACTCGAGCAACAGCGAAGACAGGATCTGCCCGCCCATGTAGGTCGGTCCAACACCGTTCCCGGAATAGCCAAATCCATAGAGCACGTTCGGCGCGTCGTCGAGCCTGCCGAAAAACGGAAAGCCCGTGACCGACCGATCCGACGGACCGTTCCAGCTCGCCGTCACCGGCACGTCGCGCAACGCCGGGAAGAAATCGTGCAGGCTGCGCGTCAGATCGGCTTCATACGGCGAGCGTTGATCGAACACCGGCGCGATCCGGCCGCGCCACGCAAACGTATTGCCCCCCTTGCCGAGCATCAGCCGGCCGTCCGCCGTACTGCGATAGTAGTAAACGAAGATGCGCGAGTCGAGCACCGACACGCCATCTTTCAAGCCGATCTGCTGCAGCAACTCCGGGCATTTCTCGGTGACGATCATGTCGCTGGAGACGACTGCGAGCGTGCGTTCGAACTGCGGGAAGCGGCTCGCCATCCACGCATTGATCGCGAGCACCATTTTTGGCGCCGTGACACTGCCAGCAGGCGTACGCACGATCACGCGCTCGCCGGAGGTGAAGTCGAGCATCGGTGTGCGTTCGCAAATACGAATCCCCATTTCAATCGCGACACGCCGCAACCCGCGCACGAGCTTGCCTGGATGAACCGTTGCCGCAACCGGCGAATACACGCCGCCAAGATTGCGCGCCGAACCGGAACGGCTCGCCACTTCGTCCGGTGCGAGATGTTGATATGAATTGATGCCATGCTCACTCAGTGCGGCGATCACCGGGTCGAGCAGGCCGATTTGCGCGCGCGAGGTCGCGGTGTAAAGCGTGCCGTCGAGCCGGAGCTCGGCATCGACAGCGTGCTCGGCACAGAAGTCGCGAATCCGCCCAACCGCAGCTTCGGACGCTTTCACCAGCCGGATTGCTTCGGCCTCGCCAAACAGACGCCGCAGTGTGAAGAATTTCGTCGACCACGTCAGCAGGCAGCCACCGTTGCGGCCGCTTGCGCCCGCGCCGCACAAGTCGCTCTCGATGATCACGATGTCGAGATCGGGTTTCTTCTGCTTCGCCTGGATGGCGGTCCACAAACCGGTGAAACCACCACCGACGATGCAGACATCGGCTGTCGTCGCGCCTTGCAGTGCGGGCGCCAGTGAACCATCGGCAAAGAGTGCTTGTTCAATCCAGAACGGACGCATGAATTGCTCGCATTGATACAACGGTTTAACGCCACGCGGCGAAAAGAAAGACTTCTCGCCGCGCCTACGGAAAGAAGCCTTCGCACGTGGGCACGGTCAGCCCAACTCAGCCCAACTCAGGCCAACGCTTGCGCCGATACCCGCGTGATCCCCATCGCCTTCAGCGTATCGGCGATGGCGGCGACCGCACCCGGGATGCCGGATTCGCCGAAGTGTCCAATACAGCCGACACGGAAAGTTTCTACCTGGGTCAGCTTGCCCGGATACAGGATGTAGCCGCGCTTTTTCACTTCGGTGTAGAACGTCTTGAAGTCGTAGTTGGGATCGTCAGGCGCATGGAACGTGACGATGATCGGCGCCTGAATCGACGGGTCAAGAAAGGTTCGAAAACCGAGCGCGGCCATGCCCTCGATCAGCGCCCGGCAATTGCTGGCATAACGTGCGCCGCGCGCTTCCAGACCGCCCTCTTCCACGTATTGCGCGATCGCCTGATCGAGGGCCGCGACGACGTGGGTGGGCGGCGTAAAACGCCACTGCGTCGTGCGGTTCATGTAGACCCACTGATCGTACAGATCCATGGCAAGCGAGGGGCTGTTGCCCTCGCATTGCTCCAGCGTGCTGCGACGAATAATCACGAAGCCCATGCCGGGTACGCCCTCCAGACATTTCCCCGAGGCGGCCACGACGGCGTCGAATGGCGTTTCGCGCGCATCGATGTCGATTGCACCGAATGAGCTCATCGCGTCGATGATCAGACTGCGTCCATGCTTTGCGACAACCACGGCAATCTCATGCAGCGGATTGAGTACCCCCGCACCGGTTTCGCAATGCACGAGCGCGACGTGCGTGATGCCCGGATCGGCCGCTAGCGCGCGATCGACGTCAGCCGCTTTGACCTGCGTGTCTTCGGGATAGTCGAGGGTTTGATGACGGCGGCCAAGCGCCTTGCAAATCTTCGCGATGCGCTGGCAATACGCGCCGTTGTTCGGTATCAGTACATGTCCATCGCGCGGCACCAGCGTGCCGATCGCCGCTTCGACCGAGAACGTGCCGCTGCCTTGCAACGGTACGCATTCATGCGTGTCTTCGCCATGCACAATGCGCAGCGTCTGCTGGCGGACACGGGCGGTGATCTGATTGAAGTCCCCGTCCCACGATCCCCAGTCGCGCAACATCGCCTGACGCGTGCGGTCGGAGGTCGTGAGCGGACCGGGAGTGAGCAGAATGGGCTGGGCAGGCAGATTCACAGTAGCTCCTTAAAGGTCTTGATGAAGACTTGTTTCAGCCACGGCGCGAGGTGCGCCATGCCTGGGTTCTGCGCAATACGCCATGCGACACGCAGGCAAACAGCACGCAGGCGAATGCCGCCGTGACGAGCACCAGCGTGGCCATCGCTGCGGCCGGTCCAATCTGTCCGGCGTCGTCGAGATTGAGGATGGCGACGGAGGCCGGCTGCGTGTCGGGTGAATAGAGAAACGCAACCGCCGACACCGTCGTCATGCCGTTGACGAACAGATAACGCGCGATCTGCAGGATCGACGGCAGGCACACAGGCACGGTGACGCGCAAAAACGTCTTGTAGAAAGGCACTTTCAGCGAAGCCGAGACCGCTTCGAACTCGTTGTCGATCTGACGAAGCGCGGTGACCGCAGTCAAGTGGCTCGACGAGTAGTAGTGCACCACCGTGACGATCGCGAGCAGCGCGAGCGTGCCGTAAAGACCGTTCAATGGATTGGCGGGCGAGTTGAACAGAAAGATGTAGCTGATACCGAGCACAAGACCCGGCACGCCCATCGGCAAAATCGCGCACAGATTGATAAAACCGCGTAGCCAGCGCGGCCCGCGCGTTTTCTCGACGAGATACGCGCCGCCGAACACGATGATGGTGCCGCCGATCGCCACACAGGCGGCAATTTTCAGGCTGTTCTTGTACGCATCGAAAATTCCGGCGCCGATCAGTCCCATCTTGTAGTGCTGCAAGCCAAGGCTCATCTGATACGGCCAGAACTTCACGAACGAAGCAAACACCGAAATGCCGACCACCGCCAACAGCAGCAGGCAGACGAATCCGCAGTACCCGAGCATCGCCAAGTCGAAACCACGCGCGGGTTTCGGCTGATAAGGCGTCGAGCGCGCGCCGAGTTGCGATTGCTGCTTACGGCGAATGAAGAAGTCGACGGCGAACGCAACCAACGCCGGACAGAGCAGCAGTAGGCTAACCACGGCACTCCGGTTGAAGTCCTGCAAGCCGATGATGAGCTTATAGATGTCGGTGGAGAGCACCGAATAAGGTCCACCAATCACGACCGGTACACCGAAGTCGTTGATGCAAATCGTGAACGACACCATCGTCGCGCTGATCAGGCCATACTTCGCGCCCGGCAGCGTGATCGTGAAGAATTTGCGCGCGCGGCGTGTGCCCATCGCGTCGGCCGCTTCGTATAAGCGTCCGTCGGACAGCGACAGCGCCGTCACGAGAATCATCAGCACATGCGGAAACGCGGCGTAGACCAGACTGCACACGATGCCCGGCAGCCCATAGATCGAATGGCCGTGAAGCAAGGGCTTGAGGATGCCCGAGTTGCCGAACCAGTAGATAAACGACACCGCGGACAGCAGCGTCGGCGCGAGCAGCGGAAGCAGCGCAACCGTGCGGGCGGCGTTCTTCATCGGCATGCACGAGCGGGTCAGCGCGTACGCGAACGTAAATGCCATCGGAATCACGATCGCCGTCACGAGGCAGGCGACCGTGACCGAATGCAGTGTCGACGTCCACACGCCGGAATCCACCAGATAGCCGGTGAAATTGGCAAGTCCGACAAAGTGGCCATCCGCATCGACGAAGCATTTGCCGATGACCAAGGCGAGCGGCAACAGCAGAAACATGCCGAGAAACGCGGACATCAACACGAGGGCCAACTGCGCGATCCGGTCATGCCAATGGCTCTTCTGGCGCACTTCGGCGTGACCTTCCTCGCCGCTGCGGCGCTCGATCAGAACGGCGCTCATTGAAGTCGCTCCTTCGCGGCGGAGAAGACGCATACGTGTTCGCGGTTGATGGCCAGATTGAAGCGCGACCCCGGTTGCAGGCGGGTGCGATGCATCTCATGAAACGACAGATCGGCGACGACCTCCTGGTCGCCGAGCCCGTCCACCTTGAAGCTGACCCGGCAGAACGCGCCGAGAAATTCCAGTTTCTCGACTGAGGCGGACAGCAGGTTGTCCGCCTCGCTGCCCGGCGCGCTGAGGTGAATGTCTTCCGGGCGCACGAACGCCGACACTTTCGAACCCAGCACCGCACGCTCCGATCCACACCCGTAGCGCAGCGCGATGGAGCCCGCCTTGAGGCTGCCGTCGTGCGACACCTCAGCCGGAATCAGATTGACCTTGCCGATGAAATCGGCAACGAACGGCGACGCCGGCTCGCGATAGATTTCGTGGGGCGTACCGATCTGCTCGATCACGCCTTGATTCATCACCACGATCCGGTCGGCCATCGAAAGCGCTTCTTCCTGGTCGTGCGTCACCATGATCGTGGTCACGCCGAGGCGCTGCTGCAACTGGCGGATTTCCTGGCGCAGCCGCACCCGTACGCGCGCATCCAGCGCCGAAAGTGGTTCATCGAGCAAAAGCAGACCCGGTGAAGTGGCGAGCGCTCGCGCCAGCGCGATGCGCTGCTGCTGGCCACCCGACAGCTGGTTCGGATGCTTCTTCTGCGCATCCGGCAAGCCGACCAGCGCGAGCAGTTCGTTCACACGATCAGCGATTGCCGCGCGCTTCATCTTGCGATTCACAAGACCATAGGCCACGTTGTCGAAGATGGTCAGATTCGGGAACAGCGCGTACGACTGAAAGACGATGCCGTAATCGCGAAGCTGGGGCGGCAGCCGCGAAATGTCGCGGCCGTCCTGCATGATCTGGCCGCCACTCTGAGTTTCCAGTCCGGCAATGATGCGCAACAAAGTGGTCTTGCCACATCCCGACGGGCCGAGGAAGCAGAGCATCTCGCCCTTCTTCACGCCAAGATTGATGTCCTCCAGAACCGGCGTGTCGTTGAACCGCTTGTAGACCCGCTCTACGCTCAAATACGCTGTCATCTGCTCCTCCGCTTCCTTGCCCGCATGGCGGCGACGCACCGCCGCTGTGTCACCGCATCGTTCGGGGGCCGCGCAGCGCGCGCCCCAGCGCTCGTTAAGACCTGACTGAACCCGGCCTTACTTTTGCTCCTTGTTGCCGTAGCGCTTTTGCCAGTCCTCGAGAATCGCGTCGCGGTTCTTTGCTGACCACGTGAAATCGTTTTTCACGAGCAGTTCTGAATAGTTATCGGGGATGCCCGAGAGTTTCTTGGCGACGCCGGGGTACGCAACAATCGCCCACCATTGCGCGGTGATTTCATTGGCCTCCTTGCTCGCCATGAAGTCCGCGAGTTTTTTGGCCGCTTCCGGCTGCTTGGTCGTCTTCATGATGCCGGTCGCTTCCATGTCCCAGCCAAGCCCTTCTTTAGGGAAGATCAGGTCGATGGGAGCACCCTGCGCCTGCAACTCGTGGCCGCGGAATTCGAACGAGATACCGATCGGAAATTCGCCGGTGCCCGCCAGCGTGCAGGGCTTCGAGCCCGAGTGCACGTATTGCGCGACGTTC
This sequence comes from Paraburkholderia polaris, assembly GCF_012927345.1. GTDB lineage: Bacteria > Pseudomonadota > Gammaproteobacteria > Burkholderiales > Burkholderiaceae > Paraburkholderia > Paraburkholderia polaris. The sequence continues at coordinate 80,691 of NZ_JABBGJ010000006.1, forward strand.
TTGTCCAGCGCGTCCATGTACTGCCAGCCCTTGTCCTTGCCGAACGTTTGCAGCCAGGACGTCACGTCCAGATAGCCGGTGCCGGACGACACCGGACTCGGCATCACGATCATGCCCTTATAGACAGGTTTGGTCAGGTCTTCCCACGACGTCGGCTTAGGCAGATGGCGCTTCTCCGCTTCGACGCGGTTGTAGCAAACCGTCGCGCCCCACACGTCCATGCCGACCCAGTGCGGCGGCGTGTTCGCGTCGCTGTACTTGCGCGTCAGACTGTCGAAGTCCTTCGGTGCGTAGGGCATCAGCATTCCCTGCAGATCGAGCAGCGTCAGGCTGGATGCCGCGAGCCCGAGCACCACGTCGGCACGCGGATTGTTCTTTTCGGCGAGCAGTTTGGCGGTGACCGCGCCCGTCGAATCGCGCACCCAGCGGATTTCGATATCCGGATTGGCCTTTTCGAACGCGTCCTTGTACGGCTTCATGGCTTCGTCTTCGAGCGCCGTATAGACGAGCAACTGCGTTTTTGCATACGCGAACTGGACTGCGCCGAGCGTGACGGTGGCGGCCACCAGACAACGCAACGCCAGCTTCAGACGACCTCTACAAGCTTTAAACCCCGACTTTTCCTTCATTTCCAGACCCCTTGAGAAAGTGGCGTCGCGGCCAGCGACGAAAACGACCGGTGCTACGGGACCACAGCGGGTTGCAACCCTCCTGACGAACTGCTTTCGATGATTCGAGAATGTTGTCTGTTGTTGACAATCTACAAAGCATCAATTTTAATGTCAAGTATTGCCTCACTTTGCCACATAACGCCACACCGTCATCACCCGACTTACCCTAGCCAAGAGGACTTGTCATGAGCGAAGCACCGGTTTCCATTGAAGTGAACGGCCGCAGCTACAACTGGATGCGCCGCCCCGTCGTCGTGGTCTGCGTGGACGGCTGCGCGTATGAATATCTGGAGATGGCGGCGGCGGCAGGAGTCGCGCCCTTTCTTGGCAAGCTGCTGCGTCCCGGCACCTCGCTCAAGGGCGAATGCGTGGTGCCGAGCTTCACGAACCCAAACAACCTGTCGATCGTGACAGGCGTGCCGCCCGCCGTGCACGGCATTAGCGGCAACTACTTTTTCGATCGCGACAGCGGCACCGAGGTGCTGATGAACGATCCGAAGTACCTGGTCGCCCCTACCGTGCTCGCCGGGTTCGCCGAACAGGGCGCGAGCGTTGCGGTGGTCACGGCAAAGGACAAACTGCGCCGGCTGCTCGGCAAGGGCCTGAAGGGCGTCTGCTTCTCGGCGGAGAAAGCCGACGAAGCCACGCTCGAGGAGAACGGCATCGACAATCTGCTCGAACTGGTCGGCAAGCCGGTGCCGAGCGTCTATAGCGCGGAGTTGTCGGAGTTCGTGTTCGCGGCCGGCGTGCGGCTGCTCGAAACCCGCGAGATCGACCTGATGTACCTGTCGACCACCGACTATGTGCAGCACAAGTGTGCCCCGGGCACCCCCGGCGCCAACGCGTTTTACCAAATGATGGACGGCTATCTGCAGCGCCTCGACGAGCTGGGTGCGATCGTCGCGGTCACCGCCGACCACGGGATGAATGCGAAGCACAACGAAGACGGCGAACCCAACGTGATCTATCTGCAGGAGCGCTTCGACGAGTGGCTCGGCGAGGACGCTGCCCGCGTGATCCTGCCGATCACGGATCCCTACGTCGTGCATCACGGGGCGCTCGGGTCGTTCGCGACGGTCTATCTCCCCGCCTCAGCCGACCTCGAAGCGATGCGCCGTCGGCTCGCCGCCGAGCCCGGCATCGAACTGGTGCTGACGGGTGCTGAAGGCTGCGCGCGTTTCGAACTTCCGCCTGCGCGCATGGGCGACCTCATCGTGATCTCAACGCGCGACGTGGTGCTCGGCACGCGGCGCATCAAGCACGATCTGTCCGGCCTCGACGTGCCGCTGCGCTCGCATGGTGGCCTTGCGGAACAGATCGTGCCGCTCCTGTTCAATCAGCCGGTCGCGAAATCGGTCGGCGAGCGGGCACGGTTGCGCAACTTCGACATCATCGATATCGCACTCAACCATCTTCAATGATCGGGGATCAGACATGAACGCTGTTGCTGAAATGAAGGCTCAATTGCAAGTGCGTCATGAAGCGCTGCGCATTGGCGGCGAAAAAATCTTTCGCGACGAAGTGATCGAAGTGCGCAACCCTTACGACGGCACGCTCGTCGGCACCGTGCCGAAAGCGACACTCGAGGACGTGCGCCGCGCGTTCGAGTTCGCGCGCGCGTATCGTCCAGCGCTGACCCGCTATGAGCGCGCCGCGATCCTGCGTCGCGCGGCCGACGCAGTGCGCGCACGCACCGAAGAAATCGCCGCTGTCATCACGGCGGAAGCCGGCTTGTGCAAGAAGGATTCGATCTACGAAGCCGGCCGCGTCGCGGACGTGCTGGTTTTCGGCGCCGGCGAAGTGCTGAAGGATGATGGTCAGATTTTCTCGTGTGACCTCACGCCTCACGGCAAGAAACGGCGCGTCTATACGCAACGGGATCCGCTGCTGGGGGTGATCTCCGCGATTACGCCGTTCAACCATCCGATGAACCAGGTCGCGCACAAAATCGTGCCGTCGATTGCAACGAACAATCGCATCGTCGTGAAACCGTCGGAGAAAGTGCCGCTGTCATGCTATCTGCTTGCCGACATTCTCTATGAGGCAGGCTTGCCGGTGCAGATGCTTCAGGTGTTGACGGGCGACCCGAGCGTGATTGCCGACGAGCTGATCACGAACCCCGCCATCGATCTCATCACCTTCACCGGTGGCGTCTCGATCGGCAAATCGATCGCCTCGCGGATGGGCTACCGGCGCGCCGTGCTCGAACTCGGAGGAAACGATCCGATCATCGTCATGGAAGACGCCGATCTCGACGAAGCCAGTTCGCTCGCCGTGTCGGGCTCGTACAAGAATTCGGGCCAGCGTTGCACAGCGATCAAACGCATGCTGGTACACGAGTCGGTCGCCGACCGCTTCACGGATCTCGTCGTCGAAAAGACACGTGCCTGGAAGTATGGCAATCCGGCGGATAGTTCAGTCGATATGGGAACGGTGATCGACGAAGCTGCCGCGCAGTTCTGCGAACGCCAGGTCAACGACGCCTTGTCGCGCGGCGCCCGTCTGCTTGCGGGCAACGTCCGCGAGGGCGCGCTTTACTCGCCGACGGTTGTCGACCGTGTCACGCCCGACATGCCGCTCGTCAAGTACGAGACGTTCGGACCGGTGTCGCCGATCATGCGCTTTGCCAACATCGACGAAGCGATCCGCATGTCGAACTGCACGGACTACGCGTTGTCATCGTCGGTTTGCACGAACCGCTTTGACTACATCACGCGGTTCATCACCGAACTGGAAGTGGGCAGCGTGAATGTGCGCGAAGTGCCTGGGTATCGGCTCGAACTCACGCCGTTCGGTGGCGTGAAGGACTCGGGACTCGGCTACAAGGAAGGGGTGCAGGAGGCCATGAAGAGCTTTACCAATACGAAGACTTATTCGCTGCCGTGGTGAGTGCGATGTGAGGAAGAAAAGCGCTGACCGGCGCCACGGCTGAGGAAGATATCTCCTCTCCGGGCGCCGGCCATCAACCTGCCCCTCATGCGCCGTTCGCGTCGGCGCATGAGGGGGTGTGTTGATCGGCGCCGACGACGCGCTACGCCTGGGTCAGCGCGTACTTGACAAGCAACTCTTGCAGCTTTTTCCCATGTTCGTCAGCGAGCGCCGCTTTGCGCAAGTCGCGTAGTGTTGAAGGCGCAAGCATGGAGCCTGCCCGTACCACCGCCGCCATCAAGATCTCATAGTTCTTCAGGCCGCGGGAATGGGTATCACTGTATCCTTTGACCAAGCCCTGGCACTGCACCACTTCCACGGCCAGCGCCGGGTTGCGCCCAGCCGCGGCGATCACGTGTTCCAGCCATTCTTCGATGCGGGCGTTCTCCATTGCGTAGCGCAGCGTAATGCGGCGCCAGCGGCGCACACGCGACAACGCAAATAGCATAAGGTAGCCGCGCAGCGAACTCGTGGTCACCACCCGCCCCGCGCTCGTGAAGCGACGCACCAGCCGATTTGCAAAATGTGGGCGCATCAGCCAACGGCCAACGCTCGCGGGCAGCGTCTCGCAGATTTCCTCGAGGCGCGGGTGCATGAATTCGTTGATCGCGAGGAGCTGCTCCGGCCGTGCGCGCACTTCATCACGCACGCGCTCAAAGCGGGCGCCACGCGTCTTCAGGTCAGCCACACGGATGGTGTCCTCGTAGGACATCCACAGAGCCAGATGGCGCGCGGTTTCACGCAGCAGGTCCACATCTTCGTGCGTCAGCGATCGGCGCACAGCGCTGAGACGATCCAGATACAGGCCCGCGTAGGCAAGGTCCTGATAGTCGATCAAGCGCCGCACGCCCTCCACGACAATCGGCTGAATCGCCACGGGTAATTCGTCGCGCGCGCGTTGCAGCAAGCGTGCTACGGCTGGATCACGCGGACTCGGCTCACAAGGGCTGGCGGTGACATCGACTATCGGCTTCTCGTCTGCCTCCGCCGTGGCATACGCCGTACCGAACGCCCTCAGGCTCGGCGCGACGCCGACCCCACCGCGCTCAATGGTCGCCTCGAACTGCGCACGGCTAAATGGCAGCACACCGGTACCCGCCAACGCGCCGAACAGCACGGCGCTGATCACGCTACCAGCCCCCTCGGCGGCCGCGGCCATGTCGAAGCGCACAAAACGCTTTGCCGCCTTGCTGGCGTGGGCAATCAAGGCACTGCTCTCGACCCGGCCATCGCCCATGGCCGACTTCTCGGCAATCGAATAGACACGGTGCGTGGATGCGACCAGCGTGGTGCGCTCCGGCGTGACAAAGCCGCGCTGCACCGCGCGTCCAGCCTCCATCAATTCGGAAGCCAGCACGACGTCCACATCACCGGGCGCGGGCATCAACGCCAACACCGGCATGCGGCCGCTGCGCTCAGCTGCTTCGCGTGGAAACAGCTCGACGTAGTAGATGGTCGCGCCGGTGCGTTGAGCGACGCCCGGCACCGAGGTCGTCTGCGCAATCCAGCCGTTGAGCTCGCCCATATCGACGATCCAGTCAGCCAGCACGCCCCCGCCCTCTCCGCCCATGGCCAGGATGGCTATCTTGATCGGTTTTGCTTTCACGGTTGAAGTATTCGAGTCGCTCATGGTCAAAGTGCGGGTCAAAGTGCGGGTCAAAATGCGGTTCGGGCGCGGCGCGCAGCGTCGCGCTGCTGCAGCCAGCCGATCACCCCATTGCGCAGCCGCTGCCGCAACCGGTCCCAGCGAGTGGGGTTGGTGACGATCTGTGCACGATAGAACGACGGGCACAGAACAGCCGCATGCGAAACCTCGCCGCACAAGCCACAACCCACACAACTGTCGAGCACGGCTGCCACCGGATCTGTGCGCAGCGGATCGGGATTGGGTTTGATCGTCAGCGACGGGCAGCCCGACAGACGGATACAGGAGTGATCGCCGGTGCAGGTGTCGGAGTCGATGCCAAAACGCTCGCGAACGGCGCGTTTGCCAGCGGCAATCGCCTGACGGACCTTGGGCTTCTCGCGCCGCTGTTTGTTGAGCATGCATTCGCTTTGGGCGATCAGCACCTTCGGACCCTTGGTGCCGGTGGTGAGCGCTTCTTTCAGCGTCGACATCATGGCCTTGAGGTCATACGTGTGGCGGATGGTCCGCACCCACTTGACGCCAACGCCGCGCACGGCACCTTCGATCGCATGGCCGGTACTGCGCGCCGGGTTCAGCGCGGTCGACGACAGGATATCTTGCCCCCCGGTTGCGGACGTATAGCTGTTGTCGACCACGATGGTCAGGTTATCGCTCTTATTGAACACCGCGTTGGCGATGCCGCTGGTCAAGCCGTTATGCCAGAAGCCGCCGTCGCCCATCACCGAAATCGCGCGCTTGCCCGCGGACGCATTGAGCGCCGCTGCGCTGGCGCTGCCCAGCCCATAGCCCATCGTGGTGTTGCCCAGATTGAACGGCGGCAGAATCGAGAACAGGTGACAGCCAATGTCGGCGCTAACGTGATGCGGACCGAGTTCGCGCTCCAGCAGCTTCATCGCCGTGAAGATCGGCCGCTCCGGACACCCGGTGCAAAAACCAGGCGGCCGGGCCTGAACGCTCTCGTCGACCGGCCGCTCTCCGGCATCTTTATCGGGCACCGCGCCGGTCACGTCTGCAACCAACGGAATGACTTTGCGTACGGGTACAGGCTGCGGCAGCGGCTCGAGCCTGCCATACCGCTCAAGGAAAGCGCGCAGGCCCTTCAGGATGGTGGCGATGTTGTATTCGCCGGCCAACGGCAGCATGTCCTTGCCATGTAGCGCGGCCGCTGAACCGAGCTGACGCAGAATGCTGGCCGCGTTCTGCTCGACAAAGTTGGGCTGGCCTTCCTCGATCACCAGCACGGCACGCTTACCTTCGCAGAAACGCTGCCACTCCGCATCGATCAGCGGATAGGCAACATTCATGACGTACAGAGGAATCTGCGACTCGCCAAACACATCGGCAAGGCCGAATTGTTCCAGCGCGCGGATGACCGTGTTATAGCTCCCGCCCTGTACGGCGATACCAATATCGTCCGCCTCGGCAGCGAAGAATTCGTTGAGCTCTCGATCCTCGATAAACTTCACCGCGGCAGGCCAGCGCTGATTGATCTTCTCCTGTTCGTGCAGGAAGCTTGCCGGCGGCAGCACGATACGGTTGACGTCACGCGCAGGGTTCTCCAGCGCATCCCGGATCGAGAATGCCGAGCGGCGATTATCGGACGCGACGAACTGACCATGCACATGGCAGGCTCGCACGCGCAATTGCAACATCACCGGCGTGTTGCTTGCCTCCGACAGATCGAACCCGTTCTTGACAGCCTGCACGATGGACGGGAGGTTGGGACGCGGGTCAAGCAGCCACATCTGCGATTTCATCGCGAACGCATGGCTGCGCTCCTGCATGATCGACGAGCCTTCGCCGTAGTCCTCGCCGACGATGATCAGCGCGCCGCCGGTCACACCGCCGGAAGCGAGATTGGCCAGCGCGTCCGAGGCCACATTGGTTCCGACTGTCGCCTTGAACGTCACGGCGCCGCGCAACGGATAATTGACCGATGCGGCCAGAGACGCAGCCGCGGTCGCCTCACTGGCACTGCTCTCGAAACGGATGCCGTTCTCCGACAGGATATCTTGCGCGTCGGCCAGCACATCCATCAGATGCGAAATCGGCGAACCCTGATAGCCGGCAACATAGGCCACGCCGGATTCCAGCAGTGCCTTGGTTACCGCGAGAATGCCCTCGCCGCTGAATACATCGCCCGAACCAAGGCGCAACTTCTTGACCTCTTCCGCAAATGACCGCTCAGCCATTACCTTCCTTCATGATGATCTGGCGGCACGGGGCTCACTTTCGCCATTCCGGCCGCCAATTAAATCTGGTACTTGAATCTCTGTCACGCCTTGCCGCTACACCGCGCGAGCCGCTTTGGCGCATTTAATTGCGCCGACGCTTCACATTCTCACGAGCGCGTAGCTCAGTCGGCGATCAGCGCCATTACGCGCAGCGGACTCCCTGACCCACCCTGAATTTTCAGTGGTGCGGCTACGATCACTGCGCCACGAGGTGGCAACTGGTCGAGGTTCGTCAGACACTGCAAGCCGTAGCGGTTTGACCCGTGCATCAGCGTGTGGCACGGATAGGGCACCGGCCAGCTATACGACTGGCCTGCATCGGTGTTGATCGTCTCGACGCCGAAGCCATGCACTTTCCGCTGCTGGATCAACCACTCGACCGTCTCCTGGGTCGGCCCAGGCGTATGGGCGCCGTCCTCACGCAGGTTCAGGAATTCGACGGGATCGGTGCGCTTTGACCAGTCCGTGCGCAACAACAGCCAGGCGCCCTCAGCAATGCGGCCATGCCTTGTTTCCCAGCGTTCCAGAAAATCGACCGTCAGCAGCCAGTCCGGATTGGCCGCCACTTCGGCGCTGGCGTCCACCACCATCGCGGGGGCGATGAAGTTTTTCGGGTCGATCGTGTCGACGGAATTCTGAGCGTGGTCCTTGCCCGTGATCCAGTGCACCGGTGCGTCGAAGTGCGTACCGGTATGTTCGCCGCACGAAAAATTGTTCCAGTACCAGCCCGGTCCGTTCTCGTCGTACTGACTGATCTTCTCCATCCTGAATGCCCAGACCTGGCCGAATTCAGGCGGCAGTTGCAGCGCCGGGAATTCCGGCGATAGTGTTTGCGTCAGATCGACGATCCGGACGCTCCCGCTCACGAGGTCCGCGGTGAGTTGTGCAAGGCTGGAAGTCATTGTTGAGGCATCCTGTGTGATGGGCGCACCCTCTGCTGGCTCGAACGGGTAATCATCTCGTGCGACGTCGGCGGTAAATCGCGACGCCTTCGATGCATCCCACGGCGAAAACCAGAAACTGAATTCAGAATATTGTTTATAGAAATAGATGTCAAACACCAACCACCGAAATCCGCAGCCGCCAGGGTAAACGTGGTCATGCACGGCGACCTTCATGCCTGTCTGTTCAACCAGATCGAGCAGGTGGAGACAGACATGAATTCACGATGCCGGCACCCGCGCGAGCCGCGCAGTCGCAAGGTAGAATGCTCTTGCCGTTAAATGAATTCAGAATGCCAGCTCGATTGATGGAGAAGCCACCGATGTCCGATGAAGTTGCGAAAGAGACGAAACTGCCGCGGCGCACCGCGCTCAAGCAAACCACGTTGAGCGAGACCGTCTATCAGGAAATCCGCACACGGCTGCAACGGGGCGAAATCGAGCCGAATGATCGCGTGCTCGACTATGAGGTTGCGGAAGAATTCGATTGCACCCGCATGCCGGTAAGGCAGGCGCTGCTGCGCCTCGTCAACGAGGGTTATCTGGTCGGCACGACACGAGGCTTCGTGGTGCCGACACTCACGAGCAGCGATATTCGCGAGATCTTCGAAATGCGGCGCTTGCTCGAGCCCAGCGCTGCCGCGGGCGCCGCCGCGAACCTCACGGAGAAACAGGAAGCCGCACTCAACCGCGCCTACCGGAAAGCGTGTAAGGCCTACGATAAGAACGACACCGTCACGTTGATCGACGCCAACATCGAATTTCGTGACGTCTGGCTCGATGCCGTTCAGAACGCGAGGCTGCAGTCCATGATTCGGCGTTTCGCCGATCATGTGCAGCAGGTACGACTCAGCACGCTGAAGAATCGTAGTACGCACAAGATCGTGATCGATGGTATGCAGGTGCTACTCGATGGCTTTACGAAGCGCGACCCGAAAAAGATCAACGCCGCGATGCTCGAGTTCATTGCCAATGCGGAGGAACAGTATTTCGCATTGCTTGGCGGCGAGGACTGAGTCGATAACCTCCACGCAGAGCATGTGGCGCGTAACAGCGCCCCGCGTGCTCACTGCGAATCGCGTGGTCTGGCGTGAAAAAGTAGCCGCGACGCACGCACAGTGGGCATGCGCCGCGTTGTCACCCTACATGGCCTATCGCTGACAGCCGCCGCGAGTTCGATTGACGCGGCGAAACAGGTGTGCAGTAGCTACGTCGGTTGCCACGAAGCCAACGGGCTGGCAACTCCGCCCGCACGCTGCGTATCCAGTGGCAACCCAGCCACCACCAAGCACCTTTAGACCCAATGCTAAAGCGGGCGGATGCCGTACCAGATTAAGGCCGGCACTTCACGCACAATCGAATAGAGATCACGCACCTCCCAGAAAACGGGATACGCACCACTAACCTCACGCACACCAAAGCGCTTCAGCGCGAACATCGCCCTCGGAATATGAAAATACTGCGTCACTACCAACGCACTCGACAACCCTCGATTCCGCATGAAGGCGCTTGCGTTACGCGCGGTAGACCAAGTGTCGTTTCCCGCACGATCAACCACGATGTTGTCGGACGGAATACCACGACGCACAAGATAGGCGTGCATCGCTAGCGCTTCGTCGGTACCGGATGCATCAATGCCGCCGCTCACAAGAACGAGTTTGCATTGCCGTTGCTCATAGCACTGATAGGCTTTCTCCAGCCTTGCCGCCAACCTCGGCGACGGACTACCATCGGCATATACCGTGTTTCCCAGCACGATGGCGATGTCTGCCGGGCGCGGCAGGGAAAATAGGGCGGCCGAAGCCAGCACTACCCCCGAAAACAACCATAAGTAAGCAATGGTCCTCAAAAAGGCGCAAATGAAAATCTTTACAGGCATCTGTTCCGTTATCGTTCTCGCGTGGCTCTTCGTTACCACCAGCGTACCGCGTGCCCCAGTCGTCCAGCCGTGTACGCAAGAGTGGTTTTCATATCTGGACAGTCACTACTTCGATATATCTGATGGGGAAGGGCATGGGCCCGACTTGGGCAACAGTGAATGGGTCAACGCATTTGAGGAAAAAGCCAAGCTGCTCGTGACGAATGGTCTTCCAAAACAGCAACGCTGCCAGCTAATTCAAGGCCAGCTTGAGCGCCGCACCTACGTCATTAACGAACAGCTTGGCTGGACATTCTTACTTTGACGGTGCTCTAAGCCCAAATTTCGCACGCATTTCGTCGACCACCTGCATGCCATACCGACCCGGACATGCCCGCCCCTCGTTACCAGGTGCCAAAAGCTGATATTCGCGGTGCCCGCCTAACGCAGTGATGTTGAAAAGATCATTCAATGTTGCTATCAAGGCCGACAGGGCATCAACCTGCGCCCTTGTCGGCATCGCATGATCGAAGGCCACAGCATCTTTCGCGATATCCATCGACCCTTTGAGCTTCTGCCAAAGCGATTTCCGACTGTACTCCTGCTGCCAAGCTTCGCCGGCTTCGGCCAGATTCTCAAGCAGGACGGTGCCAAGCTTTCCCGTGTTGTCACCTTTCACGTGGGAACCGATAAAACGAATGTCACGGGCTTCAATCACCTCACCAGGGCATGAAACGGCATAGTGATAACCAACGTCATCAAACGATTGCCCGTCCATGTCATAGGATTGAACCCTCTTCATTTGTTCGATCGCGCCGTGTCCGTCCACTGCACACGAATAACTATGCCCTGCGTGGTGAATCACAATATCGCGATAATCCCAGTGTGACGATGTTAGTGTGTTCTTAGGCGGCATTGCGCCCCATGACGATCTTTCCAGTAACGTGTAGCCTTTTTGCTTCAACTGCACGATAACTGCCTGTCGCGTCGCAGCCCGGTCGTTGACCTTGATCGAGACAAAATTGTCTTTGCTGCTGCCAACCATCGTACAAGCCGACGTCCAATGCTCAACGTTGTAATCTGTTGCCACGGCTAATTTCCTTGACGGGGTTTCAGGACGCGCTTCGGCGACGAAAAGATGACATGAATGTTGAACGGTTGCTCGCCGTTGGTCTCGATCTTCACGTAGCCCTTTCCGTCCGTCTTGCCGGACTGTCTTACACCTCCAACATTGGCAACAAACTCCCGATTGGCTACCGGCTCGCCAGTAACACTGTCCCATACCAAGCACCAACGGGTATGCTTCGCCTCATCTACGGTCTGTTCGACAGGTATGCCGTTTGTCGCGGCAGGCTTCGCAAGCGGCGCCGCATTGCTCGCGACCGCCGAGCTATCGGTGATGGTGAGAAAGACTCCCGGCTTATTGCCTACAAGAACTCTGTTCTTCTTGCACGGACAAAGCACCTGATCGCCGTCAACGACGGCCTTGCGCCCCTTGTCGGATATTCCCTTGCCCGTTCCAAATATCCTGTGGGTTCCTTTGCAGTTGCCGCAGGTCGCCGCGTCGCCATCCAGCGCGATCCTTTTCCCGTGATCGGTAATCCGAGTTGAGGTGCCCATGACAACGCCGCCTGTTGTCGTCGGATCGCCGTCCCGTACCGCCGCCTTACGCATGGTCACCCCCTTCGGTCGTGGCGGCGCGCTCGGGCAGCGTATAGGTCGGATCAGACAGGCGATGAGTCAGCTCGCTAGAGCAGACCGATACGCCGTGGTCATCCTGCAATGTTTGCGTGATCGTGTCGCCGTTGCTCAGGGGCAAATCAACCGGCGTGAGCGTTTCGCTTTTCTGCAGCATGCTGGAGTCTCCTTCTGGATCGGGCCGCTTATATTGATACCGCTAGGGTCCAACGGACAGGGGGCGTCACGGCCCTGAATACGCCACCCCAGCATGTACCCTCCTCAATATTGCCGTGTGGGGATATCAGAGCCGTCCGAAAAGCAAAGCAGCACTTCAATGGTTTTGAGGCCTCTTAAGCCGGGTAAGTACGCACTCCTTCACTGCACAGCTGCCGGATTTACGTCACCTTCCCTTGATCACGAAAGCTTCACGGTTCTTGGCCCACTCGCCCTGATCGGTAACGCCTTCTATCCGGTTCTTGTTCATCGGCTCGCAGTTTCGCTCCACCCTTCCGCCCCTCGCTCGGTCACCTCCCACGCAGTTGCGCTTCGCTCGCTGTGATCAACTCGCGGCGAGGCTTGTGCCCACAAGAGTCCGCCGATGCTGCGCGCACAAACAAAAATCCCATAATGCCTTGACATTACGGGATTTTCTAAAAGCAATTGGCGGACGTTGCGGTGCAGGAACTCAGATCAGGCGCTCGCAGCCTCAGACAATCCAGCTTGCGACAGTCGCCTGCGGTAGATCAAATACACTGCCGACACGGCAATCAACCAGGGCACACCGACGATCCACGAGATATCCCAGAACTCAGTATCGAGGCCCATGGTGACCAGAATTGCACTCAGCAGGGCGATACCCGTGATCTGCGCAATCGGAAACAACGGCATGCGGACCGGCAGCTTGCGGCCTTTCCATGCTTGACGGAAGCGCAAGTGCGTCACCAGAATCACGATCCACACGAAGATGCCGCCGAACAATGCAATCCCGAACAGATAGTTATAAGCAAGCGGGCTGAAGAAGGACACAGCCGCAGCCAGTAACACACCTGCGCCGGAGATCAGCGTGGCCACGAGTGGCGTACCGTTCGCCGACAGCGTGCCGATCCAGCGCGGCGCAAAACCACCCCGAGCCAGCGAAAACAGCGTGCGCGACGACAGGTAGATGTTCGTGTTCATGCTGGACAGCGCCGCCGTGATCACCACGAAATTCATGATGCCCGCCGCGTGCCGGATACCGGCGTGAGCAAACAGCTTGACGAACGGACTTTGCTGAACCACCTTCGCGCCAGCCTCGGTCCATGGCAGATACGCGACCATGATGCCGAGCGCGAGGATATAGAACAGCGTCAGGCGCAGGACCATTGAGCGCAGTGCATGCGGGATCGCACGCGACGGGTCCTTGGCCTCCCCCGAAGTCACGGCCACGATCTCCACGCCATAGAACGAAAAGATCGCCATCAACACGCCCATCCACACACCATGGAAACCGTGCGGCATGAAACCGCCTGGCAAACCGGTCAGGTTATGCATGCCGACCGCCGCTGTCCCAGTGCCAAGACCGAAAACGTGCGCGAGACCCACTACGATGAACGCGATGATCGCGACAACCTTGGTCAGGGCGAACCAGTATTCGAACGAACCGAAATTGGTCACTGATCGGCAATTGACGTAAATCAGCGCGACACCAAAGGCCATTGACCATAGCCACACGGGGATGTCTGGAAACCAGAAGCCCATATAGACGCCCACCGCAATAGCTTCGCCGCCGACCGCGACCACTTCAATGACCCAATACGTGTAGCGCACCACGAAGCCGACGCCGCGGTTCAGATACATCTCCGCATACGTGCCGAACGAGCCGGCGGTCGGGTGCGCGACGGCCATCTCCGCCAGGCTGAAGACCATAATGACCGCGATCAACGCCGCGATCGCATAGCTGATCAGGACGCCTGGACCGGCATAGCCGATCGCTATGCCGCTCCCCATGAAAAGGCCGGTGCCAATCGCGCCGCCAATGCCGATCATTGTGATCTGCCGCTGTGTCAGGGCTTTATTCAAGCCGCTTTCACGTGAGGTGATGCTTGTCTCTTCCATGTCCTGCCTTCCTTGTTGTAGTCGCGATACGTCAGATTCAGGCTTCAGGTAGCAATGCCGATAGCTCGTCAAGCGCCTCGGAGGTCGTCAGTACGCCGGGCGACATGCGCACCGTCGTGCCGCGTGTGTCGACCAGGATGCCGTGCCGCGCGAGCCCCGCTTCCAGTTCGCGCGGGTCAATCCGCGCAGGCAAGTCGGCCATCACGCTGCCGGCGCGTTGCGCATCGTCGCGCGGCGAGCGCAAGCGATAGCCCTTCGCGTCGATCAGCGCGATCAACCTGTGCGACAGCGCCAGGTTGTGTTCACGCAGCCCAGCAGCGGCCGGTGACAACCGCCACGCAAGACCGGGCGCGGACGCCGCGAACGGTAGAAAGGACGGCGTGCCGCTGTCGAAACGGCGTGCGCCGGCGGCGAGCGAAAAGCGCGTCAAATCCCAGTTGAACGGATCAGGTTGACTGAACCAGCCCTGCACCATGGGCTCCAGCTCCGAGTCGAGCAGCGCCGGATTGAGATAGGCGAGCCCGGTGCCGGGCGCGCCGCACAGCCACTTGAGCGTAGTGCTGGCCACGAAATCGACAGCCGGTTGCGTGACATCAAAATCGAGGATGCCAGCGCCCTGCGTGATGTCGACCGAGATCAGGCTGCCTTGCGCGCGTGCGTGGGTTGCAAGACGCGTCACATCTGCCCGCTTTGACGCGGTCGAGGTGACCCAGGTGACGATCGCAAGCGCAACATCGTCCCGCCAGCGCGCGATGAAGGCGTCGTCGCTCACGTAGGACTCGTTTTCCGCGAGCGGCACCGTGTCCAGCGTGAAACCCAGCACCGGCTCAAGCCCACGCAGCATGAAATGCAGACTCGGAAAACAGTCCGCGGCGATCAGGATCCGGCGCCCGGCCAGACGCCGGCGACCCAGTGCGCCAACGAACTTGGCGAACGCCTCAGTGACGTTTTCAGCGGCGAATACCGCATCCGCCGGTGCGCCGATCAGTGTGGCCCACTGCTCGAGAACTTGCTGACGCGCGGCCAGCCCGTAGTCCCAACGCTGCAGATCGGGGCGGCACCAGTTCGACGCGAAGGTATCCAGCGCGGTGCGCACGGCGTCTTCCTGTCCGGGGAACAAGCCGACGGAGTGATACAGCAGCCAGCCTGCCCGACTGGATTCAGCGGGGTAGTTCATAAATTACGTTCCTTGCAAAAAAACGGTTCCGCATTAGAAACTGTGGCGGATACCCACGGCCACACCAGTCTGGTTGTCATTACCCGGCAATTCGGTGTACGCGCCACCCGTCACGCGGTTGTAGTCGACCGTGCCATAGACCTGAGTGCGCTTCGACAGCGAATATTCAGCCAGCAGCACGCCGGTGCAGCGCTTGCCCCCGTTGCCAGAGAAACCGTTGACGTTTTTCATGTCGTCGTAATAGAACGCGCCAGTGATCGCCAGCGCCGGATTAACCTGATACATCGCGCCGGTGAAGACTGTCATGTCTCTGTGTGCGTTGGCTGTGAACGAGCCCGTTGTGACCGTGCGAGTCGGATCGTTGAGCGAGCTGTCGACGAAACCGGTGGCATCACTGCCGCCCATGTAACCGAGGTACAGCGTGGCCGGGCCGATCCCGTAGTGTGCGCCGAGCCCCCACATGCGTTGCACGTTGTTGCTGAGATCGCGCGCTTGCTGATACGTGCCGCCAACGCTGAGCGTGCCCATGTCATACGAGGTGCGGACGCTCCAGTTGCTGTTCTGGCTCAAACTGCCCGGCTGCTGGCCGAATCCATAGGTTGCGCCGACATGGAGACCACCGAAGTTGCCTGCATAAGTGGCCGCATTGCTGATGCGGCCGACCGTCATAAAGAACGGCCACGAGTTGGCCGTGTAGTTGCCGACCGTCAGCGGATCGAACTCGCCGAACAGGTTGAACGCTTCGGTGCCCTGACGACCCAGCGTGACCGTGCCCAACCTGCCTGATAGACCTACATACGCATAGCGGCCGAAGAGGCTGCCACCCTGATCGAGCTTACCCGTTTCCGGTTCGAAGCCGCTCTCCAGGCGGAACACCGCTTTGAGGCCGCCGCCGAGGTCCTCGTCACCCTTGATACCCCAACGGCTGTTCGTGATGGCGCCGTTCAATAATTGCACGCTGCTATTGTTGGACGAGTCTGCGTTGGTCGTGTAGCGCACGCTCTGGTCAACGATGCCGTACAACGTGACGTCGCTTTGCGCCATGGCGCTGCCGGTAAGAGAGGCACCCAGGATCGCGATCACAGCGTGAAATTTGCGTTGCATACTGCTCCTTCCTCTTTTCTTTGGTTGAATATCGCTCTCAGCGGCAAGCGCCGGTCTCCTGCGAGCGTGGTACTGCACTGCAAAATCCTCGCGGCCGTGGCCGCGCTAGCGACCGCTGGTCACGAATGTTTCGAGCCGGTCCATTGCCTCGATCAAACTGGCTTCACTGCGCGCGTAACAGAGGCGAATCTGCTGCGCCGACGTTTCACCGAACGCGATGCCCGGCGCAAGCCCCACACCCGCCTCGCGCACTGCACGCTTGCAGAACTCAAGCGTGTCGGAAACGCCGTCAACACTGAACATCAAATAGAACGACGCATGGTTCGGCACTACCTCCACGCCGGGCAGCGCGCGTAGACGGTCGAGCGCAATCCGTTGGCCGACGCGGCAGCGCTCCACGAACGAGCGAACGAATGGTTCGCCCTCGTTAAGGGCGACAACAGCGCCAGCCTGCAGAAATGCCTGGCCGCCGCTCGTGTTGAACTGGATCAGCTTCTCGAAGGTGTCGAGCATCTGGCGCGGATACACCATCCATCCCATGCGCCAGCCGGTCATGGCCCACGCTTTGGAAAAGCTGTTGATGACGAAGACGGGATCATCCGGTGTCGCGATCTCCAGCATCGACGCCGCATACGGACGGTCATAGACAATGCGCTGATAAACCTCGTCGGCGAGGATGGCGATGCCGCGCGAACGCGCGAATTCGAGCAGTTGCCGCTGCTGCCCGTCTTCCAGCATCCAGCCGGTCGGATTGCCCGGCGACGCGTAGTAGATGGCTCGCGTGCGTGCGTCACATGCGTCGAACAGGCGCTGCAGGTCGAGATGCCAGCCGTCGTCGCCACGGTTGAGCGGCACCTCGCGGACATGGCCACCTGTCACGGTGACGGCGCGCAGGATGTTGGGCCACGACGGGCTCACGCACACGACGTTGTCGCCCGGTTCAATAATGGCCTGCGCGATGAGCATCACTGCGTTCATACCGGAACTGGTAACGGCGATGCGCTCGTCTTCGACGGTGACGCCGCACAGTCGCGCGTAATAGCCGCCGATGGCTTCGCGCAGTTCGGGGATGCCGCGATTCTGCGAGTAAAAGGTGTGACCGGCCGCCAGTGCACGGCTGGCCGCATCGCAGAACGGCTGGGGTGTCGGCAGGTCGCTCTCGCCAGCCCACAGACCAATGACGTCGCTGCGTCCAACGCCCAGACGCCATACGTCGATGATCGGCGAATCCGGCATCGACAGGATTGCTTCTCTCGTGATGTTCATTGGGCCTCCAACGAATTCGTAAGATGTAAGGGATGGCAGCCGTTCCCGGGCGAAACGCCGCCGTGATTCTGTACAGCGTGGTCGTTCCATTCGTGCGTCATCGCGACACCTGCTTTAACGCCGACAGAAAACCTTGCTTCACCAGGTCGATGTCGTTGGCGCACACAGCCATCTGGTATCCGTTCGCAAACGCCTGACGTGCGGCGTTTGCGTCGCCAGTGAAGATGCCGCACGGCAAATCATGCGCCCGCGCTGCACGCAAGATGCGCTCGCAATCGCGGCCAATCTGCTCGGCATCCCCGGTCCCGCGCGACAGTGACAGATCGCCAGTACCGATGAACAGGTAATCGACACCCGGCACCGCTGCGATGGCCTCGACATTTTCGACGCCGTGGGCAGTCTCGATCAGCATGCCGACCACCACGTCGCGGTCTGCGGCCAGCATCGCGTCAACGCCAGCCAGCAACGGTCGCACACCACCAGCAGAACGATTACCGAATGGCGGGTAGCGTCCGGCCGACACCGCGCGCCGCGCGTCCTCGGCAGTCTCGATGAGCGGTACTAGCACTGACGCCGCGCCCGCGTCGAGCGCCTGGGCGATGGCGTGCTGAGAATTCTCGGCGCAGCGCGCAATGACCGGCAGCCGCGCGCCGGCGACGCCGATCGCCGCCTCCAGCGTGCCGCGTTCCCAAAGGCCGTGCTGAAGATCGAGCACCAGCGCGCCCGGTTTGGCAAAGGCCGCGAATTCCGCCATGGGCACACTTCCAAGTGCAAGCCATATCAGATCGAGCGGCTGTTTGCTTCGCAGGGCTCCCTTGAGGGAGTGAAATAACATCAAGGACTCCTCGTGGATGGAATTGCTGAATGCATAATGTAAGAAAGTGCAATTAGCATTCTGTATTCAGTTTTCTGCGCACGTCTTCACACTAAGGATGAAATGTTTAGATGTCAAGTATCTGGGTGCCGAATTGTCGGCTCCGACGCCCGGCGGGAGGTTGCGGGGCAAGGAAAAAGGGTTTTCACTGAATGGGTTTACCCCGTCGCCAAACAACCTCGAAGCTGACGCAATTGACGCAATTGACGCGAGGATTCCGCAGACAAGCCATCCTGCAGCACCTCTTGCCGCCTTTTGCTCGGTCCGCTTCCTGGGCGAATGAGCGCCCTTCGCGCAATGCCTGTCGAGCGCTTTGGACGTGATGAGGCCCTATTGAACATCGACGAATGGTGTCTCCATTCCCACGCGATCTCGCAAAGGAATTTGAAAACGGTGATCCGCAGCGTAGATCAACTCAAGGAAATGCCGACCGATATCCTGTGCGCGAGATTGCAACATCAACCGATGTGCGGCCTGGTCGGCAATAGGATCGAAAGAAAATCTGCGACACGTCTCGATGGAAGTTCAAGCCATGAACGGTGCAGCCAGCCGCGCGAGACAACTGAATTGTCTCCAAAGACCAGCGGCGCAAAGGGTGCGATTCATAAAATACATCCGATTTATCTATGATCCGCAGGCGCTCCACATGGTGGCTCGCGTTCTGTTTCAGTCAATGACGGGAGTGCTCCCGTCGTCATTGCGGCGAAGGATACTCAAAAAGGATAGCGGTTGCCCGGACGCGCGGAAGGCACGGCGAAATCGATGGGAGAGAAGTAGAGGGAGATACTGATGCACACCGCTGAAATGTCCTTGCGTTCACTAATTGAAAAATGGCTCACGCCGGCTTTGGCGGCGCCGATTCGAGTAACCCGATTCAGTCGCACACGGGCTGCCCGGCGACGTTATGTACATGTTGAAGCACTGCGGGCCGACGGTCCGATTGGGCTGTTTTTCTTCCAGCATGATGATGGCGCATGGCGCGTGTTCCCGCCAGAGAACGGACGCCCGACAATATGTGCTTACTCAAGTGCCGGGTAACCAGGACTATCTGCGCGGCCAATAACAACGAGCACCTGTCCCGGTTTGCCGGGGATCGTCATGAATGAAGACTTGAACCACATAGGCCTTGAGGACTTTCGGGAGCTGGAGACGTGGGCATGCGCCTGGTATGACTGCGCAGTGGCGGCCAGGTTTGTTAGGCCGCCGTACTGTCCCGATTCCGTTACCCTGGAGCACCTGCGTGGATATTTCCACGCAGGTCTATCGCCCATGGATGCCGCTTACGCGTGCTTCCTCAACAAGCATTAGACGAACTCTTTAGATGATCGATGCGCACCAGCATTAGCTCATATGGTGACCAGTCCGTCAGGTTTTTCCAGACATTAATATGTCGTAAACCTAAGTAATATTAAAGAAGCATCATCTTCACGATATCTCGTCGCATGGCCTCATGAAATCTGTGCGTCTGCCGTAAAACATAAACGTGCCCTCCTCGGTACATCAGCGATGATATGACTCATCATAACCATTGCTTGAGCCGCCGTAAGGTGTGGATTCAGCGAGACGAACGGGAGATATGTTGATATGAGTTTGACCATCAAGGCGCGCATCGGCATAACGATGCTGTGCCTCGGGGCGTTGATGACGATTACCGGGAAGCTGGACCTGGTCGGAATGACCCGGGCGAATCTTGCCAATCACGAAACCTTCACCAACCAGTTGCCGAGCGCCGTCGATATCGGTTATTCGGAAATATTCGTTGGCCGCGAACGCACCGCGCTGGACCGCGCGGCACTCTCGCCCGGCACGCCGGTCGCCGAGGATCTGTTCAGGCACGCTCAAGACATGCGCGACCAGTCCGCGACGTGGTGGCAGAAATATCTTGAACTCCCGAAGGACGCAGACGAGGATCGGCTTGCGCAGAATGTCGCGACAAGGCGCGCCGATATCGAGCGCGGATTGGATGCTTTTCGGGATGCGATCCGAACAGCAGATCACGACAAGATTCTCGATCGGTCGTCGAAGTTGAGCGATCTTAATACTGCGCTGTCCAGTGCATGCGACGCCTTGAAGCGATTTCAGTTCGAAGCAGCGCAGAAGAGTTACGACAATGCTCAGACAACCTTCACGTTGTTCCGTGTGCTTAGCATCGGGATGCTGCTGTTCGGCCTCGTGGCTGCAACGTACAGCTGGTTTGCGCTGCGGCGCGCAATCGGCACGCCGCTAGCAATCGCGCTAGCGCATTTTGACGAAATCGCCACTGGCGACCTGCGCCGGTCGGTTCAGGTCACAAGCCATGACGAGATGGGACAATTGCTCGCGGGACTTGCGAGGATGCATGACAGCCTGGTCACGACCGTGCGCACAGTACGGGATGGCGGTGTATCAATAGCCTTGGCTAGCAAGGAAATCGCCGCTGGCAATCTCGATCTTTCGTCGCGTACCGAAGAACAGGCGGCATCATTGCAGGAAACCGCGGCAAGCATGGAACAGCTGACGGGTACGGTCCGCCAGAACGCTGATAACGCGCGTCACGCGAGCACACTGGCGAGCAATGCATCCGATGTTGCCAGTCGAGGAAGCGAGGTTGTGGCGCGTGTCGTCGGTACCATGAGCGAGATTGACAAAAGCTCGTCAAAGATTGCCGACATCATCGGCATGATCGAAGGCATTGCCTTTCAGACGAATATCCTCGCATTGAACGCGGCGGTCGAAGCTGCGCGCGCCGGCGAACAAGGGCGTGGTTTTGCCGTGGTGGCGGCGGAGGTGCGCTCGCTCGCCCAGCGTTCGTCGACTGCAGCGAAAGAGATCAGGGACCTGATCGAGACATCGACCGCACGCGTCCAAACCGGCACGGAACTGGTCGGTCAGGCTGGTGCGACGATGCAGGAAATAATTTCGGCGGTATCGCGCGTGACTGACATCATGGGAGAAATCGCGGCGGCGTCGGATGAGCAAAGTCGCGGGATCGAGCAGATCGGCCAAGCGGTTACACAGATGGATGATGTAACCCAGCAGAATGCGGCGCTGGTCGAACAAGCGACCGCAGCTGCGCAATCATTAGAGCATCAAGCAACGAAACTCAAAGATGTGGTCGCGCTCTTCACGCTTGATCACCGGGATGCTCTAACGTAAATCTCCGTGCCGCAGCCGTGCTCCTGAGCGTAGCTCGTCGTTGCCTCGGTTTCGACAATGAGCGACGCGCCGCAAGATCTTCGATTCTCGAGCCGCCCTATGCAGAAGTTCTTCCTGGTGTTGATGGCGCTGTTTCGCCGGCGGCGAGTCGAGTTTGTCCTGACTTCGTCGGTAACCTTGCTGATGGGTGTTGCGGTCTACGGGATTGTCAGAGATCACGTCACGACGATGGAAATGGCGCATCGGAATGCACTGCACATTGCGGAAGCGTTGCAGGTGAATATTTCGGGCAAGCTCATACAGGCGTCCTATAGCGTAACGGCTGTTCATGAGGATATGCAGCGAAATCGAAGCGCGAGCCGGTCGCAGGTGCAGGCGAGCCTGTCGCAGGCGATGCGCTACGATCCCGTATCTGCGTTCCTTGGCGTCTCCCATGGCAGCGAAGTTTTGATGGTCGACCGAGCGGGACACGCCGTCGAGAGGACAACCTTGACTGGCACGCTCAGTCAGGCGCTTCAGACGGCACGGACGAATACCGTGGAGGCACTCCCTCTCATTCATGACGATGAGCAAGGAATCTGGTATTTGCCGCTGGTAGCGCGTACCGACAATTCCACGGGTAACGTCGACACCTCTTTCTCCCTTGTTCCAGCGCAGCAACTAGTCGACGCGGCGGCCAGTCTTCAATTGATAGCAGATGGGCGTTTTGGGGTTTTTACGCTCGATGGAAAAAGACTATTCCGATACCTTAGCCATGAGCACGTCTTTGAGATTCGTCCTTCCCCGGCACCTTCAGGCAGGCTACGAATCATAGCGGAACGGGAACGCGGGACGTTTGAGGGGGAGTCTTCCGTCGATCATCGAAACGACATTTTTGGTTACTCCATCTCCAGGTCTCTACCGCTGTTTGTCGTTGTGGGTATTCCCAAGAACTCGCTCGAATTGGCGTGGTTGATGCGGTCCGCCGTACAACTCATACTCCTGTTTGCGGGGAGTCTCATATCAATCGTCTTCGCCTCGCGATTGAGGAAGGCGGTCTCCGATCTTGCCAGCAGTCATAGCCTGTACCGGCAGTTGTTCAGATCGATGGACGATGCGTTGATCATCCTGGATCGGGATGGTGTCATCCAGAAATGTAACCCAGGCGCTTCCCGACTTCTTTGCGTCGGATCGGAGCAGGACCTCGTTGGTCTTGATCTCTTTCGTCTTACGGTTACCGATCGATCTTCAGAGTTTGTCGCGAGCCTTGGGCTGAGACAGCTCCGCAAGCTGCAGCCGGGCGAGACGTACACGCATGACTGGAAATTCCGGCGCATCGGCCAGTCTGGCGCGGTCGACGTGAAATTGCAGCTATCCGCTTTTCCCGGTGAAGTGGATACGCTCGTCACAGCGGTGCTAAGAGACGTGACGGCCGAGCGCGAGTATCTCGCCAAACAGGAATTTCTTGCCCGCCACGATATGCTGACTGGACTTCTAAACCGTTACGCGTTTCTGGATCATCTCGCCGGCAGAGTCAACGACAATCCGGACGCTTCGTTCATCGTCGTGCTGATGGATTTAAATCGCTTTAAGGAAATCAACGATTCTTTGGGGCATCACGCAGGCGACAAAGTCCTCGAGATTCTGGGTGTGAGATTGAGCCGCCTGCTTGATGACCGGTCTGGTTGCATCGGAAGACTTGGGGGTGACGAAATCGCGGTTTGCGCGGACCCAACGGAATGGGATGGTGGGACAGCGGAACTCTGTCAGGCGCTGCACGCCGCCGTTCAGAAGGCGTTTACACTTAACGATGCAGATTTCGAAGTCACCGCGAGTGTCGGCGTCGCGGTGTACCCAAACGACGCAAACGAGCCCGATCAGCTTCTGCGCTGCGCCGACATCGCCATGTATTCCGCAAAGGGGGCGAGGATGCCTGTCGAGTATTACTCGCAGCAGCTGGATTGCCATACGCCGGCTTCGTTGGCGTTAAAGTCCGATTTTGCACGCGCCATTCGTAACGGAGACTTGTCCTTGGCGTACCAGCCCAAGGTGAAGCTAAGCGACGGAGCGTTGGTCGGCTTCGAAGCATTGGCCCGCTGGACGCACCCCACCGAAGGACCCATATTGCCAGGCGTTTTTGTGCCTCTGGCAGAGACAACCGAGCTGATTTATCCCTTTACTCTCCAGGTGCTCAGGGCAGCCATCGAGCAATTGAAATCCTGGTTAGTACACGGCCATAGCGTATCGGTTTCTGTCAACATCAGCTCGAACAATTTGTTGGATCCAGACTTTGTCGGGCAGGTAAGCGCATTGCTTCTGGAGTTCGGCATTTCGCCCACACAACTAGAACTGGAGGTCACGGAAAGCGCGTTGATGCGAGATTCCGACACCGCGCTGAAGCGGCTTTTCCAGCTTAGAGACATCGGCGTGAAG
Source organism: Paraburkholderia polaris (assembly GCF_012927345.1). Lineage (GTDB taxonomy): Bacteria > Pseudomonadota > Gammaproteobacteria > Burkholderiales > Burkholderiaceae > Paraburkholderia > Paraburkholderia polaris. The sequence goes on from NZ_JABBGJ010000006.1 coordinate 104,713, forward strand.
CTGTCGATCGACGACTTTGGTACCGGCTACTCTTCTCTGGCCTATTTGAAGACGCTACCCGTGCATATCCTGAAGATCGATCAGTCATTTATCGCATCGCTCATGACCGAAGAGGCAGATCGCCGGATCGTGGAATCGTCCATCGCACTTGCGCATAGCTTCGACATGCAAGTGGTGGCCGAAGGCGTGGAAACGTCAGACGTGGCTGACTTGCTGGTAGCCATGGGATGTGACATCGCGCAGGGCTACTACTATGATCGACCAGCGGGAGCGGAGGAAATTGCAGGGCGGTGGTTGCTGAACCGGCCGTCCACTCGTTAAGGTTATGGAGCTTGTAACACAGGTACCAACGCACGCGAATGCCAATGACTTCGCGGCCAAAGTGGCGCCCGTTGAACGACCCGCCGATACCTTTCTGCTTATTCATTGGCTCGCTATCATTGAAGAGCTCTAGCGTAACAGGCCGGTACATCCGAATTGCACCACATCTGCCTGTACTGCTAACGTCTGCGGGAGGATCTGTCGTATCGCACGTGCTTGTGCTCCTGGATGTGGCCGATACCCGTTCGCGCCAGAGTTCGTTCCCTCAGTATTTTGGCCATATACCCAAGAATCGTACGCATCGCTATCCCTCCCTGATCTGGACGCCTGTCGTGCTCTTTTCCCCGCATGCCACTACCTCACGCTCGCTCACGATCAGTAACCGGGGTTAAAACTTGTGCCGGATGCCGACAATCAAAAGTTCCTGCTGCGACGTCCCCGGATCAGCGTACGAATCCGCGATCACGGCCTGAGCAGCTCCCATGCCGTTCGAGCCCGATGCATGGCCGTAGCTCGCCGACGCGTACAGATCCGTACGTTTGCTAAGAGCGTAGTCGGCGGCAAGCGTCACCTGTTGATAGGTGGCCGATGAATCACCACGAGACTTCAGGTAGTCGTATCCAAGTTCGAGCGATGTTTCAGGCGTCATCTGCCAGAAGACAAACACCTCACCGTTGTTGTAATACTCTGAGTTCCTAAACGTTGAGAAGCCGTCCGGCAGATACTCCGAGAAACTGTAGTACCCACCGATCGTCACAGGGCCCGCGTTGTACGCAAGTCCAGTTCGCGCAATGTTGAACTTACTGGCACTCGAATACGCCGAATTGACAGGTGTAAAGAAGATACCCGTTGCGCTACCTGTACCTCTCGTCGAGTGGTCCCCGTTTCCGTTATCGGAATGGAGGTATCCGGCAGCAAACGTGAGCGGGCCTGCCGCATAGTTCGCCGCGACTTCATACGATTGCCCCGAACCGACTGAGCCGGCCACGTTACCGAAGCCGTACATCGCTGCGAGCTGTAACCCTGCCCAGTTAGGGCTGAGCCATTTGACCGCGTTGTTCACCTTAACAGAACCGTCGGAGAGGTCGACATCGCCCGGGGCGGTAAAGTATTCAAGAAAGCTGTTGCCTTGCACAGGCACCACCAGATCCTGCATTACATCGATCTGCCTGCCAAGCGTCAGCGTCCCCAGTCCATTCCGGGAAAGCCCCACGTACGCGATGCGCCCCCATAGAAGCCCGTTTGCGAGAGCACCGTTATTCACATCGAACTGACTCTCAAGATCGACGACAGCGCTCAGGCCGCCACCTAGATCTTCGTTACCTTTAATCCCCCACACGCTCGGCGACATTTGTCCTGACTGAAGCTTGATCTGATGACTCTCGCCCCCGGTGTCGTGAGCATATTGAATAGAGTTGTCAACAACTCCATATAGCGTCATGGAACTCTGGGCAGATGCAGAAACGGCCAACGTCAAGGCAGCCATGCCACCTAGTGCAGAAAATATTGCTCTTCTCATTCAGTATCTCCTGTTGTTTGTATAATTATTAGTACAACGATATTGATGCGATGCGACTCGCAACACTTCACTCCTTTGAACGGATAAAAGTTCCACCACTCCGAGCGCACGCCTGAAAGAAAGACTTCAGGCGTGTGTGAATTCTTGCAGCCGCGGCGATGACTGAACGCAGCTTTAATCAACTACCATTCGGTTATCCATCGTGACCAGGTCCTTCGATCATACGGAGAACGCGCGACCAGACGGTGGTGTCGCTGATCCGCATCACTTCGACGGAATCCGCCCTTTTCATGCTAATTTCCTTTGCCTGCTCCGGCTGCATACCTGCCGCAATCAGGACCTGCGTTGCCTGGTTATCGGGCATGGATTTCCACCACAGATTCCCGGCTTTCTTGCGCGCCTGATGGTCGATCTCGCCCCACACCCGCAATCGGGAAATCCCCCCATCCGGGAAGACATCGAACTTGACGGCAGAAATCAGCTGCGACGGCTTCGCTTGCGGAAATACGTGGCGTGTGTCCGGTTGCAGGGCTACTTTCGGCAACAGGGGGTGCCAGTCAGCAGCGTCAACAGGGGCGCCGTCCGTCCATAAACAACCTGAAAGAGCCGCCGCGCCCGAGGCGTTGTACTTGAAATGTGCAGTATCGATCTCGATCGACCTCACCCGTCCTGGGAAAGCCAACCTGAATACAGCGTAGTCGTGGCCGTCGTCACGCCGACGGCGTGTCTCCCAGCCCTCGCCCATGGTACGTGCCTTGTCCGGTCGGTTCAGGTTGGAGGCGGAAGAGTAGAAGCCGTCGCTGCTGGCAACGAGTACACCACCGTGGTCCTGGCTGGCCAGATCGATGGTGAGGCCATCGAAGAGTCGCGGGTCAGGCATCGCCTGACCACGCACGCGCAACCGCGCGATACCGCCGTCTGGAAATGCCGAGAGGCGAATGTGTGTGAAGCGGCGCTTGTCGTTCACCTGAAAAATATTGTGGGTGTCGCCTTTCAGCGCTGAGCGCGGAACTATCTGAACCCACTCGATGGATTCGCTCATCAGTTCCTTTTCCGACGGATACCCCTCGACGCCGCACGCTTCAACGAGGCAGTGTTCGGGAAAGTTGCCAGTAAAGAAATGCGTATCAACATCAACCGATGTAATGACGCCGGGGCAACCGAGCCGGATGACAGCCCAGTCGTTGCCTCCTTCCCGCCGGCGCCTCGTTTCCCAGCCATCGACGATTTCACCACGGTAGTTGTAGCGGCCCGGGACGAAGTTCGCCGCTGTCGGTGTCAACAGGTTCTCTTTTTCGCCGAACGATTCATCGCTGGCTGCAATCACGCTGCCGCCAAGCCACCGCGAGGCAAGGTCGACTTCCCATGTGTTGAGGGCTTCGTTGTTAGTGTTGGAGGTCATGAATAGATTCAAGCTGCGATGGATTGAAGGTTTTGTTGCTTGAGGTTCGTAGAGAAGGGCCAGCCTGTAATGGATTTGGGATCTGGTTTAGCGTAGGTCAGTGTCTTGCTCGTCTTCAATTTCAGGTTCACCAGCGTTTCGACAAGTTGCACTGCGGCACCGACGCCATCGATAACCGGTACTCCAAGCGTGGACGTGATCTGCTCCTCTAACCCCGCCATGCCGGCGCAGCCCAAACAGATGACTTCTGCGAAGTCCTCTTCCACTGCCTTTCGTGCCTGTTCGACAATGGTTCTCATGGCACGCTCGGGGTCGTGATCCACCTCCTGGGTTGTCATACCATTGGCTCGGACGGACGCGCAGCGATCCCAGAGTCCGGATATTTTCAGGCGATCTTCAATGGCACTCACCGAGCGCTGAAGCGTAGTAACGACCGAATATTTGCGCCCGATCAGCATCGCTATGTGCGCTGAGGCTTCGCAGATTTCGACGACCGGCTGGTCGATCAATTCCTGCAGGCCATCGCGACCATGTTCGCCAAAGCCGGCCATGACGACGCCGTCATACGGCAGGTCGTATCCCATCACCCGGTCCATCACGCCGACTGCCGAAATGTAGCTCTCGAAGTTGCAGTCGACACCGTCTGCACCGAAGGCCGGTTGTAGCGCCACGATCTCCGTTCCTGGTGACGCGTACCGCTTTGCCGCGATATCAATGCTGCGCGTCATTGATTCACTGGTATTCACATTGACCACGACGATCTTCATAGATGTTCCTCCAAAGGACTTTTCAGTGGCGCGAGGATTTTGAAAGGAGCTTTCCGCGGGGCGGCGCCTGAAGGTCGATACATTGGCCACGCAGGAAGGTGCGTCGTACGACGCCATTCAGCGTGAAGCCGTGATAAGCCGTGATGGGATGCCGATGATGCAGTTGGTGCTTATCAACCACGAACGACTCATCGGGCGCGAAGATGCAGAAGTCGGCATCGCGGCCGACTGCGATTCGACCCTTGTGCGAAAGCCCGGCGAACTCGGCGGTCTTTTCGCTCATCCACCTCGATATGTGCGTGAGTTGGTATCCGCGTTTTCGAGCCTCTGTCCACATCACCGGCAGGCTCACCTGGAGTGACGAGAGGCCGCCCCATGCGGTGGCGAAGTTCCCCGAATCGAAATTTTTCATCTGGAGTGTGCACGGCGAATGGTCGGAAATCACCATGTCCAGCAGCCCGCTCTCGATTCCCCGCCAAAGGGCTTCACGATTGTCGGCTTCGCGAATCGGCGGACCGACCTTGAAAGCCGTGGCCCCATCGGGGATTTGCTCAGCTGCGATCGTGAGATAGTGTGGGCAGGTTTCGGCGCTGACCTTCACGCCCTCCCGCTGCGCCGAAGCCAGCATCGGCAATACGTCAGCTGTTGACAGATGCAGAATGTGCGCTCGGCCACCAGTCAGACGTGCCGCCTCGACGACCTGTGCCACTGCAAGATTTTCCACGCCGCGCGGTCGATAGGACAGGTACTCTGCGTAGCTTCGGGTGTCGGGAATATCCGGAATTTTGGCGATGGCATCAGCACTTTCTGCGTGAACCATCAGCACCTGATCCAACGGTGCCAGTTCCCGCATCGCCTCTTCCAGCTGTTCGAAGGAGATACCAGGAAATTCATCGAGACCGGTTTCGCACACGTAGCATTTGAAGCCCAGGATCCCGGCCTCATGCAGCGAACGCAGGTTGCCGAGGTTGTGCGGCACGACGCCGGCCCAGAAACCCATGTCGACGTAACATTGCCCTTCTGCCGTTTGCCGCTTCAGCTCGAGGGATCTGAGGTCACACGTGGTTGGCGAACTATCCAGCGGCATGTCAACCAGGGCCGTGATGCCACCCGCGGCTGCCGCTCGCGTTGCGTGGGCGAAACCCTCCCATTCCGTGTTTCCCGGGTCGCACAGGTGCACGTGGCAATCCACAATGCCAGGCATCAGCACTTCATCGGGGCCCAGATCGATGATCCGGCGGCCGGTCATGCTCGCCGATAAGGGAGCGATTTCGGCAATGCGGCCATCTGAAACCCCCACGGAGCAAGCCACCTCCTCGCGGTTGACGATGGCACGGCGTGCCCGTATGACAAGATCGAATTGAGACATGGGCGATTCCCGCACTTTGGTTGATTCGTTGGTTGTTCCGCTAGTTGCGGCACTCCCGGTGCAATGAAGTGGAAGCGCCGCGCGGTCTTCAGATTCTGGAGAAGCCGAGAACTTTCGTAGCATCCGCGCGCTTTGCAACGATGCCCACACCGATCAGGTAGACCACAGCCCCCGTAATCCATGACTGCAAGGCCGGTATTCCGATTGTGTCTTTGTTCAGCATGGGAATCAGGCCCGCCGTATACAGGCCAACCAGGGCACCTGCCGCAAGCGCGATAATTGCTGGCCAGTTTGCGGCGCTCACTTCGCTCCAGCTCGCAACCCGGTGCGTGGGTCGCTTCAGCCCGAACAACCACGGCACCACAAAGAGGTCCATTGCAATAATGGTGCTGGCCACCGGCACCGTAGTCGAGCCGATGCCTGTCACGACCGTAAAAGTGTCCTGGAGGTTACCCAGAAAGAACGTCAGAGCAGCAGCAATCAGACCAAGACCTAACACTGTGTACTGACGCTTCCATCCCTGGAATCGCGAGAGGATGTTTTGCGCACCGTTGACTGCGATATACAGGTTGCCGTCCTGCACTGCCCACTGGTTGATGAGGATGATGATGACACCGAGAAGCGAACTGCCCAGCATCGTCAAGCCGATAAAGGAACTGATGCTCGGGCCGAAATCGGGTTGATTTGAATAGGCTGCCACCATGTAACCAAGCACGGGAAAGAAGAAGGCCCCGACGACGTAGGAGATAACAATGGTCGGCACACTCCACAGGGACTCACGGCCCACCTTGGAATAGCGAAAGAAGTCCGGCTCGTTACCCCACGTGGAAAGTCCGATCATCGCGCCGGCGATCGTCAGGATGGTAGCCGGCGTGCTGGTGTGCGGCACCGCCGCGATCACATTGGGTGTGACCACGGTGAAAGCCTTGAACACCGCATACAGACCCCAGAGCAGAATGACCGGCACCGCAACTTTTTGCGCGAATCGTTGCACCCCTTCGAAGCCAAAGTACGTATTCACGATCATCACAAATGCGAGTACCGCGGTAATCGTCGCGACAGCAGGAAGCGTAAACAACCCTCCGACGACATCCATGATGAACTTGACCGTGAACAGGTAAAAACCCATCCCGTTGACAACCAGCAGGATCGAAACGAACCCGGCACCCAGCACACCGAAAACGTTTCGCGACAGCACCGGAAGCGTCTGACCCGTAGCCGCTCCGCTATTCGCAGAACCGATGCAGTACAGGGACATGAGGCCGGTGGCGATCGCAAGGGCCACAAGGAGCTGGATTAAGGAGAGTCCCTGAAAACGGGCTCCGTAGCCCACCAGGATGGTGCCGAAGCTCGCCTGCATCGACAGGAATTGCGCCAGCATGCGAAAGTTCGAGCGTCGCTTGCCCAGTGGGACGACCGACTCGGTGTAGTCCGCAACATCCTCATCAGTGAGGTGGAGCACACTTTCGATCTCTTTCGTCATCACCGGATGAGTCGGCGACACCTCGCCTTGCTCATGATTGGTCATGTTGTCTCCAATATATTTGTCTTCCCGCAAATAGTTGCGGGATGCCGTCGTCTGGCCTGTGAATTCAGCTTGTTGACCAGGACGGCTTCAGTATCTGTCGTCGAATTTGCGGCGACAACGCCAAAAATTTCAACGTTCTACATTGATAGAATTAATGTGCCTCCCGCGGTGCGACGCTTCGGCAACCTCCTCGTCATCCCCGATATGCGGAAACACCTTCGCATGCTACGGTTGCGTCAGACGCACATGACGTGAACGTTGAATAGCAACCAGATCCCCCGCGCCATACGACTAATGCGAAATCAGACCAGACCGGCCTCATCAGTTTCGGTCGACCCAAAGCGTGCGCGACGCCGGGAACTCCAGTTCGCTCGCAACCTCGATTGGAACCTGCTGAAGATCTTCTACGAGATCGTGGATGCCAAAGGGTTGACCAGGGCCGCCGAGGAGCTGTCGCGCAAACAGCCTGCCATCAGTCTTGCCTTGCGACGTCTTGAGGATCAGTTGGGCGTCGTGCTGTGTCGGCGCGGTTCGACAGGCTTTGAGCTTAGCGACGAAGGCCGGGTACTATCAGATGTCTGCAGACGCATCCTGGATCACGTGCGCGAAGTGCCGGCCCGAATGTCCAACTTGCAGGACCATTTGACAGGGCACATTCATGTGAGCATGGTGAGCAATCTCACCTCAGAGCCATTCGACGCTGCGGTGGGTTCATTTCACCGGAAATACCCCCGCGTGGAATTTCTTGTCGAGATCTCTTCGTGGGAAGGGGTTGTGAACGCCATCCTGCAGAAGAAGACAGATGTCGGCATCGCGCCTGCGCGGACAAAACGCGCAGAACTGAAGTACGACTATCTCTACACAGAGGTCCATCGAATCTATTGCGGGCGATACCATCCGCTATACGGACGGCGTGGACTTACCATGGCGCAGCTCAGCGAGGAAAGCTACATTCTTACGGGTGCCGATGAAGACGAAGACCTTACCCGCTTTCGTCAGCAATACGGACTTGGCAAGAAGGTCACTGGACGCTCCGATTACCTCGAAGAGGTAAAGCGATTGTCCGCACTTGGGGTTGGCCTGTGCTTTCTTCCCGAACCTTTTGCCAGGCAGGATGTCGAGGCGAAGAAACTCTGGCCGCTTTTGCCATCAAAGGATGCGCCGCGCTCGGACATCTACGTGATCACGAACCCGGCAATCCAACAGCATGCGGCCCGCGATCTGTTGATTCAGGAACTCTTGCAGTTGAAGAATCAGAAAGCTGCCGCGGCGAACGGATAGCGGCCTGCCTCAGCTAAACGTCGCCACTGTTCCCTGCCTCGCAGCTACGCGAGCAGCCCTTAAGGATTCCCTGACCCCAAGTTCAGCATCCCCCGCCCGTTTTTTCTCGATGTCCCGACAGCACCACGAAAACTGGCCGCATACGATGAATGCACGTCAATCGTCCCTTATCCGGGTGCTGTCATGTTCCCCTACCTGTCTGAGCGAGAAAATTCTATCGAGCATATCAACGCGATGTGCTTGCACCTTTTCGATCTGTGGTGCGAAAGCAGAAGCGTAGTGCCGCTGACGCATCTGTTACGAGGCTGGCCGCTGACGAACAGCGATCCCGAAGCCCTCCGGCGCCTCGGCAACGCGCTGCGCGATCTCAGACGACAACATCTGCTCGACGCCAAAGGTGCGTCGTTTCAGGAACTCTGCGAGCTATCGGATTGCGTCGAAGATCTGCTTGTCCTGTCATCCCTATCAACGTGGGCAACGAGCAGCGCGTAGCGCGACCGGAGACACCGCGCCCCGTGCAATGCGATTGGTATGTGGAGGACAGCGTGCATTTCAATGAAATCAGTGACGAAGAATGGCTACAGTTGGCGCCCGTCCTGTCCGATGCCCCCATCGTTCATGGACAGCGCGGCCGGCCCCGCGTGCAGGTTCGCGTCGTCGCCAATGCCGTGCTGTGGATACTCACCACCGGCGAACCATGGTCCCGGTTGCCGGGCACCTTTCCGTCGATACCAACGTGCCGGCACCGCTTCGAAAAATGGCGTTCGACCGGCGCCCTTGCGGACATGCACAGGCTCCTCTCGGACGCCGGACGCACGTTTCGTTGCGGCCCGGACGGCCTGCTGAAACTCCGCCATGCCAAGCCACGCGTCATTGACCGTCAGCCCAGGGACGAAGGTCTTCGCCAGGTGTTCTGGAAAGACCAGGCGTCGTGGCAGACACCGCATGACACACAGCGGCCACGTCATACGGTGGATACGTTCACTCAGATCGCACGGCAGCTCCCTGATTCTTCGCGCACGGTGCCTGAGCGCGAAGAATCCCACGCTCCGCTCAAACTGCCTCAGTCCATCCATCGGCCGGTCTCACCCTGGATGGGCCTCGCGTCGAAAGGCAAATGCGAATTTGACCCGCGTGGCTACGTCATCTACCTTGCCGCCGATCCGGTGGCTAACGCCCGCTTCCGCGGATGGGCCGAGATCGTGCGGGATGCACGGCGGGTCGCCCGCTCTGGGCTGATTGGCCCGAGCTTCAAGAACAGCGAGGCGGCACAGCAGTACGCGTTCGAATGGGCGCGGCGATGGATCGACGAGGTAAGCGGCAGTAACGCGGACGACGCCGACGAAGTCGAGGACGATTTCTGGCAGCGAAAACTACGGTCCGGGTAAGCGGCCCATCGACGGCGTGCGCGTACGGCTGATGCCGGAGCCAACAAAAAAAACCGACCGTGACGCCGTCAGAGCATCCAGTATTCATCTGGAATTCTGCGGTCCGCTTCGGAGAGGTAAGGATTACCCAGTTGAAAGGTCTTCCGCGACGCGGGCTTCGTGCGGGCCAGCGCATCCTGAATGTAGGGATGCGAGTTGAACAGTCTCATGTAGGTGCCGTCGCGATACGCCAGCACGAGACCCTTCTCAATCGTATTCGCGAGGGCTTCCTGGCCCGTCGCGACATAGAAAATAAAATCGGATCGATACTTCAGCATCAGTCGTTTCTCGACCGACAGATCAGGCTCGCGGTGCTGGCGGCCCTCCAGTTCGGAGAACGCTTCAACCACGCCTCTTGGAAAATAGTCGACGCGCCCGCTCTGGGTCATCTCGAACATCGTCTCGTAGGTCGACGTCTGAACCTCCAGACCCGCGGCCGTCAGGATATCGGCATCGATCCACCCTAGACCCTGGCCACAAGTGAACGCCTTCAGATCGGAAAAGCGCTCAATTCGGTCGAAATCCTTTTGCCGGTCTTTTCTTATGACGAATACCCGATAGCCGATCAGCCCGCGATGGATTGGAATCCGCACCACGTTCAGCCCGCGTTCAGCCTTTGCCTCCATGCTCGTCCAGTGCAGATTGATTGTGTTGTTGCCGTTCGCCAGTTCGGCCAGCGCACGGCCACGCTCCATGATGATTTCGGCCTGCCGCGCCGTATAGGAGGCTTTCGCCGTTTTCATCGCCAGATCGAGGACAGCGAGGGCAAACGCGGCATGCACATCGCCGCCAGGACGAATGCGCGGATAGACAATCTCGAAGTGCTCCTGCGATGCCGCAGGCGTGCCAAGCGTCACGCCTGCGGCGCCCAGCGCGGCCAGTACAAAACGCCTGCGATGCATAGATGGATGGTTTCTCGGCACGGAATGACGCGCCCGGATCGGCGCAATGCCGCACAGGCTTCCGCCTGAACGGTCCTGCATCGTGCCATGCGTTATGCATGCTGGCAAACCGTGCTTTCCCGCTGACGCAGCAGGCGCTTCACTGCGCCCGACGCGTCAATGAACCACGCCAAAGATCGCGCTGACACCCTCCGCAGGCGTCAGTCCTACGTTGAAATAGCCTTCCAGCCTCAACGCGGTCGCATCGTCGAGTATGAAAGGCGGCCGGATGAAGCCGATCGCAAACGCGTGGTCGTACCATTCGCTCATCCACACGCGCAATTCTGTCTCGTGCTTCGACAGTTCCCCCGAGTGCTCTGCGCTCATCGATGATCTCCCTTGTCCGGACCCGCCATGTCACGCCACGAGCCGCTCGAAACCCATCCTGCCCAGGTTGTCCTCGGGCGGAAATACGTGCCAGGTACCGTCGCTGTGCCGGTAGAAGAACAGCACGATCGGACCATCGGGCCGCCTGATTTCGATGCATACCCGGCAGGTCAAACCGTCCTGCGAACCATGCAGCGCGAGCAAACGGGCGGGCATGGCGCCCGCGGTTGCCTGCAATTTTTCGCGCAAGCCGCGCAGTGAACTTTTCGTCGCAACCACGTTTGCCCTTCGCACTTCTCGTTCCCGTTTGACAATCGTGGGGCAACGGCGAGAATTTTTCCGTCAGCAGCGATGGATTGTGAATTCAGGAAACGCTGGTTCAGGGCTCAGGATTTCCTTAACGGCACGCTTACTCCGTGATCAAACCGTGCCTGATCGCATACCGGATCAGTTCAGCGTTGTTGTTAAGGCCGAGTTTCTGCATGAGACGCATCTTGTGGGTACTGATGGTCTTGGCACTGAGCGAACACGATTCGGCAATCTCATTGATGGCTGTGCCGGCAGCCAGCATTTGCAACACCTGGAATTCACGGTCGGACAGAACTTCGTGCGGCGGCGCGTCACCGGAATGGGTCTCGAAGACCATGGCGTCGACCAGCTTCGGATCGATGAAGCGCCCGCCTCCGGCCAGCTTGCGGATTGCTGACAGGAGAACGTCGGGATCGCTGTCTTTCGTCACATAGCCCGTTGCCCCCGCTCGCAGCGCTCGCGAGACGACCTGCGCCTCGTTGTGGATACTCAGCACGAGGATGGGCAGAGCGGGCTGCTCAGCACGTACGCGCCGGATCAGATCGACCCCGCTGATCCCGGGCATCGTCATGTCAAGCAGCACAAGATCGAACCGCTTCGTACGCAGGCGCTCAAGCACTTCTGAACCCTGCGCGGCCTCGGCGGCGACGACGATGTCCGTGGTCGTCGCGATAATCTGTTTCAGGCCTCCACGCACGACAGCGTGGTCGTCAGCAATCAGGACGTTGATCATTTTTTTCCCCGCCTGCAAGCGGAATGTGAATGGAAATGGCCGTGCCCATGCCTTGTGCACTGTCGATCGTCATTGCCCCGCCGATCAGGCGGGCACGCTCCTGCATGCCGAGCAGACCGTACGAATAACCTGTACTCGCCATGGCTGGATCAAAACCGCAGCCGTCGTCGCTGACGTGGAGGTCGAGCGTCGTCGCCGTGCTGGTCAGCGTCACGTCGACTCGCGCCGCATTGGCATGGCGCCCAACGTTGGTTAGCGAAGCCTGCACAATGCGAAACACGGCGGTGGCGCAAGTCTCCGGCAACACGGGCTCGCCTCCGTTAATGTGCAACTGGCAAGGAATGCCGTTGCGGCGGACGAAGTCTTCAACCAGCCACTCCAGCGCCGAAACGACCCCGAAGTTCAGCGCCACAGGCCGCAGATGGTTCGCGACATTGCGGACCATCCAGATCGTTTTCTCGACAAGTTCACGCATGTCGTCAGCCTTGCGCATCGCGTCGGGATCATGGCCGAGGCGCATTTTCAGCAGTGAAACGTCCATTTTCAAGGCCGTCAACAGTTGGCCCAGTTCATCGTGAATTTCCATCGCGATGCGCTTGCGCTCTTCCTCGCGAATCGCCTCCATGTACGCGGACAATTCGCGCAACTGATTGCGCGATTCGAACAACTGCTGCTCAATACGCTTGCGCGACGTGATGTCGTTCAGGCCAACGTAGATCGCCGGCGCATCGCCGAAGGTCGCCACGCGCGCGGTCGCCATGGCCCAGAACGCCGAGCCGTCCACCCGGCGCAGATGGACTTCGCTGTTATTGAAGCTGCCCTCCTTGCGCAGTTGAGACACCAGGCTGTCACGATCGCCGGCGTCCACATAGAAATCAACGATATTGGTCAGCATGCCCGCGCGCGCATCGAGACCGAACAGTTCGCGCAGCGGTTCATTCGCGTACAGAATGACGCCTTCGGGCATCGACGTAATGCACAGCGGGATTGGGCTGGTTTCGACAATCGTGCGAAAGCGCGCTTCGCTCGCCTGCAGTTTCGCTTCCGCCCGGCGGCGCTCGTCGACCTGGGCGGAAAGCCTCGCGTTCGACTCCGCCAGTTGCCTGGTGCGCTGGTCCACCTGCTGCTCAAGGACATCGCGCGCGCTCGACAGTTCGGCCTCTGCCTGCTGGCGTACCGCCACTTCTTTCAGAAGCTGGCGGTTCTGCGCGACAAGCTGGCGGTGCATCACGCGCAGGGCGAGATGGGTCTCGATCCGGGCCATCATTTCATTGACGCGGACTGGCTTCGCCACGTAATCGACGCCGCCGGCCGAAAAGCCCTCGACCATGTCATCGCCGCCCGTCAACGACGTCATGAAAATCACCGCGATATCACGCGTGCGCTCATTCGCCTTGAGCCGCCGGCAAGTCTCGAAGCCGTCGATACCCGGCATCTTCACGTCGAGCAGGATCAGGTCGGGTTGCGAAAACAGCGCGCGTTCGAGCGCCTCTTCGCCATCGAGTGCAACGAGTACCCGAAAGCCGCGCTCTGTCAGGCTATCGACGACCACACCAAAATTCGCAGGCGTGTCGTCCGCAATGAGGATCGTCGGCCGCTCGCCGGCATCTGCGTTGAGATCGCTCATGGCTTGGGCTCGACATGTAAGTATCGTTCGACCAACTGAAGTATGGCTTTCGACTGATAGTCCCGGGCAAGCGCGCAGAGCTGCGCCGTGAATAAGTGATAACGCGGATCGCGCGCCGCCATTCTCTCGGCCCAGACGATGATTTCATGCATGTCACCCAGGCGGGCAAGATGATGCAGTTCTTCCATCTGTTGCCAAGGCACCGCCGCCAGGCTTATCTCGGGCGTATTGGGCCGCGCGGACGGTGGTGGCGAAGCATGGATCCACGTCAGTCCGAGCAACGTAGCGATCTGCGTGAGCAGCGCGTCGAGGTCGACCGGTTTGGACAGGAATGCGTTGACACCCGCGTCCATGCTCGTTGCCCTGTTGGTTCCGGAAGGACTGGCGGACATCGCAATGATCGGAACGTGCGCGAACGCCGGCAATTGACGCAGGTTGCGTGTCAGGTCGAGTCCGTTCATTTCAGGCATCACGATGTCTGTGAGAATGAGTGCCGGGCGTTCGCGCTGCGCGGTCTCGAACCCCTCGCGACCGTTTTCCGCCTCAACAGTATCAAAGCCAAGACGACTCAGCAGATCCACTGCAATCGTGCGATTGACCTCGACGTCGTCGACAACCAGCACCTTCCTGCGCGGCCCCTCATAGCCCGTTATCGTATCCGGGGCCGGTGCGGCCGCTGCCGTCGTGCGCGACACCGGCAACACGCTCGCCGCCGGCAGTTCGAACCGGAAGGTACTGCCCTGCCCGATGCGGCTTTCGACCTCGATCCCGCCACCCATCGCACGCACAAACTCCCGGCTGATGGCCAGACCGAGGCCGGCCCCGCCTGCTCGCCGCTCGGCCGCGCCCAGTTGCTCGAATGGCTCGAAGATCGTATTCAGCAGGTCGGGACCAATGCCGATACCGGTATCACGCACTTCGAAACGGACGCGGTTCAACGCAGACCTCGAGATATGCAGGCTGACGCAACCAGAATCGGTGAACTTCACGGCGTTTGCAAGCAGGTTGAGCACCACCTGCCGCAACCGCCGCTCGTCGGCACGCACGCCGGCAGGCGCATCCTCAGTGATTTCGCAGATGAAGCCGAGACGCTTTTGCTCCGCTTTCACGCTGATGATTTCGCGAATGACATCGACAAACCCCGCCAGCGGCACGTCGCAGATTTCGACACGCAGCTTGCCCGCTTCGATTCTCGCGAAATCGAGCGTGTCTTCGATCAATGTCAGCAGATGTTCACCGCTATTGCGGATGGCCTCAACGCGTTCGCGCTGCCGCTCGCTCAGCGTGACATCGCGCGCCAGGATTTGGGCATAGCCAAGAATGCCATTCAGCGGTGTCCGCAGTTCATGACTCATATTCGCCAGGAATTCACCTTTGGCCCGGTTGGCCGCTTCGGCCAGATTGCGTGCTTCGCGTTCAGCCGCCGCGTCCTGCTCGTCGCGATACGCGCAGTACAGGCGCGCGCCCATCGCATTGAATGCGGCCGCCATGCGGTCGAGTTCGTCCGGCTCACGCGGCGTGCGCCGCTGCAGACTGAATGGCCGGGGCGTTTCACGGAAATCGTAATTTTCCACCGTGCGCGCAATCGCAGCGACATGCCGCATAACCAGACGGGACAGGATGTAGACAATGAACAGCGAGACGAGGAAGGTGTTGGCCGCCTGCGTGACCAGGATCATCGCGGCGGTTCGCATCAGCTCATCGTAAAGATCGAGGAGCGTCGCCTCGACGTAGAGCTCGCCGATCTCCCGCTCTTTGCCCTGTACTTTGTAGACAAGCGGAAACTCGCGGGCGACGACCGGGCCGGCCGAGCGCTGACCGGCGCTCATGTAGGCAGATTTCCCGTGGCTCCCCGGCTCGCGAATTTCCACGGCCCGGATATCGGCGAGACGCAGAATGCCATTCAACTCCAGTTGCAGTTGGGCATGATCGAGCCGCCATAGCGCTTCTGCGAGACTGTCGCGATTGCTGCGATCAATGTCCGCCAGGCGATTTTCAATCTGCTCCACCCCACGGTAGTAATCGCGGTAAAGCTGTAACCCGGTCAACAACACAGTGACGGCGCAACTGACGAGCAACACCGTCACGAGCAGCCGCAACACAAGGCTACTCCGGAAGCGGCTGATCAAACTCCACCATGCGTCGAACAGGTTGTGCTTCATACATCCCCGTGAGTGCTACGGTTCTAGTTTCGTCTATTCTGCACTCGTTGCCGCGGCGGGATACTGACACGTCTGCCGCCACGTCGGCAGGGTGGCGATGCAACGTTTGCCTGCCCCCAGCCAGTCGCTCGTTCGGGTTTTTCCTGGGCTCCGCCGGCGCTCACGCCGGGTGAAACGTGCCCTGACTCATCTGAAGACCGCTTACATGCCGTACCGGACCCGCCCCACAGGCGGTGCATCGTCTACCGCCTTCTGCACATAGATCCGGGGATACAGCACAATCTCATCGATGCATAAAGCCAACTCGCAGAGGATCGGCCAGATGCGACCGCCGAGTGCGTCGGGATCCGTCCTGCCCAGTTCGCGTAATCCGTCCGCCAGGCGTTTCACGGACGCGTGCCCCTTATCCGGTAACGGCCAGCAGTGCAACAGGTAGCCGAGCGGGATGACGCTTCTGCTTTCACACCACGTCTCGAACAGGCGCTGACACGCGCTGTTCAGGCGTTCAAACACGTGTTCGTGGTCCTCTGAATGACCGCACATAACGGACCCGCTGATAAAGACGACGATAAACCATCGTAGGGAGATCGACCGCGCTACGCAGTCAGGAAGCCCGGAAAAATGCACTTCCGATCTGCTGAATATGCCGTCAGGAAATCCTGAATGCCGACGCATGAGCTAGTGCGGTCCAGGATAGCGGCGAATCCCTGGCTCATTAGCCGGCATTGCCACGGCCGGCCAATTCTGCCAGCGCACGCCCCCGTTCCGTCAGGACGTGAGCCTGCCGCGCCACGTACCCGGCGCCTGCCGCTTTCATTGCGAGGTCGAGCACCGGACAGGAAGCCCGGCATCGCGTCACATATCAGGCGCTTGAGTTCCGCGCCTGCTGCGCATTCTCGGAGATATACGGCGACAAGCCGCGCCGGTGCAGCGCGTCGCCCAGCTTCGCCCGCAGGAAGCTGCTCCCCGTATAGCGGGATACCGTCGTGTAGTAACGCTCGACCAACCCTTTAACCATCTCCGCATAGGCATCTTCCAGCTCCGGCAGCAAGCTGAAGTTGTCGTAGTTGACGATCGCATGCACGTGCCGGCCGAGCGGGCCGATCAGCGCCTCGACCTGCTGGCGAATCGCGTCGATGTCAGCGACGCTGCGCACGCTATGCCCCTCAAAGTTGATAAACAGCGTATTGCGCTCGGGGTCGTACGCGAAACGGTTCGGCAGCGGCAGCCGCAGCAGGTCGTCGCGCAACCCCATCGGTTCAGGACGGAAGATGCGCGCGTCCATCAGGGCCGGCGTGTCCTTGATGATCGGCGTGAACGCCATCCGGTCGAGCACGTCGCGCTGGAGATCCACGCCCGGCGCCACTTCGATCAGTTCCAGCCCGTCGGGCGTCAGTTGCAGTACGCAACGCTCGGTCACGTACAGCACGCGCTGGGCGCGCGCGCTCGCGACGTGGCCGCTGAACGTGCAATGCTCGACCTCGCGCACGAACTTCGCGACCTCGCCGTCGTCGACGATGCGCAATTGCCCGTCATCCAGTTGCACCTGCAACCTTCCCGCGTTGAAGGTGCCGACAAACACGACTTTCTTCGCGCTCTGGCTGATGTTGATGAAGCCACCCGCGCCGGCGAGCTTCGGGCCGAACTTGCTGACGTTGACGTTGCCCTCGGCATCGGCCTGCGCGAGGCCAAGGAACGCGATATCGAGGCCGCCTCCGTCGTAGAAGTCGAACTGGTAAGGTTGATCGATGATCGCCTGCGCGTTGACCGCCGCGCCGAAGTTCAGGCCGCCGGCGGGCACACCGCCGATCACCCCGGGCTCCGCGGTCAGCGTCAGCAGGTCGATGATCTTCTCTTCGCTCGCGACTGCAGCGATGCCCTCGGGCATGCCGATGCCCAGGTTCACGACGCTGTTCGCATCCAGCTCGAGTGCGGCGCGCCGCGCGATGATCTTCCGTTCGGTCAGCGGCATCGGCTCGACGTGCGCGAGCGGCACGCGAAACTCGCCGCTAAAGGCCGGGCTGTATGGTTCGGCGAAAGTCTGCCAATGGTTTTCCGGGCGCGCGACGACGACGCAATCCACCAGCATGCCGGGAATCTTGACCTCGCGCGCAGGCAGCGCATGGCGCTCGGCGATGCGCTCGACCTGCACGATCACGATGCCGCCGGAGTTGTGCACGGCCATCGCGATTGCCAGCGATTCGAGCGTCAACGCCTCGCGCTCCATCGTGACGTTGCCGTCCGGATCGGCGGTCGTGCCGCGGATGATGCCGACATGGATCGGGAACGTCTTGTAGAACAGGTACTCCTCCCCGTCGATCGGCATCAGGCGCACCAGGTCCTCTGTGGTCCGCTCGTTGAGCTTGCCGCCGCCGTTGCGCGGATCAACGAAGGTACCGAGCCCGATCCGCGACAGATAGCCGGGCTTGCCCGCGGCGATCTCGCGAAAAAGATGGGAGATCACACCCTGCGGCAAATTGTAGGCTTCGATCAGATTCGACGTCGCGAGGTGCTGCAGTTTCGGCACGAGTGACCAGTGGCCGCCGATCACGCGCTTGACGAGGCCCTCGTGCGCCAGATGATTAAGGCCCTTGTCACGCCCGTCGCCCTGACCGGCGGCATACACGAGTGTCAGGTTGCGTGGTTTGCCGACGGCCTGCAGGTACGCGTCGTCGCTCGCCAGATACAGCGCCTCCAGCGCGAGCGCGACTTCCTCGGCAAAACCGATGCCGACGAAGCCGCCGGTCGCCACCGTATCGCCGTCGCGGATCAGCCGTACCGCGTCGCAAGCACTGACAATCTTGCCCTGCGAGGTCTGCAAAAGCGTTGCGAGTTGCACGTTCTGAGTCATGACGTCTCCAGTCAACGGAAGGGTTCGTCCCGGATGCGGCGCTTTTCCCTGTCGACGCGGTTGATCGCCGGGTTCTGATTGGCCCAATGATGCGCTCGAATCGAAACGCAAGTTTCTCGCCCACCATCACGCTGGCGGGCTGGAGTGGCCGGAAACGTTCGGCTGCTCAGCCGTGGATGTTCCCTTTGCCGTAACCGCGCGATGGATCGCTTCGGTCAGCGCATTGTTGACCTCGATGAGCCGGTGCATCTCATCCTGGATCTTCAGGAGCGCCTCAGCGTCCTTGTAAGTCTGTAGCGCCTGCTTGTCTGAGGCGGCCGCCGCAACCTTTTGGCCCACCATGATGACTGACAGCAGCACCAACTGCAATCATCCTCACCTCGCGACTGGAGGCACCCATGAGCCCGATATCCTCGCCGATCTCCGCAGCCCAGCACGCACTCGACACCGAGCCGCAATACATCGATGCGCCAATGTCGGCGGCCGCCGCGTTCCTGGTCCTCGTCGTCAAGGACGATGACGTGTCGATCGCCACGGCCCGCTCCGTGGTGGCCAGCACCGACGACCTCGTCAAGGACGTCAGGATCCGAGCCGATCGTGGCGTGTTCACCTGTAACGTCGGAATCTCGCATCGCGTGTGGGGTCCACTTACCGGGAAACCCGCGCCCAGCGAGCTCGCGCCGTTCCAGGAGGTGCGGGGTGCCACGCACACTGCGGTGGCCACAGCGGGCGATCTGCTGTACCACATCCGTGCCGATTCGACGGACCTGATCATCGAGTTCGAGAAGATTCTCCTTGAGGCCTTCGGCGACGCCGTCACTGCGGTCGACGACGTGGCCGGGTTCCGCTACTTCAACGGGCGCGACCTGCTCGAGTTTGTCGACGGCACCGCGAATCCCGACGGCCTCGACCTGCCCGCCGCGACGATCGTCGGCGAGGAGGATCCAGCCTACGCCGGCGGCAGCTACGTCGTGATCCAGAAGTACCTGCACGACCTGTCAGCCTGGCGCGCGCAAACCGTGGAGAGCCAGGAGGCGATCATCGGGCGTACCAAGTTCGACAACGTCGAGTTGCCGGACGCGACGGAGGGCCAAAAGTCGCACAAGACTCTCTGCACGATCGAGGACGCCGAGGGCGAGCACGACATCCTGCGCGACAACATGCCGTTCGCCGTCCCCGGCCGCGGCGAGTACGGCACCTACTTCATCGGCTATTCGCGCCACCTCTGGGTGATCGAGAAGATGCTGGAACGGATGTTCATCGGCAACCCTCCGCCGCTTCACGACCGGATCCTGGACTTCTCCAAGGCCGTCGCCGGTGTGACGTTCTTCGCTCCGGCCCGCAAGTTCCTGAGCAATCTGGCTGACTGATGAGGGACCCGCTCGATTCAACCTCACGCAATAGGCTTTGAAAAAGCCGGGGCATACTGGCACTTCCTGTTCGAACGCAACTTGTGCCTGATACTGTTGGTTGTACTGAGAGAGCGATCTTCAACACCACCACGGAGGCAACATGGCACCTGATCGAATCATGTTTATCCGGCACGCGGAGAAGCCAACCGCCAACGAGGGCATCGGCATCGAAGCGGACGGTAAGGCCGACGACGAAAGCCTCGCGGTTCGCGGCTGGCAGCGTGCCGGCGCGTTGGCGCGATTCTTCTGTCCGATCCACGAGCCGCATTCTGCGCGACTGACGCCGGCCAGCGTGTTCGCGCCGGGCAACGGTCCTGCCAGCAAGAGCAAGCGAGCGATGCAGACCGTTGCGCCTCTCGTTGCGCTGCTGCGACAAACATCGCAGGTGAACTACGTCACGACGTACCTGAAAGACGACGGGCCGGCGCTAATGGGGGACGTGCTGACCCAATCCGGCGTCGTGCTGATTGCATGGGAGCACAAAGTGCTGCCGTCGCTATTCGGACACGTGCCTCGCGCTCCCGCGGTTCCTGCAATGTGGCCGGAAGACCGGTTCGACATGGTTTGGATACTCGATCGCGCACCGGGCGGATGGTCGTTCTCACAACTCCCGCAATTGCTACTCGCCGGCGATAGCGCCGAGCCAATCAGGTAGACCTTCCGGTAGCGGCGAGATCAGTCTGCGGCGCTACGCGGAGGTGTGCGCAGCCTGGAGCGGCAGATCGGTTCAGTATTTCGGTATGTCGCGTTGCGCGTTGCTGAGGACCCGGCCACGCACGAACGAATCGAGCCCGATCGCTTGTCATCGATATTGGGTCATCGCCGCTTCGAGAGCGAGGTGGCAATGCGTACCAGTTTGCCGGGCGTGGTGACCGGACTTGCATGGACACCCGTTGGCGGCGAACTGCTCTTCATCGAGGCCAGTAGCACGCCGGGTGCTCGCGCAGCATCATCTCGCGTTGGCGCTGATCGAGCCGGCCGCGCGTCTGATCGCCGATTTCGCGCGACAGGCGAAGGACTTCGATTCGTCCGGCGACGGCATCCAGCACCTTGTCGAGCCGCTTGCAGAGATCGAGCGTTTCCAGGATGTCCTGCTTGCTCGCCGGTGGGATGTCGAGCAGACCGGCCACGCTATCGGCCAGCAGCGCGGGCGACTCGATCGCATCCAATGCCCTTATCAGTTCGCCCCCCGCATTGGGCAGCAGCCCGATCATTTCGCCCGCACGTTGCTTCAGGACCAGCACGCGCGCGTCGATGGCAGCGTCACTGTGCGCGGTGTCGGGCAGCAGTTCCACCTGAGCGGCGCGGAACCCGAGGCCGGCCACTGGCGCGATCAGGCGAAAGCGCTCCACACCCTGGCATATCAGGTGATGCGCGCCGTCGTCCGGACTAGTGACATAGCGCAGCACATTTGCCACGGTGCCAATCGTGTTGAGGCCATCGAAGGGCGGATCCTGCAGCTGCGGGTCGCGTTGCAGCACGATGCCCAAGGGCTGCTGGCGCTTGACGGCCGCCTGCACATCCTCCTTGGTCTGCCCATGCCCCGCCGTCAGCGGTAACACCATGCCCGGAAACAGGACGGTATTGCGGACCGGAAGCAGGATCAGGCTGTCTTTGGGGAGTGCCGGCAAGGGGGTGGCCTCCCGGCTCGCCGAGGTGGCCTCAGGGGCCTCGCTATCGCTGTCCGTGCTCATCTTCGCTCCTCGATTCGCCGGCGCTCGCCGGGCTCATTCCAGTCTCTCGAAGTCCAGCAACAGGCAACCGTCTTCGGAGTCGCGCCGTGCCAGGCGGTAGCGCCCGGCCGGAAGCCGGATGTGCCGCTCGGAGCGTCCATAGGGAATTTCCAGGCAATGGACTGCGCCTCCGGCGAAGGCCCGGGGCAATGTCCTCTCGGCGGTAACGATCAGCGTCGCGCCTTCGAGGTTCAGGTTGACGCGATCGGGAGGCACGCCGGGCAGCGCCACCACGATCGCCAGCAAGCCGTCATGCTCGAACACTTCGATGGGTGGCTCCCATACTGGCGCCCGCGTGTGCTGACCAGCTAATCGGAAGAACTGGCGATGCAGCCGTTCGGCGCGCTCGAGCGCATCGATGGCGGCTTCCCACATCATGGTATGGCGAGTGGATGTCACGTCTGGCTCCCTGCCTGTTCTGTCAGCCCGACACTGGCTGTCCATTCATCAAAGGCCAACGTCGGATGCATGTCAAGTAAGTGAGGACGCATGGACCGCTCCTACCAATCTACAAACGGGCAATCGCGCTGAACATTCACCCGTGTCGTATGCGTGTCACTCGGCTGATCGCGTTCGATAGAGGCCGAAATGTCGATATGCTTATCAATATGTCCGATACTTACCATCGCCTTATACACTATTGATGTGAGCCGCTAGTCACGCCGAGAATGTAAGACAGCCAGCTTCCCGTTGTACGTCCACATTCGTTTCATTCCGATGTCGGCCCTTTCTCTGTCTCTCGCCGACACGGTCGTTGCAGCTCATCGCGGCACGATCTACCGCAAGCCGCTTGGTGCATAAAACAGGGAGTAGGTCTCGATCGCTGACCTCAGCGTGATCGAGTATAGGAGGGGGAGCTGATGTCAGCCCCCAGGTGAGGTTTGCGGTTTGCGTTACGGGAAGAAGAGTTCGGCGGTAAGTGGTAGCGGATCGCCCTTCAAACCATTTCGAATTGCAAGTGCGGCCTTCTCGCTGATCAATTCGCGGTGCCGTTCGAACTCCTGCAACAAGTCGTTTTTGTGGCCACCCGGCTGCGACAATTCCTTAAGCACTTCCCTGCTCACAATGCAGAAGTGGTGGACGCTGTCGACTCTGATGCCGAACTTAACGGCCTCACCGTCATTTGCGACACTAATGCCTTCGATGTTGTCAGCCATCGTTGCCTCCGTTGGTAGCTTTCAAAGAAGCCTAGCATGAAATATCTAGCCGACGCTGACTTTGCGGATGAACGCGATGGCGTCGACGTCAATACTAATCGTCGCAATCTTATTCAACCGATTAACTACCAGACGGAAGATTTGCGGCTACCCGCTCACGCGTTTTGTTCTGCCGCACCCCGAACAGATCAAACCCCAATTCGAAACAGCACCGACTTCTCCTGCGTGTATTCATCCAGCCAGTTTTCACCGAATTCTCGCCCAAGCCCGGACCGCTTATATCCGCCAAATGGGGCATCCATCAATGAATACAGGCCGCCATTGATCACCACGCCGCCGGTGCGCAAACGCAGCGCCATGTCATAAGCCTTCGCCGGGTCACGCGAATGAATCCCGCCATACAAACCATATCGGCTGTCATTGGCAATCTGCACCGCTTCTTCGTCGCTATCGAAACCGATCACGCTGGCCACAGGGCCGAAGATCTCCTCCTGCGCGATCGACATATCGTTCGTCACGCCGTCGAAAATCGTCACGTCGTAGAAGAAACCTCTGTCCAGATGAGCTGGCCGCCGCCCGCCGGCCACGAGCCGTGCGCCCTCGTCCTGCCCCTGCTGCACGAAGCGCTCGACACGGCTGCGGGCCGCTTCGCGGATCAGCGGTCCGACCACCGTGCCGGGCGCCGCCGGGTCGCCGACGCTCAACTGCGCCGCAATCGCACGCATGGTTTCGACATACGCGGGACGGATCGCGTTGTGCACGATATGACGTGTCGCCAACGCGCAGCCTTGGCCGCAATGGGTCGACACCTGGAACACGCCTTCCATCGCGGCTTTCTGCACGTCGGCATCTTCACGCACGATCAACGCCGACTTGCCGCCGAGTTCGAGCAGCGTCTTCTTGATGGTCGGTGCGCCTTGCGCCAGAATCGCCGCCCCCACCTGCTCCGAGCCGGTGAACGTCACCATGTCGACACGTGCATCCGCGGTCATCATCTGTGCGACGTCCGCATTGCCGGTGACGATATTCAGCACGCCGTTCGGCAACCCGGCTTCCTGCGCCGCCTCGCCGAACAGCAGCGCCGAAAACGGCGTATGCGGCGACGGTTTGAGCACGACCGTATTGCCTGCCAGCAAAGCCGGAAACAGCTTGGCCAGGTTGGTGAGAAACGGCGCGTTGAACGGCGTGATCGCCGCCACCACGCCGATCGCTTCCCGCACCACGACACCGCTGCCGATCAATTGCGCGCCGGCGGGATCGAACGGATTGAGCGCGGTCGTAATCGGCAGATGACGCGCGGCCTGGTTGAGGGAGCGCTCGATCGCGGTTTCGACGATCTTCATCGGCGACGCGAACATCATGGTTTCGGCAAGTGCTTGCGTTGCCCCGGCTTCGACGATCTGCAACGCCTTGATGCGGTCGGCACGCGCGAGCAACGCGGCATGCACGCGCCGCATAAAGCCGGCGCGCTCCGCCGCCGACATGCGCGGCCACGGCCCGCGATCGAATGCTTCACGCGCAGCGGCGAGCGCGGCTTCGGCTTCGTGCAACCCGCCAACCGGCGCTTCGCCGATCACTTCCTCGGTGGCCGGATTCAACACGGGCTGACGCTCACCACTTTGCGGCGTGACCCACGCGCCGCCAATAAAGAGCCGCGTCTGTTCGGTGAACTGCTTCGGCAGCGCCGCAAAATCGTTCATTCGATGTCTCCGTCCATGTCGTTGTCAGATGGCGATAGCGCTGGCAGCAAGGCCACGCTCATTGCTCGCCGAGTATCAGTTCAGCCGCGCGCATGCCGATCGCCATGGCGGGCGCGTTGGTATTGCCCGCGATCAGCGTGGGCATGATCGACGTATCGACCACCCGCAGGCGTTCGACGCCACGCACCCGCAGTTTCGTATCGACAGCAGCGGCATCGCTGTTGCCCATCTGGCAGGTGCCGGACACGTGAAAGGCGGTTGAGCCGAATTTGAAGTACGCCTCGACCAGTTCCTCATCGGACGTGAACGCCGGACCCGGCGCGGTCTCCTCGGTGAAATGGCTACCCAGTGCCGGCTGGCGCAGCATGCGGCGGATCAGCCGGATCAGCTCTACGCTATGACGGCGGTCCTGTTCGGTGTCGAGATAATTGGCGTCGATGGCGAGCGGCGCGCCGTGATCCGCCGACGTGATGCTCACGCTGCCCAGGCTCTGAGGATGCGTGAGATAGGCGACCCAGGTCATGCCGGGTTGCGAGTCGATTGCGATCTTGCCGTCTTTCACCGTCAGCGAATACAGACCGACGCCGATCTCCGCATTCGGACGCGTCAGTTCCGGGTTTGTTTTAACGAAGGCGCAGACCTCGTGCGCCGCATGCGTCATCGGGCCCGCGCCACGCAGCTGGTAGCGGAACATGTTGGCGACGAGCGGCCAGCCGCGAAACTGCCGGTTCAGACTGCCGCCCGTGACGCGCGCGCTCAGCATTATCGGACGATGCTCGCGCAGGTTGCGGCCCACCGCGGGCACGTCGGCAACCACGTCGATGCCGAGTTCGTGCAATCGCTTGCCGTCGCCGACACCGGAGAGTTGAAGCAATTTCGGCGAGTTCAGCGCGCCCGCGCTCACCAGCACTTCGCGCCGCGCATTCACGGTCAGCACGGCGCCCTCAGCCGTGCGCAGCGACACGCCCGTGGCGCGCTTGCCGCTGAAGTTGATCCGCTCGACCTCGACACCCGTGCGAATGTCGAGATTCGCACGGCCGCGCACGGGATCGAGAAACGCCTTGGCCGCGCTCCAACGTCGCCCGCGCCAGATGGTTCGCGGCTGGTAGCCGATCGCCGCATCCGCGGCGGCATTGATGTCCCCGACTCGCGGCACACCGCTCTGCCCTGCTGCTTCAATCACTGCCTCGCAAAGCGGATCGCCCGACGGGTGCATCGACACTTTCAGCGGACCACCCGCGCCGCGCCACTGCGCCTCACCAAGCTCGTGATCCTCCATGTCCTTGAAGCAACGGCCCATGTCAGCCCAGCCCCAGCCGGTGCAACCCGCGGCTTCCCAGTCGTCGTAATCCCGTGGATGGCCACGCAGATACACCATGCCGTTGACCGAACTCGAGCCGCCGAGCGTACGCCCTTTTAACCAGTCTTCCGAGCCGCCGCCGCTGCGCTGGGTGGCGCGATAGCTCCATACGAGCGGACCGCCCGGGCTCAGGATTTTGCCGATGCCGCGCGGCATGTGAATCAGCGCGCTGCGATCCGGCGGCCCGCTTTCGAGCAGCAGCACGGACACAGCCGAATCCGCCGACAAACGGTTGGCCAGCACACAGCCCGCCGACCCTGCTCCGACAATCACATAGTCGTAATGCTCACGAAAAGCCATCGATCGTTCCTGTGACAAGTTCACGGTTTTGTCCGTCGCCGGCAGGGGTGCCGTTTCGAGCTCGCGCGGCCAACTGCCGAAATATTATGAACACATATAGTCAATGTGTCTCGTATTTGGCAATGCCTCCAGGGTATCTCTGGAGATGGCGCTTTCGGAGCCCCCGCGAGGCCGGGTAACTCCTGATAGCGGATAAGTTGAACAGGTTCGATTCTGGTGATCAATTTAAGAAAATGGCGGCGGATGGTCCGACTGGCCAGCATTACCTCCCGACTGTCGAGCATGCAAGCCCCACGCCTTATCTCACGTCCTGCTGTCCATTCCTTGCGTCGACCCGTTGATGCCCTGCGCCGAGTTGCACTCTACGCGCTCTCTCCGCACCTGCGTCAGATGCGCGCCATCGCCCGAAATCCATTGTCACAGAAGGATTCGATCGAAAATCCGCGGTCCTTGACCTTACCTGGCGGCGCACCTTTCACCTGCGGAAACGGGTTGACTCTCCGTCTCCTGGCGCGGCGTCACGCAGCATCCTTACCCCCATCACCGAAATGGATATGAACAACTTCGCTGAATTTGTCTCGAATAAGGGAAAACGAGAGAATCGAAGTCGAAATTCTATCTATAGAATTCAATTCCGAATCCAGGCGAATCTAACGAGTCCCGACGAGCAGACTGCACAAAGTTGAACACTGTGTGCAATTCCCTGGGCGGCAGCGTGAAATTCACGAGGCCAGCAGTACCGAGCCGTCACCACCGTCGAACAAAAGCCCAGCCCCGCCAGGGAGCCAAGGAGACAGGAGATGAAGGGAATGAGCAGCTGCGCCAGATTCAAAAAAAACCGGATGAGCCTCGGTATCGCGATGGCTCTTGGATGCTGGGCTGCATCGGCGAGTGCCGTGCAGATCGGCTCGAACCCCGATCTGGCCATCAATTGGGACAACACAATCAGCTACAACCTGGGCATGCGTGCGCAGGGCATCAATGACTCGATCGGCAACAACCCGCTCTATAGCGAATCGGATTACAAGTTCAAGCACGCCGGCGACATCGTCACCAACCGCGTGTCCGACCTGAGCGAATTCGATGCGGTCTATCAGGACAAGTTCGGCTTTCGCGTGAGCGCCTCGCTCTGGAAAGACTTCGCGTACGGCGGCGGCGTGAACAACAACCCGGGCATGGCCTATCCCGGTGTGCCTTACTCGAGCCTGAATTCGTACACCGGCAATCACTACGGCAGCTACACGGAACGCTATTACCAACAAGGCGCGGATCTGCTGGACGCGTTCGTGTTCGACAAGTTCGAAATCAACGGGCAGCCGGCTGTGATCAAGGTCGGCCGCCTTACCGAATACTGGGGCAATGCGCTGATCTTCGGCAACGAAGGCATCAACTATGGCCAAGGCGCTTCGAACAGCATC
The DNA here is from genome assembly GCF_012927345.1 of Paraburkholderia polaris. GTDB lineage: Bacteria > Pseudomonadota > Gammaproteobacteria > Burkholderiales > Burkholderiaceae > Paraburkholderia > Paraburkholderia polaris. The sequence goes on from NZ_JABBGJ010000006.1 coordinate 132,357, forward strand.
GAGGGCGCCGCCTCACCTGGCACGCAGGCAAAGGAACTGGCCATTCCGCGCGCCCAGGTGCTGTTCTCGACTCAGATCACGCCGACGGTCTCACTGGCCGCGCAATATTTCGCCGAATACGCGCCGACCCGTTTGCCTGAAGGCGGCACCTATCTCGGCACGGTCGGCTTCGGGTTCCAGGGGCCGAACCTGCTGGAGGGCTCGGTGCCACGCGGCAGCGACTTCATGCCGAACAACGGTTTTCATAACGACTACGGCGCCAAAGCCACGTGGGCGCCGGAATGGTTGGGCGGCACGTTCGGCTTCTATTACCGTAGCTTGACGGAAACGCAGCCGTGGGTACTGCTCGGGGAGAACCCGGTGACCGGTGCGACCAACTATCACCTGTCATATGGCTCGAACGTGAAGCTATACGGCATGAGCCTCGACAAACAGATCGGCGACCTCAGCACGGGGTTCGAAGTGTCGTACCGGCATAACACGGCGTTGAACAGCGGTACCGGCCCGTTGCCTGGCGATCTGAGCGGCCAGCAAGGCGCACGCGGCGACGTTGTCAATGTGATCGCTAATGCGCTGGCGGGTTTGGCGCGCACGCCGTTCTGGAACACCGGCAGCGCGCTGGCGGAAATCGCGTTCACGCAGAAGGTCAAGACGACCAGCGACGGCGCGCTCTATAACGGCGTCGGCAACCTGGCGCAATGTCCGAGCGGCAGCAAGTGGGCCGGTTGCTCGACCAACAACTCGGTGGCGCTCGCGGTGCAGTTCGATCCTCAGTGGCTGCAGGTGTTCCCGGGCATCGACCTCGACGCGCCGATGTTCATGCAGTACGGCCTGTGGGGCAACACGCCGACTCTGGGCGGCACCAATCAGGGTTCGATGATCTACACCTTCGGCCTGCATGCGTTGATTCAGAACAAATACAACGTCACGTTGCAATACAACGGCTATCACTCGCACGCCGGCGGCCAGACCAATTTCGGCACGGCCAACGGATTACCGAGCGGCGGCCCGTCGTATTACGCAACGGGTAATGGTCCGGTTTTCTACAACGACAAAAATTGGGTTTCGCTTACGTTTTCTTCTTCATTCTGACGGGCGCCGGTGCCGCCCGCTTTCTGTCACGGACGCCGTTACGAGCGCCGGATAAGAAAAACTGTCGCGCACCGGCTGGGTTTTTCTGACACATATTCTGGAGACAAGCATGAAACTCTCAATGGTACTGGCAACGATGGCGACGGCAGTCGCCGCCAGTGGGCCTGTGCTCGCGGCGGTCAGCCCCGACGAAGCCAAAGAACTGGGCGGCAAGCTCACCGAATTCGGCGCACTGAAAGCCGCCAACGCGGACGGTTCGATCCCTGCCTACACAGGCGGCGTGAAGGATCTGACCATCCCCGCCGACTTCAAGCCCGGCAGCGGCCGCTATCCCGACCCGTTCAAGGATGACAAGCCGATCGAGTCGATCACGAAGGCCAATCAGGCCAAGTACGCCGACGTACTGACGCCGGGCACCAAGGCGCTGCTCGACCGCTTCCCCGATTTTCGCGTCGACGTCTACAAGACACGCCGCACGATGACGTATCCGGACTGGGTGCTCAAGAACACAGTAAGCTGCGCGACCACGGCGAAGCTGGTCGGCAAGATCAAGGGCGATGGCGTTGAAGGCGCATTTGGCTGCATCCCGTTCCCGATTCCGAAAGACGGCTACGAGGTGATGTGGAATCAGAACATGCGCTACCAGGGCGTGCGCACCGACTTCCACTTCCGTACCATCTTTGTCGACCAAGCTGGTCACAAGACCTTGATGGGCGACCAGGAATCGAAGTTCATCTACCCGTACTACGACCGCAACGCGACGAAGCTGACCGACCCGTTCTTCCGCCTGACCTACACCAACTTCTTCGGTCCGTCCTCGCAGGTCGGCCAGTTGTATCTGGCGAAATACAGCATCAACGACGGCGAGCAGGACGACACCACGTGGATCTACATGCCAGGTCAGCGGCGCGTGCGGGTCGCGCCGGAATTGAAGTACGACACGCCGATGGCGGGCATTGGCGGCACGCTGATATTCGACGAAATCGGCGGGTTCCAGGGACGCATGGACCGCTTCGATTTCAAGCTGGCGGGCGAGAAAGAAATCCTCGTGCCGTACAACAACTATCGCGCCTATCAGGCAACGAATCTGGTCGGCGATAAGTTCGCGAACCCGGACGTCGTGCGTTGGGAAAAGCACCGTGTCTGGGAAGTCGAGGCGACCCTCAAACCGGGCCAGCGTTTCATCTACAGCCGCCGCACGTATTACATCGACGAAGACACCTGGCTGATCGTGGCGTATGACGCGTACGACCAGAGCAATGCGCTCTATCGCACCGCCTATACGCTGGACATCGTTCCTTACGACAAGCCGCGCGTCGGCCAGCCGATCCAGGTGGTCTACGACCTGACCAAGGGCAACTACGCGGTGATCGCGGACCAGGGCGATCCGGCCACCCACATGATCCCGCACGACGAACTGCCGAACCAGGCGTATTACACGCCGGCAGCGCTGCAAAGCGCAGGCGTGCGCTGAACGGCGTGCGCGCTCGCCGGATCTTTTTCTCGATCCCGGCGAGCGCGCACCGCGTCACTTGTCAATCTGTGTCTGCGGAGACTTACCCATGACCTTCCGGTCTGTGCATTGCATGACGGCCATCGTGGCGGCACTCGCGTGCGTCCCGGTGCTGGGTGCTGCCACCAGTGTCGAGCCGGCCGCGGGCCGCCTAAAGGCGTTCGTCGACCCGCTGGACGCGCCTGCCGAAACCGCTGTCTCGCCGGGTACCCGTCCGATGACCGCGGTAGCAAGCGCAGGCAGTCGCCTTGTCGGCGTTGGCCAGCGCGGTGTGATCGTCGTATCCGACGACCACGGGCATAGCTGGCGCCAGGTCCCGAGTCCGGTTCAGAGCGACCTGACGGCAGTGGCCTTCCCCACCCCTTCCGAAGGCTGGGCCGTCGGCCACGACGGTGTGATTCTGCACACGTCGAACGGCGGCATGAACTGGTCCAAACAACTCGACGGACGCATCTCCAACGAGCGCTTCGTCGCCTATTACCGCTCGGCCGCGGCGCGCGGCGACACGAGCGCCGCGCCTTATCAGAAGCAGGAAGAGAACAACGCCAAGGGGGGTGCGTCGCTGCCTTACCTCGATGTCTGGTTCGACAATGCCGAGCACGGCTACGCGGTCGGTTCGTTCGGTTCGTTCGCCGTGACAAACGACGGCGGCAGAACCTGGCAGCCCGGCCTCGAGCACGTCGACAACCCGGACTTCCTGAACCTGAACGCGATTCGCGGTATCGGCGGCGAGGTGTATATCGCCGGTGAACGCGGCACGGTGTTCCGGCTCGATCGCGCGAGCGGCCAGTTCAAGCGTCTGCAAACGGGCTACGCCGGCAGCTTCTTCGGCATCGTCGGCAATGAAAAGCGGCTGTTCGCATTCGGTTTGCGCGGCACCGTCTATCAAAGCGCCGATCAGGGTGCAACCTGGCAGAAGGCCGACACCGGCACCGATTCGACGCTGAATGGCGCCACCGTGCTCGGTGATGGCCGCATCGTGATTTGCGGCAGCCGCGCGATGCTGTTGGTTGCCGATCCGGTCAGCGGCGCATTCCAGCGGGTCTCCACCGATACGCCGATGCTGTTCGCCGGCATCGCCGCGGACGGCGCGGATCGCGTCGCGCTCGGCGGTTCGAGCGGCATGAGTATCGAGGCGATCGGCGCGCGGCGCTGAGCCGGACAGACTCAATCAGCACCATCAGCGCGGTAAGTGCAGTAAGTGCAGCAGGCGCGAGAGCCGCCATTGAATCGCATCACTAGAGGTGTTCAACATGGATAACCCCCACGATCAGTCCGCGGCGAAGGATCAACCGCAACCGGCGCAGCCTTTCGACCGCCGTTCCGGCGGTCCGGTCGAGCGGCTGATTTTCAATCATCGCGCGCTCATCGTGATCGTCTGCGTGTTCCTGACGGCGCTGTTCGGCGCCCGCGCCACGCGTCTGGAAGTCAACGCGAACTTCCTGAACATGATTCCGCAGTCGCACCCGTTCGTGCGCAACTATCTCGACAACGCCGCGTCATTGCGTGCGCTCGGCAACTCGCTGCGGATTTCGGTGGAGAACACCAACGGCTCGATCTACGACGCCGACTATCTGCGCACGCTGGAGAAGATCAACGACAAAGTCTTTCTGATGCACGGCGTGGACCGCGCGTACATGAAGTCGTTGTGGACGCCGTCGGTGCGCTGGACCGAAATCACCGAGGACGGCTTTCGCGGCGGCCCCGTGATGCCGGAAGCCTATGACGGCTCCGTCAAAAGCCTCGACGAATTGCGCCGCAATGTGGCGCGCGCCGGCATCGGCGGCTCGGTGGTCGCGAACAACGAGCGGTCGAGCGTGGTGTTCGTGCCGCTGCTCGACAAAGATCCCGCCACCGGCGCGCCGCTGAACTATCGCGAACTCTCGAATGATCTGGAAAAGCAGATCCGCTCGCTTGAAACCGGCAACGTCAAGATTCACATCGTCGGCTTTGCGAAGCTGGCGGGCGATCTGATCAACGGCCTTGACGGCGTGCTGATCTACTTCGGCATCTCTGCTTTGATCGCGGCGTTCGCGCTCTACGCGTACACCCGCTGCATGCGCAGCACAGGGCTGGTGGTGCTCTGCTCGGCTGCCGCAGTGATCTGGCAACTCGGCATCGTCCAATGGCTGGGCTTTTCGATCGACCCGTACTCAATCCTCGTGCCGTTTCTTGTCTTCGCCATCGGTGTCTCCCACGGCGCGCAGAAAATGAACGGCATTACCCGCGACGTCGCACGCGGCGTGCATCGCTATGCGGCCGCCCGCCATACGTTCCGGCGCCTGTTCCTCGCCGGCCTGACCGCCCTCCTCGCCGACGTGGTCGGCTTCGCGGTGCTGATGATCATCGACGTGCCCGTGATCCGGAATCTCGCGCTCGCTGCCAGCATCGGTGTGGGCGTCTTGATCTTCACCAACCTCGTGCTGCTGCCGGTGCTGCTGTCGTACACGGGTGTCAGCAAATCGGCGGTGCGCCGGGCACGCCTGAGCGCCGATCCGCATGCAAAGCGCGGTTTCGTGGTGCGCAGCTATCAGGCCTTCGACCGCTTTTCCACCCGCCGCTGGGCGATCGGCGCGCTGGTCGGCGCGCTGCTGCTGTTTATCGGCGGCTTTGCGATCAGCACGCATCTGCAGGTGGGCGACCTCGATTCCGGCGCCCCCGAACTGAAGGCGAACTCGCGCTATAACCGCGACAACGCGTTCATCAACCAGCACTACAACTTGTCGAGCGACGTCTTCGCGGTGATCGTCAAGACGCCGGCGGGCGGCGTGGAGAGCTTCCCGACGCTCACCGAAATGGACCGTCTCGAAGCGAAGCTGCGCGAGACCGAAGGCGTGCGCGGCACGGTGTCCGCGTCGAGCGTGGTGCGGCAGTACACGGCCGGCAACTTCGAAGGCTCGCCCAAGTGGTTGACGGTGAACCGCGACCCGTTCGTCTCCGGCGACGCGTTTTCAAACGTGGTGGTGGCCATGCCCGAACTGACCAACGCCGACCGCACGGTCGCCCCGCTGCTGGTCTTCCTGAGCGACCACAAGGCCGAGACACTGACGCGCGTGGTGAACGTGGTGAACGATTTCGCCGCGGCGCACGACACGCCCGAGCGGCATTTCCTGCTTGCCGCCGGTTCAGCCGGCATCGACGCGGCGACCAATATCGTTGTCGAGCAGGCCAATCGCGAGATGCTGCTGCTGGTCTACGCGTCGGTGGCGATCCTCTGCTTCATCACCTTCCGTACGTGGCGCGCCGTCGTTGTCGCGCTGATTCCGCTGATGCTCACCTCGGTGTTGTGCGAAGCGCTGATGGTGTTGCTCGGCATCGGCGTGAAGGTCGCCACGCTGCCGGTGATCGCACTCGGCGTCGGGATCGGCGTCGACTACGCGCTGTATCTGCTCTCCGTACAACTCGCGCGGCAACGCGCCGGCGCCACCCTGCGCGAGGCCTATCGCGACGCCCTGATGTTCACCGGCAAGGTGGTGATGCTGGTCGGCTTCACGCTCGCGGGCGGCGTCGTCACGTGGGTCTGGTCGCCGATCAAATTCCAGGCCGACATGGGCATCCTGCTCACCTTCATGTTCCTGTGGAACATGGTCGGCGCCCTCGTGCTGATTCCGGCGCTCTCCTATTTCCTGCTGCGGCCGAAAGCCGAGCGCCTGCGCGGCGGCTCCGGCAGCGAGCCTGCCGAGGCTAGCCAAACCGTGACCGCCGCCTCGGCCACCCGCCTGCGCGCCGCTGCGCCGGTGGCCCGCCAGGCCTCCTGACACGCCGTTCATCCAACACTTTTTGGAGATTCACCGATATGTTCGATCTACTGATGACCGCCGACATGATGGTTCCGGACCCGGACGGGATGACCGAATTGCTGGTCAACAAGCTGGGGATTCACAAACACCCGAACTGGCGCCAGGCGTTCGACAACCATCCGTACATCGCCCATTTTCTGCGCGTGCACAAGTCGCTGGCGGTGGCGCCGACGCGCGTCGAGCCGCAAGTGCATCTGGATCGTCCGAACCCCGGCGACCCGTCGTTCCATCATTTCCTGCAAAGCCTCGAAGCGTTTCAGGGCAAGCATCGGCCGATCCTCACGCACTCGATCGTGGTGGCCACGCATGGTCCGAAGTTCGAGCAGACCGTCGAGCGCCTGATGCGCCGCCGCCTGCCGTTCCGGATGGCGCAGCGCACCCCGGAAATGCCTTTCGACCGTTTGTGGGTCGGTGTGACCCCTGAGCGCCCCGAGTACGAACCCTCCGTGGACGGCGGCCTGTGCATCGAGATCATGCCGATGGAGCCGCTGCAACTGCCGCCCGAAACCTTCGCGACGCCTGCGCCGCAGCCGCGCGATCTGCAGCCGGGCCAACTGGTGCGTGTCACCGCACGCGGCTTTCTCGTGCGCGATCTCGACGACACCCTGCGCCGCTGTTCGGCGAATCTCGACTGGGAGCCGGTCGGCGCGGTGGAAACGCTGGTCGGCGAAGGCTACCGGCGCGCGCGAATGGGCTTCACGCTGCCCAACAGCGCGTCGCTCGACGTGCTCGAGGCGACCCGCTGGGACGGCGAGGCCGGCCGCTATCTGAACAGCTGGGGGCCGGGCCCGTATTTCGTGCGGATCGCAGTGAACGGCCTGCAAGTCAAGGCCGAAGAATTGAAGGCGCGCGGCATCGGTTTCGACTGGGTCGAATCGTCCGAAGCCGTGGGCGGCCGATCGCTGATTCGCATCCACCCCGCCGAGCTCGACGGCCAGCTGTTCGAGTTCGAAGAATTTCAGGCGCCCCGCTAAATGCTGACTACCCACGAGGGGACCCCCATCATGAATGGGCTGACGATCAACCCTACCGTGCGCATCGAGCGCAGCGGCAAGACCGCGTGGATCGTGCTGAACCGGCCGGAGCAGATCAACGCGATCAACGACGACATTCGCCGGGGCGTGCCGCAGGCGCTGCAGCTCCTCGACACCGATCCCGACGTTCACGTGATCGTGCTGCGCGGTGAAGGTCCGCGCGGCTTCTGTGCGGGCGCCGACATCAAGGAAAAGCGCGGGCCCGAATCGTCGCTGCAAGTGCGGCGGCGCATGGAGCGCTCGCGCTGGATCGAGGCGCTCGATCAGGTCCAGAAGCCGGTTCTCGCCGCCTTGCACGGCTTCTGCATGGGCGGCGGGCTGGAGATCGCGCTCGCCTGCGATATCCGCTTCGCCTCGCCCGATACCGTGCTTGCGCTGCCGGAAACCGGCCTCGGCCTGATTCCGGGCGGCGGCGGCACGCAGCGTCTCGCGCGCGTGGTCGGCCATGGCCGTGCGCTCGACGTGCTCCTGACCGGCGACCGGATGAGCGCACAGCAAGCGAAGGAAATCGGCCTCGTCACGCGCATTTCGGCAACGCCCGAGAGTCTGATCGCCGAAGTGCAAACGCTAGCGGACCGGCTCGCCGCGAAATCGCCGGCGGCCACGATCTACGTCAAGCAGGCGGCGCGCGCCGCGCTCGAACTCGATCTGCGCCGCGGCCTGGATCGCGAGCTCGATCTATTCGCGCTGCTCGCCCCGAGCGACGACGTGAAAGAAGCCGCGCTGGCCTTCAAGGAAAAGCGCACCCCTGTTTTCACTGGAGATTGAGCAGATGACTAGCGGTATTGGCAGTTCTGGCGGTACCGGCACGACGCAAACGACGGCCGGCAAACTCGACGGCAAGGTTGCGATCGTCACCGGCGCGGGCGGCGGACTCGGCGCGGCCTGCGCCCGTGGCCTCGCGGCGCAAGGCGCGCGTGTCGCCGTGGTGGATATCGACGGCGATGCGGCGGCGGCGGTGGCCGCTTCGATCGGCGGACGGGCGCTGGGCCTGCGCACCGACGTCTCGTCCGAGGCCGAGGTCAAGGCGATGATCGCAGCGGTACTGGAGCGCTTTGGACGCATCGACATCCTGCACAACAATGCGGCCGTGCTCGACGCCGCGCAACGCAGCGGCGACCGCGATGTGTGCAACGTCGAAGTCGAAGCATGGGATCGCGCGATGGCGGTCAATCTGCGCGGCCCGATGTTGTGTTCGAAGCACGCGATTCCCGCGATGCTGAAGGTAGGCGGCGGTTCGATCATCCACGCGTCGTCCGGTTTTGGCGCGCAGGGCGATTTCACCTTGAGCGCGTATGCCGCTTCGAAAGCCGGCTTGACGATCCTGAGCAAGTCGATTGCCGCCCAATACGGCAAGCAAGGGATTCGCTCGAACACGATCCAGATCGGTCTCGTGGTCGCGGAGAACGGTGGCGCGCATCCGCTGCCCGACGACATCAAGGCGGTGATTCTCGACGGTCATCTGACGCCCTATCTCGGCGAACCGAAGCATGTGGCGGATGTCGTGTGCTTTCTCGCTTCGGACGAAGCCGCGTTCATCACCGGCGCGACCCTGCCCGTCGATGGCGGCTTCACGAGCCATGCGCCGACTCTGGCGCCGATGCGTGCGCTGTTCGCCGCGCGCGGTAGAGAAGCATATTGAACGCGCAGCCGTCGTCTCAGGCGCGGCCGGACTTCGATACTTCAGTTGCAAAGCCGAGGGGCGCCGGCAAGCCGACTATCGTCCTGGTGCACGGTGGCCAGCATAGTGGTACGTGCTGGCAGCCCACCGTCGACGCATTGCGCGCGCGCGATCCTTCAGCGCAGGTACTCGCCGTCGATCTGCCCGGCCACGGTAACGAACCGGGCAATCTGGCGACGCTGACCATCGCGCAATGCGTCGAGAGCGTGACGGCGCAAATTCTCGCGACGCGGCCGGACCGGGTGATGCTGGTCGGCCATTCGATGGCGGGGATCACGCTGCCCGGTGTGGCGGCGCGGCTTGGGCCCGCGCTCGTGCAACGGATGGTTTTCATCGCCTGCTGCATCCCGCCTGACGGCAAGACCGTGCTCGATACACTGCATGCGCCGATGAACGTGATCGCGTCGCGAGCCGCACGGCGCACCGCCGTTAGCGCGCCGTTCCCCGCGTTCATCGCGCGCTGGGTATTCGCCAACGGCATGACGCGGGAGCAGAAGCAACGCGTCGTGGCGGGTCTGTGTGCCGAAAGCACCAGGGTGACGACCGAACCGGTCGATCGCTCGACATTACCGCGCGTACCGATGAGCTGGGTGCTCACTCAACGCGACCGTGCGTTGCGGCCGAAGGTGCAACGCGAATTCATCGGCAACCTGGGCGGCGTGGACGAAGTGATCGAACTCGATACCTGTCATAACGCGATGATCAGCGAGCCGGTGAAGCTGGCGGAGATTCTGTTGAGCCGGTGCTGAGCATGACGAAGGGCGCTTGCTTTACGCAAGCGCCCTTCAGCTTCATCACGTCACACTACGAGTCGCTCTTCTCGCGGCGCCTTCGGCTGGTTCGGCCCCCTTGCCTGCGCATACTCCGTCATCAATGCCTGCCGCTTTTTCTCCACAGCGTGGATGTTGCGTTCCTTGACGTGACCAAATCCTCGAATCTCGTCCGGCAACTTCGCGAGCCGGATCGCCACATCGAGATTGTCCGCATTCAGTGAAGCGCAAAACGTTTCCACCAGTGCGATGTAGTCTTCGATAAGTTGCCGCTCCATGCGCCGCTCGGCAGTCTTGCCGAATATATCGAACGCCCCGCCGCGCAGACCTTTGAATTTAGCCAGCATGCGGAACATGGGCAGCACCCAAGGTCCAAAGCGGCGCTTGATCAGGTGCCCATGCTCGTCGCGCTTGGCGAGCAAAGGCGGGGCGAGATAGAAGCTGAGCGCGTAGTCTTTGCCCGGCTCGCCTTCGAACTGGGCGCGCAGCTTGTCGAGATAGGCCGGCTCGGCATAGAGTCGTGCGACTTCGTATTCGTCCTTGTAGCTCATCAGCTTCGCGAGATTTTGCGCGACGGCGCGCGTGAGCGGCATCTGCATATCGCCGCTGATTTGCGATTCCCTCGCGCGTAGTCGTCCCACCACGTTTCGATAGCGCTCTGCATAGCGCTCGTCCTGATACTCGACGAGAACCTGCGCGCGCGTCTCGATCAGCTTCTCCACCGACTGCGGCAGTTGCAGCACGACCGCCTGCGTTTGCGCTAAGTCGCGCGTTTGCCGTGGCACGAACTGATCCACCGCCTGCGCGCCGTGTTCAGCGATATAGCGCCCCCAATCGAACGCGAGGCGGTTCTTCTCGACTGCCACGCCGTTCAGTTCGATGGCGCGCAGCAGGCTCGCATTCGAAAGCGGCAACCAGCCCTTCTGCCACACATAGCCCAAAAGCAACGGGTTCGCGTAAATCGTGTCGCCCAGCAGTGTCAGTGCGAGCTGATTGGCATCGATAAATGCGCAATGCTCGCCGATATTGGCACGCAAATCCTGCTCCGTCTGCGCACCCGGAAACACCCAATGCGGGTTCTTCACAAACTCGGCCGTGGGTGTGGCGCCGCTATTGATCGCCGCGCGCGTGACGTCGAGTCGCGTCTTCGAGAGCACTTCCGGCAAGGCCGACACGATCGCATCGCAACCGATGATGAGCCGCGCCTCGCCGGTGCCGATGCGCGTGGCGTGCAGCGCGTCGGGTGTCGGCGCAAGCTGGATATGGCTCAGCACCGCACCACCTTTCTGCGCGAGTCCCGCCATGTCGAGCACGACGACGCCCTTGCGCTCCAGATGCGCGGCCATGCCGATCAGCCCGCCGATTGTGACGACGCCCGTGCCGCCGACGCCGGTCACGAGAATGCCGTAGCGTTGCGCGAGCGGTTCGGCCCGCGGCTGTGTCAGCGCCGCAAAATCCGGCATGCGATTGTCGCCTTGCGCGGCCCCACCCGCGCCTGCCGGCTTCTTCACTTGCGCACCTTCCGCCGTGACGAAGCTCGGACAGAAGCCCTTCACGCACGAAAAATCCTTGTTGCACGACGACTGATTGATCTTGCGTTTGGTGCCAAGCGGCGTCTCGAGCGGCTCGACCGACAGACAGTTCGACTGCACCGAGCAATCGCCGCAGCCCTCGCAGACCGCATCGTTAATGAACGCGCGTTTGGCGGGGTCAGGGTACGTGCCGCGCTTGCGCCGCCGACGCTTTTCGGTCGCGCAGGTCTGGTCGTAAATCAGCACGGTGGTGCCGGCCGTGTCGCGCAATTCGCGCTGAATCGCATCGAGCCGGTCACGATGATGGACCTGAACGCCGGTCGGCAATAACACAGCCGCCGAGTATTTCTCTGGCTCGTCGGTGACGATCACCACCCGCTTCGCCCCTTCCGCGACGACCTGAAACGCGATCTGCGGCACCGTCAGCACGCCGTCGACCGGTTGGCCACCGGTCATGGCGACCGCGTCGTTATAGAGAATCTTGTAGGTGGCGTTCGCGCTCGCCGCAATCGCCGCGCGGATCGCCAGCAGGCCGGAGTGGAAATAGGTGCCATCGCCGAGGTTGACGAATACATGCTTATCGCTCGTGAAATGCATCTGCCCAAGCCACGCCACGCCCTCGCCGCCCATCTGGCTGAAGGTCTCGGTATTGCGGTCCATCCACATCGCCATATAGTGGCAACCGATACCCGCCAGTGCGCGCGAGCCTTCCGGAACCCGCGTCGACGTGTTGTGCGGGCAACCCGAACAGAACCAAGGTTTGCGCTCCACCGTGACGCGCGGCCTGGCCGCCTCGCGCTCCTTCGCCTCGATCAAGGCGACGCGCCCGGCAATTCTTGCGGCGACGTCAGCGGGCAAATCGGCCTTCGCGAGACGCCGCGCGATCGCCTTGGCGATCAGCGCGGGCGACAGTTCGTGATGCGCCGGCAACAGCCAGTCGCCACGCGGCACCGACCACTCGCCGCCTTCGTTGTCGCGCTCGTCGAACTTGCCATAGACTTTCGGGCGCACGTCGTCGCGCCAGTTGTACAGCTCTTCTTTCAGCGCGTATTCGAGAATCTGACGCTTCTCCTCGACGACCAGGATTTCCTGCAAGCCGGTCGCGAAGTTGCGCGCGTCCTGCGCGTCGAGTGGCCATACACAACCCACTTTCAACACGCGAATGCCCACCTGCGCGCACGTTACGTCGTCGAGGCCGAGGTCGAGGAGCGCCTGGCGCACGTCCAGATAAGCCTTGCCCGCGGTCATGATGCCGAAGCGCGGCGCGGGTGAATCGATCACCACGCGGTTCAGTTTGTTGGCGCGTACATAGGCAAGCGCCGCATACCACTTATGGTCGAGCAGCCGCGCTTCCTGCGCGAGCGGCGGATCGGGCCAGCGGATATTCAGGCCACCCTCCGGCATCGTGTAATCGTCCGGCAGCGTGATCTGTACACGCTCGGGATCGATCTCGATCGATGCGGTCGACTCCACCACATCTGTCACGCATTTCATCGCGACCCACAGGCCCGAATAGCGGCTCATGGCCCAGCCATGCAGCCCATAGTCGATATATTCCTGCACGCTGGACGGATACAGCACCGGAATCCCGCTTGCGATGAACGCGTGCTCCGACTCATGCGCCACCGACGACGACTTCGCGCCATGATCGTCGCCTGCCAGCACCAGCACGCCGCCATGCTTGTCGGTGCCCGCCGAGTTCGCGTGACGGAACACGTCGCCGGTGCGATCGACGCCCGGCCCTTTGCCGTACCACATGCCGAATACGCCGTCGTAGGTCGCGCCGGGCCACAGATTGATCTGCTGCGAGCCCCACACGGCGGTAGCCGCGAGGTCTTCGTTGACGCCCGCCTGAAACACGACGTCATGCGCTTTCAAATGGCTTTTGGCCTTCCACAGCGCCATATCCAGCGCGCCGAGCGGCGAGCCGCGATAGCCCGAGATATAGCCGGCGGTATTCAAACCCGCGCGACGGTCGCGTTCTTTCTGTAACATCGGCAGGCGCGCCAATGCCTGAGTGCCGCTGATATAAATGCGGCCTTGGTTCAGGGTGTATTTGTCGTCGAGTGAGACGGCGGCTAGCTCCGCTTCTTGAGCGGGCGATGCTGGCGCGTTCATGGGCTTGTCTCCGATACTGGTTTCGGGCCAGTATAGGCAGGCCGATTCCAGCGGTAAAACCACAAAAACGCAAGCCTCGCATCCGAAAAACGCATGGCCAAAGACGTCACCCTCAGACAACTCCGCTACTTTGTCGCCGCTGCCCGCGCGGGACAGTTTTCGATGGCGGCCGCGAGCGAACATGTGTCGCAATCGGCGATCACCAATGCCGTGATCGCGCTCGAACAGGCGCTCGGCGCACGCTTATTCGACCGCGGCGCGCACGGCGTGACGCTCACCGCCGACGGTCACGATTTCTACAATCATGCACGGCACGTGCTGGAGTCCGTGCGGGACGCGTTGCACAAGCCGCGTTCGGGCGCACGGGCCAGTTCGGGCACAGTGCGGATTGCCGCCTCGTATGCGGTGCTGGGCTATTTTTTGCCGGAGTTACTGGCGCGGTTTCGCGCGAGTTTTCCTGCGATCGAGCTCGATCTGCGGGATATGGACCGGCCCGCTATTGAAGAAGCGGTCTTGCGAGGCGACATCGATCTCGGCGTCACCCTGGTATCGAACGTCGAACGCCTGGGCGAGTTTGGGCACCAGATTCTGATTCGTTCGCGGCGGCAGTTATGGACCGCGCCTTCGCATCCGTTGGCGATGCTGCCGAGCGTTTCGCTGGCTGATGTAGCTGCGCATCCGAGCATTGTGCTCACCGTCGACGAAGGCGAGGCTTCGATGATGCGCTATTGGCGCGCGGCCGGATTGGAGCCGAACATCGCATTTCGGACCGGGTCAATGGAAGCCGTGCGGGGCTTGGTGGCCAATGGCTTTGGCGTGACCGTTCTGTCGGATATGCTGTTTAGAGCCTGGTCGCTCGATGGAACGCGCATCGATGCGCGGCCTCTCGTCGACCCGATCCCGCCGATGGAAGTCGGCTTGCTATGGCGCCCCAGCGGGGAAATTGCGCCAGCTGCGCGACAGTTGCAGGAGTTTCTGATTCAGGCACATAGCACATAGCGCGTGGGACATAGCGCATGGTTCGGAGGTTCGGCAGGAGAGAAACCACCTCACGCTTCAGCCGTGCCGCAGCTTGCCAACGCCTGGGCCAGATTCGCCCGCATGCGATGCAACAAGCCGATCAGTACCTCACGCTCGTGAGCATCGAGGCCGGCTAAGGCGTCGTCCGCAACCCGGTCCCCGACATCCAGCACCTGGGCGAGCGCTGCCCGCGCCTTGCGGGTCGCTTTCACACAGTAAGCGCGCCGGTCGTGCGCATCCGCCACCCGCATCACCCAGCCGCCTTCGGTCATTCTGTCCAACAGCCTCGTCAACGAAATCGGCGATATCTCCAGCGTCTCGGCAAGCCTTGCCTGATTCGTCTCGCCATACCAGGAAAGATAGGCCAGCACGCGACTCTGTGCGCGCGTCAAGCCGAGGCGAGCCTTGGCCCGCTCATCGAAAAGCCGGCCGCACAGCCGGCCCGCGTCCGTGATCAGAAAGCCCAAGCGGTTGTCGTAGCCGTTTTCCATGCCGGCGATTATACGAGCCAATTTAGTCAAATGTGAACATGACGGCGATATCTGTCTCAATTACAATAAGCACGCTTATCAATTTTGCGCGCGACGCGACTGAGACCTCTACGTTATGGCAGGACATTCCACGGCACCCGCCCAGCCACCGCAACCCGGCGCTGGGCTCAACCGGCCGCTGATCACCGTGTCGATCATGCTGGCCACGCTGATGCAATCGCTCGACAGCACGATCGCCAACGTGGCACTGCCGCATATGCAAGGCGCGCTCTCCGCGTCGCAGGACGAAATCACCTGGGTTCTCACCTCGTATATCGTGTCCGCGGCCATCGCCACGCCGCTCACCGGCTGGCTTGCCACCCGCTTCGGCGTCAAGCATCTGCTGGCTGCCTCGATCACGGGCTTCACGATCGCTTCCGGCTTCTGCGGTCTGGCGGACTCGCTGCCGCAAATCATCATCGCGCGCTTGTTGCAAGGGATCTTCGGCGCGTCGCTGGTGCCGTTGTCGCAATCCATCCTGCTCGATATCAATCCGCGCGAAAAGCAGGGCCAGGCGATGGCCGTGTGGGGCATGGGCGTGATGGTCGGGCCGATTCTCGGGCCCACGCTCGGCGGCTGGCTGACCGAGAGCTATAACTGGCGCTGGGTGTTCTTCATCAATCTGCCGGTGGGCGCCTTCGCGCTATTCGGCACACTCGCCTATCTGCCGGAAAACCGCCGCAAGCTCGGCGAGCGGTTCGATTTTTTCGGCTTCGCCACCCTGAGTCTGGCCGTCGGCGCATTGCAGGCGCTGCTCGATCGCGGCGAGCAGCTCGACTGGTTCAGTTCGATGGAAATCCGCGCCGAAGCGCTGCTGGCCGTCATCAGCTTCGCCTTCTTCATTGCCCATACGGCGACCGCGGGGCCGCGCTCTTTCTTCCGCTATCAGTTATTGAAGGACCGCAATTTCGTCACCGGCGTATTCTTCATCTTCGTGGTCGGCGCAGTGATGTACGCCACGCGCGCACTCCTGCCGCCAATGCTGCAATCGCTGATGAATTACGACGCCGCCACCGCGGGTCTCGTCAGTGCGCCGAGCGGCGTCGGCACGATGATCGCCATGATGGTCGTGGGCCGGCTGATCGGCCGCTTCGACGTGCGCGTGCTGCTCGTCACGGGTTTTCTGATCTCGGCGTTCGCGCTGTGGCAGATGACACACTACTCGCTGGTGTTGTCGCCCTCGGACATTGTCTGGCCGGGCGTGGTGCAGGGATTCGGCCTGGGCCTCGTGTTCGTGCCGCTCAGTTCCGTCACCTTCTCCACGCTGGCCGGCGAACTGCGCAGCGACGGCACCGCCATCTATAGCCTGATGCGCAACATCGGCAGCAGCATCGGGATTTCGGTGGTCCAGACCTTCATCACGCGCAATACCCAGGTGGCGCATGCATCGCTGGCCACCCATGTGTCGGTATACGACCCCGTGGTGCAGAACCAGGTCGATCTGCATTCCCCCAGCGCGCTCGCATTGCTGGACATGCAGGTCACCCAGCAGGCCTCGATGATCGCGTATATCGACGACTTCAAGCTGATGTTCATCGCTACCCTGCTGGTGATTCCTTTGCTGGCCATCATTCGCCCGGCCCGTCATTCGAGCGCCTCGCCCGCCGACGCTCATGTCGCGATGGACTAGCCCGCACACGCGAAGAACTTTGCTTCGGTTTATCTGTACATTTATCGCTATTCTGTTTAAATTACAAAAACCAAGACACCACCCGGCGGGCGATCGATCCATTGCTGGGCACGACATGAGGAGACATATGCAGATCGACCTGAGCAGCAAGCGCGTGATCGTCACCGGCGCATCACGCGGCATCGGCCGCGCAATCGCGCGGGCTTTCGCGGCCGAAGGCGCGCGCGTCGCCATTTGTGCGCGCACCAGCGCCGACCTTGAAACGGTTGCGGAAGACCTTAAAGTGCGCGGCGCATCCGCCGTGATCGCGCACTCGGTCGACGTGACCGATACCGAAGGCGTCAAACAGTTCGTCGAACATGTGGCGCAAAGCTGGGGCGGCGTGGACGTGCTGATCAACAATGCCGGCCAGGGCCGTGGCGGCAACCTCGAAACGCTGACGCCCGAACAGATCCTCGAACACGCCAACATCCTGCAAATGGGGCATTTCCGCTTCGTGCAGGCGGTGGTGCCGCATATGCGCAAGCAACGCTGGGGCCGCATCATCGAGATCAACGCGCTTGCGGGCGTCGTGCCGACGCCGGATGGCATTCCGTCGGTCGTCAATCGCGCGGCCTGCGTGGCGATGTCGAAATCGCTCGGCATGTCGCTCGCGAAAGACAACATCCTCGTCAACACGCTGAACATGGGCTGGATCGACACGGGCCAGTGGGACCGCCACTATCGCGAGATGCCGGCCGGCTGCACGCGTGAGGAGTTCGACCAAATGGTGCTGAAGGTCGTGCCGATCGGCCGCTTCGGCAAACCGGAAGACGTCGCGGGCATGGCGCTGTTCCTGTCGAGCGACTACGCGAGTTTCATCAGCGCGGCATCGATCGATATCGCCGGCGGCATGGGCGGCCAGATCGCCTACTACCCGACGCTCAAACGCGATTTCTACGAAGCGGTGAAGGCGCGCGGCGAGGCAGTGGTCGACCGGTAAGCGGGCGGGAAAGCATCATGCTGCCGCGGCGTACTTTTCTTCAGCACGCTGCATTCCATGACGTATGACACCGCCCGCCTCGCGCGGGCGGTTGTCCTTCTGCCTCGGGAGTCCCGCTTTGCCCAACGCTTCCACGCCACGGACGCAGCAGAGCGCGTCCGCGTCAGCGATCACCTCAGCGACTGCCTCAGGGGCTACCTCTGCGACTGCGTCAGTGACTGCCTCACCGACCGCCTCTGGGTCTACCCCGCCGACTGCGTCAATGACTGCCTCTGGGTCTACCCCTCCGACTGCGTCAGTGACTGGCTCATCGTCCGCTTCGGGGGCTGCCGCGACTGCCACGACTGCCGGCACACTACCCAGTTACCCATCGGCCCGTTACGCGTGGTACGTCATTGCCGTGCTCTTCGCGGCCACCTTGCTGTCCCAGCTCGATCGCCAACTGCCCGCGCTGCTGGTGCGCCCTTTACGCAAAGAGTTCGGCATCTCGGATACGGCATTCAGTCTGCTGCAAGGCTATGCGTTCGCGATCTTTTACACGCTGGCCGGTTTGCCGCTTGGCCGTTTCGTGGATCGCGGCAACCGCCGCAATCTGATCTTCGTCGCACTGTTGTTCTGGGCCGCGGCGACCGCGCTGTTCGCGTTCGGCCAGAGTTATACGCATCTGCTGCTCGCGCGGGTCGGGGTTGGAATCGGCGAAGCCGTGCTCGCGCCGGCCGCCTATTCGCTGATCGCCGACTGCTTTGCACCGGCGCAGCGTGGCCGGGCGATCGCGGTCTATTACGTCTCGATTGCGATCGGCTCGGGCGCGTCATTGCTGCTCGGCGGCTGGTTGTTGGCGGCAATTCCGCCGCACGGTCTGGCGATTGCTGGTTTCGGCAGCATGCCGGCGTGGCGCCTCGCGTTTGTCGCGGCCGCGCTGCCCGCCGTGCCGCTTGCCTTGCTGTTGTTGATGACGGTGCGTGAACCGGCGCGCCAGGAAGTGACGATGGCAAGCGCTGGATTCGATGCGAGCGAGCATGCTTCCATCGGCGATTTCGCGCGTTATCTGCGCCTGCATGCCGCGACGTTTGCCCGTGTGCTGACTTACCCTGCCCTGCTGTCGGTCATCGGCTATGGCGCACTTGCCTGGGCGCCTGCGTTGTTCGAGCGCAGCTTCGGTATGCCGCCTTCGCGTTCTGGGCCGGTGCTCGGCCTGATCATTGCGATTGCAGGCGCGGGCGGCACGCTGGTATGCGGTTTTCTCAGCGATGCGTGGACCGCGCGCGGCATCACGGCGGCACGCTTTCGCGTCGCGCTGCTCGGTTCAGCGGTGTTCGCAATGCCATGCGTGCTGTGGCCGCTGATGCCGGACGCTCGTCTCGCGTTCGTGCTGCTGTTCGTCAGCGTGTTCGGCCTCGGCATTGCCCAGTCGGCGGCGCCTGCGGCGATTCAGGCGGTCGTGCCGAACCGGATGCGTGGTCAGGCCATTGCTCTGTATCTGCTGCTCGCTGGATTGCTCGGTATCGGCCTTGGACCGACCGCGGTCGCGCTCGTCACCGATCACGTGTTTCATCACGACGGCGCCTTGCGCTATGCAGTGGCGTGTACGGCGGCCCCCGCAGCACTGTTCGGATTGTGGCTGATTAGCTCGGGCGTCAAGCCCTATGCGCGAACGCTTGCCGCTTTGCACACCGCGCCGCAGCGTCGGTGAATGAAAACGGCGGCTAAGCGTGAGTGCTCAGCCGCCGTGTGACCATGATGCTCGTGATGATCCGCTTGCCCATTGCACTTGCCCATTGCACTTGCCCATTGCACTTGCCCATTGCACTTGCCTATTGCACTTGCCAATCGCACTTGCCAATCGCACTTGCCAATCGCACTCGCCAATCGCACTCGCCAATCGAACTTGCCAATCGCACTCGCCTATTCCCCACGCCCTAACCGGCCAATCGCGCGCATCGGCGAGAGCACCCGTTTCGCCCCAATCCGGTTACGCAGCACACCGATGCGCTCGATCTGCGCCTCGATCACATCCCCTGGTTGCAGGAAGCGGCCGTCCTCAAGCCCCACGCCGCACGTCGAGCCGGTAAAGACCAGGTCCCCCGGCCGCAACGCGATGCGCGCATCGACATAGTTCAGCAATTCATCGACCGGGAAAATCATCTGGTCGGTCGTATCGTGCTGACGCTCCTCGCCGTTGATGCGCAAGCTCAGCGTCACACACGGCTGACCCGGACCGCCGAATTCATCGAGGGTAGTGATCCACGGACCGATCGGTGCAGTGCTATCCAGCGCCTTCTGAGTGAACAGATCGAGCGAACCGAGCTGCTTGCCGGCATCGCGCGCGCTGATGTCATTGCCGACCGTATAGCCGAGCAGACAGGCGCTCGCCTGCGGTTCATCGCCGAACGCACGCGCGACGACCGCCACCAGTTCGACCTCGTAATCGAGCTGATTCGTGACGGCGGGATACTGAATCTCGCCGCCGGGCGGCACGAGCGCCGATGCCGGCTTGATATAGGCAAGCGTATGCGGCGGCGCCTGCTTGCGGCCGAGCCGCACCAGATGCGACAGATAGTTCAGACCGACGCCGAACACGCGAGCCCCGGGATTCACCGGCGGACACAACTGCAATTCGGCAAGCGGCAAACGGCGCGCATCGAGATCGAGCGCCGCGTCGCCCTGGTTCGCGACCACCGGCGCCCACACTTCGAATGGCGCACGAATACGCTGCACCTCGCGAGCGTTTTCATCGACCTGAGCCCAGAAACTCTCGCCCGCCGCGTCGCGGACTCTCGCGAGCTTCATGGCGAGGCCGGCTGACGTTTGGCGGCGAGAATCGCGAGACCCTCGGCATCCATCACTTCTTCCGGCGTGCGCACGCTCGGCCCGAGAATCGGACCGACCAGTTCGTGGCCCCACGTGCTCAGTTTTTCCGGATTCAGCTCGAAGCCGTCACCATGCCAAGGCTCGAGTTCGGTGATGATCTCGAACGCGAAACCGCCCGGCGAGAAGTGATAGAACGACACGTGCGGGTCTTGCGTGTGCTGGCCGAGCGTCATCATCATCGGTAGCTTGCGCTGCTTGACGATGTCGTAGGTCTCGCCCACGTCGCGCAGATTGTTCACAAAGAGCCCGATGTGCTGGATGCCCATCTTGTTCGGTCCGAGCCCGTACGCGATGTCGTGGCTCGTGCTGGTGTTCAGTTTCGAGCGATAGAACGCAGTCTTGCCCTTGCCCGCTCCCGCGCCGTAGTAGTGAAAACCCATCACCACGGTCAGAAAGTGTTCAAGCTCCGGCGGGAATTCCGGCGTGATCACCACGACATGACCGAGACCGCGCGCGCCGGCATTGAAGCCACCGTGCGGACGGCCTGGGATGAATGAGCGCGGCATCCATTTCTGCGAGTAGAACAGTTCGTGCTGATAGCCGACCGGATCGCGAAAACGCACCACGTCGCGCACGCCACGCAGTTCCGCGTCGCCTTGCGTTACTTCGACACCCGCTTCACGCAGCCGCGCGACAGCCGCCTGAAATTCGAGCTTGCCACGCGCTTCCCAACCGATATACGCGAGCCGGTCGACCTTGCCGGGATGAAACGCAAAACGGTGACGCCGGTCGTCCATGCGGAAGTACAGCGAATCGCGATCCGCTTCCGGCGATGCACCGATTTGCAAACCCAGCACTTCGGGGCCGTAAGTGCGCCACTCGTCCATGTTGGCCGTCTCGAAGCCGAGGTAGCCGATGCCGATAATATCCACGACGTCTCCTGATAATGTGTTCTCTCAGGCATGCACGGCGCCATTAAAGCGCGAGCATGCCGCCGTCCACGACGATGTCGGTGCCGGTGATGTACGAGGCCTCGTCCGATGCCACAAACAAAGCCGTGGCGACGATTTCCTCCGCTTCACCCGCGCGTTCCATCGGAATGCCGGCGAGCAGCATGGAGCGCGTGGCCGGGTTATCGAGGAACGGTTTGGTGCCGGGTGTGACGACCACGCCCGGACTGATGCTCACGGCGCGAATCCGATGCTTGACGCCTTCCACCGCAAGTTGCCGCGTCAGGGCGATCACGCCGGCCTTGGCTGCCGAATGCGCGCCGATGCCGGTCGCCGCCGAGGCACCCCACGCCGCCACCGACGAGATATTGACGATCACACCGCCTTGCACCGCGAGATGATGCCAGGCAAAGCGTGTCGGATAGAACACGATGTCCAGTTCATTGCGCAGCGTGTAACGCCAGTCGTCCACCGACATCTCGCCGATCGGACCGAAGCGTGCCGCCGACGCGTTGTTGTACAGAATGTCGATGCGGCCATAGGTGGCGAGCGCGTCTTCGATCCACGCCTGGGCCCCTTGCGGATCGCCCAGATCGACGCTGCCCGCGCCTGCCATGTCGAGACCCTCGTCGCGCAGCAGTGCGATGGTTTCCTGCTGCGCCGCCGCGTTCAAATCACAGCCGAACACCTTGGCGCCTTCGCGTGCGAAGCGCAGCGCGGCTGCCCTGCCCTGACCGCCGCCGGTGCCGCTGATCAGCGCGACCTTTCCTTCTAGCCGTCCCATGTGATGCGTTCTCCCGTTGGCTCAGCCGGCGATCGCTTCGACGCTTAGCGCCTCAGCGGGACAGGCGGCCGCGCCTTCGCGCGCGTCAGCCTCGAGTTCAGCGGGAATCGTTTCCGCCTCCAGATAAACGAGGCCGTTCTCGTCGAGCTTGTAGACCTGCGGACACAGTTGCGCGCACAGGCCATAACCGCAGCAGCGGCTCCGATCGGCGCTCACGCGCAGCACCACTGATGCCTTGATTTCCGAATTCATGTCTCCTCCTTTGGGCGCGTGGCCATGCATGGCCATTGGCTGGAAATTATATGCACAGAATATTAGAATGTGTTTATTTTATGGTCCGGGTTGACCCTGGCTGCAGGTCTTTGCGGAGGTGTCTGCTCACCGGCGAAGGCATCGTCGACCGTGCGTCTTTGATCGGGTAAGCCACTATGAACAAAGGCTTTGCGCCGGGACTATTCTGGCTACAGAATATAATGACTGTCTGTAGAACGATTCCAGAGCGATTCCGGAACACCGTGAACACCCTTTGGCGCCGCGTTTCTTACGGGCGAGGATAGAAAATGAACGGCACATGCCAGTGCCCGGACGGCAACCAAGAGACCGCCACCCATGACGACGAAGAAGAACACTGCTGTAAGCGAGTCTGCAGGAACCCGAGCGAGCGTGGCGCGCCGCTCTGCTGATCAAGCGCCGAAAAGCCGTGCCGCAACGAGCGCGGTAACCGTGAAGCCCGTTGCAAATGCAATCCGTATCCTGCGTTATCTCACGCAGACAGGTGCGCCGGAGCGAGCCGCCGACATCGCGCGGCATCTGTCGATCAATCCCAGTACCTGCTTCAATATTCTGCGCACACTCGTTGCTGAGGACGTGGTCGATTTCAATGCATTGTCAAAGACGTATTCGGCGGGCCTCGGCTTGGCGCGGCTGGTGGAGCAGCTGGTGACGCAGGGGCAGCGGCTACAGCTGGCTGCTCCGCCGATGCAGGATCTTGCCGCGGAGTTCGGCGTCACCGTGACCTTGTGGCGCCGGCTCGGCGCTGACCGGATCGTGCTGGTGAGTTCCGAATCGAGTCCGACGGATTTGCACATCGATATGCCGGCCGGCCAGCGGCTGCCGATTTTGATGGGCGCCAGCGGGCGCCTGTTCGCCGCGCGCCTCGGGCTTACCGATGAACAGTTGCGCGAAGAATTCGAACAGCTGCGTTGGGCGCGGCCGATTTCACTCGAGACCTACGTGCGCGAAGTGAATCGCGCGCGGCGGCGTGGCTGGGCCAGTGACGATGGGTACTTCGCTACCGGCGTGATGGCGATTGCCGCTGCTGTCTGTGACAAGAGCGATAACATCGCGTTTACCGTGTCTACGGTCATGATTCGGGGGGACCGTGGGGAGGCGCAAGTGGAGGCGCTCGGCGAGGCCGTTCGCGATCTGGCTCACCGGTTGGAATCGGTACTGTTCTGATTTTTTCTTCTCATTCGGGCGCGATGGCTGTGCGCCCGAAGCGTTTGCGTTTTCGCGCTGCAATTCGTTCGGCGCGACGGCACGCATCTGCATCGCCGGCGTTCGCTTGACGCATCGGCATCTCTTTCAACGTATCAATCCGCATTCGCACGAGGTGTAGGGGTTCGAGTCCCCCACCTCGCACCGCCTTTGCCTCCGACGGCACTCTCCGCACGCAAACTTAACAAAGCCCTATGCCGCGTAGCGTGCGGACAGCGCGCGCCGCTGGCGGAAATCCCGTCTTCCTTCTCCCTGTAAACCCTAAAAACGCCTCGTCAGAGACATATAAGTGAACATTATCGTTGATTGTGTTCAACTTGTTATCTACTATCTCAGTACCAACTCGCTCCAAACCCGGCTCGCCGAATCGCAGGTGAGCCCTTCACTACGGGGACCCCCGATGAAACTGGAAGACCTCATTCTCGTCAGCGTAGACGATCACGCGATCGAGCCGCCTAACGCATTCGCACGCCACATGCCCGCCAAATACAAGGGCCGCGAACCGAAAGTCGTGCAACGCAGTGGCCGCGATGTTTGGGAATTCGAAGAAAAAGCCACCGGCTACATGGGCCTCAATTCCGTCGTGGGCCGGCCGAAAGAAGAGTACGGCATGGAACCGCTCGGCTACGAGCATATGCGCCGCGGCACCTGGGACATTAAAGCCCGCGTCGACGACATGAACGCCAACGGCGTCCTCGGCTCGCTGTGCTTCCCGACTTTCCCCGGCTTCGCGGGTCAGCGCTTTCAGGCCTACGCGGATCGCGGCGTCTCGCTCGCAGCCATCCAGGCGTACAACGACTGGCATCTGCACGATTGGTGCAACGCCGCACCGGGCCGCTTCATGCCGCTGATGATCGCGCCGTGGTGGGACCCGCAAGCGGCCGCGGCCGAAATCGAACGGATGGCCAAACAGGGCGTGCACGCCATCTCGCTTTCGGACAACCCCTCGCTGCACGGCTACCCGTCGATCCATAACGACCACTGGGATCCGGTTTACAAAGCCTGTGCGGACAACAACGTGGTGATCTGCTGCCATATCGGCACCGGTGCGAAAGCCGACCACGCTTCCGACGAATCGCCGATCGACGCATGGATCACCTCCATGCCGATCTCGATCGCGAATTCGGCCGCGGACTGGATCTGGGGGCCGATGTGGAAGAAATACCCGACGCTGCGCATGGCGCTCTCGGAAGGCGGCATCGGCTGGATTCCGTATCTGCTGGAGCGCGCTGATTTCACGCACCGTCACCATCACGCGTGGACCATGTCGAACTTCGGCGGCAAGATGCCAAGCGATATCTTCAACGAGCACATCATCACCTGCTTCATCGAAGACCAGTTCGGCCTGAAGAACCTCGATTCGATCAACCTCGACAAGGTCACCTGGGAATGCGACTACCCGCACTCCGACTGCACGTGGCCGAATTCGGCCGACGTGTTCTGGGAACAGGCACAAGCGCAAAACGTGTCCGATGAAGTGATCAACAAGATCACTCACCTGAATGCGATGCGCGAGTTCTCCTACGACCCGTTCTCGATCCTCGGCCGCGAAAATTGCACGGTCGGTGCACTGCGTGCCAAGGCCACGCACGTGAGCGTCGAACCCGCGCTCGGCATGGGCGGCGCCGCGCCGGTGCGCGATCCGAACAAGCCGGTGACCTCCGGTGATATCAACCGTATGTTCGCCGCGGCCGACGCACAGGCCGCGCTGTAAAGCGGTCCACTCACGCCGCGGCAGCCCATCGCCGCGGCGTTAGCAACACAGACCGGGCCGCGCTGCACGTATCGGCTTCGTGGTTCAGGCGAGCTATGCGGCCGGTGTGACCTGCCGACTGTGCTCGAATGCGCTCGACGTCCTCGGCCATGATCGGCGCAGCCCGGTGCCCGCTACCTGCGTTCCATCCGAACTATGTCCGCTACCGCCTTCCGCTATCACCGCATTCCCACCGACGCCGAGCCGCTGCGCGAGCAGGTGCGCGCGTTCCTGACCGACGCCTTGAAGACGCGCTCGCCGCTCAAGCGTGCCGAATCTTGGATGGGCGCCGATCCGGCGTTCAGCCGCGAACTCGGCCGGCGCGGCTGGCTCGGTATGGCGCTGCCCAAACGCTATGGCGGCAGCGAGGCCGGCCCGTTTGCGCGCTATGTCGTGATCGAGGAACTGCTCGCGGCTGGCGCGCCCGTCTCGGCGCACTGGATCGCCGATCGCCAGAGCGGTCCGCTGCTTCTGCGCTACGGCACCGAAGCGCAGCGCGAGCGCTATCTGCCGGCGATTTGCCGCGGCGAAAGCTATTTTTGCATCGGCATGAGCGAGCCGAATTCCGGTTCGGACCTCGCGTCGATCCGCACCCGTGCCGAACGCAAAGGCGACGGCTGGGTGCTCAATGGCCACAAACTGTGGACCACCAACGCGCATTACTCGCACTACATGATCGCGCTCGTGCGCACCGGCGAAAAATCCAGCGCGCGGCACGAGGGCATGTCGCAATTCATCATCAACCTGAAAGCGCCGGGTGTCACGACCCGCCCGATCCGCGATCTGGCCGGCGGCGAGCATTTCAACGAAGTGTTCTTCGACGACGTCCAACTCGGCGCCGATGCGCTAGTGGGCACCGAGGGCCACGGTTGGGACCAGGTCACCGCTGAACTCGCGTTCGAGCGCAGCGGACCCGAGCGCTTTCTCAGCAGCATTGCGTTGCTGCATACCCTGATCGATGCGATCGGCCGCCGCCCCGATGCCTTGCAGGCACGCGAGATCGGCCGGCTGACAGCGCGGCTCTTCACGTTGCGGCAGATGTCGCTCTCTGTCACGGCAGAACTTGCGGCCGGGCAAAACCCCGCGTGGGCTGCCTCGTGCGTGAAGGATCTCGGCACGACCTTCGAACAGGAGATTCCCGAAGTCGCGCAATTGCTGCTCGATACGCTGCCTGGCACCGGCGGCGGCAGCGACCATGCACAAGTACTCGCCTATCTGATGCAGATGGCGCCTTCCTTTTCCCTGCGCGGCGGCACGCGCGAAATCCTGCGCGGCATCATCGCGCGCGGACTTGGACTGCGGTAATCGTCATGAGAGAAATTTTCGAATCCACCATCGAGCGCCTGCTCGGTGACATCGTGACTCCCGAGGTGCTGCGCGACACTGAAGCAGGCGCCTGGCCGGCGCCTTTGTGGAGCGCCATCGAAGAATCTGGTTTTGCCGTGGCGGCCGCTTCCGAAGCCCAAGGCGGCGCCGGCGCGAGCTGGGCCGACCTGTTCGTCGTGGTGCGCGCAGCGGGCCGTCACAACCTGCCCTTGCCGCTCGCCGAAACGCTGCTGGCCAATGCGCTGCTCGGCGAATGTGGGCTCGAAGCAATCAACGCGCCGCTCGGCATCGCGGGTGGCGGCTCGGTGACGCTGCAGCAGGGACGCGTGAGCGGCACGCTGCTGGACGTGCCCTGGGGCCGTCACGTTGGCCACGTGGTTGCGATCACCGCGGGCAAGGAGCCCACCCTCGTGCTGCTCGACGCGGCCGATGCACGGGCGACATTGCGCTTGAACACGGCCGGCGAACCGCGTGACGATCTGCATTTCGAGCGCGCCGCCTGCGTGAGTTGCGTGCCCTTACCCGCCGATCTGCAAACCGACGCGCTGCAGTTGGGCGCGGCGATGCTGCGCAGCGCGCAGATCGCGGGCGCATTGCAGGCCGTGCTCGACCAGACGATTCTCTATGCCACCGAGCGCGTGCAGTTCGGCAAACCGATCGGCGCATTTCAGGCGCTGCAACACCAGATCGCCGTCCTCTCCGAACATGCCGCAGCGGCCGCGGTGGCCGCGGAGTGCGCGTTCAGCTCATCGCTCGATGGCGCCGGCGGCTTCGCCGCGCTGCCGATCGCCGCAGCGAAAGTGTGCAGCACCGAGGCGGCGAGTTTCGCGGCAGCAGCGGCGCATACGGTACATGGCGCGATCGGCTTCACCCATGAACATGCGCTGCATCACTCGACGCGGCGGCTGTGGTCATGGCGCAGCGAATTCGGCAACGCAACCGTGTGGGCCCAGCGGTTGGGCGCCGCTGTGTGTGCGGCCGGCTCGGCCGGATTGTGGCCAGCGCTGACCGCAGGGCGCCTCGCGCCGCTCGATCGCCCCGCCGTGGCGGCGCCGTTGCAAGGAGTCGCGGCATGAGCGAAACCTTCCTCAACGTCGAACGAGACGGCGCTGTCCTGACCGTGTGGCTGAACCGTCCTGAAACGCGCAATGCACTATCTGAACCCGCGCAAATGGATGAGCTGGTCGATCTGTGCCAGCAGGTGCGCCGTGATCGCACGATCAAAGCACTCGTATTGACCGGCACCGGCAGCGCGTTTTGCGCCGGCGGCAACGTGAAAGACATGCGCGAGCGTGGCGGCATCTTCGCCGGTTCGCCGCACGAAGTGCGCGACAGCTACCGCAATACGATCCAGCGCATCCCGCTCGCGCTGTATGAGCTCGACGTGCCGGTGATCGCCGCCATCAATGGTCCTGCGATCGGCGCGGGGCTCGATCTCGCCTGCATGTGCGACATCCGCATCGCATCGGACAAGGCGCTGTTCGCGGAGAGCTTCGTGAAAGTCGGCATCGTGCCGGGCGATGGCGGTGCATGGCTGCTGCCGCGCGTGATCGGCATGCAGCGCGCGAGCGTGATGTCGTTCACCGGCGACACGATCGATGCGGCCAAAGCGCTCGAATGGGGACTGGTGGCTGAGGTCGTCGCCGCTGACGCGCTGGTCGCACATTCCCAGGCCATGGCGCAACGCATCGCGGCCAACCCATCGCATGCGTTGCGCCTGACCAAACGGCTCTTGCGCGAAGGCCAGCATATGCGGCTCGATTCGTTGCTGGAGTTGTCCGCCGCCTATCAGGCGCTCGCGCACCACACCGAAGACCATCTGGAAGCGGTCAACGCGTTTCTCGACAAACGGCCACCACGCTACATGGACAAATGACCGCGCAGATACGTCACGCGCATTAGACCGACCCCACTCCATCCAAACGCAGAGCGACAATCGCAGGACATGACCATGCGGACCGTTTTCAGGGAAGACCACGAATTATTTCGCGAGCAGGCCCGGCGCTTTATCGAAACCGAGATCGTGCCGAATCTGCACGCGTGGGAACAGGCCGGCATCGTGCCGAAATCGCTCTGGCGCAAAGCCGGCGAAATCGGTCTGCTGTGCTCGACCGTGCCCGAGGAGTACGGCGGCAGCGGCGGCGACTTCTGCCATTCCGCAGTGATGATCGAGGAACTGGCGCGCGTCAATGCCACGGCCATCGGTTTTACGACACACTCGGAGATCGTCGCGCCCTACCTCGTCGCGTATGGCAGCGAAGAACAGAAACAGCGCTGGCTGCCGCGCATGGCGAGCGGCGAACTGATCGGCGTGATCGCGATGAGCGAGCCCGGCATCGGCAGCGATCTGCGTTCAATGCGCACCGGCGCACGGCGTGAAGGCGACCAATACGTGATCAACGGGCAGAAGACGTTTATCACCAACGGCGGCAACGCCGGCCTGATCGTGACCGCTACCAAGCTCGATCCGCAATCGCGCGATCTCACGCTGATCTGCGTCGAAGAAGACACGGAAGGTTTTTCCAAAGGCAAGCTGCTGGAGAAAATCGGGCTGAAAGGACAGGACACGTCCGAGCTCTTTTTCGACAACGTGCGCGTGCCGGCCGGCAACCGGCTCGGTGAAGAAAACAAAGGCTTCAGCTATCTGACCCATCAGCTCGCATGGGAACGCACCATCATCGGGATTCGCGCGGCGGCCTCGATCGAGGCGTTGCTCGAGGAGACCATCCAGTACACCCGTGACCGGCGCGTATTCGGCAAACCCGTGTTCGACTTTCAGAACACACGTTTCAAGCTGGCCGAAGTCAAGGCGCAAGCCACCATGCTGCGCGCCTTCGTCGACGACTGCCTCGGCCGCGCGATGCGCGGCGAACTGACCGCCGAAGTCGGCGCGATGTGCAAACTGGTCGGCTCCGAATTGCAAGGCAAGCTGCTCGACGAAATGCTGCAATTGCACGGCGGATACGGCTATATGAGCGAGTACCGGATCGGCAAGGCATGGGTGGATGCGCGAGTGGCGCGAATTTACGGCGGCACTTCGGAAATCATGAAGGAAATCATCGGCCGGTCGCTATAGGGCTGCCATTCACATTGCACGCAGACCCGCGCGAATCGAAAACCGGCGCTTCAACCACGCTATACAGGAGATGACCATGCCCAAACTCTCATACATCATGCACGACGGCACGCGCACCGACGTCGACGCAGCCGTTGGCGCGACGGTGATGCAAAGCGCGCTCGAACGCAACATCGCCGGGATCAGCGGCGACTGTGGCGGCGCATGCCAATGCTGCACCTGCCACGTGTTTGTCGAAGAAGCGTGGCAAGACAGATTGCCGCCGATCGACGATATGGAAGACGCGATGCTCGACAGCACCGCCGAGCCGCGCCGTGCCAATAGCCGTCTGTCGTGCATGCTGACCATGAACGCGGAACTCGACGGTCTTGTCGTGCACCTGCCCGCCTCGCAGATCTGAGCGAGCATCCTCGTGGCAGTAAAAAAGGCGACCTGCTACGGGTCGCCTTTTTTATCCATCAACGGTCATTCCCGTCAATCCCAGATCACATGCAACGCGTGCGGGCCACGCAATTGGGCACCGACGATCTGCGGCTTCGGCATATCCGGATCGAGCCGCAGGTTCGGCAGCAGGTCGAGGATGGTATTCACCGCCACCGCGAGTTCGACCTTGGCGATGAACTGCCCGATGCACATGTGCGGACCAAAACCGAAGCCGAACGACGGTTTGAGCTTGCGATCAATATCGAAGCTCTCGCTGTTCTCGAACACCTCTTCATCGCGATTCGCCGACGACACGATACATTGCACCATCGCGCCCTTCGGAATGCTGAAGCCGCCGATCTCCGTGTCCTGCGCCGCCTGGCGTACCTTGAACGTCGCCACCGGTTCGAACCGCACGGCTTCGTCGATCGCTTTCGGCACGAGGCTGCGATCCGCACGCACCCGCTCGAGGAGCTCGGGCCGCTCCAGCAACGCCACCATCAGCGAGCCGAAGGTGCGCGTGGTGGTCTCACCCGCCGCCGGCAACAATGAGCGCACGAAAGTCGCCACCTCGTGGTCATCCAGAGAGCGTCCTTCGTACTCCGCGCGGATCAGCCGGCAAATCAGATCGTCGCCATGCGCGCCGTTCTTACGCACTTCGGTGACTTCGAGCTTGACCGCATCGTAGAGGGCCTGGGCGGCCTCCATCGCCGCTTTGCGCGCCAGCGCGGCTTTTTGGGCATCGACCTGCGGGCCCGCCAGAATCGCCAGCGCCCACGCAGCGTATTGCTCGATCTGTTCGGGACGATTGTCGGGAAAGCCAATCAGCGAATAGATCAAACGGATCGGGAAATGCAGGCCGAAGTCCATCAGATCGGCGCGGCGCTTCGGCATCATCGGCTCGATATATTCGCTGCGCACGATCGGCGCCATTTTCGTCTCACGCCAGCGGTTCACCACATCCGGCATGAAGACCGGTTGCAACAGCGAACGCGCGCGGCGATGCGCTTCGCCGTCCATGCCGGTCAGGATCAGTCCGTCGAAGAACGCGCCGAGTCCTTCGGCGATAAAGCCGCTCGTGAAGTGGGTGGCATCGCGCAACACCGACATCACGTCCTTGTACTTGAACAGTGTAAACGTGGGCCGGTTCGCGTCGAGACCGGCAATGTTCGGCACGCCCAGGCGCGCCATGAAGTCTTCCGCAATGACCGGCGAGTTGCGGCGCATGTCGCGATAAATCGCGTGCAGATCGACGTCGCTGCCTTTGTAGTTGTCCGCGACGCCCGCGAAGGCGCTCTCGAGCGAAGTTGCTGCGGCGGGTGTGCTCATGCCTGTCTCCATCGTTGATATTCGGCGCGCGGACTTAGGGATCAGCCTGATAACCGTTTGACCCGCGGTCAGCGCATTATATTGAACAGATTTGTCGATTGTGATCCACTTAAGACATGGAGGCAAGACAAAAGGCGCGCACTGCGATCGACGCAAACGCCCATGCACCCTGACAACAAAAAGGACGGAGACACATGGCAACAGAAAAGACTTATGACGCGTTGATCGTCGGTGGCGGCCACAACGGGCTATCCGCGGGCTGCTATCTGGCCGAGGCCGGCAAGAAGGTGCTGGTGCTCGAAGCACTCGACAAGGTGGGCGGCATGGCTTCGTCGGGCTATCTGCTGGAAGGCGCGCCACAGCACATGGTTCATCCGTGTGCGCTCGACATGATGTCGATGCGCGTGCATCCGCGCGTGCCCGCAGAATTGCAGCTCGAACGGCACGGCTTTCGCCAGATCGAACTGACGCCGGGTTACGTTTATTTGCATCCGGATGGCACGTCGCTGGTGTTCTGGCGCGATCCGGAGAAAACCGCGGCCGAGATTCGCCGCTATAGCCCGAAAGACGCCGACGCGTTTCTCTCCTTCATCAAGGTCGTGTTCGCCTTCATCGACATGGCGGTTCCGATGATGCGCGTCGACCCGGCGGATAAAAACCTCGGCGCAAAATTCGAGGCCTTCAAGGCGGCGCTGCGCAATCGCAAGCTGAAACCCGAACTGATGGCGCTGCTCACCGGCTCGGCGTATCAGGCCGCACAGGAGCATTTCGAACACCCGGTGACGATCTCCGCGATGTGTTGCCTGACCGGCCTCGCCGGTCCCATCACGGCTGACGGCAGCGGTATCTATTACGCGCTGCTTGGCTTTTTGCACCGCTTCGGCGTGGGCCGTGTGGTAGGCGGCATGCAGACGCTGTCCAACGCGATGGCCGCACGGCTGCGGGAACTGGGCGGCGAAGTGATGACCTCGGCAAGCGTCGCGGAGATCATCGCGGACGACCACGCTGCGCGTGGCGTACGTCTCGCCGACGGCCGCACGTTCTATGCACATGCGGTCATCGCGAGCTGTCATCCGAAGGTCGCGCTCGAACTGGTCACGCCCGGCCGGGTCGAAAAGCGCCTGTTGACGCGCATGGCGCATGCACCGGCCAATGCGCACGGCGCGTCGCCGCTGAAGATCGACATGGCGCTGCGCGGCCAGATATCGCTCAAGCGCTTCGAGGCGAAACGCGGCGACGGTCTCGATCTGCGCAAGACCTGCCTGCTGATCGGCACCACCGAGGCCGTGCTGGAAAACTTCCGTGCGTCGGCGCGTGGAGAAGTCCCCACCTTGCCCTATCTGACGATCACCGCGCCGAGCGCTGTCGACCCGTCACAGGCGCCTGCCGGACAGGACACGGTGTATCTTTACCCGCCTGCCATGCCGACCCAGCCACGCGAAGGCTGGGATGCGATTCGCGAACGCGTGACGCAGCAGGTGATCGACCAGGCGAGCGAGTATGTGGACGGCCTGAAAAAGTTCGAGATTGCGCGCCGCATGGAGGCGGCGCCGGACTTCACGCAGCGGCTGAACACCGTCAACGGTTGCGTGGTGCATATCGACACCAGCACGATGCGCTCGAACAAATTCCGGCCTGCATATGGGCTGGGGGGCGCGACGTTGCCGGTGCGCGGTTTGTACTTTGGGGGCGCCGGCATTCATCCGGGCGGCGGCGTGAACGGCATGCCGGGCCGCATCGCCGCGCAACGCGTGCAACGCTACCTCGGCAAAGCCGAGCGGCGCGGTACGAACCAATCAAGCTTCGTGATGGCGATTCTTGCCGCGTGGGGCGTCTGCTAAAGCCGTCAACGCCGGCCGCTTCAGCGGTGGCCGGTCGCTGGCAAGCAACGTGGACAGCACGAAGTCCACTGAGAATTCACGCCACGCCGCCGCGCCCGCGGCGGACGTCGTATCGAAACCCGCGACCGCGGACACGGTGTAGTGATTGGTGAAGCCGCCGGTAGTCAGCAGCGCGCACGCGGCGTAGAACATGCGCGCATCCACGCCGTCACGAAACTCGCCGCTTGCCGCCCCGCGCTGCAGGATACGCTCCATCTGCGCGACCAGCGCGGGCGCCAGATCGACGAAACGGTTGCGTTCGACGGGATGCGTGTTGTGCTCGTGAAAGCGCAGACTTTCCTGCGCCAATGAGCCGAGCGTCGGATCGAGCCGGTATTGATCGATCGCGTGTTGCAGAAAAACCCGCAATGCTTCCACCGGCGGCAGGTGATCGAGTTCGAGCGCCAACAGATCGGCCAGCACGTCTTGCGCGGACTCGTCGAGCACGCTGGCGAACAACTGTTCCTTGCTGCTGAAATAGTGATAGACGAGCTGCTTGGTCACGCCCGCTGCCCGCGCGATATCGTCCACACGTGCGCCCGCGAGGCCCTTCTCCGAAAACGCCAGACGCGCCTCTTTCAGCAGACGGCTGAGCGTGGCTCGCTTGCGTGAGGGCGAGGCGAGTGCCGCGGATGTGGAAGGCGCGGCGGTATCGGTAAGCGTCGAAGGCATGGATAGGCGGCACACGATGCAGGAAAAACGAAGCACCGCTGATGCGGTTGAATGCGCCCTCGTCGGCGCAATCCGCAGCGGTGTTCGGCTAATGCATTGTAGTGCTGATCGACGGTAAAAGGCGCCTCGTTCTCACACCGCCGGTCATTCTCTGCTTCAGAAACTTTGCGAGAGCGGCCGCACGACGATCTCATTGACCGCAACCTGTTCCGGTTGAGAAATCGCATAGACGATAGCGTCGGCGATCACGTCCGGCGACATGGCGCCCTCGAACAGTTTTTGCGCGCGCTCACGGAACGCCGGCACCGTGATGCTGTCGGTGAGTTCGCTCGCGACGAGACCTGGGCAGATCGAGGTCACGCGCACCTTGCCCGCGCATTCCTGACGCAAACCCTCGCTGATTGCACGCACCGCGAATTTGGTTGCCGAATAGACGGCGCCGCCGGGTCCCACCGTTAATCCCGCCACGGACGAAATATTGATCACATGCCCCGAGCCCTGCTCCAGCATGCCGCCGAGCACCGCGTGAATGCCATACAGCACGCCTTTGATATTCACATCGATCATGCGGTTCCAGTCGTCTACGCAACCTTGCGCGATCATCGATACGGGCATGATGCCGGCATTGTTGACGAGCACGTCGACGCGGCCAAAGCGGTCACGCGCCTTCTGCGCGAGTTGTTGCAGATCGGCTGATTGCGTGACGTCGGTCGCGGCCCACAGCACGTTGGCGTCGTCGCCGAGTTGCTCCGCAAGATGCTTCAGACGATCCGCACGCCGCGCGGCCAGCACGAGTTTGGCGCCCTGCTGGGCCAGCCGTCTGGCCGTCGCTTCGCCGATGCCGCTGCTCGCCCCGGTAATCATGATGACCTTGCCGTCTATCGAATTCATACGCTTCGTCCCTTCCTTTAAAGTTGATTGTGCAAAAGCGCCGCAACCGCGCTTAGCCCGCCAGCGATTCCACCAGCACCGGATCGGCCGTCTCTTCCGTGACCCATTTCACGGTGCGGCGGATCGGTTCGATCGCATCCTGTCGGTCGAGGTTGTGCTGCAAGGTGGCCGCCGCGCCGAGCGACACCAGCCGTTGCGCGCCCTGATACGCGAGCCGGTCGCGCAACGTGTGTTTGAGTGCTTCTGGAAAAACACCGATGGTCTGCGTATACGCGTTGACCGAACGCACGGCGGTGTCGATCTCATCGATCGGCACCAGATTGCCCACGCGGCAACCGAGGATGCGCGAAAAGCTGACCGGCGCGCCGTCACGCGAGACGATCAACGCGCCTTCATTGCTTCTGCCGCCGAAGACCGTGTAGTCGTCCCCGATCATGCGGATGCCGTCGAGCTCTTCTTTCAGTTGCGGATCGAAAGCCTTGTGAGGCGTGGAGAGATTCTCGGGTAATGCCTGCAGTGCCGCGAATGTGAGTTCGGCAAGCTTGGCGCAGCGCGCGAGGCCGGCTTCATCAGTGCCCGACTGCACGTAAATCACGCGCGCGCTCACACAGGCCTCCTGGTTCTGCGCACCGACGTCGAGCGCCAGGCGCCTCGCCACGCTGGCCAGCGTCGCCTCGTCGGCGAAGGCTTCGCGGCCGATGATCGTGCCGCTCAGTTTCGGGTCGAGCGTGATCAGATCGAGGCCCGGTTGCAGATAGCGCGTGATGTGCTTGACCGAATCGAAGCCGCCCCATGCAATCAGCTTCTCGACCTTGCGGGGATCGTAGATATGCCGCTCCACCGCTTCATCGCCCCCTTTCCAGTAAGCGACGCTGAGAT
This sequence comes from Paraburkholderia polaris, assembly GCF_012927345.1. GTDB lineage: Bacteria > Pseudomonadota > Gammaproteobacteria > Burkholderiales > Burkholderiaceae > Paraburkholderia > Paraburkholderia polaris. The sequence continues at coordinate 168,330 of NZ_JABBGJ010000006.1, forward strand.
GCTTCGTCAACGGATGATCCGGCGCCATGTCGATCATCGTGCGGGCCAGCGCCATCGACGTCAGCGGATCGTTCGAGGGCGCCTTGATGATCGCGTCCGAGCGTGTGAGTGCGTTGCGAATCAGCGTCAGCACCGCGACCACCGGCGCATTACCCGCAATCACGTGAACGCAGCGCGCGCCGAATGCACGGGTGCGCGCAGTGACGCCCGGCAGACTGCCCGGTTGCTCGACCCAGCCCTCCAGATACTCGGCGCCGACCGAACGCGCGACGATGTTGTACAACTCGTCGCGTTGAAAGAGGCGCGGCGTGCGTGCGTAGTGAAAGCGCAGAATGCTTTCCGACAGTCCGGATGTAGCGCAAGACAGCTCGAAGGCCTGCTGCAAATGACGGTTGTCGGCAAAATTGAGGTGCCGGCCCAGTTCGACCAGATAGTCGACGATCTGCTCGAGACTCAGCGTGTACAAGTCGGCCATCTGCGACGGCGCGCGCAGGGTCAGTTCGTCGACATGGCGGCTCACGTCCGGCGCTGTAAAAGAAACGCCGCCGCGACGGCCACCGAATGTCAGCGCGTCGCCTTCGATGAGCTTGCCGCGAATGATCAGCGGCACATTGTAAGAAGTGGTCATGATCGGCTTACTCGGAAAGTTCGGTCAGGAAGTTAAGCGCTTCGTCGTGCGCGGCCGGGGCGCCGGCGCAAATCACTTTGTCGTCGCCGCCTTCCTTCTCGCTGTAGCGGCGGATCGCGGCCAGCAGATAGGGGCCGCTACGGCCGCACTTGCAGGGTTTCTCGTAACCGTGCAGCGTGATTTCGTCGCCGGTCACGAGGCCCGCCCAGTAGGTGCTCGGCGACAGATCGAGCGAAGCGAAGCGGCCCGTCATACCATCTTTGCGTGGCAGCGGTTTGCCGGTCGCCGGATCGAGCAGGAACGCGATGGTGGTGGGCGGTACGTGGTAGTGGCCTTCCTCGCAGCGCATGCAGAAACCCATCTGTTCGCTGCAGCCGTAAAACTCGTAGAAGTTGTCGAAGCCGAGGAACTCAACCAGTTGCTCGCGCCAGTTGTCCGGCATGTTCTTGCCTTTCTTGCCGCCGCCCGTATGCAACACACTGCCGCGGCCAAATACCTGGCGTGCGCCTCGGGCAAGACCTTCGGCGGCAGTCTCGTACAGGATCGTCCAGACCGCGCCCATGTAGACGTCACGGCCGGCGAAGCGGGCGATCGCTTCGGCAAAGAACTTGCGCAGTTGCTCCGGACGTTCGCGCTCCACTCGCACGAGTTCCTCGCGTTTGGCGAGCAAGGCTTCGGAGATGTGCAGCGAGCCGAGTTCGCCTTGGGCCTCGGCTGCGGCGAGACGGCCCGATAGCGAGGCAACGTCCGCGGAAAAACGCGCCTCGGGGTACATGAACAATGCGTTATGCTCGCCGCCCGCGTACATCTCGATCTGATAGCCGCTGCCGCGCGCGGCGGCGCTCGCGCCCTTGCGATAGGTCGGCGCAATCAAGGGACGCGGGTTGGCAATCAAATCCGGACCGCTGCCCGGACCGCGCCAGTCACGAATGCGGCTCGCCGATAGCGTGATGTTCTGGCGCCACTCGCGGTCGGTGCGCGGCAGGAAAGACAGCTTGCCCGTGGTGCCTGACGTATGGAACACGCGCAGATTCGTTTGCGCGTCGAGCAGATCGATCCAGTCGTCGATCAGCTTGATGCCCGATGCGTCGACGTGGCTCAGGTCTTCCGTGGTCAAACCGTTGAGCCAGCGCGTGAGTTTGTCGAACTGGCCGCGCTCGAGATACGACAGCGGATACGATTTGTACACCGTGTGCGCGAACAGCAAAGGGGCGACGTCGTCGATGCTCTCGATCGTGTCGATGCCCTGTTCCGCGGCGAGACGCCCCAGCACCGGAATCTTCGCGCGCATTTCGCCGAACCGCCGGCGTGCGCCGCTCAGTTGTATGTCGTGGATCTGCTGCTGGGTGAAACGGAAGGCGTCGTCATAGCACGCGGTGACGAGTGCGGCGGGATCGGCAAGGAGCTGCGTATACAGCGTGGACATGGTGTCTCCGTTCGGGCTGTCTGGACTATTCGGACCGCGCGCGGAATGATTCGCGGTGCGTGTCTGAATGCTATGAAAACGAGCCGCCGAACAGAATCTCTAGTTGTCGCGCTGCGCGGTCAAACTATCGTCGAACGGACATGTCGTGTCCGGGAGCCGTCCGCAAGCCCAACAGATCGAGTCGATAGGCGCGCGGCGTACGACCGGTGACCTTGCGAAACGCCGCGCCGAATGCCGCGGAGTGGGTGAAGCCGCATTCGTATGCAACCGTTTTGATGAGCACGTCTGGATCGGCCAGCCGTCCTTTGGCCTGGCGGATGCGCGCGTCGGCGATAAACGCGCTCAACGTCATGCCGGTGCTGTTCCTGAAAATGCGCGACAGGTGCCGCGCGCTGATCCGGCATGCCTGCGCCAGTTCGATCACACCCGGCGACGGTCCGTATGCGCCCTCAACGCGCTCGCGGATCAGGCGCAACTGCCACGGCGCAAGCTTGCTGCCCTCGCCCGGGTTCGCGCGCGGATCGATACCGCGCACATGCCGCGCGATATGCACGAGCATCGACATCAACAGACTTTCGGCGAGCACCGCGCTGGCAAAGCCTGGACTCAGCGCTTCACCGGCCAGTTGCAGCATCGCGTCGCGTACCTGGGTCACCCGCAAATCGCGGCACAGTTCGAGCCGGGCAGCATCCCATTGCCAGTCGCGCAGTTGGTCGAAACGCGCGGGCTCGAACATGCAGCAGACCACGCGACGTTGCATCGAATCACAACGCACATGGAAGGTCTGACCGGGCGGCACCAGCACGCTCTCGCCCAGCCGGCCAAATGCCGTTTCCCCGGCGCCGCCGCCAGGAGTGCCGCGAAAGGCGCCGCACGCGCCGCGTTCGCGCGAATCGAGTGACAGGTCCAGATAGCCCATCGACGGACGGAATACCGCATTGAGCGGGCCGTCGAGCGTAAACGTGCGCACATTGACCTCGATCGATGGCGTGGTCAGATGCGCGTCCACCGACAAATGCGGCGGCGCCATGCGCTCGCGACGCACCAGTTGGCCGCCGCCGGCCACGGTGTAGAGATCTGAGACGTTCGGGCCCACCGTTTGAGCGTACGACATCGTGACCTGGATATGAACATTTGCACGCAATATGTCTATATAAGCCGATCGGGGCGGCCACGCCTATAGCGATGAACCCGTATCGCGTCCAGTTTGACGACGCGTCAAACGAACCCGGCGGACAGCGCGGTCATTGCTCGCTAAGCTGCAGAGCAAGACGGACATCGCGTCCGCTCACATCACGCGGTCCCATTGCCGCCTTACCCCCTTACCCGATCAGGCAGCCGGGCCGAAAGAAGACAACATGAGGAGACACATGAACGCGCCCACGCAGGAAGGCCTCACGCTCGATCTGGAGGCGGCCTATCACGCCGTCTCCGACACCTTCCGGGGCCCTGACCTCGATTTGCAGGCGCTGTGCCGCGAAATGCGCCATACGCAGCCCGTGATGCAGGGCGATTTCGTCGCCACAAGGCTCGGCGTGCCGACCAATGCGGGCGCCAAGGCGGCGCAATGCGCGGTGACGCTCTTCAAGTATCAGGACGTGATGGCCGTGATGCGGGATGCCACGACCTTCACCAGCGGCTTCATCGCCGAGGGTCTCGGCGCGTTCTTCGACGGCCTGATCGTGCTGGCGATGGACGGCGACGCTCACCGCCGCGCGCGCGGCCTGCTGCAGCCTGTATTCATGCCGGAGACGGTGAACCGCTGGCGGCCCGAACTCGACCGCGTGATCCGTCAGGATTTTCTTGAGCCGCTGGTGCCGAACAAGCAGGCCGAATTGATGGATTTCGGCCTGTACTTCCCGATTCGCGAGATGTACGCGCTGATGGGTTTCCCGACGGACGACACCGCCCGCTTCAATCAATACGCGACATGGGCGCTTTCGATGGTGGCCGGCAATCAGATCGACCCGGAGAAGATCAAGATTTACGGGCCGCTCGCGGGGGCCGCCGTCAAGCATCTCTACGACGCGGTGAAAGAAGTCGTGGTGCAGCGCCGCGCCGAAGGCGCCCACGGCGACGATCTGATCAGCCGCCTCATGCGCGCGGAGTACGAAGGCCACATGCTCGACGATCACGAGGTGACCACCTTCGTGCGCTCCCTGCTGCCCGCAGCCGGCGAGACCACCACGCGCACTTTCAGCTCGGTCATGGCGCTGCTGCTCGAGCGTCCGGAACTGGTCGAGCGCGTGCGCAACGATCGCACGCTGATACCGCGTCTGATCGACGAAGCCGTGCGTTTCGAACCGGTCGCCACCTTCAAGGTGCGGCAAGCGGCGCGCGACGTCGAGATCGGCGGCGTGAAGGTGCCCAAGGGCGCGCTGGTGCAGTGCATGGTGATCTCCGCGAACCGCGACGAAGATGCGTTCGACAACCCCGATACCTTCGATATCGACCGCAAACCCAAGCCCTCGTTCGGCTTCGGTTTCGGCACGCATATGTGCATCGGACAGTTTGTCGCCAAGGTCGAATTGCAGTGCGCGGTGAATGCGATTCTCGATCTGTTTCCGAACGTGCGGCTCGACCCCAGCAAACCGGCCCCGAAAATTGCCGGTGCCCAGTTGCGTGGAGCGAAGTCCGTGCCGGTCGTCTGGGACTGATTCTTGGACTAATAACGCGTTTTCTATCGACGCGCTTGCATCTTGCGCATCCTTACAGCACGAATTCCCTCGAAAAAGACCATGAAGCATTTCAACACTCTTCCCGAGCGCGGCAATTTCACGTTCCAGACCCTTGTCGCGCCCCACAAAGTGAGCGGCCGCGCGATGCACGACCTGCGCGGCTTTTACGGGCTGCAGCTGACCAAGGGCATGCCGTTCGGCTGCGTGCGTGATGAAGACGGTGAAATCTATGCATTCGTGCGCGCCGTCAACGAACCTGGCAGCATGCCGAATCCGACCAAATTCGTTTACCTGTCGACGCAGGTGGACGGCCGGCATCTGCGCATCGACAAATCGCGTATCGAACCACGCGCGATGACGCTGTTCCCGAGGCGCTGGCTCGACGGCGATACGGCCTGCTGGTCGAGCCTCGAAGGAGAAGCGGGCGCTGCATGGCAGTTGACGGCATCCGGCGAACGCCTGAGCTGGCAGGAAGACGGCTTGTTCGATCTGAGCGGCCCACTGCTCGGCCAGGGCATGCAGTGGTATCTGCCGGGCTCAGAATGGGGCACGTTCTATGTCTCGCAGATCTACGATATCGCCGGCACGTGCGACGGCCGCAAGGTCAAAGGCTTGATGTGTTTCGACCAGGCGTATATGGCCGAAGGCGGCGCGATCCACTTCAAGAAGGACCTGGTCGTCAACAACAAGATGCATGTGATCTGGTGGTCGTTCGCGACCGTCTATAAGGACGGTACGTGGGACGCGGGCTCCTTCATGGTCGGTCACGACAATCTCGGCTATGCGATCTTCCAGAACCACAAGGGCGAAATCCGCACCACCTCCGATATCGAAGGCAGCGTCACGCACAAGGACGGCAGCTACTTCGTCGAAAGCGCGCGTATCGTCCTCGACGGGCATGAGGAGTGGGAGTATCTGCCCTGCCCGAAAGGCGAGATGATCGACTTCGTCGGCGGCTTTCCGATTACGGCGCAGCAGGAAGGCCGCTGGCGCCGCGTCGGCGATACCCGCGAGCCGGATCGCTGGCTCGGTTGGGGCGAATCCGATCGACGCAACGGCACGGCGCGCAATGTGCGCGGCGCGGATCTTTGACGTGTCCCCGATGGGTCTTTGAAGCGTCTTTGAAGCGTCTTTGAAGCACGAAGGCCCGTTCCTTTCAAACGAAGCGACCATGTCCACTACCGAAACCACCGAATCCATCGCAGCCTTCCTTCACGACCAGACCGAACACTGGAATGCCGGCAACAAGACTGCATTCTTCGATGCTTATCGACGCGTCGCGCCCGCAGGACTCACGATCGAATACATCGGCCGTCCGCCACAAGACGGTTGGCCCGTACTCGAGCATATGTGGGAAAACCAGCGGGCGAATATCCGCGCCGAACCGGTAGCGAAGATCATCAAAGGCAACGAAGCTGCCTGCTACGTGCGTAACGTGGTGGTCGGCACCGAGCGCGTGATCGAAACGGTCGAGCTATTTCGCTTCGCAGCCGGCCAGCTATTCGTGCGCTACTTCATCAAGCAGTAGTCCACGCTCGCCCGAGAGCACGCCGCACGCGATCGAACAGAATCACGTACAGTGCAAGTCAGCGTTTTTTCATCTGTCTGCAACCAGAGGACTCGCAATGAGCACATCGATTTACGACATTCCCCTTACGACTATCGACGGCGCACCCGGCAACCTCGCGCAGTATCGCGGCAAAGTGCTGCTGGTCGTCAATGTAGCGTCGAAATGTGGGCTAACGCCGCAGTACACGGGGCTGGAAAGCCTCTATCAGGACAAGCGCGCAGCCGGTCTCGAAGTACTGGGTTTTCCGGCTAACAACTTCAAGGGCCAGGAGCCTGGCACGGACGAAGAAATCAAATCGTTCTGTTCGACCAGCTACGACGTGCACTTCCCGCTGTTCTCGAAGATTTCGGTGACCGGTGAAGACAAGCATCCGCTGTATACGGCACTGACGGGCGCGCAACCGTCGGCGATCGGCGACGGGCCGTTTCGTGAGCGCCTGAAAGGCTATGGCATCGAATCGGGTGATCCGGTCGAAGTGCTGTGGAATTTCGAAAAATTTCTACTGAACCGCAATGGTGACGTGGTCGCGCGTTTTGCCCCCGATGTGGCGGCGGACGATCCGCGCCTCGTGGCGGCGATCGACGCGGAACTCGCGAAGTAACTGCGAGGCTGACTGATTTCAGCGGCTGATTTCAGTCGCTTATTTCGGCCGCATGCAAAAACGGCGCGCTGTTTATAGCGCGCCGTTTGCTTTCCAGAACTTTCCGCGATATGCCGGCTCGCGCTTCAGTCCAGCCGCTCGATAATCGTCGCCGTCCCGAGGCCACCCGCGCAGCAGATTGCCTGCAAGCCATAGCGCGCGCCACGCCGTTCCAGTTCATGCAGCATCGAGGTCATGATGCGTGCCCCGCTCGCGCCCAGCGGATGGCCGAGCGCGATCGCGCCGCCGTTCACGTTCAGCTTCGAATGCGGCACGCCGAGTTCTTTCATCCACACGAGCGGCACGGACGCAAAGGCTTCGTTGACTTCGAACAGATCGATATCGTCGATACTGAGCCCTGCCTTCGCCAGGACTTCACGCGTCGCGGCAATAGGACCGGTGAGCATCAACGTCGGATCGGCGCCGACGGTGGCGACCGCCCGCACACGTGCCCGAGGCTTCACGCCGAGTGCCTTCGCTTTGTTGGCGGACATCAGCAGCAGGGCCGACGCGCCATCCGATATCTGCGATGAATTGCCGGCCGTCAGCCGCCCAACGCTGCGAAAGCTCGTCTTCAGCGTCGCGAGTTTATCGGCGTGAGTGCCGGGACGAATCGTTTCATCCGCGGAAAAAAGCGCTGCTTCGCTCTCCTGCGATTTCTCGCGCAGACGCTGCACCGGCACCGGGACGATCTCGCGGGCAAACCAGCCTTCCGCTGCCGCGGCCGCCGCACGCCGATGGCTCTCCACCGCGAACGCGTCGAGTTGTTCGCGCGCGAGTTTCCACTCGTCGCACAGACGCTCGGCTGCCTCACCCTGGCTCGTCAGCTCATACCTTTCGCTCGCCATCCAGCCGAACGCATCGCCATGCAGATCGCGATTGCTGCCCATCGGCACGCGGCTCATGTTTTCCGCGCCGCCAGCCACCACCACCTCGGCCGCACCGAATGCAATCAGGCCCGCGGCAACGTGCACCGCTTCTTCCCCGGAGCCGCATTTGCGGTCGATCGTGAGGCCCGGAATGCTGTCCGGCCAACCCGCGCCAAGCAACGACGTGCGCGCGATATTGGCCGACTGCTCGCCGATCTGCGTGACGCAACCGAAGATCACGTCGTTGACGACCTCCGGTGCGAGCCCCACGCGTTTGACCAGTTCATCGATTACATGCGCGCCAAGATGATCGGCGCGCACACCCGCAAGCGAGCCGCGAAACTTGCCGATCGGGGTGCGCGCCGCACCCACGATCACGACATCGCTGCTCATAGCGAACTCCCCTTCAGACCCGATCCGGGCACCCGCTGACCGTCTTCGTAGCGATACACGCCATGGCCGGTCTTACGGCCGAGGCGCCCCGCAGCCACCATCTTGATGATCAGGGGACACGGGCGAAACTTGTCGCCGAGCGTCTGATGGAGATACCTCAGCACCGACAGGCGCGTATCCCAGCCCGTGAGGTCGCCAAGCTCGAGCGGTCCCATCGGATGATTGAAGCCGAGGCGCAGTGCGGTGTCGATATCCTCCGCGCTGGCCGCGCCCTCCTGCAACATCCACATCGCCTCGTTGCCGGCGAGTGCCGACATGCGGCTCGTCGTCAGGCCTGGGGACTCGTTGACGATGATCGACGTCTTGCCGATTGCGTCCGAATACTCGCGCGTGAGCGCCACGGTTTCGTCGCTCGTAGCAAGGCCGCGCACCAGTTCGACCAGCTTCATCTTGTGCACGGGGTTGAAGAAATGCATGCCGATCACGCGCTCCGGATGCGCCACCGCCGTGGCGATCTCGGTCACGCTGAGCGCCGAGGTGTTGGTCGCGTAGAGCGCGCCGTCGGCCATCACGTCTGCGGCATGCGCGACCACGGCCTGCTTGACCGCCAGTTTCTCCGACACGGTTTCGATCAGCAGATGCGCGCCGTTCGCGGCGGCAGCGAGATCGGTTTTGATGGCGAGCCGCGCCTTGGCGGCGTCGGCCGCAGTAACCTGGAATTTACCGAGGCGCACACCGTCGTCGAGAATCTTGCCGATGCCTTTGTGGGCGCGTTCCAGCGCATTTTTGTCCGTGTCGACGAGTGTCGTGCTGAAACCCGAACTCGCAAACGCATGCGCGATGCCGGTGCCCATCAGACCCGCGCCGACCACCACCACCTTGTTGTTCTTCAAAGTCATACCGCTGTCTCCCTTCATGCTGATTCGTTTGCTGATACGACGTTGCGCAAGGTGCCGATGCCTTCGATCGAGGCTTCCACCACGTCGCCGGGATTCAGAAAACGGCCCGTACCCTGGCCCGTGCCCTCTGGCGAGCCAGTGAACAGCACATCCCCCGCTTCAAAGCTCGAACGCTCGTCAACGAAGCGCACCAGCGCCGCCACGTCCCACGTCATCTCTCCCGACGATGCATCCTGCCGCGTATCGCCGTTCACTTTCAGGGTCATGCGCAACGCCGGACTGCCGGCGGCGAATTCGTCGCGCGTGACGATCCAGGGGCCGAGGCCCGTCGAACGATCCTGGCTCTTGGCAGCGAACAGATCCATCCCGACGCCCGGCGGCCCACTACGTTGCAGATCGCGCGCGCTGACGTCGTTGCCCACCGTGTAACCCAGCACACTGCCGAGCGGATCGGCGCGGTTCACTTGCCGCGCGCCGATCACCGCGACCAGTTCGACTTCGTGGTCGAGTTCTTTGGTGAGCGGCGGATAGCGAATCGGATCGCGCGCGCCAATCAGCGCGCCGTATGCCTTCAGGAACGCCACTGGCTGACTATGGCTCTTCATGCCGAAGTCGGCATTCAGGTGCTTCGCATAGTTGGCGCCAGCGACGACGACGCGATTGCTTCGCTCAACCGGCGGCAGCAGGCGCAACTCGCCCAGCTTGCGCGGCGCACCTGCGAGCTTGAGCGCGGCGGCGCCGTTCTCCGGTCTTGCGGTGAGTGCAGGCGCCCATTCGGCGAATGAACCGGCGATCGGGGTCGCTTCGCCGCGTTCCGTATCCACCACGACCCAGAACGGCGCGCCACCGTCCGTGCAGCGCGCGAGCTTCATGCGCTCACCGCCTGCTTCGGCGCCGGCACGCCGATCTTCGCCGGGTCGAGATGCAGCAGCTTGCAGGCGTTCTGCCAGCGGATCTTTTGCAGATATTCGTCCGACAAACGCAGACCGTCGGTCAGATCGTGACGCACCGCATCGCTGCCGCCGAAGTTGCTGCCGTACAGAATCCGGTCTGCGCCGATGATGTCGACCAGCGCCTGGCGCATCGGCACTTCATGCAACTCGACGTCGAAATAGAAGTTCTTCAGATAGTCGAGCACCGGCTTCTTGTTGTGCGCGAAGTCGAGATTGGTATTGCACTGCGCGAGACGGCCAAGTTGGTAAGGCACGTAGCCGCCGCCGTGCGTGATGTACACCTTGAGATCCGGGAAGCGGTCGAATACGCCGCCGCAGATCAGATTCCAGAAGCAGCGCGTTTCGTCGTACTGCATACCGACAATCGCCGTGGTTTCGTAGCGGTCCTCGTTGGCCTTCTTGCCCCACGTAACCGACTGGTTGTAGCCGTGGATGAACATCGGCAGGTCGAGATCGCACAGCGCCTGCCAGACCGGATCGAGTTCCGGCGAATCGAATTCAAGGCCGCCGAAATTGGCGCCGCCCGCCACGAGCCCTTTCGCACCGAGTTCACCGCACGCGCGGCGGATTTCCTTCGCGGCCTCTTCCGGCACGTTCAGCGGCGCATGCGCCCAGAACATCAGACGATCGGGCGCGGCGGAACAGTATTCGGCGAGCGTGTCGTTGACTGTCTTCGCGTAGCGCACCGAAAAGTCCGCTTCCGCCCAGTACATGTAGCAATGCGACGGCACCGACACCACCTGGGCATTCTGGCCGGCGGCATCCATGCCGGCGAGGCGTACGTTCGGATTGGCCCAGCGCGCGAAGTACTCGTCCAGCTTCAGCCCTTTGCCGGACCGTACGGCTGCCTTGCGCTCCGGTGAGCCGAGCGTCAGGATCCAGTCGCCCACCCGCAGCTTGACGTCGCCGTCCTCGTGCTGTTCGAAGAACGGGCCCCAGTGGGGGTGTTGGTTGTAGTAGCCCGGATGCGGAGCGTGGGCATGAAGGTCGATGAGCATGATGTCTCCTGGCGCTCGACGGCGCAGATGTGGGATAGACCTGTCTGCGGTTCACCGACACCCGGACGCACGAAAGCCAGATGCGCGAAGCAGATCAGACTGTTCGACATCATGCCAATGTTAGTCATTTAATGCAATTGTGTTCAAATTAACGTTTACTCGGGCTCCTCATGGATTCCTCGTGGGTCACTCGCTGCTTGCCTTGCGTTTGCCTTCCCTCTCTGCAGCCACTGGCTTTCCTGCAGGGCGACGCGCCGACCGCGGCCGGAAAGCCGGCCGCAAAATGGTCGAGCAAGCCGCAACGTTCGCAAACGTCATATCCTCACCGGCGCGCGCGCGTGACGCCGCCAAAGCGGATCGAATCGATGAGACGGCCGATACGGCGTTGCATCGCGCCCCGCTCGGATTCGCTCGACACGAGGTGTTCGCTCATGACGAAACGGATCAGCAGATCGCAGAGTAGTTCGCGATCGAGCTTGACGCCCAGACGTTCGTCCCATGCGTCGAACACCGGCGACAGCAAGTCCTGAAAGCGCACCACGGCGTCGTGAAAGATGCGCTTGAAAAAACGCAGTGCGAACTCCGGTGCAACCAGCAACATGCGCCGGGAATTGCCCGCGTCGAGGTAGTCCTGCAGGTAGTTGAGGACGACGTCGAAGCGCTCGTCCGGATCCTGATAGCGCACCAGCAGTTCGGCCAGCGACTTGTGGAAATTCTCCCTTTTGTGGCGCGAAAACGCTTCGAGCAGTTCGTCCTGCGAGGCGAAATAACGGTAGAACGTGCCCCGCGACACGCCGGCGGTTTCGCACACTTCAAGAATGGAAATACGGTCCGCGCCCGATTCCAGCACGACCTTTTCCGTCGCCGCAAAGATGTTGTCGATGGTCTGCTCGGAGCGGCGATTGCTGCGCCGGCGGCGCGGCGCAGCGGCGGCTGCAGCGGGTGCGGCGGCCGGCGCTGGAGGCACTGCGGGCGCGGCTTGCAAGGCAGGCGCGCGGCTCTTGCGTGCTGTGGGCGCCGGCGCCACCGACTGCGCCGCGCTCTTGCTGCTCTTCTCAGCAACGGCGCGTTTCTTCGCCGGCTGTTTGACAGCGATCTTCGACGTGCCGGCTTTCGGTGAAGTGGTCTGTTTAGCCATAAGTTGATCAGTTTTTAGAAAAGTGTGCGGGTTTCCCCGCAGATCAGGATCGGAATACAAACACTAGAATTCAATTCTGGGGTTAGAATTTGAGGGCGAGCTGCCCGGTTCATGCCCGGTTCATTTTCGAAAGAGGTTGATATGGCTGGTATGGGAAGAGCAGAGACGTGGTCGCTCGGCGAGCAGGACACCGTTATCGCCGCACTCGAGCGCGCCGTCGCGGCGCATCCGGACCGGGTTCTGCTCGACTTTGCGGGTGCGCTCTACACCTACGCGGACGTCGACCGTCTTTCCACGCGCCTCGCCCATTCGCTGGCGTCGCTCGGGATTCAGGCCGGGCAAACCGTCGTCACGATGCTCGACAACAATATCGACGCCGTGATCTCGTGGCTCGCGGTCAACAAACTCTGCGCGGTCAGCGTGCCGATCAATACGGCATTGCGCGGCGAATTTCTGCGCCATCAGATCGCCGACGCCGGCGCGCCACTCGTGATCTGCGAAGCCGATTATCTCGATCGGATCGCCGCCGTGGCGGCGCAATTGTCCGAAGTGAAGCAGGTGCTGTATCGCAGCGCCGATGCGGGCGCCGCCACCGTCACGGCCACCGCCTGCGGACCGTTGCCGCTTGCCCCGCTCGACGCCCACCGCGGCCACGACGACACGCCCTTCGAGCGCAAGCCGAACCCGTGGGACCTCGCCAGCCTGATCTACACATCCGGCACCACCGGTCCGTCCAAGGGCTGCATGATCAGCTACAACTTCATGTGCAATCTGGCACGCCTGCAATTGCGCGCCGGCCCCGCGAGCGCCAACGACGTGACGATCACGCCGCTGCCGCTGTTTCACATGAACGCGCTGGCGGTGGGCATCCTGTCGAATATTCTGGTCGGCGCGCGCGTGGCGATCATTCCGCGTTTCTCGGTGTCCAATTTCTGGCCCGAAGTCGAGCGCAGCGGCGCGACCATTGCGTCGATTCTCGGCGGCATGGGCGGCCTGCTCGCCAATGCGCCGGACCACGAAGCGGCAAAGCGCTGCTTCGGCCAGATTCATACGGTGCGCGGCAATCCGTTCACTGAAGAGAACAAGAAGGTCTGGCGCGAGCGCTTTGGCGCGAGACAGGTCGGTGGCAACGGCTACGGCCTCACGGAAGCATGCGTGATCACCTCGCTGCCGGGTGGCGAATACGCGGCGCCCGGTTCGTCCGGCAAACGCATAGCCGACTTCGACGTGCGAATCGTCGACGATCTCGACCGCGAGCTGCCGGCCAATACGCCAGGCGAAATCGTCTGCCGTCCGCTGCGACCGGACATCATGTTCATGGGCTACTGGCGCCGCCCCGAGGAGACGCTGAAGCTGATGCGCAACATGTGGTTCCATACCGGAGATATAGGCAAGTTCGACGACGATGGATTCTTCTATTTCGTAGACCGCAAAAAAGACTATTTGCGCCGCCGTGGCGAAAATATTTCCAGCTTCGAGATGGAATCGGCCTTTGCACGCCACCCCGATATCGCTGAGGTCGCGGTCCATGCCGTGCCATCGGACAAAGGCGAGGACGACGTCAAAGTCACCGCCATTCTGAATCCGGGTGCTGCCCTCACCGCCGAGGCCCTGTTCCACTGGGCCACGGACGCCGTTCCATATTACGCCCTGCCACGCTACATCGAGTTTCGTGAGACGCTGCCGAAAAACCCGCAAGGCCGCATTCTGAAGTATCAGCTGCGCGATGAGGGTAAGACGGCGTCCACCTGGGACATCGAGGCGACCGACATCAAGGTGGCCAAACGCTGACCGTGTTCAGTTTCGTCAGTGACTAGCAGTAAAGGGGCCCGCGGGGCCCCTTTTGCTTTACATACGATCGGCTTTCGTACTCAGCCGCGTGCCTGGAACGTCACTCAATACTCGCGCACAGGCACATTGGCCGGCCGCGAGTTGTAGCCCGGCAAATGCAGGCCACCGTCCACGTGCAGTGTCTCGCCGGTGATGAAGCGCGACATCTCCGACGCAAGAAACACCGCAGCCGGTCCGATATCTTCTTCCGGATCGCCGCAACGGCCAAGCGGACGTGCCGCGGCCGAACGTTCGGCAAAGCCGGGGTTCTCTTCGGCCAGCTTGAAGAATGTCGCGCCCATCGCGGTCGGCGCGATCGCGTTCGCGGTGATATTGAAGCGTCCCCACTCCGAAGCCGCGCTACGCGTCAAACCGACGATGCCCGACTTGGCGGTATTGTAATCGGCATGCAGCCATGCGCCGGTCTCGGTGTCGATCGAATAGAAGTTGACGATGCGGCCCCAGCGGCGCTCGCGCATATGCGGCATGACCGCACGCATGGCCCACCAGGTGGCCCACAGCGACGAGGTCAGCGTTTGCTGCAACATCTCGTCGGTCTTGTCTTCGAACAACACGTTGGGCGTCGGAATGAAGGCGTTGTTCACGAGAATGTCGATGCTGCCGAAGCGCGCCACCGTGCTCTGCACGGCTGCCTCTATCGAAGCCTTGCTGGTCACGTCGGTCTTGACGAACAGTGCACGGCCGCCGAGCTCCTTGATTTCGCGCTCGACTTGCGAGCCGGTTTTCTCGTCGATCTCGGCAATCACCACGGCCGCGCCTTCGCGCGCGAATGCCCGCGCAACGCCGCGGCCAATGCCGCCGCCGGCACCCGTGACGAGACTCACTCTCTCCTTAAGCAATGCCATGCCGACGCCTCCTGTTTGTTGAACACAATTTGCTATATCGTACACTTTAAGAATAAAGGTGTCAGCATTTTGCAGGTCGCAATCGAGGCGTCGCTGCTGTTTTTACACTGTTTTCGAGGGTTTCTTCATGTTCAGGCGCCGCATCGTCATCCGTAGTCGCACCGAGACGTCACAGCACGTGACGCGCGCGGCACTCGAAGACGACTTTCATCACTTCCGCGTCGAAGTCACCAGCGCGCATGGACAGGTGAGTTCCATCGAGGCCGCATCGCCGCGCCGTCCCTATACGCTGTGTGCGCAAGCCGCTGGGCAATTGCAGGCGCTGGTCGGCATGACGCTCACGCAAACGGCCCACGAGGTCACGCGCATAACCGACGCCAGCGAGCAATGCACCCATTTGTTCGAACTCTCCGGACTGGCGATCGCCACAGCGGCGCGAGGCACATTGCGACGTCAATACGACATCGAGGTGCCGATGCGGGTAAACGATCGCACCCATTCGACGCTCGCGCGTGACGGCGTCCTGTTACTCGAATGGAATGTTTTGGGCACGGTGATTCAGGGACCGCCACCGTATGCGGGCATCGATCTGTACCACGGTATGGCGCGCTGGGCGCTGACTACGCTATCGGGCGAAGAAGCCGAAGCGGCGCTGGTGCTCAGACGCGCGACGGGCATCGCCAAAGGGCGAGGCATGAATCTCGACGCTCAGGTGCATGCGCGCCCCAACGGTAACTGTTTTGCCCAGCAGCCGGTGCGAGCCGAACAGGCGATTCGCATCGTCGGGTCGACTTTGGACTTCGCCACTCGCCCCGCCGACCTGTGCGCGGACGATCAGGCGTGGCTAGCCTTCGACGAATGAGCCACTAGACATTAGAAATCGCAAGCCATAAAAAAAGCCCCTGGAAACAGGGGCAACTTCCTTGGCTCGCGAAGCCTCAAGAAACCGCGTGGCGACTATAGAAAGATCGCCAGATTCGGTGTACCCAGCACGGCCTGATCGAGAATGATCTCGCGGCGCGCCAGCTTGAACGTGTCGTCGCTGCGGCGCAGCACGTCATGGCGCTCGCCGCTGATCAGATCCAGCTCGTCAAAGTTGAATCGGCTGCGCGTCACCAGCAGATTGCTGCGCACTACGTATTCGCCGGCTGCATCGCCTTCGTACACCAGCACATTGGTGACAAGACGTCGCGTACGCGACGGCGGGTCTTCGGCCCACGCGCTCTTGGTGCCCGTGAGGCGCATGATGCGGCCCATGATCGAGCGATAGTTGTCGTGATAGTGCTGCATCGTACGAATCACCGACGACTCATGCTGTGCATACGGCCGGGTTTGCCGCAGCGGCGCCGCGTAGACGAGATCGGTGGCGAGCGTCGCGCCCCATTCCTCCAGGCGAATCTCATCGAGCAGCACCGCCTCGTCGTACAGGAACTCGACCACGGCGTTATATACGGCTGAACCGAGCGGCACGCGAGCGCGTTGCGGCACTGCGGCGCGGTCTACGGCTTCTTTTACTTCGCTCATCACACTGTCTCCTTGAATGGCTTTGATTGGCGCGTGGCGCTCAGCTTTCCGAGGTCATCAGTTCGCGCCAGTGCAGCCACCAGTGCCATTGCGTATCGTCCTTCGTGAAGCCTTCGTTGACGATGCCCGGACCCGGCCAGCCCGCCGGCGCGCCGGTTTCGTAGATCGCCTGATACTTGAGCGTCTGCCTCTTGCCCTGCGCGCCCTTCGCTGCGAGCGTCATATGCGGCCATGTGTCGGAGTCGTCCTGCTCGACCATGCCCGACGTGCCGAACAACTGGATGGTCTGCTTGAGCATCTGCTCGCGCACCTCGGGCGGACAGTCCTTTTCCGCGAAGACCCAGTTGACGAACTCGAGCTTGTCCGGTCCGCGCGGAATATAGGCGTGCAGCGTGATCGAGCCGATCACCGAACCGTCGGCCTGCGGAATATAGAGGAAGCCGAACAGCACGTTCGGGAACATGCCGCCCACTTGAGGCGGCATCGAGGTCTGCACCTGCAATTGGCCTTCGTTCAGATTGCGCTTGAGCTGGCTGACCATTTCTTTGGTCATACCTGCGGGCGGCAGCACGTCGAGCTTCTGTTCGACCGTCAACTGATCCGGGTCGAGCCCGGTGAGACGGCGAATCTTGCGGCCGAGGTCGATGCAGCGCAGTGCGTGGCCGTGCGGCGAACTGATTTCGACGCCATACATTTCTGGGCTCAGATCGCCGCCCTTCTCATCTTTCTTCGAATACGCGCCCACTTCGCCGAGCCAGCGGTGCAAGGTCAGCGTGTGATAGCCGTCGCCCGACGACTGTTCGCCCGCCGCTTTCCAGTTGGCACGCACGATGAAGCGCTGCGGCGGCCCGAGCACTTCGATGCCCTTGTCGCTGCGTTTGAACAGCATGTCGTAATACCACTTCGCATCGCCGAGAAACTCGTCGAACGACGGGCCGTTCAGATTCCAGGTCGCGAAGATCAGGCCGCCGTACAGCGTCATCCGCGCCTTTTTCAGCGAGAGCTCGTCTTTGCTGCGAATCTTGCCGTGCATGCATTCTTTCTCGACCGGCGCGCCGAGGAACTGGCCGTTCGGACGAAACGCCCAGCCGTGGTAAATGCAGGTGTGGATTTGCGTGTTGCCGGCGTCCAGCGTGGAGACGCGCATGCCGCGGTGCGAGCACACGTTCAACATGACGTGAATCTCGCCGGTCTTGTCGCGCGTGACCAGCACCGAGTCCGACCCCATGTCACGGACCATAAAGTCGCCGGAGTTCGGAATTTCGCTTTCATGGCCGAGCAGCAGCCACGTCTTGCCGAAAATCCGCTCCATCTCCAGCTCATACAGTTCGGGGTCCGAGAGCGTGCGCATCTGCACCTCTCGCGTTTCGACGTTCACCAGATCAGCGACCTTGGTGCCGTCCGCCAGTGTGGGACTGGTCTGCGTCAACATGCTTGTCTCCTTGACTTACCCTTCGAGGGGTTGAATTGTTAATATAAACACTTTTACCATCTGTGTACATATTTGAGTTTTTGATCCGGATAATCCCCTAGGGGTGCGAAGCGGGCACGTTCATGCCTGCCCGCGCCCGGTCTTCGTCATGAGTCTGCAAGCCATGTCTTCATATTCAGGAAGCGGTCCAGCCCTTCGGCACACGCGCCCGTTCGATCTTCGCCAGATCGCAGATCGCGTCGGCAATGCCGGAAAAGTCGATGCGGCCATATTCACTTGCCCGCGCGAGACTGAACGACTCGAACACGGCTGCCGCCACCGGCATCGGGACCTTCGCTGCGTGCGCGGCGCCGAGCACCAGCGCCATGTCCTTGTGCGCGAGGTCGATTGTGAAGCCCGGTGTGGTGTCGCCCACGAGCACCTTGTTCGGGAAGTTCATCCGCAGTTGGCCGTTGCTCGCCGACGTGCCGTAGAGCACCTGCAAGGTCTTCGTGATGTCGAGGCCGAAGCGCTGCGACAGCGCAAGCGCCTCCGCATTCACCTGGCACAGCGTGACGGCGACGTAGTTGTTGACGAGCTTGGTACGCCCACCGGTGCCGACGGCGCCGCAGTGATAGACGGCGGTGCCCATCGCGTCGAGCAAGGGTTTGACGCGGGCGAAATCCGCGTCGCTCGCCCCCACCATGAAGAGCGATTCCCCGCGATCCGCATGCTCGGCGAGACGGCCGACCGGCGCATCCACCACCGAGAGGCCATGTTCACGCGCTTGCGCTGCCAGCCGGTCAGTAGCGAGCGGATCGATCGTGCTCATATCGAGCAGCACGCTGCCGCGCGCGGCGTTGGCGAAGATGCCGTCGGCACCCAGTGCAACCTGCTCCACTTCCACCGAACTCGGCAGCATCGTCACGACGATCGAACAATCGCGCGCGATCTGCGCGACGCTTTCGCCGGCGCGCGCACCCAACTCCACCAGTTCCGTCACGGCCGCGCGGTTCAAATCCATCACGACCAACTCGAAGCCCTGCTTGCGCAGATTGGCCGCCATCGGCTTGCCCATGCGGCCGAGGCCGATAAATCCGATCTTTTCCATCACTCAGGTCCTGTTGTCGTCCATCGTTATCAGAGAGGGCCGGCCGGTTCAGTAACCGACGTAGGCCGTTTTGCTGTTCGTGTAGAAATCCACAGCGTAGGTGCCCTGCTCGCGCTGGCCGTAGCTCGACGCCTTGGTGCCGCCGAACGGCACGTGATAGTCGAGGCCCGCAGTCGGCAGGTTGATCATCGCGAGGCCGCTTCTGACGTGCTGGCGGAAGTGGCTCGCGTACTTGCGCGAGCTCGTGCAGATGCCCGCCGAAAGGCCGTACTCGGTGTCGTTGGCGAGCGCCAGCGCTTCGTCGTAATCGGCTGCGCGGATGACCGTCGCGAACGGACCGAACACTTCCTCGCGATTGATGCGCATGCTGTTCGATGTGGCAGTCATCAACGCGGGCTGCATGAAGAAGCCGGGCGTACCGGACTGCAGCAACTGACCGCCTTCGACCAGTTCCGCGCCTTCGTCGCGCCCGGTCTGGATATAGCCTTGCACTATGTCCAGTTGACGCTGGTTGATGAGCGGGCCGATGTCCGTGCCGGCTGTCAATGCATGGCCGATCTTCAACGAGCGCATGCGTTTCTTCAGCGCGTCGACGAAACGGTCGTGGATCGCCTCGGTCACGATCAGGCGGCTCGATGCGGTGCAGCGCTGTCCTGCCGAAAAGAACGAGCCGTTGAGCGCACATTCGACCGCCACGCTCAGGTCCGCATCGTCGAGAACGACGAGTGGATTCTTGCCGCCCATTTCCAATTGAACGCGCACCATGTTGGCGATCGCGCTTTGCGCGAGACACCGGCCGGTGCGCACGCTGCCGGTAAAACTCAGTGCATCGACACCTTCGACGAGCGCCTCACCGGCATCCGCACCGCGCCCGTTGATCAGATTCGCGACGCCGGCCGGCAAGCCGTTGCGCTCCAGCACGCGAAACAGCTCCCACGCGACGCCGGGCGTTTCTTCCGAAGGCTTGAGCACAGCGGTGTTGCCGAACGCGAGGGCCGGCGCGAGTTTCCACGCGGCAATGGCAATGGGGAAATTCCACGGTGTGATCAACGCAACGACACCCACCGGATCGCGACTGATCTGCACGTTGATATTGGGGCGCACCGACGGCAGGTTCTCGCCGCCATAGCGCACGGCTTCGCCTGCGAAGAACTGGAAGATCTGACTGGCGCGCAACACTTCGCCGATGCCTTCCGCGCGCGTCTTGCCCGCTTCGCGCGACACCAGTTCGCCGATTTCCTCCTTGCGGGCAGCGAGTTCGATCGACGTCTTCAGCAAAAGATCGCTACGCACCTGGGTCGTTGTCGCGCTCCACGCAGGTTGCGCTGCGCGTGCCGCAGCGACCGCCTCGCGCATTTGCGTCGCGTCCGCGAGCGCGTAATGCCCGATGCTTTCTCGTATATCCGACGGATTGATGCTCTCGATCGAACGCGATCCTTCGCGCCATTCCCCGCCGATGAGGTTGGGCTTCACTGTCATGTGGCTTGTCTCCGATATGCGCAGCATTCGCGTAAACGCTCGGCTGAACGCGATGGTGTTTTGGCAGGGAGTCATCTTAGGATTGCGTGCAATTCGTTGTCGAATGACAAAAACTGATCGCCATATCACGCACTGACATGCGTGATTGTCGATTGCGTGCAGCATGTGTTTGAACTACTGGACTTGCCATGGATATCCGCCAGATCCGCACTTTCCTTGCGATCGCCGACACAGGCAGTGCGACGCGCGCCGCCGAGTTGCTGCATATCGTGCAACCCGCGGTGTCGCGGCAATTGAAGCTGCTCGAAGACGACGTAGGCGCACCCTTATTCGAGCGCGATCGCCGCGGCATGCAGTTGACCGAAGCCGGTCATATCCTGCTCGATCGAGCGCGGCGAGCGTTGCGTGAGTTGGAATCGGCGCAGCAGGAGATCCGGCCGACGCCTGGGCTCGTGTCCGGCGCGGTAAGTTTAGGTTTGCTGCCCAGTAGCTGCGAGTTGCTGACCGCGCCGCTGGTGGGCGCCTTGCAGCGGGCATTTCCGCAGATACGGGTGTCGCTGTCAGTGGGTTATACCGATCATTTGCTGCGCTGGCTGGAAAGTGGCGAGATCGACGCCGCGCTGCTGTATGACCCGGCAGCTTCGCCAGCTCTGGATGTCAAGCCTTTGGTCGAAGAGTCGCTGAGCCTTGTCGGGTTGGCTTCGATTGGCCTGAGCGACGATTATCCGGTTTCCGTTGCGGCACTTGGAGACGCGCCACTGGTTCTGCCGAGTGCGCCCCATCGGCTACGGAGTCTCGTCGAACATGCCTGCGCGGTAGCCGGAGTCGGGATCACCTTTGCTGCCGAGACCAATGCTTTGAGTGTGCAGAAAGCGCTAGTTGCGCAGGGATACGGCGCGACGGTCATGCCTCGTGTCGCCGTTCAGCAGGAGATAGAGCGTGGCGTGTTCAGCGCGGCGCGGATCGACGGAGAAGCCTTTTTAAGGCGGATTTATCTGGCAATCCCGACGACAAGAAGGTCCTCAACAGCGGTTAGATGCGCCACCACCGTGCTGCAGAACTGCGTGAGAGAGATCGCTTGCAGCGGCGAGTGGGCAGGCGCCCGGTGGATCGGGCCCAGCCATACCCCGGATTGATCGAAGCATCAACTTTTGTGATTCGACATGCCGCCGATGCGGCTCCTAGAATCCCTTAGCCGCGGATGCACCGCCAGGAGACAAGACACCGTGCGCGCACATCCGCGTTATTCGCCCTTTGGCAAAGAGAACTCCAATGACCTCACTCGCCGATCAGTTGGCCACCTGCAACACGCCCGGCCTTTTTGACGTTCTGCGCATCCACGGCCTGCCCGTCCACGAACTGCCGCGCGACATCAAGGGCCTCGCACCCAATATGAAACTCGCCGGGCCGGTATTTACCGTCACCGGCCGCTCCGACCCGACTATCTCGGTCAGCGAATCACTCGAACTGTTCATCGCCAAGGTTCTCTCGGGTGCGCCACGCGACCACGTCGTGGTGTGCCAGCCGCATGACCACGCGCGCTCGGCAATGGGTGATCTCGCCGCCGAGGCCCTCAAGCAACGCGGCATCCGCGGTTATTACATCGACGGCGGTTCACGCGACGCGGACGAAATCGAAGCTATCGGCTTTCCGGTTTTTGCCCGCTATACCAGCCCGATCGATATCGTCGGCAGCTGGCGCCTGGAAGCTACCGACGTGCCGGTCGTCATCGGCGGCGTGACGGTGTCGCCTGGCGACTACGTTCTCGGCGATCGCGATGGGACGCTGCTGATCGAGCGCGAACACGCGGAGTTTGTCATCACCGAAACGGTCAAGACCATGAGCACTGACTCACGCATGCGTACTGCCATCCGCAGCGGTCGCGATCCGTATGACGCTTTCCTCGAGTTCGGCAAGCTGTAGCACACCCTCAGGACACCCCATGAAAATCGCCCGCTATCAATTGCATGACGCCGTTCACTATGGTGTGCTCGAAGGCGAGCATCTGGAGCGCCTGAGCGGTTCGCCCTTCGACGGCATCACGCCGGTCGGCACGACGGATGCGTTGGCCGACGCGAAACTCCTCTGCCCGCTGCCCGCCCCGAGACTGTTCGCGGTCGGCATGAATTACGTCGGTCACATCGCCGAGGCCGGCGCGAAGACACCCGAGATTCCGCAGTTCTTCATGATGCCGACGACGGCGGCAATCGGCCCGGATGAAGCCATCGTCCGGCCACGCGAGGCCCAGGTGGTCCATCATGAAGCGGAGCTGGCCATCGTGATCGGCAAGAAGGGTCGCCGTATCGATATCGCCGATGCGCTCGACTACGTGCTCGGCTACACCTGCGCGAACGATGTGAGCGAGCGCGTGATCCAGAACCGCGAAATGGGTTACGGCTGTTTGCTGGTCGGCAAGGCATTCGATACCTTTTGCCCACTTGGGCCCGTCATCGCCACGGGACTCGACGCAGGTAATTTGCGCGTGCAGTCGAGCGTCAACGGCACGAAGCGCCAGGACGGCAACACCTCAGACCTGCTCTTCTCCGTGCCCTTCATCGTGTCCTATCTGAGTCAGGCGGTCACCCTGCTGCCCGGCGACGTGATTCTCACCGGCACGCCATCCGGCGTCGGGCCGCTTAATGGCGGCGACGTCTGCGACATCACTATTGAAGGCATCGGCACGCTGCGCAATCCGGTGGTTGACGAAGCCGCTTGAACGGGCTCACCGCCGTGCCCTCTTTCGAAACAGGAATCGACATGGAACGCTATGTGCATTACATCGACGGCCAGGATACGCCGCCGCAAAGCCAACGCTGGTTCGAATCGCACAACCCGTACACCGGCGATGCGTGGGCGGAAATCGCCGAAGGCTCCGCCGCCGACGCCGATCTTGCCGTTCAGGCCGCGCACCGCGCCTTCACGAGCGGCGCATGGCCGCAGTTGACCGCGACGCAACGCGGCGAGCTGCTGCGCCGGCTGGGTGACCTGATCGCACGCGACGCGCAAAAGCTTGCCGCCACCGAAGTGCGCGACAACGGCAAGCTGCTCGCCGAAATGGCCGGGCAACTGAACTACATTCCGCAGTGGTTCTATTACTTCGGCGGTCTCGCGGACAAGATCGAAGGCAGCGTGATTCCGCTCGATAAAAAGGGCTTCTTCAATTTCACACGTCATGAACCGCTCGGCGTGGTCGCGGCGATTACGCCCTGGAACTCGCCCTTGCTGCTCACCGCATGGAAGATCGCGCCGGCGCTCGCCGCAGGCTGCACGGTCGTGATCAAACCGTCTGAATTCACTTCGGCGTCCACGCTGGAATTCGTCAAGCTGTTTGAGGAGGCCGGCTTTCCGCCGGGCGTCGTCAACGTCGTGACCGGTTTCGGTCGCGATGTGGGGGCGGCACTCGTCGAGCATCCGCTGGTGCGCAAGATCACTTTCACCGGCGCGGACAGCACCGGACGCGCGATCAACGAAACCGCCGCGCGCCACTTCAAGCACGTGAGTCTGGAACTGGGCGGCAAGTCGCCGAACATCGTGTTCGCCGATGCGAATCTCGACGATGCAGTCAACGGCGCGGTCGCCGGCATCTTTGCCGCGACCGGGCAAACCTGTATTGCGGGTTCACGGTTGCTGCTGCAGGACTCGATTTACGACACATTCGTCGAGCGATTGTTGAATCTCGCCCGCACGGCGCGCATGGGCGATCCGATGTCGGCGGATACACAGGTCGGCCCGATCACCACGCGTCCCCAATACGACAAGGTGCTGCGCTACATCGATACCGCACAGTCCGAAGGCGCCACGCTATTGCTCGGCGGCAGCGCGGGCACGCGGCCGGAATGCGGACGCGGCTGGTTCGTCGAGCCGACTATTTTCGGCGACGTCGACAACAGCATGCGCATCGCCCAGGAAGAGGTGTTCGGCCCGGTCCTCTCAATCATTCGCTT
The DNA here is from genome assembly GCF_012927345.1 of Paraburkholderia polaris. Lineage (GTDB taxonomy): Bacteria > Pseudomonadota > Gammaproteobacteria > Burkholderiales > Burkholderiaceae > Paraburkholderia > Paraburkholderia polaris. The sequence continues at coordinate 192,687 of NZ_JABBGJ010000006.1, forward strand.
CAGGGACGAGGATGACGCGCTGCGCATTGCCAACGACGTGCGCTTCGGACTCGGCTCGGGAGTCTGGACATCGGACATTGGCCGCGCGTTTCGTGTGTCGGAGCGGCTGCAAGCCGGCACGGTCTGGGTCAATGCCTACCGTGCGGTCAGTTTCATGTCGCCGTTCGGCGGCTATAAGGACTCGGGCCTGGGGCGCGAAAACGGCGCCCAGGCGATCCACGAGTACCTGCAAACCAAGAGCGTGTGGATCAACACGGGCGCGGGCAGCGCTAATCCGTTTGTGATGCGCTGAAGGCGCGAGGCGCCGCGCACGTCCATGCCAAAAGCTGATATCACCAGCAACCTTTGTTATTGGCGCGGCACCCGCCTCTCACCCTAGCATAGCGCTACACATTCACGGATTCACGAGGAGACATGAGCACAATCGAGTCGCCAGTATCGAACTGGCAGGAGAACATTTTCTCCATTCTGAAAAGTGGCGGGGTACGCCAAGTCGCTTATGTGCCGGATGCCGGCCACGCGCACGTGATTCGCCGCGTCCAGCAGGACCCGCAGATGCGCGACATCGTGCTCACCACCGAAGAGGAAGGCGTCGCGCTCACGAGCGGCGCGTGGCTCGGCGGCCAGCGCGCGGTGCTGCTGATGCAGAGTAGCGGCGTCGGCAATTGCGTGAACATGTTCTCGCTGCTACAGAGTTGTCGCTTTCCGTTTCTCACCTTGGTGACAATGCGTGGCGAGTATGCCGAGTTCAACCCCTGGCAATGCCCGATGGGCCAGGCAACCCAGGCGGCGCTCGAACTGATGGGGATCACCGTCCTGCGCGCTTCGACACCTGACGAAGTCGAAGACATGGTGTCCGCCGGACTCGACGCCGCCTTCGAAGGCGGTCAGCAAGTTGCCGTGCTGCTGTCGCAGCGCCTCATCGGACGCAAAAAATGGGAACGTAATTGAACACTTCCTCTTCCATCGTTTCTTCCGCGTCGATCGATCGCCGCGAATTCGTCGCGCGCCTGCTCGCGCTATGCCCGAACGCACTGGTGGTGACAGGTCTCGGTTCGCCGACCTACGATGTATTCGCTTCCGGTGATTCGGACCGCTACTTCTATCTCTGGGGCGCAATGGGCGGTTCGACCTCCATTGCGTTGGGCCTCGCGCTCGCGCAACCCGAGCGCCCAGTGCTCGCGATTACCGGCGACGGCGAACAGTTGATGGGCGTCGGCAGCCTCGCGACCGTCGGCGCACAACAGCCGCCCAATCTGAGCGTGGTCGTACTGGACAACGGCCACTTCGGCGAGACAGGCATGCAGCGCAGCCACAGCAGTCTTGGGACCAGGCTCGCGCAGGTGGCGCGGGCATGCGGCATCGAACAGGCTACCGAAATTCACTCGCTCGACGGCGTCGAGGCGTTGGCCGCCCGGATCAACGCGCGCACCGGACTGAACTTCGCGCAGGTGCATATCAAAGCCGATGAGTTGCCGCGTGCCTTGCCCTCGCGCGATGGTGTCTTCGTGAAGAATCGCTTCCGTCAGGCGCTCGGCTTCGCTTCGCTGTGATCACGCCATGAAACCGTCCACGACGACTCCGCTTTCCGCCGAACTCGAGGCGCAGTACAACATGCGTCTGCTGCGCCCCGATTTCGAGGCGAACCTGCTGCAGGAATGGCTGTCGCGTTCGGCTGCATTCAGAAGCTCGCCGGGTGCCCAACTGGATGTCGCGTACGGTCCGGGGCCGCGGGATCGTCTGGACTACTTTCCCGCAGCGTCTGCCGATGCGCCGCTGCTGATTTTCTTTCACGGCGGCTTCTGGCAGCGCGGCGACAAGTCGGTGTACAGCTTCGTGGCCGAGCCGTTCGTGGCCGCAGGCATATCGGTCGTGCTGGTGAACTACACGTTGTGCCCGGCCGTGTCCGTCGACGAGATCGTCGCGCAGTCGCAAAGGGCGCTGGCATGGCTGTGGCACCACGCCGGCGAACTCGGGTGCTCGCGCGAGCGCTGGTTTGTCAGCGGCCATTCGGCGGGCGGCCACCTCGCCTCGCGGATGATGGCCACGCACTGGGATACGCTCGGCGACGATTTGCCGAAGCCGATGCTCAGCGGCGCGATCCTGATCTCGGCACTGTTCGACCTGGAGCCGCTGTGCGAAACCTCGATCAACGAAGGTTTGCAACTCGACCGTGAACAGGCGCGTGCCGTAAGTGCGTTACGGCATCCGCCCGCGACCGACGCACCGCAATTGATCGCCGTGGGCGGCGCCGAGACACCGGCATTTCATCGGCAGGCTCGCGCCTACGAAACGGCATTCGGCAAAGCCCAGCGTTTCATGCCGCATTACCGTATCGACGACTGCGACCATTTCGACGTAGTGCAGGCCTTTGCGGACGTGACCCATCCGTTCTTCGCACTCTGCCGCGATTTCGTCCTCGCGCGCTAAGCGCGGCGTGCTGGGCGCGGCGCGCGGACGCGGACGTCACGCAGCGCGCCTGCTCCCGCTTCAGCGTTCGCCAAGCCTTCTCAATCCACCATGCCAAGCAGCGCGCGGATATCACGTCCCGGTTCGGCGTCCGATCCGTACGAGAAGTCGCCGCGCGCCTGCCGCTGCACCAGTTGATCCATCAGGAAGCGGTAGCGCGTTCCCGGTGCATCGAAACGCGAATGCAGATCGAGGCGCTCGTCCGGATCGAAATAGCGCTCGTTCTGCGGCCGGATCACCGAGTTGTCCTGCGGCTGGATCACGAACGCGATTCGCGGCATTACATAGCGCAACGGAATCGGCGCCGCTGTCGTATTGAAGGTAACGTCACAACGCGAGCGATGGCGGCCCACCGGAACGAACGGTTGCAGATTCGGCACGTCGTAGCCGGGCCTGAAACGCGGGTAGGAAATGCACACATTGCTGCGCAAATGCACGTGCAGCACTGCACGGAAATCCTGGTACTTCGCACGTACACCGCCGACCCAGCGCATGATCGGCGCCACCGACTTCTGCGTCACGATGCGAGTGCGCGTGACCGTCTCCGAGGTCCATTCTGTTTCGACGATGTCGGATTCGGAGGTGCCGTCGCCGATCGTATTCGCGTGCAGAAAATCGGCATGCGTGAGATCGATCAGGTTTTCGATCGAGAGTGCCGAGGTCGAATCGAAGCGCACCGTGCGTTGCGTATAACCGGGCAAGCTGCCGTCGAGCGGCAGAAACGGAATGTGCGGCAGCAATTGCTCGTCGGCGTTATCCGGATTGCCGTACCACGCCCAGATATAGCCATAGCGTTCCACCACCGGATAGAAACCCAAACCGCCGGTGAACGCGCTAGCCTGCGCACGGCGCTGTTCCAGTTGTTCGGGACGAAACTCCGCGGCGAACGGCTTACCCGCATGGTCCCGCCACAGGAAATACGGCTGCGTGTGGACGATGCGGCGAATTGGTTTCTGCGTCACGTCGCGGCTATGCGAGACCGGAAACCAGGCGTCGCGCAGATCGTAGTTGAGCGGAGTCCAGTCGCGGCGCGCGGATCTGGACGGCGCGCCGCCGGAGTTGGCGACGAGATTGGCCGTATCGGCGGCGAGTGTTTCGGTGACGGCATTCATCGTGCGATGCTCCTTGTCGAAGTGGAAGACAACTCAGGCGGCCTCGCTCATCGGCGCGCGCCGTGCGGCGCGTGCCGCGGCCAGATCGCGCGACGGCGCCACCAGCAACGCAGCCAGCGCGGCGCCGTCGATCATTGGATGGATCCGGAACGGCGCGCGTGCGCGACGCCGGGCGAGATGCCAGCGCAGCGGCGCGCCGGCCACGCGTGTGTCGTGTCTGAAGCCGCGCCAGCACAGGCTGGTGGTGCCACGCCGATTGGCACTAGAAGCGATGTACAACGTCACGAGCGGTGCCTCGTCCGCATCCAGCAACTCGACGCGTATCGTGCCGCCCTCGAGTGGCACCGCCGTGCGCACAATCAGCGGATGATCGACAACGAAGGCCGGCGGCAACATCCGCGTCTTCCATACCGCGCCGCGATCGACCACGAGACACCCTGCTTCCAGGCGTGGATCGCCGAGGAAGAAATCGGTCATACGCACGCTGCCGAATTCGAGCAGGCACTCGGGACCGTCGAGCATCGCCGCGAGATATTCGTCGTGGGCGATATTGACCACCGCCGCGCCGCCGAACTCGCTGCCCTGCGGCTGATAGTCCGCACCCGGCAGCGGCGAGTCGGCGGGACTCCCCTCGCCTAGCCATACGTGCACGAAGCCTCCACTTTCAGCCACCCGATAGGCACGCGCACCGTAACGCGACGGCACGCGCTCGTCCTCACGCAGATTCGGAATCGTGGTGCACATCCCCGTCGTACCGTTGAAGGTCCAGCCGTGATAACCGCATTGGAGTCCCTTCGGCGTGACCGTCCCGAGCGCAAGCGGCACGCGCCGATGCGGACACCGATCCTCCAGCGCGCATAGTTCGCCCGCCGCATTGCGAAACAACACCAGCGCCTCACCATTGCACACGACCGCGAGCGGCTTCTCGCCGTTCACCGATTCGCGAAGGGCCGCCGCCCACCAGTTGCCTGTCGTCATACGCGTGTCTCCGTCTTTTTTATCGAGTCTCGCCGGCGCGGTGCAACAGGGCATCGCACCGGCTCGCGTTGCAGACTTCCTTGCGCGTTGTGTTTTCCTCGCGCTACCGCTTCAGGCGGTGACCTGCTCGCTGACGTCGAGCTTCAGCAGCTTGATGGCGTTACCACTGCGGATCTTCTCGCGATCCGTCTCCGATAGCCCGAGGCCTTCGGTCAGATCGCCGTGCTCGTACGCGCCGCCGAAGTTCGTGCCGTACAGCAGGTTGTCCACACCCACTACCTCCACCACGCCGCGGCGCAAGCCTGTTGCGTGCGCATCCAGGTCGAAGTAGAAGTTCGGCAGATAGTCCATCACCGGACGCTTGTTGCGCGAATCCGGCGCCATCACGCGATTGAGATCGTTCAGGCGTCCAAGCTGGAAAATCGCCATACCGCCCGCGTGCGTGATGTAGGTCTTCAAGCCGGGGAACGTATCCAGTGCGCCGCCGTTGATCAGATTCCAGAAGAACAGCGTTTCGTCGAAGCAGTCGCCGACGATCGAGGTGGTCTCGAACTTGTCGTCGGTATGCTTTTCGCCCCAGTAGATCGACTGGTTGAAGCCGTGCACCATGATCGGCGCATCGAGCTTTTCGAGCTGCTCCCACACCGGGAACAGTTCTTCGCTATGCGCTTCCAGACCATTGAAATTGGCGCCCCCCACGCACACACCCTTGGCACCGAGTTGCGTCACCGCGCGTTCGATTTCGCGTGCGGCCTCGGCCGGATTGGCGAGGTTTGCATGCGCCCAGAACGCGAAATGTTCCGGGTCCTTTGCGCAGAAGGCCGAGAGTTCGTCGTTACAGATGCGCGCGTATTCGTCGCCGAATTCACCGGCCCAGTACATGAACGCATGTGACGGCGTGGACAGCACCAGCTTGTCGACGCCGCGCTCGGTCATCAGCTTGCGGCGCGCTTCGTGTGTCATGCGCGCGAGCAGATTCGCTTCGGCTTCGTCGTCGTCGCGCGCTTTCGACGGTTGCGTCGTGCCGAGCGAAAAATGACCCACGGTCAGGCCTTTGGTCTTCATGAACGGGCCCCAGAACGCGTGGCGCTTGAGCATCGCGGGGGTGAAAAGATGAGCGTGGACGTCGATCAGCATGGGTCTTTCTCCTGGTATGGCGGGGGATGGCTGTGTAGGACCGTGTAGGGCTATGTAGGGACGCCGTCGCCGCGCGAAGGTCATGCGGGCTGCGGCGTGATGTTCGAAATGCGTGCGCGGCGCTGCAATGCACAGCGCGCTCTGCTCAATTAGTTCGATCTGTTCGGTCTGTTCGATCTATTCGATCTGCTGCTTCCGGCATGCGGCCCATGAAACCCGCCGCGCGCTGATGAAACTGGCCGCTGCCTGATGCGCCCGCCACCGTCACGCCGGAATCGACGACCAGCGTGTGCGCGGTAACGTGGCGCGCATCGTCGCTTGCCAGGTAGACGAGCGCGGCGGCGATTTCCTCGGGCATCAGCGGCGTACCGAGCGGCGATGCCGTAGCCGCAGCGTCGAGCGCCGCTTCAAGGCTGCCACGGCCCTGCACGATCATGTTGGTGACGGTCGTACCCGGCGCTACCGCGTTGACGCGCACGCCGTGAGTTGCGAGTTCCGAGGCCGCTGATCGCGTGAGCCCAATCACACCGTGTTTGGCCGTGGTGTACGCATGCGGCCCGAGCCCGCCGATTACGCCGGCAGTACTCGCCACCGACAGAATGCAGCCGCTCTTTTGCCGCACCATCGCGCGACCGGCGTGCTTGATGCCGTAAAACACGCTATCGAGCAGCACAGCAAGCGTGGCGTGCCAGGCGGCGGCGTCGGTCTCGAGGATCGAGCCGAACGCACCCACCAACCCCGCGTTGTTCACCATGCAATCAAGTCGCCCATACCGTTGCAACGCATGCTCGACCGCCTGGGCGACCTGTGCTTCAACGCTCACGTCGGTGCGCAGGAACGATGCATTCGCCAGTTCCCGCGCCAGAGAAGCACCGGCGTCGGCGTCGATATCGGCCAGCACGACCGTGGCGCCTTCCGCCGACATGCGCCGGGCCGTCGCGGCGCCTATGCCGCTGGCGGCACCGGTAATCAGCGCGACCTGGCCTTGTAGACGTTCAGTCATGGCGTGCCCGCGCTCAAGGGATCATCAGACCGCCGTCCACCGCCAGCGTCTGTCCGGTAATGAAGTTCGCGCCGTCGCTGACGAGAAAGAGCAGCACGGGTGCCATCGCCGTGTCGGGGTCGCCGAGGCGCCCGCCCAGCGGTATCTGCTGCGCCATGAAAGCGTCGTGCGCGGCGAGTTGTTCGGCATCCAGCCGGGCGCGGAATTTCTCGTACATCGGGGTCCACATGGCGGGCGCCAATGCATTGACCGTGATGCGATACTTGCCCCACTCTTTGGCCGCCGTGCGAGTCCAGCCAAGCACCGCCGCCTTGGCCGCCGAATAATGCGCGAGACCCGGCACGCCCATCACGCCCGCCGCCGACGCGAAATTGATAATGTGCCCGCCGTGTTCTTTCAGATGCGCGAAGGCGGCCTGATTGGTATTGAGCGTGCCACGCGCGTTGACGTCGAACATCAGGTCCCAATCTTCCTGGGTGATCGATTCAGCCGGCGATTTACGCTCAACGCCGGCGATATTCACGAGCGCATCGAGCCCGCCGATGCGCTCCACCGCCGCCTTGAATGCGTCGTCGACCTGCGCGCGCTGGCTCACGTCGCAGCGGAAGTAATGCGCCACGCCCGGCCCCTTTGCGGATGCCTCCGCGGCAATGTTGCGACCTGCTTCGTCGTTCAGATCGAGTGCCGCCACTTTCGCGCCCGCAGCAACCAGGGCCTTTACGGCACTCGCGCCGATGCCGCTCGCTGAGCCCGTCACGATCACGCGTTTGTTCTGGATATCCATATCTGTCTCCGTGTTTCTATTCTGTTCGTATCGAATACGCTATGCGCCGCCGGGGGGGGCGTGCGTCACGCCAGTTGCACAATCAGATCTTTGGCCTGCCCGAGCAGGCGCACTGCCGACGCATGATGCTTGCTACCAAGTTCCGCCGATGACTTGCCCGCGCACGATCGCGCATAACTCCCCTCTAGCAGAATGCCGAGCTTGAAGCGCGCGAGCACGACATACCAATCGATCGCGGATAAATCACGATCGCTACGCTCGCGGTAGTAGTCGACGAGCTCGGCGGCACTCGGAAAGCCGAGCCACGGCGTGACGCGTATCGTTCCCGCGCCCTGACCCTCGGCGTTCGGCCAAGTCGCCACCAGCCAGCCGAGATCGAGCAGGGGATCGCCGACAGTGGCCAGTTCCCAATCGATGATCGCCGCGAGTTCGGCCGTGTCGTTGCGGAACATCACGTTCGCCAGATGAAAATCTCCGTGCAGAATGCCGGTGCGCGACTGCGCCGGACGATTCGCCTCCAGCCATTCTGCGACCTCGACGACGCCCGGCAATGAGGCCGGACCGGGCCAGCCCGCATGCACCTGATAATGCTCCAGCTGACCGCGCCAACGCGCGACCTGCCGTTCGAGGAAGCCCTGCGGTTTGCCGAAGTCGCCGAGACCGACGGCCAACGGATCGACTTCGCCGAGGCGCAGCAGCGCATCCACCATCGAGTAGCCCATACGTTGCTGCGCTTGCGGCTGCGCGTGCAAATCCGGCAACGCGGCCGCCGAAGCGTTGAAGCCTGCCACGGGTGCCATCAGATAGAACGGTGCGCCGAGCACGGCATCGTCGGTACAGGATCCGAACAACTCCGGATGCGGCACCGCGCTGCCTGCCAATGCGCCCAGCACGCGCGCCTCGCGAGCGATGGTCGCGCACACTTCCGGCCGTGCTTGCAAGGGTGGCCGGCGCAGAACAAATTCGCGCGCTCCGCGTCTGAAGCGCAACAGGATGTTTTGCGTGCCGCCCGTGAGCGGCTGCGCGTCGAGAATCGGTCCGCTTTCGAGTGACTGCGCATCCATCCATTGCGTGAGCCGTTCGAGGTCCACGGCAGTTTGCCAGGCGGAATTCGTCATCACGTACTCCTGTGAGCGGGTTAGCCGAGCGCCGCGCGGAATTTGCGCTCGGCTGCCGCGGCCGCGGTCGGCCGGTGGTAAGCGGGGAACAGGTCCTCGCACGGCGCGTAATCACGCAGCAACTGTTTGGCGACGGTGACCTTGTGCACCTCGGTCGGGCCGTCGGCGAGCCCCATCTGGAAGGCGCGCGAGATCATGCCGGCAAACGGCATCTCCGAAGACGCGCCGATCGAGCCATGCACATGCAGCGCGCGCGCCGCGATGTCGTGCAGCACCTTCGGCATCGCGGCCTTCACCGCGGCGATGTCTTTACGCACCTTCTGGTAATCCTGATAGCGATCGATGCGCCACGCAGTGCGCATCACGAGCAAACGGAACTGCTCGAGTTCGAGCCACGAGTCCGCGATCTTTTCCTGCACCATCTGTTTGTCGGCGAGCACGCTGCCCTGCGTGTGGCGTGACAGCACGCGCTCGCACAAGGCGTCGAGCGCTTTCTGCGCGAGACCGATGGTGCGCATCGCGTGATGCACGCGGCCGCCGCCGAGCCGCACCTGGGCGACCACGAAGGCCTCGCCGGGCGCACCGAGCATGTGGTCGGCCGGCACCCGCACCTGATCGAAGGCGAGGTACGCGTGCGTCGCTTCAGGCTCGTCGGCCATGCCGACACTGCGCAGAATGCTCAAGCCAGGCGTCCCCGCCGGCACGATGAACATCGACATGCCCTTGTAGGCGGAGACAGTTGGATCGGTGATCGCCATCACGATGAAGAAGTCCGCGAACCGCGCGTTCGACGCAAACCATTTCTGCCCGCTGATCACCCAGTCGTCGCCGTCGCGCACCGCACGGGTCGTGAAAACCTTCGGATCGGCGCCGCCTTGCGGTTCGGTCATCGCGAAACAGGAGACGATATCGCCCGCCAGCAAGGGCGCGAGATAACGCGCCTTCTGCGCGTCAGTACCGTAATGCGCGAGAATTTCCGCATTGCCGGAATCGGGCGCCTGGCAGCCGAATACGATCGGCGCAAACAGCGCGCGGCCCAGAATCTCGTTGATCAGCGCGAGCTTGACCTGCCCATAGCCCGGTCCGCCGAGTTCGGGCCCGAGGTGGCAAGCCCACAGCTTGCGATCCTTCACCTGCTGCTGCAACGGCTTCACGAGAATCTGAAACTTCGGGTCGTGGATATTCCACGGGCTGCCCAATACATGTTCGAGCGGTTCGACTTCGTCGCGCACGAACTGCTCGATCCAGTCGAGTTCGGCCTGAAAGTCAGGATCGGTTTCAAAGTCCCAGGACATGCGATTCCTCTTCGAGGTAAGCGTGCGGATAAGAGTCAGGCGAGCAACATGCCGCCGTCGAGCAGCAAGGTCTGGCCAAGCATGTACGCGGACAGCGGCGACGCGAGGAACAATGCGCCGCCGGCCATGTCCGCGGGCGTGCCGAGGCGGCCGAGCGGAATGCGCCGCAGCGCGCCTTCGAGCCGCTTCGGGTCGGCGGTCGTCACGCGGGTGAGCTTGGTTTCCACAAGCCCGGGCGCGATACCGTTCACACGGATACCGTCGCGTGCCCATGCTTCGCCTAGCGTGCGTGTCAAACCGAAAGCGCCGGTTTTCGAGGCGTTGTACGCGGGGTTGCCGCGCGTCGAATGAAACGCTGCTGCCGAGCTGACGATGATCATCGCGCCGCGCGCCGCCTTTAACGATTCGAAGCAATGGTCCGCGCAGGCCATCAGGCTGGTGAGGTTGATATCGAGCACCTTTTTGAAGCCCGGCGTCTTGAACTCCTGACGGTCGTAGAGCACGGTGCCTTGCGCCTGCACCAGCACGTCGAGCCTGTCGAACGGCAGTTCACAGCGCTCGATATTGGCCGACTCCGACACGTCCACCTGGGCGTAGTGCAGCCCCTTCAGATTCGAATCGATCGAGTCCGCGTAATCGGATACCGAAGCGCGCGTGCCCCACACATGCACCGTCGCGCCGCGTTGCAGGAACGCCTGGGCAATACCGTTACCGATACCGCTCGAGCCGCCCACCACCAGCACGTTCTTGCCGGTGAAATCCAGTTCGTTCATTGTGTTTGTCTCCGTGGCGCTCAAATATGGCGCTCAAATACGCGTGATGCCCTGATTGACCAGCTCTTCGATGTGTTGCGCGTCAAAACCCAGCATCTCCAGCACCTCGCGGCTGTGCTCGCCGAGCGCGGGCGGCGCCCGTTCGATGACGAGCGGTAAATTGTCGAAGTCCCACAGCGCGCCGATCTGCTGCAGCGAGCCATAGACGGCGTGGCCGTACGTAGCGTGCAGCCCGGCGGCGGCATGCTCGGCGCTATCGAGAAACGCGTCGCTTTGCGATTCCAATGCGGGCTCGGCGGGTACGCCCGCTGCGTGCAATGTGGCCAGCGCTGCCGTGACGTCGAGCGCGGCAAGCGCGGCTTCGGGCTCCTTGCCGGCGATACACGTGAAGGCGTCGCCTTCCGTCGCGCTCAGCGCGGCCACGGCGATCCAGCCATCCTTGCAGCGATAGAGGCGATGCGTCGGCGCGATGCCATGCTGGCCCGCGTCGAGATGCGCCATCGGCGTCAAGGCGCGCTCCCGATCGATCACGACGGCTTCGCTCGCGGTCATCGTCATCGCACCGAGCAACGACGAGGCGACGGCCTGGCCCTGGCCGGTCCGCATGCGCGCGAGATGCGCGAGCAACACCGCGAACACCGACGACAAAGCCGCCAGATGATCGCCGACGCCAAAGCGCAGCCAGCTCGGCGGATTGCCCTCGCCACCCGATTCCGTTTCCCAACCGACCGCCGCCTGCATCAATTGATCGAAACCGGGCCAATCGGCACGCGGGCCTTGCGGACCATACGAGCTGACGTGCGCGCAGACGAGCGCCGGTTTGATGGCCCGCAACTGCTCGGGCGCGATGCCGAGCTTGCGCGCGGCCGGCAGGCGCACGTTGTGATGAACGATGTCAGCCCAGTTCGCAAGGGCTTCGATGACCGGTTTGCTGCCTTCGGCGCCGAGCTTCAGTGCGAGCCCGCGCTTGCCGCGCTGCGTGCCGGCGAAGGCGCGCTCGAGCCGTCGCATTGCGTCGCCCGCGGGCGGCTCGACCTTGATGACGTCGGCGCCGAGATCGGCGAGCACCATGCAGGCAAACGGACCGGCGAGATAAGCGCCGAGGTCCAATACCTTGAGACCGTCGAGCGGCGGACGGGATGCCGGAGACGCCGCGCCTGACGTGCGGGCTCCATTAGCGGCGCCGGAATCCGTGCGAGCGGTAGCGCTAAAGCGGCCGTGCGCCGACCAGCCGATGTCGTGGGCCGGCGTTGGCGCTTGCAAGGGTCCACGCACACGCGCGGGTGGATCGACGTGATACGCGGGTCCGGGTTGGGACGTGCTGCCGAGCACCGGGTCGTCCACGCCGACCACATAACCGTTGAGCCGCGCCTGCTCGTCGGCGTAAATCTCGCCGAACGGCGCGGCGATCTGCGCGGCGACGTCGTGCGCCCAGAAGTGTTCGACCCAGTCCTGCGCGTTGCGCGTGGCGATGATTTCCCGGTTCGCGCCGAAGTTGGGCGCGACATGGCTCGGCGGCCATTGCGCGTTGGCGCGCGCCACGGCGTCCGGGCCCATCGCGGTGAGCACTTCGGCCATCCACGGCGCGGCGTCGGGCGAGTAATGCACGTGAATCCAGCGACCGTCCAAACAGCGATGCAGCGGAATCGGCACGCTCTTGTCGAGCCCCTTGGCAAACACCGGTGTGGGCTGCGCGGCGCGCGACCAGTGCATCGTCATCGGCACGAGCGCGGCTTGCGCGAGACTCGTGTGTGCAATGCCGCCTTGCCCATCGCGTTCACGCGCGATCAGCCGCGCCATGACGCCGACCGCGCTCAGCCAACTGGCGATCCAGCTCGCGAACGGCATGCGGATAAATACCGGACCAGGCCGATGCCCGGGTTGTTCGTCAAGAATGCCTAGACGCGCCAGCACCAGCGTCTCGCGCACCGGAGCGTCGGCGAGCGCATGACGGCGCGGCCAGCCGCCCACGCTCGCAACGACCAGAGCCGGATAGCGTTGCCGCAATTGCGCGTCGTCCAGCGACCATACGGCGGCTTCCGCGGGCGTGAGGTCGTGGACCAACACGTCCGCATCCGGCAGCAAGCTATCGAGCAGGTCGCGCTGCGCGGCAAGGTCGCCATCGGTCACGCGGCGCTTACCGCGATCGAGCACATGAAAGAGTGCCGCGTCGCGCTCGGCCTCATGGCGTGGGCGTTCGATTTTTACGACGTCCGCGCCGGCTTCGGCGAGATACAACGCGGTGGCGCTGCCTGCGAGGCCGGTGGCAAAGTCGATTACTTTCAGACCGGCTAACAGCGCTGGTTGCGTGCTTTGCGCCCGTTGCGCGGCGTCTGCTTGAGCGGCGTCGGCGTGAGCAGCGTCGGCTTGACCAGCGTCGGCTTGAGCGGTACTCATGCTTCCACCTCCTGCACCACCGGCCGCACGATCCTGCTGCGCAATACGCCGATGCCCTCCACCTCCAGTTCGACCACATCGTCCGGCTTCAGATAGCGGAGCTGTTCAAGTCCGCAGCCGTTGCCGACCGTGCCTGAACCTAGGAACTCGCCCGGATGCAAAGTCTCGGAGCGCGAGATATGCGCGATCACGTCCTCGAATTGCCAGCGCATGTCGCGCGTGTTGCCGCGGCCCCATTCCTCGCCGTTGACGCGTGCAATCATGGTCAGGTCGTACGGGTCGCCCAGTTCGTCGGCGGTAACGAGGCACGGGCCCATCACGTTGGCCGTATCGAAGTCCTTGCCTTTGGCCGGCCCGAGCATGCCGCCCATTTCGGTGGCCTGGGCGTCGCGCGCGCTGATGTCGTTGAAGATCGTGTAGCCGTAGATGTGCGCGCGCGCATTCTCGCGCGAGACGTCTTTCGCGCGCTGGCCGATGTAGCAGCCGAACTCCAGTTCGAAGTCGAGCAGCTTGCTATAGGCAGGCCAGATCACGTCGTCGTCGGGGCCGATCACCGCGAAGCGGTTGCACTTGTAGTAGATCGGCTGACGGTTGAAGGTGTCGATCACGCGATCGTCGGCGCGCGTATTCATCGCCTTCAGCGTCGCTTCCGGGTCGGGCGTCCGCAAGGCGCGCGCACGGCGCGCCGCGGCAAAGCTCTGCCGCAGGTGCAGTTCAAAGCACGAGCAGTCGCGCATCTGCGTGGGCGGTTGAATCGGCGCGAGCAGCTTCACGGCACTGCGTTCGCGCACCGCGTCGGCGGGCGCGCGGGCCAGCAGCGCGCGCGCTTCTTCGAGCAACGGCGCGCCGCCCGTCAGCAATGCCTGCACGCTCGCCAACGCGACGCTATCGCCGCCGCGCACGATGCGGCTCGCCTCGCGCAAATCGAGTACCGCCTGATCGTTGTCGAACAGTGCGCCCGAGCGCTGCACGCCGTCGGCCAATTGGAAAGTGACGAGTCTCATCGAGTGGTTCCGGCTTGAAGGGATGAATCGGACGCAGCGGTGGCGATCCCCGGCATGGCGCGCCGCAGGACCACCGGCATGCCGCCGTGGGTGCGCTTGCTCATCCAGTGGGACAAGGCCGCGTCCATGTAATCGGCGTGGCCGGGAAACCAGCCCGCGAGCGCTTCCGCAAGTTCACGCGCGACCTGGCAAGCGGCACCGTCGCGCAGCATCTGTGCAACTTCGCGCACCGAGCGCAGGACCGCCGCGTGTTCGTCCGCGTGACACTGGGCGGCGGGAAAGCTCGTGTCCTGCATCCACTGCTCTTCCTGCTCGAAATGAGCGACCGCATGATTTTCGAAAGCTGCGAGCGTCTCGGGTAAGGACGCCTCGTCGCATTGCTGCAAGGCGGCCACACAATCGACGAAAGCGTGATGCGTCTCGTCCATGGGCGCGAAGCCGAGCAGGAACCCGTCGTTCCAGCTCAACGTGGCGCCAGGTTGCCGCTGTGTGTTCTGATCGGGAGAAAGCGCGGCGGCCATCACACACGCCCCGCTACAGGCAAGCACGCGCCGGTCACCGCACTGGCATCGTCCGACAGCAGGAAGGCGATCACCGCGGCAAGCTGGTCCGCCGCGACCCAGCGCGACGTATCGGCGTCCGGCATAGCCGCGCGATTCGCGGGCGTATCGATGATGCTCGGCAGCACCGCATTGACGGTGACGTTACGGTCTTTCAGTTCTTCCGCGAGCGCTTCGGTGAGCCGCGCGACGCCGGCCTTCGACGCCGCATACGCGCCCATGCCCGCACCGGCCTTCAGGGCGGCCAATGCGCCGACGTTCACGATACGTGCGCTCTTCTCGCGCAGCAGATAGGGCAGGACTTCATGCGAAGCGATCGCCGCCGTGCGCACGTTCATCGCGTAAAGACGATCCCACGTTTCAATGCTGCCCGATTCCAGCGTTTCCCACGCAAAGCCACCCGCGATATTGACCAGTGCGTCTATACCGCCGAGCCGCCCGGCGATCTGCCCGAACGCGTTCGAGGTGCTGGCTGCTTCGCCAAGATCGACACCGCCGAATACCGCTTCGACACCGTCGATCGCCACGCTTGCCGCGCGATCCACCAGCGCGACGCGCGCACCGCGCGCGCTCAGTTCGGCGCCGACCTGGCGCCCTAGCGCGCCAAGACCGCCCGTGACGATGACCCTGCGATGGATAAGTTGATTGGTCGGCATAAGAACGCCTGTCTCCTGTGTTTGAGCGGGCTTCTGAGTGATTTCCCTGGCGGGAAAACCCTGCGCCGTTCTCGCTAATTTAATACATTTTTCGCGTTTCTGTTCATATATTATGGTGACATCAACACACGGTCAACTGCCAGGCAATACGAAATCAAGCGCATCCATGCCGAGAAAACTTCCTCTTCTGACTCCTGAAACCGCGCCGTTCTGGCAAGGCGGTGAACATGGCGTGCTGAACGTCTACCATTGCGATGGATGCAGCCATCTGTTTCATCCGCCCGCGCCGCTCTGTCCGCGCTGCATGTCGTCACACGTCGGCGCGAAGCCGGTCTCGGGACGCGGCAAGGTGGTGAGTTTCACGATCAATCATCAGGCATGGCTGCCCGATCTTCCGGTGCCCTACGTGGTCGCGATCGTCGAACTCGCGGAGCGCGAAGGCCTGCGCTTCGTGACGAATATCGTCGATGGCGAAGTCAGCGACGTGCATATCGGCATGCCGGTGCGCGTGAAATTTGAACAGCAGGAAGACGTGTGGCTGCCGCTCTTCGAAGCCGACCCCGAACGGAGCGTGGCATGAGCGACAAGCTGTTCGAGAAGAACGTGGCGATCAGCGGCATCGGCCAGTCGGAAGTGGGCCGCCCGTCAAACCGTACGGCCATGCAGTTGAGCGTGGACGCCGCGCTCGAAGCGATCGCCGATGCCGGCCTCACTCGCGAAGACATCGACGGAATTTCGTGCTGGCCAGGCGACAACGACAACGGCAACCCGTTCTCGCCGGTGGGTCCGAATGCACTAATGAATGTACTCGGCCTGAAGGTGAACTGGTATGGCGCGGGCTACGAAGGACCCGGCCCGCTCACCGGTCTGGTGAACGGCGCGATGGCGATCGCCGCGGGCCTGTGCAAACACGTGCTGGTGTTCCGCACCATTACCGAGGCGAGCGCGCGCCTCAAAAGCAAGACCGCCAGCGCGCTCACCAACAAGACGGTGGGCCGTGACGGCAGCTATTTCTGGCAGTGGTATACGCCCTTTAATGTCGTCTCCGGCATCAACCTGATGGCGCTGTATGCGCAACGTCACTTTCACGAGTACGGCACGACGCCCGAGCAACTTGCACAGATTCCGCTGACCTGTCGCGCCAATGCGGTGCGCAACCCGAAAGCGGTGTTTCGCAACGCGATGACGATGGACGACTACCTCACGTCGCGCATGATCTCCACGCCGCTGCGCATGTTCGATTGCGACGTGCATTGCGACGCGTCCACGGCCATAGTGCTGTCTCGCGCCGACCTTGCGCGCAACGGGCCGA
This sequence comes from Paraburkholderia polaris, assembly GCF_012927345.1. Classification (GTDB taxonomy): domain Bacteria; phylum Pseudomonadota; class Gammaproteobacteria; order Burkholderiales; family Burkholderiaceae; genus Paraburkholderia; species Paraburkholderia polaris. The sequence goes on from NZ_JABBGJ010000006.1 coordinate 209,285, forward strand.
ACGCGCCGATCCGGCTCGAAGCCATCGGCTCCGCGCTGCATCAGCCGTGGTCGTGGGATCAGATTTCGTTGACGGAGATCGCCTGCTTCGACGTCGGGCGCATGCTGTGGTCGCGCACCGATCTGAAGCCGAAGGACGTCGGCAATGCACAGCTCTACGACGGCTTTTCGATCCTGACGATGCTATGGATGGAAGGACTCGGCCTCTGCCCGCGCGGCGAGAGCGGCGCGTTTGTCGAAGGCGGCCAGCGTATTGCGCGCAACGGCCAGTTGCCGTTGAACACCAACGGTGGCCAGTTGTCCGGCGGACGTACGCACGGCCTCGGCTACGTGCACGAAGCCTGCACGCAGTTGTGGGGCCGAGGCGGCGAACGCCAGGTCGCGCCGCACGAGGTGGCGATTGCCGCGGCGGGCGGTGGACCGCTCGGCGCCAGCGTGCTGCTGGTCAAGCAATGACGCAGCTCAGTTTAAGGCCGATGGCGCAGCCAACCGCGCGGCATCCCAGGGCATCTACCGAGTTATCCGAATCAATCTATATGTAGAATTGTTTTCTGTATATGGAATATCACACTCACGGCGGACTGCTTCCCAAGCGCGTTTCGCGCGCACAGTAGCCGCTTGCCGATCCGTAAAGGAACCGCCGATGTCCCCCTCTGACTCGTCTCAATCCGCCGCCATCGACCTCACCGAATTCCGCGCCGGCTGGCGCCCCGTGCTGATGGCGATGCTCGGGCTCGGTGTGGCCGCCAACGCTTCGCTGCTGTATGCGTTCGGTTCGCTGGTGATTCCGCTGCAACATGCGTTCGGCTGGAGCCGCGGTGAATTGCAACCGGCGATCAGCTTTCTGTTCGGCGGAGCGGTGATCGGCGCACAAATCGTCGGCTGGCTCAATGACCGCTATGGGATGCGGCATGTGACGATCGCGTCGCTGATCGGACTCGCTGTCGTCTACGCGTTGATGTCGCTGATGCAGGTAATGGGCCACTCGATCGGCTGGCTCTATCTGATGTGCACGCTGCTGCCGATCGCCGGCATGGGCACGATGCATATCACGTGGACGCATCTGGTCAACCTGTGGTTCGAGCGCAATCGCGGCCTGGCACTTGCCGTGATGCTATCGGGCACGGGCCTCTCGGCGATTCTGATTCCGTCGGCAGTGACGTGGGTGATCGGCCGCTGGAACTGGCAAGCCGCGTTTCTTTTGCTGGGGGCGCTGCCGTTGATTCTGGTGTTGCCGCTCGTGCTGATGTGGTTGCAGACACCAGTCGGGCAAGACGCATCTGCGGGTCGTGGCGAGCGTGCCGCCGGCCGTCGTGCGGCGCCGCCGGTGCGGGCGCACACGGGGCTCGCGTTCCGTGACGCGATGGGTTCGGCGCGCTTCTGGACGCTCAATATCGCTCTCTCGCTCGTGGTGGCCGCAACGGTCTCGATGGTCAGCAACACCGTGCCGCTCCTGCGCGACAAAGGGCTCTCGGCGGCCGAAGCCAGTCATATATTCGGCAGCTTCGGGCTCTCGCTGATTGGTGGCCGATTGCTGGTCGGCTATCTGATCGACCGTCTGTGGGCGCCCGCGGTCGCTGCCGTCGCGCTGGCCATGCCCGCCCTGGGTTGTCTGCTGCTGTCCACCACCAGCGCCGATCACGTCGCCACGCTCGCGCTTGCCACGCTGTTGATCGGCCTCGGCGCCGGTGCCGAATTCGACATTGCCGCGTATCTGATTGCGCGTTACTTCGGCATGCGCAATTACGGGCGCCTGTTCGGCATGCACGTCGCGCTGATCACCATCGCAGCCGCATTGGCGCCGTGGCTGTTCGGCCGGATCTACACCGTCACCGGCTCATACACGACGATGCTGTCGATCTGCGGCGCCGCCTTTCTGCTTGGCGCGATCACGCTGCTGCCGCTCGGCCGTTACCCGAAATTCGATTCACTGAATCTGGCCTGATTACTCGACTCGTACTCTCGATCCCTCTCATGTCATTGAATAACGTTGTCATCGTCGGTGCGGGCCAGGCCGGTTATCAGACCGCGGCCTCGCTGCGGCAGGAAGGTTTTGAAGGCAGCATCACGCTGATCGGCGACGAGCCCGGTGTGCCCTACCAGCGCCCACCGTTGTCGAAGGCTTACCTGCTCGGCAAGATCGGTGCCACGGCGCTGCGCTTTCGCACTCACGAATGGTTCGAGCAGCAGCGTCTCGAGCGGGTCGAAGCGCGGGTCACGCGGATCGACCGCGAGGCGCAGCACGTGGAACTGGCGAGCGGCGAGCGTGTGCCGTACGACCATCTGGTGCTCGCCACGGGTGCGCGCAACCGCGTGCCGTCCATCGAGGGAATCGAACTCGACGGCGTGTTCGGCATCCGCACACTGGAGCATGCCGATGCGCTCGCGCCACGCGTGGCGGCCGCGCGCGACGTGGTCGTGATCGGCGCCGGTTTCATCGGCCTTGAATTCGCGGCCGTAGCAGCGGCCAAAGGCCTAGCGGTCCACGTGGTCGAACTCGGCACGCGGCCAATGGCCCGCGCCCTCTCCACCCATATGTCGACGCTGTTCGGCGCCGCGCATACCGGCTGGGGCGTGAAGTTCGACTTCGGCCAAACCGTCGCGCGGCTGGTCGGCGACAACGGCCGGGTGGTGGCCGTGGAAACGGGCGACGGCCGCCGTCTGCCCGCGCAACTGGTCGTCTACGGCATCGGCGTGCTGCCCAACATCGATCTCGCCGCCGATGCAGGCCTCGCCGTGCAGAACGGCATCTGCGTCGACGCGCAGTTGCTGACCAGCGACCCGTCAATTTCCGCCATCGGCGACGCCGTCAGTTTTCCGTCTGCGTGGAGCGGTGCCCCGATCCGCCTGGAGTCCGTACAAAATGCCGTCGACCAGGCGCGCAACGTCGCGGCACGCCTGACGGGCAAGCCAGTGCCTTACACCGCGCTGCCGTGGTTCTGGAGCGACCAGGGCGATCTGAAACTGCAGATCGCGGGGCTCTCCGATGGCCATGACGAAACGGTCCTGCTTGGTTCGGGCGAAAGCCGGCAACTGAGCGTGTTGTGCTTCCACTCCGGCCGTCTGATCGCCGTGGAATCGTGTAACCGCCCGGGCGACCATATGGCGTCGCGCAAGCTGCTGGCGCGCGCCGCATCGCTAACCATCGCCCAAGCAGCGGCGCCGGGTTTCGATCTGAAGGAATTCGAAGCCGCCACGCGTGCGTTGGTCTGAAGCGATTCAATCCCAGCGCCCGTCACAGCCCCCTGTCGCGGTCTGGTGCGAACCCGGGCACCGCCGCTGGCCGACGCAAACGCGTACGCCCGAACTAACACCTTGCGCGATTGCGTTGCCGGACTACATTTAATCAATATCCGTCGAGACCATATGGCGTGATGCGAGCGGCGAATCGCGGAATGCGTCTGCCGCGGTGACCTGAAAGGAGCTACCAAATGGCAGAGATAGACAAGGAAGAAGTCGTTGCGGTGCTGAACCGGATTCTCGAATCCGAGTTGGCCGGCGTCGTTCGATATACGCACTATTCGTTTCTTGTTTTCGGATTCGGACGCATTCCGATCATCTCCTGGCTGCGCGAGCAGGCCGACGAATCGCTGTTACACGCCCAGCAGGTCGGGGAGTGGATCACCACACTGGGCGCCTATCCGTCGCTAGCGATCGGTCCCCTCCTCGATTCGCACACATTCGATATCGGCTCGATCCTCCGCGAGTCGCTGCAAGCCGAGAATCTCGCGCTGGCGCTGTATCGCGAACTGCTCGCGCTGGTCGAGGACCGCTCCGTTGCACTCGAGGAGTTCGCCCGTCAGATGATCCATATCGAAGAGATGCACGCGGGCGAAGTCGACAAGATGCTGCGCCGCCCTGGAGAAGTGACGACGGCGGCCGAACGGCAGCCCGGCCGACCCTGACCGAACGGACTATGGCGGCATCCCGGACGTGGTCGCCGCGATGCGGAAACTCGCCTTTCACGCGCCCGTCAATTCCGGAGGATGCTTGGCCACGTAACGGCCTGGCGCCGGCTCGATCGGCTTGTACTTCGCGTTGCCCGGTTTTTTGGGCGCCGCGATCTCCTTGCCCGCATGCGGTTTTAACCAGTTGCTCCAGTGCGTCCACCAGCTTCCCGGCTGCGACTTCGCCGATTCGAGCCACGCATCCGGATCGTCGCCGAGCTTGCCGTCGGTCCAGTAGCTGCGCTTGTTCTTCGATGCCGGATTGATCACCCCCGCGATATGTCCGCTGGCGCCCAGCACGAACTGCGTGTCACCACCGACAAGTTGCGTCGAGCGATATGCGCCCTTCCACGGCACGATATGATCGTCCTGCGTTCCGAAGACATAGCTCGGGATGTCGATACGGCCCAAATCCACGGGCGTGCCGCACATTGAGAGCCGACCCGGCTTGCACAGGTTGTTCTCCAGATACATGTTGCGCAGATACCAGGCATACATCGGGCCGGGCAGATTGGTGCTATCGGCGTTCCAGTAAAGCAAGTCGAACGCCTGCGGCGCGCCGCCCTTCAGGTAGTTGTTCACGACATACGGCCAGATCAGATCATTGGCGCGCAAGGTCTGGAAGACGAACCCCAGCTCGCCGCCCGAATAGATGCCGCCTCGTCCAATCGTCTGCTCGCGCTGCGACACACCCTGCTCATCGATAAAGACGCCCAGGTCGCCCGGATCGCTGAAGTCGAGCATCGTCGTGAGGAGTGTGAGGCTCTCCACCGATTCATTGCCGCGCGCACGCAGCAGCGCGAGCGCCGACGACAATATCGTCCCGCCGACACACCAGCCGACCGCATTGACCTTGTCGGCGCCGCTGATCGCGCGGCCAACTTCGATCGCCTTGATCGCACCGCTCTCGACGTAATCGTCCCACGTGATGTGGCCGAGTTCCGCATCCGGGTTGCGCCATGACACGAGGAACACCGTCTGCCCTTGCTCGCACGCGAAGCGCACGAACGAGTTTTCCGGTTGCAGATCAAGGATATAGAACTTGTTGATGCAAGGCGGCACGATCACGAGCGGCCGTTCGGCAACCTTGTCCGTGAGCGGCGCGTACTGGATCAACTGGAAAAGCTCGTTCTCGAAGACCACCGACCCCTTCGACACTGCCACATTACGGCCAACTTCGAATGCGCTTTCATCCGTGATCGAGATGCGTCCGTGCTTCAAGTCTTCGAGCAGGTTCGCGAAGCCCGCGCGTAGGCTTTCGCCCTGTGTCTCGACGGCGGTCTTAATAGCGTCAGGGTTGGTAACGGGGAAGTTTGCGGGACTCATCGAGTCGATGAACTGGCGCGCGTAAAAGCGCAGCTTGTTCTTCTCCTTTTCACCGACACCCGCCGCTTCGACCATGTCGTTCAGCAGTCGCGAATTCAACAAATACGTCTGCTTGAGCAGGCTGTACCAGGGGTTGTCGCGCCAGGCCTCCGAACTGAAGCGCCGGTCGCCGCGCTCGGGCTGAACGGTGGGCTCCGTGCTCATGCCCGTGGCCCTCGCCATCATGCCCGTATAAAGCGCCATCTGCTGTTGCCAGTAATGCGCCTGGGCCTGCGCGAGGGCGAGCGCCGGTTGATTTGCGGGGACGGACGGCGCGTCGCCGGCGTGTCCAGCTGCGCCGGTGTAGGCCTGCAGCAGCGTCTGCCCCGCTTTGAAGAATCCCTGGACGAACTCGTCCGGCATGTTAAACGGCGAGGCCATGATGTCTCCTGAAAGTCTGATCACACAATCTGACGCGCGTCGCATCGTGATGCAATCGCGCGTTTCACGCGAGTGGGTCGCACCAGTGTAACCGGACGCAGGACGAGACGGCAGCGTACCCTGGCGGACTATCGGGCCGGAAGACCCAGCATTTCGCGTGCTTGGGCAGCGCTCGCCACCGGCCGGCCATATTCGCCGCACAATGAGGCCACCCGTGCGACCAGTTGCGCATTGCTCTTCGCCAGCGTGTCCTTGTCCCAGCGCACATTGTCTTCCAGACCCGTGCGGCAGTGGCCGCCCATTTCGAGCGTCCAGTAATTGACCTCCAGCTGATGCCGCCCGATACCCGCGGCGGTCCACGTTGCATCCGGCAATAGCGCCTTGAGTTGTTGGACCTCGAACTCAAGAATCTCGCGACGCGCGGGCAGCGCGTTTTTTACACCCATCACGAACTGAACGTGCACAGGAGATTTCAGCAGCCCTTGTTGCACGAGGTCCACTGTGCTGTACAACATCGCCAGATCAAAGATTTCGATTTCCGGTTTGACATCGTAGTCGAGCATCATTTGCGCAAGCGCACGCACAAAGTCCGGCGGATTTTCATAGACGGTAGTCGGAAAATTGACGGAACCCGTTGCGAGCGATGCCATATCCGGGCGCAGATCGAGCATCGCGCCGCGTTGCTCGAACGAACGGCCACGACCGCCTGTCGAAAACTGAATGATGATGTCAGGGCAGTGCTTCCGGATGCCCTCCTGGAGAGAGGCGAAACTCGACCGGTCGGAACTGGAGTTCTCCTGTTCGTCACGCACGTGCAGATGAACGAGCGATGCTCCGGCTTCGTACGCTTCGTGCGTGCTTTCAATCTGCTCGGAGATCGTGACCGGCACAGCCGGGTTGTCCTTCTTGCGCGGAACTGAGCCAGTGATGGCAACGGAGATAATGCACGGTTCACTCATGGCTAACACTCCCGTTCAAGGTTTCCGTCTCGCCTGTATGGCGAGCGATCATGACCGCGTGCCTGGCAAAATGCCCACCACTACGTGTTCCAAGTCTAGTCCAAATGCGCGCGATGAGGATCGCGCACCTCGGGGCACACGGAACGCGCAAATGTCCGCTGGCTCTTGCGCGCTGCCACAATTCATCAGCGTGGGTCCCGTTGAGATGGCCGTCGAACAGCAAGCGGTGGCGCATGACGTCGCTTCGTCAGACCTATCGCCGGCAGGCCCGGCTATACCGAATCGGCTTAAACCAACCCGGCTGCGACACCCTTCGCCGCCGTGAGTGTTCTCCTCAACCTCTCATCCAGTTCGAGTGTCTCGGCCAGCTTGCGATTAGGTACTTCGAGACCGAATGGAATGCCCGGAGGCAACGCCTCGATAAACTCGCGCAGCGGCAAGCCGCCCTCGCCCGGCAACTGGCGGTCATAGCGTGCTTCTTCGGAAATAGCCGCCGTGGTCGCGGGCGCCGTCGCGCTGGCGTCACAGAATTGCGCGTACCGGATTCGTGCGGGATCGAGGGTGGCAATGTCGCTAATCTTGCCGCCGCTGCGCATCAAGTGAAAGGGATCGAGCAAAATCGCGCCGTTCGCTTGCGCCGCTTCGCTGATGATCGCATTGGCGGCCTGAATGCTGCCGACGCCAAGCCACGCCGCAAATTCCAGCGCGCAGGAAATACCGAACGGTGCAGCCAGTTCGCAAAGCTGCACGAATTTCTCAACGGCCAGTGAGCGGTCGGCGATATCGATCAGCGTCAAAGCATTGCGTGCGCCGAGACGCTGAGCCGTCTCGAACACACGCTTGAAGTCGTTCACGTCGCGTTCAGGGGTGAGCAGCATGACTTCGACATCCAGCACGTCGAGACCGGTGTCACGTAAGCGAGCTTCCGTCTCAAGCAACATCGATGAGTTGTCGAACATCGGATGCTGCGCCTCTCCCGCCCGAAACGGACTGAGGCGCAGACTGACTGCGTCATAACCCGTCCGGCTCGCCGCCGCCACCAGTTCGGGTGGCGTGAGCTGAATCGCCGTGAGCGGCACCAACGAATAGAGCCGTGTCATCGCATCGTCCCTCTGTCAGCCTGCTTCGCTCATGGTCGGCTCGGCGTGCATCTGCTCGTGCGCAACCCGTTTCAGCAGATCAAGTGCGACGTCGACGATCATGTCTTCCTGACCACCCACCATTTTGCGCCGGCCCAGCTCAACAAGAATGTCCACTGTTTTAAGGCCGTACTTGCTTGCCGCCACTTCCGCATGACGCAGGAAGCTCGAATATACGCCCGCGTAGCCAAGCGCAAGGGTTTCGCGGTCCACGCGCACCGGACGGTCCTGCAACGGCCGCACCAGATCGTCGGCCGCATCCATCAGCCGGTACAGATCGCAGCCGTGATTCCAGCCCTGACGCTCCGCAGCCGCGATGAACACTTCCAACGGCGCGTTACCGGCGCCTGCCCCCATGCCCGCAAGACTCGCATCGATGCGGTCGCAACCTTCCTCCACCGCCACCAACGAATTCGCGACGCCGAGACTCAGGTTGTGATGCGCGTGCATGCCGGTCTGCGTTTCCGGTTTCAGCGCGTCCTTGAACGCACGGAAGCGATCGCGGATATCGTTCATGCCGAGCGCGCCGCCCGAATCGACCACGTACACGCAGGTCGCGCCGTAGCTCTCCATCAGCTTCGCCTGTTCGGCGAGCTTCTGCGGCGCGGTCATGTGGCTCATCATCAGGAAGCCGACGGGGTCCATGCCGAGTTCGCGCGCGAATTCCAGATGCTGACGCGAGACGTCTGCTTCGGTGCAGTGCGTGGCGACCCGTACGACGCGCGCGCCGGCGTCGTACGCGTTGCGCAGATCGTGGGTCGTACCGATACCGGGGATCAGCAGCGTTGCAATCTTCGTGGTCTTGACGCTCTCTGCCGCTGCGGCAATCCACTCGACATCGCTATGCGCACCGAAGCCGTAGTTGAAGCTCGATCCTTCGATACCGTCACCATGCGCGACTTCAATGCTGTCGACGCCTGCCTGGTCCAGTGCCGCGGCAATCGCCTTCACGTTTGCAATGCTGTACTGATGGCGGATCGCGTGGCTGCCGTCGCGTAACGTGACGTCCGAGATGTAGAGCTTTTTATCAAGCGATGTCATTACACGGCCTCCTTGTGACCACGCGCGATACCGGCAGCGACCCGGCGGCGCGCCATCATGTCGCCGCAGGCGAGCGCGGCCGACGTCATGATGTCGAGATTGCCCGCATACGAGGGCAGATAGTGAGCGGCGCCTTCCACTTCGAGAAACACCGAGGTTTTGAGGCCGTGCTTGGGACCGATGCCTGGCACATTCAGCGGCTGCTCCGGCGAGATCACGTCGAACTGCACCTTCTGCTTCAGACGATAGCCGGGCACGTAGGCCTGCACGCTCGCCACCATCTGCGCGATGCTGTCTTCGATCAGCTGTGTATCGACCAGATCGGACAATACGAACACTGTGTCGCGCATGATCAGCGGCGGCTCGGCCGGATTGAGCACGATGATTGCCTTGCCGCGCGTCGCGCCGCCGAGTATTTCAATCGCGCTGCGCGTGGTCTCAGTGAATTCGTCGATATTGGCACGCGTGCCAGGACCCGCCGACTTGCTCGAGATCGACGCGACGATTTCCGCGTAATGCACCTTCGTAACCCGCGACACTGCAGCGACGATCGGAATCGTCGCCTGGCCGCCGCAGGTGACCATGTTCATGTTGCTGGCGTTCTCGGCTTCGAGATTGATCGCCGGAATCACGTACGGGCCGATCGCGGCGGGCGTGAGGTCGATCACCTGCACGCCGTGTTGTTGAAGCACGTCGTTGTGACGCTTGTGCGCGCCTGCCGAAGTGGCGTCGAACACAATGTCGATGTCTTTGAACACGTCAAGCTCGACCAAGCCATCGATACCTTCAGCCGTCGTCGCCACGCCCATACGCTCAGCCCGCGCGAGGCCGTCCGATTTCGGATCGACGCCAACCATCGCACCCATTTCAAGGTGTTTGCTGTTGCGCATCACCTTGATCATCAAATCCGTGCCGATGTTGCCCGGCCCGATGATCGCCACTTTTACCTTGTCAGTCATATCGTCTCCGAAACCCTGCTTCATGCTTTGGGAAGCGCCGCGCTGCCATCCACGACGCGGTCCGCAACGGTTTTGCCGCCACGGCCCCAGCAATCGGGCGGTACTTCTTCAATCAGAACGCGCACGCCGTCGATCGGCATCTCGAGGCTTTCCGCCATCGCCAGCGACACGCTTTCGATCAGGCGGCGTTTCTTCTCAGGGCTGCGGCCCTCGAGGATCTTGATCAGAGCAATCGGCATCGCCTACCCCTTGACGTGAAAACCCGCACTGCCGAGCTGTTCCATATCCACCGATACGTATTGCCCGGGCTTGATCCACTCGGCCGGCGTCGCGCCGCCTGCCATTACGATCCAGCCGGCTTGCAGCGGCTCGCCCGCCTGCGCCGACAATCGCGCCGCCGCCACCAGCGAACGCAGCGGATGACCGAGCAGCGCCGCAGTAGAGCCGACCTGCACGGCGCGGCCGTCGATATTGAGCGTGAGGCCAAGATTGCTGAAGTCGATCTTCGGATCGCGCCACGCGCCGATCACGAAGCCGCTCGACGATGCGTTATCCGCGATCACCTCGGGCAGCGTGAACTTGAAGTCTTTGTAGCGCGAATCGATGATTTCGAGCGCCGGCGCAATTGCTTCGACAGCGGCAAGCGCTTGCGGTCCGGTCACGTTGCCTTCGAGCGAATGCTTCAGTACGAAGGCGATCTCCGGTTCGACACGCGGATGCACGAAGCGCGAGAAATCAATCGCGGTGCCCTCTTCGATCTGCATGCCTGCGGTGAGGCGGCCCCAGATCACGTCGGAGAGACCCATCTGAACCATCTTCGCGCGGCTCGTAAAACCCATCTTCACGCCGACACGGTGCTCGCCCCGCGCGACGCGTCGTTTGATCGACGCGGATTGAATCTCGTAGGCCTGCTCCAGAGACAGGTTTCCTTCGGGATCGAACTGGGCGACTTCGGTTGCGTGGCGCGCTGCGTCGTCGAGCAGCGTCGCGTATTCGATGATGGTGCTCATTAGCGTGCCTCGCTCGCGGTTTGCTTGGAATCGGCTTCGAACACGGCGCGCACCGAGCCCAACCCGTTGATACGCGTCTCGAAGATGTCGCCGGGCGTCACCGCCACCATCGGTCCGAGTGCGCCGGACAGCACCAGGTCACCCGCCAGCAGCGGTGTGCCGAGCGCGGCCATCTTGCGGGCCAGCCACACCACCGCATTGATCGGGTTGCCAAGGCATGCCGCGCCCGCGCCGACCGAGACCGGCTCACCGCGCCGCTCCATCACCATGCCGCACAGCCGAAGGTCGAATTCGGACAACTTGCGAGGACTGTTGCCGAGCACATACGCGGACGACGACGCGTTGTCGGCAATCGTGTCCGTAATGCGGATATTCCAGTTGGCAATCCGGCTGCCGACAATTTCGAGCGCCGGCAGCGCGTAATCGATGGCGTTCAACACATCGAGCTGGCCCGGATTCGGCATGCGCAGATCGCGGCCGATCACGAAAGCGACTTCGGCTTCGATCTTCGGTTGAGTCAGAATGGACGTGGGGATGGGTTCGCCGTCGCCGTAACCCATGTCGTCGAACAACATGCCGAAGTCCGGTTGATCGACGCCCAGTTGTTTCTGCACGGCCACCGAGGTCAGGCCGATCTTGCAACCGACAATGCGTCGGCCTTCGGCCACGCGCCGGTCGGTGTTGGCGCGCTGGATCGCGTAGGCGTCTTCGATCGTCAGTTGCTCGTAGGTTTCGCGCAGCGGCGCGATGTACTTGCCGCTACGCTCGGCCTCGATCAATGCGTCGGCCGCCTGTTCAATCAGTTGGGGGGTCATTTTCCGGTCTCCTGTGCGGCTGCGGCGAGCTCGTCCTTGGTTTGATCGCCGACGGCCCAATACATGGCCGGCGTGACCGTCGCGTACACGCGGATGGTGTTGAGCGGCGCGCCTAGCGTTTCGTGCACCGTGCGGGCCACGGCCTTGACGCACGCCTTGACGGCGGCATCGTCGCGACCTTCGACGAGTGAAATATGGATGATGGGCATGGCTTTCCTCTGTGCGTGACGTGACACGATTGGTTAGAGTGCAGCGGGCGGCGCCACCACGGCCGCCGTCTGGCCGCTACGCGCAAGCGCTGCGGCAACGTTCCCCTGAGCTTTCATTTCTTCGATGAAAACAGCGAGCGCTGACGCTGCTTCGAAACGATCCTTCGGCACGCCCATCGCCTGGCGAATCGTCATGAAGCTGTCGTCGAGTACGCGCAAGCCCTCGTGCGTCGATGCATAACGGCTGACTACCTGGCGCACGCCGGCAGCAGCGTCGCAGCCTTGCGTGACGAACGCCTCAAACGCTTCGGCGGCGGTGGCGTGACGTTCGATCTGCGCTTCCTTGAGCGTGCGTGTCAGATAGAGGTCGTATGCGCTGCCCGCACCCACCGTGATGCGTACGCCGCTGCGGTCGACCTGCTCGCTACGCTGCAACGGCGATTCTTCGCGCACCATGTACGCGCCTTCGATCAGCACATACGGCGGCGTGAAGGCGATCTGCTCGCCGCGTGTGGGATCGATCGCGAGGAACGCGACGTTCCATGCGTTGTTGGCGAGCGCTTCGAACACTTTGCCCGCTGCTTCGAACGTGACGAATTGCACTTCTACGCCGAGCCGCTTGGCGAGTTCACGTGCAAGCTCGACGGAAACACCGCTGAGCTCGCCGTTATCAGCCGAGCGCTGCGCGAGCACTGTATTGCCAAGATTGATCGCCGCGCGTAACACGCCGCCCGGCGCAAGCTGCTCACGCGCCTGCTGAAGTAGCTGCTGAAGCTGTGCGTCGCTCATGACGTGCGCTCCAGCACGGACCACGCCGGGCGCGGGCCTTCCGCCTTGCCGGTGATCGGTGGTTTCGGCAGTTTGGCCTCGCCTGCTTCGATCCTGAAGTGATGCGCGAGCGAATACCACGGTCCCTGAATATCGCCGGACGGTGCGGGCTCGTTGTCGTGCAACACGTATTGGCCCACGAGCGGCTGCGTCACGCCGAATTGCACGTCGGTATCGAGATTGGGATCGTCGCTCGAATAGACCTGCGAGAACTGGGTCTTGAAACCCGGCTTGTAGATCATGAAGTGGATGTGCGCCGGACGCATATTGTGGCGGCCTTGCGCGCGCAGCAGTTCGCCGACCGGGCCCGACAACGGTATTGGATAACCCGCCGGCTTTACGCTGCGGAACGCAATGTGGCCTTCGCTATCCGTGGTCAGCTTGCCGCGCAGATTCATGTCGGCCTGCTCCGGGTCCTGGTTTTCATAGAAACCTTCGGCGGACGTGTGCCACACGTCGACTTCGGCCCCTTCGACCGGTTTGCCCTCGGCATCGTGCACCCATGCATCGACGAAGATCGGCACGCCCACAGTTTCCGAGCGGACGATCGAACCGCCGTTTGGCGTGGCGGGCGAGTCCATCCGCCAGAACGGCCCCATCAGGTTGGCGGTCGTTTCGGTTTGGCCGTTGTCGCCGTTATTCAGCAGACAAACCAGCGACGAGAGTCCGACCGAACCAGCCGCCAGCACGACCTCGTTGTGCGATGCGCTCGACAGTTGTCCGAGCTTGGCGATGAAGCCACAGGCCTGATGAAACTCAGATTCAGTGAGTTTGGCGTCGCGTGCGAAGTCATGCAGATGCAGCACTGCGGCCGACATGATTTCGCGGAAGCGCGCGTTGGGCGCGCGGCTCAGTTCCGCGAGAACCGCCTGGGTGACGTCTTTCTGATTACCGATGATCATGCCTGTCTCCAATCGTGTGCGCGCTACGCCGGCTTTTCAAGCGTTACGGACTTTGCGGACGACGCGCTGCTGTACGTATTGCAACCATGATGCACGCCAACCTAACATACCGTCCAATACCGTTTTTCAAAATCCTGATACCGTATCGGTATGGCTCCAGGCAGCACAATGCCTCGCCGATATCGGCGTACGAACTGGGAAGAGAGACGATGGAACTGAAGCAGATGCGCTATTTCCTTGCCCTCGCTGAGGAACTGAACTTCGGGCGGGCCGCCGAGCGCCTGCACATGGCGCAACCACCGCTCACACGGAATATTCGTGCGCTCGAAGAAGAACTCGGCACACAGTTATTCATCCGCACGGCCAAAGGGGCGGAACTGACGGAAGCGGGTCGTGCACTGCTCGACGAAGTGCCGAACATTCTGGCGCTGTCCCGTCGCGCCGAAGAACAGACCCAGCTCGCCGGCCAGGGTTATATGGGGCGGCTCGACGTCGGCATCTTCAGTTCCGGGATCCTGAATGTGATTCCACGACTGCTGGCTGAATTTCATACCGAGCGTCCAGAGGTAAAAATCGGCCTGCACAATATGTCGAAGGCGGAGCAGATCGCGGCGCTTCGCGAGCGTCGTATCACGATCGGTTTTAACAGGCTGGTGCCGAACGAAAGCGATATCGCCGTCGACTGGGTACAGCGCGAGCCGTTTCTGGTGGCGCTTTATGAGGGGCATCCACTATGCGAGAAGAGAGCCGTGACGCTGCGCGACCTCGACAACGAGCGCATGATTCTGTACCCCAACGCACCGGTGCATGGGCTCGCGCAGGAAGTCACCGCCGCATTTCGTGCGGAAGGCGTCCGCTTGCGCGTTGAACAGGAAGTGGAGGACGTCGTCACGTGCATCGCGCTGGTTGCGAGCCGCTTCGGCGTGTGTGTGACGACCGAGTCAGCGGTCAACCTGCGCCTGCCCGGCGTGGTGTACCGACCGCTTAAGTCAGCTCAGTTGCGCGAGATCGAGTTGAGTTGCCTGTATCGGCGCGAAGACACCTCGCCGATCCTGCAAGCGTTTCTCGAGTTGATACGATTGTCCCGGGCGAAACATGTCCGCGTGAAGCACCTCTGAACGTAGCAATTGCGCACCGCCGCTTGAACGAGCGTGCCGTTAGTCGAATTTCAAAGGCCGCCCCGTACCACTGCTTGCCCCTCTCCGAACTTAAGTACACCCTGCCTTCGGATCCTGCGCCGTATCGCGCGCGCCGAAGCCAAACAGGCTGCATGGCGTATTCCACAAGACGCGCCGGCGCGCGTCGGGATCGGGAATCAGGCGCTGCACCAGCGTCAGCAGCGGAGCATAGTCCATCCGTACCGGCGAGCGCAGGAAAGGCCAATCCGAGCCCCACACGCAGCGATCCGGTCCAAACGCGCGAAGAATCAGTCGCGCGAAAGTCTGCGCATCTTCGTACGGATATTCAAGCTGCGAAAATTTTTGTAGCCCTGAAATCTTGACGAACGTGCGAGCGGTATCGGCAAGACGCAGCAGCGCCTGGAAGCCGGGCTGGTTCATGCCGGCGGCGACATCGGGCCGACCGCAGTGGTCGATAAGTACCCGCGTCTCAGTCCGCCCGATCAGCGGCTCGAGCGCGACCAACTGATCGCCCGTGACCTGGATCTGCGCGAACGTATCAAGGTCGGACAAGGTGTTGAAGAGCGAGTCGGCACCGTTCATTACTTCGACGCCCTCCATTGCCGGGTTGAAGGCAACGCCCACAACACCCGCGGCCTTCATCTCCACCAAATCTCTCCGGCTCACATCGTTGTCCACCACGGCGATGCCTTTGAAACGATTGCCATCACGCGCGATCGCATCGAGCATGCAGCGATTGTCCGTGCGGTAACCGCTCGTCGGCCCGACCAGCAGCGCATGCTGCACGCCGCACGCGTCCATCACGCGGGCAAACTGCGCAGCGGTGCCTATCTCCTGCATCGACGGCCGGTACGCAGTGTCGGCGCGATAGGGAAAGCGTGCAGGATCGAAAATGTGGTTGTGACAGTCGATCTTCTCTTCGTCGAAGATATTCATTGACGAGACTCTCCGCGCGATTCGTGGCGGCTGCGTGCAAGCTCAAGCAAACCGCGCGTGCTTCGGTACGCGAGTTCGAGCCGCTCCGTCGTGGGCAGCGACGGCAACGGCATTTCCACGCTCAGCGCCGTGCCAGCAGGCAGCGCGTCCAGCAACTCGCTGAGCGGCAACACGCCCTCACCGGGTGGCAACCGGCCGGTGCGCGCTTCGAGGATCGTCGCGTCGTCTCCGACCGGCTCGTTTTGCGACGCGTCGCAAAACTGCACTGCACGCACCATCCCCTCGGGGAGTGCCCGGATGTCGCCTGGACTGCCGCCCGAGCGCGCGAGATGCAACGCGTCGACGAGAATCGCGAGGTTTGCACTGTCCGCGCGTTCGACGATCGACCGGGCCTGGTTCAGCGTGCCGACGTGGCGCCAGCGCATGAACTCCAGATCGACACGCAAGCCATATCGCGCGGCCAGTTCACACAACGCCGCCAGGTTGGCGGCAAGCCGCCCTGCATCAGGATCGTCGCCCGAGACCGTCACGCAGCTGGCGCCCAGATCGGCCGCTGCGTCGAACATCGGCGCATAGGACGCGACGTCGATATCGGGCAACATCGGAATGAACTCGACGTCGTGCACGGTCATGCCCTCGTCCGCAAGAACGCGCCGCAGTGCGCGATGCGCTTCGCTGCCCACTATGGACGGGTAAGCAATCGCACCCGCAGAGGTCGGATTGAGCCTGAGCCCCACCGCGCCGAACCCAGCGCGAGCGGCTTGCTTCACCCATTCCAGCGGGGCCAGCTCCAGCGCAGTGAGATGCGCGACCGCAAGTTTCTGCACTACTGTCAACGCGTTCAATATGTGGCCCTCCCGCCTGTCAGATCGAAGGTGAAGCCGCTCGTAAAACTGCATTCGGGACTGGCGATCCAGCTGACCATCGCACCGACTTCCTCGATCTGAAGGAAGCGGCCCATCGGAATCTTGGCCTTGCTCGCCTCGATATGCGCATCGGACATCTCGCTGAATAGCTCCGTTTCGACCATCGCCGGCGCGACACAGTTGATGAGCACGTTGTCCTTTGCCAGTTCCTTCGCCGCGGCTTTGGTGAACGCGATCACACCCGCTTTCGCCGCCGAGTACCCAGAGATGAACTGAACCCCTTCCTTGCCCGCGATTGATGCAACGTTGACAATGCGGCCACCGCCACGCGCGCGCATATGCGGAATCGCGACGCGGCAACAATAAAACACGCTGTTCAGATCCACGGCGAGCACACGTTGCCAGGCGTCCACGGGATACTCCCAGCACGGCGATACCGGCCCGTTGATCCCCGCGTTATTCACGAGGATATCCACCTGCCCCAACTTGTCGAGCGTGGCGGCAAACGCCTGTTCGACTGAGTCGATGGATGCGACGTCGACCTGCTGGACGTGGTCGGGCGCGAAGCCCAGCCGTTGCGCGCCGCAGCTGCTCACATCGAGGTCCCACACTGCCACGCGTGCACCATCTGCTTTCAGCTTTTGCGCGATACCCAGACCAATGCCGCGCGCGGCGCCGGTCACGATGGCCACTTTCCCGTCGAGAGAGCGAGTCATATGCGGTTTCTTCCTTTCCTTAAAAAATGGTGTTCTGCAGTTCGATGCGCTTGATATCGCCGACTACGAAGAGGTAAGACAGTGCGCCGAGCAGGGTGACGGCTGAGATGAAGGCCAACGCGTAGCCGAACGAACCCGTTGCGTTGACGATCAGGCCGATCACGAGCGGCGTGACGATCCCCGCTGCATTGGCGAACAGATTGAAGAGACCGCCGCTCAGACCCAGCAGGCCCTTCGGGGCGATGTCCGAGACGATCATCCACGCCAGCGCCGACATCCCCTGGGCAAAGTAGGCGACGCAAAGAATGGCGATGACGGTCGCGGTGGACTCGACATAATTCGCAAGGACAATGCTCGACGCAGCGAGCAGGCCCACGATGACCGGCAGCTTGCGCGACCAGTTGAGAGAGATGCCGCGGCGCAGCATGGCGTCGGAAATCCACCCGCCCGCGAGCGTACCCACCGACGCTGCGATGAATGGCAACACCGCGATCAGTCCGACCTTCAGCCACGGCATATGACGTTCGGTCACGAGGTAAGTCGGGAACCACGTCAAAAAGAAAACGTTGGTCGAGTTGCAGGCGAACTGGCCGAGACAGATACCGAGCATGCTGCGCCGCTTCAGGAGCGCGCCGATGTCGGACCAGCGGAAGTGCGTGGCCTGCTGGCTGCCGTCGACCACGCCGCCACCATCCGCAATGTAGTCGAGCTCAGCCCGATTCGCGCTCTTCGACTGATGCGGCTCGTGAAAGCGCATCAACCAGATGCCGCCGAACACGACCCCGACCGTGCCGACGATACCGAACAGCGCCCGCCATCCATATCGTTGTTCCAGCCAGAACAGCAAGGGACTCAGGAAAGCCAGACCAACGTATTCCGCGAACGTGTAGATGCCGGTCGCGCGGGCGCGCTCGCTCTGCGGGAACCAGATAGCGACCACCCGGCTGTTGGTTGGAAAACACGGCGCCTCGGCAATGCCGATCAGCAGGCGCATGATCAACAGCGATACAAAACCCGTCGCGAGGCCCTGCAAGCCCGTGAAGAGAGACCAGAGCGTGAGCGCGAAGAAATAGGTCCAGCGGGTTCCGACGCGGTCCAGCATCACGCCGCCGGGAATCTGGGACGCCGTATACGTCCACGAGAACGCTGAAAAGATCACACCCATCAGGGCCGGATTGAGGCCGAGTTCGTGACTCATGCTCGGTGCGGCAATGCCGGCGACGCTGCGATCCAGATAGTTGATCATCGTACCGACCGCCAGCAGCGCGAGTATGCCGAACCGGGCGCGGGTTCGCCGCGCGGTCGTGCCAACATCGATTGCCGCGACGCCAGACTGAGTTGCGTGATTCATCGTGTCTCCATCCTGTCTGCTCTTTGGCGCGTTTCGCAAGTCGCCTGCTATCCGTTTTCCCGTTGCCCGCCTCACGCGAGTTTCAGGTGGTGCAGCTTGTGCGCGTTACGCAATGCGGGAGTCGGGCTCCCGTTGAGCAGATACTAGATAGTTACCGCAAGCTTGTCGTATGCCGAGTTTCAGCTACCCTATAACTTTTGGTTAATATCTCCGGCTACGTGTTCTGGAGGACGCATGCGGTTCAAGCTGAGGCAGATGGAAGTGTTTCGCGCGGTCATGCTGACCGGGTCGATCAACGCAGCGGCGAAGATGCTCTATGTGTCTCAGCCGGCTGTCAGCAAACTCGTCTCCCACACCGAGACCACCTTGGGGCTGCGCCTCTTTGAACGCACGAAAGGCCGGCTTATACCGACAGCGGAAGCACAGGCGCTGTTCAGGGAAGTGGAGCAGGTCTATCAGGCGGCGCTCTCAGTCGATCAATTTGCGCGGGCGCTGGCGCTCGGGCCTGCGAGCCTGTTGCGTGTGTCCTGTAGCCCGTCGTTGGCAACGTCGATCGTCGCACCCGCAATCGTCGAGTTGAAACGGCAGCTGCCAGGGTTGAGCGTGGATTGGCACACCACCCTGATGGCCGACATGCCGCTAGAAGTGTTGAGCAAGGCCGTCGACGTGGCTATCACGTCAATGCCGATCGAACATGAACACCTCGACGTCGTGCCGTTCATGCGCGGCAGGATGGTCTGCGTTGTGCCGCCCGGCCACCGTCTCGCCGAACTCGAACCCATCGCGCTGGCCGACCTGGTTGGCGAACCGATGATTCTCTTCAGGCGCGACATTCCATTCGGCACGATGATCGCGCGCGCATGCCAGCAAGCCAGCGTAGAACTGGAATCCGTTGTGGATGTCACGCGCGCCGACCAGGCGCTGGCGCTTGTAAAGGGCGGTCTCGGGCTCGCCATTGTCGACGAGTTCGCCGCGGAGAGTCAGGGCTTCATCATACGTCCGCTGATCGAGGAACTCGAACTCGTCTCGACCTTTGTCTATTCAAAGTTCTCTCCTCCATCCCGCAACACGACGCTGTTGATGCATGCGGTCTACCAGCAGGCGCAACGCATTAACCGGCATATTCCAGGTGCGTCGCTGCCGGTGTGAGGCCGAAGTGCGTGGGTCGGTTCGTCCTCTCGCCCATGCGCTTCGGCGCAAGCGTTAGTGTGCCTGCGCGCGCAGACGTGCCGAGGTCGATTCGAGATCACGCCAAGCCGCTTGACCCGGCGCGTAGCGCACACGTATATAAGACGCGAGTTCGGCCATTTGCTTGTCGTCAAGCACATCCCGGAAGCCGGGCATATACCCCAGCGCATCCGTGGCGGGCTGATCGATCCCGTGTTGCAGCACCCGCAGAAGATTGTCGGGGGTGGCCTGTGCAACGCTTGTGTTCAGCCCCATCAATGGACGTACGCCGAAATGGCCGACGCCGCCCGATTCCGCGTGACACACCGCACACGACGTCTCGAAGATGCGACGGCCGTTCTCAAAGCCGAGTGTCGTCGTCGCGCCCGCGTCTGAGGCGCTCGCATGCGCGGCCGCAGCACGGGCGGACACCTCCGCGTCAACAGGTGGCGACAACGACGCGACGTAATGCGCTATCGCCCGCACGTCGGATTCCGGCAGCGTAGAGAGCCCGGCGACGACAGGTGCCATCGGCCCCGCCGCCACACCGTGTTCGGCAGAAAAGCCCGTGCGCAGATAGTCGAAGAGCGCAGCCTCGGACCATGGCACCGGCGCCGCACGTGAAGCCACCAAGGACGGCGCGTCCCAGCCCTCCGCGTTGCCGCCCGACAAATAGGCAAAACCGCCCTTCTCCGCGCCGATCGCATTGCGTGGCGTATGACACGCGCCGCAATGCCCCGCGCCGTCGACCAGATACTTGCCGCGATTCCATTGCGCCGAGCGGGTCTCGTCGGGGACGAACGGACGCGTGTCATGAAACAGCCAATTCCATCCGGCCACCAGCCGTCTTTGATTGAGCGGGAACGGCAAGTTGGTTTTCGGTGGCGCGTTTTTGACCGGCGCTTGCGACATCAGATAGGCGTAGAGCGCCATCATGTCGGGCTCGCTCATCTTGGCGAACGCGGTGTACGGAAACGCCGGATAGAGATGCGAGCCGTCGCGCGAAACGCCTTCGCGCATCGCCCGCGCAAACGCTTCATATGACCAGGTGCCGATGCCGGTCTGCGCATCGGGCGTGAGATTGGTTGAGTAGACGGTGCCGAACGGCGTGTCGAGCGCGAAGCCGCCCGCATTGGTCTTGCCGCCCGGCGCGGTATGGCAGACCGCACAATCGCCTGCGGCGGCGATCTGACGGCCGCGTTCGAGCGTGGCCGGCGACCACAGCGAGGTATCGATGGACGCAATCGGTGCGATCGGCGCCGGTCCCGGCAGGACCGAGCACGCTAGGCCGATCAACCCACCTATCACGCCGCCGATACCGCCCCCCGCCGTCCAGCGCCGCCAGCGCGACGGACGGCGCAGTGCGGCAGGCGCCGCGGCAAGTGTGGCAGAAGGTGTGTCGGCCAACGCGCGGCGGATGCGCTCTGCGTCGAACGGCGGCGCACGAAAGCGCACACCGGTTGCATCGAACAACGCGTTCGCAATCGCGGCAGCCGCGGGCGCCGCAGCACGTTCAATCTTGTCGACCTCCTCGCTCGTGAGGACACGCGCCGTATCGGTGGAAGATTCGCTCAGCGCTTTGCTCGCCGCGCTCAGTTCATGCGACACCACGGCGTCATCGTTCGCGGAGCCCGTTTCGTCGTGGGCTGACCGGGCGAGAAAGCGCACGCCGGTCGAGCGCTCGATCGCATCGGCCACCTGCCATGACGGCAAGCCCGACATCTGCGCGGCACCCGGCTCGCCCGTGCCCCGGCCCGCGACCACTCGCCGGATCGTGACGTCGCCGGTTTCACGATTCACATCGACGTCGACGACCCACGCCGTCCAGCTATCGGCGTTCGAATTCGGCGCGCCCATCGCAACGTGCACAGGCAAACTGCCCGTCGGATCCGACGATCGCGGCACGCTCTGTTCAAGCCCTTCGCCGTCGAACGCGAAGCCGCGGCCGCGCACCCAGGGCGACGCCGGTTCAAGCGGCGCCGCAAGCGGTCGGCCCCACGCGGCGCGCTCGGTCACCATGCGGATGGTTTCGCGCGCGCCGCCGTCGCGCTGCGCGTCGAGGTGCTGCAAACGCAGCGCGACGGGATCGCGTTGCAGTGCATGGGCGAGTTCATCGATGAACGATTCGCGGGCAAACGCATGCGCCTGAGCAGGAATCGTCTGAGCCGCGGAAGCTTCGACCGCGACAGATGCCTGAGCATGCCGGTAGACCAGCAAGGGCGCGCCGGGCGGGACGTGATCGTCGAGCGATGAAGCCTCTTTACGCTCCATGCTCGCGCGGTATTGCCACGTCGTCATCGTGCCGTCGCGCTCGTGACCGGCTTCGACCATCAAGTCCGCATAGGCCACCGCGGCTGCGTCGCCGGTCTGCGTTCGCATGGGCCACTGATAATGTTCCGAGCGGTGAAGCGCCGGGCCCGATGTTTCCCTCTCGACAGACAGCGCACGCGCAGGCTCAGGCCCACGTTCATCGTCACGCACCGCCACGATGTCGTCATCGTTCTGATTCATGCGCACCTTCATCCCGCAGATATTGCGCAGCGCGACGTACCGCGTTGACGATTTCGAAGTGCGTGCCGCATCGGCACAGGTTGAAGCGCAGCGCATCGCGGATCGCGTCGTCGTCAGGCATCGGGTTGCGGTCGAGCAGCACCTTCGCGCTCATGATCATCCCGTTCAGGCAGTAACCGCACTGCGCCGCCTGTTCGTCGATGAATGCGCGCTGCACCGGGTGCAGCGCGTCGGGCGTCCCGAGTCCTTCGAGCGTCGTGACTTCGCGCCCGATCGCAACACTCGCAGGGACCACACACGAACGCGTCGGCTGGTTATCGACGATCACCGTGCACGCGCCACACTGCCCGAGTCCGCAACCGTACTTCGGTCCATTCAATTCGAAGTCGTTGCGCAGTATGTACAGCAGTGGCGTATCCGGCGTGGCGCCCTCAACGGTGCGGCGAGTACCGTTGACCGTGAGTGTCAGCGGACCGGCGGGCGGACTCGAATGCGCCATATCTGAGCCTGTTCACAAATGAAAGGAAACGACGTTACACCGGATACGCGCGGCACGCTCCTGCGGCCACACCGCGCGACTTCCCCACCGCGTGCGTGCCGCTCAAGCCGACACGATTTCGGCGGCCGGCGACACGAGCGGTACGTTGAAAACATCGTACCCAAAGACCCATGACGGATCTTCATTCGTACGCAGCCACGTGTTGTTGTGCGAGACAAGTTGCACCTTCGACGCACGGGTCGCACGATTCGCTTCGTACAGGGAGAAGGCACCCGCGTAGTCTGTCGCCCCCACTTCGTCGAGACAGCGCGTCAACATCGCCGCGTCTTCGATCGCCATCGCCGCGCCCTGTGCCATGTGCGGCTTCATCGGATGGCATGCATCGCCGAGCAACACCAGACGGCCACGGCTCCACAACGGCAGCGGATCGCGCTCGAGCAACGGCCATTTCGTAATGGACGGCGACACGTCGATCAGATTCTGCACGTCCGGATGAAAACCCGCGAACGCTTCGCGCATTTCTTCGCGACTGCTCTCCATCATCGACACACCCGCGGGCCACTCGGCCTGCGGCACGCCCGTGACGTAGTAGTACTCGTCGCGCGCCTCGGTCACGTAGTAGACCATCATGTGACGGTCTTCCGACCACCACTTCACACACATGTCATACGGCTTGTGGCCGAGCAGCGACGCGGGGAAGACCGCGCGATGCGCAACATAGCCGGTATAACGCGGCGGTTCGGAACCCAGCAGGTGATCGCGGATCTTCGAGTTGACGCCGTCCGCGCCGATCACGATGTCGGCCGTCTCCACGGAACCGTCCGCGAAGGTCATGCGCACGTCGCTGCCGGTGTCCTCGACCGCCTTCAGGCATTTGCCGAAGACGATCGTGCCGGGCGCCACCGCTCCGGTCATCAGCGCATGGAAGTCGCCACGATGGACCGTCAAATAGCTCGCACCGTAGGTCTTGAGCGCGTGATCGCCGAGCGGAATCTGCGAGATCGCTTCGGCCGTTTTCCAGTCACGGCTGTACCAGAAGTCGGGGTGCGATCCCATCACATTCAGCGCGTCTTCGCAGCCGATGCGACGCATGATCTTCATCACATTCGGCCCTAGGTGAATACCCGCACCCAGGCGCGAAAACGCCTGAGCCTGCTCGTAGAGCCTGACTTCATAACCACTGCGTTGCAACAAGGCGGCAGCCGCCGTGCCGCCGAGGCCTGCGCCGATGACGGCGATACGGGTTTTTCTCATGATTTCCTCCTGTTCGTGCGTCCGCCCAGCGACATGCTTCGACGGTCCGGTTGAAAACGATGAAATGTAGCGTACACATTATAAATTCCTTCGACAACAAAAATTTTTACTGCACGTCAGATCGTCACTTTCCCGTCTATATACGTGCATTAGCCGTCCAATTTCGATGTCGGCGCGGCTCCTTATTTTTATTCTGTTGAATTTTTATAACGTACACACTAGACTTTGCTTCAACGTGCGGCACCCTTCGCAGTCGCGAGGCGCCGGGCATCATCCACATTGACCGGAGAGCATCACAATGACCAGGACATACCGGATCGGCCAGATCGTGCCGAGCTCGAACACCACGATGGAAACGGAGATTCCGGCAATGCTGCGGCTGCGCGAGGCGATCCGTCCGCAGCGCTTCACTTTCCATTCGAGCCGGATGCGCATGAAGAAGGTGGTCAAGGAAGAGCTGGCGGCGATGGACGCCGAGTCGGATCGCTGCGCACTCGAGTTGTCCGACGCGCGCGTCGACGTGCTCGGCTATGCCTGCCTCGTCGCGATCATGGCCATGGGTCACGGCTATCACCGCGTGTCGCAAGCGCGCCTGACCAAGCGCACCACGGAAAACGGCGGACAGGCGCCGGTTCTGACGAGCGCCGGCGCACTCGTCGATGCACTTCGTGTCATCGGCGCCAAACGCATCATTGTCGTGGCGCCGTACATGAAGCCGCTGACGGAACTCGTGGTCGACTACATCCGCCACGAAGGTTATGAAGTGATCGACTATCGCGCGCTCGAAATTCCTGACAACCTGGACGTGGGCCGCCACGATCCCGCACGCCTGCCCGACATCGTCAAAAGCATGCCTTTCGAGCAGGCCGATGCGATCGTGCTGTCCGCCTGCGTACAGATGCCGTCGCTGCCGGCGGTCGCCAAGGTCGAGGCCATGACGGGCAAGCCGGTCATTACCGCCGCGATCGCCACCACCTACGCGATGCTGCGCGAACTCGATCTCGAACCGATCGTGCCGGGCGCGGGCGCCCTGCTGTCGGGCGCTTACTGACCGCCGCCAGCGCAAAGGACGCCACTATGACTACCTTCCTGTATGGCGCGAACGTCGCGGCTAACGGCATCCGCCAGCACTATTTGCGCTACGGCGGCGCCGATGGCGCACGCGCGAAACGCCCCGCCATCGTCCTGATTCCGGGCATCACCAGTCCGGCGATCACGTGGGGCTTCGTCGGCGAGGTGCTGGGCCGCACGCACGACACCTATGTGCTCGACGTGCGCGGCCGCGGCCTGTCGTCGGCGTCGCCGACGCTCGACTACAGCCTCGACGCGCAAGCCGCCGACGTGGCCGCGTTTGCGGCGGCGCTCGGCCTGCGTGAATTCAGCCTGGTCGGCCATTCCATGGGCGCGCGGATTGCCGCGCGTGCGGCGCGGCGCGCGCCGCGCGGACTCGCATCGGTTGCGCTGATCGATCCGCCGGTTTCCGGGCCTGGCCGCCGCGACTATCCAGGCAAGCTGCCCTGGTATATCGATTCGATGGCCCTCGCGCGCGCCGGCACCGACGCCGAAGGCATGCGCGCCTTCTGCCCGACCTGGACGGAAGCCGAGCGTCAGTTGCGCGCCGAATGGCTGCATACCTGCGACGAGCGCGCGGTGTTGGCCTCCTATGAAGGCTTTCACACCGACGATTTCCACGCCGACGCCGCCCGTCTTACCGTGCCGTCGCTGCTGATGACCGCGCAGAACGGTGACGTGGTGCGCGACGACGACGTCGTCGAATTGCAGCGCGCCACGCCGGCGATGTTGCACGTGCGCGTGCCCAACGCCGGCCACATGATTCCGTGGGACAACGCTGCCGGCTTCTACGCCGCGTTCAGCGACTTCCTCGGCGCGCCGCTCGTCTACTGACCGTAAAAAGGAACCGTCGATGCCAGTCAGCGACTACCAATTGATCGAAGCGTGGAAGGAAGTCCTCACGCTGTCCCGCCTCGAGCGCGGCCAGACCGTCACGATCCTGACGAGCCCTGCCACGCATCCGCAGACCTTGTCGTGCGCACTCATCGCGACGCAATCGATGGGCGCGATCGTCAATCGGCTCGATCTGCCACCTGTGAACGGCGAGAAAGCATTTAGCCGCGATTCGCTCGCGTATCTCGGCACCACGCCGCTCACCGGCAACGGGCCAGCGATCGCCGCGCTGAAGGCGAGCGATCTCGTGCTCGATCTGATGACACTGCTTTTCTCCCCGGAGCAGCACGACATCCTGAAGTCCGGCACGAAAATCCTGCTGGCCGTCGAACCGCCCGAGGTACTCGCGCGCATGGTGCCGACCCAGGCTGACCGGACACGCGTGCTGGGCGCCGCGAAGCGCATTTCCGCCGCACGCGAAATGCGTGTGACGTCGCCGGCTGGCACATCTCTCGTGTGCCCACTCGGCGAGTTCGGGCCGACCGCCGAATATGGTTTCGTCGACGAACCGGGTCGCTGGGATCACTGGCCGAGTGGCTTCGCGCTCACCTATCCGAACGACCGGACCGCGCACGGCACGATCGTGATCGATCGCGGCGACATCCTGCTGCCGCAAAAACGCTATGTGAGCGAGCCGATCGTGCTGACCGTGGAGGGCGGCTATGCGACGAAGATCGAAGGCGGTGTCGATGCCGCCTTGCTGCGCGACTACATGGAAACCTTCAACGACCCGGAAGGCTATGCGATCTCGCACATCGGCTGGGGTCTGCAGCCGCGTGCGCGCTGGTCAACGCTCGGGCTCTACGATCGCGAAGCGACCATTGGCATGGATGCGCGCGCCTTCGAAGGGAATTTCCTGTTCTCGCTCGGCCCGAATAACGAAGGCGGTGGCAGCCGCACGACCACCTGCCACATCGATATTCCGTTGCGCCACTGCACCGTATTGCTCGACGATGACGTCGTCGTGCGCAACGGCCGCGTGATCGAACCGATCGAACCGACTCTCTGAGACCTGATGCGATGAACGCTCCTCAAACACACGCCGAAACCCATGTGTATCAGCAGCAAGGGTTCGGCACACCGCTGCCGGTGCACGGCAATATCGGCTTGTTGATCGTCGATTTCGTCGTCGGCTTTGCCGATCCGGCGACATTCGGCGGCGGCAATATCGCGCCGGCGATTGCGCGCACCGTTGGGGCGCTTGCACACGCACGCGCCGCCGGCTGGCCGGTCGCGCACAGCCGCATCGTCTACGCGGCGGACGGCAGCGACGACAACGTGTTCTCGCTGAAAGTGCCGGGCATGGCGACGCTCACCGAAGACCATCCGAATAGCGCAATCGTGCCGGAACTGACACCCGTGAAAGGCGAACTGGTGGTACGCAAGACCGTACCGTCCGCGTTCTTCGGTACGCAACTCGCCCCATGGCTCACGCAACGCGCAGTGCAGACGCTGCTCGTGGCCGGCGCGGTGACGAGTGGTTGTGTGCGGGCAAGTGTTGTGGATGCGATGTCGTATGGGTTCCGGCCGCTCGTGTTGTCGGACTGTGTGGGCGATCGGGCAATCGGCCCGCACGACGCGAGTCTGTTCGACATGCAGCAGAAGTACGCGGCGGTGATGCCGCTCGCGGACGCGTTGGTCGCGATTGAGCAACGCGTGCGTTGACGCACAGGCGTGGTACACATCCTGGGACCCTGTCTGTGAACCGATCCGAACTTCTTGCACGCGCCGGCCGTCTCGCCGTGATCCGTCGACCGATCGCGCCTGTCAGGCCTGCCGCTGGGCAGCCCGGCAGTCTCTCGACCTACGTGCCGGACCTGCCCGAAGTTTTCGTCGCGATACTCGATGATGGGCGAATTCTCGCATTCAACGGCCACGTCGATCTCGGTACGGGCGTACGCACCTCGCTCGGGCAGATCGTGGCGGAAGAACTCGACGTGCCGGCGAAGCGCGTCGAGATGCTGCTTGGCGACACCGCTGCGACGCCGAATCAGGGTCCCACCATCGCGAGCGCGACAATCCAGATTTCGGCGGTGCCGCTGCGATGCGCGGCGGCGCAGGCGCGCCGCGCACTCTTCGAACTCGCCGCGCAGCACCTTGGCGTCGGCATCGATCAGCTTGCAACCGACGACGCGCAGATTTTTTGCGCCGCTAACCCAGATGACGCACGCGTGACGTTCGCCGAACTGATCGCTGGCCGCAGCATCACCCTCGAACTCGACACCAGCACGTCCGTGAAGGATCCGTCGACGTACCGACTCGTCGGGCGTTCGTCGCCGCGCGTCGATCTGCCCGCGAAGGCGACGGGTGCGTTGACCTTCGTGCACGACATGCGCGTACCCGGCATGCTGCATGGGCGAGTCGTGCGTCCACCTTATAGCGGGATCGATAGCGGCGCCTTCGTCGGTACGTCTTTAGAGCGGGTTGACCGCGAATCCATCGCCCATATTGCCGGCGTACGAGAAGTGGTGGTGATCGGCGATTTCGTCGGCGTCGTGGCCGAGCGCGAAGAACAGGCGATTCGTGCCGCCCGCGAGTTGCGCGTCAAATGGAAGCCGCTGCCGCCGCTCGATTCTCTCGATGACCCAGGCGCTGCGATCTCAGCGGCGCCTGCAAAACACCGGCCTCTGCTGGAAGAAGGCGACGTCGAATCGGTGCGCGGCCTACCTGGCACGATCACGCTGTCACGCACCTACGTGTGGCCTTATCAGATGCACGGCTCGATCGGTCCGTCGTGTTCGGTGGCCGACTACCGCGAGCCTGGCAACGGACGCATCACCGTCTGGTCGGGTACGCAGAACCCGGTCTCGCTACGTTGCGACCTCGCGACGCTCATGCAACGCGACGAAGCCGACATCGACGTCGTCCGCATGGAAGCGGCCGGCTGCTACGGACGCAATTGTGCCGACGACGTCGGCGGCGACGCGCTGTTGCTTTCGCGCGCGGCCGGTGCACCGGTGCGCGTGCAGCTCTCGCGCGCCGACGAGCATACGTGGGAGCCGAAAGGCTGTGGCCAGGTGGTGAACGTCACGGGCACGGTGAGCGACGACGGCCGTCTGCTTGGTTACGACTTCGTGGCGCGTTATCCATCGAACGATGCGCCGCTGCTCGCATCGCTACTGACGGGCGCCATCGCTCCGCAAGCGCGCGTCTTCGAAATGGGCGACCGCACCGCCGTCTCGCCGTACGAAAGCCCGAACCGCCGTTTCGCGTGCGACGATCTCGCGCCCATCGTGCGTTCGTCATGGTTTCGCGGCGTCTCCGCGCTGCCCAACTCGTTCGCGCACGATTCGTTCGCCGATGAAATGGCGACGCTCACGGGCTGCGATCCCCTGGCATTTCGTTTGCGCCATCTGAACGACACGCGCGCCGCCGAACTGCTCGAAGCGGTGGCCGCGCGCGCCGGGTGGAAGCATCGCAAGCGCGGCAGCGAGGCGGCTGATGAGCGCTACGTGCGCGGACATGGCCTCGCTTACGCGCGTTACGTACACAGCCGCTTTCCGGGCTTCGGCGCGGCGTGGTCGGCGTGGGCTGTGGAACTCGTTGTGGATCGCGTGACCGGTGACGTGCGAGTGGAGCGCATCACGGTCGGCCAGGACACCGGCACGATGATCAATCCGGATGGCGTGCGTCACCAGATTCACGGCAATGTGATCCAGGTATTGAGCCGCTCGCTCAAGGAGCGCGTGCGATTCGCCGACGGTAAGGTGGCGAGCCGCGAATGGGGCAGCTACCCGATCCTGACGTTTCCCGAGTTGCCGGCCGTCGATGTCGTGCTGATGCCGCGCCAGGGCGAACCGCCGCTAGGCGCGGGCGAATCGGCCTCTGTGCCAGGACCCGCCGCGCTCGCGAATGCGATCTACGACGCAACGGGCGTGCGCTTCGTGGCCCCGCCGTTCACCCCGGAGACCGTGCGCGAAGGCTTGCGCGCCGCCGGCAAGCTGATGGCGGCTGAGCAGGCGTACGCGGCAGGCAACTAGCGGCAAGGTGACGGCGGCCTGAGCGACCTACTCGCCGTCCGACTCCATCATCTTGCGCAGCAGAAACAGCATGGCAACGCGCTCGCCCGCATTCAGCGCGCCATAGGTGCGCTCCGTGACCTCCTTCGCGAACGGCACGGTGCGCTCGATCAGCGCAAGGCCCGCCGCGGTCGGACGCACGACGAGCTTGCGTCCGTCGTTCGGGTCGGCGCTCACCTCGATCAACGCGCGCGCCTTGAGGCGTTCGACGACGCCGCGAATCGTCGCCTGATCGATCGCGGTCGCTTTGACGATGTCGTTCAGCGAGCACGGTTGCTGCTCTTTGACAGCGCACAGCGCGACGAACTGCGCGGCGGTCAGATCGGAATCGGGAATCGCTTCCTGAAAAATCGCGACGTGACGTTGATACGCGCGGCGCAGCAAATGGCCGATCTGATCGTGAAAGTCGTAGGAATCCTTGTGCGACGCCATAAGGGAGATAGCCGGATTGGCCTGAAGACGAAAGAGAAAGAGTGTACACCCTCCAACTGCACCCTCAATACGACATCGATCAAGCATTCACATCGTGCGGCTTTTTTGTAGCTAATACGCTCTACATTTTCCATGCACTTTCACCGTGCACAAACCATCTTTGCAGGTGCAATAAGGCACCTATCACGCCCATTTTTACGACGAATCAAGCGACTTAAGGAAGAAAATCGATGACCTCCAACCAGGGTTCTTACCACCCTGCGTTTTAGAGTGTATACGCTATGTTTTTAGCGTGATACACAGACATCTGCAAGCAGAGTGCGAACGATCTTTGTCGCACGACATCCACCTTTTTTCGCACCACCTTCCGGGAGTGGCAGTCATGGCGAATGTTTATCAGGGCAGTGCTGTGCTCGATACGAGCAGCACCGACAACAGCGAGCTCTATCGCAAGGTTACGATCCGTCTCATCACGTTCTTCTGTCTGTGTTATTTCGCGGCGTATCTCGACCGTATCAACATTGGTCTCGCGAAGCTCCAAATGCTTGACGCACTCAAGTTCAGCGATACCGTTTACGGCCTCGGCGCGGGTCTGTTCTTCGCCGGCTATATTCTCTTCGAGGTCCCGAGCAATCTGATTCTGCAGCGGGTCGGCGCGCGCTTGTGGATCGCACGCATCATGATTACCTGGGGTCTGCTGTCGGGCGCGACACTGTTCGTCACCACGCCGATGCAGTTCTATATTGTTCGCTTCCTGCTAGGCGTCGCCGAAGCCGGGTTTCTGCCGGGCGTGCTGCTCTATCTGACACAGTGGTATCCCGACGCGCGCCGCGCTCGCATCATTGCGCTGTTCATGGTCGGCTTGCCGCTGTCGAGCATGATCGGCAGCCCGATTTCCGGCTGGAACATGACGTACTTCAACGGCGCACACGGCCTGGGCGGCTGGCAATGGTTGTTCCTGCTCGAAGCGCTGCCGTCCATCGCCCTCGGCATTGCGATCTTCGCGTGGCTGCCGAATAACATCGAGTCCGCTCGCTGGCTCAACGCCGCTGAGAAAAAAACGCTGCGCGCGAATCTCGACGCGGAACCGTCCGGGAACAAGAGTCATTCGCTGAGCGGCGCCTTCGTCAATTTCAAGGTTTGGGCACTGGGCCTCATCGATCTGTGCGTGCTGCTCGGGCTGTACGCGACGAGTTTCTGGCTGCCGTCGATCCTGCGCGATACCGGCGTTGCGGATGCGTATCACATCGGTTGGCTGATGGCGATTCCGAATGCGTTAGCCGTGCTGAGCACGCTCTACTGCGGCGCCAGTTCCGACCGGATGCGCGAACGCCGCTGGCATATCGTCGTGCCGTTTCTCGTGGCAGCCGTGGCGCTGGCGATCGCCGGCTCAGGCAGCCACAGCACGGTTGCGACGGTCATTCTGTTCTCGCTGGTCAACGCAGGGGCTGCGGCCGCGATGCCTGTTGTGTGGTCGCTGCCTTCGACCTTCCTCAAAGGCCCTGCTGCCGCGGCGGGCATCGCTTTCGCCTGCTCGATCGCGAACCTCGGCGGCTTCGGCAGCACGTATTTCATCGGCTGGCTGCGCGATACGTTCCATTCGCAAAGTGCCGGTCTGTTCGGCTTTGCAGCCTGCATGATCGTCGGCTGCGCGCTTGCGCTGAGTTATTCCGCCAAGCTCGTGAATCGCTGATCGGTTCTTTGCGATGCACCGCGTCTCGCCCCGGTGCATTGCGAGCCATGCGGGAGTGCTCGCGGCGGGTGCTTGCGGCGGGTGCTTGCGGCGGGTGCTTGCGGCGGGTGCCAGTGCCGAGATTATCTTTCCACCCCGTGGGAGAAGTTCTGGCGGCTCGCCATCGTCGTCGCCGGTGGCAGGTCATTCGAGGCCGCGCGATCGCGTTTTAGCCTGACATCTTTGGACCGGTCCTGCCCGGATGAGCCCTTTTTCATGTCCTGTTCCGTCAAGAACGTGACCTCATCCGCCGCGTGCGTCCACCGCCTCCTTCGAACGACTACACTCAGCTTCGGTCTTTCGAGGGGCGCTTCTCTCAAGCGAACCCCACCCCTCGATCTTTTAGCCTGCCGCTCCCTCGGGCGGCAGGTTCTTTTTCGTGGACCTCTTCAATTCCACGGCCACGGACGAAAGACGATCAGTTCCAGCTGGAAAATCACGTGACGCTGTCGAGGAAAGCATGCAGCTACCGAACGTAGATAATTTCATCAAGGACTGGCAGCACGGTGTCACGTACAACATCTGCGCCTATCGCAAACTTTCAGCCCAAGAGATGACGCGCGCAATGCAAGTCTTCATTCAGCAACAGGGTGAACGGCAACCGAAACCAGGAACAGTCGTCAAGATCTTTTCCCTGGTTGGTCTTGGCGACCAGTAGCCCTGGTGAAGCTTCAGCCACCAATCGATGAATGTCGGCCACGTCCGCTATCGCGCGCCTAACAGCACGCTGCGCAATGGCTTCGAAGGATGTTGCATGGCAAGCTGCACCGTGCCTACGACGCCGTCTAATCGAACGCTGACAGCAAATCGACGATGTTCGTGTTAGGCAATCGCTTGGCAAGCATGTCCCAGAAGATCACATCGTGCATTGCGCTGGCATCTTCGGCCGTCTTCCACTCGCGCGCACCGACGATGGAATCGGCCGTTTCGCGAGCTGCGGAGACAATTGTCTGAATGTCTTGTTTGTGCATGAACCCGTTAACGGTCGCGCGCGAAGCTTATTTAGCCTTAAGCGCAATCGTTTGCTAAAAATTTTTATCCACCTCGGCCCCGCCTACAACAATGCCTGTGCAGTGGACCAGCTGAACATAGCGCTTCACATGATACAAGCGTGCCCCGTACGCAAGGAGGCAGGAAACTCCCTCCTTGAAAATCCGGGAAAATCGTATATGAACACCTGCTGACAGGAGCAGACCGCGCACGCCCCAAACGCCACCATTCGGCGGCTGGCACAGCGTCAGAGCACTGATTAATCCGAAAGGCGATCGACACGTTTGAAGCCTGCGGCCCGAACGACGCCAGGCCGCCAAATCGTGATCGCCGGATTCCGCTGTAACGGAAAAAGTCGAGTCGGTTCGCAGTGTCACATTGGATTCATGTGCAGACGGCTGCATCCCATGACGTATCTCGTTGCAGTGTCCTCGAAACATAGACATGCCCGCCGGACTACGGCCCGGTCGGGTAACGATACGTGTGGACACTCACCTGCGAGCGCATATCTCGAGCGGCCAAGGGGCTAATTTTACCGCTTCCAGATTGCCGCACCACTTTGCGGCGGTTATCGGAAAACTTCTGTCCGAGATGAGCAAGCCGTTAGACGTTGTGTTACCAATGACCTGAGCCACCCGCGGTCCCGGAGTCGGTGGTTAGCCTTTGGGGTAGCGGGCGACTCGCCCGTTGCGCGTTGCGCGTTGCGCGTTGCGCGATGCGCGATGCGCGATGCGCGATGCGCGATGCGTCAGATTAGCTCAGCACAATTCCCAAATGCATTCATTACAAGATATTTCCCTTGCATTTTTTCGATTCACCAATATTGGGCAACAATTAATCAGATCCGCATATAAACAAATAAATGTTTCGCTATACATTCCGTCTCAGTTTTGGCGCGATTTGCATTTCCAAATCTTATCTCTGTTCGAGGGGTAAAATCAGGCGCCCAGCACGGCCGTTCGCAAACTCAGCACTCGGTGTCTTCAACAGCCAATGTGTTGGCTAATTCGGCCATGTAATACTGACAACAGAATCAAATCTATAGCATGCTCCAATAAGAAAAAAACCAGAGTCTTGGGGAGAAGACTTTGCAGACCACACATTCCGGGGAAAAATAAATGGACTTGGTAGATACTCTGCCGCGTAGCTCGCGGCAAAGTGCCGTGCCGATGCAAACG
Organism: Paraburkholderia polaris; assembly: GCF_012927345.1. Taxonomy (GTDB): domain Bacteria; phylum Pseudomonadota; class Gammaproteobacteria; order Burkholderiales; family Burkholderiaceae; genus Paraburkholderia; species Paraburkholderia polaris. The sequence goes on from NZ_JABBGJ010000006.1 coordinate 243,594, forward strand.
AACGCTTTGACTCGCGTCGACATCGCGCTGTTCAATGGATTCGCATTGCCTACAGTCGCAGCAATCATCGAGATCTTCCAGAAGGCAAACTCGCTCGTCGCCGCGCAACGATCGGGCCGTACACGCTACGACGTCTCGCTGCTTTCCGCCGCGGGTGGGCGCATCGCCAGTTCGTCATCGGTATTTGTCTGGACCGACGACGTCCAGTCGCACCGAGGCACGAACGAGACGCACCTGTTGTTCATTGCCGGCGGGGCGGGCGTACAGCAGGCATGCCGCGACGAGCGGTTGAGCAGCTGGCTGCGCCGCCGGCATCCATTCAGCGAGATCGTGCATCCGATTGCGGAAGGCCAGTTGCTGCTGCAAACAGCCGGGCTGCCTAGTCGCTACTGCTCGCTTCTCTACGGAGATAACGACGCGCACGGCCTGTATCCGGCGCGGTCGCTGACAGAAGCGCCGGGCGCCGTATCGACGGCGCTGCGCATCGTCGAAGAGGATCTCGGGGCCGATCTGGCCCAGCAGGTTGCCGAGTCGATCGCGCCGCAACCCAAGACGCCTTTCAGCTCGTCGGTCACGCTTGGCGCGACGCCCCAGATCAGCGAGAAGATCCTGGCGTCGGCACGCTGGCTGGAAGCGAACGTCGATCGTCCCATCTCAATCGACGATGCGGCGCAGGTCGCGGCGATGAGCGAGCGCAACTTCCTGCGCCGTTTCAAGAGCGAGATCGGCATGACACCCTCCGATTATCTGCTGCGCGCACGATTGAACATGAGTTGCCGGATGCTCGTTGAATCGCGTCTGCCAGTCGACAAGATCGCACGTCGCTGCGGTATCGGCAGCGGCGGGCAGTTGTCGAAGCTGTTCAGGAAATATCTGTCGACGACGCCGACGGACTATCGGATGCGCAACCAGGTGGCACCGTAGAAGGGCCGGGTACAGGTGCTGGATCAACGGCACGAGCTCGATCCGGGGAGCACGGTCGCCATGCCTGGTAGCGACAGCGAACAGGGGGCGCCAGAGGTGTTCAACATTGATGCGGGTGGGGCAGGCCCTACCCAAGCGAGCGCCCAGATTGCCCTCACCAATTACTACCCACGACAGTCTCCCAAGACGAATGAGTCCCTTCGCGGCCCCGTTGCCCGCCAGTGCAGACGCGGCCAACACGACCGCGGATTTTAGAGAAGAAGGGACGCGCATAGATAGCGCCCGCCCGTTTTATGGAACGCAGGCTTAACCATATCGGCCAACATTGTGGTTCATTCGGCCGCGCTTTCATTGCGTGGGTACGGTTTCGGTAACATCAAAGCAGGTCAACTCGTTCCTCAATTCCGAAGAACGATTGTCCTAGGCGGCCGGCATCCGATGGCAACGTTCGAATGGGCGGCTATCAATTCCAAATGGCTCAGTTGGGTTAACGTACCGGGTGAACAGGAAGTTATGGACGAGTTTATTCCAGAGTATCTGCTCCGCGAACAGGCGGCGGTGGGTGCGCTCGTGTTATTCGGCGTTCTGCGCATTGTCGCCGCTGCTGTCGCCTTCGAGAAAGGCTGGCGCATGTCGATCATGCAAGCTTATTGCATTGCGATTGCGGTGCTCTACTGCCTACCCCAGCTATTCGATCTGTTCACACATCTGTATGGAATGCGGGCCGCTGCTGCGGCCGCGGAGCTCGAGGGTAAGGCAGCGGGCTCTGCGATTGCACTCTTTTTCGCGCCCATTCTGAGTCACAAGCTCGGCTACGAATAGTTGCCCTTCACGTCTCAAGCCGTTGTCGTTCCGTTCATGGATCCTCGCGGCTGAATCGTAAAGACCATCGTTATCCAATCCAGACCATCGCGACGCGAAGCCTCAAATACCTTCAAACTTATTTGAGCGATTTCGTATTGGACAAAGATTCCTTGGTAAGCAACCGGTCCAGCCCCGTTGGGGAACTGGACCGGTCCAGCGGCTCGATTTCCTGCTTCCGCACCACGTGAAAGCTATTTCGTTGTGGTTCCCGTGCCGCCGGTACCACCCGTTCCACCGGTTGCTCCACCGCCGTTGCCCCCGCCGGAGATCGGCGCTGCCGCCCCCGCCGTTGTCGCAGCGGCTGTCAAGGCCGCCGTCGGCTGACCATTCGCGGTAATCGCGCCGGCAGTCAGCAATGTGTCCAGATCAGCATCCGCGCCGGGCTGCCCTGGCGTGAACGAAACCGTCAAGAACGAAGAAGACGAGAGCGTTATCCCGTACTGGGTCTTGATCAGCTGGGCGACGGCCGCCTGCGCGTTAGCGATTACCGTGCTGTTGGACAGCGCGCTCTGAAACGCTGTGTTGCTCGAGATTCCCGACAGCAGTCCGCTAACGGTGGTTCCAAGCTGCCCGGCCAGATAGCTCAAAAGCAATTCGGTCAAGGGCGTCACGTTGTAAGTGCCCGCGCCGGCCGCAAACGAATGGAGCGCGATGGTACCGCTCGATGCAGTGATCGCGCACGGTCCGTCAAACTTGAAGGTTGCCGAATACGCACCGCTTGCATTCGCCGTCGCACTGCCCGCACCGTTCTTGCACGTCAGCACAATGCTTGCGTTTGCCATTGCCGCACCCACTGCGGCTGTGCCGCTCACCGTCGCGCCCTGCGAACTACCGCTATCGTTTCCGCCACCGCATGCAACCAGCGCACTGGTCGCAACCACTATCGATCCGAACTGCAGCGTGCGCAGCGTGGCGCCGTTTAGAAGCTTCATCGCCTATCTCCAAAGAAAGTCATTCACAATTGACCGGCACCAGCGCCCGTCCGTCGCTTACACCCTGCAAACCGCTTCCGCAGACGCCATGTGAAAGCGCCGCGCCCGTCGATACAGCCGGCACACTGACTTGCGGCTTCGGCTTCGTTGCGTCACTACCCGGGCGCCCGTAACGCAGATACGCATCACGCATCCGGTAAAGCTGGGTCGAGAAGTACTCGCCGCTAAAGCGGCCCTGATTCAGCAGGTACTGCTGCGTGCTATACGGGAAGGTCATGCTCTCCGCCGCATTGGTCGACAGGTAATTCGTCGATCCCACCCGCGTACGGAAATCGAGCCCGAACTGTTCCGAGCCGTACACCTGGCTGATCCCGGGCTTCATGCCCTGGCGCAATGTGAGCGGGAAGCTGACCGCGGCGCCCACAAACGTGCCCTGTCCGCTATGCTCGCCATGCACGCTCACCGAGACGTCGTCGAACCAGCGCGTCAGCGTCGCAACCGGTCCCTTGTCTCCTCCGACAAAGCGCGCCACGCCCGCTTCGATCCACAGGTTCCAGGACGGCTGCACCCAGCGGTAAGTCAGCTCGGCATTCTTCTCACTCGGCAATTCGTCGTGACCCGGCTCATGGTGCAGATAGGCGAGCCGCAAGCGGATCAGATCAGGGCGACCCGGCACGAACATCGTGGTTTCGTTCTGCACGCCGACATACGAGTAATCGAATTTGCCGATCGACGTCACGTTGAACACCTGCGGCATGATCCAGAAGCTTTGTGCCAATGCGACCGCATTCAGGCCGCCGCGCAGGCGGTAATCGCTAAACACCCGGCCTGCGTCCATGTTCTTTGTGTTGTAGATCGGTGCGATATAACTCGCGTAGAACTCCGCGCCGCGCCACAGCGGCACGAAACCTTCAATGTTGGCGCCGAGCGAGATGTCGAAGTTGCCGTACTCGGTGCCGTACAGGTAACTGACGATCGGTTCGATCTGGATACGTGTCAGCCCATGCGTATGTTCGTTGCCATGCCATGCGATCGAGTCCGCGTCGTATGTCGGGCGCGTGCGCATCGTCATTGACGCACTTGCAGCCGTCGGCGCGCCACCCTCAACGAACTGCGCAAATGCATCACGATCGACAATGACTTCGCCTAACGGCTCATTGGCCTTCTTGATGACCACGTGAATCTTGTCGGTGCCGTGCGGCGCATTCACGCTCGCCACGCCAAGCACAATGCCGAGCGCATCAGCTTCGTTCTGGTTGTAGCGATGGTTCTCGTACTCGACCACCAGATCGCGACCGCTCATCCCGACACGCACCCGCTCGAGGCCGGCGGCAAAGAGTTGCGCGGCGATTTCGTCGAGCGCGGAGGTATCCAGCGCTTCCGGAATGGCGGGAGACGGCGCGTCCGACGTTTTGGCCGCCGTCACGTCACTCAGCATCACAGACGCATACGACTGCAGCGGCGGCACATACGTAATCGGCGCTGCGGCCAGCGCGGTGTTATTACTGGTGGCAGCACGCGTGTCCACCGGTTGCAGGCTGGCGAGGCGGATCGGGCCGTCGTCGCCGGCATCCGCGGTCTGCGCTGCGGACACTTGCGGGCCTTCGCACAAGCCATCTGCGCAACGTGCACTGCTAAAGCGTTTGCCCAGCGGAATCTGAATGCCCACCGAGAACGACGTGCGCGGCGATACACCATCGGTCGAGCGGATCGAACGCATGAACGTGCCGACCACGTTCGCATCGGCTAGCCAGCCAATCCGCGGAGACTGATAACGCACACCCGCATAAGGCGTCTTCGAATCGTCTTCTGCGAGTAGCGACAACCCCGTGTTCCACAGCGAAACCTGCGCGCCGCCGAACAGACCATCGAGGCGATCGCCCGAGCCGTAACCGGCCGTCAATGTCACCGGTCCGAACGCTTGCGACACCACGCCGTATTTCGAACGGAAGAAATGCGTCTGGCCGCCAATGTCGGTCACACCGAATGCAATGCTCGGCTGATACTTGAAGAACTTCGGCACTTCAACTTTGACGTCAGCCATCAGGTGGCGAAACAGGAAGTGGTCGGCGTCGCTGAATGGTGCGTGGACATCAGCCGGATAATTGGCGAGTCCGCCGGACAACTCAACATAAGGCAGCAACCCAACCGCGCCCCAGTACATCTGCGCGCCCGTCGCCTGCTTTCCGTAGCGCGGGTCGATGTAGTTGTTGTACTGCGCCTCCACCGTCCCTTCGGGCAGTGCAAACGCATAGGGAATCACCAAACCACCCGCTTGACCGAGCGCGTTCAACGCCGGCTCTACCGCATGCACAGGAGTCGAAAACGCCAGAACGGCAGCTAACGCCAACGTCTTGCGGCCTCCTATCGGTTCCTGTCCAATCAAGTTTCCGCTCATGTCTATAGTTGTTAGTATTAAACGCCCGGCGGCAAATGGAACCGTTATCGATCGTCACCGCAACTCATCTTCGTAACGCGGCGCGCAACCCAATTAATTAATATATATGCAGTCCCAATTAATATCGATTGATAATCGCTATATTTCTTGTGGCTGTACGACATACCGCGCTACCTACCAAGAGCAACCGAACGAAAGTTGTGCAGGGAAGTGTCTTCTGGTTGCGGTGCATCATACATAGTCAGCTTCATCGGAAATGGCGGCTGACGGAAAAAGCTAACATGTTGGCGGATTGCTACATTTATCCCATGCAGATCGCATTGACTGGCAGGTCGTTGTCGTTACGAAAATCGAGTGGGGGAGCAACGTTGAACACTCGCGCAACGAAGCACCGACGATTTGCAAAAAAAACTGATCGAGCCGTTTCCGCACGAGTAGTCGCAACTGCGAAATAGCGGCCGTGAAGGCGCCTCTCGTCGACACATCATTCGATCTTGTCGAAGATGCGCTCGCTGGATCGCCCGAACGTGCATCGGCTTCTCGACGTCGAGATGGTCGTGGTCGGCAACTTTCAATCAGACCGTCACAGCTCGCGGCGCCACCTACAGCGGTGCATCGCCGGTGACACCGCCGTGCATCCACGGCGAGTTAGCCGACAAGAACCACGTTTTGTCTTCTGCCGACCAGCGCGGCCTATATATCTAATTTCCTTTCACCCGCAAAAGCTTTCCACCACTTCTGCCCTCTCGATCGCGCGTCTCTCCAAGCTTCAAGCGCTTTGTCGAAAAGTGAAATTATCTGGTCGTCCTTCGCCACGTTTCCCTAAAGCCGCTTTCGTTCGGTAAAGATACATCCCAACGAACAAGCAAGCCTCGATTGAATTATTTGCAATGCTTACGCGAGTTGTCGGGCCTTTATCTTGTCAACACGATGAAATTCTCTATTGCTCGAGAAGGGTGCGACATGTCCATCGGAAGATCTGTGCCTCAATCAGGATTGACGCTCCGAATCTCGGGAGAGGAATTCCATTAGTCGTTTGTTTCGTATGACTCGTTGGATTTTTTAATCAGTCGAATCATACACAAATTGCAGCCCACATCGGAAGACACAGATCGTCGCTGAAGTTCGCGAGGCGGCCGGCTTTCCGCTCGCATTTATTGAGCGGATAACGCGCAGTTTGTTTTGCAAGCAAATCTTTTCAATTCGTACACTTTTGACATGGGAGTCGAGGTCGTGGATTCGATAAACGGCGCTGCGAAGGTTGCCTGTATTGTCCCAACATACAACGGGCGCGAAGATCTGATTCGATTGACGCAGTCTCTGAAGTCCCAGAGTCAGAAATTCGACTTCATCGTGGTCGACTCATCCTCACGGGATGGGACGGCTGAGGTTGCGGCGGCGCACGGCGCCACCGTATTTTCGATCCCAACGGCCGAGTTCAACCACGGCGCCACCCGGCAGCGGATGATAGACAATAATCCGGGCTACGACTTCTATGTTTTCCTGACTCAGGACGCATATCTGGAGGATCAGTACGCGCTCGAGAATATCATCCGCCCCTTCGCAAACAAGGAAGTCGGCGCGGTGTGCGGGCGGCAGTTGCCTCATCTGGATGCGTCGGTGCTGTCGATGCACGCGCGCAAGTTCAATTACCCCGACACATCGGAAGTAAAGTCCCTCAAGACAGCGGATAAATCGGGCATGAAAGCCGCGTTCATGTCGAATTCGTTCTCAGCCTATCGCGGTGAAGCTATCAAGGCAGTGGGCGGATTTCCGGCGCATGTGATTTTGTCGGAAGACATGTATGTGGCCGCCAAGATGTTATTGAAGGGCTGGAAGATTGCCTACGAGGGAAGCGCTCGTTGCCGGCACTCACACAACTACACGCTGCTCCAAGAATTCAAGCGTTATTTCGACATTGGTGTGTTTCATGCCCGCGAGGAATGGATCAGGAAAGAGGTCGGCGGCGCGGGGAAGGAAGGTCTTCGCTACGTGATAAACGAACTCAAATTTCTCGGAATGAAGAAAATTCATCTGTGGCCGATTTCCATCGTGCGCAATGGACTGAAGCTTATTGCGTTCCGTATTAGTCGGTTTGAGAAATACATGTCACCCTCGATAAAGCGCCGATTGAGTATGCATCACCGCTATTGGGACGACCGGTTCGCAAGGTGAAACCAACTTACGATGAACGGCGGAAGAGGGCCGGTTGTTAGTTCTGCCGGACGTTTCCGCGCGATCATTTTTAACCTTACCGTTACCGAGACTCACGGAATGAATAGCGCTCTTTCGTCAGCACCCGCAAGATCACCCTGCTCGCCGTCGACTGCGGCATTGCGCCCAGCTTGGGCTAGTGGCATTTTGCACCGTGCCCCGGCGGACGCTCATCGCGGGAAGTGTCATCCGCTGCGGCCCGCGACCATCATAAAAGCGCGCGATATTGTGGCGGTGACATGTTGCCGGTCACCATTGGTTGCCTGACTATCTCCGTCATATATCGAAGTCTGGAATTCGAATTCCCTGTCTCCCAACTCACTAATCCGAAACTCCCGTTCTCATGCAAAAACATTCCAGCAATCGAATTGGATACGGACCTATGCGTTCGAAGGAAACCCCATGATCCTGGTAACAGGCGGTGCCGGCTTTATCGGCGCCAATTTCGTGCTCGACTGGCTCGATACGTCGGACGAAGCGGTGCTGAATGTAGACAAGCTGACCTACGCCGGCAATCTGGGTACGCTCAAGTCGCAACAGGCCAATCCCAAGCACGTATTCGTACGCGCCGATATCTGCGATCGCGCCGCGCTCGACGCGCTCTTCGCCGAGCACAAGCCGCGTGCCGTGCTGCACTTTGCCGCTGAGAGCCATGTGGACCGTTCGATCCACGGGCCGGCAGATTTTGTGCAGACCAACGTGGTCGGCACCTTCACGCTGCTCGAAGCCACCCGTCAGTACTGGAATACGCTCGGCGAGGCCGACAAGGCCACGTTCCGGTTCCTGCACGTGTCGACCGACGAAGTGTTCGGCTCGCTGTCCGCTACCGATCCGCAATTCTCCGAAACCACGCCATACGCGCCGAATAGCCCCTATTCGGCCACCAAGGCGGGTTCCGACCATCTGGTGCGCGCCTACCATCACACGTATGGCCTGCCGGTGCTCACCACGAACTGCTCGAACAACTACGGTCCGTACCAGTTCCCTGAGAAGCTGATTCCGCTGATGATCGCCAACGCGCTCGGCGGCAAGGCGCTGCCGGTTTATGGCGACGGTCAGAACGTGCGCGACTGGTTGTATGTCGGCGACCATTGCAGTGCAATCCGCGAAGTGCTCGCGCGCGGTACGCCGGGCGAGACGTACAACATTGGCGGCTGGAACGAAAAGAAGAACCTCGACGTCGTGCATACGCTGTGCGACCTGCTCGACCAATTGCGTCCGAAGGCGGGTGCCTCGTACCGCGACCAGATCACCTACGTGAAAGATCGTCCGGGCCACGACCGCCGTTATGCGATCGACGCGCGCAAGCTCGAGCGCGAGCTCGGCTGGAAGCCGGCTGAGACGTTCGAAACAGGCCTCGCCAAGACGGTTCAGTGGTATCTGGACAATCAGGTGTGGTCTGACGAAGTCGCTTCGGGTGAGTATCGGAAGTGGGTTGAGACCAACTACGCGCAGCGCGCGTAAGGGCACGGCAATGGCGCGCAAAGGCATTATTCTCGCGGGCGGATCGGGCACGCGCCTGTATCCGATCACGCACGTCGTCTCCAAGCAGTTGCTGCCGGTCTACGACAAACCGATGATCTACTACCCGCTGTCCACGCTGATGGTGGCGGGTATTCGCGACGTACTGATCATCTCCACGCCGCAGGACACGCCGCGTTTCGAAGCGATGCTCGGCGACGGCAGCCAGTGGGGCATGAACATTCAGTACGCGGTTCAGCCTTCGCCGGATGGGCTCGCGCAGGCGTTTATCATCGGCCGCGATTTTGTGGGCAATGATCCGTCGGCGCTGATTCTTGGCGACAACATTTTCTACGGCCACGATCTGGCGAAGCAGCTGGAACACGCTAACGAGAAAGACGAAGGCGCGACCGTCTTCGCTTATCACGTGCACGATCCGGAGCGTTACGGCGTTGTCGAATTCGACAAGCAGTTCCGTGCGCTGTCGATCGAAGAGAAGCCGGTCAAGCCGCGCTCGAACTACGCTGTTACCGGCTTGTACTTCTACGACAAGCAGGTCTGCGATATCGCGGCGGATATCAAGCCGTCGCCGCGTGGCGAGCTTGAGATCACCGACGTCAACTCGCGATATCTGGCCAACGCCGCGCTCAATGTCGAGATCATGGGACGTGGCTATGCGTGGCTCGATACGGGCACGCACGATTCGTTGATCGAAGCAGCTACGTTCATCGCGACGCTGCAGAAGCGCCAGGGTCTGGTGGTCGCGTGTCCGGAAGAGATTGCGTACCGTCAGGCGTGGATCGACGGTGAGCAACTGCTTGCGCTGGCCAGGCCGCTCGCGAAGAACGCGTACGGCAAGTATCTGCAAAACCTTCTTACGGACCAAGTTGCATGGCCATCCAAGTAACCGCTACGGCGCTGCCTGAAGTCAAGATCATCGAGCCGAAAGTGTTCGGCGATGCAAGGGGCTTTTTCTTCGAAAGCTTCAATGCGAAGGAGTTCGCCGAGCAGGTTGAGCCAGGTGTGGAGTTTGTGCAGGACAACCATTCGCGCTCGGCGAAAGGCGTGCTGCGCGGCTTGCATTACCAGATCCAGAACGCGCAGGGCAAGCTCGTGCGTGTGGTTGAAGGGGAAGTGTTCGATGTTGCTGTCGACATTCGCAAGAGTTCGCCGAATTTCGGCAAGTGGGTGGGTGTCACGCTGTCTGTGGAGAACCATCGGCAGCTGTGGGTGCCGCCAGGTTTTGCGCACGGCTTCGTCGTCTTGAGCGAATCGGCGCAGTTCCTCTACAAAACCACCGATTACTGGTTCCCTGAGTACGAGCGCAGCATCGTCTGGAACGATCCGGAGGTGGGTATCGAGTGGCCGATTGACTTCGAGCCGTTGCTGGCCGCGAAAGACGCGGCAGGCAAGCGTCTTGCCGATGCTGAAGTCTACGCATAAGGGGTTACCGTATGAGCGCACATGATGCCAGGCGGACGATTCTCGTCACCGGGGTAAATGGCCAGGTTGGCTTCGAGCTCGCGCGTACGCTGCAAGGGCTCGGCAACGTAGTCGCGGTCGACCGCGCCACGCTGGATCTGTCCAATCTGGACCAGGTCCGTGCGGTTGTTCGAGACGTGCGGCCTGCGCTGATCGTCAACCCCGCGGC
>NZ_JABBGJ010000060.1 GCF_012927345.1 Paraburkholderia polaris
AGGTCGCGGCTGGCGGGGCTTTCACCACCACGCCACGCTGAGTATTGCCGCATATGGGTTTCTGATGGCCCAGCGACTCAGGATGGGATCAGGCAGCGGCGATAAAAAAAACTTCATCGAACGCGCGCTGCCTGCGCTTCCCGCGGATTACATCGCACGCGGCAGTCCAGCGCGCACAACGCCACGTTCCTGACTCCATCACGACGTTGCGTATCCTGCTCGGACTACGACTCACGCAACGTCTGCACCATTCATCGCAGCGATGGCACGAAAACTATGTGACACAGTAAGACTAACAATTCAAGGAAAGGCCAACGCCCCAGGCAAACAGACAAAGCGCCGCGCTGGCAACCAAATCAAGGAAAGGCCACCGCCACAGGCACACAGACGAACAAGCGCCGCGCAGGCAACCAGATCAAGGCAAGCCCACCGCCGCAGGGCAAACAAACGAACAACCGCCGAACAGGCAAAAACCCCCACCTCAAACAACAACCCCCTCCGCCGCAGGCACCCCCCCCAATGCATTGCGAATAGCCTCAGCCAGCTCAGCGGCTGCAAACTTCGCCACATATCCATTCGCCCCAGCATTCTTCACATGCGCCTCATTAGCGGCGCCGGTCAAAGACGAATGAATGATCACCGGAATATCCCGGGTCCGCTCGTCAGCCTTGATCTGCCGGGTCAACATGAACCCATCCATCTCCGGCATCTCGAGATCGGTCAACACCAGCGCAATACGGTCCCTCACCCGCGTGCCGGTCGACTGCGCTTCACGCGCGGCCTGCTGCAATGTATTCCACGCCTCCTCGCCGGTCTTGGTCATCACGTAGTCCGCGCCAATCGCGCTCAACGCCTGCTCAATCAGCTTGCGCGCAAAACCGGAATCGTCAGCGGCGAGAATCTTCGCGCCGCGGCGGATGCCAAGCGCTTCACCCACGGAGGTCGGGTCGACGCTCGGATGCTGTGACGGAAACACGTCGCGCAACACCTGCTCCACGTCGATCACCTGGGCGAGCCGCGAGTCGCCCGTGTTGCCGTCGATACGCGCGATGCTCGTCACCAGATTGCCCCCGGCCGCGCCTTCGGCGGATAGGACCTGATTCCATTCGAGCCGCACGATGTCATCGACTTCCTCGACCGCAAAAGCCTGCGTCGAGCGCGCGAATTCCGTCACCAGCAATATGTTCAAGCCACGCGTCGGCTCGCAACCCATCAGGCGCGGCAAATCGATCACGGGAATGATCTGCCCGCGAATGTCTACAGCCCCCATGACGTACGGCGAAGAACCGGCAATCGGCGTCACCGGCGGCATCGTCGAGATTTCACGCACCTTGAAGACGTTGATGCCGTAAAGCTCGTGCGCGTCGCTGCCAGGAACGGATCCCAGCCGATATAGCAACAACTCGAATTTGTTGGAGCTCGTCAGGTTGCTGCGTTCGTCGTTCGCGCGGTGGTCTACTGCCATCGAAACTCTCCAGGGATTGCGGTGCGAGTGGTGCGCCATGCATACCGTTCGTTCGGCCCTGGCGCGTGCCCTACCTTTTTGTTATCGGCGCAACAGCCGGAAAGTTCAGTGAATTCAGGCGGTTTACTGAGGCTTTCTGGTTAACACCCAGCCGCTATTCGAGGCAGGAAGAGGACGCAGCCTTACAGCAAAAGAAGGTAATTCGTATGAAGGTTACCTAACGTTACAGAAGCGACAGCATGGTTTCACATGCCAGGTAATGCGCCTCCTAGAATGCACAGCGATAAGAGCGCGGCGCCGTTAGCCAGTCGCAAGCAACTTGCAACGTATCAGTGCAATCGCATGCAGTGGCCAAGGCGCACGCGCATCGCAATCGTTTCGCTTCCACTCCAAGGAGAACGTATGAACCGCTTGCCTCTCGCCACCATCACCAGTGCCTGCATGGCGAGCCTTATGGTCGTCGCTACCGCAGCCAGCGCCCAGACCGCGCCGGCCGCTGCTCGTATTCATGCCGCCGACCAGGCTTTCATCACCGACGCCACCCAAGCTGTCGCCACGCAGCGCGACGCCGCACGCATCGCCACTTCGCGCTCCACCGACCGGGACGTGAAGGCATTCGCCGAGCGCGTGTCGAACGACAACGCGAAAATCTCGGACGCGCTGCGCGCCGCAAGCCCGCGTGGCGTCGACGTGCCGAAGAACGATCCGGACGCAGCGGTGCTCGCGAGCATCAATAACCTGCGTGGCGCCGACTTCGATAAGGCCTATATCGTGCAGGTCGCGCTTGCCGGCGACCAGAAAGCACTGTCGGCCTTCCAGGCGGAAATCGCCTCGGGCCGCGACGAACAATTGAAGGACGCAGCGAAGAAGGCACTGCCGACTATCCAGGAACATTACGCGATGGCTCAGGATCTTGCCAAGCGTAAGCATCTGACAGCCCAGTAAGCCGCACACCAGGTACAGGCTGGCGCAGTCTGAGCATCAAGTGCGCGTCACGTTGCGGTGTGACGCGCACCTCCAGGCGGGATATAAACGCCTTTGAAAGAGGCGCTTTCTAAGCGCGCCGCCAAAACCAGCAGCAATCCCTTCGCTCGCGGACATTCAAGGCCGCTTGCACACAGCAGACCGAAACCGTTCTTTTCGGCGATAATCGGCTTCTTTCTTTCAGGCTTGGCCTGCGCGGCCTCCGGCACGACTCAGGCAGCTCGAAAGCCGTTTCCCGATTTCACTCGCATTCAATCAAAGCTCACCTCATGAGCAAGCCTGCCAATCTCCCGCAACAGTTGGACCATATGCTTCGGCAGGCCGTCGCGCTTCAGCAGAACGGCGCATTCACCGGGGCTGAAGAACTCTACCGAGAGATTCTCGAACTCAAGCCACGCCATTTCGAGGCACTGCAATTGTTGGGCGCGCTCGCGCTGCAGGCGGGTCGTGTGCAAGAGGGCATCGAACTGCTCAAAAAGGCGCTCGCCATCAATGCGAAACAGGCGCCGATCCATTCGAATCTCGCCTATGCGCTCAATGCCTTGCAACGTTTCGAGGAAGCGCTCGTTAGCGCTAATCGTGCGCTCGCATTGCAGCCAAAATTCCCTGACGCACTGAACAATCGCGGCAACGCGCAAGCCGGCCTTGACTTGCCGCTGGAAGCGCTCGGCAGCTTTGATCGCGCCATCGCCTCGATGCCGGATTTCGCGCAAGCCTGGAACAATCGCGCCTGCGTGCTGCGCGATCTGGGCCGTCCCGCCGAAGCGCTCACAAGCTGCGATCACGCGCTCGCATTGCAGCCGAACTATCCTGACGCATGGAGCAATCGCGGCAATGCGCTTAGCGATCTGAACCAGCCGCACGAAGCGCGGCAAAGCTATCAGCGCGCGCTCGAACTCGCCCCTGCGTTTGCCGATGCCTGGAACAACCTCGGTCTGACCCAGATCGATCTCGATGAGCACGCGCAAGCGTTGCAGAGCTACGAGCGCGCGCTGGCCGTGAACCCCACCGCTGCCGAGACGCATTGGAACCAGTCGTTGTGTCTGTTGCAACTGGGACAGCTGGAAGCGGGATGGAAGGAATACGAATGGCGCTGGGAGCGTAGCCGGATCAAAGCAGGCAGACGCACCTTTGCGCAACCGCTTTGGCTGGGCGATTTTTCAATCGATGGCAGAACGATTCTGCTACACGCTGAGCAGGGTCTCGGCGACACGCTGCAGTTTTGCCGCTATGCCGTGATGGTGTCGAAGCTTGGCGCAAAAGTCGTGCTCGAAGTACCACCCGAATTGATGCGGCTAATGTCCACGCTCGACGGTGTGGATCAATTGGTCGAAGCGGGGCACGCACTGCCGCCGTTCGATTGTCACTGCCCACTGTTGAGTCTGCCGCTCGCGTTCAAGACCGACCTCGCCAGTATTCCGTCAAAGACGCCTTATCTGTTCACCGATCCGCAAGCAACGCGTGAGTGGCACGAGCGTATCGCGGCACAAGCGGAAGGGCGCTTGAAGGTCGGGCTCGTCTGGGCTGGCGGAAATCGGCCGCATGTCGCTGAGCTCCGCAAGAACGACGCGCGCCGTTCAATGACATTCGAGCGGCTCGCACCGATTCTCGATGTGCCGAACGTGCAGTTCTTCAGCCTGCAAAAGGGAGCGGCTGCGCGGCAATTACCGCACAGCGATTCGTGCCCCAACGTCGTCGACTACACGGAAGAACTCGAGGACTTCGCCGACACGGCTGCGCTGGTGGCAAACCTTGATCTGGTGATATCGGTGGATACATCCACCGCGCATCTGGCTGGTGCGCTGGACAAGCCGGTATGGATTCTGAACCGCTTCGACACGTGCTGGCGCTGGATGCTGGGACGCACCGATACACCCTGGTATGCGCAAGCGAGATTGTTCCGGCAGCCGGCATTGGGTGATTGGGACACCGTGATTCGAAATGCACGTGACGCGCTGGCCGCATTGAGCGCCGCGGGAAAACCTCCGGCGCACTGAAGATAAAGCCCTGGCTGTACGTTAGCTGGATAGGTCGGCGCTGCAAGCTTCACTTCGTTGCCATGACGGCGCTCTTTGACCGGCGCGACATCCTTCAGCACTATGCGAGCCACTCGGCACGTTTGCCCAGACGCGCGTAGACTGAATGTCCGTTTTATCGACGGCTAGGCCACGGAGATTCATCAATGGAATACAGACATCTGGGTGCATCCGGTTTCAAGGTGCCGGTACTGAGTTTCGGTACGGGCACATTCGGCGGCAAGGGCGAATTTTTTCAAGCGTGGGGCGCCACCGACGTGGCCGAAGCGCGTCGCCTGATCGACATCTGTTTCGATGCGGGTGTCACGATGTTCGACAGCGCGGACATCTATTCAAGCGGCGCTTCCGAGTCGGTGCTCGGTGAAGCGCTCAAGGGCAAACGCGACAAAGCGATCATCTCGACCAAGGCGACCTTCCGTTTCGACGACGGTCCGAACAATGTCGGCTCGTCGCGCTTTCATCTGATCCAGGCGGTGGACGCGGCGCTCAAACGTCTGCAAACCGATTACATCGACCTGTTTCAGTTGCACGGCTTCGACGCGAAGACGCCTGTCGTCGAAGTCATGTCGACGCTCGACGATCTGGTGCGTGCCGGCAAGATCCGCTACACCGGCGTGTCGAATTTCTCCGGCTGGCATCTGATGAAATCGCAGGACACCGCGGATCGTTACGGCTATCCGCGCTATGTCGCGAATCAGACGTACTACTCGTTGATCGGCCGCGATTACGAGTGGGAATTGATGCCACTCGGCGTCGATCAAGGCGTGGGTGCGGTGGTGTGGAGTCCGCTCGGCTGGGGGCGTCTCACCGGCAAGATCAAGCGCGGTCAGCCGTTGCCGGAAACGAGCCGTCTGCATAAAACCTCCGACATGGGGCCGCCGGTGCCGGACGAGTATCTGTTCCGCGTACTCGACGCCATCGACGAGGTCGCAGCCGAAACCGGCAAGACCGTGCCGCAAATCGCGCTGAACTGGCTGCTGCAGCGGCCTACCGTATCGACAGTGCTGATCGGCGCGCGCAACGAAGAGCAGTTACGACAGAACCTCGGCGCAGTGGGCTGGAATCTGACGCCCGAACAGGTCGCGAAACTCGACGCTGCCAGCGCTGTGCGGCCCGCGTATCCGTACTGGCATCAGGAAGGATTTACGGAGCGTAATCCGAAGGCGGTTTAAGCGCGCTTCTTTGGCGTTTGCACAGAGTAACAACCCGCTCCGGCTCGACTGCTATTTGACGAGTTCGGCCGGAGCGGCGAACAGTTCGCTGTAATAGCGGCGACCCGCATCGAGATGTGGGTCGAATGCGAAACCTTGTTCGAGCATCGCGTCAAAGTCGGCGCGTTCGATCTTCATCACATAGCTGTGTTCGGTCGTGACAAGGCTGCATGGCCGATCGGTCACAGCCACGCTAAACCATTTTCCCGCACTCGCATGGCCCGCCGGATACGACTGTTGGCCGTATTCGATTTGCCAACCGCCGTCCAGAAGAATCCATATGCCTTGATCGCTCGCGGTGCCGCGTGCGCTGCTGTCGCATTGCGTGACCACCGTGGCGGGTTGCGCTTCCCATTCATGCGAATGGCCAATCACCCAACGCAGTTGTTCGGTCGTCAGGCTCGTGAAAAAGGGCGTGTGCTTTAACAAATGAAGGTAAGTCACAGAGGGTTTCATTTCTGTACTCCGCGTGGTGACGGACGCGTCCGGCGACTGTGGCTTTGCATCGCAAGCGGCGATCAGAAACGGCAGCAGCACGGCGCAGGCGACCAGGATTGAGGGTTTCATGAGCGTGTGGGTTCAAAGCGGGAAAGGAACGGCGGGACGTCAAGGTTCATCAATGACCCTTGGCGGTCCTCACGGTCATGCTTGATCAACGCTTGATCTTCGCTTCGAGCAGATCGCCCATGCCGATCCGCTTGGCGAACTCGATGCGCACGCGCTCCGAGACTTCGAGCACTTCACGCGCGCCGTCACCGACGAAGTCGATCACCGAGCGCATCGGCCGCTCACCCGAAGGCAACGCGATGATCCGCACGATTTCATCGGCCACCGCCTGCGGCTCGGCGTCGTCCGGTGTGAGTTCGGACAGACGCTCGCCGATCTGATCCATCACGCCGTCATAGCGTGCATACGCGGCGGCGCGTTCCGCATCGGCAGGTTTGCCGGCGCTCGGAAAATGTGCGGTGCCGCGAGTGAACGCGCCCGGCACCACGATCGAGGTTTCGATACCGAAGCGCGCGATTTCGTAGGCGAGGGTGACCGCCAGGGAATCCATCGCGGCCTTTGCCGCACCGTAGGGGCCGAGGAAGGGAGGAAAGCCGCCCTTGGTTGTCGTGCTGCTGATCCACAACATCAGGCCGGCTTCCTGCTGGCGCAGATACGGCAACACCGCACGATTCACCCGCTGCGCACCGAACAGGTTGGTGTCGAACACCTTCACCATTTCCTCGGGCGTGAACGCTTCAGTTGGACCGACCACCAGATGGCCCGCGTTCTGCATCACCACGTCGAGCCGTCCTTGCTCGCGTTGGATTGTCGCGGCGGCGGCATCGGCGGACTCTTGCGACAACACGTCGAGTTCGAGCGGATGCAACTGGATGTCCTTCGCTTTGGCGAGCGCCCGCATTTCGTCGGCGCGCGGCTTGTTGCGTCCTTCGACATCGCGCATCGTCGCGTAGACGATATGGCCGGCCTCGGCCAAGGATTGCGCGGTGAGCTTGCCGATGCCCGTACCTGCGCCCGTAACCAGGATGACGTTCTTCTGCATTTTTCTTCTCCGATTCGTGAAAGTAATACGACGTTTAAACGTGCTGTGAGAAAGGCTCTGTACGCGTTTTCAAGCTGGGTTAAGCGACGCCGCCGTTGGCGCGCAGGATCTGGCCATTGACCCAGCCTGCATCCGGGCCGGCGAGGAAGGACACCACCGAAGCGATGTCATCCGGCTGGCCGAGGCGTTGCAGCGGCGGCATCTTGGCGAAGGTCTGGATCTGTTCTTCGGTCTTGCCGTCGAGGAACAGCGACGTCGCGATCGGACCCGGCGCAACCGCGTTGACGGTGATGTTGCGACCGCGCAATTCCTTGGCGAACACGTGTGTGAAGGCTTCGACGGCGGCCTTGGTGCCGTTGTAGATCGCATAGCCCGGCATGTTCAACGCCAGCGTCGTGCTCGAGAAGTTGACGATGCGTCCGCCGTTGTTCATCCGTGCGGCCGCTTCGCGCAGGGTGTTGAAGGTGCCGCGCACGTTGATATCGAAGGTCTGGTCGTACAGGGCGTCGCTGGTGTCGGCGAGCGGCACCGTCTTGAGCACGCCGGCGTTGTTGATCAGCGCGTCCACTTTGCCGAGTTGCTGTTCGGTGGTCTCGAACATGCGACGCACGTCGTCGGCTTTCGAAACGTCGGCCTTCACTGCGATGGCCTTGGTGCCTGCCGCCGTGAGTTCGGCGACGAGCGCATCGGCCTCCGTCGAACTCGACGCGTAGTTGACGGCGACCGCGAAACCGTCCTTGGCGAGGCGTTGCGCAACCGCTGCGCCGATGCCACGGGATGCGCCGGTAACGATGGCGACTTGAGCGTTCTTGATCGTGTTCATGATTCGTTTCCTTCTGTGTGGTGGGTTGGTGAGATGAATCATGGTCGCTTTCGTCGCTGAGATAATCAGGTTAGACTTGCCATCATCATTCCATTTGCTTTAACAATTGGCCGGCGAGCCGCCGAATCGCCGGCCCGGCACAAAGGCATCAACCATGGATCGTTTCGAGGAAATGCGGGTGTTCATACGGATCGCCGAGCGGCAAAGCTTCACGCGCGCTTCGGACGATCTGCAGATTCCGCGTGCCACGGTCACCAACCTGATGAAACGCATGGAGAAGCGGCTCGGTGCGCGGCTTCTCGAGCGCACCACGCGCACGGTCCGGCTTACGCACGACGGCGAGGCGTATTACCGTCGCTGCGTGCGGCTGATCGCCGATATGGAGGAGGCGGAGGGCTCGTTTTCCAACCTCGCGCCGAAGGGCCTATTGCGCGTAAATCTGCAGGGCACCTTGGCGCGCCACTTCGTCGTGCCGGCGCTGCCAGCGTTTCTCTCGCAGTTTCCCGACATTGAATTGACGATCGGCGACGATGATCGCCTGGTCGATCTGGTGCGGGAGGGGATCGATTGCGTGTTGCGGGCGGGAAATCTGCAGGATTCGTCGATGGTGGGGCGGCGCGTTGCGCAGTTGCCGCAAGTGACGGTGGCGAGTCCGGCTTATCTGGAGGCGTATGGCGAGCCGGCCGATCCGGCGGCCTTATCCACGCATCGTGCGGTCAATTACCTGTCCAGCGCGACCGGCAAGCCGGTGCCGCTCGAATTCAGCGTCGACGGCCGCGAGACGGCGACGTATCTGCCGTCGGCGGTATCGGTGACCGGCGCCGATCTCTACACAGGCTCGGCGGTGGCCGGGCTCGGCATCGTGCAGGTGCCGCACTATCGCGTGGCGCGAGAACTGGCGGCGGGGCAACTGAAGATCATTCTCGCGGACTTCCCGCCGCCGCCGATGCCGGTTTCGGTGCTCTATCCGCAGAATCGCCAGTTGTCGTCGCGTGTGCGGGTGTTTGCGCAGTGGTTGCGCGATATTTTCGAGGCGGCCGGGGCACAGACGGGTTCGCGGTGAACGCGTGAGTCCGCGGCAGGCGTGCGGCGCATCGCACATGGCGCGTGCTGCAATGGTGGCTTGAACAATTGCGGTAACCGCGATTGGCGAAGCGTCTGGTGTGCGACGTGGATAGGGCAATTGGCGCGTAATGCGCGAGCGGTTCGTGCTTTCGTGTAAGTCGCGCTGCGTATCGTGGGATCATACGTGTCGTGCTGAGCGATATTGCTTCTTGCACGGTACGGAATAACAGGAGCAGGACGATGATTGATGGACTGGTGGGCGGGCGCTTGTACGGCGAGGCGCAAATTCGCACGGGGCAGAATGGCAAGCGCTTTGTGACCTGCAAGGTACGGGCAACCACCAATGATGGCGATACGATTTTCGTCAATGTAATTGCGTTTGATGATGACGTGCAGACGGCGCTGCTTGCTCTGGCTGACGCGGATAGCGTCGCGCTTAGCGGGACGTTGACGCCCAAGGTTTGGACCGACAAGAATGGCTTGATCAAACCGGCTATGGATATGGTCGCCCACAGGCTTCTGACGGCTTACGAGGGGCGCCGCGAGGGCGGCGATTGAGGTGTGTTTGCCTTACCGGGGCCCACTCCCGGCCTCGCCAAGATACTCAACGAACCGATCCGCGACAGGCTCCGAGTCGCCGCCCCTTCGCAATAGCAAAACCTGCGACAGAAGCGTCTCGCCCTGCAAGGGCAAAAAGCAAACCCGTGGATCCTGTACCTGCCGCAAGGTGAACGGCACCAACGCCACGCCCATCCCAAACCCGACCATCGTCACCACGGTCTGCCACAACCGCGCCTCATGGCGAATCAAAGGACTGAACCCGGCCCCAACACATTGCGCAATGATCAGGTCGTGATAATGCGGCGACACCGTGCGCGGAAACAGAATAAACGGCTCCTGCGCCAACGCCCGCAGATCGACCTTGCGCTTTCGCGCCAGCGGATGATCGACCGGTAAGCAACACAGAAACGGCTCGGAAAAGATCGGCGTCGAAACCACATCCGACGGAAAATTGCCCCAATGCGCGCAGCCCATGTCGATCTGCATCCGCTGGATCGCATATACCTGTTCGCTGGTGTTCATCTCCTTCAGGACGATTTCGACACCCGGGTAGTCAGCCTCGAAGCGGCTCACCGCCTGCGGCATACCGCGGTACAACATCGAATTCACGAAGCCGATCCGCAAACGGCCCGCCAACCCGTGCGCCGACCGAACCGTGATGCGTTCGGCCTCGCCGGCCTGCAGCAGCAAACGGCGCGCCTCGCCCAGCAGCACCTGCCCCGCGTTCGTCAGCGCAACCGTCTTGTTGGTGCGCGCGAGCAGTTGCACCCCCAACTGGTCCTCGAATTTGCGGATGTCGAAACTGAGCGCCGGTTGCGAAATGAACAGCCGCTTGGCCGCGCGGCCGAAATGCAATTCCTCGGCGACCGCCACGAAATAGCGTAATTGCTTCAGGTCCACGGCAGTCTCCGGTTCTTTTATCGATAAGCTACGTCTATCGTACCGGATATAAGTTGTATTAGACGATTATCGAAGCCGCTTCTATGCTCCTTCCACAAAGGAGACAAGCATGAGCGAAATCACCGCGCAGTCGGCACACGGCTCGTCCAACATCCCCGACAGCCGGGGCATCAACTTCTTCCATAGCGACCCCGACCTGGCCGGCTTGCTCAAACTGCATCTCGGCGACGCGCTGTATCAGGAACTCGAAAGCCAACTCGTTTCGCTAGGCCAGCGGGCGTCCGACGAACTTGACGTCTGGGCGCTGTCCGCCGACAAGAATCCGCCGCAATTGCGGCATCGCACGCGGCGCGGAGAAGCGCTGCAAAGCATCGACAAACATCCCGATTACGTGGCGCTCGAACGGGTGGCCTACGCCGAATTGGGTCTGGCGTCGATGAGCCACGCCACCCGCGAAGGTAAGAAAGCGCCGCCGCCGCTGGTTAAATATGCGTTGACGTTCCTGTTCGTGCAGGCGGAATTCGGCCTGTGCTGCCCCGTCAGCATGACCGATTCGCTCACACGTACGCTGCGCAAATTCGGTGCGCCCGAACTGGTCGCGCGCTTTCTGCCGATGCTGGCTTCGCGCGATTTCGACACGCTTTTTCAGGGCGCGATGTTCATGACCGAGCAGGCGGCGGGCTCGGATGTTGCCCGTATCGCGACGCGTGCAGCGCTCGAAACCGGTGTGAACGGTGAGGAAGCGTGGCGTCTGTACGGCGACAAATGGTTCTGCTCGAATGCCGACGCGGATCTCGCGATGGTGCTCGCGCACGTGGACAATGCGCCGGCCGGCATCAACGGCCTTGGGCTGTTCCTGCTGCCGAAGACCTTGCCGGACGGCTCGCGCAACAGCTATCGGATCGTGCGTTTGAAGGACAAGCTCGGCAGCCGTTCGATGGCGAGCGGCGAGATCGTGCTGGAAGGCGCCGTGGCATATCTGATCGGCGAAGTGGGGCGCGGCTTTCACCAGATGGCCGACATGATCAACATGTCGCGTCTGTCGAACGGCGTGCGTGCGGCGGGCTTGATGCGCCGCGCGCTGACCGAGGCGCTGCACATCGCGCGCAATCGCGAAGCGTTCGGCCGCAAGCTGATCGATATGCCGTTGATGCAGCGGCAATTGCTCAAAATGATGCTGCCCGCGGAGCAAGCTCGCTCGATGTTCATGCAGATCGCTTTGCTGCTCGAAAAGGCCGACGCCGGCGATCGGCAGGCGGCGAAATGCGTGCGCATCCTCACGCCGTTGATCAAATTCCGCGCGTGCCGCGATGCCCGCCGAGTGACCGGCGACGCGATGGAAGTGCGCGGCGGCACGGGCTACATCGAAGAGTGGAGCGACGCGCGTCTCGTGCGCGACGCACATCTCGGGTCGATCTGGGAAGGCACCAGCAACATCGTCGCGCTCGATGTCGCGCGCGCGGCCAAACGCGACGGCGCGCTCGAACCGCTGCGCACGTATCTGCACGATCTGCTCGGCGCGTCCGGTTTGCCTGCCGAGAGTCTCACGGTGCTGCGTTCGACCTTGACGCGCGCTTGCGATGCGCTTGCGAGCGTCGCCGATTCCGACCGCGATGAATCGGTCAGGCAAGCGGGTACGGCTTTGTATCACGCGAGCACGGCTGTACTCATGGCCTGCGAAGGCGTGCGCCTCGCGCCGGATTTCCGGCGTCTCGCGTTGAGTCATCTGGTGTTGCGGCACAAGTTGCTGCCGTACGATCCGCTCGACGTGCAGACGTCTTCGGATGACAGCGACGTCATTGATGCGCTGGTTAACGCCCGCGGCGTTACGCTCGACCAGGCGCTGCGAGTGCTGTCGGCAGGGAGCGCGCAATGACCGAACATGTGAACAACGGCACGCAGGCAACGCAGGCAACACAGGCAACGCAAGCAACGCAAGCAACGCAAGGCGCTTTACAAGGCATCAAGGTCATCGACCTCAGCCGCGTGCTCGGCGGCCCTTACTGCACGCAAGCGCTGGCCGATCACGGCGCCCAGGTCATCAAACTGGAACCGCCCGGCGGCGACGAAACGCGCGGCTGGGGGCCGCCCTTTTACGGTGACACCGCGTGGTACTTCGCCGGCGTCAACCGTAACAAGCAGGGCATCGCGGTCGATCTGTCGTGTGAAGAGGGCCGGGACATTCTGTGGAAGCTGCTCGAAGACGCCGACGTGCTGGTCGAAAACTTCAAGCCCGGCACTCTCGCACGCTGGGGCATGGACTATGAGCGCGATTTGCGCGAGCGTTTCCCGAAGCTGATTCATTGCGCGGTATCGGGCTTCGGTCCCGACGGCCCGCTCGGCGGCTTGCCCGGCTACGACGCGGCGATTCAGGCGATGACCGGCTTGATGAGCGTGAACGGTGAACGCGACGGTCCGGCCACGCGCGTCGGCTTGCCGGTCGTCGACATGGTGACCGGTTTGAATGCGCTGGCCGGCATTCTGCTGGCGCTCGCCGAGCGCACGAAAAGCGGGCGAGGCCAATCGATCGATATTGCGCTGTACGACTGCGGCGTGTCGCTCTTGCATCCGCATCTGCCGAACTATTTCGGCTCGGGCCGCACGCCTCAGCGCAGCGGCAACGCGCATCCGAACATCACCCCTTACGACAGCTATCGCACCTCGACTGCGCCGATCTTTCTTGCCGTCGGCAATGACCGGCAGTTTGCTCGGCTGTGCGCGCATCTCGGCGCGCCGGAACTCGCGGACGATCCACGCTACGTGGACAACCGCAGCCGCTGCGCGCATCGCGAGCCGCTCAAGGCCGCGCTCGAAGCTTTGCTTGCCTCACACGATTGCGAGCCGCTCGCTCAGGCATTGATCAATGCAGGCGTGCCGTGTGGGCCGGTGCAAACCGTCGACGTTGTCGCGCGTCATCCGCATACGCTGCATCGCGGCATGGTGATCGAGATGGGCGAGTATCGCGGCACAGCGTCGCCGATCAAATTGTCGCGCACGCCAGCCACTTATCGCAGCGCACCGCCGACGCTCGGCGGTGACACACGCAACGTACTCGACGCACTGGGCATCGACGCTGCAACCCAGCAACGTTTGCTCGAAGCGGGCGTGCTGAAAGCCTAAGCGTAAGCAGGCAGTTTTCCGGTGACGGCACGAAGAAGCCGCGCCATCCAGAAGAATGACCTTGGAGACGAAAGACATGAATCGCGAGCCAGACGACCTCGCCGCAGGGCGGCAACCCACCCGCGCCGCAGCAGCGGCATTTGTCGGTACTACGATTGAGTGGTACGACTTTTATATCTACGCCACAGCGTCCGCGCTGATTTTCGGCAAGCTGTTCTTTCCGGGTAGCGACCCGTTCTTCGCTACGCTGGCTTCGTTCGGTACTTTCGCGGTGGGCTTTTTCGCGCGGCCGTTCGGCGGCCTTGTGTTCGGCCACCTCGGCGACCGCATCGGCCGCAAGAAGGCGCTTGTGGCGACGCTGGCGATCATGGGCGTCGGCACGGTCGGCATTGGTTTCCTGCCGACGTATGCGAGTGCCGGGGTATGGGCGCCGGTGTTGCTGGTGCTGCTGCGCGTCGCGCAGGGTATCGCGATCGGCGGCGAGTGGGGTGGCGCGGTGCTGATGGCAAGCGAACATGCGCCGCAGGGACGGCGTACTTTCTTCGCCTCGTTTGCGCAACTGGGCAGTCCGGCGGGGCTGATCCTGTCGCTGCTCGCGTTTCGCGCGGTGGCGTCGATGGATAAGGACGCGTTTCTCAGCTGGGGCTGGCGTCTGCCGTTTCTCGCAAGTGCGGTGTTGCTGGTGGTGGGTTTGCTGATCCGCGCAGGCGTCGACGAATCGCCCGAATTCAAGGCACTCAAAGCGCAACGGCGAGTGGCGTCATTACCGGTCGCCGAGGTGGTGCGCGACGCGTGGCGCACGGTGTTGTTGTGTCTTGGCGCGAATGTGATCGGCGTCGCCGGTGCGTGGTTCGTCAATACATTCATGCTGAATTACACGACGCAGACGCTTGGGCTCGATCGTTCGCTGATTCTCGATTGCCTGTTCGTGGTGGCGTTTATTCAGTTGTTCACGCAACTGGGTTCCGGGTGGTTCGCGCAACGGATCGGTACCGGAAGGTTTTTGAAGGGCGCGGCGGCGTTGGCGATGCTTTCGCCTTATCCGATGTTCGCGCTGGTCTCGACCGGGCGGCCGGTGGCGATTGTGGTCGGCATCGCGCTGGCGGTGATGTGCATGTCGAGTTCTTATGCGGTGATGGCCGGGTTTATGTCGACCGCGTTCGCGGTGAGAGTCAGGTACTCGGCTATTTCATTGTCTTACCAGGTGTGCGCCGCACTGGCCGGCGGCTTGACGCCTTTGATCGGAACGTTGCTCGCGCATCGATATCCGGGAGCATGGTGGCCGTTGGCGGTGTTTTATAGTTGCCTGGCTGGCGTCTCGCTGGCGTGTATCAGCACGTTGGAGCGCCGCAAGCGAGGCGCGGCGCGAGGTGTCGTCGAAGTGGCCTAGGTTTAAGTACTTTGCCGTGCGATGCCTGTTTGTCCGACTGCCGCGAACAAGGGCAGCGCCAATCAACCCATAACAAAACGGGGATAGGCATCGTCGTAGGCAAACATTCAGTAAGCGTCCTGCCAGGCATAAACCCGCTATTTCATGGTTAACAACATCCTGAATCCCTAAAAGCGTCCTAATATCGAGGCGAAATGAAAAACGACAGGGGAAGCCATCATGTATCGTCATCGTTCGCTGGGTGTAGTGACAGGCGCGTCGCCGCTCGCCGGCGTCGACGTGTTGAGCAGGATGACCACAGCCTGGCGCCGTCCCGGTGCGGCTAAGCCGTTCGATTTCGTCCTCGAGCAGCAATCGTGGCAAGGGCCGGCTTCCCTAAGCGCAGCGAGTGCGTCATTCAAGATCCACGTGTTCGACACGATTCGCACCTTCGAGAAGCGCGGCGTCGACGCGATCGTCTTGCCGTGCTTCCTCAGTCACACCTTCATCGACGAACTCTCGGCGAACGTGACTCTGCCGATCGCCAACATCATGGCTGCGCTCGTCGCGCATGTGCGCCAAGCGTTTCCGTCGGTCCGCCGCATCGGTGTGCTGACTTCCGACGCGATCCGCGCTAACGGCCTTTTCGAACGCCATTTCGACAGTGCGCAGTTCGACGTGTTGCATCCGCGTAACGAAGCGGGCGTCGATCGCGTAACGAGCGCCGTGTATGGCGACGAAGGCATCAAAAGCGGCCATCTGTCCGGCCGGCCAGTCGAGTTGTTGCGCGCGGCTTGCGCGGACCTCATTGCGCAAGGCGCGGAGATCATCGTGCCCGGGCTCGCCGAAATCCCCTTGGTGGCGCGCGTGATCGGCACGCTGGAAGTGCCGTTCGTCGATACCAATCTGGTCTACGCGCGCTACGTCGCGGCGGCGCACTATGCGCAGCCGGAGCGGCGTTTCAAGGTAGGCGTGCTGGGTGGTGTCGGCCCGGCGGCGACTGTCGATTTCATGGCGAAACTGGTGCGCAACACGCCGGCCGCGCGTGATCAGGACCATATCAAAGTGATGGTCGAGCAGAATCCGCAGATTCCGGACCGCACTGAAGCGCTGCTCGGCCGTGGCGACGATCCGACGCTCGCGCTCTACGCCGCCTGCAAAACGCTCGAAGAGGGCGGCGCCGACCTCATCGCGATTCCGTGCAATACGGCGCATGCGTTCGTGGAACGGATTCAGCCGTCGTTGACCATTCCGATCGTCAATATGCTGACCTGTACCGCGGATTATCTGCGCGAGGCCTTCCCGAGCCTGCGTGAAGTCGGTGTGCTGGCCACCTCGGGTACGCTTGCCAGCCGGGTCTACGAGAAGGCGCTCGAAGCGTGCGGCTTCGTGCAGATCGCGCCGGCCGAGGCTGCTCAGGCCCGGCTCATGAATGCGATTTACGGACCGCGCGGCGCCAAGGCGGGTTACACGTCGGGCGAGTGCTGCGACGACGTCGCCGCGGCGGTCGACGACCTGGTCGCGCAAGGCGCGCAGGTGATCGTGCTGGGCTGCACCGAGTTGCCGCTGCTGCTGCACGGTTCCACGCTGGCACGGCCAGGTGGTCTGGTGGTGCGGCTGGTCGATCCGACCGAGGTGTTGGCGAGACGTTGCGTGGCTTATGCGCTGGGCGAACACGCAGCGACGCAGGCCGCTTCGGAACCGGCGGCGCCGGCGACAGGCCGGCTTAGCGTGGAAAGCGTCTACGGCTAGCCCTGGCCGGCCCGGGTTAGACCGGGCGACCTGGCTAGATCCGGCCGACCCAGCGCTTTCCGCTGCACTCCACCGCGAAGCCTTGCAATTTCCACCCTCCGTCGCCATTTTCTGACTGCTGCGCGCTTCCTCCTGATACGGCACAACGCTTGCTGATCAGCCGATCGGGGCGCGCTCAGCGTCGCTATTCACGGCTCGCAGCGCTGCGCAAGCGCAACCGTGCCGTGTCATGGAAAACTGTATAAATATACAGTATAGTATCCCCTTACAACCCGGCCTTTGGCGTGTCCTTCCGCTAGCCGGGTGTCCCGAACTTGCGCGGTCGCGAGGCGTCCGTGAGAGGTGGTCCACTCATTCAGACGGTCGGAAAAATTGGCATCTAACGGAATTATCCGCATTCGTGGCGCGCGCCAGCACAACCTGAAGAACGTCGATCTCGACGTACGAACCGGCGAAATGACAGTCGTCACCGGGCCGTCCGGTTCCGGCAAATCGAGCCTCGTGTTCGATACGTTGTACGCGGAAGGGCAGCGGCGCTACGTCGAAACCTTCAGCGCCTATGCCCGGCAGTTTCTCGACCGCATGGACCGGCCGCAAGTCGACCGGGTCGACGGCGTACCGCCCGCTATTGCGATCGACCAGACCAACCCGGTGCGCAGCTCGCGCTCCACCGTCGGCACCATGACGGAACTCAACGATCACCTGAAGCTGCTCTACGCGCGCGCGGCCGAACTGTTCGATCGCAAGACCGCGCTGCAGGTGCGCCACGACACGCCCGAAACGATCTATGCGGAACTGCTCGAGCGTACGGCGGAGCACGAGCCGCGGCTGGTCGTCACGTTTCCGGTCGAGTTGCCGGAGACGGCGTCCGAGCAGGAAGTGGAGCAATGGCTGTCCGCGAGCGGCTACACGCGTGTACAGGCGCAGCGCGAAGTCGATTCGCCCACCGGCAAGCGCAAGCTGCTCGACGTGGTGGCCGACCGCTTCCGCTTGCGCTCGGTCGACAAGCAGCGCGTGGTCGAAGCCATCGAGGCATCGCTCAAGCGCGGTGGCGGCCGCGTCAACATCTACGTGCTGCCTGCCACGCCGGACGCGCCGGAAGTAACGCTTGATACGAATCCCGCCGAACCGCAAATCTGGCGCTTCTCCACCGGCCTGCACAGTCCGGAGAGCGATCTGCGCTATGCGGATCCGCAGCCGGCACTGTTCTCGTTCAACTCGGCTTACGGCGCGTGCGAGGTCTGCCGCGGTTTCGGCCGTGTGATCGGCGTCGACCTCGGTCTGGTGATTCCCGACGCGCGCAAGACGCTGCGCGACGGCGCGATCAAGCCGATGCAAACGCCGGCCTGGAAGGAGTGCCAGGACGACCTGATGCGCTACGCGGCGAAAGCCGATATCCGCCGCGGCACGCCTTGGGGCGAGTTGACGGACGCCGAGCGCGACTGGGTCATCAACGGTTCGCCGGACTGGAACGGCAAGTGGCAAAGCCATTGGTACGGCGTCAAACGCTTCTTCGAATACCTCGAATCGAAAGCGTACAAGATGCACATCCGCGTGCTGCTGTCGAAGTACCGCAGCTATACGCCGTGCGAAACCTGTGGCGGCGCGCGTCTGAAAACAGAATCGCTGTTGTGGCGCCTCGGCAGCAAGCAGAATGCGGACGAGGTGCTGGCGCCCGAAAAGCGCTTCATGCCGCGCGGTGTCGAATGGACGCGCACGCAACTCGAGTCCTTGGCGGGTCTGACCGTGCACGATCTGATGCTGATGCCGATCGAGCTCATCCGGCGTTTCTTCGACGAGATCAGCCTGCCGAGCGCACTGCTTGACGACGCACTCAAGCTGTTGCTTGCCGAAGTGCGCACGCGGCTCAAATATCTATGCGATGTCGGCCTCGGCTATCTGACGCTCGACCGGCAAAGCCGCACGTTGTCGGGTGGCGAGGTGCAGCGGATCAACCTGACCACGGCGCTCGGCACGTCGCTGACCAAAACCCTGTTCGTGCTCGACGAGCCGAGCATCGGCCTGCATCCGCGTGATCTGAACCGGATCGTCGAGGCGATGCATCGGCTGCGCGACGCGGGTAATACGCTGGTGGTGGTCGAACACGATCCCTCGGTGATGCTCGCGGCTGATCGTCTGATCGACATGGGCCCGGGGCCGGGCGAGCGGGGCGGCTCGATCATTTACGACGGCGCGCCTGAGGCAATCCGCTCGTCCGGCACGCTGACCGGCGAGTACCTGGGTGGTCGCCGGCATGTGGCGGACGCGGCGCACTGGTCGCAACGTCCGGTGGATGACAGCACGCCGCGCATCGTGCTCGAAGGCGCAACCGAACATAATCTGCGCGACGTCACGGTCGAGATTCCGCTGCAGCGGCTCGTCTGCGTGACAGGCGTGTCGGGCTCCGGCAAGTCCACGTTGCTGCAGGACGTTTTGTATCCGGCCATGGCGCGGCACTTCGGTCTGGCCACCGAATCGCCCGGCGCATTCAGGAGCCTGACGGGCGCCGACCAGGTCACTGACGTGGTATTCGTCGACCAGTCGCCAATCGGCAAGACCGCGCGCTCGAATCCGGCCAGCTACGTTGGCGCATTCGACGAAATCCGCAAGCTTTTCGCCAAGGCGCCGCTCGCGCAGCAACGCGGCTACGGCCCTGGCATGTTCAGCTTCAACTCCGGCGACGGGCGCTGCCCGACCTGCGGCGGCTCGGGCTTCGAACACATCGAAATGCAGTTCCTGAGCGACGTCTATCTGCGCTGCCCGGACTGCGATGGGCGCCGTTATCGCGCAGAACTATTAGAAGTGAAAATCGAGCGCGGCGAGCCGGCGCGTGCCTTGAGCATTGCCGACGTGCTGGAATTGACGGTGAGCGAAGCCACTGCCTACTTCGAAAAGGATGCCGAAGTATTGCGCGTGTTGCAGCCAATCGTCGACGTGGGCCTCGAATACGTGAAGCTGGGCCAGCCGGTGCCCACGCTATCCGGCGGCGAAGCGCAGCGGCTCAAGCTGGCCGGCTTCCTCGCGGAATCGGCGCAGGCGCGCACCGCGCGCAGCGCGAAGCAGCCGGTCGCAAAACGCCTGTTCATGTTCGACGAACCGACCACCGGCCTGCATTTTGACGACATCGCCAAGTTGATGCAGGCGTTCGGCAAACTGCTGGCGAGCGGACATTCGCTGATCGTGATCGAACACAATCTCGACGTGATCCGTGCGGCCGATTGGCTGATCGACCTCGGTCCTGAAGGCGGCGACGGCGGCGGCAGGGTGCTGTGCGCGGGCACGCCGGAAGACGTCAAGCTGTGCCCGGAATCGCATACCGGCGAGGCGCTGCTGCAATACGACCGCGCCATGAACGCGGCGGCCGAACCGGCGTCGCAGGGCATTCCGCTGCAAAAGGCGTTGAGCGCGGCGCGTGCACGGCGGGCAATTGAAGGCGAGGACGTGGTGCGCATCGTCAATGCGCGCGAACACAATCTGAAAGCGTTGGACGTGGACATCCCGCACGGCAAATTCAACGTGATTACCGGCGTGTCCGGTTCGGGCAAGTCCACGCTGGCGTTCGACATTCTGTTCCACGAAGGGCAGCGCCGTTACCTCGAATCGCTAAACGCGTATGCACGTTCCATCGTGCAGCCGGCCGGGCGGCCCGAGGTTGACGCGGTGTATGGCATTCCGCCCACCGTCGCGATCGAACAGCGTTTGTCGCGCGGCGGTCGCAAGAGTACCGTGGCGACCACGTCCGAAGTGTGGCACTTCCTGCGCCTGCTGTATGTGAAGCTCGGTCTGCAACATTGCATTCACGACGGCACGCCGGTCACGTCGCAAAGCGTCGAATCGATTGCGGCGCAATTGCTGCGCGATCACAAAGGGCAGCACGTCGGCTTCCTCGCGCCACTGGTCGTGAACCGCAAGGGCGTCTATACCGATCTCGCCAAGTGGGCGAAAGCGCGTGGCAATACGCATCTGCGTGTGGACGGCGAGTTCGTGCCGGTGGACCCGTGGCCGAAGCTCGATCGGTTCCGCGAGCACACCATCGAGCTGCCGGTGACCGACCTCGTCGTGTCG
Organism: Paraburkholderia polaris; assembly: GCF_012927345.1. GTDB lineage: Bacteria > Pseudomonadota > Gammaproteobacteria > Burkholderiales > Burkholderiaceae > Paraburkholderia > Paraburkholderia polaris. The sequence continues at coordinate 20,901 of NZ_JABBGJ010000060.1, forward strand.
CCGAACAACGAAGCGGAACTGCGTCAGGCGCTCGGCCAGACGCTGGAAATCGGCAAGGGCGTCATGCATCTGCTGGCGCCGCTCGACGGTTTGCACGACGCGATCAGCGGCGGCCGTCCCACGGCCAAACTCGGCATGGTGAAGGTACTGTCTACCAAGCGCGCCTGCCCGGTATGCGGCACGAGCTATCCCGAACTCGACCCACGCATGTTCTCGTACAACAGCAAGCATGGCTGGTGTACGACATGCGTCGGCACGGGCCTCGCGTTGACGCGTGAACAACGCGCGGCGTACGACGATACGGTGATCGTCGACGACAATCGCGGCCGCGAGCAGAGCTTGCCTTCCGAGGAGCAGGAGCCGGATGGGCTCGTCGACGAGCCGTGTGCGGATTGCGCCGGTACGCGTCTGAACCCAACCGCGCGTGCGGTCACGTTCGGCGAGCAGGCCATCGTCGACGTCGCGCAATGGACGGTGTCAGACACGCGCGCGTGGATCGACACCTTGGAGATGAGCGGTCGGGACGCGGAAATCGCGCGGGACGTGGTCAGCGAAATCGGCAGCCGCCTGCAATTCCTGGAAGAAGTCGGGCTCGGCTATCTGAGCCTCGATCGCGCGGCGCCGAGCCTGTCGGGCGGCGAAGCCCAGCGCATCCGGCTCGCCGCACAACTGGGCAGCAACCTGCAAGGCGTGTGCTACGTGCTCGACGAGCCGACCATCGGTCTGCATCCGCGCGACAACCAGATTCTGCTCAACGCCTTGCGCAAGCTGGGGGAAAAGGGCAATACGCTGGTGGTGGTCGAGCATGACGAGGACACGATTCGGCGTGCTGATCACATCATCGATATCGGGCCGGGCGCGGGCAAGCGCGGCGGCACGTTGGTCGCGCAGGGCAGCGTGGCCGATCTGTCGGCGCAGCCCGATTCGCTGACCGGGCAGTTCCTCGCCCATCCGATCGTGCATCCGTTGCAGCCGCGCCGCGAAGTGGTTGCGCCGACCAAACGCGCAGCCGCGGTGCCGGAGAACTGGCTGACGGTGCATGGTGGCAAGCTGCACAACCTGCAGAACGTCACCGTCGGCATTCCGCTTTCACGGCTGGTGGCGGTGACGGGTGTGAGCGGTTCGGGCAAGTCGACGCTCGCCCGCGACGTGCTGATGGCCAATTTGCTGGATGCGGTGGGGCGCTCGGTGCTGTCGTCGCCGGCCACGCGGCGTGCGCGTGCGGCGGCCGAGACCCAGCCGGCGGCGAACCGGCGCTCGAGCGTGTTGGCGCGCACGGCGCCGCGTGCACCGCTGAACGTCACGCATGCATGGCAGGGGTGCGATGCGATCACCGGTTGGGAAACCATCGACCGTGTGCTCGAAGTCGATCAGACACCGATCGGCAAAACACCGCGGTCTTGTCCGGCAACCTACATCGGTGTGTGGGATGCGATCCGCAAGCTGTTTGCCGGCACGCTCGAAGCGCGCGCGCGTGGCTATACGGCATCGCGTTTCTCGTTCAACACGGGCGAAGGACGTTGTCCTGCTTGTGAAGGGCAGGGCGTGCGCACCATCGGCATGAGCTTCCTGCCCGACGTAAAGGTGCCGTGCGACGTTTGTCACGGGCAACGCTTCAACCCGGAGACACTGGCGGTCACGTGGCGCGGCAAGAATATCGGCGACGTGCTGACCATGGAAATCGATGAAGCCGTCGAGTTCTTCGCGCCGATTTCGAACATCGCACATCCATTGCAATTGATGAAAGATGTCGGGCTCGGTTATCTCACGCTTGGGCAACCGTCGCCTACGTTGTCGGGCGGCGAAGCGCAGCGTATCAAGCTCGTCACCGAGTTGAGCAAGGTGCGTGACGACATCACACGGCGTGGTCAGAAGCCGCCTCACACGCTGTACGTGCTGGACGAACCGACTGTCGGTTTGCATATGGCGGACGTCGCCAAGCTGATTCGCGTGCTGCATCGTCTCGCGGACGGCGGCCACAGCGTCGTTGTCATCGAGCATGATCTCGACGTGATTGCCGAGGCGGACTGGATCATCGATCTCGGTCCGGAAGGTGGCGCGGGTGGCGGCACAATTGTCGCCGCTACGGACCCCGAAGGACTGTCCCGCGTCGCCGCCAGCCACACCGGTGCAGCATTGCGTTCCGTACTCGCGCGAACGCAGAGCGACACGACGGTGATCGCGGGCGAAGGAACCAACGGTTGAGGCAGTGGAGCGGCGCAGCGGACTTTGCGCTGCGCCGCTCTGGTCGTCCAGGCCGGTGAGTCGCACGCGCCCGAGTTACTCGCAACCAACTGCCACTTGAATGCCATCAACGTGTTGTCGAGGTGCCCGGCATGTCAAAGCCGGGCATTACCGATATCGTCGGCTATATGTAATTATTAAGAATGTTTTTGTAATTGTATAAATGGCGTAATTGAAATGCGTATCTAGAGTGTCGTAAATACCGCGAAAAAGAGTTTCAAACGTTGTTTTCCTTCTGCTATCTTCTCGCCGTCGACGTTGGCCCCGAGCCGGCGCTCGATCATAACGTTAGACGACCCGTTCGCGATCCGCTCCGCTCGCCGTGCAACCATCGCGAAAGGCCGCCCGTCGGGCTTTTGCGCCACGTACTGCCGGTGATTCGTCGACAGTTCATGCCCTGCCCCGGAAGCCCGCAATAGCGGCTGCGTCCCAATTTTTGAGCCGCAAAAGGCGTGCTCGCATCTGTTCGAGACACGCTTATTCTTTTAAAGCGACGCGAATACGGCATTAGTTAGAGTGCTCTCTCTAAACTTAGTATGCTCCCATCAAAAAAAGTTTGACCGTGCATTTTTTGTCCTGCTATTGTTGCCTCCCATGAAACGCAGGTGACAATCGCGCAAAAAGTTCAGGAGCCGCAGCGCGCTCCGATCAAATTGTCTCCAGCTGTTCGTGCCAGACGGAATTGAGCGGGTCGAAATTAATCTATTAGTAGTTCTACTTAGATGCGCGTTCGGCTCGTGTGAAGTGCTGCCGCGGCGTCTCACAGCCGTATCTGTGCCATCGCACCAGGGTTGGGCCATGCAGCATAAATTTTGGACTGCAAATAAAAGGCATGAGCGATGGATGTGATTGTCTGAAGTGAATGTTGTTTGACGTATGTAAGCGCGCTGCAGTTACAGAAATGGACGGTTCACGCCGGAGGAGTAAAGGTGGGTACGAAAGTCGAAGGGCAATTTCCGGCAGCAACGGCCCGTATGCAGAGGCCAGGACGCCCGCGTGAGTTTGGGCGCAAGCAGCAAAACCCAGTACGCCGCTTCGGCGGTATCGCAGTTGTTTTGCTCCTGCACGTCGTGCTGATCTACGCACTCATCAATGGCCTTGCCACCAAGGTCGTGCAGGTCATTCAGCATCCTATCGAAACGAAAATCATCGAGCCGGTCAAGCCGCCGCCTCCGCCGCCGTTGCCCACCGTGCAATTGCCGCCGCCGAAGTTCGCACCGCCGCCGCCGCCGTTCGTGCCGCCGCCGGAAGTGCAGGTGCAAACGCCGCCTCAGCCGACTATCACGCACCAGGCCGCACCGGTCGTTTCGGCACCCGCCGTAGCGCCCGCACCGCCGGCACCGCCCGCGCCGAGCAAGCCTGTGAGCGCCGAAGTAGGCGTTGTGTGCCCGAACTCGGATCAGGTTCGTTCGTCGATCCGCTATCCGAAGGAAGCGCAGGAAAACAACGTGACGGGTGATGTGCTCATTGAATTCGTAGTCGACCCGCAGGGCCATATTACGAATGAACGTGTTGCCAAGTCGGCGGACGATTCGTCACTCGATCGCGCTGCCTTCAACGCGGTCAAGCAGTTCACGTGCGTTTCCCAAGGCCAGGCTGTCCGTGTGCAAGTTCCGTTCTCGTTTAACCTGAACTGAAACCCACAGGCTGTTCGGTACCGGTAGCGATTTATCAGTCTTGGTTTAGAAGTTGTACTAATGAACTTGGAGCAGGCATGAAGAAGCGTACTCTCGCCGCATTGGCGGCAACCATGTTGTTCGCCGTAACCACGGTGGATACCTTTGTGGCACCGCATATGGCCCACGCGCAAGCTAGCGACGCTACCGCGTCGGCTGCGGCGCCCGCCACCGCCGCACCGCAAACGGCCGGCTCGGCCGCTGACGAAGCCGTGCCGCCGCCGCAGCCGGCCACGTCCGAAACCGTCAACAACCCGTACGGGCTGGGCGCGCTCTGGAAGAACGGCGATTTCGTTGCACGCTTCGTGCTGATTCTGCTGGTGCTCATGTCGATGGGCAGCTGGTACATCATGATCACCAAATTCTTCGAGCAATTCCGTGCGAACCGTCGTGCAAAGAGCGCTGACGAACAACTGTGGACCGCGCCGTCGCTGGTCGAAGGCGCGAAGCTGCTCGACGAAGCGTCGCCGTTCCGCTTCATCGCCGAAACGGCCATCGAGGCAGGCGAGCATCATGACGAAGCACTGCTCGAAGCCGTCGACCGCAACACGTGGATCGATACGTCGGTCGATCGTGCTATCACCAACGTGTCGAATCGTCTGCAAGACGGCCTGGCTTTCCTCGGTACGGTCGGTTCGACAGCGCCGTTCGTCGGTCTGTTCGGTACGGTGTGGGGGATTTATCACGCGCTGACGGCAATCGGTATCGCCGGCCAGGCTTCGATCGATAAGGTCGCGGGCCCGGTGGGCGAGGCGCTGATCATGACCGCGATCGGTCTGGCTGTGGCCGTGCCGGCCGTGCTCGGCTACAACTTCCTGGTTCGCCGCAACAAGTCGGTGATGGAGCGTGTTCGTGCATTCGGCGCGCAACTGCACACCGTCCTGCTCGCCGGCAGCCGGCGTTCGGCACGCGCTTCGGCTCGTGAAGCATCGCTGGTCCAATAAGCGGAGTCCGTCATGGCTATGAGCGTTGGGCAGGAAGACAACGACGAGGTCATCTCCAGTATCAACACCACGCCGCTCGTCGATGTGATGCTGGTCCTGCTGATCATCTTTCTGATCACGATTCCGGTGGTGACGCATACGGTGCCGGTGCAGCTGCCGAAGGAGACGATCCAGCCGCTGCAGACCACGCCCAAAAGTATCGTCATTGCGGTCAACCGCGACGGCGATTTCTTCTGGAACGAAAAGCAGGTGGATGCGCCTACGCTGCTGGCACGGCTGAAAACCGTGTCGGTCATGACGCCGCAACCGGAAGTGCACGTGCGCGGCGACCAGAGCACGCGTTATGAATTCATCGGCCGTGTCATTACCGAGTGCGAGCGCGCCGGTATCGCCAAGGTTTCGTTTATTACTGAGCCGCCCGCGCGCGGCGGCTAGCTTTGCATGGGATCGGACTAAGTGCTGTGCATGGGACCAGAGTAAGCGCTAAAGCGCCGACTCTGGCCGACAGCTGAAGCACCAAGTCCGATCGACAGCTTTGCATGGGACCACAGTAAGCGCTAAAGCGCCAACTGTGGTCGACAGGAGGTGATCATGGGAATGAACGTATCTTCAGGCGGCGGTAGCGCTGAACCGGATGTGATGGTCGATATCAACACCACGCCACTGATCGACGTGATGCTGGTGTTGCTGATCATGTTGATCATCACGATTCCGATCCAGACGCATGCCATCAAGATGAACTTGCCGGTCGGCAATCCGCCGCCGCCGATCACGCAGCCGGAGGTGGTGCAGATCGATATCGACTTCGACGGCACCACGACCTGGAACGGCCAGCCGGTGCCGGACCGGGCGGCGCTCGAATCCAGGCTTGCCCAGGTGGCGGCGGAGCCGGTTCAGGCGGAGATCCATCTGCGGCCTAACAAGCTGGTGCCGTACAAGGATGTCGCAGCAGTGATGGCATCCGCGCAACGACTGGGCGCGACGAAAATCGGCCTGATCGGCAACGAGCAGTACATGCAATAGGGAAGTGCAATGCTAACGATCCATCAACGGTTCAAGCGCGCCGTCATTGCGGCCGCTATCGGAGGGCTGTCCGCGCTCGTCGTGCTGCCGGTCACGTCTCAAGCTGCGGACACGTTGCGGCCGGATGTGGCGAAGCCGCTGAACGCCGCGCAGGATCTGTATCGCGCGCACAAGTACAAGGATGCGCTGACGAAGATCGATCAGGCCGACGCCGTGCCGGGCAAAACGCCCTATGAAAGCTACATGGTTCAGGAGATGCGCGGCGCCGCGGCGGTAGCGGCCGGTGAATCCGGTGTGGCCGCCCAGGCCTACGAAACCTTGCTGAGTTCAGGACGCCTGACCGGTGCTGACGAGCAACGCACTACCGCGGCGCTCGCAGGCATCTACTTTCAGGAGAAAAACTATGCACAGGCTGCAAAGGTCGCGCAGCGCTATCTGAAGGCAGGCGGAAGCGATCCCGACATGCGCACTTTGCTTGTGCAGTCTTACTACCTGTCAAACGATTGCGGCAATGTGGTGAGCCTGCTCAAGCCAGGTGTCGATGCGCAAGTGCGCGCCGGTCACGCACCCGACGAGTCGCAACTGCAATTGCTCGGCACGTGCGCGCAACGCGTGAAAGATGACGGGACGTACCGCAGCACGCTCGAAAAGCTGGTTGCCTATCATCCGAAGCAGTCGTACTGGGACGATCTGTTCAACGCGATTCGCAGCAAGCCTGGCTATTCGTCAGCGCTCGACATCGACACCTACCGCCTGCGCCGCGCGACCGGCTCGCTCAGCACCGCCGACGACTACATGGAGATGACGCAACTCGCGATCGTGGCCGGCACGACAGCCGAAGGCAAACAGGTCATCGATCAAGGCTTTGCATCAGGCGTTCTGGGCCACGATGCGCAAGCAGATCGCGAGAAGCGCCTGCAGGCGCTCGCCGCGAAACGGGCTCAAGCGCCGGCCGATCCCGCGAACCCCGTTGCGCCGGTCGATATCGGCTTCAACCAGGTCTTCGCCGGTCAGGCCAAGCAAGGTCTTACGGCAATGGACGCTGCGATCGCGAAGGGCGGAATCGATCACCCGGACCAGGCGCAACTGCATCTCGGCGAGGCGTACTACATGGCGGGCGATAAAACGCGTGCAGTGCAAACCTTTCGCGCGGTGAAGGGTACTGACGGTTCGGCCGACCTCGCCCGTTTGTGGGTGCTGGTGGCGTCGAAGTAACGGCATCCTGTTTCCGATATGTCCCATCTTGCGAAGTGCCGCCGCGGTACCCATGCATCGAGCCGGGCGGCACATTCTCGCCTGGTGGAACGCCGGCCTTCGCCAATAGACGGGGGTGGTTGCGTGCTCAACCATCGCCCGGCTGGCGGCAAGTGCGAGAGTGTCCCGACGATCGCATTGGTTGGGCCACCCATTGCGGCAACTAACCGGGCATATGGCACATGTCTTAGGGAGGATGTTGCATTCAATAAAACATAGTTTGGTTTTATCAAACTAATTTTGACTACGGGATTCTGTCTTGCTATGGTTTTGCCACTCGATAACAAGGCACAGGTCGCAGTTTCGATAGGAAGCAAAATTCGCGCGCTTCGCCAACGGCTGAAGCGCACGCTGGATGAAGTGGCAACCACTGCAGGCATTTCCAAGCCGTTTTTGTCGCAGGTGGAACGAGGTCATGCAACGCCTTCGATTACATCGCTAGTTGGCATTGCGCGAGCTTTAGGTGTGACGGTGCAGTACTTCGTCGACACGCCAACTGAAGACAAGTCGGTACGCAGGGGGAGTGAGCTGAAGTACTTCGGGTTCGACGGAACCGCGAATCTTTTTGGACGACTGACGAATCTGTCGGTCGGCAGCAAGCTGGAAGTGATTCTCGTCAAAATGCCGGTGGGACAGAATCCATCGGAAGTCACGACGCATGCAGGGGAAGAGTTCTTATACGTGATGAGCGGCCAGATATCGCTCACGTTAGAAGGTACGACATTCGTATTGCAGGCTGGTGACACTGCGCATTATGAGTCCACCGTACCGCACGCCTGGTGCAATACCGCCCGAGAAGAAGCGGTGGTCGTGTGGGTGGGCACGCCAAGATTGTTTTAGGTGTCTTTGCTCGGTGCATTCGCTGAAATAACTCGCTCAGTATCTGTAAGCATTACTTAAGGTGCAGTTCGGAATTGATCTGGTTGGGAGTGCATTGCCCCGATAACCAGAGTCCAAGGTAGTAGAAGTGAAAACAATTAGAAAGCGCTGCGCATTTCGTTTGTAATAAATAAGTAGTCCGATATTGATGTATCTGAAGTGTCTCGTCCTCCTGTTTGTATTTGCAATCCGGTGCGCTGTTGACCGGTTTGCGAGGCATTAGGAGGGCGGGTCAGCTTTAACGGAGCGCGGCGCACGATCGCCGTATATCGAGTGGGGAGGTTCACAAGACCTCTCTTCACACACACAGCTGTGGCCTTAATTGACGAGCGGGAAGGGGAAAAATGAAACAAAGGGCATTGGCGCTGGCCGTCAAACGAATAATCTGGGCTGAACTGGCATTGTCGGCCGCAATCGCCGTACCGGCGTTTGCGCAAAGCCAGCCGGCCGCCACCGGAGCCGCGGCAGGCGCGACGACAACGGAAAGCGCGCCGGCAGCGGCAGCTCCGGCATCGGGCACTGCCGCAACACCGTCCGCGGACAACAACGCCGCGACACCGGCAGGCAAAGGCGTCCAGCAACTGAAGAAATTTGAAGTGACCGGCTCACTGATCCGCAGTTCGGACAAGGTCGGCTTCAACCAGGTTCAGACGGTTACGCAGAAAGACATTCAGAATAGCGGCGCCACGACTGTCGCCGATTTTCTGCGCGATACCTCCGCCAACTCGGCTAATAGCTGGAGCGAAGGCCAGTCCGGCAACTTTGCCGCAGGCGCTGCGGGTATCGCCCTGCGTGGCCTCAGCGAAAAATACACGCTTGTGCTGGTGGATGGACAGCGCGTTGCGCCGTTCGCGTTCTTCTCGAACAGCGTCGACTCCTTCTTCGACCTGAACACGCTGCCGTTGAACTCCATCGACCGCATCGAAATCGTGAAGACCGGCGCCGTGTCGCAATACGGTTCGGACGCTATCGCAGGCGTGGTCAACATCATCACGAAGCACGACTTCCAGGGGTTGCAACTCGACGGCAGCTACGGTAGCGCGATCAATGGCGGCGGCGGTGCCGGCACGACCAAATTTGGCGTGCTTGGCGGCTTCGGCGATCTCAACTCCGATCGCTTCAATGTGACGGCTGCGGCGAGCTACTACAAGTCGAACGGCTTCACGCTTGCAGACCGCGACTCGACGCGCAATCAGGATTTCACCAATCAACCCGGCGGCCTTTCGTTGCTCGCGCCATCGTACTGGAGCATGCCCGGCGGCGGTGTGCAGGCGTTGAACAATTGTCCGTTCGGCGGCTCGGTCCGCCCTGCAGCCACCAACTCGCTGACGGCGGGATCGGCAGGCACGGTCTGCGGCTTCAACACCGCAGAAGGCATGTCCATTGCGCCGCTGACGGAGCGCGAGAACGCGAAGCTTCACGCTGACTTCAAGATCAGCGATACGACGACCGCGTTCGGCGACTTCCTGATCAGCAGCAATACGACCACCACAAACGATGGTCTATGGAACAACGTTGTCGGCAATCCGCAGGTCCCCACGCTCGTGTGGAACCCGCAGACGAAGCTGCTGTCCCCGTTCAACACGTCGGTGCCAGCGAGCAACCCATACAACCCGTTCGGCGCGGCCACGCCACTTACGTATGCTTTCCCGAACACGGTAGCGGAAAAGACTTATGCCACATACTGGCGCGCCTCCACAGGCGTCAAAGGCTCGTTTGACCTGCCGAACGGTGAATGGGATTGGGCGACGTCGGTCAGCCACTCGCAAAGCACGGTCGCGAACACCTACACGAACCAGCTGAACACCGCCGCACTGACCAACATTTATCAAAACGGCACGCTGAATTTCGCCAATCCGTCGGCTACGCCCAATGCGTTCAACGGGCTGTACATGGATGCGGACAACCTGGGCATCTCGAAGCTCGATACCGTTGACGCGACGTTATCGACGCCGGAGTTGTTCCACCTGCCGGCGGGCGACGTAGGTCTCGGGTTCGGTGCGCAGTTTACGCACCAGAGCGAAGTGCTCAACCCGGGTGGGGCATACGAAAATGGTCTCGTCACCAATCCGAATCTCCAGACGGTGAACGGCCAGCGCAACGTGGCGGCTGTGTATTACCAGGTGGACATTCCGATTGTGCGCAACCTCACGTTCAGCCAGTCGGGTCGTTACGACCACTACAGCGATGTGGGCGGTGCGTTCTCGCCGCGCTTCGCGCTGCGCTATCAGCCGGTTCAGGCGCTTACGATGTATACCTCGTACGACCGCGGCTTCCGTGCGCCGACGTTCGTTGAGGACAGCAAGTCGCAGACGCTGGGTATCCAGGTGGACCAGAACACCGGCCTGAACTACACCTCGATCACCGAGGGTAATCCGAACCTGGCGCCGGAGCACACACGTAACCTGAACATCGGTTTCCAGCTGTCACCGACCCGCACAACCGATGTCGGCTTTGACTGGTACAAAATTCGCGTCGATAACGTGATCGGCCAAGGCGCGCCGTCGTCGGTCGTCACCGACCCGGCCACGGGCGACGTGCTCTACAAGGTCATTCCGTACCAGAACCTCGGCTACCTCGACACGAACGGCTTCGAAGGCACGTTCCGTCAGGCGCTGCCGACGACGACGGCCGGGACGTTCACCTTGTCGGGTGACTGGGCTTACGTGAACAGCTTCAAGCTCGGCTCCCCGGGCATAGCGCCAGTGAACGGCGCGGGTAACGACTACACTCTCACGCAACCGTTCGGCGGCAGCTTCCCGCGCTGGAAAGGCAACACGACCCTGGACTGGACGTACCACAAGTTCGACGCAGCGTTGACGTGGCAGTTCACCGGTCCGTACGCGCAGAATCTGAATCCCTCCGGGCCGAACAAGGTGGGATCGTACAGCCAGTTCAACCTGATGATGACGTACACGGGCTTCAAGCACTGGACGATTTACGGCGGTATCGACAACATCTTCAACCGTACGCCGCCGTACGATCCGATCTTTGCGAATGGCACGTTGGATCAGAATGGTTACGACCAGTCGATCTACACGTACATTGGCCGTTTCGCGCAGATCGGCGCAACATATAAGTTCTGATGTTCCGGCAGTTGATCTGATGGAAGCACCGCTCCGGTTCCGTTCGTGCAAGGAGCCGGAGCGGTGTGCTTTAAGCGGCGACTCATCGTATGGCGGCGCAGGCTGCCTGTCGCTGCAATGGGCCAGCGTGCGCCGGTAAAGCCAACAGGCTGTACTGCGTGCCGCAGGACGAATCGCGCGCAGGTCACGAACCGGTGCGCACTGTATGGGCTGATGAAAAGAATGATGAATTCCGGACTGCTGCGCCTGCACGACGCGATGGGATGTTTGCTCGGCGCGGTGCGCCGCGCCGCGAGCATCGGGTTCGCCGTTGCCGCTGCGCCTGGCCTATTAGCGGTATGCGGAGCGATCCCGATGGCGGTAGAGGCGAAGCCATCGATTTCACAATACGATCAACCGAAATACCCCGCCGATTTCACGCACTTCGACTATGCGAATCCCGACGCGCCCACTGACGGCTCGCTCAGTTTTGAAAACTATAGCGAACTGCAGACTTACGATTCACTGAATCCGTTTCTGGTGCGTGGCGCGCCCGCGCCCGACGTCCTCAATCTGATGTTCGATACGCTGATGCAGCGTAGCTGGGACGAGCTGGCCTCCGAATATCCGCTCATCGCCGACGATGTCGACGTCGCGCCGGATCTGACGTCGGCGACGTTCCATATCAATCCCGCCGCACGCTTTTCGAACGGCGATCCGATCACTGCCGCCGACGTCAAATATTCGTACGATACGCTGACGAGTCCGCAGGCATCGCCGCTTTTCAACGCACAGTTCTCGATCATCAAAAGCGCAACCGTGATCGACAAGAGCACGATCCGCTTCGATTTCAAGCATCCCGAACGCGATGCGCCGCTGATCGCAGGCGACCTGCCGATCTTTTCGCCGAAGTGGGGGATGCAGCCCAACGGCAAGCGTCTGCCATTCGATCAGATCTCTTCCACGCCACCGATCAGCAGCGGCGCCTATCTGATCGAGGGCCGCAAAAACGACAAGCAGATTACGTATCGCCGCAACCCTGATTACTGGGCGGCGAATCTGCCGTCGCGACGCGGCATGTTCCGTTTCGAGCGCATCACCTTCAATCTGTACCGCGACCATTACACGCAACTCGAAGCCTTCAAGGCGGGCGACGCGGACGTTATCGTCGAATACAGCGCAACGCAGTGGGCGCGCAAATATGTCGGCAAGAACTTCGACAACGGTCTACTTAAGAAGGGCGAATTCGCCGACGGTCCCGCGCAGATGCAGGGCATGCTCATGAACATGCGCAAGCCGATGTTCCAGGACCCACGCGTGCGCCATGCCTTGACGCTGGCATTCGACTACGACTGGATGAACCGGATGATGTTCTATGGCCAATACCGGCGCACCAGCAGCTATTTCGAAGCGAGTCCGTTCGGCGCGACCGGCCTGCCGGGCCAGAAGGAGCTGGCGCTGCTCGAACCGCTGCGCGGCAGCGTACCGCCCGAAGTGTTCGGTCCGATGCTCAAGCAACCCGACACGATCCCACCGAATTCCTTGCGCGGTAATTTGCGCGTCGCGCGCGATCTGCTGGCGCAAGCCGGGTGGCACTATCGCGACGGTGCGTTGCGCGACGCCAGCGGTACGCCGATGACGATCGAGATCATGGACGATCAGCCCGGCATGGATCGTCTGATCCTGCCGTATATGCAGGCGCTCGACATGCTCGGCATTCAGGCTCATATGCGCGAAATCGATAGCGCGTTGTACGAGAAGCGTCTGGATAACTTCGAGTACGATATGACCACCTTTATCTATCCGCCGGTCACGATTCCCGGCGCCGAACTGACGCGCCGCTTCGGCAGTGCCGCCGCCTCCGAAGTCGGCTCCGAGAACTATACGGGCATCCGATCGAAGGCGGTCGACTCGCTGATTCACTCCGCGCTTTCCGCCACCAATCTCGACGATCTGGAAGCCGCGACCCGTGCGCTGGATCGCGTGTTGATCTATTCGTTCTACCTGGTGCCGGAGTACTACGCACCGGGCGCGCGCATCGGCTACAAGACCACGCTCGGCTTCCCGAAAATCGTGCCCGCGTCGTATCAATACGAAGACTGGGTCATCGACTACTGGTACGCGAAAGCACCAGGCGCACAAGCCGCTCAAACCACCCAGGCGGCGCAGTCCGCTGGCTCAACCACGGCTCTTGCCCACTGAGGAACAGCATGCTTGCCTACATTCTCAGACGATTGCTGTTGATGGTGCCGACGCTGCTCGGCGTGGTCACACTGACCTTTGTCGTCACGCAGTTCGTGCCGGGTGGGCCGGTCGAACAGGTGATGACGCAACTCCGCCACGGCGCTGGCCGTGGCGGAGAGGCGGGGTCGGGGGGCGGAGGCTATCACGGCAGCCAGGGTGTCGATCCGCAGCAACTGGAGCAGATCAAGAAACAGTTCGGCTTCGACAAACCACCGCTCGAACGCTACGTTCTGATGCTCAAGCGTTATGCGACCTTCGATCTCGGCCAGTCCTACTATCAGCACGACAGCGTGTGGGACGTCATCAAATCGAAGCTGCCGGTGTCAATCACGCTTGGCTTATGGACGGTGATGCTCACGTATCTGATATCGGTGCCGTTGGGCATCGCGAAAGCGGTGCGCAACGGCTCGCGCTTCGATACCGTCACCAGTGTGCTGGTGCTCGCCGGCTATGCGATTCCTGGTTTCGTGCTGGGCGTGTTGTTGCTGATGCTGTTCGGCGGCGGCACGTTCTGGCAGGTGTTTCCGATGCGCGGCCTGACCTCGGACAACTTCAACGATCTCAGCATGTTCGGCAAGCTGCTCGACTATTTGTGGCACATCGTGCTGCCGGTCACCGCTTCGGTAGTGGGCAACTTCGCGATCGTCACGATCCTGACCAAGAACACCTTCCTCGAGGAGATTGGACGTCAATACGTATTGACCGCACGCGCCAAGGGCGCGCCGGAGCGCGACGTGCTGTGGAAACACGTGCTTCGCAATGCCGCGATTCCGTTGTTGACCGGTTTGCCGGCGGCCTTCGTCGGCGCCTTTCTAAACGGCAATCTGCTGATCGAAACCCTGTTCTCGCTCGACGGCATGGGTCAACTTTCGTATGACTCGGTGATTCGCCGTGACTATCCGGTCGTGCTCGGCTCGCTGTTTCTGTTCACGCTGATCGCCCTCGTAACCAAACTCATTGCTGACGTCTGCTATGTCCTCGTCGACCCCCGCATCCAATTCAACCGGCTGGACCGCTGACGCGTCCGGCGCGGCGCACGCGGCGTCGCCATCTCCATGGCGGCGCACATGGCTGCGCTTCAAGCGGCAGAGGCTCGGTTACTGGAGCCTCGTGATCTTCGTATCGCTGTTTGCTATCAGTCTGCTCGGCGAGGTGCTGTCCAACGATCGTCCGTTGATCGTCCGTTACGACGGGCACTATTACTTTCCGATCGCAAAGGACTATTCAGAGAAGATCTTCGGCGGCGATTTTCCGGCGCGAGCGAATTACCTCGATCCGTATATCCGTTCGCGGCTCGAATCGAACGGCAACTTCGCGATCTATCCGCCGAATCATTTCCATTACGACACGATCGACTACTTCGCCGCCCATCCGTACCCGGCACCGCCCACCAGAAGCAACTGGCTCGGCACGGATCAGTACGGCCGCGACGTGCTTGCACGGCTGCTGTACGGTTTCCGGCTCTCGGTGCTAATGGCGCTCGCGCTCACGGTATCCGGCGTCCTGATCGGCGTATTGACGGGCGCAGTGCAGGGCTTCTACGGCGGACGCACGGACCTGATTGGGCAGCGTCTGATCGAGATATGGAGCTCGATGCCGGACCTGTACCTGCTGATCATCTTCGCGTCGATTTTCGAACCCGCGCTATGGTTGCTCTTTATCCTTCTGTCGATGTTCGGCTGGCTCGTGCTCTCCGACTACGTGCGCGCCGAATTTCTGCGTAACCGCTCGCTGGATTACGTAAGGGCGGCACGCACCATGGGCCTCTCGAACTGGCAGATCATGTGGCGCCATGTGCTGCCGAATAGCCTGACACCGGTCATCACGTTTCTGCCATTCCGCATGAGCGCGGCGATTCTGTCGCTTACCAGTCTCGACTTCCTTGGGCTGGGTGTACCGCCGCCCACGCCCAGCCTCGGCGAACTGCTTCAGGAAGGCAAGAACAACCTCGATGCATGGTGGATTTCGATTTCGGCTTTCGCCGCTCTGGTGATTACGTTGCTGCTGTTGACCTTTATGGGCGACGCGTTGCGCAATGCGCTCGACACGCGCAAGCGCGGCTCGGCATTCGGCGGGGGTCCGCGATGAACGAAACCAAACCGAACCGGCCGTTGCTCGAGATCGATCGCTTCTCCGTGCGTTTCGGCGACAAGATCGCCGTGCATGAACTCAGCCTCTCGATCGCGCGCGGCGAGCGCGTTGCGCTCGTCGGCGAATCGGGCTCCGGCAAGAGCGTCACCGCGTTGTCGATCCTGCGCCTCGTTGAGCATGCCGATCTGAGCGGCCGTATGCTGCTCGACGGCGAAGATTTGCTGCAGAAAACCGAGCAGCAGATGCGTGGCCTGCGCGGTGCGGACGTGGCGATGGTATTCCAGGAGCCGATGACGGCGCTCAATCCGCTCTTCACGATCGGCAAGCAGATCGCCGAAAGTTTGCGCCTGCACGAAGGCTTGCGGCCGAACGCGGCGCGCCAGCGCGGCATCGAGTTGCTCAGGCGCACCGGCATTCCTGAGCCGGAACGGCGCATCGACAGTTTTCCGCATCAACTGTCCGGCGGCCAGCGGCAGCGCGCGATGATCGCGATGGCGCTGGCGTGCCGGCCACGCCTCTTGCTTGCCGACGAACCGACCACCGCGCTCGACGTCACCGTGCGCCAGCAGATCGTCGATCTATTGATCGCGTTGCAGGAGCAGGAAGCGGCCGAGCGTGGCATGGCCGTGCTGCTGATCACGCATGACCTGAACCTGGTGAAGCGTTTCGCGCAGCGCGTCGCAGTGATGGAGAAGGGCGTGCTGGTCGAAACCAATACGACCGAAGCGTTGTTCTCCAACCCGCAGCACCCCTACACGAAACGCCTGCTGGACAGCGAACCGCAGCGTGCGGTGGAGCCAGTCGAGCCGGGTGCGCGGCGTTTGCTCGAAGTGCAGGGACTCGCCGTCGACTACAGCACGTCCGCGAAAGGCTGGCGTTCCATGTTCGGGCGCTCGACGTTCCGCGCAGTGCATGATGTCGACCTGAGCGTGCGGCGCGGCGAAACGCTCGGCATCGTCGGCGAATCGGGGTCGGGCAAGTCGACGCTGGCGGCAACCGTGCTCGGCCTGCAGCGACCGGCTGCCGGTCATATCCATATCGACGGTTTGCCGCTTTCCACGCTGAAAACCGCGCGTTCCCGCCGGGCGTTGTATTCGCGCATGCAAGTCGTGTTTCAGGACCCGTTCGGCTCGTTGTCGCCACGCATGACGGTGGAGCAGATTATCGGTGAAGGCCTGACCATGCATCAGCCCGACATGGACGCAAAGGCGCGGCGCGCACGCGTGGGCGGTTTGCTGGAAGAAGTGGGTATGCCCGCGGACGCCATGCTGCGCTATCCACACGAGTTTTCCGGCGGCCAGCGCCAGCGTATTGCGATTGCGCGCGCCTTGGCGGTCGAGCCGGAATTGCTGGTGCTCGACGAACCGACCAGTGCACTCGATGTATCCATCCAGAAACAGGTGCTGAATCTGCTGACAAATCTGCAGAAAAAGTACAAGCTAAGCTATTTGTTCATTACGCACGATCTGGCGGTGATGCGAGCCATGGCGCATCGCGTGATCGTGATGAAGTCAGGGCGCATCGTTGAAGCCGGCGACACACTCGATGTGTTGCTCGCGCCGTCGCATCCTTATACCCAATCGCTGCTGGCGTCGTCGCTGATCGTGTCGCCGGCAGGGGCAGCACAGACTCCTACGGGAACCGCTAATGATTGACGAACGTTGGGCGCAAGCCGCCCGATCGCTTACGAGCCGCGCGGCGTTCTGGTCGCTGCGCATTGTCGACGAACAGATCGACGATCACGAGATCCGCAACGACATCGCGCAACCCATGCGTACCGTGCGCGATCGTGGCGCGATGCTGATCGCGTGGGTGGGCGCGGGAGCAGGCTATGCGGCCACCGCGAATCTGAGTGCCGCGGGCCTGCAGGAAGCACTTGATCTCGCTACGGCTCGCGCTGAAGCGAGCGCCGCCTTGTCGTTGATCGACCATCGCGAGGTGGCGCGTCCTGCGATGAGCGGCCACTATGTGTCGCCGAACGCGCAGCTTGCATTGCCGAGCCGCGCTGAATGGCTGGACCGCCTGAGCGCGGAATGCGCGGGCGCGAATCTCGATGCCCGCATTGTCGAACGCGTCGCGGCTGTACAGATCACGCATACCGATCAGCTCTACATCACCAGCGACGGTGCGCGGATCGATCAGCGGTTCCAGTTCGTGATGCCGCAATTGAGCGTGGCCGCACACGCGGACGGCGATACGCAAGTGCGTACCCTCGGCGGCAACTACGGCACCCTGGGGCAGGGCGGCATGGAAGTGCTGGCGCGCTTCGGCTTCGACGGCTCGGGGGCACGCGTCGCCAATGAAGCACTGCAATTGCTGGTCGCGCCGAATTGCCCGTCCGGCAAGCGCGATTTACTGCTGATGCCCGATCAGATGATGCTGCAGATTCACGAATCGATCGGCCATCCGCTCGAACTCGATCGCATTCTCGGCGACGAGCGCAACTTTGCCGGCTGGAGTTTCGTCAAGAAAGAAATGTTCGGCTCGTATCGCTACGGTTCGGAATTGCTGAACGTGACCTTCGACCCGGAACTGCGCGAGGAAGCCGCCGCGTACGCATTCGACGACGACGGCACCGAGGCGAAAAAGCAATATCTGATCCGCGACGGCGTGCTCGAACGTCCGCTCGGCGGCGCACTTTCGCAGCAACGCGCGAATATGGCGGGCGTGGCGAATTCGCGCGCGTCGAACTGGAACCGGCCGCCGATCGACCGGATGGCGAATCTGAACATCGAGCCCGGCGTGAGTTCGCTGGAGCAGATGATCGGCAACATCGAGCACGGCATTCTGATGCGCACCAATACGTCCTGGTCGATCGACGACCATCGCAACAAATTCCAGTTCGGCTGCGAGTTTGGTCAACTGATCGAAAACGGCAAGCTCACCCAGGTCGTCAAACAGCCGAATTACCGCGGCATCTCGGCGAATTTCTGGCGCAGCCTGAGTGCGGTGGGGAACGCGGAGACGCGCGAGGTGTACGGCACGTCCATGTGCGGCAAGGGCGAACCGGCACAGATCATTCGCGTCGGCCATGCCTCGCCGGCTTGCGTGTTCAGCAACATCGACGTGTTCGGAGGCGCTTGATGAGCCAATTCATGTCCTCGCGCTCCGCCACATCGATCGACTGGCAGCAGCATTTCACGTCGCTGGCCGATGCCATTGAAGACTTGCAGCAAGGCGCTGAAACCACGCTGAGTTCATTTGCCGGCGAGCAGTCCGACTTTATCCGGTTCAATTTGGGCAAGGTGCGGCAGATCGGCAGCGTGTCGCAAGGCAAGCTGACCTTGCGTTTGATCAACGGCGCGCGCCAGGCCTATTCGACGCTGACCGTCTGCGGCGATCTGCAACAGGATCTGGACGACGTGAGTGCGGCGCTCGCCACTTTGCGTGAAAGCCTGCGCGGTGCCGCGGACGATCCGCATCTGTTATTCGACACGTCGCAATGGGAACGCGCCACGCAACGTTCGGGCAAGCTGCCGGAGCCGGACAGCTTGTTGCGCACCGTTGCCGAATGCGCGCAAGGGCTGGATTTCGTGGGTTTTTACGCGGGCGGCACCATCGTGCGCGGTTTCGCGTCCACGAGCGGAAGCCGCGGCTGGTACGAAGTCGACAACTTTAATTTCAGCTGGTCGCTATACGACCCGAGCGGCCGTGCGATCAAAACCACTTACGCCGGCGACGACTGGAGCGATGCAGTTTTCGCACGCAAGGTCGAGCAGGCCGCAGCGCGCCTGCCCGTGCTCGCGCGCACGCCGCGCACCTTGGCGCCGGGGCGTTATCGCTCGTATCTGGCGCCCGAAGCGCTTGCGGAATTGCTCGGCGTGGCGGCATGGAGCGGTTTCTCCGCACGCGCCCAGGCGACCTCGCGCAGCGAGTTGTACAAGCTGCATGTGGGAGAAATCGTAGTCGACCCGCGCGTCACGATCAGCGAAGATCTGAATCTCGGCATTACACCCGGCTTCAACGACGACGGCTATTTGCGCGAAAGCGTTCCGTTGATCCAGGCCGGCCGCAGTGCCGAACGCCTGACCAATGCACGCAGCGCGCGCGAGTACGGGTTGACGCCTAACGGCGCGCTGGCGAACGAATCGCCGGCGGCGCTCTCGATGCAAGCGGGCGATCTGCTGGAAGAGGACGTGCTGGCGAAACTCGATACCGGTCTCTACATCGGCAATCTCTGGTACGTGAATTTCTCGGACCGGATGAATTGCCGCCTGACCGGCATGACGCGCTTCGCGACCTTCTGGGTCGAGAACGGGCAGATCGTCGCGCCGCTCGAAGCCATGCGTTTCGACGACAGTTTGTACCGTCTGCTCGGCAGCGAACTCGAACAACTCGGCTCGCAAGCGGAATTGCTATTGAGCGACTCGACATGGGGCGAGCGCGCCACGGGCGGCATGCAATTGCCCGGCATTTTGGCGAGGTCATTCGAATTGACGTTATGAGCCTATGAATCAAGACATAAGAATAAAATCCACATCTGGGAGCTTGCCCGAGGGCCTGACGCTGCGCGCGTTGCGCGTGGCCGACACGGAACAATTCCATGCAATGCAGCAGTTGCCGGTCGTGGCGAACGGCAATCCGCACGTACCGTTTCAGACGATTGCCAGCACGCGCGAATACCTTGAAAAACGCGAGGCCCCCGAGATTCTGATTGCGGCAATGGTCGGTGAAACGCTGGTCGGTGAAGCGGAACTCACGCCTTTTAAAGGGCGCCGCGCGCATGCCGCGTCGCTCGGCATTGGCGTACACGACGCATGGCACCGGCGCGGCATCGGCAATGCGCTGATGACCGAACTGCTCGATCTGGCCGACAACTGGCTCGGTCTGCGCCGCCTCGAGTTGCACGTCTTCGCCGATAACCATGCGGCACTCGCGCTATATCGCAAGTTTGGCTTCGAGATCGAAGCGCATCAGCGTGGCGCGGTGTTGCGCCGTGGCGTGCTAATTGACTGCTATTTCATGGCGCGGCTGCGTGAGGCGGCGCCGTGGATGTCGACGCCAACAGCCGCCAATCTCGCAGCGGAATAAGCCCATGAAAGAAGAAACCTTGCCAAGCGAGGCCGCACTCGACAATCGTATTACGGTTCGGGCGCTCGAATCGTCCGACATGGACGCGTTCGCCGATATCATGAGCCTGCCCGGCGTGCGGCGCGGCACGCTGTCGGTCGGCTATCGCAGCCCTGAACAGCTCAAGGCATGGTATGAGCGGCGTCTCAAAGGTGGCGTGAACGTGTGCGCGACCATCGGCGGGCGCGTGGTCGGCCACGCCGGGTTAGACGTTCACCGGCCCGGCCGCGCGCATTGCGCGCATTTAGGATTGGCCGTACATGACGCGTATCATGGGCGCGGTGTCGGCTCGGCGCTTCTACAAGGGCTGATCGACTGTGCGGATGCGTCGCTCGGTTTGCGCCGCATCGACCTCACAGTGTTCTCCGACAACGCGCCGGCGATCGCGCTGTATCGCAAGTTCGGTTTTGTCGAAGAAGGCCGCTCGCGCGGTTTTGCATTGCGCGACGGCGTACTGGCCGACGTGCTGCATATGGCACACCTCGTCGACGCGCCGCGCCTCCAGACAATCTGAACGGATTTTTTGCGTGCCATTCTTTTTCATCGACCGCCCGGTCTTCGCATGGATTGTTGCGCTCGCCATTGTCGTGGCGGGCGCGCTCGCCATTCCGCAACTGCCGGTGGCGCAGTATCCGCGTCTTGCACCGCCGCGCATTGTGATCAGCGCCACTTATCCGGGGGCCGCGACTGAAGTGGTCGATGCCAATGTCGGCAGCATCATCGAGGAGAGTCTCGATGGCGCCGACAATATGCTGTACTACGAAACGACCAGCGACAACCTCGGCGATCTCGAGATCGACGCGACCTTTGCGCCGGGGACCAATCCGGATCTCGCGCTGGTCGACATCCAGAACCGTCTCAAGCAGGTCGAGCCGCGGTTGCCGCAACAGGTCGTGCAACAGGGCATTAGCGTATTCAAGGCGGCCAACACGTTTCTGATGCTGGTCGCGCTGACATCGACGGATGGTTCGCGCGATTCCGTGCAATTGAGCGACTACCTGAGCCGCTACGTATTGCGCGAACTGAAACGCGCGCCGGGCGTGGGCGCGGCGGAATTGTGGGACGCCGACGAAGCGCTGCGAATCTGGCTCGATCCGATGAAGCTGCGCGAGTACGGCCTCGGCGCCGCGCAAGTGAATGCCGCGATCGCCGCGCAGAACGCCACGGTAACAGCCGGTACGCTGGGCGACGCGCCGTTCGTTCCGGGGCAGCAATTGACGGCCTCTGTGAGCGTAAAGGGGCAACTGATCTCGCCCGCCGAATTCGGACAGATCGTGCTGAAGGCGCAGCCCGACGGCTCGGCGGTGCGTTTGCGGGACGTCGCGCGGGTCGAACTCGGACGCGACAATTATTCGTTCTATTCGCGTCTGAACGGCAAGGCTGCGGCGACCGTCGGCATTCAACTCGGCCCGCGCGGCAATGCGCTCGAAACGTCGAATGCGATTCGCGCGCGACTCGCCGAGTTAGCGAAGAGCTTGCCATCCGGCGTCTCCATCGAAATCCCCTTCGACAACGCGCATTTCGTGCAGATTGCGATTCGTGAAGTGCTCACCACGCTGGCAGAAGCGGTGGTGCTGGTGTTCTTCGTGATGTGGCTGTTCCTGCGCGATCTGCGCTATACGCTGGTGCCGACGGTGGTGATTCCGGTCACGCTGATGGGCGCGTTTCTCGCGATGTACGCATGCGGCTTGTCGATCAACGTGTTCACGATGTTCGGCCTGGTGCTCGCAATCGGTATCCTCGTCGACGACGCGATCGTCGTGGTGGAAAGCGTGCATCGCGTGATGGAAGAAGAGGGCCTGCCGCCGCGTGAGGCCACTCGTAAAGCGATGTCGCAAATCGGCGGCGCGATCGTGGGCGTGACCGCGGTGCTGACGGCCGTGTTCGTGCCGATGGCGTTCTTTCCGGGCGGTGTCGGTGGTATTTACCGGCAATTCGCGGTGGCGATGATCGCGTCGATGCTGGTGTCGTCGTTCCTGGCTTTGTCGTTGACGCCCGCGCTGTGCGCCAATCTGCTGAAAGCGCACAAGCACCCGGTAAGCCAGCGCGATGCCCGCCGCGGCCCACTCGGCTTCGCGGCGCGAGCCGCGAGCCGGTTCACGTCCGGTTTCGATCGAGCTGCGAGCGGCTATCGTGGGCTTACCGCGCGAACGCTGCGCCGTATCGGACCGATGCTGGCAATCTATGCCGCGTTGGTCGGCGTGTGCGCCGCGCTCTACTGGCAAATGCCCGGTGGATTTTTGCCGAGCGAAGACGAAGGCCAGTTGCAGGTCATGGTGCAATTGCCGGCCGGCGCGACGCAGGCGCGCACGCTCGCGGTGGTCCAGCGGATGGAAAAGATCCTGGACGCTGAACCCGCGATTGCGCACGTCACCAGTGTGATCGGCTGGAGTTTTACCGGCAGCGGGCAGAACGTGGCGATGGGCTTTGTCGAACTGAAAGACTGGGGCAAGCGCGACACCGATGCGATGGCGTTGCGCGACCGGCTCAACGAGAAGTTCGACAAGATTCTCGACGGTGACGTGGAGGCGCAATTGCCGCCTTCCGTGCCGGGGCTCGGGCATTCGGACGGCTTCGTGTTCCGGCTCGAAGATCGCGGCGGAGTCGGGCTGGACGCGCTGAAGGCCGCGCGCGAGCAACTGTTCGCGCAGGCCAAGGCGAGCCCGGTGCTGGCTTCGGTGCATTCGGAGGATCTGCCGGATGCGCCGCGCGTCGAACTCATCATCGACCGCGCGAAAGCGTATGCACTCGGCGTGCCGTTCGACCGTA
This sequence comes from Paraburkholderia polaris, assembly GCF_012927345.1. GTDB lineage: Bacteria > Pseudomonadota > Gammaproteobacteria > Burkholderiales > Burkholderiaceae > Paraburkholderia > Paraburkholderia polaris. The sequence continues at coordinate 44,160 of NZ_JABBGJ010000060.1, forward strand.
TCTCCGATGTGCTGGGCAGCACCTTCGGCTCGACGTATATCGACGACTTTCCTGCCGGCGGCCGGATGCGCCGGGTGATGATTTCCGCCGACGCCGCCACGCGGATGACCGACGACGATCTGATGGCGCTTGCCGTGCCGAACTCGACGGGGGGCATGGTGCCGCTATCGGCGATCGCGTCGCGCCATTGGTCCATCGGTCCGGTGATGCTGAGCCGCTACAACGGCTATCCGTCGCTCGACGTGAGCGGCCACGCTGCGCCCGGCTACAGTTCGGGCGCGGCGATGGCGGAGATGGAGCGGCTCGCCGCTTCGTTGCCGGTGGGTGTCTCGTACGACTGGGTCGACGCGGCGCGCGAGGAAACCGCGGCGGCGCAGCTCACGCCGTTGCTAATCGGCTTGTCGCTGCTGGCCGTGTTCATGGCGCTGGCTGCCTTGTACGAAAGCTGGACGATCCCGCTCGCCGTGCTGATGGTCGTGCCGCTCGGCGTGATCGGCGCGGTCGCCGCGGTGCTGCTGCGCGGTATGCCAAACGACGTGTACTTCAAGGTCGGCATGATTACCGTCATCGGCCTCGCGGCGAAAAACGCGATTCTGATCGTGCAGTTCGCACGCGATCTGTATCGCCGCGGTCTGCCGTTGACGCGCGCCGTGACCGAGGCCGCCGCCGCGCGCTTCCGGCCGATCGTGATGACGTCGGCCGCGTTCCTGCTCGGCGTCGTGCCGTTGGTGGTATCGAGCGGTGCGGGTGCCGAGAGTCGCCGCTCGATCGGCACGGGTGTGTTCGGCGGAGTGCTGGCGGCTACGCTGTTCGGCCTCGTGTTCGCGCCGGTCGCGTTTCATGCGGTCGCCTCGCTAACATATAGCAGGCGGCGGCTCGCGGAACTGCGCCGCAAGCGTGACGAGCGGCGCGCGCGGCGGGAAGCGAGCGAAAGCGGCCAGTTGACGAATGGCCGATGACGTGACGGCGGCCACGTGGCGCCTGGGCGCTTGCGCCGTCAGCGGCGAACGCGGCGTTCAGCCAGCCGGCTGATTTGCCGCTTGAGTGGACGTTGCTCCGGCCGGCGACTGCGTAGCGGTGGCCGACGCATGCGTGATTGGCATACAGTCCGCGCGATATTCGGCTTGCAGTTTTTGCTCCGCCTGCTGCAGATCGTTCGGGTATTCGTCGTCGTCGTTGCTGGGGCTGTAGCCGACCGCTTCCAGTTCGCCGAGCTCGTTCATCAACTGCTTGTGTGTCACCTCGCTCTTCTGCTGCTTGAACGGATAGTCGTTGCATTGCTGCTGCGTGAGGCTTGGCGAGGCCATCGCCGATGCGCTGCCGATTAGCATAAGGGTGGTGAGGAGAGTCTTGGTTGCGTGCTTCATTTTCATACCATCCACGATAGGGTTCGAGTCGGACCGCAAGGAAAGCAGCGGGATGGCAGTAGGCTAGTTGAGGGGGCCTACCGGAGCGGCGTCGGGAAAATGAAATTTGTTTTATCGTTCCGTCGTTTGTTTTCAGCGGCCCTGCGGCGAACTTAAATTTTTCTTCATGAAGCGGACATTCATCCGCTATACGACCGCGCGTAGCCTGCAGGCAGGCACTGAGGCAAAGCGGCGACACCCGTCGAATCGCACGCCCGTGCTCTGAACGCGCAAGCCGAATATGGCATCATGTCCTTCTACTGATAACCGGTCGCGCCCGCCGCTTGCATCGGTAGAGCTGGCGGCGGCGCATGCAATGATCATGTCGCGAGTACTGACGATCGAAGATGATGAAATTACCGCGAATGAAATTGTCGGGGAGCTGAAAAGCCGCGGTTTCACTGTGGATTGGGTGGCGAACGGCCGCGACGGCATGGCGCGCGCGATCAGCGAAGACTACGACGTGATCACGCTCGACCGCATGCTGCCGGGCGTGGACGGCCTCACGATCCTCACTACCATGCGTAGCATCGGCATTCAAACGCCGGTGCTGATGTTGAGCGCGCTGGGCGATGTGGATGAAAGGGTGCGCGGCCTGCGCGCCGGTGGCGACGATTATCTGACCAAGCCATTCGACCCCGAAGAAATGACCGCGCGTCTCGAAGTGCTGTTGCGCCGCAGTCAAACACCGGCCACGCCGCTCGAAACGCATCTGCGAGTCGGCGCGCTCGAACTCGATCTGATTTCCCGCAAGGTTCAGCGCGACGGAGAAGAGATCGTTTTGCTGCCCACTGAATATCGCGTGCTCGAATTCATGATGCGGCATGCGGGGCAAACCATCACCCGCACCATGTTGTTCGAAGCAGTGTGGGGCTATCACTTCGACCCAGGCACCAATCTGATCGATGTGCACATGGGCCGGCTGCGCAAAAAAGTCGACCCGCCCGGCGTCACGCCAATGATTCAGACTGTGCGGGGCTCGGGTTATATCCTCGCATGAGCAGACCATTTTGATGGACACAACCTTCCCGGCTCAATCTGCGCTCGGGCAGCGCTGGCATTCCACCACCTTTCGCCTGCTATCGGTCTACGCGGTTATCTTTTCGCTTTCGGTGATGCTGTTGCTGGGCTACATCGGCTGGGCCGTGACCGGCGATATGGAGCGCGAGACTGACGTGGTGATGGACTGGCAACTGGTCTACTTCGATTCGGTGCCTGACGCCGGCCTTGCCGACGCGATTCATCGGCGTATCGAACACGAGCGCATGCATACCAATTACTACGGCCTGTTCGCTGCCGACGGCCGTTTGCTGGCCGGTGACGTGCTGGCGTATCCGTCGCAACTGCCCACCAATCGCACCGGCAAGACGCTCGATCTCGTGCTCTCCATGGCGCGCAACGACCAGGCGCCGGTGGTCCGCGCCATGGCCGAGCGGCGCAAGGACGGCTCGACGCTCATCATCGCGCGTGATCTGACGCACATCCTGCGGATTCGCGAGACCATCATCAACGCGCTGGTGGGTGGCGGCATCGTGTGCCTGCTTGCGGGCGTGGCGGGCGGGCTGGCGCTGAGCGTGCGGCAGATGCGTCGACTGAAAGCGATCCGGCGGGTCACGCAGCGTATTGCGCAGGGCGATCTCGCGCAGCGCTTGCCGATCGGCGGACGTGATGAAGTGGATATGCTCGCGCATCTGGTGAACCATATGCTCGCGGAAGTCGAACGCCTCATGAATGAAGTGAAGGGTGCGTGCGATGGTATCGCGCACGATCTGCGTACGCCGCTCGCACATGTGCGAACCTTGCTCGCGTATGCGGCGGAGCGCACCGATACGCTCGACGACGCCGCGCTGTCGCAACTGGTGGAGCGCGCGCGCATCGAGACCGATGCATTGCTCGACCGGTTTCGCGCGATGTTGCGTATCTCCGAGATTGGCACGCTGCAGCGGCGCGGTGGATTTGGCGAAATGCAGCTGCAGACGCTGGTGCAGGAAGTCGGTGAACTATATGAACCACTTGCCGAGAGCCGCTCGATTCAGCTGATGGTGCATGCGCAGCCGGTCGATGCGATTCACGGCGACCGTGCGTTGCTGTTCGAAGCATTGAGCAATCTGGTGGACAACGCGATCAAGTTCACGCCTGAAGGCGGGGTGGTGCGTATGGAACTTCGGCAGACTTCGGCAGGGCCTCAGGTGGATATTGTCGATAACGGGCCGGGCATTGCTGCGGATGAACGCGACGCGGTCCTGCAGCGCTTTTATCGTGGGGAGAGAACCCGGCACCTGGCGGGATCGGGGCTGGGGTTGAGCATCGTTTCGGCGGTGATGCGGGTGCATGACTTCACGATGAAGATCGGCAATGCGCAGCCTGGCACCAGGATTTCCATCGAATGCTGGTCGAGGACGCTCGCATGAACTTGTGCTCTCTCTTTTATCTGGCAGGGTGGTGAATGCGTGTCCTCTTCGTTGGGCCTTCTCATCCGGAAGCTGCATGGCTGTTCAAGGCGTTGCAGGAGAGCGCCCACAGTCTGCAACGGGCCGATGATCTGCGGGATGGGCTTTTTTTCTCGCTTCGCAGGAACCGTTCGATGCGATTGTTTTGATGGTGCTTGAGGTTGGGTTTTATTCTTCCCTGCAGGGGTTCATTGGGGAGTTTGCTTCTGGTGGGAGTGGTGCGTCGATCGTTGTTGTGCTCGGTGCTGCTACCGCTCAGGATCGCACGAGGATTTTGCGCGCCGGCGCGGACGCGTGTTTTTGCCAGCCTTATTCGTTTATTGAAATGCATGAGAGGATGGCCGCTTTGCAGCGGGTCGGGGGGGCTCGGGGGGCTTTGGGTGGTTCTGCTTCCGCTTCTGTCTCTGCTTCGGTTTTACCTGTAGCGGGTGGGCCTGCTTTGGATGCCGCTACCCGGGAACTTGTTTGTGGTGCTCGGCGTGTTGCCGTTACACGGCGGGAGTTTCTTTTGCTTGAATGCCTGCTGAGGCAGGTTAGTGCGCCGGTGGCGAGGGATCAGCTGATCCGCTATGCCTGGCCGGAGAAGGAGGATGTCGATCCTTCTAGTGTCAATCTTGTGGTGTCCCGGTTGCGGCGTAAGCTTTCCGAGGATGTGCCAGAGGTTCGGATTGAGACGGTTAGCCGGTTTGGGTATCAGGTGTCGGTTTGTGATTGTTTTTTTTTGCCTGCTCGGCGATTTGGTTGTCTGTTTGCTTGTGGCTTTGGGCTTTCCTTGATTTGTTTGCCTGCTCGGCGATTTGGTTGTCTGTTTGCTTGTGGCTTTGGGCTTTCCTTGATTTGTTTGCCTGCGCGGCGCTTTGTCTGTTTGCCTGTGGCTTTGGCCTTTCCTTGAATTGTTAGTGGTCTATTAGCGTTCGCCCCTGTGCGGGGCAGGCACCTACTTTTCTTTGCCTGCCGCGTAACTATTCAGCGCTTGTAAACTGCAGCCAGGCTGTGCATAGTGAAGGACATGACGAAGATGCCTGATTTCAAAGACCTCACACACGAACAGAAGGACGCGCTCATCGTTGATCTCGTGAAGCGTCTGAACGCGCTCGAAGCGAAACTCGAGAAGAACAGTCGTAACTCCAGCAAGCCGCCCTCAAGCGATGGGCCCGGGCGCAAGCCGAAGTCGTTGCGCGGCACGAGCGGGGCAAAGC
>NZ_JABBGJ010000061.1 GCF_012927345.1 Paraburkholderia polaris
TAGCCTTCTGATCACGGCCAACCAGCCGTTCTCGGGCTGGAACGACGTGTTCCCCGATCCCGGCATGACCGTCGCTGCAATTGACCGGCTCGTCCATCATTCGACGATCTTCGAGATGAATGTCGAAAGCTACCGTCGTCGCACCGCCAGCGACAAACAGAACAGCCGGCGCCGACAATCATCCAGCGACAATCACAAGGAAGGAGCGACAAACATGGCCGAATAACCACCGACAATCAACCCGGTCGACCGGCCAAAATGATTGTCGGTAAACCGGCCATCCTGCTTGACGTTATCCACTTCTTGTCCAAAGGTCGCCCGAGCGGCGCGTGCCGGCAACGGTGCGGAGCCGCCGGGCCTCGAGATGGTCATGGCTGATGTCATTGACAGGCTAGGCGAGGACGATGTATCCGCAACGGCTGCTACGGTGTGTTCAATATTGTCAGGTCGTGCAGAAACGACGGACCCGATAACGCCGCCTTGGCAGTCACTTCCAGAGGAACAAACCAATGCCGCGCGTCAATCGGCGCAGTTGGAGGCGGACGCGGTGCAGAGCGCTGTCCCGGAGACCTGCGCACGATCGCCCGGGACAAAGAGCGGCGGATACGTTTCAGTCCCGATGGGCGCGGCTGCCACCGTCGTCGGGCACGCGGCGTTCAGTACGCCCAGCAGGGAGGCCGTAGCTTCCGGTGACGCTTCGGGTGCGCCTAGGGCCGATCCCGCAGCCAGCGCTCAACACTCGGCCGGATCCGCGAAGATAGAAACGAACCCCGTCGTTACCATCGCCGTTGGGACCGCAGTTGTTGCGTGCACTACAGGGCTATCGCGAACGGATATGGTCCTCGCGTCCATGGCCCTGACCTCCGTTGTCGTATTGACCGCCGGCTTTGCCACATTAGGGGTTCACCTTGCGGGAAAGAAAGAAAACTCCGGGATGGAAGCGTTGCGGGCTGATGCCGAACCACCAGGCCAGGAATGCCCAAGCGTGGATTCCAACAGGTACGCCGTGCATTCAAATTGGATTGGTTTGAAGGGGCAGGACCTTGGATGTGTTCTGTCTTTCCTCGAAACTCAATTCGACTATAGTCTTTTTGAAGACGCCCTTGATTCAATTTCCGATATAAAAAATGAAGATCGGCCTTCTGAGGAGAATGAAGAAATCTATAGGACGGCCGTGCGTCAGGCCTTTCTTGACTATTCTGATGACTCTCATCCTCCCGTATGCTACCTCTCCTCAGAACATCGATATAGCCAACAGCTTTATTCGATTTTAAAAGAGATCAGCAATAGCGGTGTCAAGGAATGTGCGCCTGAAAAATTGCGGCGTCTAAAGTTAATCCTTATCAAAATAAAAGCCTACGAGACCTTCGCCGCGCGCGCACAACAAGGTTTTCGTCCGGAGGGTAAGCATAGAGTGGTTGTCAAGTTGGAATCGGTTTTTGATTTGCCGATCAATATCAACGAACTTCCATTACACGCTAAAACTCTGAATGATTATATCGTAAATCAACTCGGCAACAAGTCAAAAACAGACCCCACTGGCCCGCTGGCTGAGGGAGTGGGTATTGCCCTCCAATTGTGGGCCGACAACGCCCTCACGGCTCCAAATGGAAAGGCCGGCATCTCCGAGAAAATGATATCTGCAATCCGGCATACGATCCAGAAGAAAATCCTCGAACTACGGGAAGACATGTATAACCTTCGGGGTCCACGTGAACGTATCGAATTGGAAATAAAGGCCAAGTCACTTCTCGCACACAGGTATGCATCACGTTATGTCGAAAAGCGCATATCCCTATCCCGCAACTATCTCAATGTTCTGAGAAAAATCAAATCAAAACTCCCTGCTTCAGCAATTACCCCGGAAGATGCCACCGTTTTTGAAGCCAGAGCGTTGGCTGTTAAAGCGACGCTGCAGATGCTCGGAAAAAATCAAAACCTACCTGACAACATTCATAACTTATCGATTACAGGTTGCCTCGATAATTTCGCCTTGCTCGTCGGCTCAAGTCCCGAAGTAACGACGTTCGCTTCATTCGCAGAAGCTATATTCTATAAATCACTGACAGGATCGAGCATTGGTGATTTATATTGGTATAACCTGGATCCTACCAAATTACTTATCGAGTTCAATAATAGACTTGACGAGCTGCCATTCACAAAGCGGCGCAGCGGGACAGTGGCCGAAGCAGAGCAGTTCATAAAGAATATCAAGCCAAACATCGAAACGAGTAACGACGCGGAATATTATAACCAGTTCGTAACATTTCGATCTGAATATCTTTCACCGTTGTCAGAAGCGCTCAGCCTCCACGCACTCTTCGATTATGGCTTGCATCCCTATCTGATTCTCACCGAAAAGCCGATACGGACAATCAGAACAAATGTATTTGTAAAACCAGTAGCAGAATTACCTTTATTGCCTCAAGAAGAATTTAACTTAATGATTGTTTTCCGGAAAATGATCAATAGTGCGTCCAATTTTTACCAAATGATCCGCAATATATATGGCGCAGGATATTCGATAGCTGGCGAATTGATTTTTTGCGAAATGGCATCAGGAAATTGGACCGTCATTTCCACACTTAACGGACGATTTATTATCAAAACCGTAACTGCAGCCGAAATGACTGCAAATAGAATACTCTTGGCCATATCGCAAAAAAAACCCTACCTTCGGCCTTCAGAAGGCATTTCCGCATTCTTCCCAACTGAGCATTTACTGTGGAGGAAAAATCAGTTGTTCACAGAAGTGATACATCCGGTCCTCCAAAACACGACGAGTCTCGATGCGACAACGTTCAGTGAAGCTTATCTCGTTTTAGATCGACTAGACGGACCTGATTTTTCGGGAAAGCGACTCATCGAAATCACGGATGCTGCCGGCAAGACCATGCTTGAGAGAATAATCGACCAGCGAGAGGACGTGGAATATCACTTGCATTGGTGGCAATACATTACCTTGTTTATCCCGGGATTCGACATGGTTTATCACGCCGCTAATGATCCTGACTACCATCCCTCGAACAAAGAAATCCTGGAAGAAGTAACACTTGATCTTCTCACCATGGTATCGATAGTGATTCCGGAAGCGGAACTTTCTTTGCAAAGCGCAAAAGCTTTACGCATATCAACGTTCGAAAATCTCATCAAAGGGCACAGAGGAAAGGCGTTATTAATGGCGATTGTTGCAGATACGGCGAAGGATTTTTCGCTTTTACCACTCCGCCTTTTTGCGACTACCAGTTACGAGTTATTTGCGTTCTGGGAGCCCTTACCGCTCAAAACTATCGCAACCTCTCTTTTCAGACGCGTCAGAACATTAAAGTTTAGATCCGGGTTTAAATTAATATCCCCAAAGGTAATTTCAAAGAGAAAAATTAACACGCTAACCCCGGAAACTGCCGGTGGCAAAAAACCTGCTGGAAACACCTCCAACAAAGCCAAGGGGGTCGTGCTAGCTCGAAATGACGATGACATCCGATATTATGAATACTCGTATTCTTTTAAAGAAAAGGAAGCTTTGCTAGGTGCCCCGATCGGTGGCATCAAGGCTAGTCACCTTGCTGGCCTGACCCAGGTCCAGATTGAGCCGCTCTGCAAGTTTGTAACCAGCTCGCGCAAACGCGCGTTGGATTCTCTAGACAACGCTCTCAAAGCCCTCAGCCAGAAGAAAGAGTCACAAAAGATCAATGAGGCGCTGGACATCTTTCTGGGCAGACACACTGACGCCGTGAAAGAAAACATCCGAAATGAGTTGGAAAAAATCAGGTCGTTTTTAAATCAACTCACCGTCGGCGACGATATTTCTTATCAGGCCGGCTATCTCGCGAATCAACCGAAAATACTTATGGTCACGAGAGCTGCTGCCGCACTGCGTGACTGGAAAAATGAATTTCCACCCATTACTATATACGTTGACGCAGTGATCGATGCATCGCTCAGAAAGAGTTTTACCCAAAGCGAGTTCAAGGATTACCTGGCAACCGTTTTGATTCATGAAGCTTATCACGCGGTGAAACGCGACACGCCCGACTTTAAATACGCGAAAATCTTCGGCGATTCCCTGGACATTGCCGATATCGTTGCGTTACCGGAGCCACAGTTTCGGGGGGAAAACGTTCAGGAAATCATGCGGGAATTTGGACTGTCGCCATCGGAACTGAATGACTCCCTCGAGAGAGCCAATAAAGCAGCATTACAAAATCCGGATAATTTGGCCTATTTGACAGTGCTTCTCGATTATGTCCGGACCCATCATTCCGGTCACAATAAATTCATCACCGACTATAGTCGATGGAAAATCGATCGGAACTCACCGCTTGAATGGCAATTTAAGGGCCATCAGAAAAAAAGTGGACCGATCCAGCTAGCGCATACGGACATTGGCGCTCTGGTTCGGGGTGACGTCGAGCCTCTTGCCAGGAACGGATTGTTGAATAGAAAATCATCCAGTGAGATTGGGCTTGGCTTTGACGCTGCAAGATTTGACTCCCATTCGATCGGGATCGAAAAGTTTTCTCTCGCCGACGGCAAGTTCGCTGATGTCGTGGATACGTGGAAGGGCGGTGACACTACGTCTCTGGGGAAAGATGAAGTTTGGGCAGGAACCTGGGGGAAAGATAACTTGCTTAACGACGATATATCCATTATCGAGTTAGCGGGTGGAAAATCGGGAACCGCTGCAATTCGGATAAAATTGGACGACCTAAGAGAAGGATATCCAGTGATCGTATCCGCGGGCGAATTGAGTGGATCGACCGTTGCTTTCGGGGTGGACGAGCAATATTTTTATGCTTTCCACGCTGGACAGAAAAGTGGTGATCAGGAGTGGCATACCGATCAGCAAGGCGCCGCAAGCATCTATCGTGCATATCTCTCCTTAAACGGAGAGGAAATACCAAGTCTGAGAATCTCCGAAGACATGGTGCTTGTCAACGAACGCAACGAATTAGCAGGGAACAGCGGAATAGTCGATATCCTGGAAAAATACGAGAGTGGGTTCTTTGCTTTTTCCGGAAAATCGGCGGCTAGTCCTCCGGCAGAAACGGACACAGAAAAGCCTATCCGATGGCTTGACTACGCACCGACGACGACAGATTCGGCGGCAGAAAAAGGGTGTGCGTATGCGTTGCTGGTCCGACGCGACGGCAATCTGAAAATAACAGCTCATGCTGCGAGCGCTGCGTCGACGCAACCTCGCGGTGGGGCTAGACCGAAAACACCTGGCAAGCAGTTCGTTCTCAAAGGTTGACGCCAGGTTCGTGACCGCCGGCTGCATGAATCACGATGCTTGTAAGCGCTCCGGCAGACAACACCGCATCGCCGAACAAAAAATCAGCGTTTCCGGTGGTGTAAAAAAACCCCGCCGAAGCGGGGTTCCCGTGACGCTCAAGCAAGCAGCAAAAAAAACCGCTTACCTCCCGCCCACGCTTTGCAGCGTCGTCCACTTGCCGTCGACAACCTTGTACAGCGTGATGCCGCCGTTCTTCAGATCGCCCTTGCCGTCGTACGCGAGGTTCGCTGCCGTCACTGCCGGCATCGAGGTCTTCGCGAGCAGCGGCAGGTACTTGGCCGGATCGGTCGAGTTAGCCTTCTTCATGGCGTCGAACATGGCCATTGCGCCGTCGTAAGCGTACGGCGAGTACGTTTGCACGTCTTCGTTGAAGCGCTTCTTGTACTTAGCGACGTAGTCCTTGCCGCCCGGCATTTCTTCCAGCGGCAGGCCGGCGAGCGATGCCACCGTGCCGTTTGCCGCTTCACCCGCGAGCTGGATGAACGTCGGCGTGTGAACCATTTCGCCGCCCATCAACGGAGCCTTGATGCCCAGTTGCTTCATCTGCTTGACCATCGGTGCTGCTTGCGAATCCGCGCCGCCGTAGTACACCATGTCCGGGTTGGTCGACTTCAGTTTGGTCAGAATCGACTTGAAGTCGACAGCCTTGTCGTTCGTGTATTCACGATCGACGATCTGGCCGCCTGCGGCCTTCGCGGCCTTTTCGAACTGATCAGCCAGACCTTGGCCGTACGCCGTGCGGTCGTCGACGATCACGATCTTCTTCATGCCCAAGGTCTTCACCGCGAACGTGCCGGCGACCGAACCTTGCTGCGTGTCGGACGTCATCATGCGGAACGTGGTCTTGAAGCCTTGTTGCGTGTACTCAGGTGCCGTCGCCATCGCGATTTCGGGGATGCCCGCGTTCGCGTAAATGCGCGAAGCCGGAATCGTGGTGCCCGAGTTGAAGTGGCCGAGCATGCCCTTGATGCCGTCATCCACCAGCTTTTGTGCAACGGTGGTGCCGGTGCGCGGGTCAGCCTGGTCGTCGGCCGAATCCAGCACGAAGCGAATCGGCTTGCCGCCGATCACCGGCTTGGTTGCGTTCATGTCTTCCACAGCCAGCGTGATGCCGTTCTGGAAGTCCTTACCGTAGTGCGCCTGTGCGCCCGTCATCGGACCGGCAAAGCCGATCTTCACGTCTTCCGTCGATTGAGCGTTGGCCGTCCCCGCCAGCGACATGGCCGCAACCAGCGCTGCGCCTGCCAGCTTTGTCATCTTGTGTTGCATAGCTTCTCCTTGGTACCAGGTGTGGATGGAGCGGTTTTTCGGGGTCGCCGTACCGCTTCCGTTTTTTTGAAGTAATCGATGAGGTTCGCTCAACCGATCGTCATCAAATTCGCATTGCCGCCTGCTGCTGCCGTATTCACACTGACCGAGCGTTCCGTCAACAGACGCTCGAGCGCGTAGTCCTCATCGCCGCTTTCCAGCGCGCGAGCCGCGACGCCCTGCACCGAGACGATCGGACCGGGGCGTTTCGCAACTTCCTTCACCAGCGCCAGCAGTTCGTCGCTATCGCCTTCGAACAGCACCGCGTCGAACGGCGTATCGGCGCTCTTCTTCACGCTTGCGTAAGACTTCAACGCGGCGGGCAGCTGCGACACCAATTGTTCACCAGCCGCGCCCTCGAACAACGCCCGATTTCCCGTAGCCAGCGCCGCGGCGAACTGCACGCGCGCACCGCTCGCCGTCGACGCGATACACAGCACCGTGCCGCGCGCGCCCAGCGTGTACGTGTTGCGCTCGCCGGTGGGCCCCGACAATACCGCAGTTGCGCCCGCCGGCACATGCGACAGATAACCGTCGCAACGTGCGGCCAGCACCGGCTGCTGTTCGCTGATCAGCCAGTCGCGCAGCGCCGTCAAGGCAGCGGACGGATTATCGCCGTTCACGCCCGCTTGTGGCACATCGACGATCAATGCATCGGCCAGCGACTTCGGCAAACCCGCCGGACGCGTGGCCAGCAGGCGTTGCAGATACAGCGCGCCACCTGCTTTCGGACCCGTGCCCGACAAACCTTCACCGCCGAACGGCTGAACCCCCACCACCGCGCCGATCACGTTGCGGTTCACGTAGATGTTGCCGACGTGCGCACGGCTGATCACGTGGGCGATGGTTTCGTCGATCCGCGTGTGAATGCCGAGCGTCAGGCCGTAGCCGGTCGTGCGGATCTGCTCGAGCAGCTTGTCCAGCTGGCTGCGGCGGTAACGCACCACATGCAACACCGGGCCGAACACTTCACGCTTCAATTCGTCGATGCTGTCGAGTTCGATCAGCGTCGGCGGAACAAACGTGCCTTGTGCGCCGCCTTCCGGCATCGGCAGTTGCTCGACCTTGCGGCCTTTCTCGCGCATCGCCGCGACGTGCGCGTCGATGCCGCGTTTCGCGTCGAGATCGATCACCGGGCCGACGTCGATCGACAGGCGGTCCGGATTGCCCACTGACAGTTCGCGCATCGCGCCCGTCAGCATTTCCAGCGTGCGGTCCGCAACATCCTCTTGCAGACAAAGAACGCGCAACGCGGAACACCGTTGACCGGCCGAATCAAACGACGATTGCAGCACGTCCGCGACCACCTGTTCAGCGAGCGCCGACGAATCGACAATCATCGCGTTCTGGCCGCCGGTTTCGGCGATCAGCGGGATCGGCTTGCCTTCCGGATCGAGCCGGTTCGAGAGCGTCTTGTTGATCAGACGCGCGACTTCGGTCGAACCGGTGAACATCACCGCACGGGTGCGCGGATCGGCCACCAGCGCGGCGCCGACCGTTTCGCCGTCGCCCGGAAGCAGTTGCACCGCGCCCGCCGGCACGCCGGCTTCGCGCAGGATACGCACGGCTTGCGCGGCGATCAGCGGCGTTTGTTCAGCCGGCTTCGCGAGCACGGTGTTACCTGCCGCCAAAGCCGCGGCCACCTGGCCCATGAAGATCGCCAGCGGGAAGTTCCACGGGCTGATACAGACCACCGGACCGAGCGGGCGGTGCGTGTCGTTGGAGAACTCGTTGCGGATCTGCGTCGAGTAGTAGCGCAGGAAATCGATCGCTTCACGGATTTCCGCGACCGCGTTCGCCAGCGACTTGCCGGCTTCACGCACCACCAGACCCATCAACGTATGCATCTGTGCTTCGAGCAGATCGGCGGCACGTGCGAGGCAATCGGCGCGGGCATCGACCGGCGTCGCTTGCCAGATGGGTGCGGCGGCGACCGCGTGCGCCAATGCTGCGCTCACGTGTTCCGACGTCGCTTCGACGACTGTACCGACGAGGTCGCGATGATCGGCCGGGTTGCGCACGTCACGTGCGACGCCCACGGCGATCTCGTTGTCTTCGAGCATCGGCGCGGCGCGCCACGGGTGATGCGCGCTCGCCAGCAATGCTGACGACAGCGACGCCAGACGATGTTCGTTCGACAGATCGAGGCCCATCGAATTGAGACGCTCGGCGCCAAACAGATTGCGCGGCAGCGGAATCTTCGCGTGCGGCGCGCCGAGCGGGACGACCTTCGAGGCTTCGTCGACCGGATCGGCGATCAGGTCCTTGATCGCGACGTTTTCGTCGGCGATGCGGTTCACGAACGACGTGTTCGCGCCGTTTTCCAGCAGACGGCGCACGAGGTACGCGAGCAGCGTTTCATGCGTGCCGACCGGCGCGTACACGCGGCACGGACGGTTCAGCTTGTCGCGGCCGGTGACTTCCTCATACAGCGGTTCACCCATGCCGTGCAGGCACTGGAACTCGTACTGGCCGGGGTAGTAGTTATTGCCCGCGAGGTGATAGATCGCCGACAGCGTGTGCGCGTTGTGCGTGGCGAACTGCGGATAAACCGCATCCGGCGCGCCGAGCAACTTCTTCGCGCAGGCAACGTACGAGACATCCGTGTAGATCTTGCGCGTGTAGACCGGATAGCCTTCGAGGCCGTCCACTTGTGCACGCTTGATTTCGGTATCCCAGTACGCGCCCTTCACGAGACGGACCATGATGCGGTGACGGCTGCGGCGCGCCAGATCGATCAGGTAGTCGATCACGAACGGGCAGCGCTTCTGATACGCCTGCACCACGAAACCGATGCCGTTCCAGCCGGCCAGTTCCGGGTCGAAGCACAGCGCTTCGAGCAGATCGAGCGAGATTTCGAGGCGGTCGGCTTCTTCAGCGTCGATGTTCAGGCCGATGTCGTAGCGGCGCGCGAGGATCGCCAAAGAACGCACGCGCGGCAGCAGTTCGCTCATCGTGCGTTCCTGCTGCGAACGCGAATAGCGTGCGTGCAGTGCCGACAGCTTGATCGAGATGCCAGGGCCTTCGTAAATACCGCGGCCGCCGGCCGCCTTGCCGATGGCGTGGATCGCCTGTTCGTACGATGCGTAGTAACGCTGCGCGTCGGCTTCGGTGGTGGCTGCTTCGCCAAGCATGTCGTACGAGTAGCGGAAACCGCGTGCTTCGTACTTGCGGCTATTCGCCAGCGCTTCGGAGATGTTCTCGCCGGTGACGAACTGTTCGCCCATCAGGCGCATCGCCATATCGACGCCCTTCCTGATCAGCGGCTCGCCACCCTTGCCGATCAGTCGCGTGAGCGCCGACGAGAGGCTCGCCTCGCTGTTGGTCCCCACCAGTTTGCCGGTGATCATCAAGCCCCACGTCGCGGCATTGACGAACAGCGACGGCGCCTGGCCGACGTGCGATTTCCAGTCGCCCTTGCTGATCTTGTCGCGGATCAGCGCGTCACGCGTGGCGCGATCCGGAATGCGCAGCAGCGCTTCGGCGAGGCACATCAGCGCGACGCCTTCCTGGCTCGACAGCGAGAATTCGTGGATCAGCCCTTCAACGCCGCCGCCCTTGCTCTTGGTGCGCAGCGTTTCGACCAGCTTGCCGGCCATCGCTTGCACGTCGCCCGCGAGATTGGCCGGCAGACGCGCCTGACCAAGCAGGAACGGCACGCATTCCGGCTCGGGACGGCGGTAAGCCGCGGTGATGGCCGCGCGCAGCACCGATTGCGGTTGCACGTTCTGCGCAAATTCGAGGAACGGATGGGACGCGCCGTCTTCCTCCTGCTCCACCGTGGAGCCGTCAGCCAGATCGGCGGAGCCGGTGTGGCCCGACAATTCAGGAGGCAATTGGCCGTGCTCGATCTTTTCGAGGTATGCGAAGATCGCCTGCTTGATCAGCCAGTGCGGAGTGCGTTCGAGGCGAGTGGCGGCATCTTTCAGCCGGGAACGCAGGAGGTCGTCGACCTTGACGCCGAGGGTGGTGCTAGCCATGTTTCCTTCTTCGGATACCAGACCAAATCGCTGGCGAAAGACTAAAAGTTGAGCGAATCCTACGCCTCCCAATAAAAAGGTGCAACCATGCGCCACGCATGGTTGCACCTTCTGGAAAGCTCGATACAGCGGGGGTTTGCGCCGAATGGCGCTGGACGCGGCGACGGAGGCGGCGATCAGTACTTTCCCTGGCGTGATTCTTTTCGCTTTTACCCTTATCAGATTGCTCGGCGCGCCGTTATACAGAACATGGATGGTCGCGGCCGCAAGGCACGCACACAAAAAACGGTACGGGGTTTCAGAGGACTGGCGAAATGGAAAAGTGGTTTGTGGTACTGGGCATCTGGGCCATGTGCGCGACTTGCGCCGTGCTGTTCATTCGTGGCGCGACGGGTGGTTCGGGCAAACGCACGGCAGACGATGGACGCGCGCAGCCGGCATCGCGCACATCGGCTGGCGACACGCGGGCAGCGTTGAACGATTGAACGGCAGAATCCGGCGGCTCGCGATAGGCAGTGCGACGCCGGTCTCGACTGATACAGCGAGTAGCGAATGTGCGCCGCGCGGTTCAACCGGCGGCGACAGAACCACGCGCGTCAGTGATGCGGGATCGGCTTGAACTGAGCGCAGGCGTCGTTGGGCGAAACGAGCTGGTCGTGCAGCCGGCAAAGCCGGCTGTCCGCCACGCTCGCGCCAAACCCGGAACTGAACACGGCGAGACCCGGAATGCTCTGCTCCAGTGAATGCCGATCCTCGGCGCGATACCGGCAGCTTGCACAGCGCGGCGCGCACGCTTCTCCGCTCGCTTCTCCGCGCTCATGGGCCGTGCCGGCGATGCGGACGGCCTTGCTCATCACGAGCCCTGCCCCAAGCTATTCCAGTACGGTGCGAACACGTGCGCGGACAGCGCGTAGCCGATGGCGATATTGACCACCACGCCCGCCGTAAAGGCGAGGAATGGTTTCAAGCCGGTGGCCGAAAGCGCGCGCAAGCGAGTGGTCAACCCAATGCTCAGAAAACAGAACGTGAACGCCCACGTGCGCAGCGCGGTGATCGGCGCGACGAATTCGGGCGTGACAACCTTGCGGTAATCAGCCAACGAGTAGTGGCTGGCGATCCACGTCACCAGCGCCGACGCGATCACGAAGCCGATCACGAATTTCGGAAAGCGCGCCCAGATCTCACCGGCATTGGCCTTGGCTTTGACACCGCTGTCCTGCGACTCCCAGCGCGTCGTCGCGACAATCGCCAGCACGAACGCCCAGATACCGATCCAGATGTCGCGGCCGACCACCTTCATCAGCGTGAACGCCTGCAGCGACGCCTCAGGTGCCCCCGCAATCACCCCGCCGGCGTGTTTCGCGAAGTCGCCGTAGGCTTGCGCGGCGGCAATGCCCGCGGCGTCGGCGAATTCAGAGGTGCCGATCCATGCGCCGGCTACCGCCGTCGATAGACCCAGCGAACGCGATGCGAACGGCAGCACGAAGATCATCACGATGGCCCACAACACGACCAATGTGATCGCCACCGACGCCTGTTCGCGCTTGGCCCGCACCGCGCCGGCAATCGCAATCGCCGCCGAGACGCCGCACACCGCGCCGCCGACACCGAGCACGGCTGCGAACCGCCGGTCGAGGCCGAGCGCCTTGCCGGCAAAGAAGATCACGAAGAACGTCACGAGCGAGACGATGGTCGCCTGCCCGACCGCGACCGGCCCCGCCCACACTAGCAAGGTGAACGGCAGCGTCGCGCCGAGCAGCACGATGCCGACCTTGATATAAAACTCGACCCGCAAGCCCGCGGAAAACCACTCCGGCAACGTGAACACATTCGAGATCAACAGGCCGAGCGCCAGCGCCACCAGCGGCGGCTCGAGGTTGTACTTCGACGCATTGACCCACGCGCCCAGCGTGAAGATCAGCGCCGATGCGATGAACAGGATCAGGAACGACGCCAGGAAAGCGCTGACTCGCTGCTTCAACGCGGCGAGGCTCACGCCGAACAGCACGGCGAACACGACGAACAGCGCGACATAGTTCGGCAGATGCTTGCCGATGTCCTGCGCGGCGAGCGCCACGGTCGACCATTTGGCCGGCGCTACCGCCAGCCACTTGATGCTGCTGCCCGAGGCGAACAACCCCCAGGCGATCGCGATCACGAGCAGGCCGATCCAGACGGCCCACCAGTCCTCAGTGGAGAAGAGACCGCCGCCGTGTGCGCTATGGCCACTGCGGTCTTTGCCGGGCGCGGCGCCAGTCGGCAGCGTTTGGTTGGTATCGCTCATCGCAATGCCCCGAGGTAGTTGAGGTGCATCGGCGCGGGAACGTTTGAGTTTTGCTTAAAGATGCGCCGATTCGGCGAAATATAGGCGAGCGGCGGCGCAAAGCGAAACGACCATTCGCTCTATGAATATGACTCAAAGGAGTAACGCCCCGGGTGGCCCGGCGACGAGCGTCAGATGTCGAGCGGGTCGACTTCGAGATTCCAGCGCAGCACACCTTTCAGGCCGCGCAACATCGGTTGCCACGCGCGCAAAGTAGCCTGCAACGCGGCCCGCGACGCGCTCTCGATCAGTAATTGCGCGCGATGCACGTGCATCACCTTAACGATGGTGAGCGGCACGGCGTCATAGACCGTCACGCGCTCGGCGGCCGGAATCTCCGTCAGCACGGCAGCAGCCTGTTGCAGGAAGGCGAGCGCGGCTTCGAGCGTGCGGCCTTCGGCGCGCAGCAAAGCCTGATAGACGAACGGCGGCAGATGAGCGTCGCGCCGCTCGGCCAGCGTCGAACTGGCAAAGCCGACGTAGTCATGCCGTCCTAGTGCGTGATACAGCGCATGGCGCGGATAGCGCGTCTGCACCAGCACTTCGCCCGGCAAACCAGCACGGCCCGCGCGGCCACTCACCTGCATCAATTGCGCGAAGAGGCGTTCGCTCGCGCGGAAGTCGTGTGAAAACAAGGCGGTGTCGGCGTTCAGCACGCCGACCAGCGACACCCGCTGGAAGTCGTGGCCCTTTGCAATCATCTGCGTGCCGACGAGGATATCGACTTCGCCCGCGTGGACATCGGAGAACAGCGCCTGCGCGCTGCCTTTGCGACGCGTACTGTCGGCGTCGATGCGCAGCACGCGGGCGCCGGGTACTGCGCTCGCCAGCGTTTCTTCGACGCGTTGCGTGCCGCGTCCCATCGGTGCGATGTCGACATTGCCGCACTCGGGGCACGAGCGCGGAATGCGCGCTTCCCAGCCGCAGTGGTGGCAGCGCAGCGCGCGCTCGGGTTTGTGCAACACGACATAAGCGCTGCAGCGCGGACAGCCGGCCACCCAGCCGCAGGCATCGCAGGCGAGCTGCGGCGCGTAACCGCGCCGGTTGAGGAATACGAGACTCTGCTCGCCGCGCTCGAGCCGCGCCTTCAACGCCGCGACCAGCGGCCCGGACAACCCTTCCACCGAGGCCCGCCCGCGCCGCCGCTCTTCTTCCAGATCGATCAGCTTGACGGTCGGCAGGACGGCGTCGGCGACTGCACGGCGCGACAGGGTAAGACGCTTATAGCGCCCCTGATCCGCCTGCCACCAGCTTTCCAGCGACGGCGTGGCCGAGCCGAGCACCACCGGCAAACCGAGTTGCTTGGCGCGATAGATCGCCAGATCGCGCGCCGAATAGCGCAGGCCTTCCTGCTGCTTGTAGGCTGGATCGTGTTCCTCGTCGACGACGATGATCGCGAGTTTTGGCAGCGAGGCAAGCACCGCCAGCCGCGTGCCGAGCACAATGCGAGCGCGCCCGGTGTGTGCGGCGAACCAGTTGCGAGCCCGTTCGCCTTCCGCGAGGCCGCTGTGCAGCGTAACGATCGACGTGCCTTCGAGCGCGGCAAAGCGCGCACGGAAGGCCGACTCGAACTGCGGCGTCAGATTGATTTCAGGGACAAGGACGAGTGCCTGCGCGTCGGGCTTCGCTGCCAGAATCTCGGCGAGCGCACGCAGATACACCTCGGTCTTGCCGCTGCCCGTCACGCCGTGCAGCAGGAACGGCGCGAAACCGTCCGCGTCGCGGATCGCTTCGACTGCGCTCGCCTGTTCGTCGCTGAGGGTAGGTAGGGTGGGTGCGGGCGTATCCGGCGATGCGGGGGTGGCGACTACCTCGGCGGCTTCGATCACCTCCAGCGCAACCCAGCCCTCGGTCTGCCAGGCGTCCAAGGTTGCAATGGCTTTGGGGTGGAGCGCGCGAGCGTCGGCGGAGATGAGAAATTCGGCCTCGGCTAGGGCCTCGGCAAGCTTGCGCAGCGCGCTGGCGCGCGCAGGCAATGTTTCCGGCAACGCAGCGCGACCCTCGGCCGTCAGGCTGTAGCGCTCTTCCGGTGCGAACAGGCGCGACCAGCGCGAGGCGTCACGCAGGGCTTGCGGCAAAGCGGGCAGAGCCACTTCCCCGAGGCCACGTTGATAGTAGTCAGCAGCGAAGGCCGTGAGCGCCAGCCATTCGGCCGACACTGGCGGGCAGGCGGTACAGACCGTGTTGACCGCTCGCAGGCGGTCCGCGGGCACGTCGCTGTGAGTGGTCACTTCGCACACGAGGCCCACCACGTGACGCTTGCCGAACGGCACGCTCACCAGCATGCCCGGCGCGACACGCTCGGGCGTGTCGCAGCGGTAGTCGAACAAGGTCGGCAGCGGATGATCCAGCGCGACGCGGACGAACACTTCACTCACGCGGCGGTGTGGATCGGGTAAGTGGATGCGGCACGATGCCGCGTCACGGTGCACGTTGAGCAAACGGCGAACCCTTCGAAGTTAAAGTAAAACTTCAATTTCGGCGCTAAGTTTTGGATTCGGCTGAACAATTGCAATCGGTCCGCTTGCCTGTGGATAACTTTGTTGAGAACTTCGCTCAGATGGGCCAAGAACCGCGCCGCTGCGGCCTTCTGTGGGATTCCGCACACTTTGTCGTGGACCCTTGAAACCCTTGCCAGACAAGGCTTAGATCAAATGCGCCTGCAATGTGCAAGGGCTAGGTTACGACGAATGCTTCTACCGCGCCGCAGCGTGGTCAATGTGCATAAGTCAAGTCTTGACTTTCGTGGGACCGCCATCTGACGGCCCGTTGAGTACAAATATTCCCTTAGACCGAGAGCCCAGTTCGCTGCGTCGCAGCAAAAATGGCAACGATTACGGCGTCAGGTTGGTGCATGCGCGCCGCTGCGAATCGCACGACTGTGCCGATGTACTTCGTCCACGAGTTCGGCAACATTCTCCGGCGGCGTGAACTGCGAAATGCCGTGGCCGAGATTGAAAACGTGGCCAGGATGATTCCCGAAGCTGTCGAGCACGGCGCGCGCTTCCATGCGGATCGCAGCCGGCGGCGCAAACAGCACCGAAGGATCGATATTGCCTTGCAGCGCCACCTTGCTACCCACGCGCTCGCGCGCCTTGGTCAGGTTCACGGTCCAGTCGAGACCCACCGCGTCCACACCGATATCGGCGATCTCGTCGAGCCACAACCCACCGCCCTTCGTGAAGGTGATCACCGGCACTTTTTCACCGTCGTGATCGCGTTTCAGCTGACTCACGACCTGCTGGATGTACTGCAACGAGAAGCGTTGGTAGACGCCGTCCGCGAGCGCCCCGCCCCACGTATCGAAAATCATCACGGCTTGCGCGCCGGCTTCGATCTGCGCATTCAGATACGCAGCAACCGACTTCGCGTTGACGTCGAGAATACGGTGCATCAGGTCCGGGCGCGCGTACAACATCGATTTGACCGTGCGGAAGTCCGCCGACCCGCCGCCTTCGACCATGTAGCACGCCAATGTCCACGGGCTGCCCGAAAACCCGATCAGCGGCACGCGCTGACGGCCTTGCGCGTCAGTGAGCGCGGTGCGGATTTCGCGCACCGCGTCGGTCACGTAGCGCAGCGTGGCGTCGATATCCGGCACCGCGAGGCGCGCCACATCGTCTTCCGTGCGCACCGGCCGGGCGAATTTCGGACCCTCACCGGTGACGAACTCGAGGCCGAGGCCCATGGCGTCCGGCACCGTCAGGATGTCGGAGAACAGGATCGCGGCGTCGAGCGGATAGCGCTCGAGCGGCTGCAGCGTGACTTCCGTTGCGTACGCCGGGTTCTTCGCCAGACCGAGGAAACTGCCCGCACGACCCCGCGTGGCGTTGTATTCCGGCAGGTAGCGGCCAGCCTGCCGCATTAGCCAGATCGGCGTGTAGTCAGTCGGCTGGCGCAGCAGCGCGCGCAGGAAAGTGTCGTTCAGGAGTTTATGGGCCACGTTGCGTACGACTGAGGGCAAAGGGGCATTTTACCGGACCCGGCTCGCCGTATCGCGCTTGATGCGGGCAATAACTGTCGCGCGCCTTACTGGCGGCTGGCTTTTTTGCTGCCCCGTGCAGCGCCATGACTCAGCTGAACGGCCAATGTTCAAGCGTGAATTGCCGGGCTATCATCCGACGGCCTTACCAAACAATTACGCGCAACCAAGGAGACTCGATGAACAAGGCAGCACTCGCACTGCTCGGCGTTCTGGCCGGTGTTTTGATGCATGCAGGCGTGGCTCAGGCGCAGACCAGCGCCACCGCCACCGCCGCGGCGCCCTCGCGGCTCGACGAAATCCTCACGCGCGGCACGCTGCGCGCCTGTACGACCGGCGACTACAAGCCGTATTCGTTTTACAAGGCAGACGGCCAGTTCGAAGGCATCGATATCGACATGACCGAGTCGCTCGCCAAATCGCTCGGCGTGAAGGCGGAGTTCGTCAAGACGTCGTGGCCGAACCTGATGAACGACTTCGTCGCGAAGTGCGACATCGGCGTGGGTGGTGTGTCGCCGACGCTCGAGCGCCAGAGGCGCGCGTTTTTCACTCAGGCGTACATGATCGACGGCAAAACGCCAATCGTCCGGTGTGACGACGTCAACAAATATCAAACGGTGGCGCAGATCGATCAGCCGGCGACCCGCGTGATCGTCAATCCGGGCGGCACCAACGAGCGCTTCGCCAAACAGTATTTCCCACATGCGAACCTGACCGTCTATCCGGACAACGTGACGATCTTCAAACAGATCCTCGCCGGCAAGGCCGACGTGATGGTGACGGATGCGTCGGAGACCTTGTTGCAGCAAAAGCTGAATCCGGGTCTTTGCTCGGTGCATCCGGACAAGCCCTTCCAGTATGGCGAGAAGGCCTGGTTGCTGCCGCGTGGCGATGTGACGTTCCAGCAATACGTCGATCAGTGGTTGCACCTTGCGCGAGCGACCGGCGAGTATCAGGCGATCTCGGATAAATGGCTGAAGTAAAGGTTGTGGGATGCGATCTGCGTCCCCGCTCAAGCGAAAAAGCCAAGCGGACTGGTCGATTAATAGGTCCGCATGGCTGACACAATCGTGTAACCAGACCCCGAGGTATTAAACAAAATCCGAACAATCCGGTTGAACGAGGGGCCAACAAATCGGCCCCTCGCGCGTCTTTCCCGCATACGTGGCGTGTTGCAGCGCAGCGCACGCGCTTATCCGCGAACAGACGGGTTCGTAACCCCGCAAAAGTGCCTGTAACACAGCCGACCCGTCCAAAAAAGATGAGCATGCAACCATTTCATGCGGAATCGACTGAACGGATTACGTTGCGATATGCGTCGCGAATAGCATCAATCAGGCGTATGAAATTGCCCAACAGTCATCGGTAAAAATTACGTTTAAAACGTTTCTGATTGGAAAAAGGTCCCGCAACGCCTTATCTGGCGGGCGTTACAACCTGAAACACTTTGTTACCGCGCTCGTAGGTTAATTCGCCCACAATGCCCTCAACGGTTTCAACACGGATGTGGCTGGGTGCGTGGTGTGAGCGGATACGATGCACTTGCCGGTCGGCGTATGCCGAAGCCCTGTGAAGGGGCATCCCTGCTGGGGCCGTAGTCGACGCAGGGTCGTCGTCTCAGTCGGTTCCAACTTTGGTCTCCTCGCGCTAACCCCGTAGCGTGTGGTTTTTAGCGGGCTCCAGGCCCGCTTTTTTTTCGTCCGGTCAAACGTTTGCGAGCTTTTTAGCGGATCAATTTGGCGGTTTTCCAGCCGCGCGTTTCCCCGCTTATTGCCACCTTTCACAGCAAACGGTTTCCCTCCAAATGTCGGCCGGCGCCGCGCGAATCTTCGTGCGGCGCCGAACCAGCATGGCCGTCAGGCCGTCTTGCCTGTCTGTACCTTCAATTCGCTGATCATCCGTTCACGCATGATGAATTTCTGTACTTTGCCGGTCACCGTCATGGGCAATTCGTCAACGAAGCGGATGTACTTCGGCACCTTGTAGTGAGCGATCTGGCCCTGGCAGAACTGCTGGATTTCCTCGGCTGTGGCCTGCTCTCCTGAGCGCAATACGATCCACGCACACACTTCCTCACCGTACTTCGCGTCGGGCACGCCAAACACCTGCACGCTCTGGATTTTCGGATGGCGGAACAGAAACTCTTCGATCTCACGCGGATAGATGTTTTCGCCACCGCGAATCAGCATGTCCTTCAGGCGGCCGACGATGTTGCAGTAGCCATCGGCATCGAGCGTCGCCAGATCGCCGGTATGCATCCAGCCGTCGACGATGCTTTCCCGCGTCTTCGCTTCGTCCCCCCAGTAGCCTTGCATCACCGAATAGCCCCTGGTGCACAGTTCGCCCGTTTCGCCCACCGGCACGATCTCGCCAAGCGGATCAACGATCTTCACTTCGAGATGCGGCTGGATACGGCCGACCGTCGTGGTGCGCTTGTCGAGTGGGTCGGTGGTGGAACTCTGGAAGGACACCGGGCTCGTTTCCGTCATGCCATAGGCGATGGTGATCTCGTTCAGATGCATCTTCGAAACGACCTTCTTCATCGTCTCGATCGGGCACGGTGAGCCAGCCATGATGCCCGTGCGCAGACGCGAGAAGTCGTAGGTGGCAAAGTTCGGATGATCGAGTTCGGCGATGAACATGGTCGGCACACCGTGCAGCGCGGTGCACTGCTCTTCGGCGACGGCCGCGAGAGTTGCAGCCGGGTCGAAGCCCTCGCCCGGGAACACCATATTCGCGCCGACCGACACGCACGCCAGCACCGCCAGCACCATGCCGAAGCAGTGATAGAGCGGAACGGGAATGCACAAGCCGTCCTGCTCCGTCAGACGCATCGCCATCGCGATATAACGCGCATTGTTAACGACATTGCTATGCGTCAGCGTCGCGCCCTTCGGATTGCCTGTCGTGCCGCTGGTGAACTGGATGTTGATCGGTTCGTGGCAGGATAGCGTCGCGCCAATCGCGTCGAGCTTCGCGACGTCGAGTGTTGCGCGGCCCTGCTCGATCACGTCGGAGAACGTCAGCATACCGGGCGTTTCCGTGTCGCACATGCGAATCACGTAGCGCAGATCTGGCAAGCGAGCAGCGCGCAGTTCGCCCGGATTTTGCGTCGCCAATTCCGGCGCGAGTTCCTGCAGCATTTCGAGGTACATCGACGTCTTGAAACGCTCGGCCGCGATAATCGCCTTGCAGCCGACCTTGTTCAACGCGTACTCGAGTTCCGCGAGCCGGTACGCCGGATTGATGTTGACGAGCACCGCGCCGATGCGCGCGGTGGCGAACTGCGTCAGCAGCCATTCCACGCGGTTCGGCGACCAGATGCCCACCCGGTCGCCCTTCGCGATACCAAGCGCAAGCAGACCGGACGCCAGCACGTCGACCTCTTCGGAGAACTCCTTCCACGTCCAGCGAATACGCTGCTCGCGAAATACCACCGCCGGACGGTCGGGGAAGCGCGCTGCGGTGTCGCGCAGAAATTGGCCGACCGGCGCTTCACTCAACGCAATCTCGGTCGACCCGCGAACATACGACAGATTGTCTTTGGGTTCGATGAGTGCGCCTTCGCCTGACATGTGCGTTGCCATGGTGTTGTCTCCGTGAGCCTAAGCTCGCCCAGTCTATTGAAATGAATTTGAAATCGATTGTGCCACCAGCAGATGTCGGCGCGGCATCAAGTCTTACCCGCAGCGCATTGACAGAGCGTCGCAGCGGCAGCGGCAAGCGCATGACACCCACCAGTCGTCGCAGTTGCATCTGCTCCTGCCACCTCCAACCTCGGCTGCAACCTGCGATCTCCGAACAGCTCACTGCCACCGCTACGAGCAAAAACCGAATTTCGCTTACCTTTCCGTAAACGTCAAGTAAAGGCCAAAAAAAAGCAGCCACGAAGGCTGCTTTCTTTCTGATACCTGTTGCTTACTTCTGACCGCGCAGCTTGCGCAGACGCTGGATCGCAGCGAGCTGAGCCGTCGCATACGCGAGTTCCGCTTGCGCGGTTGCATATTCGAGGTTCGAACCCGTGTTTTGCAGCGCTTCTTCCGCACGCTTGCGTGCATCTTCGGCCTTGGCTTCGTCGAGATCCTTACCGCGGATCGCGGTGTCGGCGAGAACCGTCACTGCACCCGGTTGGACTTCAAGAATACCGCCGGCGACGAACACAAACTCTTCTTCGCCGTTTTCAATTTCGATGCGCACCGCACCCGGACGAATCCGCGTGATGAGCGGCGTGTGGCCCGGCAGAATGCCGAGTTCACCTGCTTCGCCCGGCAGCGCGACGAACTTCGCCTGGCCCGAGAAGATCTGCTCTTCCGCGCTGACGACGTCTACTTTGATAGTTGCCATATGTCGACTCCTGTGGCGGCCAGGGTTGGCGCTTTAGCGCTTACTCTGGTCCCATGCAAGGCTGTTGAGCGTAGTAAGAGGCGCCGGCTTTGCGTTCCGACACCGTGCAGGTATCGATACGCGCGAGGCCGGCGCCCGCTTCGTTACACCCGACCTTTACTGGATCTTCTTGGCCTTTTCGAAGGCTTCGTCGATCGTGCCGACCATGTAGAACGCTTGTTCCGGCAGGTGGTCGCACTCGCCTTCAACGATCATCTTGAAGCCACGAATCGTTTCCTTCAGCGGCACGTACTTGCCCGGCGAACCCGTGAACACTTCAGCGACGTGGAACGGCTGCGACAGGAAACGCTGGATCTTACGAGCGCGCGCCACGGCGAGCTTGTCTTCCGGCGCCAGTTCGTCCATGCCCAGAATCGCGATAATGTCGCGCAATTCCTTGTAGCGCTGCAGCGTTTGCTGCACGCCGCGCGTGATCGAGTAGTGCTCTTCGCCAATCACGTTCGGGTCGATCTGACGCGAGGTCGAATCGAGCGGGTCCACTGCCGGGTAGATACCCAGCGAAGCGATGTCACGCGACAACACGACGGTTGCGTCCAAGTGGCCGAAAGTCGTAGCCGGCGACGGGTCGGTCAAGTCATCCGCAGGGACGTACACGGCCTGAACCGACGTGATCGAGCCGGTCTTGGTCGACGTAATACGCTCTTGCAGCTTACCCATTTCTTCAGCCAGCGTCGGCTGATAGCCCACTGCCGAAGGCATACGGCCGAGCAGTGCCGACACTTCCGTGCCTGCCAGCGTGAAACGGTAGATGTTGTCGACGAAGAACAGCACGTCGAGACCTTCGTCACGGAAGTGCTCAGCCATCGTCAGACCGGTCAGCGCGACGCGCAGACGGTTGCCCGGCGGCTCGTTCATCTGGCCGTACACCAGCGCGACCTTGTCGAGAACGTTCGAGTCCTTCATTTCGTGATAGAAGTCGTTCCCTTCACGGGTACGCTCGCCAACACCGGCGAACACGGAGTAACCACCGTGTTCCTTAGCGATGTTGTTGATCAGTTCCATCATGTTCACGGTCTTGCCCACACCGGCGCCACCGAACAGGCCAACCTTACCGCCCTTAGCGAACGGGCAGATCAGATCGATAACCTTGATGCCGGTTTCGAGCAGTTCCGTCGACGGCGACAGTTCGTCGAACGCCGGAGCCTTCTGGTGAATACCGCGAACCACGTCCGAGTTGATCGGGCCGGCTTCGTCGATCGGGCGACCCAGCACGTCCATGATCCGGCCGAGGGTCGGCTTGCCAACCGGCACGCTGATCGGCTTGCCGGTGTTCTTCACCGTCGTGCCACGGCGCAGGCCGTCCGATGCACCCAGACAGATGGTACGGACCACGCCGTCGCCCAGCTGCTGCTGGACTTCGAGGGTCAGTTCCGAACCGTCGAGAATGAGCGCGTCGTAAATCTTCGGCATGTGGTCACGCGGGAATTCCACGTCGATCACCGCGCCGATGCACTGTACGATCTTGCCTTCTACCAAAGCAGTAGTACTCATCGCTTTTCCTTTAGATACTCAATTCTTCACTCGCGCAAAGGCGCAGTTTTGGTGGGGGCGCCTAGCCGGGGTGCGCCACGAGGGCGCACACGAAGCGGCGTGCCTGACCGTCAAGGTCAGACTGCCGCTGCGCCACCGACGATTTCCGACAGTTCTTTCGTGATCGCGGCCTGACGGCTCTTGTTGTACACGAGCTGCAGTTCGTTGATGACCGTCTTCGCGTTGTCCGAAGCGGCCTTCATTGCGACCATTCGTGCCGACTGCTCCGATGCCATGTTTTCCGCGACGGCCTGATAGACCAGCGCTTCGACATAACGCACCAGCAGTTCGTCCACCACTGCCTGCGCATCCGGCTCGTAGATGTAATCCCACTGCGTGCTCGGCGTCGCGCCGTCTTCGTCCTTCCGCTCGAACTGATCTGCCGACAGCGGCAACAGTTGCTCGATCACCGGCTCCTGCTTCATCGTATTGACGAAGCGCGTGTACGCGAGGTACACCGCCGAAACCTTGCCTTCCGAGTACAGGTCGAGCTGCACCTTCACCGCGCCGATCAGCTTTTCCAGATGCGGCGTGTCGCCCAGATGCACAACATTCGACACCACCTTAGCGCGCAGACGATTCAGGAAACCCAGGCCCTTGGTGCCGATCGCTGTTGCTTCGATCGTCTTGCCCTGACCTTCCAGTTCCTTGAACTTCTGCACCGACGCACGCAGCACGTTGGTGTTCATACCACCGCACAAACCTTTATCGGTCGTGACGAGGATGATGCCGGCCGCCTTCGCGCCTTCGTTCGACACCATGAACGGGTGACGATACTCCGGGTTCGCACGGCTCATGTGCGCAGCGATATCGCGGACCTTGTCGGCATACGGGCGAGCAGCGCGCATGCGCTCCTGAGCGCGGCGCATCTTCGATGCGGCCACCATCTCCATCGCTTTCGTGATCTTGCGCGTGTTTTGCACGCTCTTGATCTTGCCGCGAATTTCCTTCATTCCAGCCATTGCTTGCTCCTTGTCGGCCCGAGTAAGCGCTTCAGCGCTTACTCGGGTCCCATGCAAAGCGATCGAAGCAGCGCGGGTTCAGTTGCCTGCGGCCCGCGCCGCTTCAAGGTCCGTTTATGCCTTGCGGATCACTCGCAGATCAAAAAGCGCCGGACTTCTTGAAGTCTTTGAGAGCCGTATGCAGCAGGGCTTCGTCGTCCTTCGAGAGTTCCTTGGTATCTTCGATGCGCTTGACCAGGTCAGCGTGGCTCGACTTCAGATATTCGCGCAGGCCCTTTTCGAACGGCAGCACTTGCGCAACTTCCAGATCGTCGAGGTAACCGTTGTTCGCGGCGAACAGCGCGACGGCCAGTTCCCACACTTGCAGCGGCTGATACTGCGGCTGCTTCAGCAATTCCGTCACGCGGCGGCCGCGCTCCAGTTGCTTGCGGGTCGCTTCGTCGAGGTCCGATGCGAACTGCGCAAACGCAGCCAGTTCACGATACTGTGCGAGGTCGGTACGGATACCGCCCGACAGCTTCTTCACAACCTTGGTTTGAGCCGCACCACCCACGCGCGACACCGACACACCAGCGTTAATTGCCGGGCGGATACCTGCGTTGAAGAGGTCGGTTTCCAGGAAGATCTGGCCGTCGGTAATCGAGATCACGTTCGTCGGAACGAATGCGGTCACGTCGCCTGCTTGCGTTTCAATGACCGGCAGTGCCGTCAGCGAACCGCTCTTGCCCTTCACTTCGCCGTTCGTGAACTTCTCGACGTACTCTTCCGAGACGCGAGCAGCACGCTCCAACAGACGCGAATGCAGATAGAACACGTCGCCCGGGTAAGCTTCACGGCCCGGCGGGCGGCGCAGCAGCAGCGAGATCTGACGGTATGCCCAAGCTTGCTTGGTCAAATCGTCATAAACGATCAGCGCGTCTTGACCGCGGTCGCGGAAGTATTCGCCCATCGTGCAGCCGGCGTACGGTGCGAGGTATTGCATCGCAGCCGATTCCGAAGCCGAAGCGGCCACGACGATCGTGTATTCCAGCGCGCCGGTTTCTTCCAGCTTGCGCACCACGTTCATGATCGACGAAGCCTTCTGGCCGATCGCGACGTAGATACAGAAGAGGTTCTTGCCCTTCTGGTTGATGATCGTGTCGACTGCGACTGCGGTCTTGCCGCACTGGCGGTCGCCAATGATCAGCTCGCGCTGGCCACGGCCAACCGGCACCATCGCGTCAATCGACTTCAGACCGGTTTGGACCGGTTCCGAAACCGACTTACGCCAGATCACGCCCGGAGCAATCTTTTCGATTGCGTCGGTTTTCTTCGCGTTGACCGGGCCCTTGCCGTCGATCGGGTTGCCGAGTGCATCGACCACGCGGCCGAGCAGTTCCGGACCCACCGGCACTTCGAGAATGCGGCCCGTCGTCTTGACGATGTCGCCTTCCGAAATGTGTTCGTACTCACCCAGAATCACGGCGCCGACCGAGTCGCGCTCGAGGTTCAGTGCGAGACCAAAGGTGTTGCCCGGGAATTCGAGCATTTCGCCCTGCATCACTTCCGACAGGCCGTGGATGCGCACGATACCGTCGGTAACGGAGATCACGGTGCCTTGGTTGCGAACGTCTGCGCTCGCTTCAAGGCCCTGGATCCGGCTCTTGATCAGCTCGCTGATCTCAGAGGGATTGAGTTGCATTATTCGCTCCTGATAGTCAATTCTGTTGCGTGCCAGCCGCTTCAGCGCTTTAGGCGCTTCAGGCCGTCAGAGCCGTCTGCATGCTGGCAAGCCGCGCGCGGACCGAGGTATCGAGCACTTCGTCACCAACCGTCACGCGCACGCCGCCGATCAGCGACGAGTCGACTTCGACCGTCGGCTTCAGCTTGCGCTTGAATTTGCGTTCGAGACTTGCGACGAGTTCGTTCAACTGCGCGCCTTCGAGCGGGAATGCGCTGACGATCAGCACATCTGCCGCCCCTTCGCGGGCGTTCTTCAACTCTTCGAACTGCACAGCGATTTCCGGCAGCAATTGCAGGCGATGGTTATCCACCAGCATTTGCACCAGATTCTTCGCTTGCGCGTTGTCCTTGAGCGGCGACTTGACCGCGGACAGCAGCAGATCGCTGACCTGTGCGCGGCTTACTTTCGGGCTCGAGGCGATCGACAGCACTTCGGGCAGACGCGCAACCTGTGCCAGCTCCTGCACGAGCGTGGACCAGGCGGCGATGTCACCAGCTTCGGCCACGCCAAACAGCGCTTCTGCGTACGGACGGGCGATGGTTGCAAGTTCGGCCATGATCAGAGCTCGGCTTTCAGTTGATTCAGCAGGTCAGCGTGAGCTGCCTGGTCGACTTCGCGCTTCAGGATCTGTTCAGCGCCCTTCACGGCGAGTGCAGCAACTTCGCCGCGCAGCGTTTCGCGAGCCTTCACGACTTGCTGGTCCGCGTCGTCCTTCGCTTGCGCGATGATGCGAGCGGCTTCAGCTTGTGCTTGAGCCTTGATTTCGTCAGCGACTGTCACTGCGCGCTTTTCGGCGTCAGCAATACGTTGCTGACCGTCATTGCGTGCCTGAGCGAGTTCCTGGTCGACGCGCTTGTGGGCGGCTTCGAGTTCCGCCTTGCCCTTTTCAGCAGCCGACAAACCGTCAGCGATCTTCTTCGAGCGCTCGTCGAGGGCGTTGATCAACGGCGGCCACACGAACTTCATCGTGAACCACGCGAGGATCAGGAACACGACCATTTGCGCAAACAGGGTTGCGTTGAGATTCACGGTGTTTCCTTAAACGTTGCTAGTTCGGAAAGTGAAACGGCAAGGCGCTCATCGATTCTGTATTCGATCAGCGCCCAAGTGCCCGTTCCGCCCTGCGCCTTTACCAGTTATAGCTCAGGCGCAAACTTCCGAGGAACCTCAGCCTGCCAGCTTCGACAGCAGCGGGTTCGCGAACGCGAACAGCATTGCCACACCAACGCCAATCAGGAACGCCGCATCGATCAGACCAGCCAGCAGGAACATCTTGGTTTGCAGCGGGTTCATCAGTTCCGGCTGACGCGCACATGCTTCGATGTACTTGCCACCCATCAGGCCGATACCGATACAGGCGCCGATTGCACCCAGGCCGATGATGATGCCGATACCGATGGCGGTCAGACCCTGGATGTTGGCGATGAAAGCTTGCATGATCACTCCTTTGTGAAAAGTCTTTTAGAACTGGTTGGAACTGGGATTTAATAAAACAAAACTAAAAACAATTCGTCGTTCGACACGCCGTGATTAGTGGCTGTCGTGTGCCTGTCCGATGTACACCAGCGTCAGCATCATGAAAATGAACGCTTGCAGCAGAACGATCAGGATGTGGAAGATCGCCCAGACCGTACCTGCGATGACGTGGCCGATAAAGCCGAGCACTGACGCGTCCGCGCCGAAACCCCACATGCTGCCGAGCAGGGCAATCAGCAGGAACAACAGCTCGCCCGCGTACATGTTGCCGAACAGCCGCATGCCGAGCGAAACCGTCTTTGCGACGAACTCGATGATGTTCAATGCAAGGTTCGGGATCCACAGCAACGGATGCGCGCCGAACGGAGCCGACAGCAGTTCATGCACGAAGCCGCCGACGCCCTTGATCTTGAAGTTGTAGTAAATCATCAGCGCGAACACGCCGAGCGCGATGCCGAGCGTGCCGTTCAGGTCAGCGGTCGGCACGATGCGGTGATGGGGGATGACTTCCGAGAGGCCCAGCCAGCCGATCACGCGGCCCGGCAGGTCGACGGGGATGAAGTCGAGCGAGTTCATCAACGCGACCCAGACGAACACGGTCAGTGCCAGCGGTGCAATGAAGGTGCGCGAGCCGTGGATCATCGACTTCGATTGATCTTCGACCATCTCGACCAGCATTTCGATCGCGCACTGGAAACGACCCGGCACACCGGACGTCGCCTTGCGGGCTGCCAGATGGAGGATGGCGATCGTGGCCAGACCGCAAACGATCGACCAGAAAAGGGTGTCCAGATTCCACACGTGAATGTCGAAAATCGACGTCTGGTGCGCGGTGGAAAAGTTCTGCAAGTGGTGCGCGATGTACTCGGACGGATCCAGAGCGCGCGTGCCTTCGCTAGCTGCCATATCGTTAATGCCACCCAAATTGTCGAAAATCGTCTTAGGCCGCTCCCGCCGCATTTCTGTATTGCGGGAACACGCCGGGTGCGGATCGTGTCATATCCGCACTCCTTACGCCAGCGCTGCGCGCCAGCCTGAATTTTGTGTTGCTACTCTCTGCTACTACCTTAACGCCACGCGAGGGCGATCCAGTAAGTCTTGAGCGCGATAAGGTAAGTCACGAGCAGCGGCACCCAGCGTACGTCGTGATACCAGAAGGCGATGGCTACAAACATCGCGATCGTTGTCCCCATCTTGAGCGCTTCGCCGATCATCCAGCTCATTACTGTTTCGGCGCCGCTCAGCGTTCTAAGACGTGCCGCGAACAACGCGCCCGGCACCCAGCAGATCGCTCCCCCCAGGAACGCGGACAGCGCAGCAGCGCCCGGCGGCTTGTAGAACAGCCACCACACCAGCGTAGCACCCAGGGACAAAACCATTTGCGCCGCCACGACCTTGAAAGGCGTGACGCGCGATGGACGACTCACATTGGGGCCAAACAGCTTTTCAGCCTCGGCCCGGGTGAGCGGAACGATATTGTTATCTTGTTGCTCGACATCCCACGCATCGTCAGTTGTAACGTGCTGACCGGTGGACGCATCGGAAACGGTGCGTTCAGCGCGGTGGTCGTCACGCCCATTCTTCGGCGCTTGATTCGACGTTTTAACCGCCATCGCAGTGTTCCGAAAGTCTTGTTCCAGCCCGCGAGCTTACGCTGCGCTTACGGGGTTGCCATGCAATTAAATCCGGGCGATTGTAAGCGATAGTTGCAGGCAATTCAAGACTTTAGGCCGTTCAATAACCAGTGTGAAAACGGTCTTCACGATGCGGGAACGTGATCTCGGGCAACGTGTACACGGCAAATGTAAGGCGGTCGGGGGGTGGCAAAACATGCGCAATGAATCGGGCAGGTTGAAGTGCGCGAATGCGTCGTTTCGACGCTGCTGCGGACGTCTCAAAAATGCAACAGACGATCGTTTTTGCCAGCTTTGGTGGACATAAAGGACGGCGCCGGGTAGGGGCGAGACAGCGAATGTGGGCGGTGGCCCTTCCCATTGCGGTCAACGACGTTGGACGCAGCCCTCCGCGCCGGGCGATCGACGCTGCGAACAGTCAGGCGCCCGCCATTTCATGTCGAGGCCTGCCCTGCCCTCCGCACGCGCCCCCGTCCGCGCGCCGGCACGCAACTCCCGCTGCCAGATCCGAAGACGTGAAGGGACGGCCTATGTTTGAAATCGTCGCGCCGGTGAAGCGGTAAGGCTACCCCGCAAGCGGGCACGTCTGCACCGCCAATTCAAATCTCGACACAACCCGACCATGTCGGTGTCATCGGAAAACAACATCGCAAGCAAATATGTTGGAATCCTTATTATTAAGGACGAAAGATCATTAGGAATCCAACTAAAATTCACGTAGATCGTAGATCTATCGGTCAATCAGGGAAATCGTCAAACAAGCCGTGCTTGCGGCAGATACGACCGCCGCACCACCACTGCCGCCGAAAACACACGAAACACGCCAAACAGCTTGCGAGCGAGAGCGGGACCCAGCCGACCCGCAAGCATGTTCAACTTCTCTACGTTCAGGCCGCCTTGATCAGACCGTAGCGTTACCGCGCAGCCGGACAAGAATGCCTTCCAGTGCGTCCAGATCGCCGAAGTCCACCAGCACCTGGCCGCGGCCGCGTCGGCCGAGCTTGATCTTTACCGTTGCGGCAAGCAGGTCGGACAACTCCTCTTCGAGCCGTCGCGTGTCGCGGCCGCCGTCCTGATTCGCACGCGCCTTCACTGTGGGCGCAGCCTTGGTGGTCGCCGTCACCAGTTTTTCGGTCTCGCGTACCGACATGCGCTTGTTGACGACCTGGTTGGCCAGCGTGATCTGCGTCGCGGCGTCGACGGCCAATAGCGCGCGTGCATGCCCCATATCGAGATCACCGGCGAGCAACATCGTCTGCACGGGTATCGCCAGGTTGAGCAAACGCAGCAGATTCGATACGGCACTACGCGAGCGGCCCACTGATTCTGCCGCCTGCTCGTGCGTGAAATTGAACTCGTCGAGCAAACGCTGAATGCCCTGCGCTTCTTCCAGCGGATTCAGATCTTCGCGCTGAATATTCTCGATCAGCGCCATCGCCGCGGCGGCCTGGTCCGGCACGTCCCTCACCAGCACCGGCACCTCGTCGAGACCGGCAATGCGTGCAGCGCGGAAACGCCGCTCACCGGCAATGATTTCGTACTTATCCGCCGAAACCGGCCGCACGAGGATCGGCTGCATCAGCCCTTGGGCACGGATGCTGGCCGCCAATTCCTGCAACGCGCCTTCGTCCATGCGAGTGCGCGGCTGGTACTTACCGGCCTGCAGTTTGCTAAGCGGGAGCACGTTCGGCGCACCCTCGATCGCCACGGCCTCGGTAATATCCGCACTGCCACCAAGCAATGCTTCCAGTCCGCGCCCCAATCCCTTCTTTCTTGCTACTGCGTTCATTGTGCTTCCTCGATCCGCTTAGGACGCCTGGGGCGCATCATTCAATGCGCGCACCCGCTCAATCATCTCTGCACCGAACTGCACATACGCCTGCGCACCGCGCGACGCTTTATCGAACACAACGCCGGGCAACCCATAGCTAGGCGCTTCGGCAAGGCGCACGTTGCGCGGGATCACCACATCGAACACCTTGTCGCCAAAGTGCTCTTTCAGCTGATCCGAGACTTGCTGTTGCAATGTAATGCGCGGATCGAACATCACGCGCAGCAGGCCGATCACCTTCAGATCGCGATTCAGGTTCGCATGCACCTGCTTGATCGTGTTGACCAGGTCGGATAGGCCCTCGAGTGCGAAGTACTCGCACTGCATCGGAATCACTACGCCATGCGCGGCGCACAAGCCGTTGAGCGTCAGTAGCGACAAAGCCGGCGGGCAGTCGATCAGCACGAAGTCGTATTCACTTTCGACCGCCGCCAAGGCGACCTTCATTTGGCGCTCACGGTTCTGCACGCTGACCAGCTCGACCTCGGCACCGGCGAGTTCACGGTTTGCGGGCAGCACGTCGTAGCCGACGGCTTCTGGGCGTACTCGCGCATCCGCCACCGACACGCCATCCACGAGCACTTCGTAGACGGTGTTTGTGCATGCGGCCTTGTCGACACCGCTGCCCATCGTGGCGTTGCCCTGCGGGTCCAGATCGATGAGAAGGACTCGCTGTCCCTGCGCTGCCAAGCTCGCGGCCAGATTGACCGCCGTCGTCGTCTTGCCGACGCCGCCCTTCTGGTTCGCAACGCAGAAGATTTTTGCCATCGTTGGTGTGTCCCTTTTGCTGCTTGAAACTGCTTGAATAAAGTAGAAAGTGCTTTTAGTACGCGGTGCGTGCCTCCGGCCTGCCCGTAGCCGTCAGTTGTCGGCGTCCACTAGAACCTTGATCAGATGTCGTTCCGCATCGAGAGACGGCACGTTCAGCCGAATGATCTGTTCCACGTGGGCACCCG
The DNA here is from genome assembly GCF_012927345.1 of Paraburkholderia polaris. GTDB lineage: Bacteria > Pseudomonadota > Gammaproteobacteria > Burkholderiales > Burkholderiaceae > Paraburkholderia > Paraburkholderia polaris. Next base: position 31,406 of record NZ_JABBGJ010000061.1, read on the forward strand.
CGGGCAGGCGCTCGACCTCGCCATCCGGGCGCACGCCCTTCATCGCCCAGATCGCACCCTGCTCCGCAACCAGATGACGGGCCAGTGTAACGAAATCCGCGAGCTCTGCGAATGCGCGTGACACGATTACGTCGAACTTTGCCGGTACTTCGGCGCCTGCCCGCAAAGTTTCGACGCGTCCGGTGACGACCGACAGATTCGCAAGGCCGAGTTCAGCTTTGGCCTGAGCCTGAAAAGCCGTCTTCTTGTGAACGATGTCGTTCACGGTGACGCTCCAGTCGGGCAGCACAATAGCCAGCACGATACCCGGCAGACCACCACCGGAACCCACGTCCAGCACAGAGGAAGCGCCGCGCGTAGCGAGATGCGGCACGATCGAAAGCGAATCCAGTATGTGCTGGATAAGCATCTGCCGCGGGTCGCGAATCGCCGTCAGGTTGTAGACGGCGTTCCACTTGGATAGCAGCGCAACGTAGTCGAGCAGTTTGCCGAGTTGCGCGTCGCTCAGATCGAGGCCGAGTTCGCGAACGCCGTCCGCTAACAGCGGCGCCAATGCTTCGTTACCACTCCCCTTCTGATTCACCGTCATTGCGTCACCGGCGTGCTGTCGGTGCCGGGCTCGGCGGGTATCGTCGAGCGGCGCCCCAAGCCACGCTTCAGGTGAACCATCAGCAAGGAGATCGCCGCCGGCGTAATGCCGGAGATACGCGACGCCTGGCCGATGGTCTCGGGGCGGAATTGCGTCAGCTTCTGACGCGCTTCGAACGACAGCCCTCTTACCTCGGCGTAGTCCAACCCCTCCGGCAAACGCGTATTTTCGTGCGACTCATTGCGCTCGATCTCATCCGCTTGGCGGTCGATATAACCCTGATACTTGATGCCGATCTCGATCTGCTCTTTGATCTGGGCCAGCAGAACGCTGTCTTCGGCCAGCGTTTCAGGCGCAGCACATGCCCCCGCGCGCAAACCGCAGACGCCATCGTAAGTCACGCCAGGACGACGCAGCAGATCGGCCAAACTGTATTCATGGTCGATCGGCTTGCCGAGCAATGCGGTCGCTTCTTCAGCCGGTAACGTCTTAGGATTGACCCACGTCGTGCGAAGGCGCTCTGTTTCACGTGAAACAGCATCGCGCTTGCGGCTGAATACGTCCCAACGGACGTCGTCGACCACGCCGAGTTCGCGGCCGATCTCTGTCAGCCGCATATCAGCGTTATCTTCGCGCAGGCTCAGACGGTATTCGGCACGGCTCGTGAACATCCGATACGGCTCGGATACCCCACGCGTCACCAGATCGTCGACCAGAACACCCAGGTACGCCTGATCGCGGCGCGGGCACCATGCGTCCTTGCCCTGCACCTGCAAGCCGGCGTTAATCCCCGCCAGCAAACCTTGCGCAGCAGCTTCTTCATAGCCGGTCGTCCCATTGATCTGGCCCGCGAAGAACAGCCCGTTGATCACCTTGGTTTCCAGCGATGCCTTCAGTCCACGCGGATCGAAGTAGTCGTATTCGATCGCATAGCCCGGCCGCAGAATATGCGCGTGCTCCAGTCCACGCATCGAACGCACGAGTTCCAGCTGCACATCGAACGGCAGGCTGGTGGAAATCCCATTGGGATAGAACTCGTTCGTCGTCAGTCCTTCCGGTTCGAGGAAGATCTGATGCGAATCCTTCGACGCAAAGCGGTGAATCTTGTCCTCGATCGACGGGCAATACCGCGGCCCTACCCCTTCAATCACGCCTGTGTACATCGGCGAGCGGTCGAGACCACCGCGGATGATGTCGTGGGTGCGCTCATTCGTATGCGTAACCCAACACGGCACTTGGCGCGGATGCTGCTCGACGCGCCCCAGAAACGAGAAAACCGGCACCGGATCGAGATCGCCCGGCTGCTCCTCAAGCTTCGAAAAGTCGATCGTCCGACCGTCGATACGCGGTGGCGTCCCAGTCTTGAGGCGGCCTTGCGGCAGCTTCAATTCCTTGAGACGGGCAGACAGCGACACCGCTGCCGGATCGCCGGCACGGCCACCCGTGTAGTTATTCAAACCCACGTGAATCTTGCCGTCGAGGAACGTCCCGGCCGTCAGCACGACTGCGCGCGAGCGGAAACGAATCCCCACCTGCGTCACGGCGCCCACCACCCGGTCGCCTTCCACCATCAGATCGTCGACCGCTTGCTGGAACAGCCACAGGTTCGGCTGATTCTCCAGCCGATGCCGGATCGCCTGCTTGTACAGTAGACGGTCCGCCTGCGCGCGCGTTGCGCGTACCGCCGGCCCCTTCGACGAATTGAGGATACGGAACTGGATCCCGCCCTCGTCTGTCGCGGCCGCCATCGCACCGCCGAGCGCATCGACTTCCTTCACGAGATGGCCCTTGCCAATACCGCCGATGGACGGATTGCAGCTCATCTGACCGAGGGTTTCGATGTTATGCGTCAGCAGGAGGGTGGTATTGCCCATGCGCGCCGAAGCCAAAGCGGCTTCGGTGCCGGCATGACCGCCGCCGACGACAATTACGTCAAATTCTGTGGGAAAAAGCATCGCGGATCTCACGCCAGATCGTCGCGTGAGCCTTTCAAAGGAAAATGTATGGGCGAATTATAACGGGTTCGGTTTAGGCCCGAATTTCGACCGAATGGCCAGGCAAGAAAAAAGCGGTGTGTTTCACGTGAAACACACCGCTTCGAACCGCAGCGACCTGAACGAAAATCGAGAGTTAAGCCACTTTCTTGGCCAGCCCTAGATACGTTTCAATCACGCGCGGATTCTGCGCCAGATCAGCCGCGGGCCCTTCCAGCGCCAATTCACCGGTTTCAAGCACGTAACCGTAGTCGGAAATCTGCAGCGCAGCGCGTGCATTCTGCTCGATCAGCAGCGTCGCGACGCCGGTCTGCCGCAGCGCGCTAATAATGTGAAAAATTTCCTTCACGATTAGTGGCGCGAGACCCAGACTCGGTTCGTCGAGCATCAGCAGATCGGGTTTGCCCATCAACGCGCGGCCGACTGCCAGCATCTGCCGCTCCCCACCCGATAGCGTCCCGGCCGCCTGCTTCCGGCGCTCTTTCAAGCGTGGAAAAAGCGTAAAGACCGGCTCGAGTTGATCGAGAAAGTTGCGCTCCCCTGCCCGCTTGCGCCGATACGCGCCGAGGACCAGATTGTCTTCAACGGTCATCGACGCGAACAACTCGCGCTTTTCCGGCACAAGGCACATGCCGCGCGCGACCCGTTTTTCAACCGGCACCGCGCTCACGTCTTCACCCTGATAGAGGACCGAGCCTTTCGCATGGCCCGTAGTCGGCAATGCCCCCATGATCGCGTTCAGCAACGTGGACTTGCCCGCGCCGTTCGGCCCAATCACTGAGACGATCTGCCCGGGCCGCACTTTGATTGCCGCGCCGTGCAGCGCTTCGACCTTGCCATAGCGGACCGACAAACCGTTCACGTCAAGAATTGGTACAGCCGCGTTCATCGTGTTCTCCATCACTCCACCCCGCCCAGATAAGCCTCAAGCACGGCCGGATCTTGCTGGACATCCTGCGGCAAGCCTTCCGCAATCCGCGTGCCGAACTCCATCACCACCAGCCGATCGGTGAGATTCATCACGAAATCCATATCGTGCTCCACCAGCAGTACGCTCATGCCTTCGGCTTTGAGGCGGCGCAGCAAGTCCGCCAATTGCAGTTTTTCCTGATACCGCAGACCGGCGGCAGGTTCGTCCAGCAGCAGCAGGGTCGGGTCACAGCAGAGTGCACGAGCAATTTCGAGAATCCGCTGCTGCCCCAACGCCAAGCTACCCGCCTCGTCGTACATATGTTGCTCGAGCCCGACGCGGCGAATCTGGCGAGCGGCTTCAGCCATCAAGCGCGCCTCTTCAACGCCGTTCAGCCGCGCAACGCTGCGCCACACACCGGCGTGGCCACGCAGATGTGCGCCGATCGCAACGTTCTCCAGCACCGTCATCCCGGGCAGCAGCTTGACGTGCTGGAAGGTGCGGCCAATGCCGCGCTTGACGATTTCACGTGAACTCAGCGAATCGATGCGCTCGCCGCGGAACGTGATTTCGCCGCTCGTCGCTTGCAACACGCCCGTGACCAGATTGAAGGTGGTCGATTTGCCGGCGCCATTCGGGCCGATCAAGCCGATGATCTGCCCTGCTTTCACCTCGAAGCTGACATCGTTCACCGCCACCAGCCCGCCGAACTGCTTGCGCGCCTTATTCACCGTCAACAGGCTTTCGCCCGCAGTGGGCTTGCTGCGTTGCGGCAACGGTTCGGCATGATCCGACACATGAGCGCGCGGCCCCTTCGGGAAAAACCGCGCGACAAACGGCCAGACGCCTTGGCGAGCGTATTGCAGCAACAGCACCATCAGGATGCCGAACACGATCACTTCGAAGTTGCCGTTCTCGCCAAGCAGCTTCGGCAGCAACGTTTGCAGATAGTCCTGCAACACGGTCAGGATCGCCGCACCGAGCACCGCGCCCCAGACATGGGACACGCCACCCACCACCGCCATGAACAGAAACTCGATGCCGTGGTTCAGACCGAACGGCGTCGGATTCACCGCACGCTGAAGGTGTGCGTACAGGAAGCCCGAGATCGACGCCAACACCGCCGCGTAGACGAAGATCACCACACGCATCCACGCCGTGTTGACGCCCATCGCTTCGGCCATCATGCCGCCGCCGCGCAATGCGCGGATCGCCCGGCCGGGCCGGCTATTAAGCAGATTTTGAACAGAAATCACCGCGCCCAGCACCACTACCCAGATCAGGTAATAGATATGGCGGCCGGACTCCAGGTTGATGCCAAAAACATTCAGCACCGGAATTCCGTTGATGCCGTCGTACTTGCCGAGCATCTCCAGGTTGCCGAACAGATAGAACAACGCGAGCCCCCACGCGATCGTGCCGAGCGGCAGAAAGTGACCCGATAGCCGCATCGTCACGAGCCCCAGCATCAGCGCGATCAATGCCGTCACCACCACGCCTGCGATCAGCGCGAGCCACGGCGACACGCCGTACGTCGTCGTCAGATACGCGGTTGCATAGGCACCGATGCCGACGAACGCCGCCTGCCCGAAGCTCGTCATCCCACCGATACCCGTCAGCAGCACGAGACCGATCGCGACGATCGAATACAGGCCGATGTAGTTGAGCAGCGTCACCCAGTACTCGGGCACATGAATCGGGTGCGGCAACACCGGCAACGCGAACAGCACCACGAGGAACAACCAGAAGAACTTGTTTTGCATGATCCGTTTCATCATGTCACTCCTCTTCCTCTTCCGAGTGCGGGCTGGCCAGACTCCGCCACAGCAGCACCGGGATGATCAGCGTGAACACGATCACTTCCTTATAAGCGCTCGCCCAGAACGACGAATACGACTCCAGCAGACCGACAAGGATCGAACCCGCGGCGGCCAGCGGGTAACTGACCAGACCGCCGATAATCGCCCCCACGAAGCCCTTCAAACCGATCAGGAAGCCCGAGTCGTAGTAGATGGTGGTCAAGGGTGCGACAAGGATGCCGCACAGCGCACCGAGGCCCGCAGCGAGCGTGAACGCGAGGCGCCCTGCTTGCGTCGTGCCGATGCCGACGAGCCGCGCGCCAAGCCGGTTCACCGAGGTCGCGCGCAACGCCTTGCCGGAGATCGAGCGATCGAAGTACAGATACAGCGCGCCGATCAGCACCACCGCCGTGCCGACCACCCACAGGCTTTGCCCGGAAATCGACAGCGTGCCGAGGTTGAAGGTCGCATCGGAGAACGCCGTGGTGCGCGAGCCTTCCGCACCGAACATCACGAGCCCGAGGCCGACCATCGCAAAGTGCACCGCCACCGCCACGATCAATAGCAGCAGCGTGGTCGCCTCCGCGATCGGCTCATAGGCGAGCCTGTAGACGAACGGCCCCATCGGAATCACGATCAGCAGCGTCAGCGCAATCTGCGCGATCATCGGTAGCTGATGTAGGAAAACGCCTTGTGTGAGCGCGTAAACCGCAATCGGAAACAGCAGGTATTTACCGACCAGCATCACTAGCGCGCGAGCCGCATGCCGGCGTCTTTCGGGATGCCGCACCAGCCCCGCTATCTCGACGACAAAGCATGCCGCGCCCATCGCCATCAGCAACCAGCACGTCGCCGGAAATTTCTGCGTCTGCAGTGCGGCGAGCGTCAGCGCGCCGTACGAAACAAACTCCCCCTGCGGGATAAAGATCACCCGCGTCACGGAGAACACCAGCACCAGCGCAAGCGCGAGCAGCGCGTAAATCGCGCCGGTGGTGATACCGTCCTGCGCGAGGATCGCCGCAATTGATAGATCCATACTTCCTCGTCCTGAAGCGTCGAAATCGAAACCGGGAAACAGTCGTGGCGGCAGAACCCCCGGCCGGCCAGCAACCTGCAATGCCTGAAAAGGCGACCGCCGCGCCGGAGTACGGCGCGGCGGTCGTTGCCATTGTCATCGAACAGAATGGCAATGCGGCGTCATCTGCCGCAAGTTGCGCGAGAGGCGCGTACCGCTTTTGGTGTTAGTCGTTCTGCAGCTTCCACTTGCCATCGACGATCTCCACGATCACGCGTGCACGCTTGTCGAGGCCGTTGTGGTCGGTCGTCGTGGTGTTCATGATGCCGTGCGAGACCGGCAGTTCCTTGATGTTCTCAAGTGCGCCGCGCAGTGCCACACGGAACGCTTCGGTGCCAGGCTGGGCAGTCTTCAGCGCGACCGGAATGGCTGCTTGCAGCATCTGGCCGGCATCCCATGCGTGACCGCCGAAGGTCGCCACCGAACCCGCGCCATACGCTTTCTCATACGCTGCCTTGTACGCCTCCGACGACTTCTTCACCGGATTCGATTCCGGCAGCTGATCCGCCACGAGGATCGGGCCTGCCGGCAGGAATTCGCCTTCGCAATCCTTGCCGCACACGCGCAGGAAGTCGTTGTTGGCGACGCCATGCGTCTGATAGACCTTGCCCTTGTAGCCACGCTCCTTAAGCGTCTTGGCCGGCAGCGCCGACGGCGTACCCGCGCCCGCGATCAGCACCGCATCCGGGTTCGCGCCCATCGTCTTCAGCACCTGGCCGGTGACCGATGCGTCCGTGCGGTTAAAGCGTTCGTTGGAGACGATCTTCAGATGATGTGCCGCGGCCGCAGCGGTGAAGACGTTGTTCCAACCGTCGCCATACGCATCCGCGAAGCCGATGAAGCCGACCGTCTTCACACCGTGACGCTCCATGTAGTCGGCAATTGCGTCAGCCATCAGGCTGTCGTTTTGCGGCGGTTTGAAGGCCCATGCGCGCTTCGCGTCCATCGGCGAAATGATCGCAGCCGATGCCGCCAGCGAGATCACCGGCGTCTTGCCTTCGGCTGCGGCGTCGAGCATCGCCAGCGAATTCGGCGTGACGGTCGAACCGATGATGGCGTCGACGTGGTCTTCGTCGATCAGCTTGCGCGTGTTCTGCACGGCCTTGCCGGTGTCCGATGCATCGTCGAGGATGATGTATTGCACCGTCTTGCCGCCAATCTCTTTCGGCAGCAGCGCGATCGTGTTCTTCTCAGGAATCCCGAGCGATGCGGCCGGCCCCGTCGTGGACAGCGTGACGCCGATTTTCACCTGCGCAAAGGCAGCGCCCGCGCCGCACATCAACGCCATCGCGATACCGGTGCGTACCCATTGCTTTGTCTTTTTCATGCAAGTCTCCAAACGCTTTGAAGCGCGTATCTATAATCCGGCGCACGGGCCGGGTGTCTGAATCTAGTTATAGGGTTCAGGCATGCCAAGCATGGTTTTCCCTGCTCAGCGCCAATGCCTTCGCCGTTCTGGTGCCACTCCCCTGCTGCGAACCCTTGCTGCGATTTCTTATGCGCGAAACACTAACATGTTAGTAGTATTGCGCTCTGCATCATCCACGGTCAATAGACTGCCGCCCGAATGCGGGTTTGTCCTGAAATGGGCTGCTTTAGCCGCGCTTCGCGCGCGCTTTCATCACCGATCCTTCGCTTGTCCAACGCACTTCACGCACCGCCATTCATCAAAACGCAGGCAATAAAAAAGACGCGTCAACTGCACGCGTCTTTTTGATGGGGTTCCGTATCGCTTCGCCTTCGCTCAGTCGCCGGACAGCTTCCACTTGCCGCCGACGATCTCCACCATCACACGCGCCCGCTGGTCGAGACCAGAATGGTCGTTCGCGCTCATGTTGAAGATGCCGTGGGAAGCAGGCATGTCTTTAGTGCTTTCGAGTGCTGCACGCAGCGCTTCGCGGAACGCAGGCGTGCCCGGCTGACCTTTCTTCAGCGCCAACGGAATCGCGCGTTGCAGCAGCAAGCCTGCATCCCATGCGTGACCGCCGAATGTCGACACCGAGCCGGCGCCGTATGCGGCTTCATACGCATGCTTGTATGCGAGCGAGGTCTTCTTCACCGGGTTCGAATCGGGCAGTTGGTCAGCAACCAGCAGCGGACCGGCCGGCAGATAGGTGCCTTCGCAATCCTTGCCGCACACGCGCAGGAAGTCATTATTGGCGACGCCGTGCGTCTGATAGTACTTGCCCTTGTAGCCGCGTTCCTTGAGGGTTTTTTGCGGCAGCGCCGCCGGCGTGCCCGCACCGGCGATCAGTACCGCATCCGGATTCTGCGACATGATCTTCAGCACCTGGCCGGTCACCGAAGCATCGTTGCGCGCGAAGCGTTCGTTCGCGACGATCTTGATCTTCGCGAGATCGGCCGCCTTGCCGAACTCCTTGAACCAGCTCTCGCCGTACGCATCTGCAAAGCCGATGAACCCGACCGTCTTCACACCGTGATTCGCCATGTGCTGCGCGATCGCGGTGGCCATCAGAATGTCGTTTTGCGGTGTCTTGAAGACCCATGCGCGCTTCGCATCCATCGGTTCGACGATGCTCGCCGCGGCGGCCATAGAGATCATCGGCGTGGTGCTTTCGGCGGCGACGTCGATCATGGCCAGCGAGTTCGGCACGACGGTCGAGCCGATCAACGCATCCACGTGATCTTCGCTAGTGAGCTTGCGTGCGTTCTTGACGGCCTGAGTCGAATCAGTGGCGTCGTCCAATACGATGTAGTCGATTTTCTGCCCTGCCACTTCTTTAGGCAGCAGCGCAATCGTGTTCTTTTCCGGAATACCGAGCGATGCAGCCGGCCCCGTTGCCGATACCGTCACGCCGATTTTCACGTCCGCGAATGCATGACCGCTCCATGCTGCGGATACTCCGGTGGCGACCAATGCCGCGCTCATCCAACGCAATGCCGACTTCATCCCGCTCCTCGATCTACCCCGTTATTCATTTGAATCTAAATCCGTAGATTTAAATCACCGACCCAGCGGTCGGTGAATGGCGAGTTTAGCGGACGAAAGCCCCGCGCTGCAAGCATTTTGCAGGGTAGCGACGGATGAAATTGGGCGTAGCTCGGTGAATAAAAAAGGGTCACCGAATTAGCGAGGATTTGAATGGCGCTTTATGAAAAGTACAAATAAAAAGCGCTGTTGGATATCAATCCAACAGCGCTTTCGTCTGGGCACTGAGTGCCTCATTGTCTCCTCGTTCTCCACCTGCAAAATTCGTGGTGCATCAGAACTGCATGAAGATTAAACGACCACCTGGCTGACTACAACTAGCAATTACCCTAGTGGTGCACTGCGGCACAAATTTGGGGCACGTTCTGTGCGGCTTTAGTGGCGGGGGTCAACCCTATACGCAATGCAAGATCCGGCTTAGCCGACTAAATACCGCCGAATTATATCGGACGCCAAATCAATTTAAAATTCGGTGCCGTTTCAGGTTCGCAATGGCCGCACTCGCGCGACGATCTCACCGACAATGCCGCGCCTGAACGCCAGCACACAGGCAATGAAAATCACGCCCGTTACGATGGTCACGGATTCGCCCAGTGACCGGAACCAATCAACCCCGGTAGTCGACGCCAGCGCCGTGCCGATATCGCCGAGCCGGTCTTCGAGCGCAACGATCAGCGCCGCGCCGAGCAGCGGGCCGAACAGCGTGCCCATGCCACCGACGAGCGTCATCAGGATAACCAGGCCCGACATGGTCCAGTACGCATCGCTCAGCGTTTCGAAACCCTGCACCAGCACCTTGAGCGAGCCCGCCAGACCGGCGAGCCCTGCGGACAGAATGAAAGCCAGCAGCTTGAAGCGATCGGTGTCGTAACCGAGTGACACGGCGCGCGGCTCGTTCTCCTTGATCGCCACCAGCACCTGCCCGAACGGTGAATGCACGATCCGTACGATCAGCAGAAATGCCAGCACCATCACGGCCAGCACGACAAAGTACAGCGTCACGTCCGACGACAGATCCAGCAAGCCGAACAGTTTGCCGCGCGGCACGCCTTGCAGGCCGTCCTCGCCGTGCGTGAACGGCGCTTGCAGGAACACGAAGTAGACCATTTGCGCAAGCGCCAGCGTCACCATCGCAAAGTAAATGCCCTGCCGGCGGATTGCAAACAGGCCGACCACCAAGCCGAGCATCGTCGCCGCAGCGGTGCCGGCCAGCACGCCGAGCTCCGGGGAGAAGCCGAGGGTCTGCATCGCATAGCCGGTGACATAACCGGCCGACGCAAGAAACATCGCGTGACCGAACGAGAGCAAGCCCGTGTAGCCGATCAGCAGATTGAAGGCCGCTGCGAACAACGCGAAGCACAGCACCTTCATGACGAACAGCGGATAGATGCCGAGCACGGGCACCGCGAGAAGCGCGATCAGCAGCAGACCGTAGAGCACTTTTCTCTGCATCATTTTTCCTTGCCGAAGAGACCCGCCGGGCGCACCAGCAATACAAGCGCCATGATCACGAAGACGACGGTCGCCGACGCTTCCGGGTAAAACACACGCGTCAGCCCTTCGATCACGCCAAGCAGCAGGCCGGTCAGAATCGAGCCCATGATCGAACCCATGCCGCCGATCACGACCACCGCGAACACGGTGATGATCATCGGCTGGCCCATCAACGGCGAGACCTGGATCACCGGTGCGGCAAGCACGCCGGCAAACGCCGCCAGCGCGACGCCGAAGCCATACGTGAGCGTAATCATCAACGGCACGTTGACACCGAACGCCTCGACCAGCTTCGGGTTTTCGGTGCCAGCGCGCAGATAGGCGCCAAGGCGCGTCTTCTCGATCACGAACCACGTCGCGAAGCAGACCACGAGCGACGCCACCACCACCCACGCACGATAGTTCGGCAGGAACATGAAGCCGAGATCAGTCGCGCCGGAGAGCGCCGACGGCACGTCGTACGGCTGGCCGGACGAACCGTAGATCGAACGGAACACGCCTTCGACAACCAGCGTGAGGCCGAAGGTGAGCAGCAGCCCATACAGGTGATCGAGCTTGTACAGCCAGCGCAGCATCGAGCGTTCGATCACGATGCCGAACACGCCGACGATCAGCGGCGCGAGCACCAGCATCACCCAGTACGGCAGGCCGAAATACGACAGGCCCATCCACGCGAGCATTGCGCCGAGCATGAACAACGCGCCGTGCGCGAAATTGATCACGTTGAGCAAGCCGAAGATCACGGCAAGACCCAGGCTCAGAATCGCGTAGAACGAGCCGTTCACGAGCCCCAGCAGCAGCTGGCTCAGCATCGCCGGTAGCGGAACGCCAAAGATTTCCATTGAAGCCTTAATCCCTTAAGCCAACGCCAAGGTGAGATCGGTTACGCACGACCCGGCCGTCGTGCGATCGGTGCATTCGCCGATCGCACGCGGCATGTGCAACGGTCTGCAATCGCTCTGTGTACCATCACGGCGCCACGCATCTCCCGTCAGGCGGAGCGCACAGACGGCCGTCTGGTTATCAATCCGCGCTCATTTCCACAACGCGCAGCGCGTTTCAGCCTTGGTCGTAAACGCCTGCTCGCCCGGAATCGTCGCGGTGATCTTGTAGTAGTCCCACGGCTCTTTGGATTCGGCCGGCGTCTTCACCTGCATCAGGTACATATCGTGGATCATGCTGCCGTCCTGACGGATGTAGCCCTTCGCGTAGAAGTCGTCGATCTTGGCCTTCTTCAGTTGCGCCATCACCTTGTCGGAGTCGGTCGAACCCACTGTCTGCACAGCCTTCAGGTAAGTCATGGTCGCCGAGTAGTCGGCGGCTTGCAGGCTGGACGGCATCTTCTTCATCTTGTCGAAGTAGCGCTGCGCCCACTTGCGCGTGGCGGCGTCCTTGTTCCAGTACCAGCTATCCGTCAGCACCAGGCCTTGGGTCGTTTCCAGACCCAGACTGTGGACGTCGTCGATAAACATCAGCAGCGCGGCCAGCTTCATCGTCTTCATGATGCCGAATTCCTTGGCGGCCTTGATCGAGTTGATCGTGTCGCCGCCCGCGTTGGCGAGGCCGAGAATCTGCGCCTTCGACGCTTGCGCCTGCAACAGGAACGACGAGAAATCCGATGCCGACAGCGGATGACGCACGGCGCCCAGTACCTGGCCGCCGTTGGCCTTCACCACATCCGAGGTATTCTTTTCGAGCGCCTTGCCGAACGCGTAGTCAGCGGTCAGGAAGTACCACGTCTTGCCGCCCTGCTTCGTCACCGCCGAGCCGGTGCCCTTGGCGAGCGCTGTCGTGTCGTACGCATAGTGGATCGTGTACGGCGTGCACTGCTCATTGGTCAGGGTGTCGGCGCCCGCGCCGATGCTGATGTAGACCTTGTGCTTTTCACCGGCCACGGTGTTCATCGAGAGGCCGGTTGCCGAGTTCGTGCCGCCGATCAGCAGATCGACGCCATCACGGTCGAACCACTCACGCGCACGCGATGCCGCGATATCGGCCTTGTTCTGGTGATCGGCGTAGACCACCGTAATCGGCTTGCCGTTGACCTTGCCGCCGAAGTCCGCCACCGCCATGCGGATCGCTTCCAGGCCGCCCTGTCCGTCGATGTCCGCGTACAACCCCGACATGTCGGTAATGAAGCCGATCTTCACCGCATCGTCAGCCGCTTGCGCGCTGCTCATCGTCAACGCGGCGCCGGCGGCAACCGCGAAACACAGTGTGGCAAGCCGCGCGAGTGGGTTCTTTTTCATTCCTGTCTCCTGGTTTTCTTCACTTGTGGTTATCAGAGGCAATCGGACGTCTTTTTATACGCCAAGTAGGTCGTGCAGCACCGGCATCTTGCTTTCGAGCTCACTGGCCCCGAAGTGCTCGACAATCGCACCGTGCTCCATCACGTAGAAGCGATCCGCGAGTGGCGCGGCAAAACGGAAATTCTGTTCGACCATCACGACCGTGTAGCCACGCTCTTTCAGCGTCATGATCATGCGGGCAAGCGCCTGCACGATGACCGGCGCAAGGCCTTCCGAGATTTCGTCGAGCAGCAGCAAACTCGCGCCGGTACGCAGAATGCGCGCGACGGCCAGCATCTGCTGCTCGCCACCCGAGAGCCGCGTGCCCTGGCTCATGCGGCGTTCCTGCAGATTCGGGAACATCGTATAGATTTCTTCGAGCGACATCATGTGCGCCTTGTCGCCGACGGGCGGCGGCAACAGCAGATTTTCCTCACAAGAGAGGCTCGAAAAAATCCCCCGCTCTTCCGGGCAATAGCCGATGCCGCAATGAGCGATGCGATGGGTCGGCAGGTTGATGGTTTCACGTCCGCCGATGCGGATCGAACCGGTGCGCCGGCCGGTCAACCCCATGATCGCGCGCAGTGTGGTGGTGCGCCCCGCGCCGTTACGGCCCAGCAGCGTGACGACTTCGCCGCGGTTCACCGTCAAATCGACGCCATGCAGGATATGGGACTCCCCGTACCATGCCTGCAAACCCGCGATCTCCAGCGCGGGGGCACCGCCAGCCGTACCGCTCACCTCGAGGCTTTCACGCTCGGCAATCGTATTCATGCGTGGGCTCCGGCGAGCGCCGCGTCTGCGCTGCCCATATAGGCTTGCATCACGAGCTGGTTCTTCGACACTTCGGCGTAGCTGCCTTCGGCGAGCACTTCGCCCCGTTGCAGGACGGTGATGGTGTCGGAGATGCCGGCGATCACGTTCATGTTGTGCTCGACCATCAGGATCGTGCGGCCGCTCGATACTTTCTTGATCAGGGCGGTGACGCGATCGACGTCTTCATGGCCCATGCCTTGCGTGGGTTCGTCGAGCAGCATCAACTCGGGCTCCATCGCGAGCGTGGTGGCGATTTCCAGCGCGCGTTTGCGGCCGTATGAAAGCTCGACGGTCAATACATCGGCGAAATCGGTCAAACCCACCTGCGTGAGCAGGTCCATCGCCCGATCGTCGAGTTGGCGCAGCGTGCGTTCGCTCTTCCAGAAATGAAACGCCGTGCCTAGCACGCGCTGCAAACCGATGCGCACGTTCTGCAATGCTGTCAGATGCGGAAATACGGCAGAGATCTGAAACGAGCGGATGATGCCGCGCCGGGCGATCTGCGCCGGGCGCTCATCGGTGATGTCGATTCCGTTGAAGACGATCTGGCCCGCGGTCGGTTCGAGGAATTTGGTGAGCAGATTGAAGCAGGTGGTCTTGCCGGCCCCATTAGGGCCGATCAGCGCATGGATCGAGCCACGGCGCACGCGCAGGTTCACCCCATTCACGGCGATGAAGCCTTTGAACTCGCGAGTGAGGCCGCGCGTTTCGAGAATCGTATCGCCGAGAATCATGTTCCCTTCCATACGGAGTAAGGCGAAGCACTACGATCTTCCGCGCGAACGGCTGCGCGACGTTTGATGACGGCGACACCCCCGTGCCGCTCGTTGGCGTGCTGCACCAATCCGGACGGTAATCCATGGGGCAGCACGCAGCATGGCTGCCATTGTCGCGCCAATGATGCACCGCATTCATCGGGATTTGCACTTAGTGGATCACAACTGGTTGAAGCAGGCTCGCGGCGTGCTCCAGCGGTACTAGAACCCTGCTCAGGGCGTGCCAGAAGGATGCTCGAACGGTGCGTCAATCCTGCTCGAGGCATGCAAGGGGAAGTCCGAGGCACGCACTGCGGCCTCGGCTCCCGCTGTCACACGGCGTGTCACACGTTGGACATGGATGGCGCAGCGTTCGTCTGAACCAGAACGCTGCCGGCCACGCGTGCGCGACGGTCCTCACGGATCATGTCGCTGGCGCGTTCGGCGATCATCAGCGTTGGCGAATTGGTGTTGCCCGAGGTGATGGTCGGCATGATTGATGCATCGACCACACGCAAACCGTCAACTCCGATAACTCGTAGCCGGTTGTCGACTACGGCGCCGGGATCGTCGGAGGTGCCCATACGGCAGGTGCCGACCGGATGAAAAATGGTGGTGCCGACCGCGCCCGCGGCCTGCTGAAGTTCTTCTTCGGTCTGGTACTGGATACCGGGCAGAATCTCTTGCGGCCGATAGGGCGCGAGCGCAGGCGCCGCGGCGATGCGGCGCGTGAGCCGCAACGCGTTGGCCGCGACGTGCCGGTCGTAATCGGTGGACAGGTAGTTGGGCGCGATCAACGGTGGCGCCGATGCATCGGCCGATTCGATGTGAATGCTGCCGCGCGAGGTCGGCCGCAACTGGCACACCGACGCGGTGAACGCATTGAAGCGATGCAGCGGTTCACCGAAGCGCTCGAGCGAGAGCGGCTGCACGTGATACTCAAGGTCGGGGCGCGTGAGCGAGCGATCGTCCGGATCGGACTTGGCGAATGCACCGAGTTGCGATGGCGACATCGACATGGGGCCGCTTTGAAAGAGCGCGTACTGCATGCCGATCATCAGCTTGCCCCACCAATGGGCGGAAGCGGTATTGAGCGTGCGCACGCCATCGACTTTATAGGCCATTCGCAATTGCAGATGGTCCTGCAGATTTTCGCCGACGCCGCGCAGATCCTTCACGACCTCGATGCCGAGATTCTGCAGGCGCGCGCCATTGCCGATACCGGAGAGTTCGAGCAATTGCGGCGAGTTGACGGCACCGGAACTGAGGATCACTTCGCAACGGGCTTTGGCGAGATAGTCGGTGTTGTCGCCGCGATATTCGACACCGGTGCAGCGACGTCCTTCGAATACGACGCGCTGTGTGTGCGCACCGGTGATGACGGTGAGGTTCGGGCGCTTGAGCGCCGGACGCAAGAATGCTTTCGACGCATTCCAACGGATACCGCGTTTCTGATTGACGTCGAAGTAGCCGACACCGGTATTGTCGCCGCGATTGAAGTCGTCGGTGGCGGGTATGCCGGCTTGTTGCGCGGCGTGCGAAAACTCTTCGAGAATCTTCCATTTCAGGCGTTGTTTTTCGACGCGCCATGGGCCGCCCGCGCCATGCGATTCAGACGCGCCGGCGTGGTGGTCTTCGCTACGTTTGAAGATGGGGAGGACAGCGTTCCAGGACCATGAGGCGTCGTTGGTGACGCGGGCCCATTCATCGTAGTCCTCGCGCTGGCCGCGCATGTAGATCATGCCGTTGATCGACGAACTGCCGCCTAGTACTCTGCCCCGTGGGTATGAGAGGGAGCGGCCGTTCAGGCCGGGTTCTGATTGGGTTTTGTAAAGCCAATCCGTGCGGGGATTGCCAATGCAGTAGAGATAGCCTACCGGCACGTGGATCCAGTGGTAGTCGTCTTTGCCGCCTGCTTCCAACAGGAGGACTTGTACTTCCGGATCTTCCGATAGGCGGTTCGCCAGCACGCAGCCTGCCGTGCCTGCGCCTACTATGATGTAGTCGAATTCGCCTTCCAGGCGGCGGGGCGCCAGTGGTGGTTTTTCGGTGTTGCTCATTGTTTCGTCTCCTAAGCTTTTTTGCCTGCACGGCGGTTACTGGCTGTTTGCATGCGGTGTTGGCATTTCGTTTCCTTCATTTGTTTTGCCTGCGCGGCGCTTGTTCGTCTGGATGCCTGCGGGGTTGGCCTTTCCTTGGTTTGGTTTGCCTGCGCCGCGCTTTTTTGTCTGTGTGCTTGCGGTGTTGGCCCTTCCTTGGTTTGTTTTGCCTGCGTCGCGCTTTTTTGTCTGTGTGCCTGCGGTGTTGGCCTTTCCTTGATTTGTCAGTGGTCTATTAGCGTTCGCCCCTGTGCGGGGCAGGCACTTACTTTCTTTGCCGCCGCGTAACTATTCAGCAGCCGGAAGCGGCGAAACGACGAATCCGGCGAAGCCCAAAGCCAGCGCATCGATCAGCGAACGGTTCTGTTTGCGCAGACTGGCAAGGTAGGAGCGGATCGTGCAGAACGCTTCCATGCCTGATACCGCACGGAAACACCCTGAGATTTTCTGTTTGAGCTTGGGCATGCGGATATCGCGTTCGGCCTGGTTGTTGTCGAACGGTACCCGGTGATCGGCAATGAAGCG
>NZ_JABBGJ010000062.1 GCF_012927345.1 Paraburkholderia polaris
CGACGCGTTGCCGGCCGTCACCGTGCCGTTTTCCTTCGCGAACACCGGCTTCAACTTGGAGAAGTCTTCTGCCGTTGCGTTCATGCGTGCGTGCTCATCCGTATCGAACACGACGTCGCCCTTCTTCGACGGAATCGTGATCGGCAGGATCTGGTCCTTGAAGTAGCCGCTCGTGATCGCGTTGGCCGCGCGGCGATGCGATTCGAGCGCGAGTGCATCCTGCGTTTCACGCGAGATCTCGTATTTGCGCGCGACGTTCTCGGCAGTCACGCCCATATGGATCGACTGGAACGGGTCGTGCAGCGCGCCGAGCATCATGTCGACGAGACGCGCATCGCCCATACGCTGACCAAAGCGCGCAGCCGGTATGGAATACGGTGCGCGGCTCATGTTTTCCGCGCCACCGGCGACTGCGATATCGGCGTCGCCGAGCAGCACGCTTTGCGCGGCCGTAACGATAGCCTGCAAGCCTGAGCCACACAAACGGTTGACGGTCAACGCAGGCGTATGTTGCGCGACGCCGCCGTTGATCGCCGCCACGCGGGCCATATACATGTCTTTCGGTTCGGTATGCACAACGCTGCCGAACACCACATGACCGACATCGTCACCCGACACGTTCGCGCGCGCCAGCGCTTCACGCACGACGCGTGCGGCGAGGTCTGTCGGCGGAAAATCCTTCAGACTGCCGCCAAAACCGCCGATTGCCGTACGCACACCGCTGACAACCACCACCTCTTTCGTTGCACCACTCATCGTCTCGCTCCTGTTCATTAGCGCACACGCGCTTGCTCTCGGATTACATATTCGGATAGTTCGGCCCACCGCCGCCTTCAGGCGTCACCCACACGATGTTCTGCGTCGGGTCCTTGATATCGCAGGTCTTGCAATGCACGCAGTTCTGCGCGTTGATCACGAGGCGCTCGCTGCCGTCGTCGTTCTTCACGAACTCATACACCGCGGCCGGGCAATAACGTGCTTCCGGACCGGCATAGGTCTGCCAGTTCACATTCACCGGCACCGAAGGATCTTTCAGCGTCAGGTGCGCCGGCTGATTCTCTTCATGGTTGGTGTTCGAAATGAACACTGAAGAGAGCCGGTCGAACGTCAGCTTCCCATCCGGCTTCGGATAAACAATCGGCTTGCACTGTGACGCGGGCTTCAGCATCTCGTGATCGGAATGCTGGTGATGCAGCGTCCAGGGCACATTGCCGCCCAGCAGCTTCTGCTCGACGCCGACCATCAGGGTACCGAGGTACAGGCCCTTGCTCATCCACTGCTTGAAGTTGCGCGCGCGATGCAGTTCCGTGTGCAGCCAAGACGTCTTGAAGCTCTCCGGATATGCCGTGAGTTCATCGCTGGTGCGTCCTGCCTGCACGGCATCGAATGCCGCTTCTGCGGCCAGCATGCCGGTCTTGATCGCGGCATGCGAACCCTTGATCCGCGATGCGTTCAGGAAGCCGGCGTCGTCACCGACCAGCGCGCCGCCCGGGAACACCAGTTTCGGCAGCGACAGCAGGCCGCCGGCCGTAATCGCGCGTGCGCCGTACGACACCCGCTTGCCGCCTTCGAGGACCGCGCGGATCGCCGGATGCGTCTTGTAGCGCTGGAATTCCTCGAACGGTGACAAATACGGGTTCGTGTAGCCGAGGCCGACCACAAAGCCCACCACCACCTGGTTGTTGTCCATGTGATAGAGGAACGAGCCACCGTACGTATCGCTCTGTAAAGGCCAGCCAGCCGTATGCATCACCAGACCCGGCTTGTGCTTCGACGGATCGATTTCCCACAGTTCCTTGATGCCGATCCCGTAGACCTGCGGGTCAACGCCTTCGCGCAGCTTGAATTTGTCGTTCAGTTGACGGCCGAGGTGCCCACGCGCGCCTTCGCAGAAGAGCGTGTACTTCGCGTGCAGCTCCATGCCGAGCTGGAAATTCTCGGTCGGCTCACCGTCCTTGCCGATGCCAAGATTGCCGGTCGCGACGCCTTTGACGGAGCCATCGTCGTTGTACAAAATCTCAGCAGCCGGAAAGCCCGGGAAAATCTCGACGCCGAGCGCTTCAGCCTGCTGACCGAGCCAGCGCGTGACATTCGCGAGGCTGATCACGTAGTTGCCGTGATTCTTGAAGTTATCCGGCAGCGCCCAGGTCGGCACGCTCTTCGAACCGGTTTCAGTCAGGAACAGGAATTTATCTTCGGTCACATCCACCGTCAGCGGCGCGCCTTTTTCTTTCCAGTCGGGGATCAGTTCGGTGATCGCGCGCGGGTCCATCACCGCGCCCGACAGGATATGCGCCCCGATCTCCGAGCCTTTTTCCAGTACGCACACGCCAATCTCGACGCCTTTCTCAGCCGCCAGCTGCTTCAGGCGGATCGCTGCGGACAGGCCAGCCGGGCCGCCGCCGACGATCACGACGTCGTATTCCATCGACTCGCGTGGACCGTATTGCTCAATGAGACTTGCGGGGGTCATGATGCGATCTCCCCCGTTAGAACTGGTCTTCGGTCAAAGCGAGAATGCCTTCATCGCCCTTCGCACTGACAATCGACGCTTCCAACGCCGAAGCCAGCGGCAGTACGTGCTCGGCATAGAACTGCGCCGTCGCGATCTTGGCGCCGTAGAACGACGGATCTTCGGCTCGCTTTTCAGTTGCCACAAGCAACGCACGCGCCATCTGCCAGCCGCCCAGGACAACGCCCGCCAGCTTCAGATACGGCACGCTGCCGGCGAACACCGCGTTCGGATCCGACCTCGTGTTAGCGACAACGAAATCAACAGCAGCGCTCAGCGACTGATGGCCTTGCGCCAGATACTTCTTCATCGAATCGAACGCCGCGCCTTGCTGCGCGCCCAGAGCTTCGATCGTTTCAGCCACGCCGGCCAGCAGCGACTTCGCGACCTTGCCGCCGTCGCGCACGGTCTTGCGGCCGATCAGGTCGTTGGCCTGAATCGCGGTCGTGCCCTCGTAGATCGGCAGAATGCGCGCGTCGCGGTAGTACTGCGCGGCGCCGGTTTCTTCGATGAAGCCCATGCCGCCGTGCACCTGCACACCGAGGCTCGTCACGTCGATCGACAGCTCCGTGCTCCAGCCCTTCACAATCGGCACGAGGTATTCGTAGATCGCCTGGTGTTCGGCGCGTTTGGCTTCGTCGGGATGACGATGCGCGATGTCGCAGTGAGCCGCGGCGACATACGCCAACGCGCGTGATGCTTCCGTGAGGCCGCGCATCGTCGACAGCATGCGGCGCACGTCCGGGTGCTGAATGATCGCCACGGACTGCTTCGCGGAACCATCCACCGGCCGGCTTTGCACGCGATCTTTCGCGTACGCAACGGCCTTCTGATACGCGCGATCCGACACGCCGACGCCCTGCATGCCCACCGCGAAACGCGCCGCGTTCATCATGATGAACATGTATTCGAGGCCGCGATTTTCTTCGCCGATCAGATGACCGATCGCGCCGCCGTGGTCGCCGAATTGCAGCACCGCGGTCGGGCTCGCCTTGATGCCGAGCTTGTGCTCGATCGACACGCAATGCACGTCATTGCGCTCGCCGAGCGAGCCGTCTTCATTGACGAGAAACTTCGGCACGATGAAGAGCGAAATGCCCTTCACGCCTTCCGGTGCATTCGGCGTGCGCGCCAGCACGAGATGGGCGATGTTCTTCGCCATATCGTGCTCGCCCCACGTGATGAAAATCTTGGTGCCGAACAGCTTGAACGAACCATCGCCCTGCGGCTCGGCGCGCGTACGCACCATCGCGAGATCGGAGCCGGCTTGCGGCTCGGTCAGGTTCATCGTGCCGGTCCACTCGCCGGAAATCAGCTTGGGCACGTAGGTTTGTTTTTGCGCTTCTGTGCCGGCGGTCAGCAGCGCTTCGATCGCGCCGTCGGTCAACAGCGGGCACAGTGCGAACGACAGGTTCGACGCATTGAGCATTTCGATGCACGGCGTGGCGATCAGCTTGGGCAGCCCCTGGCCCTCGTAGTCGACCGGATGTTGCACGCCTTGCCAGCCGCCCTCGACGAACTGGCGGAATGCGTTGGCAAAACCCGGGGTAGCGGTGACTACGCCATCCTTCCAGCTACTCGGATTGCGATCGCCTTCGACATTCAGCGGCGCCAGCACCTCGCCGCACAGTTTCGCCGACTCGTCGAGCACGGCCTGCGCCGTGTCGAGGTTCGCGTCCTCGAAGCCCGGCAGCGTCGCGATGTCTTCGAGACCGGCCAGTTCTTTAATGACGAACAGCATGTCCTTGATCGGCGCGGTGTAACTCATCGCGTGTCTCCTTACGGTATGTTTTAGCAAAAAGACGCGTCGCGCTACGGACTGACTCCGGCGCAACGCGCTCCAGATGCTCGATCGTAACTTCCTCGCCGGCCACGCCCAATGTCCAAACCTGCCCTTTCATTGACAAAACCTGCCGCTTCGCACGGACTCGCTCCGGCCCCGGCAGGACGCGATTTGCCGGGACGTCGATTGGCGGGTTTTGTCAATGTATCGGCCAGTCTTGCTTCTGCCTAAGTTGCGGGCTCTCTCTAGATGCGAAGCAGCGCCGCGCGATCCCGGGTATCGACCTGAAGATCGTCGGGCCACGCGGAGCCGAACTACCGTGGGACGGAGAATCCGCGGGTGACCTCATGGCGGGCGGACATTGGATGATGGATCGCTACTTCGGCACTGAACAATCGCCGCTCACGGCAACCGGAAAACTGCAGAAATTTGCCCGGCGGCAGCGCTTCGGCAAGCATTATGTCAACGCGCCCACCTCTGCGTAACGTCCTGACTTACGCCATCTTGCGATACGCCTGAGGCGTGCTGCCGGTCCAGTGCCGGAAGGCGCGGTGAAACGCTGTAGGATCGTCGAAGCCGACGTCATAGGCGATCGCCCCGATCGCATCGGACGAGCGCATGAGCCGCTGGATGGCAAGATCGCGCCGCAGCTCGTCCTTGATCGCCTGGAACGTCGTCCCCTCGGCCGACAGCCGGCGACACAGCGTTCGAACCGAAAAATGCAGATCCTGCGCGACGACCTCGATGGTTGGGATCGTCGGCAGGCACCCGGCAAGGTATTGGCGAACGCGGTGAGACACCAACTGTTCCGCAAACGACACGAAAATCCAGTCTTCCGGCGCACGCGCAAGAAATCGCTTCAGGTCGGCTTTGTGGCGCCGGATGGTCATGTCGAGATACGTGGCGTCGAAAGACATGGAGGTGCGTTCGCGGCCGAACTGAACGGGCCCGGGGAAGAGATACAGGTAGTCACTTGCGCGCGGCGGCCGCGGAAAGTCGAACTCCACTTCTAACAGTGGAATTTTCTGCCCCACCAGCCACGAAGCAACCCCATGCGCGAGTTTCAGCATGAGTTCGCGGCCAAGTACGTTTAGGGCCGGGCCGTCCGGGTTGGGTACCAGTTCAACGCGGCAGACCGCCCCGTCACGTCGCGATTCGAGTCTGAACTCCTCGAGAATCAGGTGGAGGAACTGACCGAACCGATGCATCGCGACCTCCAGTCGAGGCGCATCGAGGAGGCTCAGGCACAGATACTTCAACGTTCCATTGCGCAATGGCCGACTGAAGATACCCGGCATTTCATCGTCGAGTTCGCTGGCCAGCAGGCGATACAGCGTGGAAAACTGCTCCTGCGTCACACGGGATCCGGGTTCGTGAAGTAACTCGTAAGGGATACCCGATTGTCCAGCCAGACGCTGAACCGCTGCAGGGTCAGCACGGGCCAGGACGCCGTTGACCAGCGAGATAGGTACGGTGGCGGAAAGTGGATTCACTGGTTCGATATGCCAGGTCACGGCCCCGCCCCTTGAGTTGGCATGGCCGTCGGTGGCCTATTTTGTCATAGGTGCAGGCAGAACGCGAATACCGAGATGGATCGGTGTGACGAGCGGACCGCACGAAGAGATCTTTGAGGTGGTAAAAAAGGTCGCTGAGCGCGAGTATGGACTGCATATCAGGATCGTGTCGTTCAACGACTATATCCAGCCGGACGCGGCCCTCGACGCCGGCGACCTCGATGCGAACAGCTACCAGCATCGGCCTTTTCTCGCTTCGCAGGTTCGCGCGCGCGGCTATAAGCTCGTCGGAATCGGCCGCACATGGATTGGGCCGATCGGTCTTTATTCAAAGCATTACCGGAAGTTCACCGACCTGCCGGACGGCGCGACAATTGGCATTCCAAACGATCCCGCCAATGAAAGCCGTATTCTGCTGCTTCAGAAGGCGGGCAGCATCACACTGCGGCAAGGAATCGATCCCGTCACCGGAATCAACGCGACGCCGCTCGACATAACCGCGAACCCGAAGCATTTTCGCTTCAAGGAAGTCGACGCCGCGCAACTTCCGCGCACCCTCGACGACTTCGACGCCACCACCGTCAATGCGGACTACGCCATCAAGGCCGGTCTCAATCCCGCAAAAGATACGATTCTCGTTGAGAACGGCTCGAGCGTCTACGCATGTCTGATCGCCGTGCGAGAGCAGGATGCGACCAAGCCTTGGATGCAGCAACTAGTTTCCGCTTATCAATCGCCTGAAGTAAAGCAATTCATTCTGTCGCACTATCAAGGCGCAATCATTCCGGCTTTCTAGGCACCTGCGGAGGGTCGCTGCAAACGCGCGCACCATTGCCGGGCAGCGATGCACCTGAAATGCAAATGCGCATTTGATGGTTAGCCGCCGGCCGCGTCTGTGGGACGCCTGGCGTTTGAACGGATCGCGCAAGCACCGTACGCCCTTCGAGCCCCGAAATGGATCACGTGATCGAGGCCGCGCCAACGCAGCGCTCCCGGCAGCGGTCGAAGTGATGCGGCCCTGAATGCGTCGCGCAAACCTATGAGAAACATCAATGACAGTGTCGTCACGGCACCAACTATCGGCAACATCGAGCAATGCGTGAGAACTGAAAAGCAAAGCATAAAAAACTGTTTGTCATCGCAATACAGTCAGCCTCTAATAGCAAACTCGCCTTCGCGAGGAACCGCCTTTTGTCGATACATGTTCGCCATCCGGATCACTGGGCAAAATGAATTCGCCCTCAGGTGTGTTGACCCGAACTGGCTCCCGCCCGGAGCAGTCCTTTTTCATGGTTAATCTGGGACCGACATGGCAGACGTCACCTATTCCCGCAACAGCGATGTCGCATCGTCCCGGCTTTACGGAGGCATGTCGAAACGCGCGCTCTACAGGTGGCTTTCTTGGATCGTCCCTGTTCTGATACTCGTGCTCTGGCAAGGTGCGGCACACGTTGGACTGATTTCCCCACAGGTTCTTCCAGCGCCGAGCAGCGTCGCGGCAACCGCGTTGGATCTGGCCAGAAACGGTGATCTCTTCGTTCACCTGGGTGTTTCGCTGTTGCGTGCGTCAGCAGGCTTTGCAATCGGTGGAACGATCGGCCTTGCGCTCGGCATCCTGGTCGGCTTCTCGCCGCTCGCGCAGGCGCTGCTGGATCGCTCGATCCAGATGGTGCGCGCCATTCCTTTTCTCGCGATGCTGCCGCTCGTCATCGTCTGGTTCGGTGTCGGCGAGGTGGCGAAAATCTTTCTGGTCGCGCTCGCCGTACTGTTCCCGATCTACATCAACACCATGCTTGGCATTCGCCAGATCGATCCGAAGCTGATGGAGCTCGCAAAGATCATTGGGTTGGACAGGACCGCGGTCGTGCGGCGGATCATTCTGCCGGGTGCGATGCCGTCCATCCTGACCGGCGTGCGTTATGCACTCGCCCACGCCTGGCTCGCGCTCGTCATCGCCGAAACGCTGGCGACGACGAAAGGCATCGGCTTTCTGGCGATGGATGCCCGCGAATTCCTGCAGACCAACGTCATTCTGTTGACCATGATCATCTACGCGATCATCGGCGTCGTCGCGGACGCGCTGGTGAGGCTGCTTGAAGCGCATTTCCTCTCGTGGCACGCGAATTACGCCAAAGGAGCGCACCAGTGAGCCTCGATCTTGCACTGCCCCACGATGCCGCTGTTCCGGCTCCCACCGAAGAGCAAGCGAGCCGCTCACCGCTCGCCGTCTCGGTGCGTGGTCTGGAGCGCCGCTACGGCACCCGTGTCGTCATCGACGCGCTGGATCTCGACATCCGCGAAGGTGAATTCGTCGCGCTGCTCGGCGAAAGCGGATGTGGAAAGACCACCCTGTTGCGCGCGCTGGCCGGGCTCGATCAA
Source organism: Paraburkholderia polaris (assembly GCF_012927345.1). Lineage (GTDB taxonomy): Bacteria > Pseudomonadota > Gammaproteobacteria > Burkholderiales > Burkholderiaceae > Paraburkholderia > Paraburkholderia polaris. Next base: position 8,189 of record NZ_JABBGJ010000062.1, read on the forward strand.
CCCGACGCCGGCCAGATCCGCGCGCCCGAGCGCCCTTCCGTCGTCTTCCAGGAGCATCGGCTACTGCCGTGGGCGACGCTGTGGGAGAACGTCGCGCTCGGTCATGAGAAGACGGTCGGTCGTGCCGGCGCGGCCCGTGCGTTGGCCGAAGTTGGACTTTCCGGCCGCGAAGACGACTGGCCACGCAACCTTTCCGGAGGTCAGGCGCAACGTGTGGCGTTAGCACGCGGCCTCGCCCGCGATCCCGCACTACTGCTGCTCGACGAACCGTTCGCGGCGCTCGACGCGCTCACGCGCATCAAGATGCACGGACTCGTCAAGGAACTCGTCGCGCGCCATCACCCCGGCGTGCTGCTCGTGACGCATGACGTCGACGAGGCGCTCACGCTCGCCGACAGGATTCTCGTCATGCGTGCGGGGCGCATCGCGGCATCCTTCCAACCCAAAAACCACACGCCGCAGGCACTGCGGCCGATCCTGCTCGAAGAGCTCGGCGTTCAGTCCCACTGAGCGCTTTCTGCATGACTCCAAGGACCTGACAAGAATGAACGATTCTTCACTGAGCCGCCGCCAACTTTTGCTCGCGGCGGGTGGCCTGCTGGCCGGCGCCGCCGCCAGCAGCCTGTTTCCGGTTCGCGCAGCCGAGCCGCGCAAGTTGACACGCAACACCGATACGGTTCGCGTCGGCTGGGGCTACGGTAGTCTGCCTGACATTGCCAAACAGCGCGGCGTGTTCGAAAAGACGCTGGCTGCAAAGGGCATCAAGGTCGAATGGGTCGGGCCGTTCCCCAACCACGCGCCTTCGATTCAGGCGGTCGTCGGCGGCAGCGCCGATTTCGGCTTCTGGGGATCGACAACGCCGGCACTGGCCGCGATGCTGGCGGGCTCTCCCCTCGTCTTCAATGCGTTCGATATCTATTCACCGCGCTCGACTGCGATCATCGTGAAGAAAACGAGCGGTATCAATTCGGTTGCCGATCTCGTGGGCCGCAAGGTCGCGATCAACCGGTCGGGATTGGGTGAATTCCTGCTGATTGCAGCGCTGGAAAAGCATCATATCGACCGCAGCAAGGTCGAGTTCGTCTATCTGAATCCGCCCGATGCCGCGCCGGCATTTGCGCAAGGCGTAGTCGACGCGTGGTCGATGTGGTCCCCGGCAGTGGACATTGCACGTCATGCCAACGACGCCAAGGACATTTTCAACGAAGGACGCGACCTCGATTTCCTGATCGATTACAGCTCGCTCGTGACGCGCCGGAAATTTACCGAAGAGAATTCCGAGCTGATTCGCGCAGTGATCGATGCGTACTACGTCGAAGGCGCGTGGCAGTCGGCGCATGCCGCCGAATCCGAACTGCTCGTGCAGCAGGAAGCCAAATATCCGGATCAGGTGCGCGACTATCTGACGAGCCTCAAGCGCGTGAATCAGTTCCACGAACCCGACGACGCCGCATTCATCGCGCAGTTCCAACGCGCCGCGGACTGGCTCGCGGAACGCAAGATCGTCAAGTCGCGAATCAAGGTCGCGGATTACAGCGTCAAGGTTTGATGGGAGACACGATGGCAACCACGCTCGTCTCACCCTTGTCCGCGGCACTCGGCTTTGCCGATGCAATTACCCATATCGCGTCGACCGCGGCGGAGCGGGAACGCAATCACCGTTTGCCGCATGAGGAGATCGCGACGCTCAAGGCGCTCGGCTTCGGCGCGCTGCGCCTGCCGGCCAACGCCGGCGGGCAAGACGTATCGTTGAGCGAACTGTTTGTCGTCGCGCGCGACGTTGCGGCGGCGGATTCGAACATCGCTCACGCGTTTCGCAATCATCTGTGGCAAGTGGAAGCGGCGCTCAGACGCCGGGACCACCCGTTCCATGCGCACGTTCTCGATTTGACGGGACAAAAGAAAACCGTCGGCCTCAGTTTCACCGAGACCGACGCCGTCGCGGCCGGTGCGCGTCCGAGCAAGGTGCTGAGCCGGCTCGAATGGGACGAAGCGCGGCACGCGTATATCGGCTCAGGCGAAAAGGTCTACGCGACCGGCAACCTCTACAACGACGCGTTCGTTGGCCTCGCGGTAGAAAGCCGCGAAGGCAGGACCGTGCAATACGTGCTCGACCGGGGCCAAGGCGTGAGCAGCGATGACGACTGGCAAGGATTCGGTCAGCGCCTCACAGGCTCAGGCACGGCGAAGTTCGATGCCGTGACCGTGCCCGCGACTCACGTCTATCCACCAGACTCGCCGCGCACTGACGACGCTGCGCCTTGGGGATACACCTTTCACCAGGTCTATCTGACCAACTGCATCACAGGTATCGTGCGGCGGGTCGCGTTGGATGCCGTCGAGGTTCTGCGCGCACGCGGGCGCAACTTCTATCACGGCGACGCCGCGCATCCCACCGACGAGCCGGTATTACAAACGCTGCTTGGCCGGATTCGGGCGTATGCAGCCAGCGTCGAGGCAACCGCCGATCGCGCGGTGGCAGCGCTCCAGCATGCCTGGGATAGCTACGGAACAGCCAACGAATATGACACCACACTGGCCGCAACGCTCTCAGCGGCGGAAGCCAAGGTGGTGATCGATGATCTCGCGCCAAAGATTGCCAGTTGGCTGATCGACCTTGGGTCGGGCTCGGTCGTGTCTCGCGTGGGTGCTCTGGACCGACATTGGCGCAACATCAAGGTGATTGCTTCGCACAATCCGCGCCTGTACAAGGAACGGCTACTCGGGCAGAACCTGCTGACCGGCCAGCTTCCGCCGACCGGCGCGTTCTTCTGATCGCACACCACTGATGGCTGCCACCCTGCCCTGCTCGAGGCTACCGATGAGCGGCGTGTCGGGATGCCTTCGGGCCGGGGTGACCTGCAGCTTCCGCTCAACCAGATAGAAGCCCATTTCTACAGTCGCTTCGGCGGCATTGAATCCATCGAGAGTTCGGCTATTAGTCCTTTCAACCCGGCGCTGCATCTGGCGAGCTGAGCTAATTCGACATACTCGTCCTTAGCTGCAACCAGGTGCGATTGACCCGGCCCCCAAGCCAGGCTCACATGCTCGTCGCTGGAATCGTAGAAGTCGGACATTTCTACGCTGCGCATACCGTTTGCTGATTCACCGAGCACCTTCGTCAACACGTCGAATGCTTGCGCACCGTCCTGACAACGGATGTTCTCTGCGGATGAGATAACGCCGCTAGGGACGGTGCGAGTACTTTCTGGGCGAATATCTGGACCTGGGGCTTTGCAACTGCCATCGTTCTGACTGTTTGCCTTGCTATGCCTGCACCCGAATTCGAGCGGATTGTCTTGCCGAGCGGATAAACGAGTAAGTGCGCGAAACGTTGCCGCCCTGGATGCGGCATCCATGCCTGGCTGTTTTCGATTAGAGGCAGCGGTTTGTCTGACGCTCGGAGCAGCCTGCTTCCACATCTGGCCTCTCACGATCTGCATATTCGTAGGACGCCCAGATATCCACGCAACCGGATGCACATCCTCGGCGAACTCTGAAATGGCATCGTCAACTCCGGATGCCTGGCTGCCAGTGGTTCGAGGGCTGTAATAGAGCGCAATATGTATCGGGCACGACAACGTTGCGGAAATCATGACGGGCACGAGCCCCAATAGCAGGCCGACGAACCCCTTCATACTGCAGGCCCCTCTGCCATAGAGACGGCCGTTTTGTTCCAATGGACGGAATGGATTCGAATTCCAGGCCTGCCCAACTACCGAGGCGACGTCGCAATTGGCGGTAAATATAATGCCGCCGCGGGTATCTCCAGCCGCATCTGGAACACTGGCGAATAGAATCCCGGCGCTCGTCAGCGACCTCGTAGCGGTCTTGACGGCCAACCCTCTTGCAGACAAAAAATCCTTCACTGTCCCGACGAGGGCGAGGTTGCCACTGTAGGTCGTCGTATCGATGCGGATCAGTTTCTCAACCCAGTCCAGCGAATCAACCTCTGCGCGCACTGGGGACGATGCAATGTCGGCTATTTGCATGTGTTACCTGAGGGCTCGGCTGGTAAGAAACGACAGAACTCCCCGACCGCTAGCGCGCTTGACGCCGCCGTCGGAGCGTTCCCGGCTGCTCATAAGCAGCCGGGAACGCAACGGACCTCTTGAGTTAGTGCTGCACGCCCAGGCTGTCCCGTTTGCCGTCACCGTATGTGTACAAAGTGAGTGTCGCGTCTTTCACGTCGCCCTTCGAATCAAACCGGGTTTCACCGATGACGCCCTTGTAGTCGGTCTTCTTGAGATAGGGCAGATACTTTGCTGGGTCCGAGGAATTGGCGCGTTTCATTGCATCGACCAGAATCATGACTGCGTCATATGCGTACGGCGCGTAGATGACCACATCCTGCCCATTCTTCTGTTTGAACCGTTCTTTGAACTTGTCCATCCCTGCCTGATATTCGGGAGTGATGCCGCCAGCTTCCGCACAAACGACTTTTCTGCTTTGCAGCGAAGTACCCGCAAGCGCCGGAAGTTCTCCCGTGCAAATACCGTCCCCGCCCATGAACTTGGATGCCATGTTCAGTTGCTGCATCTGTTTCAACATTGGGCCACCTTGCGCATCCATGCCGCCGTAAAAAACAACGTCGGGCGCGTCTGCTTTGACCGCCGTCAAGACGCCTCTGAAATCCGTTGCCTTATCGGTCGTAAATTGACGGGTTGTGAGCTTTGCGCCTGCGGCTGTTGCGGCCGCCAGAAACTCATCCGCGATACCCTGACCATAGGCGGTTCGGTCGTCGATAACTGCAAATGTTTTGACATTGAGCTGCTGGACAGCGTATTTGCCGAGCACCGAGCCAAGTTGAGAGTCGTTCGCGACCAGGCGGAATGCCGTGTCGAACCCTTGCTGGGTGTACTTGGGGTTGGTGGAGGATTGCGTGATTTCGGGGATGTGCGCGTCGTAATAGATTTTCGACGCGGGAATCGTTGCGCCCGAGTTGAAGTGGCCGACGACCCCTTTTACCCCGGCGTCAACGAGCCGCTGAGCGACCTGAGTTGCCTGTCGTGGGTCGCCCGCATCGTCTTCAACCTGAAGCGAGATTTTGGCTTTGTGCCCATCGATGATTGGCGGGTTCGCGTTGATGTCGTCAACGGCCATCTTTGCGCCGAGCTCGACGTCCTTTCCCAGATTGGCATTTTGTCCCGTGAGCGGGCCTGCAAAGCCAAGCTTGATGGCGTCGTCCTGAGCGTATGAGTGAGCCGATACAAGCGCGAGAACCGCGCTGCTGACCGCGATGACTGATTGCGAAAGCTTCATGGTCTTCTCCTTACCGAATTATTTAACTATGGCTATAACTTTATTTGCACTGCAAAATACACTCAGTCGACCGCAATATCTATCGTTCACGTGAACTACGGTTCAGGCTGGTTCTACGCGTGATGCTGCACCGTGTGAATCTGGAGTCCCGGCTCAGGCCGCCGGTCGACACCCATGCCGTCAAGTGCGAGACAAGTATCTGCCGGACAAAAATCTGCACCCATCACATCGAAGCCATAAACTTGTTCTAATTAACAGAACGCCGGTGGTACCAGGTCGAAGCCGACCTCGCGCAAGGGAACGAGTCGCACACTGGTTAGACAGAAGAACGCGCAGTGCACAGCCCCTTCGCCTTTAGAGCGAATTCCCCGACAGACTCACGATGAGCTTCCGCAAGAAACTCTCGCAAGCGGCGAGCTGATGCAGCTCCACGAATTCGTTAGCCTTGTGTGCCTGTTCGATGTTTCCGGGGCCACAAACAATGCTTGGGATCCCTGCGCTCTGGAACAGCCCCGCCTCAGTTGCATAAGCGACCTTGCGCGTATCGGTGTCTCGCCGCAACGCCCGCACAAGTCCATTGATGGCAGCCTGTTCGGCGACATCGAGCGCAGGTGCAGTAGAGATGGTCTCGAAAGTGATGTCCGCCTCCTCGCGAGTCAGCCGCATTCTGGGAACCAGCTGGCGCTCTGCGAATTCTCGAATTTCGTCGTAAATACCGCTTACATTGATACCCGGCAGGTTGCGGAATTCGAATTCAAATTCACAATTGGCCGGTACCGTGTTCACGGCGATGCCGCCGCGAATTGTGCCCGTCTGAGCGGTGGTAAACGGTACGTCGAATGCGTTGTCGAATGGCCCCTTCACTTTGAACCGTTCTGCGAGGTCCTGAATGTGACAAATCAGACGAGCAGCGTATTCAATCGCATTGACGCCCCGGGGTGTCAGCGATGAGTGCGCGGCATGGCCCTTCACGCAGCACCGGTAGGCATTAATGCCCTTGTGAGCGACAACAACACGCATGCTGCTTGGCTCGCCGACAATACATCCGTCGAGCCTGACGCCACGCTTTTTGAGGTCCGCCAGCATCACGGGCGCACCGGCACAGCCGATCTCTTCGTCGTAGGACAGTGCGAAGTGCAGCGGATTCGTTAGCGATGCCTGTCGCATCTGCGGCACCAATCCGAGTGCTATTCCGATAAAGCCCTTCATGTCACAAGAGCCACGGCCGAACAACTTTCCGTCTTTGACCAAGGGCGAGAATGGATCCGAATTCCATTGCTGACCGTCGACAGGCACCACATCTGTGTGTCCTGAAAGGACGACGCCGCCATTTGTCTCCCCTGCAGCGCTCGGAACCGTAGCGAACAGATTTGCTTTCTTGCCGCTCGGGTCATACGTCAATGTCGTGACAAGACCATTCGCATAGCAGTAATCGCGTACGGTTTCGATAAGACCGAGATTGGAGTTTCGGCTGGTGGTATCCATCCGCATCAACGTATTGACCCATTCAAGGCCCGAGTGCGAGATTTCAGATGCCGGACTTGTCTGTACGGTTGATTCCATGCTGATGTCCCTCGAAAAAAACGACTGCGTCCACTTCCTTTAGCGGATTAGTCGTTGACTTGACCGCAAAGGTCGCGCGGTACGCTACGCGCAGTCGAGTAGTTGGATGGCGGATGTCATGGCCATCGGTGCTTATGGATTACAGGACAACGGCCCGGGAGTTTTGCGAGGCAGGATGCACTCGACGTACATGAACGGACATCGCAGGGAAAGCGAGCCATTTCGGTCGAGGCCAGAATGGCTCACGTCAACGGTAGTGGCCGATTGATTAGACGTGGAAGAGTTGGGCCACGATCGTCGCACCCAGGAAGGTGCCGGCGTTCGCGACAAACGAGACCAAGACGATGCGCCAGCCCAGTTTGCGGAATGCGGGGATATCCTTTGCGATGGACAGCCCGGCGAACGTGAGCATGGGTGTGGTCACCCCCAGAAAATCGTTCTGCGCGCTGTACGCCGAAATTTGTGATGCCCAGGGGCACAATGGTGACGTCAGGAACATCGCCGCAATCGAAACCCAGCAGACAGCGGGAATTTTTCTTCCCGACGCAGTGGCAAATGCGTCACCCACCACCGTTGCAAGCACCATAATCAGCATGCCAGGCAGCGCTACGATAGGGCTTGTGCCGTGGGTAATCCAGTCGCAAACGAGCGCGAACAACGCTGTGATGCCCCACGCAAGCAGCCTGCCGCCATAACTCAATTCCGGAGCCGCTGTTTCAACGTCGCCCAACTTTGGTCGGGATTCCTCGATGACGCTGGACGCTTCGGATGCTTTGCTCTTGCGGCCGATAACCGGTTCGAGCAAACGATAGCCCCAAATGGCCATCGGCAGCGAAATGAACAAGGTGAAGTACGTGCCGACGGTGGTTGTGATGAGATTGCTTGCCGCCGCAAATGTCAGCACCGTCTTTGCCATTTCCGGCGTTTGCTGCGCCGCGATTGCGCCGGATGCAGCGGCCATCATCGACCCCGAGCCGACACCCGAGCCCATGGCAAGAGCTAAAGGATGGAAGATATGCAGGCTTGCCACGAATCCTGCGAAGATTGCGATGAACACCGCGCCAAAGACTGTGCCCGTCAGATACTCCGCGAGCACCCCGCGACCTTCGGCGGAATTCATTCCATACTTCTCGCCGATGATGGCGAGACTGGGTTCGCGGCCAACCGAGAAGGTTGCGCCAATCGCTTCGCGCTTGATGCCGAGCACGAGTGCCAGCGGCAACCCGAGCATGATTGTTCCAACAAAGTGACCAAGTTCCTGGAACGCGAGAGCCCAGCCAGCAGCAGCGAGTTTCGGCAGCGCACCACCCACCATCAATCCGAGTTTGGCGACGAAGAGCAGCAAGGCCGGCTGAAGAATGGCTGCGGCCAGGAACTGGCTCTTCACATCCAGGCGAGCAACACCACCCCACCGGTCGCTAGCCAGTCCGAGCAATGCGCCCATAAGAAGTGCCCAAATCATCGGCAGCAGCACGACCTTGCCCGGTCCGATCTTGAACGTGAAGGAGCCTATGAACTCCGCGATGAGGAGAATGACGGCGGCATAGAAAAATGGCTTCACGCCTCTCAACCGACTTTCGCCCCACCGCGCTGCGTATAACGTATTTTCCATTGCCGCGCCTCCAGGAATGCCCGCGCCGGCTATGCATCGGCGAGGGCATTTTCCGCTTTAAAGGTAGCCGAACGCCGTCGATGGTTCTTTGGCCGTTTCAACCCATATGCTCTTGGTCTGAGTGTATTCGTAGAGCGCCTCGACGCCACTCGAACGACCGTAACCGCTCAAACCGTAGCCACCAAACGGCGAGGCGACATTGATAGTCTTGTAGCCGTTGACCCAGAACGTGCCTGCATTAATCTGACCGGCAACACGGTGGGCGCGAGCCACATCGTTTGTCCACACTGCGCCAGCCAAACCAAACTCCGTGTCGTTCGCGATGGCAATAGCTTCTTCCTCCGTGTCGAACGGAATCGCTGCGACAACCGGACCAAAGATTTCGGTGCGGGCCACGTCCATCTCGTTGGTGACATTCGCGAGAACGGTCGGCGAGACGAAGTAACCGCCCTCAGAGCGTTCCACCGAGCCCGCAGCAAGTGTGGCGCCCTCAGCCACGCCGCTCGCAATCATCTTCATGACGTGCTCATACTGCGTGCGGTTGTTGATAGGACCGACTTCCGTCGCGTCGTCGATGGGCGAGCCCACCTTGATTTTTTTCGCGCCGGACGCAACCATGCCGACAAACTCGTCATACACCGAGCGTTGCACGAGCAGGCGTGAACCTGCGACGCAACTCTGGCCCGCGCCCGCAAAAATGGCTGCCTGCGCGGTGAGCGCGGCGCGCTTCAGGTCCGCATCGCCGAAAATGATGTTCGCCGACTTCCCGCCAAGCTCCAGCACACATGGGAGCACACGCTTTGCTGCGGCTTCGGCGATTCGCACACCCGTAGCCGGTGAGCCAACAAACACAACTTTCTTGATTGCCTTGTGCGCAATCGCGGCCTGCGCCACCGTCTGGCCAAGCCCGGCTAGCACGTTGATGAGCCCCTTCGGCGCACCTGCACGTTCCGCCAGCATGCCGACCACGAGCGACGTGAACGGCGTCAGTTCAGACGGCTTCAGCAAAACGGCGTTCCCCATCGAGATTGCCGGTGCCAGTTGCCATCCACACGTGAAGACGGGTGCGTTCCACGGCGTGATTTGAAGAACCGTTCCGGCCGGCTCGCGGCGCGTGTAGTTCAGGTGCGACGTCGGTACAGGGATGACCTCGCCATAGAACTTATCCGTCCAGCCGCCGTAGTACTCGAACATCTCGGCGACTTTGGCAACTTCGCCGCGACAATCGCGAATCGGTTTGCCCGAACCCAACGACTCCAGCCGCGCAAGGTTCTCGGTGTCTTTCCGCAATTCCCGAGCGATTTCAAACATGACGCGACCGCGTCCAGCATGAGTCAGCGCCCACCACTGCTTCTGCGCGCGCTGAGCCGCCTCGGCCGCGAGTTCAACCACTGCCGCACCGCCGTCCTTGTATGCAAGGCTCGGCTTGCCGGTCGCCGCGTCGTACAACTGGATGAGTTCACCCGTACCTTCGACCAGTTCTCCACCGACAAACGAGCCGATGGTCTTTGCGTTCGGAAAGAAGTGGGCAAATGCGGCCAGCAGGTTTTCAGCTGCGTTGTTTTCCATTTCGATGCTCCTTGGACCCGGTTACTTTTGTTCGATGAATTGGACGATGCGGTTGAAGTCTTCAGCGTCGCCGATTGATTTCGCGCTTTCGGCCCACAGGCGGCCCGCCTCGACAGCGATAGGAGCACTCACGCCCTGGCTGCTCAGGAGGTCCATTGCCAGACGGACATCCTTGCGCATCAGTTTCATCGTGAAGCCGGAGTCGAACTTGTTGTTGAAAATCCAGGTTGGGTAGTTCGTGAGCGTCGCGCTGTTCTTGCCCGACCCGCCGCTGAGCGCTTCAATCAGCTTCTCTGGGTCCACACCCACTGACTCAGCTGCGCGCACAGCTTCGCTCGTAGCCAGCAGATGGATGCCGGTCAGCAGGTTGTTGATAATTTTCGTGACATGACCTGCGCCGACCGGGCCGACGTGGACCCGCTTCGCGCTCATCACAGCGAGGATGGGTTCAACTGCCGCGACATCTTCATCGGAGCCGCCAAGAACCATGGTCATGGTCGCGGTGGCCGCGCCCTTCGGTCCGCCGCTCACTGGGCCGTCAACCAGTCCGACCTTCACTTCCTTGAGAGCCGCTGCGACTTTGCGTGTGCTGTTCGGGTCGGCTGTCGTGGTATCCACAACGATGAGGCCCGGCTTTGCGCTCGCTGCCACACCGCCATTGCCCAGAACGACCTCTTCGACGATTGCGGAGGTGGGCAGGGAAAGAATGAGAACGTCGGAGTCACGTGTGATGTCTGCAATGGTCGCGCGGGCAGAGACGCCTTCCTCCTCCAGCTTGCCGGCCACGCCGGGAGCTGCGTCGAAACCCAGCACGGTGTAACCGCCGCGCTTGAGCGAGAGGGCCATTCCACGCCCCATGTTTCCAAGTCCGATGACACCAACCGTCTTCATAAGTGCACTCCGTTGCGATGACGCTGCCGGCCGAATAGAGACATCTATTTGTCGCCGTTTGCGTTTTTGGAGTTGCCATAGTCGGCTTTTGGGACCCTATAATCAATAAACGCCAATATTGGAATCGTTCTGTTTTTTCGAACAGTAAGCTATGGCAGACAACCTTACAGAAAGCCGAATCGTCTATTTTTTTGAGGCGGTTCGATGCGGCACCATTCGCGCAGCTGCGGATTGGTTGAACGTTGCGCCGTCGGCAGTAAGCCGGCAGATTGGGCTACTCGAGTCGGAGCTCGACGTGACTTTGGTCGAGCGACATGCACGCGGCGTTAAGCCGACAGAGGCGGGCGAATACCTCATCGAGTATTTCCGCGAGCAACTCGCGCACAAGGACGACCTAATCTCCCGATTGCAGGAGCTGCGCGGACTTCGAACCGGCCACGTCAGCGTGGTGCTCGGGGAAGGCTTCGTGTCGGACGTCCTGTCGGGCCCGATGCAGCAGTTTTGCAAGCTGTACCCGGCGATCAATGTCAATCTCGACCTGGGTAGCACGAACGATGTGATGCGGCGAATCTCGGAGGACGAGGGCGAAATCGGGCTCGTCTACAACCCGCCCGCCGAGCCGAAGATCGTCTCTCGCGCACTCAAGCGCCAGCCCATGATGGCCATCGTCGGACCGAATTTCCCGCGCTCAAGCAAACAGAAATCCATGACCGTGCAGGAACTGGCAACCTATCCGATCGCCGCAACGCATCCGACCTACGGAACTCGGCAAATGCTTCAGGCCGTAGAGTTTGCAGAAAAAATACGCCTGAACCCGATTGTGACGACGAACTCCATCAACATCCTCAAGCAGTTCGCAAGGTCTGGCCTTGGCGTTGTCGTCCTGCCCGCATTCGCGGTCACGACTGAAATGGCCGCAGGCGAACTTCACGCGATTGACATTGACCATCCAATTTTTCAGAACGCGGAAGCTCATCTGGTCACCCGTGTCGGACGCAAGCTATCTGTCGCTTCGAACAAGATGCTCCAGATGATGACGTCGCAAATGAAGGCATTCCGTTAAACCCAAGGTGCGGCTTGGACTTGCGAGCACACGGTGACTTCGCGGTTGCCACACGCAAGCCCGGCGCAGCCTCAGCCATCTAATTTTCAGAACAAATTTTTGATTCGGCGGCATTTGCTGTTCTTTTTGGACATCGCAGACTGTTACCAAAAGGAGGCATGTCTTGACTACTATCGACCCCCAGGCGCTGTGGGAGACAGTTCGCGCCGAAGCGGAGCGGGAAGCACAGTTGCGGCCGATGTTGCGACGGTACTTCGACGCAGCTGTGTTGAACCATGAGACTTTGGGCGACGCGTTCGCGTCTCTTCTGGCGGCGGAGCTCGTGCGCTCCGACGGCACGCTACCTGACTTCTCCGAAGAGTTCAGCGCCGTCACCAGACAGAGAGGGCTTGACGTTGGGGCTGCAGCTGACATCGCCAGAATTTCGTCCTCAAATCCCGCCTGCCCAAACGCGCTCACCGCCTTCCTGTCATTTCGCGGCGTCCTGGCAGTCCAGTTCCATCGCATTGCGCATGCGTACTGGACTGCGGGCGAGAAGACATTCGCGGTGTTGCTGCAGAACTGGTGCGCGAAGTCATATAACGTCGATATTCATCCTGCTGCGCGAATCGGCAAAGGCCTGTTCGTCGACCACGCAATGGGCATCGTTATTGGCGAGACGGCCGTAGTCGAAGACGACGTCAGCATCTGGCATGGCGTAACACTGGGTAGCACTTTCGCCGAAGCTGGCGACCGGCATCCCAAAGTGCGCCGGGGCGCTACGCTCGCGGCCAACGCGACGATACTCGGAAACATTGAAATCGGCGAAGGCGCAGTCATTGCTGCTGGCAGCCTCGTTCGTATGTCTATTCCGGCAGGCATGATTGCCGCAGGCGTTCCAGCAAAAGTCATCAAGCCGGTTTCCGGCACGTATGCCGCTATAACTGCGCCTTCCAAATAACAGCCCTCTCCATAAATCAGGACTGACGGATGATTCCTCCTAATCAGCATCGGCTCGGGATTGACCACCCGGTGATTTCCGTTCGCAACCATCCCGAGGCGGTCGAGAAGTTCATTCGCCTTGGCTTCTCGCCAAGCCCGATTTCATACCATCCTTGGGGCTCGGTCTTGACGCTGATGATGTTCGAAAACAACTTCATCGAGCTCATCGGAGTCGACGACCCTTCGAAATTCGGCACCGGCGAAGTGGACGGTTTTTGCTACGGCCGAACCTTGGGTGAGTTTCTGGCTCGTTCCGAAGGACTTGGGCTTGTCTCGCTGCACAGCAAAGATATCGAAGGTGATTTTGCTGCAGTCAAGGCGAGCGGCTTGCCGACACAACAACGCGTCGATTTCCGTCGCAAGCTGACCAGGGCCGATGGCACTCCGGACGAGGCGGTGGTCTCCCTTGGGATGATTATGGACACTGAATTGGGCGACGTTTCGAACTTCCTGTGCCAGCAGCATCGCCCGGAATTCATCTGGCGCAAGGACTGGCAGGATCATCCCAATGGCGCGAATGCAGTGCTGGAGGTCGTTTACGTGGCGCGCGACCTGCGCCCACTGGAAGAAAGATGGTCGAAGCTATTTGGTGGGGAACAGACAGTTCGTGTCGACGGACATGTCGAGGCTGATACGGGCTGCGGCAAGGTCGTCGCGCTTACACCGCAACAGGCAGAGGAACGGTTCTCGGCTGTAGGTCTACCGGTCAGTTACACAGAAAAGCCCCACGGAATCGCTCTGCAAGTTCAGGTTCGTGACATTGCAATAACGGAGCAAGTCCTTGGGGAAAACGGCGTTAGTTATGCTGGAACCAGCGAAGGAATCGCGGTAACGCCGGACTCAGCCGGAAATGCGATCATCGAGTTCGTGCAGGCACACCAAGGCACGCCTGTGGCCGTTGAGCGATTGGTTTTGTAGGCGCTCGCGCAACAGTTTTCCTCCTCTCACGTCTGAGAGTAGTTCAAGGCACTGCGACTACCCATCGCAGTGCCTCTTTTTTAAAACGCCCGCTGTTTGGTAATCGAAATCAATCGAAATGGCTATGGGTCACGTGATAGACGTCGGGCGAGACACACTCATCAACATTCGTCGGATCGGGTGGCCTGATCCGACAAAACCAGCGCGGGAGTCGTTCATAACTTCAGAGCTGATGGAGGCATAGCGCCCGGGGGCTGAGTTCACTCGGCCCGGCTCTCCGCATGAACGACTTCGCCGCGGAAGCACGTCTCCACCACACGCGCCTGCGTCAGCTCTTCAATCGGGTGCAACAGCGGATTGCGGTCGAGGATCGCAAAGCTCGCGTCCTTGCCCGGCTCGAACGAACCCGTGCAATCGTCGAAGCGCAGCGCATACGCCGCGTTGATCGTGTAGGCATCGAGCATCGTGAGGAGATCGAGACGCTCGTCCGGATTCCACGGCGCGCCGCCGGGTTCGTCGACCAGCACGCGCGTGACGCCGGTCTGGATAATCTGCAGCGGGTCCATCGTCGTCACCGACCAGTCCGAGCCCGCCGCGAGCAGCGCGCCCGCGTTGCGCAGGCTGCGGAACGGGTAGTTGCGCGCGGCGCGCTGCGGGCCGAACAGGTCAGCGTAAAACTGCTGCTGCTCGGGCCGCGCAGCACCCCAAAGAGCTTGCACGCTCGCAATCGCGCCTAGCTGATGGAAGCGCCCCATGTCGGCGGGATCAACCACTTGCAGATGGGCAAACTGCGCGCGGCGGTCGCGCATGCCGTTGCGGCGCTGCACGTATTCCAGCGCATCGAGCCCCATGCGCACCGCCCGGTCAGCGAGCGTGTGGAAGTGCAGGTCGAAGCCGGCCGCGTCGGCCAGTTGCGCGATTTCATTGAGGGCGTCCTGAGACCATAGCGTGAGGCCGTAATCCTCTGTGCCGGCGTAGGGCTCGAGGAGCGCCGCCGTCCTGGATTCGGGTACCCCGTCTATAAAGATCTTGACCGTATGCAGGCGCAGCATGTCGCATTCGTACTCCTTGCGCCATGCGACGAAGCGCTCGATCGTCTCGCGCGCGTCGCCGCGCGGGCTGGCCATTAGGCCCGCGCTCACGTACGCCTTGAGCGTGCCCGCGCGCTGGGCGGAGGCATAGGCCTCGAGTTCCGCCTTCTCGACATGGGCGTCGAACCAGCCGGAGATGCCGTAGCCATGCGCCATGCGGTGCGCCTTGCCGAGCGCCTTCGGGTAACCGTCCGGGCTCAGTTGCGGCACGCGCCCGCAGATCTTGTAAAACGCGGCCTCATGGACCACCCCCGTGGGCGTGCCGGCCGCGTCGCGCTCGTGCACGCCGCCTTGCATCTCCGGGGTTTCCTTCGTAATGCCAAGCACTTCCAGAGCCTTCGAATTCAGGCAGCCGCTATGGACGTCGAAGCTCACGACGAGGAGCGGACGGTCCGGCACGATTTCGTCGAGCACCTGGCGGGTCGGATAGGCGCCGAATGCGGCGAGGTTCGCGCCGCCCAGATAGACCCAAGGCTCGTCGGGCGTGGCCTCCGCACAGGCGCGGATGCGCGCGAGGATGATCTGCGGGTCGTTCACGCCTGACAAGTCGAAATCGCCGAGGATCTGATGACCCTGGATCGGATGCACGTGACCGTCGATAAGCCCCGGGAGCATCAGCGCGCCGCGCAGATCGACGCGCCGCGTGGCCGGCCCCGCGAGGGCACTGATTTCGTCGTCGTGGCCGACGGCGAGAATCTTGCCATCGCGCACCGCAAGCGCGTTCGCGTAGCGGCGGCTGGTGTCCGCCGTATAGAGCGTTCCGTTGAGGTAAACGGCGTCAGCATACTGCATCTGTATTCTCCTCCAGTCATGGATTAAATCTGTGCGACCTGGCGCCCTTCCAGCAACGCTCGGCACAAGAAACGTTCGCGCTGGGAGAGCGCCACACCGTCGCTCGCGAGCCGTTGCTCAAAACGCTGCGCGAGTGTGACTTCCTCAGCTTGTGATGCGGCGCTCGCGAGCCGCACATGCTGCACGACGAGCGGCAGCATGAAGTCGCAAAGCTGATGCACAGTGCGCAACGGCAACGCCGCATCGTACCGGCGCCCCCCGCTCACGTGGGGACCAAAGGGGCCTTGCCCCCTCCGCGGGGGGGCAGACCGGCACATGGGGCGTCTCTATAGTGGCCCGCAACTTAACCCAAAGGAAGATGGCCAATGTCACGCATCATGTGCGGCGCACCCGTGCCCGCCGAGGACCAGGTTACCCTCTCAAACTGGCGCACCGCGCCGTACAGCCAATGGGCGTTTCATAACGTCCGCCGTCTGCTGCCCACCGCGCCCATCCACGGAGAACCGCGGGGCACCAGCACTTTCGCAGCGGAGCCTGCACGCATGACCGATCTCGGCACGCTGACCTTCGAGACGCCCGCCGGCGAAACGTGGACACTCGAGCGCATGCTCAAGGCAACGAGCTCCGATGGCTTCCTCGTCATGCAGCACGGCACGATCGTGACCGAGCGCTACGACCATGGCCTCACGCCGGACTCGCCGCATTTGATCTTCTCGGTGACGAAATCGGTTGTCGGCCTGCTTGCGGGCGTGCTGGCGGACCTCGGGTTGCTCGACGTCGATGCGGCCGTCACGCACTACGTGCCCGCACTGCGCGGCAGCGCATTCGATGGCGCCACGGTGCGCCATTTGCTCGACATGACTGTGAGCATTGACTTCGCGGAGGATTATCTCGACACGAGCGGCAACTTCTTGCGCTACCGTCGCGCTATGGGCTGGAATCCGCCGAGCGAACGCGACCCGATCGATCTGCGGCGCTTCCTCACCGAACTCAAGCGCGGCGAGCGCGCCCACGGCGAGGTCTTCCACTACAACTCGCCAACCACCGACGTTCTCGGTTGGGTACTCGAAAGCGCGGCGGCGCAGCCGCTCGACGCGCTGCTTTCGCGGCACATCTGGGCACCTATCGGCGCACGGCACGATGCCTATATGGCGCTCGACCGGCTCGGCGCGCCTCGCGCCGCCGCTGGCATGTGCGCGACACTCGCCGACCTGGCGCGCTTCGCGGAGATGGTGCGCTGCCGCGGTGTGGCGAACGGCCGTCAGGTTGTACCCGGCGAGTGGATCGACGACGTGCTCGCCAACGGCAGCCGCGCTGCGTGGGACCACTCGACATGGGCCGATTTCCTGCCGGGCGGACGCTATCGCAGCAAGTGGTACGTCACCGGCGAATCGGGTAGCCCCTACATGGCGATCGGCATTCACGGTCAGTGGATCTACATCGACCCGGCCGCAGGCGTCGTGATCGTCCGGCTCTCAGCGCAGCCGCTGCCCGTTGACGACGCGGCAGACGCCCTCGCGCTCTGCGCCTACCGGGCCATCGTCCACCATCTCGCGGCCTGAGTGCGTGCTCGCTAAATTCTCTTGAATCCAAATCACGCCGTCCGCGTCGGACGGTCCCTTTAAGCCATGAAGGAAGGACCAATGAAGAAGGGTAGTATCGAAAGGAGCATGAAGGCAGTCTGTGCAGCGCTCGCGCTCGCAGGCCTCGCATGGCAGACCATGCCGTCGGCGAGGGCGGAAGACCAGGTTGTGAACGTGTACAACTGGGGTAATTCGATCGGCAAGGGCACCATCGCCAACTTCGAGAAGGCCACAGGTATCAAGGTCGAATATCAGGAGTTCGATTCGAACGATACGCTGCAGGCAAAGCTCCTGTCCGGCAACTCAGGCTACGACGTCGTGGTGCCCTCCGACATGTACTGGGCGCGCCAGATGCAGGCCGGTATCTTCCAGAAGATCGACAAGTCGAAGATTCCAAACTACGGCCTGCTCGACCCGACGATTCTCAAGATCCTCATGCAGGAAGATCCGGGCAACCAGTATGGCATTCCATGGTCGTGGGGTAGCGACGGTCTCGGTATCAACGTCGAGAAGGTCAAAGCCGCCCTCGGCAACGATGTGCCGCTCGACAGCTGGGCGTTGCTGTTCGATCCGAAGTACGCGCAGAAGCTCAAGAGCTGCGGCATCTCCCTGCTTGACTCGCCCGTCGACGTGTTCGGCATGGCGCTCGTCTACCTGAAGAAAGACCCCAACACTATCAACCCCAAGGACTATCAGGAGGCCTACGAGCTGCTCAAAGGGATCCGTCCATACATCACACAGTTCAACAGCGCAAGCTACATCAACGACCTCGCCGGCGGCGACATCTGTATCGCGCTCGGCTGGTCAGGCGACGTAAATTCGGCACGCCTTGCTGCGCTATCGGCGAAAAAGTCCTACCACATCAAATACGTGATTCCGAACGAAGGCGCGGCGATGTGGTTCGACATGATGGCGATTCCGAAGGATGCGCCGCACGCGGGGAACGCGATGAAGTTCATCAACTTCGTCATTTCGACCCAGGAGGCAGCAAATCTGACGAACTACACGTCGTATCCGACGGCCGTACCGGCGGCGAAAGCACTCGTGCGTCCCGACGTGCTGGCCGATCCCGCTGTGTTTCCTGCGCCCGAGTTGTACCGCAAGATGTTCGTGAGCAAGCCGATGCCGCAGGATCTCACGCGCCTGCTGAACCGTCTCTGGGCCAAACTCAAGGTCGGCTAACATTCCCCTCTCTGGCGGCTCCACCGCCAGTTGCGCCTGGCGGAGCCGACGGCGGCAGCCAGGCATGTTCTTCCCAGGCCTGCCCGCCGCGGGTCATTCCCTTGCCGCTTCGGCGTTGAATCGCAATGGTGTCTGCCCTGCCTGCGGGGGGGCAGACCGGGGATTTTGCTCCAGCTACATTTCTTCGCAGCCCAAACCATGCCGCCCGAACCGGGCGGTCACATTAGACTGCGGAGGAACGACGAGTGAATAGGAAAATCGCAAGGAGAATGAAGGCAATCTGTGCAGCGCTTGCGCTCGCAGGCCTCGCATGGCAGACCATGCCGTCGGCGAGGGCGGAAGACCAGGTTGTGAACGTGTACAACTGGGGCAACTCGATCGGCAAGGACACGATCGCCAACTTCGAGAAGGCCACAGGTATCAAGGTCGAATATCAGGAGTTCGATTCGAACGATACGCTGCAGGCAAAGCTCCTGTCCGGCAACTCGGGCTACGACGTCGTGGTGCCCTCCGACATGTACTGGGCGCGCCAGATGCAGGCCGGCATCTTCCAGAAGATCGATAAGTCGAAGATTCCGAACTACGGCCTGCTCGACCCCGAAATCATGAAAATCCTTCGGCAGGACGATCCGGGCAACCAGTACGGCATTCCATGGTCGTGGGGCAGCGATGGTCTCGGTATCAACGTCGAGAAGGTCAAAGCCGCCCTCGGCAACGATGTGCCGCTCGATAGCTGGGCGTTGCTGTTCGATCCGAAGTACGCGCAGAAGCTCAAGAGCTGCGGCATCTCCCTGCTTGACTCTCCGCTCGACGCATTCGGCATGGCGCTCTTTTATCTGAAGAAAGACCCCAACACTATCAACCCCAAGGACTATCAGGAGGCCTACGAGCTGCTCAAAGGGATCCGTCCATACATCACGCAGTTCAACAGCGCAAGCTACATCAACGACCTCGCGGGCGGCGACATCTGTCTCGCGCTCGGCTGGTCAGGCGACGTGAACTCGGCGCGCCTTGCTGCCGTGTCGGCGAAAAAGTCCTACCACATCAAGTACGTGATTCCGAACGAAGGCACGGCGCTGTGGTTCGACATGATGGCGATTCCGAAGGGTGCGCCGCACCCCGAGAACGCGATGAAGTTCATCAACTTCGTCATTTCGACCCAGGAGGCAGCAAATCTGACGAACTACACGTCGTACCCTTCCGCCGTGCCGTCCGCGAAGGCGCTTGTGCGTCCCGAGGTGCTCACCGATCCGGCGGTGTTCCCGCCGCCCGAAGTCTATCGCAAGCTCTACGTGAGCACGCCCCTGCCGGCCGACCTCATGCGTCTGCAAAACCGTCTTTGGGCGAAGCTGAAGACTGACTGATGTCTCGGTAACCGGCGGCTCTGCCGCCGGTTACGCCAATGTTTGTCGCGGTAGAAAGTTTGATGGGAATGGGAGTTTGCGGCGCAACCAGCTTGATCCCACTTGCCGTAGGAGCCGCGCCTAATGAAATGTGCCATGCTGGGCGCGCAACGAAAAGCGGACCGTCGTACCGACCGGTCCGACTGCATCGCCAGTAGACTCAGAACGCGTAGATGAGTTGAGTACCGAAGAGATCGTTCGACTTCGCATACGAGCCGTCGCTGCGCAGGAATGTATCGTGCGTCGACCAGTCGTGACGATATTCCATCTTGATCGTGATCTGCTGCGTCGGATAAAACAGCAGGTCCAGCGCTACATCCTGGCGCACCGAGCCCTTGCATTCAAACCCATAGCCGCCATTCGCCTTCGACGCCGCGAGGCAACTCGCGCCAATGCCGAAGCCGTTGTACGGGTCCATGCCGTTGCCGTTTAGCAGGATACTGCTCGCGCCGCCGCCGTTCTTCTGGTCGGCCAGCACGTCGTAGCGCGCGGTCACGCCCATGCGGCCGAGGCCTGGCACGTGGAACTTGCGGTTGGCGAGGAGCGACAGGCCATACCATTGCGCCGTCCCGCCGTTGTATGCCGCATTCCCCTGCTGGCCGTAGTCGAGTTCCGCGTTGTACTGCATATCCGCGGTCTGATAGGTCATATCGGCTTCGCTGAAGAAGAACGTACCGAACGGGCTCGACGACTGGCCGCCCGCGCCGTAGACCGGTAGCGGATTGCCGTTCGGGCCCACGCCCTGGATCAGCGTCTGGCGGCCGATATTGAACGAACCGCCGATGTCGAGCGCGCCCGACCACGTATAGTCCACGCGCGCCGTGAAGGTCGGCACCCTGTTGCTGGTCGTGACCGGGTCGCCCAACGCATTGGTGCCTGTCTGGATCTGCGAGCCCGACGTGTGGAACTGTTCGTTGCCGAGCATGAACTTCCACGCCCAGTTGCTGCCCTCGCCCATGTAGTTCAGGCCCACGCCCACGTAGGCGCCTGGATCCGAGAAGTCATACAGCAGGTTGTGCGTGAGGGTCAGCATCTGGGTGGACTGCTGCACCTCATAGCCGCCGAAGCTCGGCATCAGACCCGCGACGACCGAGGTCGTCATCGAGAACGGCACTGTAATCACCGCCGTATTCAGTATGTCCGAGGCGGTGCTGTTGTGCTCGTTTAACAGCGAGATGCCATAGCCGCGATTGGGCATCAGCGTGACTTCCGCCGACGGCGCGAGCGGGCCGACGCCGAACGTCTTCTTGATGTCGAGGAACACGTCGCCGAACGTGCTGTTGTAGTACTGGTACTCGCTCGCATGGTTCGCGAACAGGAACGACGCGCTGCCGAGGCCGCGGTTATAGATGTAGGTCGGGTCCAGGTAGCCCGTTACCGAAAGGCCGGCGATCGGACCCGTGGTGGCCGCGTCCGTGAGCGCATCGACCTTCAACTGCTGGTTTGAGATCTGCTGCTTCATCTGGTCGACTTCGTCGTTCGTCAGTTGGGCCCGCGCGCTGCCGTAGTCAGGCGAGGACGCATCCACCGCGGCCGGCGCTGCGACAGGCGGTCCCGCATCGGAAGCGCCCGCGCTCTTCCCCGTCCCGGCGGCCATCTGTCCTGCCCGCAGTTGCTTCACCTCCTTCTGCAGCGCCTGAAGCTGTTTCTCAAGCGTCTTGATCTCGTCGCTGGTGGTGTCCGCCACGGCGACAGCCGGCAGGACACCGGCCACCATGAGGCAGATTAGCTTCTTTTTCATTCATTGTTCTCCTGATTGGTCTTATTGCGAATCACGTAATGAAGCAGGGTGAATCAAACCTTGGCCGGATTGAGCTTGCTGGGCGCTTTTCCAGCGGCGGGCGCCCTCTTCTGATCCTCGTTCGCCTCCGAAATAAACGCCCGGTGGATGTCGCGCATGCGCTTACGTTCGCGACTCTGCATCCAACGGTTCACGCCCACCACGCCGGTGGTGACAAGGCAAATGAAGATCGTGGCGAGCGCGTTCATCTCCGGATTCAGGCCGAGACGCACGCGCGAATAGACGACGAGCGGCAGCGTGGTCGAGCCCGGGCCTGAGAGGAACGCCGACAGAATCAGATCGTCAATCGAGACCGTGAAGGAGAGCAGCCCCGAGACCAGCGCCTGCGAAATAAGGGGTAGCGTGATGACGAAAAACACCTTCAATGGCGTGGCGCCGAGATCGAGTGCGGCTTCTTCGAACGCCAGGTTCAGTTCTTTCATGCGCGACTGCACGATGATCGCCACGAATGAGACACATAGCATCACGTGGCCGATCCAGATCGTCACTAGTCCGCGGCCGGCAGGCCAGTCGAACACCTGCTCCATGGCCACGAAGAGCAGCAGCAGCGAAATCCCCATAATCACCTCAGGAATCACGAGCGGCGCATTGATCATTGCCGTGAACAAGGTAAAGCCCTTGAAGCGGCCCATGCGTGCAAGCACGAAGCCCGCCCAGGTGCCGACCACTACCGAAGAAAAGGCGGTCAGCAAGGCGATCTTTAGGGACAGCCACGCGCCGGCGAGCAGCTCGGCGTCGTGCAGCACAGCTCCGTACCACTTCAATGAAAAACCGGCCCAGACGGTGACGAGGTTTGAACTGTTGAACGAGTACACCACCAGGCTGATGATCGGGATGTACAGGAACAGAAATCCGAGCGTGAGTACGCTCGTGGAAAGGATGCGGTTTGGCTTGATCATTTGCGTTCCTCCAGCTCTTTGACCTGGTAGTACTGAAAGAGGGCCATTGGTACGAGCAGCAGGAGCACCATCGCGACCGTCACGGCCGACGCCATCGGCCAGTCCATGTTGTTGAAAAACTCGTCCCACATGACGCGGCCGATCATCAGCGTGTCCGCGCCGCCGAGCAGCTCGGGAATCACGTACTCGCCCACCGCAGGAATAAAGACCAGCAGACTGCCGGCGATGATCCCGTTCTTCGACAGGGGCAACGTAATCTTCGTGAAGGCCACCCATGGCTTGGCGCCGAGGTCGTACGCGGCCTCCAGCAGCGTGAGGTTCATCTTGACGAGGTGCGCGTAGAGCGGCATCACCATGAACGGCAGATAGGAATAGACCATGCCGATATAGACGCCCGCATTGCTGTGATAGAGGTGCAGCGGCGAGTGGATAAGACCGACGGCCATCAGCGCGTGGTTGAGCAGGCCATCATCCTTGAGGATGCCGATCCATGCATAAACGCGGATCAGGAACGAGGTCCAGAACGGCAGCATCACGCCCATCATCAGCAGGTTGCGTGTGGCCGGGTTCGAACGCGCGATGTAGTAGGCAATCGGGTAGCCGATCAGCAGGCAAAGCAGCGTGGAGATCGCCGCAATCTTGACGGAGCTGACGTAGGTGGCGATGTACAAGTCGTCCTGCAGCAGGAAGGCGTAGTGGCCGAGCTGCAGCGCGAAATGCACCATGCCATCCTTTATCTCGACGAGATTCGTGTAGGGCGGAACGCCCATCATCTGGTCGGCGAAGCTGATCTTGAGAACTAGCACGAACGGTACGGCGAAGAACAGCGTGAGCCACGCGAACGGCACGCCGATGACGGTGATGCGGCCCGAGGGCGCGAAGCGCGAGAACGCGCGAGCGATGGAGGAGCTCATGGACGGTGCTCTCCTTACTGCGTGACTACGACGCAGCTGGCCGGCGACCAGGACACGTAGACGTCGTCGTTCCAGGCGGGCGCTCCCTCGCTCATGAGCTGCGAGCTCGAAAGGTTCGAGACGACCGCCTTGCCGCCGGGAAGGCGCACGTGATAGAGCGAGTAGCTGCCCATGTAGGCGACGTCGGTGACCACGCCGCGCGCCCAGTTGTGGGGCGTGGCCGGCTTCTCACGCGTCACGAGCACGCGCTCGGGGCGCACCGAGATGCCCACGGGCATGCCGAGTGGTCCCGTGATGCCGTGGCTCACGTACAAGCGCGCTTCGAGGTCTTCGCTCTCGACGAAGATGTGATCCGGCTCGTCCTCCACCACGCGGCCCTCGAATAGGTTAGTTGAGCCGACGAACTCAGCGGAGAAGCGACTGTTCGGGAACTCGTAGACGTCATTGGGCGTACCAATCTGAACGATGCGACCTTCGCTCATCACGGCGAGGCGGTTGGCCATCGTCATCGCCTCTTCCTGATCGTGCGTGACCATCACGCACGTGACGTCGACCTTTTCGATGATGTTCACGAGCTCGAGCTGGGTCTTCTGGCGGATCTTTTTGTCGAGTGCGGACATGGGCTCGTCGAGAAGCAAGAGCTTGGGACGCTTGACCAGCGAGCGGGCGAGCGCGACGCGCTGCTGCTGGCCGCCGGAGAGCTGGTGAGGCTTGCGTTGCGCGTAGCGGGTCATTTGCACGAGATTGAGGGCGTCGGCCACGCGCTCCCTGATTTCGTTCTTCGGAACGCCTTCCTGCTTGAGACCGAATGCAACGTTCGCTTCGACAGTCATGTGCGGGAAGAGCGCATAGGACTGGAACATCATATTGACGGGGCGCCGGTAGGGCGGCAGCGTCGCGAGGTCTTCCCCATCGACGAAGATGCGGCCTGCGGTGGTCGTCTCCAACCCCGCTAGCATGCGCAGCAGCGTGGACTTGCCGCAGCCCGAGCTGCCGAGAAGCGCGAACAGTTCGTTCTTCGCGATGTCGAGGCTCACGTTATCCACGGCGGCACTCTCGCCGAACTTCTTGACGACACGTTCGATGCGCACGAAGCGCTCGTCGTCCGTCCGCGGCGCGGAAGTGGAATTAGCTGATGGCGTTTCTTTCATAAATCGTTCATCCAATTGCTGTTCGCGGACATGAACCGATCCTCGCCTGGTGCGGGGGCGCCTTGCGGACTCATGCCTCAGGTGGGGAAACCGAAGTACTACGGGCGCATTTTTAAACCCGTCAAATTTGCGTTGAATTACTATTTGTTGTCCTTCACATTCAGGACCGTCGATGCAAATGCGCGCAGGCGAGGCCGTCCCGCTGCGCGGCGTAAAGCGAACGGCCGCGCAGGCAGTTGACTATCTGCGTCGTGGTGGAGAGGGGGACAAGCAGGAGGCCTGGAAGGCGGGACCAGAAACGGTGGCTGGCCTGATCGAACGGGTTGTGACAATGCCCTCCTACTACTCGCGCGGCGGGAGAACTTTCATCGAGAAATTGGGCAGCCGGGTCGTGCCCGTGAAACCAAGTCAGCGGCGAAGCGGTTTTTTAATCGCCGGCACTTCGCAAATGGGTCGCGAACACTTTCACCTGGCGCGACGTTTTATGCAGTGGCGACAGCAGCGCGTCCTATTGCTCCGCCATCTGCGGTGCGATCTGGCCGTGTGCCCACAGCGCGAGCTCGCGTTTGGTCCTTACGCCTAGCTTGGCGAACGCTCGCTGGACATACGACTCGGTGGACGTCTGGCGCACCCCAAGCAGCGCTGCTGTTTCGGGCACTGTACGCCCGGCGATCAGGTGCCGGCAGCTCTCGTACTCCCGCTTCGAGAGATGGACGCCATCACGCGCGATACGCGCATCGAAAAGCACCAGCGGATTGGTTTCGGGCATCGCGTTGGCAGTGCGCTTCACGGCCGCCGTGCTGACATGCAATTCCAGTAGCGGAAACAGGAAATCGCCGAGATGCCTGAGATGATTGAGCTCGGCAAGGGAAAATTGCGACTGGTCATCGCGGCGCACGAGCGCGAGCGAATACTGCACGTGGCGGCTGCTCTTCGTGAGCACGCACTCATGGGCGATCTGCCGGCTATCGAAGATCAGATCGCGAAACTCGCCGGCCGGCAGCCTGCTCATGTCGCGCACGGCGAGATGCGTGCCCGTCGTGCCGCGAATGCCGGCGAAGAGCGGGTCGATGGCCTGGAAGCGGTCATAGTAGAGCGTCATCGTGTGGTCAAGAATATCTTGACCGTCGCGGACGGTGCCGCTGCCAATCCACTCGCAGCGATAGCCGAACGGAGAGGCAGGATCGAAGCGCGTGCGCTCGACATGGGCACAGTCGAGCGGAATCATCTCGTGCAGGAATAGCGTGAGCCGCCGCGCGAAATGAGGCAGGCCCACGGATGCGATGACTTCGCCGAGCGCCTTGATCGACACGTCGACGTGCCGGCTATGTTGATTGAAAGGGTCGACGTTGAGCAGCATGGTGACTCCGGTTTCGCTTAGTCCGTTTTCCCGTCGTGCGTTGAACCTTATCAGAAAGATAAACCGGTCAAAATCCGTGAAAGCCACCATTAGGCACGTGCGAGGGGCAAAGGGCGCCGGTGCTAGCGCGGGGCCGGCGCGATCGCGTGTCTCAGTTCCTGATAGCTGCGCAGCCCGGCGAGCCCGAGTTCGCGCCCGATCCCGCTCAGGCCGAAGCCGCCCCAACCGGTCTGTGCAAAGATGAGCTGCGGCGTGTTGTGCCATACGAGCCCCGTCTTCAGGCGCCGGCGATAGTGCCGCGCCATCTCCTCGTTTTCTGTCACGACCGTGGCGACGAGGCCGTAGCGCGTCCCGTTCGCGAGCGCGATGGCCTCGTCGTCGGTACGGAACGACTTCACGCAGGCAACCGGCCCGAACACTTCATCGGTCCACAGGACGTTGTCGGCGGTGGGCTCTGCCACGACGATGGGCGCCATAAAGAAGCCAGCCTCCTCCACCATCACCTTATCCGCCACCTGGCCCCAGAACGCAACGCGCGCCCCCTCTGCCATACCGCGTTCGACCAGCGCCTGCACGCGTGTGCGGTGTGCGCTGGAAATGAGCGGCCCCATGGTGGCGCCGCTCGTCTCCGGCGGCGCCACGACGAGCGCACGCACGGCCGTCTCGAATGCGGCCATGAACTTGCGGTACACATGGTCATGGACGAGAATGCGCGCGGTCGCCGAGCACATCTGCCCCGCATTCGTGAACGCACCGCCCACGGCTAGCGAGACCGCGAGATCGACGTCCGCATCTTCCCGAACAATCAGTGCCGACTTGCCACCCAATTCGAGCGTCACGCGTTTCATGTCTTCGGCGGCGGCGTGCATGACGTGGCGGCCCGCGGCCGTGCTCCCCGTAAACGAAATCTTGTCGACGAGCGGATGCGTGGTCAATCGGGCGCCGACCTCAGCACCGCCGTTCACGACGTTGACTACCCCTTCGGGCACGCCGGCCTGTGCAAGCAGATCGAGCAGCGCGTGCTCAGCGGGCGATGTCAGTTCGGAAGGCTTCAGCACGGCCGTGCAGCCCGCCGCGAGCGCCGGCGCGAGCTTCCATGCCGTTGTGACCATCGGGAAATTCCATGGCACGATCAACGCGGCGACGCCCACCGGGTCGTAGAAGCGCTCGGCCAGGACCGTGGCATCGGGCAGGGCGACGGGCTCGGCGTCGAACATTGCCGCTTCGTTGCACAGCCCGGCGTAGTAAGCGAAGGTCGCGGCGACGTCGCTGACGTCGGCCTCGGCCTCGACGCGCGGCTTGCCGCTCACGCGCATCTGCAGCGCGACGAGGGGCTCTCGCGCCTCTTCGACGCGTTCAGCCACCGTACGCAGGATTGCGCCGCGCACGGTGGGCGGCGTAGCGCACCACGGGTCGAACGCGGCGCGGGCCGCCTGCACGGCCTCGTCGATCTGGGAGGCAGAGGCGGTCTCCCGCCAGCCGATCGTGGCGCCGGTCGAAGCGTTGTAAATCGCGCTGCGCTGGGAGGTGTCGCAGGCGTGTACGGCGCGCCCGGCAATCCGGGCGGCAGGCAGAACCGGCAAGCCGCCGGCCACAGCCGCGCGGAGCGAGTCGTTTGTCGTCATGGCGCGCGGCCTCTCAACGGTAGTGGACGCCCGGCATCACGCAGAGCATTTCGAAAGCCAGGTTCGCGCCGACGAGCGCAGTGGTACCCGCCTGGTCATAGGGCGGCGACACCTCGACGAGATCCGCACCGACGAGATTGAGCCCCTGCATGCCGCGCACGATTTCGATACCCTGCTGCACGCTCAGACCACCGATCTCGGGCGTGCCGGTACCCGGCGCGAAGGCCGGATCGAGTCCGTCGATATCGAAGCTCAGGTACACGGGCGTGTCGCCGACGCGCGCCCGCACCTCTTCCATCAGCGGCGCAAGCGAGCGGTTCCAGCAGGCCTCGGCCTGCACCACCGTGAAGCCCTGGGCGCGGCACCAGTCGAAGTCGTCGGCATGATAGCCGCTGCCGCGCAGGCCGATCTGGGTGACCTTGTCGCATTGCAGAAGACCGTCTTCCACCGCGC
This sequence comes from Paraburkholderia polaris, assembly GCF_012927345.1. Classification (GTDB taxonomy): domain Bacteria; phylum Pseudomonadota; class Gammaproteobacteria; order Burkholderiales; family Burkholderiaceae; genus Paraburkholderia; species Paraburkholderia polaris. Next base: position 36,302 of record NZ_JABBGJ010000062.1, read on the forward strand.
GGCGAAACGGCGTGCCGTGCGCGATCTTCTCGCCGAACATCATGTCGTTGACGTCGGCGTGCGCATCGACGTGCACCACCGCGACCTTGCCATATTTCTTGTGGAGGGCCCGCAGGATCGGCCAGGCGATCGTGTGATCGCCACCCAGTGTGATGGGCCGGCAGCCGTTCGCGACGATCCGGTCATAGGCGGCCTCGATCAGCGTCATCGAGTCCTTGAGGTCGTAGGGGTTCGTTGCCACGTCGCCGATATCGGCCACCTGGAGCGAATCGAACGGCGCGGCGCGCGTCGCCATGTTGTACGGGCGTAGCAGCACCGACTCCGAGCGGATCTGGCGCGGTCCGAAGCGGGCGCCCGAACGGTTCGACGTGCCGATGTCGAGAGGCACACCGACAAAGCAGACATCCAGTCCCGCGGTCGTGTCGGCTTGCGGCAACCGCATCATCGTGGCGATGCCGCCAAAACGGGGCATCGCGTTGCCGCCTAGCGGCTGGTTGAATTCGGGTGTCATGGGGCCTGGGTCCCTGTTTGTTCTGGTACGAAAGGAAAGACGGACCCGCGCATCGTAGTAGAGAATATCCGCCGATAGATTCCGAAGTCGAAATACTGACGTTGGCCTGCGTCAATGTGAGCGGGAGCGGCACAGTTGCGGATTGCGCCGTGCCCCCATAAAGGGGGCGCGCGCCGAAACCTATGGGCCCAACCCTCCTGACATCGTTCAAATTTCAGCGTGTCGAGGCGTATTGACGCCCGTGCTCCACCGCATCAAGCGGCGCGCACAGGCGTTCGAAATCGCCGCCACGACCGTCCGACTGGATCGTGAACGCGCTCGCAAGATCCTGCAAAAACGCTCTGACGATGTGCTTGCCCTCTATGCTGCGCTTCATCAACAGATGGAACGGCACGTCAAAGCTGAACACTTCGCGCCCGATCGCCCTGACGAGGCCGCGTTGTTCGAACGCTTCGGCGTAGTGCGCGGGCAGATAACCCAGATGCCCTCCGGCGAGAATGAGGATCGTCGCAGCCTCGATACTGTCCGTGTTGGCCGTCACGCGACGACCGCTCAACGGGCTGTGCTCTTCGGGCACGGGATACGTGCGCCAGATCCATTCGTAGTCCTTCAATGCGTCGGCGGTCGGCGCGCGGGACGCATGGAAAAGCGGATGACCGCGCCCGCAGTAGATCGTCTGCTGCTCACTGAAGAGTGGTGTGTAGACAAGCCCCGGCACGCGATGCGAGAAGTAGCCGATTGCGAGGTCGAACTGGTTGTTGATCACACCCTCTTCAAGTTCCTGCGGAGAGGCTACTTTCATCGTAAAGCGCACGGCCTGGTCGCGCTTGCGAAACGTGCCGACTGCCTCGGCGATGCGGGCGTTCTCGACGAGGGGAGCCTGCCCGATCAAGCCGACCGACAAGGTTCCGACCAGCTTGCGGTCGATGTCGCGCACGTGCGCGACGAAGTCTGAGGTCGCGGCGATAAGGCTGCGCGCCGTCGCGGCGAAGCGCTCGCCCTTCGAGGTGAGGCGGAAGCCGCCGCGCCCGCGTTCGCACAGCGTAAAGCCGACGCGCGCCTCGAGCGCGGCCAGATGACTGCTGATGGTCGACTGGCGCACGCCCAGTGAAGACTCGGCGGCCGTAATGCCGCGCGCGTCGACTACCGCGAGGAATACGCGGATGAGTCGCAAATCAAGATCGGTGGTATTCGAAAACATGCTCCCCTTCCCCCTGCGATCTGGCCATGGGTTCTTCTGCCCCCATCGAGCCGTTTTGCGAAACGCGTGCGCAAGCTTATCGGCAGGCGCGCATGCGACTCATTAATCGCAGCGCGGCAGAAAGGCCGGATTGCCGCGCGGCGCGCCGCCGCGCGCCTCACATCGGAAAGCCCATCGCCTTGAGTCCGTTGATCCAGGCACGCTTCCAGCCGCCTTGCGCATCCGCGCCGTCGAATGCGTGGAACGTGATCTTTGCGCCGATCCATCGAAACGGCTCGGGCGGGATGTAACTCGGGCTCACGTTCGCAATATCGAGTTGACGTTCCGGACTCTTGCGATCAAACAGGATGTTCAATCCCATGAACGCGCCGAAGCGGCTCGCCGCCACGCCGAATCCCGTATAACCCGCCACAAACACGGCCTTGCCGCCAAAGTAGCGTTTAGCGAACACCGAACCGCGCGAACAGTAGTCGATCGGGCCGCCCCACGCGTGCGAGAAGCGCACGTCGGCGAGTTGCGGAAAGGTCCGGAAAAACGCCTGCGCGAGACGGGCGTACGTTTCGCGCAGGCCATCCGTGCGCGGATCCGGGTCGCCATCGAAGTGATAGCTCACGAGCCCACCGAAGATAATGTTGTTCTCGCGCGTCAGCCGGAAGTAGTTGAGCTGCGTGCGCGTGTCATAGATCCCCTGACGATTGCGCCAGCCAATGCGTTCAAGCTGCTCGGTGGTGAGCGGCTCGGTCGCGAGCACGTGGTCGCGCACCTGCATCACGCGGCGGTTGATGTCAGGCACACCCACCTTCGCCGTGCCACTGCCGAACACCACGCGCGGCGCGCGCACACTGCCCTTCGGTGTATCGACGCGCACCGCCTTGCCTTCGTCTGTGACCGTGACGAGCGGCGTGTGCTCGTAGAGCCGCACGCCCAGTTCAAGCGCCGCGCGCTTGAGTCCCCACGCGAGCTTTGCCGGATGCACGATGCCGCTGCGGTTGCGCGACCACAACGCGCCCTCGAAAAGTGGCGAGTTCAGTTGCGCACGCGTCTCGTCGCGGCCGAGCAGTACGACATCGTGGCCATGCTTGCGATGCAGCTCGTAGTCGCCGCGCAAATGATCGAGGTGGCCGGCATCCACTGCAACGGTCATCTCACCGTTCCATTCGATGTCCGCATCGATGCCATAGCGCGCGAGTGTGGCCTCGAAACCGTCGAGGTTGAGCTGGCCGAAGTGCTCGAGCTGGTCGATGTCGTTCGGAAATACGCGCACCGCGTTCGGCAGCCCGTGCATCACCGAAGTCGAAATGATGCCGCCCGCGCGCCCTGAGGCGCCGTGTGCGACGAGGTTTGCCTCGATCAGCACCACGTCGAGATGGGGCATGAGTTCCTTCGCCTGCACCGCTGCCCACAGTCCAGTGAAGCCGCCGCCCACAATCAGCAGATCGGCCTCGGTCGCGCCCACGAGTTCCGCTTCAGCGCCCGGCGCGGCCGGATTGTCCAGCCAGTACGGAAAGAGCTTCGCCTCGGCGAGCGCGGCAGGCGCGCCCAGCGGTTTTGCGTATTCCTCGGGCGAGTTGCGCACACGGCCCAGGATCGTCGCATCAGTCATACTGGGCCTCCTCCACGAAATGGCCCTGCGCATGCGTGACTTCGCCATTCATCATCGTGAGGCCTACCTCTACCTTTCCGATCTCGTACTTGCCCACCTCGAACAGATCCTGTTCAAGCACGATGAGGTCCGCGCGCTTGCCGACCGTCAGCGAGCCGATCTCGTGCTCCATACCGAGCTGGTACGCACCGTGGATCGTGTAGGCCGCGATAAGTTGCGGAATGCTGAGCCGTTCGTTAATGTCCGGAAAGACGGGCGCGTCGGGCTCGCCCGCCAGCTGACGCGTGTTGCCGGACTCGATATGCTCGACCGGCCGGTGCTGACACCGGCACTGGCAGGCAAGTCCATCCATCCCGATCGACACCGTCACCCCCTCTTCGATGAAGGTGCGGAACTTGTACATGCTGCTCCAGCGCTTCTCGCCATAGAACGCCCGAATCGCCTTCGTATAGGTGTCGACCACACCCCATTGCAGTTGTGTATTCGCGAGCACGCCGAGACGCCGGAAGCGCGGAATGTCGTCCGGATGGGTGAGAAACGCGTGCGTGATCACATGCCTGCGGTCACGTGGCGGATTGAGCGTGTTAGCGCGCTCGATCGCGTCGAGCGCGCCGCGCACCGCGGCGTCGCCCACACAATGCACCATGACGTCGACGCCATGCCGATCGGCTTCCAGAACGTAGCGGTTGAAGTCCTCGATAGGCGTGTTCGGTTCGCCGCAGTAGTGCGGGCGGTCGGCATAGGGCTCCAGCAGATAGGCCGTGTGATTCACTTCCGTGCCGTCGAGGAACAGCTTGAGCGTGCGCGCCTTGACGAGCGGTGACTGGTAACGCGCACGATAGTCGAGGATGGTCTCGACGGGGTCGCGCAGGGTCTCGACCGCGACGTAGCTGCCCACCACCCGCAGCTTGAGCACAGCGTCGCGCTCCATGCGCTGCAACGTTTCGTACAGCCAGGTCTGGTCGCCGCTTGGATCGAGAAAACCCGCATCGAAGACCGTTGTGATGCCCGCCGCCACGAGCTTCTTCTGCCACGCGATAAACGACGCGTAATAGAGCTCGCCCCACGGCGGTAAATAGCCTGCCTCAGAGAGGCGGCGCATGAGCAGCGAATAGGCCGCGCCGTCCACCACCAGGCCGGTCGGCTCGCCCGTGACAGGGTCCTTCTCGAACCAGCTAGCCCCTTCTTCCACGGGCGGCGTGGCGGCGTCGATGCCGCCGGCTTCCAGTGCCTTCGAGTTCACCCACATCGTATGGAAGTCGGTGGAAAGCAGACACACGGGACGGTCCGCGCAAATGGCGTCGAGCGTTTCGCGGCGCAGCAACTCGGGCGGCATCGCAGCCTGCACCCAGCCCATGCCGATAATGCTTTTCTCGTCCGGGTGCGTGTCGACATAGGCGCGCAGCCCTTCGAGCACCTGTTGGGGGTCTTCGAAGTTGAGAAAGGCTTGCGAGGCGAACGCCGTGGTCGAGAAGTGCCAGTGCGATTCCACGAAGCCCGGCAAAATCAGCCGGCCGCCCGCGTCGATCGTGCGCGTTTTCGCGCCGACGAAACGTTGTGCCGCGCCCATGTCGCCGACAAACACGATCCGCCCTTCACGCGTGGCAATCGCGCTCGCCCAGGGGCGGTGTGGGTCGACGGTATAGACGCGCGCATTCGTGAAGACGACGTCGGCCGGCGTCTCCCTGTTTTCGTTTTCTTGACTCATGAATGGGAACCGGTACAGAGGATAGAAGGCGTCGGCGCGCGCCGTACGCATGCGCGCGCAACGGTTCGCAACGCGCTCAGGATTGCTCGAGCAGGACGTAGAACTTCTTCGCGTCCTCGATGGTTTCCCAGCGGCCAGCAAAACCCGCCGGCAGCAGATAGCCCTCGCCCGCACGAAACTCCTTGCGATTACCCTCGGCGTCGGTCAGCGCGATTCGCCCTTCGACAAGCCAGACGACTTCGTCCGCCGTTGTTTCCGGAAACTCCACCGCACCGACCTTGCCCTCCCACCAGCCGACGATGTAATTGCGGCTCTGGCCTTGCGCGGCGCGCCAATCGCTCTCGTCCATGCCGAAGTTCAGCTTTGTGTATTCGCCAATACCCGCGCCCAGCGCAATGATGTCTCGAACCAGTTTTGTCATGTGAATCTCTTGTGCCTTGAATGAGGAAACCGTCGACAAAGTTATCGGTTCGACTCCCTCCGGTATGCCCCCCTTCAGGGGGGGCACGGCACAATCTGCTGCTGTCCCGCTTCCGCTAACGCCTGTCTTGCACCGTCCAGATAGATCTGCCCCGCCTATGTAAGGGTCATTCTTCGCGTGGGCCGCTCGAAGAGCCGGGCACCCAATTCGGCCTCCAGTTGCATAACCGCTTTGGTGACGGAGGAAAGCGTCTTACCCAACTGCTCTGCGGCCCGGCTGAAACCTCCAAAGTCCGCCGTCGCGATGAACATGGTCAGCGCTGCCATTTTGTCCATGAATCTATTCCTGATGGGTACAAAAGTTGTGTCAAAACGGGCCACGATTGATCGGTCGTTCATCCGTTAATCTACAGAGTCTGACTGAAAGGTACTCAAGGTCGCAACAAGCGGCGTGTCGTCGTGTCGTTGGGCACAGTCGACTTGTTCGCCTCCGGAAAGGGTGGGAGTGCCGACCGGCATCCACGGCGCCCACGCCTCAACGACCCATCAACGGCCCGTCTGCAGTCGCGGTGAGGTCGACGCGACACATGGTAAACCGGGCAGCAGAACCATCCGTCGTGAAGATTCGAACTTTCGTGAGCGAGGCAGCAGACCCAGCGCTTCGCGGGCCGCAGATTGGTGAAGCGTGCGCGCAGGAGATCGCCGGGACGACGTCGCTTTGCCTCTACAACGATAAGCTGACGGAGCGCCTGCAGGGCGTTCTGGCGGAAGGCAGCCGATTCCAACAAGCGGCTGCAAAGCCCCGTCAGGTTTGACTCCCACTTCTCCAGGCGATGGCCTACCCATCGTCCTACCCATACTGCAAAATCAATAGCCGTGACAGGCCAAAAAAGACGCGTGGCGCGTCGGATCAGGTCCTTGCGGGCTAGCCTCCAATATACCGACTTTGCGATTGGTATGTCCCGGGCACCAGGCTTTGATCTGTGCCCTCGTCTGTTCCATCTTCGTGACCGTCGACTTCACGTTCCCCGCAGGCACGATGTCCCACTGCGACTTGTCCGATTACTGATCGCGATGTCAGACTCAATCTCATCGCGGACGTATGGGATGAGTTTGTGAGGATCGCCGCGTCCATACGCTCTGGAAAGAGTACTGCAGTCGACGCCCTCACCCGCTTTGGCTCAGCAGCGCGTGGGCAGGCCGTGTATGAAGGTGGCGTTCACATCGGGCGTCTGTTCAGAAGCATCTTTCTGATCGACTATTTCACAAATACCGCGTTCAGGACCGAGTTGCAGCATGTGTTGAACCGCGGTGAAGCCGTACACAACGTTCAACGCGCAATCCATATCGGCAAGATTCCCGTTGAACTGGCCCGACGTCAGGAATCACTCTCGGCGGTTTCCTCTGCACTGACACATCTAGCGAATATTCTGATGGCATGGAACACCACCCACATGCAACGCGTCCTTGGAGAAATACAGGCAGCCGCGGGCCAGCCACTGGAATCTGAACAGTTAAGGCGGATCGCGCCGGCCCACCTGGAGGGCATCAATCTGCGCGGGACATTCAACTTCCCGGTGGCGCGGTACGCGCGACGAATCCTTCCAAGTCCCGCGAGTGATCTGCACACATCGACCGCCAGTCGTCGAGCCCACGCTGTCGACTCCTGCCAGTGAATTGATAATGCAGACGGTGTCTGCATTATTGGCTTTTCAATACCCTTTTCGAAGCGCATCGGGCTGGTACCGCCATCACGCAAATGCGAGTCCCCCCAAAACGAGTAGTCAGCACGTGCTTGATTGGAATTAAAATTTATACAGGGTCACAAGGCGGAGCCGCGCCACGCTTACGTGCCCCTAACCGGAAAAATGCACGAAAATCAAAGGTACTCCTGATAACCATGTCGCGCGCAAACAGCAACTCTTCTATGTCGCGTACGCTCAACTGAAAGCGAAAATACCAGCGAACAGTGCAACTGATAATGGGAGCCGGAAAGCGATGACTGTGATGAAGCGATTTTGAATTCTTCGTCACACGCTCTTACGCGACAGCTCCGGCAAGGTGACAAAGTCGTGGCGCAGTGTGAAGTAAGAGGAGATGTATCTGAATGTGTATAAATCGATCAGCCAGACCGGCAGTCAATCGTTGCTTACCTGACCTCTACAACCCGTGCCGCCCTCACTTCAGTCCGGCGGATCGGACATCGGCCATGGTGGTCCGGTCGCCGATCACTATCAACCTATTAAACTCCGCCGCCGAGCTGATCAAGAATCGCCGGGTTCTCCAGCGTCGACACGTCCTGGGTGATTTCCTCACCCTTCGCGAGCGAGCGCAACAGGCGGCGCATGATCTTGCCCGAACGCGTCTTCGGCAGGTTCTCGCCAAAGCGGATGTCCTTCGGCTTGGCAATCGGACCGATCTCCTTGGCGACCCAGGCGCGCAGTTCGTTGGCGAGCTTCACCGCTTCTTCGCCTTCAGGACGCGCACGTTTGAGCACCACGAACGCGCACACGGCTTCGCCGGTGGTCGCATCAGGACGGCCCACTACGGCCGCTTCAGCCACGATCGGGTTCGACACCAGCGCCGACTCGATCTCCATCGTGCCGAGACGGTGGCCGGACACGTTGAGCACGTCGTCGATGCGGCCCATGATCGTGAAGTAGCCGGTTTCCTTGTCGCGCACCGCGCCGTCGCCGGCGAGATACAGCTTGCCGCCGAGTTCTTCGGGGAAATAGCTCTTCTTGTAGCGGTCCGGATCGCCCCACACGTTGCGCAGCATCGACGGCCACGGACGCTTCACCACCAGAATGCCGCCCTGCCCGTTCGGCACGTCCTGGCCGGTTTCGTCGACGACCGCTGCCATGATGCCAGGCAGCGGCAGCGTGCACGAACCCGGCACCAATGGCGTGGCGCCCGGCAGCGGCGTGATCATGTGGCCGCCGGTTTCGGTTTGCCACCACGTATCGACAATCGGGCAGCGGCCGCCGCCGACGTTCTCGTAATACCACACCCACGCTTCCGGATTGATCGGCTCACCGACCGTGCCGATGATACGCAGCGTCGACAGGTCGTAGCTCTTCGGATGCACTTTCTCGTCCGCTTCGGCGGACTTGATCAGCGAGCGGATCGCCGTGGGCGCGGTATAGAACAGCGTGACCTTGTGCTTCGCGATCATGTCCCAGAAGCGGCCGGCGTTCGGATAGGTCGGCACACCTTCGAACACGACCTGGGTGCCGCCGAGCGTCAACGGGCCATACGTGATGTAGCTGTGGCCGGTGATCCAGCCGATGTCGGCGGTACACCAGAACACATCCGTAGGCTTCCAGTCGAAGGTCCATTTCAAGGTCTGCGCGGCCCACAGCAGATAGCCGCCGGTGCTGTGCTGCACGCCCTTGGGCTTGCCGGTCGAACCCGACGTATAGAGGATGAAAAGCGGATGCTCGGCGCCGACCCACTCGGGTGCGCATTGATCCGATTCGGCCTGGGTGAGTTCGTGCATCCACAGATCGCGGCTGTCGTCCCATGCGATCTTGCCGCCGGTGCGCTTATA
>NZ_JABBGJ010000063.1 GCF_012927345.1 Paraburkholderia polaris
TCCACCGCTTCGGCCCATTCGGGCGGCGGCAGGAACAGGCGTCCGGCGTACTTCGGGTCCCACAATGCTTCGTATGTGGTCGGCGCCGTCTTGACCGTCGAGGTGTTGTAGATCAAACCGTCCGACCACAGCAGATAACCCACGCCGAAGCCGTTCGCGCCCGTGCGGTATTGCGGCGCGACGTCCTTCAGGTTCGGCAGCTTGTCGAGATCGGGCTTCATCAGGAGACCCGCATCGCCGAGACCTGAAGCGCCGACGCCGGCCAGCGTGATGACGTCGTAAGTGGGGCGATCGCCCGCGGCCTTGACCTTGGCGACCATGCCGGAGGTGCCGTCGGCGCGATCGGCGATGACCTTCGCGCCGGTCTTCGCCGTGAACGTGGCGGCGATGTTGCGCAAGGCGGCAGCGCCGGTGTCGTCGGACCAGGTCAGCAAGCGCAGTGTCTTGCCGGAGAAGTTGTGCTCCTGTGCGCGCAGATTGACGAACGGCATCGGCAATGTGGACGCCGCGAGTGCCGCGCCGATCGCCTTGATGGCCTGCCTTCTACCCCGTTTGATCTCTTGCATGGCGGTCTCCTGTGTTGAACGCCTGTTGCCTGGTGATATTTCGCTCTGACCGCTGCCGCTGCATCGCCCATTTGCGCTGCCTGCCGTACTTAACCTCAAGTACCCAACTTCACGCGATACCGGATGCGTTGCGTGTGGATGCACTTTAGGTTTGCCAAAATCCCCCAACAAACGAAATATGCGCATGGAGCGCATGACGGAATCTCATGGGTTGGCTATCGTGCGACGCTAGCGGCGGCTTTGCTGAGATTCGTGGGAACGCCAATCCGGCGGTGTATCGGGGTTAACGTCCATGATTTTTTTGCGCCCGCGGGCCAAGGGGAGGTATGAGGAAAGCTCGGTTCTGGTGCGGTGTCCGGCAGGATTTGCCCTGAGTCGGTGCAAGCGGGTGCCCTTAGGCTGAAATTGACGGCCAAGGCATGAGCGAAATGCATGCACGTTTGCCCGCACGCAACTACTGCGGGAATTTCTGATCGCGTATCCTGTGGGCTCAGTGGGCGTAACGGCACGCAACATCGCGCGCCCCGCGTAATGACTTTTCCTGATCCTCCCGACTGGATATCCCGATGCGACGTCTCCCGCCGCTGAACGCGCTGCAGATTTTCGAAACCGTCGCGCGCCATCGCAGCTTCACGCGCGCCGCGGATCACCTATGCCTGACGCAAGGCGCGGTCAGCCGCCAAATCATCGCGCTCGAGGATTACTACAAGTTTCCGCTCTTCAAGCGCCATGCGAAAGGCCTGACGCTGACCGCCGAAGGCGAGTTGCTGCTGCCGGCCGTGAAGGAGAGCTTCGCGCGTATCGAAGAGATATCGCTGCGCCTCACGCGTCAACGCACCGATCTCGCACTGAAAGTGCCGACCTGCGTAATGCGCTGGATGCTGCCGAAGATCATGCGTTTCCAGGCCGAGTATCCCGAGCTGCACGTTCAGATCACCACGACCTGGCAGCACGACGTCGACTTCCAGCTCGAGCCGTTCGATGCGGCGATCATCTATGGCTCGTCACCGGGCGTGGACGTGCAGGCGGTGCCCTTGTTCGAGGAGCGTCTGACGCCGGTGTGCGCGCCCGATCTGCTGAAAGACAAACCGCTGGACGAGGTGGCGGATCTGGCGCGGCACACGCTGCTGCATCCGACCCGCGACCATCGCGACTGGAAGATGTGGCTCGCCAGGGTGACCGAGGTGGATGACGCGAATACACAAGGTATCGACGCCGGGCACGGCCCGAGCTTCGATACGCTCGACATGGCGACCAACGCCGCCTTGCAGGGCTTCGGTGTCGCCATCAGCGACCTTGCGTTGATCGACGAAGACGTCGCGGCCAAGCGCCTCGTGCGGCCGTTCGATACGGTGCTCAAGACCGGCTGGCGCTATTACTTCGTGTATCCGGATTCAGTCGCGCATCAGCAGAAGCTGAATCTGTTTCGCGACTGGATCGCGGCGCATTGGGAAGAGTAGGAGGAGTCCGTTGTCTGGGGGCGGCCCCCAGGCCTATCGTCAGGGTGCGAAGGACAGAAACAGATACGCTGCGAACAGCGACAGATGCACGGCGCCTTGCAGGATCGTCGTGCGTCCGGAACTAAGCGTCAGCGTGCCGACGACCAACGTCAGCATCAGCAGCACGGTTTCTTTGCCGTCGATACCGAGTATGAGCGGCTGAGCGGTCCACAAGAACACTGCGGCGACGGTCGGAATGGTCAGCCCGATGCTGGCCAGCGCCGAGCCTAGCGCAAGATTCAGGCTGTTCTGCAAGCGATCGGCCCGCGCGGCGCGCACGGCGGCGAGCCCTTCCGGAAGCAGCACCAGCGCGGCAATGATGATGCCGACCACCGCCGGCGGCGCGCCCGCGTTCTTCACCGCGGTTTCGACAACCGGCGAAAGTACTTTCGCCAGCAACACGACGGCGACAAGGCACACCACCAGCAAGCCCCCGCTTGCCAGCGCGACGCCGATACTCGGCGGAGCGGCATGGACGTCCTCGTCGGGGACGCCGGCAAGAAAGTAGTCGCGATGCCGCACGGTCTGGACGAACACGAACACCCCATACAGCACCAGCGACGACACCCCGGCGAACGCCAGTTGCGATGACGACAAAAGCGGGCCGGCGCTGGTCGTCGTGTAATTCGGCATGACCAAGGTCAATACGGACAACGACGCGAGCACTGCCAGCGACGCCGCGGCGCCACGACTTTGGAAGTCCTGCTCGCGATGCCGGATGCCGCCCACCAGCAGGCAAATGCCCACGATCCCATTGCAGACGATCATCACCGCGGCGAACACCGTGTCGCGCGCGAGGCCGGCTTTTTCCGGCCCGGACGTCAACATCACCGAAACGATCAACGCGACCTCGATCACCGTTACGGCCACCGCCAGCACCAGGGTGCCGAACGGCTCGCCGACGCGATGCGCGACCACTTCCGCATGGTGCACCGCTGTGAACACGGCTGCGCACAGTGCTACCCCGATCAGCGCGAGCAGCAACCCGTTGCCCGGCAGGGCATACGCGACGCCCAGCACGATCCAGGCGACGAAGGGCGCGGCAATGGTCCAGCGGGGCAAAACGGTCGCGGGTGCGGTCATTCAGGGCTTCCTTTCGTTGCGTGTTCTTGTTGCTTGTATCGGGCTGGCGCGACATGCGCGGACTGGCGCCGACGAGACCCGGGAGCGAGCGCGAATGCTAAACCATTCTGTCAATAACGCGCCCTAACACATTAAATTGTAAAGGATAATTCACAGCGGATGAGGCTTTGTCAGTCCGCGGACGGATTGTGCCAGCGCAGTGGCGAAGGCGGTGAGGCAACCGACGGCTATCCTGCAATCTGAAGGATTGAGCCACGCAGGATTGCGCGGAAAATGCGGCGTGGTTTCAATGGACTGAAACACCATCGGCCCACAGCTGCCAGGTTAGCAGCTTCGGGGAAAGAAACCGGATATTTCGCTCCGGACGCGCGGCTTCGTGACGAAGCGTTGCGCCCGGGTGAAGCGCTACGGCTGGCTAATGCGGTTTACTGTCCGACCGGACGGATCGACAGTGCGTTCTTGACTGACGTCACGCCCGGCACGGCCTGCGCGGCCTGGGTTGCCAGGTCGACTTGCGGCTGCTCAGGCACCGTGCCGGCCAGCGTCACTGCGCCGCCACGCGCGCGAACCGTGATGTTGGTCACGCTCAGGCCCTTGGTCTTCGACAGGGCGCTGCGTACTTTGCGTCCCAACGCACGATTGGCCGCCTTGACCGACTTGGCGCTAGGCGCCGACGAAGCAGCCGTGGGGGCCGCCGGAGCTGCCGCGTCACTGCTTTGCGCATACGCACTGACGGACGCCAGAACGATCAGCGCGCCGCCGACCATCTTGATTGCCTGGAATGCTTTCATTCAACTCTCTCCTATTGTCATGAATACGACGGTTCCTGGGTGGAACCGACTTACTGCACCAGCGGATACTTCGGGATCAAATCTGAATGGAACGTTGCTGCGGGTCGTGCGACTTCTTGCAAACTGTAAATTGATCAGGCGCGCCTAAACGCACGCATGCCGGCAAGGGCTGTGCTGCAGGCCGGAAACACACGATACTCCAATTAGTGCCATGGTGAATGCGCCGCCGCCCGGAAATGAGGTTTTGGTACAACGAATGGGCCGATGAACGCAGGCCGATGGCGCTTTACCGCTTGGTGCGGCGCGGGCGGCACGCCCACTGGCGTGTCGCTGGGCGCGTAGGTCGCGCATCGATCGAATCCTGCGCTTTGCGCTCAACAACCCATCCGAACCGCATGCCGAATCAGCCGCTGCCCATCCTCCCATTGTTTCGTGACGATTTGCCGCTCGATCCGGTCGCGCTGGCGCGCTTCATGGTCGGCAAATACCTGGTGCACGACCTCCCCGAAGGCCGTATCAGCGGCCGGATTGTTGAAACTGAGGCGTATCCGCTCGGCGATTCGACCAGCCACGCGTTTCAAGGCCGCCGCGCCTATAACGGCTCGATGTTTCTCGCACCTGGCCACGCTTATGTCCGGCTCACGTACGGGCTTTCGTACATGCTGAACATCTCCGCGGAAGCGGAAGAGGTCGGCGCCGGCATTCTCATTCGCGCCATCGAGCCCCTCGAAGGCTTGCCACTCGTGGAAGCGCGGCGGCCTGGCGTGTCGCTGCGCGACCTTGCGCGCGGTCCCGGTCGGCTCACCATGGCCTTAGGCATCGGCCAATCGTTCGACGGTCGCGATCTTTGCACCGGGCGCGACCTGTGGATCGGCGTGATAGAGACGCGGGACGTGCCGATTGGCGTGACGAAGCGTATCGGCTTGTCGCGCGAGATGCATCGGCCGCTGCGGTTTTTCGAACCCGGCAGCGCGTTTGTCAGCGGGCCGCGAAAGCTGTTATTGCCGCCGCATGCCGATATTTTGACGAACGCGCAAATCTGACCGTCAGTGCCGAACAAAGCGGCAAAACACGCTCAGTGAGGGGGCATTTTCGAAACGTCAGACGCAAAGGGTTACGATCCCGACAATTATTACGGTAAAGCTATCCCTTCGATATATGGAATCAGCAAGTTTTGACGCATTCTTGCGTTTTGAACAATTATGTATCTCACAATTAAGGGTTTTCCCTTGATGATTGAGTGACTAGACTGAAATCACTCGCCCCACACATGGTGTGGCAAGCGAAGCAAAAATCTAAGTCTGGAGGTAAGTCATCATGAAATCGCTCATCAAGGCAGTCGCCATCGCAGCCATTCTCGCTGCCCCGGTCGCTTCGTTCGCTCAATCGAGTGACCAGCCCGTGACCCGCGCGGAAGTCCGCAATCAACTGATCCAGCTGGAACAAGCAGGCTACAACCCGGCGACGAGCAACGACCCGAACTATCCGGCCGACATTCAAGCCGCCGAAAGCCGCGTACAGGCGCAAAACCCGGCTGTCGCGCAGACGCAGGAACCGGTCGCGAATACCAGTGGTTACGGTGGCGCGGTGAGCGGTTCGTCGCAATCGGGTGGCGTGGTCCAGCCGATGTCCGGCCCGAAGTCGGTTTATTTCGGTAACTGATTTAAGCGGCTGCAGCCGGGTTCCGGCCGGCAGCTGAACGAAGCGCAGCGTGCGTGGATCATTTGAGCGCACGCTTGCCATTAGCAGGCAGTCAGCAGTTCGATGTGGCTATGACGATGCGCGCCTTATGCGGCGCGCATCGAAGAACGTTGTGTTTTGCCGTCAGCGGGATGCGCGGCAGTGTGTGCCGCCAGACTAACGAATCCGCTACGCGACGCCGTGTCGTGGTCCGCAACGCAAGAACCTCCGCTGCCGCAAGGTAGCTTCGCCCAACCTTTTTCAAGGATTGGGCTTTTTTTGCGCCCTGTTTCGGTAGCGTGCGACGCACGACTTGCAATGGACGGGCAAATAGACGCGCAACAAGCAGCGAACCTCAGGGCCGTTCGCCGTGGATATAGAACTCGAGTTGCTGAATCGTGAATTGCTGCTCGGCGATGATGTTCTTCACCAGGTCACCGATCGAAACCATGCCCACCAGCCGGTCGTTTTCGATCACCGGCAAGTGGCGCATGCGCCGTTCGGTCATCAGGGCCATGCAGTCGTCGGTGGTCTGGTCGGGACGGACGAAGCGTACGGCTTTGCTCATGATGTCACGTACCGGTGTTGCCTTCGACGAACGGTCCATCAGCACGACTTTGCGCGCATAGTCGCGCTCCGTAATGATCCCGGCGATGCTGTCGCCGTCCGTCACGACCAGTGCACCGATGCCTTTTTCAGCCATCAGCTTGATCGCCTCGTAGACGGAATCGTCGGCCCCGACTGTGAAGACGGTGGTGTTGTTCGGTTTCGTTTTAAGAAGTTGTGCAACGCTTGTCATGGAGCGGCTCCGTTTCGCAGTGCAGCACGCCGAGGCGGCGCGCTGTCGTGAGGGACAGGCCATTCCAGTATAGGCGTGACGCGCGGCCGAAGTACCTCGGGAATACCTGTGGCGCGCGGCATGTCTAGTCTGGTTTAGCCTCGTGAGCGACTCGGCGCCGCAGTGGTTCCTTGCGCCGCGCATGGACTTCCGGGTGCGTCGCGCCAATTAGCGGTAAACTCCCAGTCCGTACCTTATCCCCGGTTTGATCGGGTTCATGTCAGCACCATTGTCCAACGCCATGCTCACGTCTCACGATCCGTCGCCAGCAGCAGACGGCGCAATCAACGGCGAATGCGTCGTCCTCGACGCCACCGCCACGCTCCCCACGCGCTACGGCACGTTCACTTCCTACGTGTTTCGCGTGGCCGACAGCGGCGCCGAACATCTGGCGCTCGTGATGGGCGATGTCGCAAACAAGTCGTCCGTGTTGACGCGCCTGCACTCCGAGTGCCTGACAGGCGACGTACTCGGCTCGTATCGCTGCGATTGCGGCGAGCAGCTCGATCTGGCGCTGCGTTATATCGCGGCCGAAGGCTGCGGCGTGCTGCTCTATCTGCGCGGCCACGAAGGGCGTGGCATCGGCCTGTCGAACAAGATTCGCGCATATGCGCTGCAGGAGCAGGGCCGTGACACCGTCGAGGCCAATCTCGATCTCGGCTTGCCCGACGACTCGCGCGAATACGATTCAGCGGCCGGCATTCTGCGCACGCTCAAGGTCACCTCGGTGCGCCTGATGAGCAACAATCCGGAGAAATTCGACACGCTGTCGAAGCACGGCATTCCGGTATGCGAGCGAGTCGCGCTGGCGATTCCGATGCGCGAGGAAAACGAGCGCTATATCCGCACCAAGCAGCTGAAGTTTGGGCATTACTTCGACGAGAACGAATAACTGACGCACGCACGCCGGCCGTCGTTTGCAAACGGCGGCCGGCGTTGAGGCGTCGATTTCGTCAATGAATTGCGGCGTTATGCCGGCGGGCTTCGCCGGATCCACGGTGCGTCCGCGGCGTATCGGTTGTTCACCGAGTCGAGTTGCGACGAATCGAGCCGAATCGAGCTCAACTGCTGCAAATCAGAACAAGCCAAAGTCGTCGTTGCTATCGGGGATTGCGTTGAGCACGTCCCGAAGCGCTCGCCAGCCTACCAGTCCCACAAGACCTGCCGAGATTGCCATCCAGTAGCGGGCGTTCGTAGTCGCGCGCGTTCGCGGGGTTCGATGTGCCGCGATTTTGCGCGATTCCATCGATATGCGCAGTAAAGGACAGGTATGCATGCTGTTTCTCCTATCGCGAGCGCCGTTTAGCGTGCCGCCGCAGCGGCGGTTGAAGTTGCAGCGACGCCCGCCAGGATTGACGCAAGCACGCCCTCTAGCGCAGTCGAGCCGAAGCGCCGCTCGCTGATCTCTGTTTCGACGTCGATGCGGCCCGCGTTGTGCGCGTCGTACAGATCCGTGATCAGACGCGCGTGGTTCTCGCCGAGTCCCGCGCCCTGGAGCATGGCGGCCCATTCGCTGCGCGGCACTTCGCGAGCCGTAATCGGACGGTGCGCCAATTCACCGAGCGTGCGTGCGACGTCTAACGCGCTGACGCGCGCTTCACCTTCGATACTCACCACTCGGGGCGACACCTTCGCCGGTCTGTCATCGAGCAATAGTTCGGCGGCCAGCAGGCCGACATCCTGTGCGGCGACCGTCGGAAACAACTTGGTCAATGGATGATGCAGACTCGGCAGCACGCCCCGGGCGAGTGCGATCGGTAAGAGGCGAGCCCAGTTGTGCATGTGTTCCGCTGCGCGCAAAAACGTCACCTGTGAGGCAATGGGCGCGAGTTGCGTTTCGAGGTAGTGAAACAGCGTCGTGATGCCCGTGCCGCTCGGGTGTTCTGCGCCGTAGTCGGAGAGCGCGAGCAGGCGTTGCGGCGGGTTGGCGCGAAAGGCGTCCGCGCTTACGTCGATCATGCGCCGCATCGTGCTCGCGGGATCGGCATCTGCACGCGGTACCGGGCACAGCATCTGTACGGCGTACGCGCCTTCGATAGCGTGCGCTACGGAGACTGGGTCGAGCTGATCGGCGATGACGATTTCGCAGCCGATTTCCGCTAACACTTTGCCTTGTTTGTCGTTGCGCACGACCGCGCGCACTTCACGGCCCGCCCGGCGCAATGCCGCGGCGCTCACTCTGCCTACATTGCCTGCTGCGCCAAAGATCACGAACACGTTGAGCTCCTTCCTGGGTCGGTATGTCGCTATCTTAGGGAGGCGGCGATAGAGATGCGCGCGGGCACGGATCGCCGTGCGCAGATTCGGATGATTGTTTTCCTTTGCGGCGGCGCAGCATGCGTGTTGAGGCGGTGCAATCCAGGCAAGCCCACGAAAAACGCAGCACAATGCATACACGTTGGCCGCCATCCACAAGGGGAAGCAATGAATGCCGTGACACCGATACCGCAGCCGCACAGTGGTTCCCGCATCGCATTGCGCTCCAGCAAGGCGCTCGGCTGGCAGGGCTTCGGCGCGGAACTGATCAATGTGTCGGCCGGGTTGCACCGGATTCCGGCGCTCACGCATCATCGCGTGGGGGTGCATGTCGGCGCGCCGGTCAAGGCGCGTTGCATGTGCAACGAGCAACGCTATTCACGGATTCAGGCGCATGGCGATGCCGACGTGATTCCCGCGGGCGCCGACGGGCAGTGGACCGATGAAGCCGCCTGCACGATTTTCAGTGTATGGATCGGCGAAGACTTCGCGCAGCGGACCGTTGAACAGTTGGAGTTGAAGACGAGTGAAGCACGGCTTCGTCCGCAGTTCCAGATGCGCGATCCGCGCTTTCAGCATCTGGCCTGGGCTTTACGCGCCGAACTCGAAGCGGATGATGCATCCGATCCGCTTTACGCTGAAAGCCTGTGTACGGCGATGGTGGTGCGGCTGATCTGCAGTGCGCCAATGCTCGACAAACTCGAGAATAAGCGCCGCACGCTTGCGCCGAAGACCGCCGCGCGTGTGATCGATTTTATCGAAGCCAATCTGGATCAACGCCTCACGCTTGGCGAACTGGCGGCGCACGCCGAGTTGAGCGTGCCGCATTTCAAGGTGCTGTTTCGCGAAACGCTCGGTATGCCGGTGCATCAGTACGTTGTGCAGCGGCGAGTGGAGCAGGCCCGAGCGCTATTGCTTCAAGGCAGGCTGAGCACGAGTCAGATCGCGCTGGAGACGGGCTTTGCGCATCAGAGTCATATGGCGCATTGGATGGGGCGGTTGCTTGGTGTTACGCCGCGTGAGCTGGTCAAGTCAAGCGCGAATCCAGGCAGCATTATCGAACTCGATACCTTCAATGCCCGTCGCATCGCGACACGGTGATAAACCTTAAAAACGCACCGCAACATAGCCAGTTTGGAGTTCCCGCTCTATTGCCCTCACTCGATTTGTATAGCTAAATACGCGGACTTCGCAACCGGAGGCCGTCACATGTCGAAATGGAAGGGTTCTCGCATCGTCGCCTGGGCGATCGCCGCTGCTGTCGCCAATGCTCCGCTCGCTGTTCTTCTGACACTCGCCACACCCGTTGGCATCGATCGCGCGGTCGCAGCAACTTCAAACACGAGTACCGACGATTACGCGGCAACCCGCTATCCGATCATCCTCGTACATGGCCTCACTGGAACCGACAAGTACCTTGGCGTGCTCGACTACTGGTACGGCATTCAGTCCGACCTCCAGCAGCACGGCGCAACCGTGTATGTGGCGAACCTCTCGGGTTTTCAAAGCGACGACGGTCCGAATGGCCGTGGCGAACAGTTACTCGCTTACGTGAAGCAGGTCCTGGCCGCAACCGGCGCGCAGAAGGTGAACCTGATCGGCCACAGCCAGGGTGGCTTGACCTCGCGCTACGTCGCGGCGGTAGCGCCAGAACTTGTCGCTTCGGTCACCACGATCGGCACGCCGCATCGCGGCTCGGAGTTCGCCGACTTCGTGCAGGACTCATTGCAAAAAGACCCGACCGGTCTTTCGACACCGATCGTCGGCGCCTTTGCGAATATATTCGGCATCCTGACGAGTAGCAATCACAACACCAACCAGAATGCAGTAGCCGCCCTGCAAACGCTGACCACAGCGAACGCCGCGGCATACAACCTGCGCTATCCGAGCGCGGGGCTCGGTGCACCCGGGTCGTGTCAAACCGGCGCGGCGACTGAAACCGTCAACGGCAATACGCATCTGTTGTACTCGTGGGCCGGCAGTGCGATTCAACCAACCTCGCTGCTCGGCATTCCGGGCGCCACCGACACCAGTGTTGCGCCGATCGATTCCGCCGACGTCCTCGATCCGTCGACACTCGTTTTGTATGGCACCGGCGCGGTCATGCTGAGCCGGCAGTCGGGGCAGAACGACGGCCTCGTCTCGGTGTGCAGCGCGCTCTACGGCAAGGTGCTCGGCACCAGCTACAAGTGGAACCATCTCGACGAAATCAACCAGTTGCTCGGCGTGCGCGGCGCGAATGCAGCGGATCCGGTGGCAGTGATTCGCACGCAGGCTAACCGGCTGAAGACGCAAGGCGTGTGAGCGGATGCGGCGATTGGATCGGCAGCGGGGCAGTGCGCGGAGTCAGTGGCTGGCTTTCGTGGCGGTGGGCGCGGTGTCAGCAGGCGCTGCATTGTGGTTGAACCGCCCGCCCTCTGCGCATGATGCGTCGGCGTTGCATGCGGTCAATGCTGCGAGCTCCGCGCAACCCGCGCTCGCTTTGAGCAAGGATCCTGCGGCCGGCACATCAATGGCCGGCGCGTTACCCGCTTCGCTCGACGGTTCGTCGCCACCGCATCTGCCAACCGATGGCCACGGCCACCTCGCGCGCACGCGTGCCGTCCGCGATTTCTTCGATTATTTCCTGACGACGCAGAACGAAATCTCCGCCACGATGCTCGATGCCTTGGTGCATCGCCAGATCGCCGCGCAACTCGACGGCACACCGGCAGCCGACGAAGCGGTGTCCGTCTGGCAGCGCTACAACGCTTATCGCGCGGCGCTCGACCAGTTGCCACAAACCTCGCCAACCCAAAGCCAGAGCGGCGCAAAGCTGGACCTCGACGCGCTGCAACTCTCGCTCGATCAGCGTGACGCGTTAGGCGTCAGGCTGATGGGGGAATGGAACGCGCCGTTCTTCGGCGCTGATTCGCAGCAGCAACACACGGATTTGGCGCGCCTGCGCATCGCGTCGGATAGCTCGTTGAGCGACGCGCAGAAAGCGGCGCGTCTCGCCGCACTCGACGCGGCATTGCCGCCGGAAACACGCGCGGCCCACGAACGTGCACGCCAGCAGCAAGCGGCGCTCGACGCGATCGGTCAGGCGCAGAAGCAGGGCGGTTCGCTCGATACGATGCGTGCGCAGATCACGCAGACACTTGGGCCTGAAGCGGCACAACGCGTCGTGCAGATGCAGCAAGCCGACGACGCCTGGCAAGCCCGCTATGCGGACTACGCGAGCCAGCGTACGCAGATCGACAAGCAGGATTTGCCGCCTCAGCAACGCGACGCGCAGATCGCGCAGTTGCGCCAGCAGTTCTTCACAAATCCGAGCGACGCGATGCGCGCGGCGTCGCTCGATCGCGGCAGCGGTCTGGCAAACTGAACCGTCGATCGCGGCGTGGTTTGGTGTGGCCTATCAACCCGGCGCCGCGCCCGTCAACTGCGAATACACATCATGCGACAGTTGCAACAGCACCTTGCGATCGATCCCGCCTGACACTGCATAGCCAAAGTCGCCGTCCACCCAATAGAACACGTTCACCGGCCCGTCCTGATACAACTTGAACGCGGTGGTATTCGAGTTCACCTGACGATGCGAAATGCACAGCGTCACACGTTCGCCGTTCGGTCCGCGGTACATGAACTGCGCGGTCGGCCCATCGGCGCCCGGCAACAGGCGCCCGCCCGAAAGGGTGAAACCGCTCTTCGAGAGCATCGGCGGATGCACATGGGTGCCGAGCCGGTTGGACAGCCACTGCACGAAATCCTGTTCGTGATCCGCAGTCATGTCGGCCGGACGGTCGACGGCGGGCATATAGACCACATGCGCCACCGCGGCTTGCCGCGCAAACATTTCCGAACTGTCCGCACTGACCGGGCGCGTGTCCGAATGGCCGGCGACCGGCGCCACGACGTCCTGCCCCATATGCGTGCCCACGCCGATGCCTATGCCCATCACTAGGGCCGCGGCCATCCCGGCGAACTGCGGCCAGTTGGCGGCAATGCGCCAGCGGCGCTCACTCGCAGAAGGCGTCCGCAGACGTTTGGGCACGGGCTCGCTGAGCACGCGGTCATAACGTTCATGAAACATGTTGTTCAGCGAGAAATAATCGCTGACGCGGGTGGCCAACTCGGGGTTCTGTTCGAGCGCGCGCTCCACCTCGACGCGTCGTTCGTCGGACAGCGTGCCGTCCACGTATGCGTGCAGGTCTTGTTCGCCGATCGGCGTGTGTTGGTCGCTCATCGCACCACCTGTAATTTTGCACCGGGCTGCGTGCCGGCCATCAATGCCCGAAGCCGCTCGCGTCCGCGCGAAAGGCGCGACATCACCGTGCCGATCGGAATGTTCAGTGCGAGGGCCACGTCGGCGTAGCTCATTTCCTCAAGACCGACCAGCAGCACCACTTCGCGCTGCTCCATGGGCAGGCGCTGCAACGCGTAGTCGAGGTCGCGCATTTCCAGCGAACGGGTCTGATCGGACGGCACGGCAAATTCGCTTTCGTGGACGCTGTCGTCGTCGACCGCCACGTGGACGGCGCGCGCCGAAGCCTTGCGCGCCTGATTGGCGAACACGTTATGCATGATGGTGAATAGCCACGCACGCAGGTCGGTGCCGGGCTGGAACATGCCGGTGCGGCCGAGCGCGCGCTCGAGCGTGTCCTGCACCAGATCGTCGGCGAGATCGCGATTGTTGATCAGCGCTCGCGCATAGCGCCGCAAGCGCGGCACATGCTCCATCAACTCGTCACGGACATCCATTTTTCATCCCAATCGTGGGGCTTCTCGTGAGGCGCCGGGTGGGCGGCCGCCGATTGAACCGCCACGCGTATTCGAGGTGCAAACACGCGTGGTCGCATTTTATTCCGTTGATTTTTGCAGTGTTGCGAAAAAACCTGGAGAGGGCTACCGCATGGTCATCACGTCGGCGGCGCGCATGAGGCCGTGGGTACGGGCATCACCGGCGACTACGAAACGCTGCTGCTGCGCCGTCCACGTCAGCAGGCGGATTTCGCCGATGCGGCGCGCGGCCCACTGCGGCTGTGGCGACGCCAGCAGCGCCAGCGTGGCGATCAGCACGATGGGCCGGTCGTCGCCGTTTAGATAGATGAATTCGCTGGCGCGTTGAAACGGGCCAAGCGATAAGACCCTTTGATCCACGAGTCGCAATCCGGTCGCAGCGAGGTTGGGTGCGGACACGTCGGTTCGCGTCGGTGACGCAGCGGAATACGGTGCGGCGGCAGCTTCTGCCAATGCCATGACGGCTGCATTGTCGAGCGCCTGACGGGACACCTGGGCGGCGGCAAACCAGCCGCTCGCGGCCGCCAGCGTCAGAACGAGTGCCGCGAGACCATTCACCACTTTGCCCGGACGCCTCGCGGCCTTCAGCCGGTCGAGTGCGCCGCGCCGTCCTTTGGCACGGCTCGAAGCGGGTTCGTCAGTTGTTTGGAACGCCTGCTGCATCTGCGCATTCAGTCTGCCGTAGAACGCCACCCGGCGCGCTTCCGCCGGATCCTTGCCCAGATACTCCTGCAGAAACGCGGCGCGTTCCGGCGTCAGCGTGCCATCGGCATAGGCCTGAATGTCGGCTTCGGAAAGCGGCGAGTCGGAGGGGGCGTCGGTTGAGGTCATGGTGTCGGCGTTCGTCGGATTTGAGCTATCCAGTGGCGAACACACGCAAGCGTCGGTTTATTCCATGCGTTCGGAGCGCCATTTCCGACGCCGTCATCACATCGTCACCACACCATCATCACACCGCCAGGACTGAACGGCGAGCAAACCGGTTCGCATGCTGTTTTATTCCGCGTTCGAGATATGTTTTTTCTGAAGCAGGAAAGCAGGAATAAAAGCCGCCAACCCGTGGTTTTCCCTCATGCAAACCCGCACAAAACTCTCTGGAGTTCATCATGAAGAAGATCGCTTTTGCCGCATTGTCCCTCGTCGTTCTCGCCGCTTCGTCGAACGTTTTTGCAGAAGGAAAGACACGTGCTCAGGTGTACCAGGAATTGATCGAAGCCCAACAGAACGGCCTCAACTACGTGACCGATGCATCGTATCCGGATGTCAGTCCCGTCTTCGCACAGCAAGTCGCGCACAACAAGGAAGCACTCGCCGCACAGGCGGCGGGCGCGAACCACGTCGCGAGCGGCAGTACGGCGGCGGGTGGCGTCAATTGAAGTTTGATCCGCCGCGATGGGGTGTTTTTGAGCATGGCGCGCGGCGCACGCCGGGCATGAAGGAAGCGCCGCCCGCGTCTTTCAGGCGAGGGCGGTGCTGCGTCGTGGGGAGGGCCGACCCTGCTGATCGATCTGGCAGGCGTTACCGGAACACCACGGTTCGATGTCCGTTGAGAATCACTCGATGCTCCAGATGCCACTTGACCGCACGCGACAGTGCGACACATTCCACATCGCGTCCGATCATCGTCAGCTCTTCGGGGTCCATTGCGTGATCCACGCGTTCAACCGCCTGTTCGATGATCGGTCCTTCGTCGAGATCGGTCGTCACGTAATGCGCCGTTGCCCCGATCAGTTTCACGCCCCGGTCGTAAGCCTGATAGTACGGCTTGGCGCCCTTGAAGCTCGGCAGAAAAGAATGGTGAATGTTGATGGCGCGGCCCGCCAGCTTCTCGCACAGGTCCGCTGACAGTACCTGCATATAGCGCGCGAGCACCACCAGATCGACAGCGTGTTCCTGCACCACTTCCCAGATCTTTGCTTCTTGCGCGGCTTTCGCCGCAGGTGTCGACTGCACGAGCGGGAAATGATGGAACGGAATGTTGTAGCTCGCAGCTAACTGATAGAAATCCTTGTGATTCGACACAATCGCCGGAATCTCAATGTTCAATTGTCCGGTGCGATAGCGGAACAGCAGATCGTTCAGGCAATGCCCGATCTTCGAGACCATCAACAGAACGCGCGGCTTGTGCGACGCATCGGCGATTTGCCATTGCATGTCCAGGCGTTGCGCGAGCGGTTCGAACTGCTTGTGCAGGTCGTCGCAGCTTGCGCCGCCACCGGCTTGCAGCTGAAAATGCGTGCGCATAAAAAAGCGCTCGGTGCGGCGGTCTCCGAACTGCGCGGAGTCGACGATGTTCGCGCCGCTTTCGAGCAACGCGGCCGAAACCGCGTGCACGATACCCGGCTGATCGGGACACGACAGCTTCAGGATGTAGCTGTTTTCAAGGTGTGGCATGAGCGGTTCCGGTTCGATCAGCTTTTGACGCGTTCTGAGCGCGGGTCGTAGGGTGCTTTGAGATGCACGGTGGCGGGCAGAAGGTCGCCGGCCACGTCGATCTCGTAGCGGCCGCTGCTCAGATACGCCGTGTCCGCGGCACCGTCCGGATTGTTGATGTAGCCCATTGCCACCGGGCAACCGAACGTATAGCCGAAGGCTGCCGAGCTGACGAAGCCGACTGGCTTGCCGTCGCGCAGGATCGCCTCGCCGCCCCACAGCATGTGATCGGCGGCGCCGTCGGCGGTGAGTACGACCATGCGTCGGCGCAGCGGCTCCCCGCGCAGTTTCAACAACGCTTCGCGGCCACGGAACGGAATGTCTTTATCGAGCTTGCAGGCGAACGAGAGACCTGCTTCGAACGGGTTCGAGTCCGGCGTCAGTTCGCGGCCCCATGCGCGGTAGCCTTTCTCGATGCGCAGCGAATCGATGGCGTAATAGCCCGCGTTGACGAGGCCGAACGGTTTGCCCGCCGCCTGGAGCGTCTCATAGACGCCCGCAGCGAATTCGACTGGCACGTACAGTTCCCAGCCTAGTTCGCCGACGTAGGTGAGGCGCGTGGCGCGCACTGTCGCATAGCCGATATCCACTTCACGGCTCTGGCCGAACGCAAATGCCGCATTACTCCAGTCCGCCTTCGAGATGCTCTGCAGCAGTTCGCGCGAGCGCGGGCCCATCACCGCCAGCACCGCGTATTGGCCGGTGACGTCGACCAGCGTGCAGTGCTTATCGTGCGGGATCGATTTCTCGATGTAATCGAAATCGCGTGTGGTCTGCGCCGAGCCGGAGACGATCAGGTATTGATCGTCGGCGAGGCGGGTCAACGTGAAGTCGGACTCGTAGGTGCCGCGCTCGTTGAGCATGCCGGTGTAGACGGTGGTGCCGGTCGGCACGGCAACATCGTTGGTGACGATGCCCTGCAGCACGCTTTGCGCATCACGCCCCTTCACGAGGAATTTCGAAAACGAGGTCATGTCGAACAGCGCCACGCCTTCGCGGCAGGCGCGATGCTCGGCGCCGCTCCACGGCAGCCAGTTCTGCTGACCGAAGGCGTAGTCGATCTTCGCTTCGGCCACGCTTGGCGCGAAGAAGTTGGGCCGCTCCCAACCCATCTTGCTGCCGAAGCTCGCGCCCTGGTCGCGCAGCATCGGGTAGAGCGGCGAGCGGCGGAACGGGCGTGCGGTATCGAGTTCGCGGTTCGGCCACGGCATTGCATAGTGCAGGCCGAGGGTTTCCTTCACGCGATCGTGCAGCCACGTGTCGTTGCCATTGAAGCGCGCAAAGCGGCGGATGTCGACCGGCCACAGGTCCATCGTGGGTTCGCCCGCGACGATCCATTCGGCGAGCGCCATGCCCGCGCCGCCCGCCGACGCGATCCCCATCGAATTGAAACCCGCGCCGACGAAAAAGCGCCGCAACTCCGGCGCTTCGCCGAGCATGAAGTTGTTGTCCGGCGTGAACGACTCCGGGCCGTTGTAGAACTGCTTCACCTGGGCGGTTTCGAGCGCGGGCACGCGCTGCAGCGCATTTTCCATCAGGATTTCGAACTGATCCCAGTCGTCGGGCAGCAACTGGAATTCGAAATTGTCCGGGATGCCGTTCATGCCCCACGGCTTCGCGTTCGGTTCGAAGCCGCCCATCACGAGGCCGCCCACTTCCTCCTTGAAGTAGATGAAGCCGTCCGGATCGCGCATCACCGGCAGGTCCGGATGCACGCCGGCGATCCGCTCAGTGACGATGTAGTAGTGCTCGGCCGAGTGCAGCGGCACGGTCACGCCGCACAGGCGGCCGATCGCCTTGGCCCACTGGCCAGCGCAATTGACGACGATATCCGCGCCGATCGTGCCTTCTTCGCCGTCCTTGTTGCGCCACGCGAGGCCGCTGACCTCGCGTGCGCCTGTCGTGCTGTTCGCCTTGTCTTCGAGAGCGTTGCGCGTGTGAATCGCCGTGACGCGGGTGTTCTCAACAATCCGTGCGCCGCGCGTGCGTGCGCCGCGGGCGAGGGCCTGGGTCAGGTCGGTGGGATTCGCCTTGCCGTCGCCGGGCAGCCAGACGGCGCCGAGCAAGTCGTCGGTGCGCATCACCGGCCATAGGTCACCGGCTTCCTGCGGGCTGATCACGTCGCACGCCACACCGTAGGCGCGCGCGACGGCGGCGGTGCGCTTGAGTTGCGTCATCCGCTCGGCCGTGCGGGCCACCGAGAGCGAGCCGCATTGCTTCCAGCCGGTGGCGAGGCCCGTGTCGGCCTCGAGTTCGGCGTAAAGGGCGGTCGAATAGCGGATCAGCTTGGTCATGCTTTCCTGCGCGCGCAGTTGGCCGACGAGACCGGCCGCGTGCCAGGTGGTGCCGCACGACAACTGACCCTGTTCGAGCAGGACCACATCGGTCCAACCCAGTTTGGTGAGGTGATAGGCGACCGAGCAGCCAATGATGCCGCCCCCGATGATGACGACGCGAGCGTGGTTGGGGATGTGCGTGGACATGTGTGGGAGTTGGTTGAATTGACGTGCGTAGATTGCAACAAAAATTGGCAAAAAGCAACGATCTATTTGGTTGATCTGGGATATAAAGTCGCGGCGGATGCATTAGCGAAAGAGGGCGCCTGCTACCTTTTTATAACCAAGTAGGTTAATATTGACGGGAGGCACGAGTGGAAAAAAGTACGCCTCATTGCAGATTGGCGGATGTCCAGGGCTTGGCGCGCGCGGGGAAAATCAGAATCACAAAGTCGGCCGTGATTGGGGCTGCGGCACTCGGCCTCGGGCCTGCAGCAATCGTCGAGACATTGATGTCGCTTGATCGGGGAGATTTTCGAAAAAGCATGACCACGTACGCGGACCATCGGGTCTGGCAGGACGTCTACCGTGCCGTCACGCAAGCGGGCATGGTCTATTTGAAATTGACGGTGGTCGATGACGTCCTCGTCGTGTCATTCAAGGAGTGGTGAGCATGAAATGCCCGAACTGCGGAGCGGCTGAACTGGTGCGCGATACGCGCAACATGCGCTATGTCTACAAGGGGGAGACGGCCATCTTCGAAGCCGTCACTGGAGACTATTGCCCGGCATGCGAAGAGGCGGTGCTCGACATGGACGAGGCGGCCCGCACCGGTCAAATGATGCTGGCCTTCAACAAAGAGGTGAACGCCTCGCAAGTGGATCCTGCATTCATTGCCGCCGTACGCAAGAAACTTGATCTGGACCAGCGCGAGGCAGCGGAAATTTTCGGCGGCGGGGTGAACGCTTTTTCGCGCTACGAGAATGGCAAGACTAGGCCGCCGCTCGCTCTCATCAAGCTGTTGAAGGTGCTGGATCGGCATCCGGAGTTGCTGGCGGAAGTGAGGGCGGGATAAGCTTGAGTGTGGCTCATGTGGATTTGTATGGGGATCCGTTGGGATTTCTTGGCGAACTATGAGGTGTTTGCTAAACTGGGCGCCGTTATCCCGGTCTCCGTCCCATGTTCTCCACCGAACGCCAAGCCGAAATTCTGCGACTCGTCCGCGAGCAGCGCACCTGCACGATCACTGATCTCGCCGGCCGCTTCGAGGTTTCCGACGAGACCATCCGCCGCAATATCAAGCCGCTGATTGCCGATGGCCTGCTCATCAAGGTCCATGGCGGCATCATGCTGCCCGAGCGTCTCGACGAGCCGCCGTTCCAGCGGCGCATGGTGGCAAGCCGTGAGGGCAAGCAGGCGATTGGCGCACGCATCAGCGAACTCGTGCGCGACGGCGACTCGCTGATCCTCGAGGGCGGGACGACCTGTCTGCATATCGCGCAGGCGCTCACGGCGCGCTCGCGGCTCACGGTGGTGACCAATTCCATCGAAGTCGCGCGCGTGTTGGCGCCGCGTAATGGGAATCGTGTGTTCATCGCCGGCGGCGAACTGCGCGCCGACGACTCCGCCGCTTTCGGCGACAGCGTGCTTACCTTCCTGCGCCAGTTCCACGTGCGCTACGCGATCGTCTCGGTCACCGCAATCGATATGCAGGGACGTTTCATGGACGCGCTGCCCGCCGACGTCGCGTTTTCGCTCGCGGCCTTTGCGCAGGCTGACCGGCGCGTGGTCGCGGCGGACCATGCGAAATTCGGCCACAGCGCGCTGGTGCACGCTTTCGGCCCGGACGCCATCGATCTGCTAGTCACCGACGAAGCTCTCGCGCCGGCACTCGGTCAAGTGTTCGCGGCAGCCGGGCTGGAAGTCAGTGTCGGCGCGCCTGCGCGTGGCGACACCGAGCCGGATGCCGAAAGCGGGCGTGCAGCCGGACCGCCGATCGGGTCCACGCTCTGAGAAAGCGGGGCGCGGATCGGCTTCTTGCCCCAAGGCCGCTCGCCAATCGGCTGCGTGTGCCAGCCAAGCCCGGCCCGGCCCAGCTTTCCGCCCATGCGCCGCCTTTAAAGGCACCGCAACAGCCAATTGCGTCCAACGCGTAAAATGGCCGGTTACCACGGGCAATCTGCGCTGGACCGAAACCGCGCCGACAGGCGCCATACGCCGTCTGCCGCGCCGATTCCGTATCCGCGCGCAGTTGCCCCCGCCGGCTCGAATATGGATGAACCCTGATGTCGTCAGTTTTCTTTGATCGGGAACGGATTGCGGAATGGCTCGGTGACCACACTGTCGCCAAGGCGCGCTCAGTCGGCGCAGTCACGAATGTGAAATGGCACGGCGCCACGCTCAGCGGCTACGTGCAAGGCACACAAGTGCTGCCATACCACACGCGGGTGCGCTTTCGTACCGATGGCGGCAGACCGTGGGCGCAGGGTGACTGCAGTTGCCCCGTCGGCCGCAACTGCAAGCATGTCGCCGCGCTGCTGCTCGCCGAACTCGAGTATCACGACGAGATGGACCACATCACCAACGTCGACATCGACGTGGATGGGCACGCGTCCGCCGGCTACCCGCAGATGACGCCCGGGGCACCAGCGCAGCCGCAGTCCGGCGTACGCCCCGAACTGGTCAGTTGGCTCGAGCGTTTTCGCGCGCGAACCGAGGCCGCCGATGCGGTTGCCCAGAAGGCGAGCGCCGCGCGTACCCAAACGCTGGCCTATCTGCTGAATTGGTCCAAATTCCACATGCGCCATGAGGTCGTGTTGTACCGGGCGCGCTGCAACCCGGGCGGTACGATTGTCGAAGTCGACGAACCTTGGGGCAATGTGGAAGCGGCCCTGCTCAAGCAACCGAAGTTCGTCTCCGACGAAGACCTGTCGATCCTGCGCGGCCTATGGCTCGGCCGTTCCCGCGAGGACTTCGGCCAGTTCATCCTGCGCGGCACGAGCGGCGCGGAGATGCTGCAAAAGCTGATGGCGACGGGGCGCCTGTTCTTCGAACTTAAACCGGCGCCCGGTCACGATGGACCGACTCCGCTGTCGCGCGGCGCCGACCGGCCCGGGAGAATCGAATGGGAGCCGCTGGCGGACGAACGCCTGCGGCCCGTGCTGTGCACCGAGCCGCGTGCCACGATGGTGCTGCCCACCGAGCCGGTCTGGTATGTGGACGGCGTCGCGAATGAAGCGGGTATCGTCGAGTCGTCGCTGCCGTTCCAGCAGTTGCCCGATTACCTCGCCATGCCGCCGATTTCGCTTGCTGAAGCGCCGCTCGTCGCCTCGGTGCTGCGCGAGATTGCGCCCGACTTGCCGCTGCCTCCCACGCACGACGCCTCCTCGATCCGCGTGATCGACGTCGATCCCGTGCCGGTGCTCACGCTCAATAGCCACGCGCTGCCGTCTACGGCCAAGTCGGGGCAGCGCAAGTCCGAGGCGGTTGAGCTGGCCGGCGTCAGCTTCGATTACGACGGTGTCAGCATCAATGTCGACAGTAGCGTCACGCTCGTGCCGATGCCAGGCGGCGACGTCATCCATATCCGCCGCCGCTACGAAGCCGAAAAGAAGCGCTTGCTCGAACTGCGCAAGACCGGGCTGCAGAAAGTCCCGACCAGCCGCGTGTACGCGTCGCGGCTTTTGCCCGATACGATGCTCGGCCTGCCCGATGCCGAATCCTGGTCCGCATTCGTTAGCGACGCCGTGCCGGCCCTCGTGAGCAAAGGCTGGCGCGTGACGATGGCGCCGGAGTTCCGCTACAACATCATCGAGATCGATGCGATCGACGGCACCGCGCATCAGGCGGGCGACGGCTGGTTCGATCTGGAGATGGGCATCCGCATCGGTGAGCGTAATGTGCGGCTCGAGCCGCTGCTCGCCGATCTGTTCCGGCGCGACCGGCGTTGGCTTGGCGGCGCGCTCGAAGCCATCGCCGACGACGAGCCGATCGAGCTGAAGACCGAGGAAAACAAGCGTCTGCGTCTGCGCGCCGACCGGTTGAAGCCGGTCGTGCGAGTGCTGGTCGACCTGTTCGATGCACTGGGCGGCGCGCTCGCTGACGGCGCGCCGCTGCGCGTGCCCACCGTCGATGCGGGCCGGCTCGAAGCATTGAACAGCACGGGCCGCTGGCAATTCCGGGGTGACGATTCGATTCGCCAACTGGCGCGTCGTCTGCAGGCCGGCCCGGGCTTGCACGAGGTGCCGGTGCCGCGCGGCCTGAAGGCGGAGCTGCGCGCGTATCAGCAGCAGGGTCTGAACTGGATGCAGTTTCTGCGCGAACACGATCTGGCCGGCGTGCTGGCCGACGACATGGGTCTCGGCAAGACCGTGCAGACGCTTGCGCACATCCTCGCGGAGAAAGAAGCCGGGCGGCTCGACCGTCCCGCGCTGATCGTCGTGCCGACCACGCTCGTGCACAACTGGCGCGAGGAAGCGCGCCGCTTTGCGCCCGAACTGAAAGTACTGGTGTTGAACGGCCCACAGCGCAAGGAGCGTTTCGAGCAGATCGGCGAGTACGAACTGATTCTCACGACTTACGCGCTGCTGTGGCGCGACCAGAAGGTGCTGGCCGAGCATGACTATCACCTGCTGATTCTCGACGAGGCGCAGTACGTCAAGAACGCCAGCACCAAAGCCGCGCAGGCGATCCGCGGATTGCGCGCGCGGCATCGGCTGTGCTTGACGGGAACGCCGCTGGAGAATCACCTCGGCGAACTGTGGTCGCAGTTCGACTTTCTATTGCCGGGCTTTCTCGGCAGCCAGAAAGACTTCACCAAACGCTGGCGCAATCCGATCGAGAAGAACGGCGACGGTGTGCGCCGCGCGTTGCTGGTGCGCCGCATCCGGCCGTTCATGCTGCGCCGTCGCAAGGACGAGGTTGCGAAGGAGTTGCCGGCCAAGACCACCATTCTGTGTTCAGTCGATCTGGAAGGTGCACAGCGAGATCTCTACGAAACGGTGCGTACAGCGATGCAGGAGAAGGTGCGCGCGGCGGTCAGCGCGCAGGGTCTCGCGCGCAGCCACATTATCGTGCTCGATGCCTTGTTGAAGCTGCGCCAGGTCTGCTGCGATCCGCGTCTCGTGCGGAAGATCAAGGCCGACATGGAGCCGGGCGAGCGGACAACCAAGCGCGACAAAGCGGAAAAAGCCGAGAAGGGTGCACGCGTCACGCGTTCGGCCAAGCTCGATTTGCTGTTGTCGATGCTGCCTGAATTGATCGACGAAGGGCGCCGCGTGTTGTTGTTCTCGCAGTTCACCGGCATGTTGGCGCTGATCGCCGAAGCGCTTGAGGAAGCCGCGATTCCCTATGTGATCCTCACCGGCGACACGGCGGACCGCGTCACGCCGGTCGAGCGTTTCCAGCAAGGCGAGGTGCCACTGTTCCTGATCAGCCTGAAGGCTGGCGGCGTGGGCCTGAACCTGACTGCCGCCGACACCGTGATCCACTACGACCCGTGGTGGAACCCCGCCGCCGAGAATCAGGCGACCGACCGCGCGCATCGGCTGGGGCAGGACAAGCCTGTGTTCGTCTACAAGCTGATTGCGGCGGGCAGCATTGAGGAAAAGATCGTGGAGTTGCAGGAGCAGAAGGCGGGCCTCGCGGACAGCATTCTTTCCGAAGACGCCGCCGGCGCTGCCAAGTTCTCGGACGACGATCTCGACGCGCTATTCGCGCCGATGCCGGAGATTGAAAGCGGGCGATGAAGGATGGGGCAGCGCCTTCTTTGGAGCATATGTGTAGCGTACGCGGCGCGGATGGGGTGCCGTTTCATGCGTGCGCTGCGCGCGCCAGCACTTCGTCGACCCACTGGTTGATACTTTTGCCGGCGGCCGCCGCCGCGATGCCAACCGCAGCATGCACTTCGGGGCGAATGCGCAGCATCAATTTGCCGGACGCGGGCTTTTGCGGATCGCGTCCGGTTTTCGCGCAGTCTTCCAGGTAGTGATCGACAGCCTGATGAAAATCATCAGTCAGCTCATTCACGGTGTCCCCGTGGAAGCTAATGCGATCTGAAACGCCGAGCACACGCCCGACAAAAATGTTCTCGCGCGGATCGAATTCCACTCGCGCGAAATAGCCTTTGTACGTCATCGAATTCATCACGGTTCGACTCCAAGTTCGGTAAACCACACACGCAACTCTTCCACCTGATATTTCCGGGCCTCTTTACCGGGATGCGGGCGATGCAGATATCTGCGGCTGCCATGTAACTCGAACGCCACCCGGGACCCGGCTCCTTCTCGCACCTCTCCGCCGAGCGCCGGGATCAACGCTTCAATGTCTGCGAATACGATGCCGCTGCGAGTGGGCCTCTCGAAGAGGGCGTGGAGCGTGCTGAGGTGTTTTGATTTCATTATGATAGCAGAAATTGATAGCATTGGTAGGGCACGCGCGGTCCGTGATCGAGGCATCTCGCAGGTGTTCAACCCTCGCCGCGATACTCGTTGCCGATCACTTCGCTCGTCGTCGGTCCCTCTCTGACGCGTCCCCAAAAGCGCAGCGTTCCCCGCCAATCCGCCAAATTTTTGATTTCAACCCAAACGATCTAACAATCCTTAAAGGATTTATTTTGAGACCGTTCCTATACTGACTCGCAAATTGTCAAATCGCTGTTTCCCGAATGCGGGGGCGCGGCCCGATAGGACAAAAGGTAGACGGGGCCAATTACTGTGCGGGCGAGACCAACTGACCCGAACAACGACCTATCGAGGTCGATTTCAATGCCGGGCAGAGCCTGAGAAAACTTGGGAAAAATCCCATGGAACGGCTCGGAATGACAGAGCCGGGCTGGATAGCGGCTTAATCGCATCCAGGAAAGAGCAGGGCCGTTTTCGATTATGATGATCTGCCCCCCTCGCTAATCGGCGCGACAAACCAAAAATACGCGCCAATTTCGAGACAGTGCGGCAGCGGATCTGAACGGGGCGCGAGGCAAAGGACCATTAATCGAAAAAGAGTGCAGCCGAAGATGAAAACGGAAAGCTGGATCGCCGGTGCGTGCACCGTTATCCCAGCCATCTGCCGGCTCGCCGGCCTCCAGTTACGAAGGACGATGTCGCG
This sequence comes from Paraburkholderia polaris, assembly GCF_012927345.1. Classification (GTDB taxonomy): domain Bacteria; phylum Pseudomonadota; class Gammaproteobacteria; order Burkholderiales; family Burkholderiaceae; genus Paraburkholderia; species Paraburkholderia polaris. The sequence continues at coordinate 25,309 of NZ_JABBGJ010000063.1, forward strand.
TTGCGGGGTTTTATGAGAATTGCAGTCCTGGATGACGATTCGGCGCAAGCCGACCTTGTTTGCCAAACGCTGTCGGCGGCCGGCCACGTCTGTCACGCTTATGGTGCGGGCCGCGAACTGGTGCGCCAGCTGCGGCGCCAGACCTTCGACCTTCTCGTGCTCGACTGGAACGTACCCGACATGTCGGGCGAAGAGGTGCTGCGCTGGGTGCGCGAAAGCCTCTCGGAGCGCTTGCCGGTCCTGTTCATGACGAGCCGCGGCCGCGAAACCGATATCACCTCGATCCTCAATACCGGCGCGGACGATTACGTCGTCAAGCCGGTTTCTGCGGCGGTCCTGCTGGCACGCGTCGGCTCATTGCTGCGTCGGGCTTATCACCTGAAGCCGCCTGCGACGAAAGAAGTTTTCGGCGAATTTGAGTTCGATCTGGGCGCGAAGCACGTGGTGGTGCGCGGTGCGACCGTCGCCGTGACGCAGAAGGAGTTCGAGCTCGCGCTATTGCTATTCCAGCACCTGAGCCGGCCGTTGTCGCGCGCACACATTCTCGACGTGATCTGGAAGCAGGCGACGGACATTCCATCGCGCACGATGGACACGCACGTGTCGATGCTGCGCAGCAAGCTCGGCTTGCGCCCGGAGAAGGGCTATCGTCTGACGCCGATCTACGGTTATGGGTATCGGCTCGAGCGGATCGAATCCGGCACACCGCCCGTGGCGGCCGAAGAGCGCCCCGAAGCGGGGGACGCGTGACGGTTTCTTTCGATGCGGTAGCGCCCGGTTGCGCAGGTTCACCGGGCCGCCGCGCGGGTGCGGTGCTGGCAGCGGCCGGCCTGATCGCGATGACGTGCTTTGCGCCGGTATCGGCGGATGCGCAATCGTCCCGCGCGCCGAAGCAACGCACGAGGACGACTGCGCCAGCCTATGTGTCCTACGTGACCCACGACGGCGACACGTTGTACGAAATCGCCGGCCGCTATCTGCGCGACGCCGGCGATTGGGCCATGTTGAGCCGCCTGAATCATGTGCCCGCGCCACGCCGCATGCCGGCCGGGATCGCGCTGCGTCTGCCGGCCGACAGGCTCAGACAGGATCCCGAGTCGGCGCATGTGATCGCGACGAGCGGTCCGGCCGAACACGCTTTCGGCGAAAATCCTTACACGCCGCTCGTGGCGGGCACGACGCTCGGCGAGGGCGATCGCATTCGCACCGGCCACAACGGCTTTGTTACGCTGGAGTTGCCGGACGGCTCGCACGTCACGATGTCGCAGGACGGCCTGCTCGACATTGGCAAGCTGCGGCGCACCGTGCTGACTGGCGCGGGCGATCGCGTGCTCGATCTGCGGCGTGGCGAAGTCGATAGCCAGGTCACGCATGCCACCAAAAAGGATGACCGCTTCCAGATCCGCTCGCCATCGGTTGTAGCGGGCGTGCGCGGTACGCGCTTCAAGGTTGCCTACGACGGCGACGCGCAAACCACGGCGGTGGAAGTGCTGGACGGCGCGGTCGGCGTCGACCCGGCGGCAGTCGGTGGCCAGGCCTCTGCGCCGCCACCCGGCGTGCCGTTGCAGGCGTCCGCGCAACTCGTCAAGGCACGCTTTGGCAGTGTCACGCGGGCAGGCAGCGCGATTGGCAGTCCGGTGGAGTTGCTGGCCACGCCGTCGCTCACCGAACCGGCCAAAGTGCAGGACGGCAAAACGGTCGCTTTCGACCTCGTGCCCGCCGAGCGCGCAGTGGCCTATCGCGTACAGATTGCGCGCGATGCCGATCAGCTCGACCTGATCCGCGATCTGCGCGTGAGCGTGCCGCATGCGGACTTCGGCGATCTGGCCGACGGCACGTATTTCGTCCGTATCGCCGCGATCGACGCGAACGGGCTCGAAGGCCTGCCTCAGGTGTACGGTTTCGAGCGGCGGCAACTGGGTCTGGCTGCGTCGGCGGGTCCGCGTGCCGGCAGCCGCGACTATGAATTCCGCTGGTTCGTCAGCCGCTCCACGGTCGAGACGCGCTTTCGCTTCGTGCTGGCCACGACCGCCGATCTGCGCCATCCGCTCGTCGATCGGACCGATCTGACGGGCGGCCAGCTCGTGGTAAGCGACCTGCCGGGCGGCGTCTACTATTGGACGATCGTCGCCGAGCAGTTCGAAAACGGCCGCTTCTATGAGAAGAGCAGCGCGGTCCGCTCGTTTACGCTTGCGCGCTGACGCTGGTAGATTCACGGGACCGAACCCACAACCCGCCCGCTCCTTAGCTTTCAAGCACGCCACGCTTTGCCGAATCCACACACGCGCCTGAGCCTCGACCCGCGCGCCCGCCTCGGACGGCGTGCCGGCCGCCGCTTTCTGCTCGAATGGGTGGGGATCGGCTGCCTGGGCATTGTCGTGATTCTGCTCAGCTCGCTCGGTCGTCTGACCGCCAGCGTCGACAACCTGGTCTACGACCGCTTTCTAAGCCTGCGTGCGCAACCGTTGCTGCGTGACATCGTGGTGCTCGAGATCGACAACGCCAGCATTGCGCAGCTCGGCCGCTGGCCGTGGCCGCGCAGCATCCACGCCAGGCTGCTTGAACAGCTTGCGAAGGCGAAGCCCGCCGCGGTGATCTACGACGTGCTCTTTACTGAGGCCAATCCGGAAGATGCCCAGCTCGCTCGCGCGATCGCCTTGAGCCCCACCTATCTACCCATGCTGCTTACGCCGCCGGACAGCGCCGGCCGGCGCGTCGCGGTCGAACCGGTGGCGCCGCTCGCACATGCTGCGGCCGGGCTGGGGCATATCAACCTTGAAGTCGACAGCGACGGCATCGTGCGCAGCGTCGCGCGGTTCGAGGGTGACGCGAGCTCGCGCTGGCCGCAATTGATGGTGCCGGTCGCGCAGGCCGTCGAGCGTGGCACGCTGCAATTGAACGAGCAGTCGCGCAGGCAGTCGTCCGGCGAGGCGGCGAACCGGTCCGATGCCAACGCTAGCGCCAGCGCCAATGCCAATGCCAATGCCAATGCCAATGCCAATGCCAATGCCAATGACGAAGGAGAAGGCCGCTTCCTGATCCCCTTCGGTCTGAATGCGCAGAGCTACGCGAAGCTGAGTTTCGCCAGTGTGCTCGCGGGCGACGTCCCCGCAGACAAGCTGCGCGGGCGCATCGTGCTGATCGGCGTGACCGCGTCCGGCTTGTACGATCGCTTTGCGACACCGGTGTCCGGCGAGCTGGGGCCGCTGCCCGGTGTCTATATCCACGCGAATGTGCTCGATACGCTGCTGACCGGTCGCGAGCTCGAGCCCGCCGAGCCATGGGTGCTGTTCGCGGCGTCGCTGGTGCCGCTCGCCGCGCTGCTTGCCGGCTTTCTGGTGCTGTCGCCGCGCCGCTCGTTGCTGCTGACCGTCGCGTTGGGTGTGCTCGCCACGGCCGGCAGCGCGGTCCTGCTGTACGGCGCGCGGCTATGGATGTCGCCGGTGCCGGCGATCTTCGGTTTGGTCGTGGTGTATCCGATCTGGAACTGGCGGCGCCTCGAAATGACGATGGCTTATCTGCGCGAAGAGCTGCAACGCCTCGCCGACGAGCCTCACCTTCTACCGGAAACGCCCCAGCGTCGCCGCGAGTTCGGCGGCGACGTGCTGGAGCAGCATATGGCGCTGATGGCGCAGGCCGCGCAGCGCGTGCAGGACATGAAGCGCTTTGTGTGGGACAGCCTCGACAGCATGCCCGAGCCGATCCTGGTGAGCGACGTGCAGGGCACCGTGCTGATCGCGAACCATGCCGCCAAGGCGCATTTCGCGCGCCTTGGTGCGCCGCTGCCGGAAGGCCGGCCGATGCGCGCGGTGCTCGGAGGGCTGACGCTGGTCAAGACCATCGACAGCGGCGCAGCGTCGGACGCCGAAAACAATCTGCTTGCGCATGCCCAGTGGCCGGCGCTGCTCGATCCCGCGCGCCGCGAGTTCGCCGCGCTGATGGCGCAAGGCGTCGAGGTGCGCGACGCGCACGAGCGCGATCATCTGCTGCGCTACGCGAATTGCACGAACGAGCAAGGCGAGACGACCGGCTGGATCGCGGGCCTGGTCGACGTATCGGCGTTGCATGCGGCCGAGCGCCAACGGGAAGACGCGTTGCGGCTGCTATCGCACGATATGCGCTCGCCGCAGGCTTCGATTCTGGCGCTGGTGGAGATCGAGCGGGCGCGCAGCGAGCCGGTGCTTGCGCGTGACCTGCTGGAGCGCATCGAGCGCTATGCACAACGCGCGCTGACGCTCGCCGACGATTTCGTGCAGCTCGCGCGCGCGGAATCGCAAACTTATGTGCTCGAACCGGTGAGCATGACCGAGCTGATGATCGACGCCAGCGACGAGGTCTGGCCGCAGGCCCACGCCAAACGCATCACGCTGCAAACCGAGACGGACGGCGAGGCGGCTGCCGAGGAGGACGAGGGTCACTGGATCTGCGCCGACCGCTCGCTGATGACGCGCGCGCTCGTCAACATTCTGAACAATGCGGTCAAGTACAGCCCGCCGGACACGCGGATTACGTGCAGCCTGAAGAGCCTCGGCACCTCGCCGGGCGGCCTCGCGCGGGCGGCCGCGCCCGGCGCGCCAAAACGCGTGTCGTGCACGATTCGCGACGAAGGTTACGGCATTCCCAAGGAGCAGCAGGCGGGTCTGTTCGAGCGCTTCCGACGCTTTCACGAAACTGAGCGGCCGGAAGTGGGCGGGGCTGGATTGGGCATGGCGTTTGTCAAAACCGTCGTGACGCGCCATGGCGGCGATGTCGAGGTGGTCAGCGCGCCAGGCAAGGGAACCGCTTTCACGATTTCCCTGCCGGCACTCGATGACGCTGACGCGCAGTCCGATTCCACCGCAACGGCGCGTTCATGACCTATGAACCCTCACCCTATCGAAGCGAGAAGCTGGTGAAAGCGAAATTGATCTGTGCCGCGCTGGCCGCGGCGAGTCTGACCGGATGCACGGGTTTGAACGCCGACGTGCACACGGCGAACCCTTCGGCGGTACTGCAGGGCGAACGCACCTATACGATTGCGCGTATGCCGTCGCAGGATGCCAGCGCGGATCATCCGCAATTTGAAACCATGCTGCGTGATGAGCTGGCGAAGAACGGCTTCATTGATACGGCGGGCAAGTCCGCACACTATTTACTGTCGATTGCGTATGACACGCGGCCGACCGCGGTCGGCGTGGGGACGAAGGATTGCGTGCCAGGTGCGTGTGAACGCTCGCCCGAACCGCCGTTTTCGCTGTTCGGCGGACGCGCTTATCGGCACGCGTTGACCCTGCGGTTTTTTGAGCGGTCGAGCGGGCAGGAAGTCTACAAAGTGAGTGCGGCCAGCAGCGATCGCGATGCCGATCCCTTGCACGCCATGCCGGTACTCGTGAAAAGCGCGCTGGCTAAATTTCCGTTCGATGCGCCGCCCGACTGGCGCGTGAAACTGCGCACCGATCAGGCGGGCGGGGTGCCGGAGGTAGTTTCGCTTAAACCTGTTCAGCCACTTCAGCCGCAGCCATAAGACGCTCGCTCCCGCCTTATTCCGGCGCTTTGCCGTCTTCCGGCCAGCGGTTTTCGAACACGCAGTCGGCGAGCGGCATGCGGCTCGCCCAACGCTCGGTTTCCAGCATTGGCTCGCTGTAGAACTGATCGACGTGGCCGAGACACAGGATCGCCACGGGCCGCGCACCCTCGGGCATATGCAGCAGCTGGCGGACCGCGTCGACGTCGAATAGCGACACCCAGCCCATCCCAAGGCCTTCCGCGCGCGCGGCCAGCCACATGTTCTGGATCGCGCACGCCACGGATGCGAGGTCCATCTCCGGCAAGGTGCGGCGTCCGAAGATGTGCCGCTCGCGGCCGTCCATTAGCGCCATCACCAGCAGTTCGCCGCATTCCAGCATGCCTTCCACTTTCAGCTTCATGAACTCTTCGCGACGCTTGCCAAGCGCGTCGGCGGTGGCGAGGCGTTCGCTTTCGACGGTCGCGTGCAAAGCCATGCGCAAAGCCGGGTCGGTGATGCGCGCAATGCGCCACGGCTGCATGAAGCCGACGCTCGGCGCGTGATGCGCCGCGTCGAGTAGGCGTTGCAACACGGCAGGGTCGACCGGCTCGCGCACGAAGTGGCGCATGTCGCGCCGTTCGTAAATCGCGCGGTAGACGGCTTCGCGCTCGGAATCGTTAAAAGGCTTCGCCATGGAACAGGGCGGCCGTGAAGGCCGGGTTGGAGGGCCAATAAGCATGCATATAGGTAGCCACGATCGACCCGGCGCGGAACACGGCCTCGCCGGGGGCATCGCTGTGTGGCCGGGTGGCTGAACGCAGCGGCGTGAGCGGTGTCGTCAGCTTCGAATAGTGGAAGGTGTGGCCGGTCATTGGACCGTGCAGACTGTCGATCTGTTGCATGCCGAGCGCGGTGAAGCGCGGTTGCATCGTCGCATGGCCGGGCAGCAGGCCGAGCATCGGCGTGGTGGCGCCGTCCGTGTCGGTGAGTTGGTCGAGCAGGTAGAGCATGCCGCCGCATTCGGCGACGATCGGTTTGCCAGCTGCCGCGTGCGCGCGAATCGTTGCGGCACTGCGCGTGTTACCTGCCAGCAATGGCGCGTGCAGTTCGGGATAGCCGCCTGGCAGGTACAAGGCGTCGGCGTGTTCCGGCAGGGCTTCGTCGGCGAGCGGTGAGAAATAGTCGACGTGCGCGCCGAGCGTGTCCAACAGCGTGACGTTGGCCGGATAGATGAACGAGAACGCGGCATCGCGTGCAATGGCGATGCGCTTGCCTTCCAGAAGACGCGGCAGTGCTTCTGGCGCGGGCGCGCCGAATTGGACCGGCGGCGGCAATCCAGCCAGCGCGGTTTGTGCGAGCGCATCGGCGGCGCGATCCAGACGTGTGTCCAGATCGTCGATCTCCGCGGCCTGGTGCAAGCCGAGATGGCGATCGGGCAACTCGATTTCGTCGTTGCCGGTGATGTGCCCGCACCAGCGCAGCGCCGGCGGCAATGCTTCTTCGAGCATTTGCGCGTGTCGTGGCGAGCCGACGCGATTGGCGAGCACACCGTAAAACGGTACCTGCGGCCTGAATTGCGCGAGGCCGAAGGCGACCGCGCCGAAGGTCTGCGCCATCGCTTTCGCTGAAATCACTGCGAGCACCGGCACGCCGAACGTGGTTGCCAGATCGGCGCTGCTTGGCGTGCCGTCGAACAGACCCATCACGCCCTCGATCAGGATCAGATCCGCCTCAGCCGCGGCTTGCGCGAGCAGGTTCCGGCAGGCTGACTCGCCGACCATCCACAGATCGAGCGACAGTACCGGCGCGCCGCTGGCACGCGCCAGAATCATCGGGTCGAGAAAGTCGGGGCCCGTCTTGAAGACGCGCACCCGCCGCCCCAGCCGCCGATGGTAGCGCGCGAGACCCGCGGTAATCGTGGTCTTGCCTTGCCCCGACGCCGGCGCGCTAATGAACAGGGCGGGGCACGTTCCGAAGGAAGTCCCCCGCCCCGAAGGAAGTCCCCTTCGGGGATTGGGGGGCGTCTCGAAGGAAGTGCCCTTGGGGCAAGCGCACATCGCTCAGAACTCCACGCCGCGCTGCGCTTTCACGCCTTGCTCGCGATACGGGTGCTTAACGATGCGCATTTCGGTGACGAGGTCGGCGGCTTCGATCAGCGCGTCCGGCGCGTGGCGGCCGGTGACCACCACGTGCAGCATCTCCGCGCGCGCGTTCAGTACCGATAGCACTTCGTCGAGCGGCAGGTATTCGTACTTCAGCACGGTGTTCAGTTCGTCGAGGATCACCATCTGGTAGTCGCCGCTCTCGATCATGCGGCGCGCTTCGTTCCAGCCTTTGCGCGCGGTGGCGATGTCGGCGTCGCGATTCTGGGTGTTCCAGGTGTAGCCGTCGCCCATCGTGACGAAGTCGCAATTGGCGATCGCACCGAGGAAATCGCGCTCCGAGGTATGCAGCGCGCCTTTGATAAATTGCACGACGCCGAGGCGCATGCCGTGCCCAAGCACGCGCACGGCCATGCCGAACGCGGCGGTGGTCTTGCCTTTACCAGTGCCGGTGTTGACGATCAGCAGGCCTTTTTCGACGGTGGCGCTGGCCTGCTTTTTCTCGTGGCCTTCGCGCCGGCGCTCGGTCATGCGTTGATGCGATTCGGGATCGGTCTTCATGGAAGGTCCTGTTCTTGAGGGGCGTTGTTTGTCTGTTCGCGGACGGGCTGGGCGGTGGTCGAGGCGATTGCCACCGTGACGCCGTCGTGTACGGTTTTGCGCACGAGTAGCCGTGCGTTGGGGGTATTGGGCGTGATTGATGCAATCGAGGCGCCTGAGGCAACCGATGCATAGGCCGCACCAGGTGCGCTGGCCACATCAGATTCGGCCGCCGCGGCGAGCAAGGCGCACGGCTCGCAGACGCCGTCTATGCCGAGATGCTCGCGTGCGGCTGCCGACGGATCGTCCACGGAGATCGCCGCAATCTGCGCGCGGCTGAACAACTTCAGCGGCAGCGCGTGACGTGCGCAGAATTCAAGCAGGCCGGCTTCGTGGGCTTTGGTGGCGACCGAGGCAATCGTGCTGATTTCATCGAAGGCATGCGAGCCGAGTGTGGCACGCACAGCCGCTTCGATCTGCTCAGCCGAGCTGTGCAAGCGACAACCGATGCCGACGGTTAGCGTTTTCATTGAGCGTCCGTGGCGTCCGCTGGGTCCGACGCACCCGAAGCAGAAGCACCCGAAGCACCCGAAGCACCCGAAGCACCCGAAGCACCCGAAGCACCCGAAGCACCCGAAGCACCCGAAGCGTCCGCCGCTCCGGACGATCCTGTCATGTTTGCAGCACCCACCGCACCCACCGCACCAGCATTCGCAGCATCCCGCGCCAAAGCCAGTGACGCCACTCCGCCAATCACTACGATCGCCGGCGAGCCGAGTCCGGCGCGCGAGACCGCTTCCGCGAACTCGCCGAGTTGAGCGAGCACGTGCCGTTGCTCGGGACGCGTGGCCGACTCGATCGCTGCGCACGGCGTATCGGCGCGCATGCCGGCCGCGAGCAACGCACCGGTGATATCGTTCAGCCGCCGCATGCCCATGTAAATCACGAGCGTCATCCGCGTAGCGACGAGCGCGGCCCAGTCCGGTTCGCCGCTGCCGGCGCCGTGCCCAGTGACGAACACCACGCCTTGCGCGTGATCGCGATGCGTCACAGGAATGCCGATTGCCGCGGGCGCCGCAATCCCGGCTGTGATGCCGTTGATCACGTCCACCTCGATACCCGCTGCATGCAGCGCCTGCTGTTCTTCGCCGCCACGGCCGAACACGAACGGATCGCCGCCTTTCAAACGCGCGACGCTACGCCCGGCCCGCACGTGTTCGAGCATCTGCGCGACGATGCCGGCCTGCGGCGTCGACGGGTGCCCGCCACGTTTGCCGACATACACGACCAGCGCGTCGGCGCGCGCGAACTGCAGCACGTCAGGGTTCACCAGATCGTCGACCAGCACCACGTCGGCTTGCGCCAGGGCGCGAGTCGCCTTGAGCGTCATCAGTTCGACATCGCCGGGGCCGGCGCCGATCAGCCAGGCGCGGGTCATCGCGGCGAGCATGGCGCGCGCCATGTCGTGACAAGCGGGAGCGGGTGACGCTTGATGCGGCCGGAGGCGGCGGAAATTGAAGTCATGCGGTGCTACGGATTACGCGCGACGAACAGCGCCGCTCGCCGCGTTTCCCTTAGGAAAACGCCAACGGCCGCGCCACGTCGAGCTTCAGCGCCTTCACATCCGTCCCTCGCGGATTCCGGCGGCCGGCAGCGTGACGTTCACTGCCTCCGCGTCTGGCCGGTATCCGGGCTGGCGGCCTCATGCGTTTTGCCTTCCCGTCCGGATTCGTCAGACAGTGGCATCAAAAACGCATGCGCGATGCGAAAGCACCGCAGGTCGCTTACCGTTGCGGGGACAGCACAGGTTGAGCGCAGCGAGCGCGGCCTGTTTCCCGTTTAACTGCATATGCGAACGCATATGCGGGCACCAAACGCGCGCATACGATAGCACACGGCAGGCCGCGCCGGCACTGCGGAAAGGCCCTGCCGCGCCGCGCGTTTCCTTGACGGCACGGGGCTCTCGGCCTAAACTCGCACGCACTTTGGTGCTCGTGTGCGCGCTCGTGCGCATGCAGTTAAACGGGAAACAGGGTGCCCACCTGCAACGGATCGGGTCAACCTGTGCTGCCCCCGCAACGGTAAGCGAAAAGCGGTGCCAGGCTGATTGCCTGACGCCGCGGAGCCGGCTTCGATGTCCACGCGCAAGGCCGCGTCGGCATATAACCACTGGGCGAGAAACCACTCGTCCGGGAAGGGGAAGCGGCGCTTTCGCCAGCCCGGATACCGGCCAGATTACGAAGAACGACCACCGCGGGGATGCGGCGGCGCGTTCATGACTTCATTCCCGCTTTCTGTTTTTCTGTTGCCCCGGCAACGCCGTTGTTCGTCCCCGAGTTTTGTTATTGTCGTTGCCTGTCGGGCCTGAGCCCCGTTCGCATGACCTATGCAGACAAAACGCGCAGACGCGCCGGCGTGCAGGGTGCAACTCCTACGGATGGACATCACGATGCAAACTCAAATGCGCAAGATCCCCGTCACCATCGTCACGGGCTTTCTCGGCAGCGGCAAGACCACGCTACTGCGGCACATTCTTCAGCATGCGGGCGGCAAGCGCATCGCGGTGATCGTCAATGAGTTCGGCGAACTCGGCATCGACGGTGAAATCCTCAAGGGTTGCGGTATCGGTTGCGATGAAAACGGCGTCGAGACCGAAGGGCAACTGTATGAACTCGCGAACGGCTGCCTGTGCTGCACCGTGCAGGAAGAGTTTTTCCCGGTAATGGAAAAGCTGGTGGAGCGCCGCGAGCAGATCGATCACGTGCTGATCGAAACCTCCGGTCTCGCGTTGCCGAAGCCGCTGGTGCAGGCGTTCAACTGGCCGCAGATCAAGAATAGCTTTACCGTCGACGCGGTCGTCACCGTGGTTGACGGCCCGGCCGCGGCGAGCGGCCAGTTCGCCGACAATCCCGTCGCGGTGGATGCGCAACGCAAGGCCGATCCGAATCTCGATCACGAATCGCCGCTGCACGAATTGTTCGAAGACCAATTGTCGGCGGCCGATCTGGTGATTCTGAACAAAACCGATTTGCTCGACGAAGCGCATCAAGCTTCTGTCGAAGCTACCATCCGCGAAGAAATTCCGCCGCAAGTGAAGATCGTGCGCGCGCAAATGGGCCACCTCGATCTGCATACGTTGCTGGGTCTCGAAGCGGCCTCGGAAGAAACGATCCACTTGCGTCACGATCACCATGGTTCGGCCGACGACGCCGATCACCATCACGACGAATTCGATTCGGTTGTCGTGCACGCGAATGTTCCGTCGCGCGAGGCCGTGATCGCAGCGTTGCAAGGACTTGTCGAAACGAACACGATTTACCGCGTGAAAGGTTTCGCGGCGTTGCCGGGTGCGGCGATGCGTCTGGTGATCCAGGGCGTGGGCCGTCGTTTCGATAGCTACTTCGACCGGCGCTGGCAAGCGGGTGAGGTGGACGAAGGCCTGCAAAGCCGCTTCGTGCTGATTGGCGAAGACCTCGACCAAGCCGCGCTACAACAGGCATTCGACGCCGCATTGAGCGGCGTGGCGAGCGCCCAGCCGCAACAGGCGTAATCCGTCATGCATCTGCTGCGCACCACGCCGGGCGGTTTTGTCGACGATACGCAAGGCGTGATCCGTATCGATCAGCAGCCTGCCGATATCGTGGTGCTCAGCTCCGCCGATACCACGCTGTCGCTGCTTGCGAGCGTGTTTCCTCGTCTGGGCGAGGGCTTTCCGAGTGTGCGGCTCGCGAACGTCACGTATTTGCGGCAGCCGGCTTCGGTCGATTTCTATGTCGAAGACGTGTTGCAGCATGCGCGCGTCGTAGTGGTCGATCATCTCGGCGGCGAGGCGTATTGGCCGTACGGAATCGAACAGGTGGTCGCGCTCGCCGAGCGCAAGCGGCAGACGCTCGCGATGTTCTCCGGCGATCTGCAGGAAGATCCGAACCTGCTCGCGCGCAGTACCGCCGACGCCGATCTGTGTCATCAGCTATGGCGCTATCTGCGCGAAGGCGGGCCGCAGAATGCCGAGGCGTTCCTGCGCTGCATCGCGTACCGCTCGCTTGGCTGGGGGCGTGAGCCTGCGCCGCCGCGCGCGTTGCCTGCCGCGACGCTCTACCATCCCGAACGCGATACACCGACGGTTGCCGACTGGCAGTCGCGCTGGCGTAAGGGCGCGCCGGTCGCTGCGATTCTGTTCTACAAGGCGCATCTGCAAGCGGCCAACACGGCCGTGTTCGACGCGCTTATCGATGCGCTCGAAGCACAAGGCCTGAATCCGCTGCCGATCGCGATTACCTCGCTGAAAGATGCGATGAGCCGTGAAGTCGTGCAGCAGTTGTGCGCGCAACATGATGTCGCGCTGGTGCTGAATACAACGGCATTCGCCGCGTCTGCCATCGACGACCCCGAGCCGCTTGCGCTCGCTGGCGACGCTCCGGTGATGCAGGTGATCCTGAGCGGCGGCAATCGCGAAGATTGGGTCAAGGACAATCAGGGCCTCAACTCGCGCGATATCGCCATGCATATCGCGCTGCCGGAAGTGGACGGCCGTATCATCACGCGGGCGATCAGCTTCAAGGGCCTCGCCTATCGTTGTCCGCACACCGAGGTCGATGTGGTCCGTTACCAACCGGACCTCGAACGCGTCAGCTTTCTGGCCGAACTGAGCCGCCGCTGGTGCCGTCTGCGCACGCTCGATAACGCGCAGAAGAAACTCGCGCTGATCCTCGCCAACTATCCAATGAGTGAAGGGCGGATCGGCAATGGCGTGGGTCTCGATACGCCGGCCTCGGTGGTCGGCATTCTGTCGATGTTGGCCGACCAAGGTTATCGGTTAAGCGAGCTGCCAGCCGACGGCGACGCATTGCTGAAAAAGCTGACCGAAGGCGTGACCAACGATCCGGTCGTGCGCGACTTGCGCCCCGCGTTGCAAAGCCTTGCGCTCGACGACTATTTTTTGTACTTCAACGCGTTACCTGTGGAAGCCCGCGATGCGCTGAACGCGCGCTGGGGTTCGCCCGAGCAGGATCCGACCTTGCGGCGCGGCCGTTTCATGATCGCGGGCTGGCGCTGCGGGCAAGTGTTTGTCGGGATTCAGCCGTCGCGTTCACGCGAGCAGGGCGATTACGCGAGCTATCACGACGCCGAACTCGTGCCACCCCATGCGTATCTGGCGTTCTATTTCTGGTTGCGTCATCAGTTCGGCATCGACGCGGTCGTACATGTCGGCAAGCATGGCAATCTCGAATGGCTGCCGGGCAAGAGCGTCGCCTTGAGCGATGCCTGCTGGCCCGATCTGATTCTCGGTCCGATGCCGCATCTGTATCCGTTCATCGTCAACGATCCGGGCGAGGGTAGTCAGGCGAAGCGTCGCGCGCAGGCCGTGATTATCGATCACCTGATGCCGCCGCTCACGCGCGCCGAAACTTACGGACCGTTGCAGGACCTCGAGCGCCAGGTCGACGAATACTATGAAGCGCTGATGGTCGATCCGCGCCGCTCGAAGCTATTGAGGCGCACCATTCTCGCGACCATCGTCGAGCACAAACTGCATGACGAGCTGAGTCTCGCGGAACCGAACGGTCAGGACGATGAGGATGCGTTGCTGACACGCGTCGACGCCTGGCTGTGCGAGTTGAAGGAGGCGCAGATTCGCGATGGTTTGCATACGTTCGGGCAATCGCCCGATGGGGTGCAGCGGCGCGACACGTTGCTGGCTTTGGGACGCTTTCCGGTCGGCGATGGCCAGGGCGGCAAAGCCGGTTTGATCGATGCGTTGGCGCGCGATCTGCAGATGGATCATCTGTTCGACCCGCTGTCGGTGGATTGGTCTGCGGCGTGGGACGGTCCTCGTCCTGACGTATTGCAGTGTGTAAGCGACGCGCCTTGGCGGCACTGTGGCGATACACGCGAGCGTCTGGAACTGTTGGCGGCTGCGATGTTGCGCGGGGTGTGTGGTGATGAAACGTCCGATGCGGTGCCTGCAAGCGGGACCTTGTACCAAGCCGACCGTGTGATCGAACGCCTGCGCAACGACGTGCTTCCGCGGCTCGATGCCTGTGGTCCGCAGGAAATGCTGCATCTGAAGCGCGGCCTTGAAGGGCGTTTCGTGCCGCCGGGGCCGAGCGGTTCGCCTTCACGTGGACGGCCCGACGTGCTGCCCACCGGCCGCAACTTCTATTCGGTCGACACGCGCGCAGTTCCGACTCAAGCGGCATGGTCGCTTGGTTTGAAATCCGCGCAGCAGTTGATCGAACGGCACTTGCAGGAGAAAGGCGATTACCCGCGCGCGATTGGCCTCTCTGTATGGGGCACCGCAACCATGCGCACCGGCGGCGACGATATCGCCCAGGCACTCGCCTTACTCGGCGTGCGGCCCAAGTGGGCGCCAGGCAGTCATCGCGTGACCGACTTCGAGATCATGCCGATCGAGGTATTCGACCGCCCGCGTATCGACGTCACCTTGCGCGTGTCCGGCTTTTTCCGCGATGCCTTCGCGAACGTGATGCATCTGTTCGACGCCGCCGTGCAAGCCGTTGCCGAACTCGACGAGCCCGAAGACCTGAACCCGATCCGCGCACGCGTGCTGCGCGAACGCGACGCGCTGATTGCGCGCGGCATGGACGCCGCCGAGGCGCGCAAGCGCGCCGGCTGGCGCGTCTTCAGCGCACGGCCCGGCGCCTATGGCGCGGGTCTGCAGGACATGATCGACTCGCAGCAATGGCAAACCGATGCTGATCTCGCGAACGCCTATCAGGCGTGGGGTGGTTACGCCTACACGCAGAAAAGCGCCGGCGAAGAAGCGCGCCACGCGTTCGGCACGCGCCTCGCGGCGATGGACGTGGTGTTGCAGAACCAGGACAACCGCGAGCACGACCTGCTCGATTCGAACGATTACTACCAGTTTCAGGGTGGTATGGTCGCGGCGGTGCGGCATCTGGCGGGCTATCAACCGCAGATCTATCACGCCGATCACAGCAACCCGGCGGCACCGCGCGTTCGCACGCTGCACGAAGAGATTGCGCGTGTGGTCCGCTCGCGCGTGGTCAATCCAAAATGGCTCGATGGTGTGAAGCGTCACGGCTACAAAGGCGCCGCCGAGATCGCCGCGACGGTCGACTATCTCTACGGCTACGATGCAACCGCGCGCGTGATTGCCGATCATCAATATGCGCTTGTCACCGATGCCTATCTGAACGACGCCGATACACGCGAGTTCTTGCAGCGGCACAATCCGCACGCCATGCATTCGATCTGCGAGCGTTTGCTCGAAGCGATGCAGCGCGGGTTGTGGCAAGCGCCCGGTGACTATCGCGCGCAAGTTGAACAGCATCTGCTCGCGAGCGAGCAGCAGATCGAAGGAATGCAAAAATGAACGCAGCGACCCAACGGCCCGCTTTTCCATTTGCCGCGCTGATCGGCCAGACGCCATTGCAGCAGGCGCTATTGCTGGCTGCGATCGATCCGGGTCTGGGTGGCGTATTGGTGAGCGGGCCGCGCGGCACGGCGAAATCGACCGCTGCGCGCGCGCTCGCCGAATTGTTGCCGGAAGGGCGGTTGGTGAATTTGCCGCTCGGTGCGAGTGAAGATCGCCTGATCGGCACGCTCGATATCGAAACCGTGCTGCGCGATGGCTCAGTACGCTTTTCGCCCGGCTTACTTGCGAAAGCGCATCGCGGCGTGCTGTATGTCGATGAAGTGAATCTGCTGCCCGACGCGCTCGTCGATGCGTTACTCGATGCCGCTGCCAGTGGTGTGAATACCGTCGAACGCGATGGTGTCTCGCATAGCCACGATGCGAGCTTTGTGCTGATCGGTACGATGAATCCGGAAGAAGGCGAGTTGCGGCCGCAACTGATCGATCGATTTGGTTTGATGGTCGAGTTGCAAAACTGTTTTGAGCCGCAGGTGCGTCAGCAGATTGTCAAAGCGCGTCTGGCGTTCGATCTCGATCCGCGGGGTTTCCGTGCTGGCTATACCCAGCAACAGGAAACATATGTTCAGCGGATTCGTGCGGCGCGTGAAGCACTGCCGCAACTCGACTTCGACGACGCCGTACATGCGCATGTCAGCGCACTGTGCATCGACGCGGCGGTCGATGGGTTGCGTGCCGATCTCGTGATGTTGCGTGCAGCGCGGGCATTGGCTGCGCTGGAGCAGGCGTCTGCGGTTACGACGGAACATGTCGAGCGGGTCGCTGAGGCGGTGCTGACACATCGGCGTCACGATCGCGAGACGCGTGCAGGTGATGACGCACATGAGAGCAAAGCGCAGCGGCCGACTGCTGACGATGCGAATGCCGCGCCTTCGCAACCTTCGCAGGATACAGCGCCAGACGCCGCTGCTACCGATAGCGATTGGGGTTACTTGCCACCGCAGCCAGCGGGCGTTGCGCAGGTCAAAGGCGTCATTCCGCTCAACGCAAAAAAACGCTGAGCCATCGGAAGGGGGCCGCCGCTGACTCGCGCAGCGGTTTTCGATGGCGGCAAGGCGCCGGCGCTGGTCCGCGTAGCCGTTTGCAAGGCGCGCCGGGCGAGCGCATTGCATGGCTGCCGACGCTCACCGCGATGCGTCAGGACACGTTGCACGCCCAGCATCTGCGCTTCGTGCGCGAGGCGCCGCGGGGCGGGGTACTGCATTGCTTCGTGCTCGATTGTTCCGGTTCCATGCTTGGGCGGAAGCGCCTCGAACTCGCCAAGGGTCTGCTGATTGCGTTGTTCGATCGCGCCAGCGCCGCGCGTGCCGAGGCGGCTCTGGTGTGTTTTGGCGGTGCAGGCGCCGATCTGCGTTTCGGTCCCGCCGTGCCGCGCTGGTGGAATGGGCGGTGGCTAAGGCCGGTGGGAGGCGGCGGTGGCACGCCGCTAGCGGCTGGCGTGCATCAGGCAGCGCAGGTGCTGGAGCGCAGCGCCCGGCGCAAGCCCGCGCAGCAGCGCTGGCTGTGGATCCTGACCGACGGCCGCAGTGGCGATCAGCCGGCGCGGCCGCGTCACGCGGACGAGGTGGTATTCGTCGATTTCGAGCGGGAGGCGATACGGCTGGGCCGCTGCCACGCGCTTGCCGATGCATGGGGCGCCGCGCTGTTTACGCCGGACGAACTGATCTCTTGAGCGGCACGCGCGCCGTGCGGCGCGTTTTCGTGCGCTTATTTCAAACCGTTGGACCAATACTGCACGTCGTCCTGGCGGTCGAATACGAAAACTTTCATCGCCATCTGCTGCGCTGCATCGAGTTGATCGAGTTCGAGGCCATGGGTCGACGGCTCGCCCGGCGCACTGCCTTTCTGCACATTGCGGATGACCGCGGTGGTTTGGATCTCGGTTTGCAGCTCCGCTGATTTGACGCAGAACGCAACGCGCAGTCGTTCGCCGACTGCACCCAGTGTCCACGAGGCGGTGAGCGACATGCCGAGCGCGCTGATGCTTTTGGCGAGGCCCAGACCTTCATATGAATCGCCAGTTTCGCCGATGCCGAAGCGCACCGCGAGGTGCGCGTGGACGCGGATCGACTTGCGTTCGCGCAGGCGGCGGACCACGCCGGGTTTCGATAGCACCACGTAGTCGAATGGGGCGCGGCAAACTGCCTCGACCGTGCAGACGAAACGGAACACGGCATGGCTCGCTATGGCGACGATTTCAATGTTTTCACCGAGGCTGAGCGGGAGGATGCGGCCATCTTGCAGGGGCGGCGTGACGAAGAGCGCCTGGTTGGGCGCGAAGCCGATGATGCGGCATGGATGCATTGGGGCGCCGCTGCCGAGCTGGGAGCGTATGCCTATTAGTGCACCTATCGTCAGGTGCATGTCCTTAAGTGTGAGCTTGCCGGTGGTGTCGGCGGGGTGGTCGGTTTGGGATTCCGGTTGCGTGGCCGTGTCCAGCAAGTCGCCGCGGTGCGGGTGGAAATTGTCGAACAGGAATTTGCGCTCGTCGGTGGTCGCCAGGATGGCGCCGCTGGCGAAGAGGAGTGTGCCGTCGGAGTCTGCGATTGGCCAGGCTAGCGGGGTGCCTACCGGCACTGCGTCTGGAGTCAGATGCGGTGATGGGAGGTCCTGTGTTTGGGGGGCGGCTTGAGATTCTGCCAGGGCTCCTGCTTGGGCTTCTGCGGGGTTTTCCATGGTCGGCGGCTAAATATGTGGCGGGATTACTTGTTTACGGCTGCGGGGGTGCGGAGCTTTAGGGTTTGGGGGTTTGTTTTTCTCTTATGTTGTTTGCATGATGGGGTGCCTTTTCTTGATTTGTTAGTCTTACTGTGTCAACTAAAAGCGATACCTGGTAGTATGAAGTAATAGCGACTACGGGGTATTGCAATGACAGACGATCTCGATGAATTTGACGCGTATCTCGACCATCTGGCACAGGAGTTAGGGCACGCTAATCGCCACGCTGGCCTTAAAGGCTACTGTTCCGGTCTGGTGATGCCACTGTCACGCAAGAGCGTCGAACCAATGGCCGCGCATATCGATCCGCTTCATGCCAGTGCGAAGCATCAGTCGCTCCACCACTTTGTTGCCAAGGCCGAGTGGTCCGACAAGGC
>NZ_JABBGJ010000064.1 GCF_012927345.1 Paraburkholderia polaris
ACGTGTGAACAACCGTGCCGAGAACAGCCACCAGCCGACCCGCAGGCGCGAACGCCAGATGTGCGGCTTTCGCGATGCGCGTCGCACGCAGGCATTCCTCTCATGCTTCGGCCCAATCCGGCAGCACTTCGCGTTGCCCAGACATCAAATGAACGCGGCATGTCATCGTGCCGTACTCAAAGAACGCTTCGCCACATGGCATGGTTGGACTGTTACTGCCGCAGTCAAGTAAGCTATCTGATAAGGATAACTACGCTTTAGCTACGCAGGTAGTCTACGCCCGCCAAGTTGACAGAGCCGGCCGCAGTCATCGAGCGCCATTTCGATTGAACGGCCACGACCGGGATTCGCCGCTGATACAGCGCTGCCAGAATGGCCTGTGCGGAGTACATACCGGTAAACAGATCGACCACGGCTACGCCAAACTTCAGCGGCGGCTGACCCGCTTCGCCGTTCATGCCCATCAGGCCTGTTTCGCCTTGCACAACCAGGTCGTAGCCGGGCCGCGTTGCCTCCGGTCCCGTTGGGTCGTAGCCGGAGATCGAGCAGTAGATCAGGTCGTCGCGACCGGCGCTCAGATCGCTGTAAGCCAGGCCGAGCCTGGCCGCGCCGCCGACCTTGAAATTCTGGATCACGACGTCGCATTTGCTGGCGAGGGCCCGGGCGATTTCTGCCCCTTCGGGCGATTGCAGATCCACGCCGACGGAACGCTTGTTGCGATTAACGCTGTTGAAATAGGCGGTTTCTGTCTGGCCGATGCGGATGCCCCAGTCGCGGGTGTCATCGCCACGTTCTGGATGTTCGATCTTGATGACCTCCGCACCGAGATCGGCCAGCACCATCGCACACCATGGTCCTGCGAGAATGCGGGACATATCCAGCACACGCACTCCCGCCAGAGGCAATGCGGTGTTATGGGGCTGCATCATATATTTCCGTAATGTATGTGAGTCGGCTAGTAGGCGCGCCGTCGCCGCTTGACCGCTAGGGTGAGTACCAACGCAGGAAAGCGCCTTAGATGACGAACTTTGTCCTCAAGCAGATGATTGATCACGCCATCACCCACGCGCCGCGTCGACCTTCATCGAGTTCATGCCAGAGCAGGCGCGGATGGGCTTGGTGGGGCTCACACAATGATTGGACACACTTGCCATCTCACCGTGGCGCTGCGCTGAACGATAAGCCCGTCAGGCTGCCGTTTGCCAACAGTGAAATTCTTTTGTGCTTTCCCTTGCGCGTCTTCAACGACACGCGGGTTCTACACGCCCCATGACCGCCACCCACGTCGAAATCATTGTTGCCGCGACGGTGACAGTTTTGACCTGGTCGACGGTTGCCGATCACGCGATTTCGGTATTCCCGAACGCCCCGCTTGCTTACGCAGGGCGCGACTTCCGCTGTCGGGGCGTCATAGCATAACTCCGCTTCGCCACCCGGATTGCGTCGTCGAAATTTTCTTCAGTAGCGACGTGCCTGTGGTCAACGCTTACGAGCCAGCCAGCGGCCGACTTACACCATCGTAGCCGGCCCTCCTCGAACAGGCCTGAAAACCAGCGCCAGACTGCGGCGTCTTCGGCGTTTGCCGCGTCAGCAGCCTGCCGCCGGATCTTTTCGATCCGAACGTCTGGCGACAAAAGGTTCATGAGGGTTTCCCTTAAGCGTAAAAACAGAAATCTATCCAGCGCTTCCTACCGCGCGGCTTTACGGCCGGACGGCTCCGCCAACGCGTCGGTGCCGCGCCGCGCCCCCGAATTTGCCGGAATCCCGAGTAAAACCAGAATGGTCCCGGCAACCATGATTGCTGCGATGAGATAGAGTCCGTTGGCGAGGCTGCCAGTCGCGGTCCTGATCAATCCCAACGCATACGGACTGACAACACCAGACAGATTGGACAGGCTGGTAATGATCGCGATTCCCGTGACACTCTCCCGCGCCGTTAGCCGGCTCGTCGCCATGGCCCAGAAAACCGGCAAGGCCCCGGAGATCCCGGCGTTCGCGAAGGCAAGCAATGTCAGCGAAAGCGCAAGGCTGTGGCCGGTCAGTGTCGTTGCGCACAGCGAGACAGCGGCCACCATCGCGGCTACTGCATAGTGCCAGCGGCGCTCGACGCGTGCGTCCGAATGCCTGCCATACAGGATCATCGCTACCGCACCGGCAGCGTTCGGAATCATCGAGTACAGTCCGACGTGCTGCAGGTTTCGGACGCCAAGGCCGTGGATCACTGTTGGAAGCCAGAAGAGCAAGGCATAGAGGCCGGACAGGATGCTGAACAGCGCAAAGCTCAACAGGTAGACTGTGGGATTGAAAAACGGATGCCGGGCGGGCTGCCCATCGCGGTCGGTGTGGGTCGCTGCCGCCGCAGCGGCGAGCTCTCCGCTCACGAGTTCTTTCTGCTCGCTGTCGAGCCAGGACGCGTCCGCCGGACGATCGGCCAGGCAAACATAAGCCAGGATCCCGACCAGGCAGCTCGGCACGCCTTCCAGCAGAAACATCCATTGCCAGCCTTGCCACCCGTGCACGCCGTTCATGTTTTGCAGGATCCAGCCAGAAAGGGCGCCGGCCACCACCCCCGCCACCACGCCTGCCACGAAGACGAACGAGACAATCCGCGCGCGCCGGGCAGGCGGATACCATAAGGTCAGATACAGTAAAACCCCGGGATAGAAGCCCGCCTCGAAGACTCCGAGCAGGAACCGTGCGATGTAGTATTCGGTCGGCGTACGGACGAACATGGTGCAAGCGGACGCCAGCCCCCATAGAAACATGATGCGGAGCAGCGTTTTGCGGGCGCCGACCCTGTTCAACAGCAGATTGCTCGGAATCTCGAATACGAAGTAGCCGATAAAGAAAATTGCTGCACCCAGCCCATAGATCGCGTCGCTGAAGTTGAGCATTTCTTTCATCTGCAACTGGGCGTAGCCGACATTCAACCGGTCCATGTAATTCAGCAACGCACAGACAAAAAGCAAAGGGGCTACGCGCAATGTGATCTTGCGGTACGCCATGTCCGCCAAGGGACTTGCAGCAGGGGGTGGGGAAGAGGAAAGCACAGTTGTCTCGTATGGTTATGTAGTTAAGTTACACACGGGGTTCGACGGAGCAAGCACGTTGCTCGCCAGACATCGACCCGGCCAACGGCAAAACTGCCGGAACTTCGCGTCGAAGATTCCGCCATGCCGACGGCGTACCCGGCATACGGCAAGTCCGGGTCAACCTTTTCCTGCTACTCTCCTGAGCGTGTACCGCGACAGGTTGCTGCCAGGAAGTCGTTCAGGTTATAGCTCATAAAGCAGATCAAAATCTGTGCCGCATCGCCAGGCGAACCGTCGCCTGACGGTTGGTCGACGACGGCGTAATCACATTGATCGCTGCGACCGCGGGCTTGCCGTCGGATTGCGTCCCCGAGGCCTGCTGATATACAGCGATGAGATAAAAATCCGTGCGTTTCGAGAGAAAATAGTCAGCGCCGAAGTCAAACTGGTTGTAGGTCGCGCCACTGGTTCCTTTGACCGAACCGCCGTGCAGGCGCTCGTATTGCGTGGCCAGTAGCAGACTCGGCGCCAATTGATATCTGAAATTCAAGGCAACGTTATTGAACGTTCCCGTCCCGCTTAGCCCGGCAGGATTTAACACGCTGGTAGCCCCACTTAATCCCTTGAACTGAACGTTCGAATACAGGGCAGAAAACGTAGCGCTTCCCAGTGTGTATGACACCGCGACGTCTGCGAGTTGCATGGTGTGCGCCGATGCGTAGCCGCGGTTCACGGGCGAAGGAAAATTATTGGTAGCCGCGGTCGCTCCTGCAGTACTGGTGGCGTAATAGGACGCATTGGGGTTGCGCGAATTGAGGTACGCGGCCCCTACGTTCCATGATCCATACGAATAAGCTGCGCCGATCGAGTAGAGCTGGTTCTGCGTCACGTCGCCCGCGACTCCGCCCAGCGAGTACAGACCGCCAAAAGTCAGCCCGGCCAATTGCGGACTGGCGTATTTGATCGAGTTGTTGGTATGCCTGCCCGCCGTGAAATTTTCCATGTCCGCTGGCGACGCGACAATGTAACCGCCCCACTGGTTCGCAGCCAGGGGACTCACGTAGTCGATGGATGAGTCGTATTGGCGACCGAGCGTGATCGTCCCGTAACGGTCGCTCGCCAGGCCGACGAATGCCTGGCGGCCAAACAGAAGGCCGCCTTGGCCCAGTGCGCCGCTGTTGATATCGAAGCCATTTTCCAGCGTGAAGATTGCGCGCAGTCCACCGCCCAGGTCTTCGGTGCCGCGGAACCCGAAACGGTTCCCGCTCACCACGCTCCCGACCATGTAGTACTGTCGGTGACCGCCAGCATTGCTGTTGAAATCGATCCCTTCGTCAAGAATGCCGTATAGCGTCACGCTATTTTGCGCGTGGGCCATCCCGCAGCACACGGCCAGAATTGAAAATACCAATGCCGACTTTTTCACGGACTATGTCTCCAAATGTATTGTCTTTTATCGTTTTATATCCTGCTGCACGGCCAGATCCCTCGGCACTACTGATCATGTGCCGCTCTGTCTGGCAGTCCATTGCCGTGACAGCGCGAACGGGGAAAGCCTGGGTCGCGACTGTGGCCATGAGCCCAGGGATCGCTATCCGGCTTTTCCTCGAATCAGTTCGAACATGTGACGAGGCATCAGCGCCTTAATCATAGGCAGAGCGCCTGGGCTTAACAATGCGAATACCACGCATAAGAGATATAACCCAAACGATTCGATTTTTTCACATGAGGAGGTCAGACAACGGCTGTTGGATCGCAGCCGCGCTCGATCCGGAGCGGGTGGCATGCGTTTCGGCAGGGGTGATCGTTAGCCGCTTCAACCGCGTCTCATCGTTGGCGCGACGCGTGGGCCACGCCGAAGATGGGGCCGTAAAAAGCGAGGGTTACCGCCAGGAAAGTCTGCAAGCCGGGACACCAGATGAATTCGACGTCTGACGCCCCCTGTCACAATGGGTCCAGCAGCGCTCCGCGCCATGAGCGATTGCGTACGCCTCGCTTAATCGCGGTCGAGATTTCCGTCATCATTGCCCGCGTCGCAAGCGTTTCCTGCTTGTGTGCCCGCACCGCGAGACTGAGCCGCCACGGCAATGCAGGCTCGCAAACAGGAACATAGCGAAGGGTGCCGCGCTCCACGTCGGCGTGAACGCCGCTGTAGGCCAGGAACATATAGCCCACGCCCTGGCTGACCAGCGTCCTGGTCAGCGAGATGCCGTCAATTTCCATCAGGATGTTGGGCGTCACCGCCTGTCTCAGGCACGCCTCTTCAATGAACCGTCGCAGATCCTGACTGCCTCCGGGCAGGATCAGCGGGAGAGTGGCCGCCCGTTCGAGCGAAATCGACTTCAAGCCCTTCACCGGATCAGCACGACCCGCCGGCCCCGCCGGCGGACAGACCAACCCCATCTCGAGGTCGATCACGCCCTTCATTTCAATATCCGGCACGCGCGGATTGCCGTACAGCAGCGCCACATCGAGCTCGCCGGCCCCCAGCTGGTTACACAGGTCTGAACCATAGCTTTGCACGAGATGCAAGGCGACTTGCGGGTACTTCTTCCGGTAGTTCTGCAAGACCTCCGGCATCAGGTAATCAGCCGTCGCCGTAGGAATACCCACGTTGAGGCGGCCGCTCGGCTGCTGAGCGGCAGGGCCGACCACGTGACCCAGCGCTTCTGTCTGGTCGACGATCTGCTGTGCATGTACACGCAAAGTCTTCCCCGCCTCGGTCAGCAGCGAGCGCCTGCCGTCCCTGACAAACAGTCTCACCTTGAGTGCGCGCTCAATCAGCAGGATCTGTCTGCTGACGGCGGGCTGGGTGATCTGCAGATGAAGCGCCGCCTGCGAGTAGCTTCCATGATGTGCAACCGCGAGGAAATAGCGCAACGACCGGACGTCGACGTCGTTCAAGGGTGTCTCCTTGTCCATACTTTTGGTTATTTATCATATGCCCTGTATGCGTATTGCGCCATCAAAACACGCTGCCTATGATGGTTCGACAACTTGAAAGGGCATGGCAATGAAGATGCGCGCTGAACTCATCTGGTCGTCCGCTGACCGGTGCGAGCTTGGAGAATGTCCGGTATGGAACGCTGCTGAAGCCGCGCTGTACTGGATCGACGTGGTTGCCCCGTCAGTGTACCGCTGGGAGGCTGCCACCGATCGTACGAGGCGTTTTGCTCTCCCGAAGCCACCGGCATCGATTTTCCTCGATAACTCAGATCGCCTTCTGGTTGCCATGCGTGGTTCTTTTGCCTGGCTGGATACGTCGACGGGCGAACTGGATAGTCTTGCTATGGATTCGCCACTCGGCACCGATCAACGCTTCAACGACGGCCGCTGCGACCGCCATGGCGATATCTGGATCAGCACGATGGATCGCGCGCTCAAGCACAACATCGGCTCGCTGATCTGCATCGATTCCGCCCTCAAAACTGGCGTCGTGACGACTGGGGCGAAACTCGGAAACGGTATCTGCTTCAGTCCCGATAATACGTCGCTCTACTTCTCCGACACCTTCGAGCGGACCATCTACCGATACCCGCTGTCGGCCGAACGGGGGGCCGGCATCGGATCACTCGGACCGCGCGAAGTGTTCGTGCGACTCGGTGACGACGCAGGTCGGCCCGACGGCTGTTCGGTCGACAGCGATGGTTGCCTGTGGAGTGCGCGCGTCGGCGGCAGCCGCATTGACCGCTATGCGCCTGACGGGCGTCTCGTGGACGTACTGGAATTGCCCGTGTCGCATCCGACGCACTGTGCGTTCGGAGGCCCAGATCTACGCACGCTGTTTGTCACCAGCTCCCGCCACCCGAAAGAGAACGTCGCGTTTGCCCGCGAAGCCTCCGCAGGCGCGGTACTCGCCTACGACGTCGGCGTGCAGGGACTTGCCGAGCATCGATGCGGGCTCTGATCGTAGCTGGTTCAATTCAACAAAGGAGACAAAGTGAGTGCACCCAGAATAGCCCTTGAAGACAGGGTATTAGGCAAGCTGATCGTCGAACAGGTCGAACGCAGTGCGGAGCGCGTCTATCTGAGCTACCAGCAGCGGCGGTGGACGTATGCCGAATTCTTCGCCGAGTCGCAGGCCCTCGCCAAGGGGCTGAAAAAAGCCGGTGTCCGCCCCCAAGAGCCGGTGATTCTGATGATGAACAACCGGCCCGAGTTCATGGTTGCCTATTGGGCGCTTGCATTCCTGAACGCGATTGTGGTGCCGGTCAACGCTGGTCTGAAAGGCGACTCGCTGGCTTACATCCTGCGCGACATCGGTGCGCGCGCTGTACTGGTCGAAGCGGACCTGGCTGGCAATGTTACTGCGCTCGATCAGGATGTGCTCGCGAAGATCGAGGTGCTGGCTGTGGTCGGCGGCGAACAGATCCAGCCGGGCGAGCGTCATAGTGCGGGCACACATCGCGTCACGTCTTACGCCGAGCTCATCGATATCGGCTCTGCTGCCGGCACGCTGTGCGAACCCGCACACTTCGACGACCTGCATCTGATTCCCTACACGTCCGGCACGACCGGCCCCTCGAAGGGGGTGATGGTGCCGTACGCCCAGACAATCCACACGTCGCTTGCCTGCATCGACGCAGTGGGCATCGAGCGCGAGGACATCATCTACGCGCCTTTGCCGCTCTTTCATGGCATGTCGCGCAGCATGGGCACGATCCCCGCATTGCTGGCCGGCGCGCAAGCCCATTTGTCACAACGATTCAGTGCGTCCCGGTTCTGGCAGGAGGTCGCCGATGCAAAGGCAACGGTTGCCGTCACAATCTTTACCATCCCGCCTACGCTCAAGGCATTCCCGCCGACGCCGCTCGATCGGTCGCACGGTTTGCGAGTCATGTTCAATGCACACCATGACCGGGAATTCGAAGAACGCTTTGGCGTGCAGATCGTCGAGGCGCATGGCATGACTGAACTCGGTCTGACCGTGTACAGTCCTTATCCCGAGCGGCGCGACGGTGCCGCGGGGCGCGCCGCGCCCGAGTGGGAAGTGCGCGTGGTGGATGGATTCGACCGCGACGTGCCGACGGGCGAAGCAGGCGAAATGGTAGTCAGACCACGCTTGTCCTCGATCATGATGAAGGGCTACTGGAACAAGCCGGCTGAAACTACCGCAGCACAGCGCAATCTGTGGTTCCACACAGGCGACTTCATGCGTATGGACAACGACGGCTTTCTGTACTTCGACGGTCGCAAAAAAGAACGGATCCGCTGTCGTGGAGAAAACGTCTCGGCCTATGAAGTCGAAACGGTCGTCGCGCAACATCCTGACGTTCTCGAATGCGCGGTCGTCGCATACCCGGCGGGCGACGGCGAAGACGAGGTGCGGCTCGTCGCCATCGTTGCTGAAGGTGCCACCCTGACAGGGGCGCAACTTGGCGAGTGGCTCGAGACACGACTGGCGAAATTCATGCTGCCGCGCTACATCGAGTTTCAGACCAGCCTGCCGAAGACGGCCACAGGCAAGGTTGAGAAATTCCGCATCATGGAAACCGGCTTGCCAGACATGCATTGGGACCGACGGGCAAACATGGCCCGATCGCCGGCTGCGGGTGCCAACGCCGAAACGTTTACCGCGGACAGCAAGCCATGAACTCCCAGTTACGAAGCAAGGCGATCGTCTCAGGCATCGGTGCGACGCCGTTCGGCGTTCTGCCGGACGAGGATGCCTACACGCTCGGTATGCAGGCACTGACGGCCGCGCTTGCGGACGCTGGTCTCGAACGCCACGATATCGACGCGCTGATCGTCGTACGGATCCCGGACTACCAGCGATTCTCCGAAGGCTACGGCATCGATCCGAAACTGGCTTTTGCGCTGCAGGGCCAAGGTCGCATGACCGGTGTCGCGATGGAACTCGGGGCATCGCTGATCGCGTCGGGCTCGGCGCGTACGGTCGCCATTGCTTATGGCAACGACGGCCGTTCACGCGGGGCGACATATGGGGGCAGCGCGGATGGGTACGGCAGCGGCAATGCGGCCCTCTGGTCAGCCTATGGCATGACGTCGCCCGGTGCCGTGCACGCGATGATGTTCGCACAGCACGCTCACCAGTACGGCACCGACCCGCTTGCATTGGCGGAAATTTCGGTGACGTTCCGGCATCACGCGTCGCTGAATCCGCAAGCGGTCATGCGCAATCCGATCACCGTGGCCGACCACCAGAATTCGCGTTTCATCGCGGAGCCACTGCGGCTGTTCGATTACTGCCTGATCAACGACGGCGGTGTTGCCGTGATTCTGTCGACCGCGGACGCCGCCGGGGATCAGCCGCATCCGCCGGTGTACGTGCGGGCGGTCGACACGCAAACCAGAATGGTCGGTTCGGGGTTCCCGCCGGCTGACTACTGGCGCGCGCCGATGCAGGCGCTCGCCCGGTCCACATACGCGAACGCTGGACTCGCGCCGGATGATATGGATGCGCTGATGATCTACGACAACTTCAGCCCTACTGTGCTTTTTTCGCTGGAAGGCTTCGGCTACTGCGAACCGGGTGAATCCGGCGCCTGGGTGTGGGAAGGCAACTTGCGGCTCGGCGGCCGGTTTCCGGCGAATACGAGCGGCGGCCACCTCTCGGAGAGCTACATGCAGGGTTGGGGCCTGGTCGTAGAGAGCGTGCGTCAAGTACGAAAATCGGCTGGGCCGCGCCAGGTCCCGAATGCTCACAACGTGCATTACATGTGTGCCGCGCCTGTTTGCAGTTCAATCATTTTTTCGGATACGCCGTGATGAGAGCGATCGTTCAGGAGCAAACCGGTGCCGCCGATGTACTGGCGTTGCAGGATATCCCGGAGCCGGAAGTGCGGCCGACCGACGTGCTGATCCGCGTGGCGGCCTGTGGTGTCTGCTATCACGATGTGGTCGTACGTAACGGTATTTTCCGGCGCAAGGTGCATCTGCCGCTGGTGCCGGGGCATGAGGTTGCCGGGATCGTCGAGAAGGTCGGGACGGCGACGCGTCTGTTCCGCGTTGGCGACCGGGTCTGTACAGCCCAGCGCCGTTCGGTGTGTGGTTATTGCCGGGAATGCCGCTCCGGGTTCGAAGTCAATTGCGCCAACAAGGAATTCATGGGCGACGCCCACCTGAATGGCGGTTACGCTGAACTCGTGGCGGTGAGCGAAGACTGCGTGGCGGCCGTGCCGTCTACGATCCCGCTGGATCAGGCATCCATCGTGGCCTGTGCGATCGGCACGGCGCTGAATGCGATTCGAGATGTGGGCAAGCTGCGTCTTGGCGAAAGCGTGCTGATCACCGGCGCGAGCGGTGGCCAGGGCGCGCACGGCGTTCAGCTCGCACGGGCAAGCGGCGCCCGTGTCGTGGCCGTAGTCTCGACCGAAGCCAAAGCGAAAGCGGTGCGCGATCTGGGCGCGCATGATGTTATCGTGACTCCGCACGGCGCGGACTTCTCCAACGATGTGCGGGCCGTCACCGGCGGCCGGGGCGTCGATGTCGTGATCGACAATGTGGGTGCGAAGATTTACGAGCCCGTACGGCGCAGTCTTGCCAAGCATGGACGCTGGGTGCTGGTTGGCGCACTGAGCGGGGAAACTGCGCCGTTCAATTCCGCCCAGCTATTTCTGCACGATATCTCGATGCTCAGCGCCGTCAGCTGCTCCCGCCGTCAGCTGGAAGATGCGCTAACGCTCGTGGAGCGCGGATTGGTCCGGCCGCTGGTAAGCCGTGTGCTGCCGCTCGCACTCGCCGCCAGCGCGCACGCTGATCTCGAACGTTCGGGCGTTATGGGCCGCATCATCCTGAAGCCGAACCCTGAAGAAGCCACTGTAAATGGATCGAACAGAGCTGCAGATGAAAGTCTATCGCGTTGACCGGGCTGGGAACCCCGACTATCTGACACAGCACGACGAACCTGTACCTCAACCGCAACGCGGCGAGGTGCTGGTACGTATCCGTGCGACATCGCTTAACTATCGCGATATCGCGATGCTCAACGGCACATACCCGCGTGGTCAGCGTGCGGGCCTGATCCCTACGAGCGACGCGGCCGGGGAGATCGTCGCGATCGGCGAAGGTATCGACATGTTCGAGGTCGGCAGCCGGGTTATCAACACCTTTCATCCGCGCTGGTACGGTGGCAGTCCGCCGGCGACCCTGAAAACCGATGGCTACGGCTGGTCCCGGGACGGCTGGCTCGCGGAATACAAGGTGGTCCATCAGGAGGCACTCGTCGCCGCACCGGCTCATCTGACCTTCGAAGAGGCGGCGACGTTGCCGTGCGCGGCGCTCACCGCCTGGACTGCGCTGACGGGTGGCTTACCTGTGCGCCCGGGACATACCGTATTGACGCAGGGAACCGGTGGCGTGTCTGTTTTTGCCATTCAGTTTGCGAAGCTGCTCGGCGCGCGGGTCATCGCCACAACATCGAGCGTCACGAAAGCAGACCGACTCAAGGCCCTGGGCGCGGACGAAGTGATCAATTATCTCGACTTGCCCGAATGGGGCAAAAAGACGCGAGAACTGACGGGTGGCCGTGGCGTTGACCGCGTAGTGGAGGTCGGTGGCTCGGGCACACTGCGTCAATCGATCGACGCGGTTGCCGCCGGGGGCGAGGTCGTCCTGATCGGGTTTCTCAATGGCGCCACGCCGGAAGTTGACTTCAAGGCATTGTTCAATAGCGCCGCAGTGTTTCGCCGCAGTTCTGCGGGCGATCGCTCAGCCCTTCTGAACATGCTGCAGGCGATGGAATATGCACGTCTGAAGCCTGTTGTTGATAGCGTATTTCCGTTTGAGCGGGCGATCGAAGCATGGCGTTTTTTTGAAAGGCGGCGGTTCTTCGGCAAGGTCGTCATTGCGAATGGTGGCGCTTAGTCTGGCCAACACGGCAGCGCCTTCACTCGCCATGGGCGTACCGGTGTTCCGGTAAGCCCGTGGCATTCACCTGAGCAGCGAATACGGCCCCCGCCAGCGGGTTGCTCTGCTCCCCCGACTCAACGCCCGCATAACGGGACGTGATGAATAGCACGTTATTCTCCCGGCCCCCAAAGCACACTGATGTCGGTTTCAGCACGGGCACGCGCACCACCTGATCGAGCTTCCCGTCCGGCGCGTAGCGTGCAATCCGGCCTCGGTCGACCTCGGCGACCCACAGACAACCATCGGTGTCGATCGCGCATCCGTCCGGCCTCGCACCGATGCCACTGTAGTCGACGACGAGCCGGCGTTTGCCCAGTGTGGCGTTACTCAGTTCGTACTCATAGGCCCAGAGCCGGGCGGGGGAAGTCTCCACGAAGTACATCGTTCTATTATCGGGGCTGAAACGGATGCCATTCGACAACATGACTCCCTCCGTCTTCGTCGATACGCGCCCGTGCTCGACGCAGTACAGGCAACCGATGGCCGATCTCAGCGTCGGATCGTAGGTGCCGGTCCAGAAACGACCCTGTGCGTCGCAGGCGCCATCGTTAATCCGGACTTCCTTCGGCAATGAAAAACCCGGCGTCAATGGCGCAAACGCTTGGCCATCGAAGGTACCTGACGCCAGACCGCGCGTGAACGAAACCAGCAGTCGACCATCGCTGCAATGGGTGACGCGTGATGCCTTGTACGGCAAGTTTCGCTCGACATATCTGCCGGTCGACGGATTGCCTTTGAAGAGCTTCTGGTTAATCAGGTCCGTCCAGTAAAGCGACTGTCCGGCGGGATCCCAGAGGGGTCCCTCTCCAAGGTCCATGCGCGTGGGAAACACCATCTCTGCGTCAACGGACGACACGTTTTCTGACATATTCCTGTTCCTTTTATCGGTCGGGCGGGATCCCGGCTTGCCGACTGGCAGCGGCAGCGACGTGTCAGGGCCGGCCCAGAATCAGCGCGCTCTTGTGGCCGGTGCCGCCGCCGCTGGTGACGAGGCTGTGCCGCGCGTTGGGCACCTGCATCGTTGAGTCGCCACGCGCCTGGCGTACCCCTTCGATGACCAGATTCAATCCGTGCAGATAAGCCTCAGAATGCAATCCGCCCGCCGTGTTGATCGGCAGCCTACCGCCCTGAGCAAGCGCTCCTGACTCGATGAATGACGCGACTTCGCTTCGTTCGCACAGGCCATAATCAGCAAGCCCCATCGGAATGAGTCCGGTGAAGGCGTCATAGATCTGCGCGACATCAATGTCGTTGGGCCTTAGCCCGGATTGCGTATAAATCGCTTTGGCGACTTCCATTGAATTCGTCGTCGCATAGTTTTCGATGGGCATATTGTGCGAACCCATGGGCCCGAGCGTCCAACGGGGACCGCTGGCCTGCGCGGCCGCCAGAATGGGCACTGCGGGTCTTTGCAGACGCCCGGCGAGCTCTTCGGTCGTCACGACAATCGCGCAAGCGCCGTCGGTTTCGAGACAACAGTCGTAAAGTCTGAACGGGTCGGCGATTATCCGGGACGAGAAATACGCATCGCGCGTCAGTATGTGACCGCGCATCACCGCGCGCGGATTGGCCTGCGCATTGGCGCGCAGGGTCAGGGCCAGTTCGGCAAGATGGTCGGCGGTTGTGCCACACTCGTGCATGAACCGCCGGTAAGTGAGCGCCACCATCAGTGCCGGTGACATCAACCCGAAAGGCGCGACGTAAGAGCCCCACATTGGGCGCGCGCGATACTGGCCGTAGCGCTCGTATTGTCCCTGGCAGAGAGACCGATACACGACGGCATAGCGGCACTGGCCGGTCGCGACCGCCATCGCGGCGTGCATCACCGCGCCCGAGCAACCGCCTCCGCCGCCGCCCCAGACGATCGACGCATGGCGCAGCAAGGGCGCTGCCAGTGCGGCTTGTACGATAGCCGGCTCATGGCGCTCGAACCCGAACGATGAAAAACCTTCAATTTCGCTCGCGGTAATACCTGCGTCGGCGGCGGCCGCATGGATCGCCTCAATGCACAACGCAAGCTCGGTGGTGTCGTTGAGGCCGCCGCGCTTTGCGTAGGCCGTCTCTCCGACACCGACGATGCAGGGACGGTATTTACGCGGCCAGTCGGGTGTTGGGAAGCTCATCGCGCGCTCCCCGTCGATTCGGATGATGGATTGCGGCGCCTGAATCGGGGCAGCAGCATGCCATTGCCCGCTGGTTCAAAACAGACGGTCACGGGCATGCCGATGGACAATTCCTCCGGCGGCACATCGATCACGTTGCTGACCAGTCTCACGTCGTCGACGTCGTCGAGCAGGATCACCGACACGTTATAGGGTCCGTGTCCCTTGAGCGCCGGGTGGACCGCGTGGTGCCCGATCGTGTAGGTGAAAACCGTCCCGTTACCGCTGACCTCTTTCCAGCCCAAATCCATCGAACCGCATCGAGGGCAACCCGGCATCGGCGGATGAAAATATCGCGTGCAATCGTGACAGAAGCGGATCTTCAGTGTCTTGTCCTGGCACGCCTGCCAGAAGGGGGCGTCTTCCGGCCCGGGCTCGGGTGCGGGCATGCCTGAAGGCAGGTAGGTCATTTTTTGTGTCCTTTACATCTGTGTCAGGCGCGGACGCCATCCATGATCCGGCGAGCTCTCAGAATGACCGGCAAATCGACCATCCTGCCGTCGACTGCGACGGCCGACCCGTTGTTCGTCTCCACTGCGCGCAAGACCCGCTCCGCCCACTGCCGTTCTGCATCGCTCCAAGTGTATGCGCGATGCACCGGCTCAAGCTGCTTCGGATGGATACAGAGCTTGCCGCCAAATCCGAAGCGCCGGCCACGTCGCGCATCATTCTCGACGAGATTGGCGTCGCTGATCGAGGTGGTCACGCCATCGACCGGTGCGCCAATGCCGGCGAGCCGCGACGCGAGAACGATCTGCGATCGGAACATATGCAGCTCATCGCCATCGCCATCGATGCCCAGATCGATCTGGAAATCGAGCGTCCCGAAGGCGATGCGCGTGACACGCGGTGCGTTGCACAGCGACGCTAGCTGCGCAAAACCGCGCGCCGTCTCGATCATCGGCAGGACCGAGAGCGCCGGATGTGCGTGCGCGAGAATCGCTTCCACCTGTTCACGCGTTTCGCCCTTCGGCAACACGAGTCCGGCGATCCCAGGATGTCCTGAAAGCACTGCGACGTCGTCAGCGAACCATTGGGTGTCGGAGCCGTTGATGCGCACCCATGCGGGCCGCGCTGTTTTGGCTGCAGCGAGCACAGCCGCACGCGCCTCCAGTTTCTGATCAGGCTGCACGGCATCTTCAAGGTCGAGGATGACTACATCAGCGCCTGCGGCGTACGCCTTCTCAAAACGCTCCGGCCGGTTGCCGGGCAAGAACAGGTACGAGCAGGGCAATGCGGCGCTCATGCGCTCACCTTTCCAGATACCGCGAGTTGCGGCGCGCGTCGTGAGCCGTCTGCGGTTAGCCGCAGGGACTCTGGTCGCTTCATACTGCGATAGTGTCGCGATCTCATCAAATGCTTCCTCTCAAAAGGAACGCGGCAGACCAAGAATATGCTCGGCCACGTAGGAGAGAATCAGGTTCGTCGAAATCGGGGCAACCTGGTAAAGGCGCGTCTCGCGGAACTTGCGCTCGACGTCGTATTCGCAGGCAAAGCCGAAGCCTCCATGAAACTGCAGACAGGCGTTCGCCGCTTCCCAGGACGCATCGGCAGCGAGCAGCTTCGCCATGTTCGCCTGCGCACCGCACGGCTCGTGTGCATCGAAACGGCGCGCCGCTTCGAAACGCATCAGGCTGGCCGCTTCGACGTTGATGAATGAACGCGCGATCGGGAACTGCACGCCTTGGTTCTGGCCGATCGGGCGGCCGAACACCACGCGCTGTTTCGCGTATTCCGTGACCTTGTCGACGAACCAGTAACCAT
This sequence comes from Paraburkholderia polaris, assembly GCF_012927345.1. Lineage (GTDB taxonomy): Bacteria > Pseudomonadota > Gammaproteobacteria > Burkholderiales > Burkholderiaceae > Paraburkholderia > Paraburkholderia polaris. The sequence continues at coordinate 15,830 of NZ_JABBGJ010000064.1, forward strand.
CGCCGATACATTCCGCAGCGATCAGCGTGCGCTCCGCATTCAGGCCGTCGAGGATGTATCTGAAGCCCTGGCCTTCTTCGCCGATCAGATTCTCAGCAGGGATTTCGAGATTGTCGAAGAACAGTTCATTGGTCTCGTGATTGACCATGTTCAAGATTGGTTGGACGGTCATGCCGTGGCCAATCGCCTCGTGCAAGTCAACGATGAAAATCGACATGCCTTCGGATTTTTTCTTTACCTCCGCAAGCGGTGTGGTGCGCGCGAGCAGGATCATCAAATCCGAATGTTGCACACGCGAGATCCAGACCTTCTGGCCGTTGATCACGTAACGGTCGCCGCGTCGCTCGGCCGTGGTCTTAATTTTCGTCGTATCAGTGCCGGTGCTCGGCTCGGTCACGCCCATCGCCTGCAGACGCAGATCGCCGCTCGCAATCTTCGGCAAATACTTGCGCTTCTGCTCTTCGGAACCATGGCGCAACAGTGTGCCCATGTTGTACATCTGCCCGTGGCACGCGCCCGAGTTGCCACCGGCGCGATTGATCTCTTCCATGATGACCGACGCTTCCGTGAGCCCCAGCCCCGAGCCGCCGAAGTCTTGTGGAACCAGCGCGGCAAGCCAACCAGCCCTGGTCAGCGCTTCGACAAATGCTTCCGGATAGCCGCGGGCTTCGTCGATCTTTCGGAAGTATTCGCCGGAAAACTGCTGGCACAGATCGCGGACCGCTTCGCGAATGTCCTGAAAGGAGTCCTGCTGCGTCGTTTGCATGAGATTGAATCCAGATGAAAGTCGGTGGGGGTCAGGCCAGAACGGCGGTCGCGCGCATCGTCAGGTAACCTTCGTGATCTTTGGCCCACAGGTCAATGGTCTTGCCATCGGTGGAGGGTTTGCCGCAGACCGTGAATGACTGATCGGCGAAGGTCGGGCGCAGCGCCCTGAACGCGAAGCTCTTCAGCGTCGCATCGGGACGTTCGCGGCGCACCAGATCGACCAGCAATGTCGCAATCAGCGGACCGTGGACGATCAGCCCCGGGTAATCCTCGACCTGGGTCACATACGGATAGTCGTAGTGGATGCGATGGCTGTTGAAGGTCAGCGCCGAGTAGCGAAACAGCGTCACGGCGTCCGCGTTCATGGTGCGCCGCCACGTTTCACTTTCCGGCGCGGGCACCGGTTTCGCCGACGCCTGGCCAAGTTGCGGCGCATCGCGGTAGACGATGTCGTGCTCTTCCTCGATCTTCAACTCACCGCCCGCCTCGATCGTGTGCTGCACGGTAACGAACACGAGGCGGCCCGAGCGGCCGGTCTTGTCTTCGATGTTGGCGATGGTCGAGGTGCGCCTCGCGTGTTCGCCGACCTTGAGCGGCGCATGAAAGGTCAGACGTCCACCGGCCCACATGCGGCGAGGCAACGGCACCGGCGGCAGGAAGCCGCCGCGCTTCGGGTGACCGTCCGATCCTACTTCGGACATCGGCGCAACCGGCAGGAAATAAAACCAGTGCCACAGCGGCGGCACCGTATCGCCGCTCTCAGCCTGATCGAGTGTGGCGGCCATAGCTGCCAGCGGAAAAGCTGTGATGTCGTCGGCCTGCACGGCGTGACGGCCGATGTATTCGTTAAGGGCATAGCCAGGTTCGCGCACGCTATCTGTCTCCTGATTCGCCTGTCAGGCAGGCGATACAACCGGTGTCTGTGGACGGCCTTCTTTTTTGGCTTCAATGTGAGGGCAGGCCTTTTCAGGCGGCCTGCATTTCAAACAGGATCAGGCCGCCTTGATCGCCAAAGGGTTTTAGAACGGCCCGAACTGGTGTGCCGGGCGTCGGCAGCGTGCCAGGCTCATTGACCAGATTGCTATACAGCATGGGGCCTTCCTTCAGATGCACCAGCACTACGGTGTACGGGACTGCGGCGACCAGTTCCTTGAAATAGGCACGGTGAAACCGGCATGCGGTTACGATCACGCCTTCGCCCGACAAAGTGACCGACTCGTATTCGCTGGACAGGCACGCTGCGCATCGGTCCGCCGGCAGCAGGCGGACTTCACCGCATTGTCTGCACTTCTGTCCAACCAGCCGGCCGCCTCGAATGCATGACCAGAATGCACGATCTCCTTCCTGCACCGGCGGGGTGGGCCGCAACTCTTCAATCATGTTCTGCTCCGGACCGGGTATTTGCGCTACGAACGCGTTTACAGACCAGCAATCGTTGAGGTCGGTTCAAGGCGCTGCGCACGCTTTGGACTCCGCGCCTGAGGCAAGCCTCGAGGCAGAGTTGTTAGAGGAGAGAATAGGTTTTCGATGCGCGCTGTTCAATCCGCGTTCGGGGCATATGATATATAACCAAATGTATCAGTCGAGCAGCAGTTCCGATAACGCGTCCGATCAGGCTCACAGGCGGGTCGTGATTGCCGTGATCGCAGTATTTAGCGGTTCGCCGTAGCCGCGCGTGTGATCTTCAGCGATAAATGGCGGGAAAATTCCAGCGCTATTTGTCGCTATGTGACACCGATTACGAGGGTGCTGCGCGCGGCCTCGACAACATCCTCGGTAATCACCTTCAGGTCATTGATGCGCAGGATGCGGTCGATCTGCACGAACAGTCGATGGAGCAAACGGAAGTTCCCAGCGGTGATGCGCGCGATTGCTGCAATCGCCTGGCTGTCAGTGAAATCCGCCTGATCCAGGGTGAGGCCGAGTCGCCGCCAATGCCGTGTCAGGACGAAAGACAGTTCGTCGTTTAAGAGCGGGCGATAGTGATGAGCGAATCCCACACGACTGAACAATTGAGGGTAGCGCGCCATACGTTTCTCGATACCCGGCATGCCCACGAGGATGAGGCCAATATTTGTCCGGTCGAACAGATCGCGAGCATATTCAAGGGCCGAGGTTGATAGGCGCTCGGCCTCATCAACGATTAACAACTCGATGCCTGCGGCATCTCGATCGCAGTGACCTTTCTTTGCAGCTTGATTGGCCTCTTCAATGCAAATGCTCGCTCGGCTGCTGAGCAGCTTGACCTCTTTGCGAAACTCGTTCAACGGACCGCTTACAGTGGGCGTGTAAAAAATGGTGCGCGCGCGGGCCACTGCCGAATAGACTTTGGCGTCGGATGGGTCACGTGGCCCCCACGAAAGGAGCAACGGCTCGGCCAGGTCCCAATGGGCATAACGACGAGCAGAGTTTTACCGATGCCGGCAGCTCCATAACACAGGCCAATGTAGCGGTGACGGCGCACAGTGTCTGCAAATTCCGTAAATCGCCGGTGCTCTTTCGTAACGATGAAGTTTTGGGCTCGACGGCCAGCGGAACTGGTCGTCATGATTTGTCTTCCCTGTAGGTATGCAGCTTCACATGGCGCTTGCGATGCTCGACCTCGGGTTGGCGATCAGATTCTCGGGCACGGTCAGGCAGGAAATCGACGACCCGAGTGATCCGCTCATTGATCTGGCTTCGCAGCGACCTTCGATGGTTGGTGCGGGCGGTTTGAATGTCTTTGAGCGTGACGGTCTCGGCTTCGTGTTCGGGGCTTACCGCACGGCAGAGGAAGCGGTTCCGATGAAACACCCGTATTTCGGCCAGATCGCGAGGGTCATACCGGATCGTGATCGGTTCGCCAACGTAAGCCGCAAGCGTCGGGGCAAGATAGCGCAGGCCCTGGAAGTGGATGCCGTCGCGATGGATGACGCGGGACTTCGCCACCATCACCAGCAGCATGTCCAAGTCCTCAAGACTATCGGGCATTCGGGGCAGCCAGCCATTGCCAACCCATGACCGAATTGGCGTCGTACCGGTTTCACTATGCACGCGCGTGTTGTAGGTTCCGATGATAAAAGCGCCGACTGCTGCGTCCAGCTCGGACAGCGATAATTTCGGTGGTGTGGCGGGCTTGCCGCCTCTCAGGTGTCCCGGAAGCTCGGGCAGAAGCTCCGTGTTCAACGTGCCGAATAGCCGCTCCACTTTGCCCCGACCTTGCGGCCGGGCGACAGCCGAGTACACGATTTGGAAGTGCAGGTCCGCTGCAACCTGTTCAAGATGAGTGCTGGTGAAATCGCTGCCGTGATCGATATAGAGCACGTCAGGGATGCCGCTAACGGGCCATTGCGAATCCGACTTTCTCCAGATCGCCTGCCGCAAAGCGAGCGACGTTTGTAATGATGAAGGCGCGCCGAGAAACACCATGTATCCAGCGACGGCCCGCGAATGATCGTCAATGACAGTTGTCAGCCAGGGGCGGACAGGCGCGCCATTCGAGTCGAGGATCAGGATGTCGAATTCGGTGTGATCGGCCTGCCAGATCGCATTCGGGATCTCGGCGCGGTGCCGATAAACCATCTCGAATCGGTTGCGAAATGCGGCGTGACCTTCGTGCGCGAGCGTGACAAGTGCCGGGTCCAGTGCGGCGACGATCGAGTGAATACTGCTGTAAGACGGTGGCGACCATCCCTGCTGTTGTGCGACTTCGACTATGCGGCGATGAAGCGTCGCCGCCGATGGTCGGGGTTTTCGCAGCGCCATGCCTTCGATCAGGCCGACCATCTCAGCGCTTAATTTCCGCGATCCGCGATCGGATCGTGCCGACCGGGCGAGGCCCACCAGTCCGCCGCCCAGGTATCGGGTGAGCCAGCGCTCGGCGGTTCGGATCGAGATATCGGCGTCGGCCGCTGCTCGTGACAGGGGAACACCATCTTCAAGATGCGGCCTGAGCACAGCGAACCGGGTCATCGACTCTTTAAGCCGGACGGCCGCTAATCCGGTCAGATCGGATTTGCCTCCACTGCCTGAAGTCATGTTGAACACTCCATGCTGAACCGGATGCCGCCTCGCCAATGTGTCCGTAAGAGGATCGTTCAACGGACACTCAACACCCACGGCGCGAGCTGATGGAAATCGCGGCTCTGAGCGTCTCACTTAGATGGTACGATGAATTTATCATTCAACGGCCCTTTAACGTACACTTTCTGCATGACGAAGACACTCATCGGCTACGCTCGCTGTTCCACCGACAAACAGGATCTGAGCGCCCAACAGTGCGCGCTCGTCGAACTCGGCGTCGCGCCAGATCGGATCTATACGGATCGTGGATTGACCGGCACCAACCGGTCGCGGCCAGGGCTGGATCAGGCCCTGGCCGCCGTTCGTCGCGGTGACACACTCGTTGTCCCGAAACTCGATCGGCTAGCCCGGTCGGTACCGGATGCCCGTGATATTGCTGATTCCCTGATCGCACGCGGTGTGAAACTAGCCCTTGGTTCAAGCGTGTACGACCCGACTGACCCGATGGGCAAAATGTTTTTCAACATCCTTGCCACCTTCGCCGAGTTCGAAGCCGACCTGATTCGTATGCGCACGCGCGAGGGAATGGCTATCGCGCGCGCCAAAGGTAAACTTCGGGGGAAGCAGCCCAAACTCTCCCTCAAACAACAGAAAGAGTTGCGCCGGATGCATGACGGCGGCAACCATTCCATCAGTGACCTGGCCGAGCTGTTTTCGGTTTCGCGTCCGACCGTATACCGAACTCTCGCTCGGCAACCAGGCAGCGCATAGCGCGCAGAAGTCACCGTCATTTATGGAGAAATTGCAGCCATGGTGCCCACCATATATCGCAGGTTTCGCGATATATGCGACACGGAGCTGCGCGCTCGGCGCCTGCCTGAAAGGCACAGACCGGCCACGAAGAGTCACTGAATGGGGTTTCGGGAACGGCCGACAATCGTTCAGTAACCGCCTCTTGAAATTCCGGTGACGTCGGGGTTGACGGGAGCAATTGTTCCGATCAACTTTCGCAAACTGACTTCGGCCAGACAAAAGTAGCAATCGGCGGCGCATGTGAAAATGTCGTCGTAGGTAATGGCGCCCCTCCTGTCGAATCACGTTTCGGCTTGACGTTGTGAGGCCGCGGCGTGATCGGCTGACCGGTCACGTATCCCGGGGGACGGTCGCAGGCGCGCTGCTTTGGCAGAGCGAGCAGCGCTCATCGGCAAGACAACCTTGCGTCCGCCCGGCTTTCGAGCGAAACGGCCAAGGGCAATGTCATTTCCCTGCCGGCGCAATGTCTGCCGATTTAACGTTGTCACGCGGCGCTACTCGCCAGACAGCGTTGCCCACGTCGTCAGCGACGAGCAATGCCCCGTGCGCGTCCAGCGCCACGCCGACGGGTCGACCAACGGCGTGGCCGTCAGCCGTCAGAAAACCGCTCAGGAAATCCTCAGGTGCGCCGACAGGTTTCCCATCCACAAATGCCACGAACACGACCTTGTAACCGGTGCGCGGCTTGCGATTCCATGAGCCGTGCTGGCCGACAAATGCGCCGCCCCGGTAATGCGGTGGGAACAACGTCTGGTCGTAAAAGACAAGACCTAGCGACGCCGTGTGATTGCCGAGGGCATAGTCGGGCGCGATGGCCTTCGCAACCATATCGGGGCGTTGAGGTTTGACGCGAGTGTCGATGTGCCGGCCGTAGTAGCTGTATGGGAAGCCATAGAACGCGCCCTCTTTTACTGCTGTCATGTAGTCGGGCACAAGGTCGTTGCCGAGGTCGTCCCGCTCGTTCACGGTCGTCCACAAGGCGCCGCTCTCCGGTTGCCATGAGAGGCCGTTGGCATTGCGCAATCCTGTTGCATAGGGCCGCAAGCGGCCGCTTTCCACGTCGAACTCGAGGATTCGCGCTCGGCCTTCTTCGGCGTCGACTCCATTTTCCCCAGCGTTGCTGTTCGATCCCACCGTGATATACAGATGTTTGCCGGAGCGGTCGGCGAGGATATTTTTTGTCCAGTGATGGTTGATCGGGCCCGCCGGTAAGTCGGCAACCTTGACACCGGGGCTTGCGATCGAGGTAGCCCCTGTCACGTAGTCGAAACGCAGCAGGGCGTCCGTATCGGCAACGTAGAGTTGATTGCCAATCAGCGCCATTCCGAACGGCGAGTGCAGGCCACGGAGAAACACAGTTTGCATTTGAGCGACTCCGCTGCCGTTCGCATCGCGCAAGAGCACGATGCGATCAGGGCTCGGCACACCGGCGCCTGCGCGCAGCATGACCTGCCGCCTGATCCAGCCGAATATGCCACTTCCTTCATCGTGTTCTTTAGGCGCGTCGCTTTCCGCCACCAGTACGTCACCGTTGGGCAACGTGTAAAGCCAGCGCGGATGTGCGAGCCCACTGGCGAATTCGGTGACAGCAAAACCGCGGGGAGCGGTGGGCAGAGAACCGGCAGCGCGCGCCTGGACGGGCGCGATGTTGACCATTGGAATCAAGGTCGATTGCGGAGCCGGTATGGCGGGCGACGCGCCGAAGCCCGTATCGCTTGAACTTGATGGCCCGATCGCGCAGGAGGCCAGCGGCAAAACCAGTGCAACAGCCAGACGATTCAACAGGCGCATGTGGGTTACCAGCGATGAGCGTTGGTTAATGATGTTTGGGAGGAATAGCAAGAAACCGGCCTGAGACGTTGCGCACCAAGCTGCAAACTGCTCCATGGCTTCGATCGAAAGACCTCGGCTGCCCGGCTTTCTGGTCTTGTTGGACGTTACCTTGGCGGCTGTAACGAAACAACAGCGGCTCGAACGTCTGGAGGAACGCGGGCGCATTGGCGCACCGTCTGCGCGCGGCCGAGTTGCCTGCTTTTATCCTTCAGACGTAGCACAACAAGGCAACGCGATAATGCGGACATCATCTAGGAAGTAGATTGAGTAAGGCATTGCCTATTCCTTCCATGGTCTCGCCGGCCCCTTTCGCGACACCGGCCGCGCTGGCGCCGAGCGCATTCGCGAAGCCAGCAGCCAGGTGCTCGCTCAGGCTTTCGTTCAGCGAAAATTTCGGATCGCGCACGTTGCCGTCCAGTTCAAATTTCAATCTGATTTGCCCTTGGTGGTCCGTCAGCGCGGCAACCGCGGCCTTGCCAGGAATCGAGAGGAGCTTGTCAACTGGATTCCCGTTGCTGTTCTCGGCCAGCTGAAAATGGTTCAACGTCAACGTCCCCGGCGCATGTATATGGTAATTGCGAACTGCTGCATCAAGTGTCAGATCGATCGTGCTACTTCGTGCTTTCCCTTTCGAACTGGCCTCTTTCGGCAGGTACGGATCGAGTTCGGAAATATCCACATTGCGCAGGGTGGCGTGCGTCTGCGAATCACTACTGGCAATCTTGATCCAGCCTGCGACCGACACGCCCCCTGTGTGCGATGGGCCCTTGATCAAGCCGGTCAGGTCAAACGTGGACGTGTCCGTGAGGTCGGGGAAATGCAGATGGTCGATCGTTGCGCGCACATCCGTAATCAGGATTCGATAGGCCGGCTTCTGCACTGTCTGATCGAAGAACTCGATCGTTCCGTGCCCCAGTGCGACGTGGTCGATGAGCTTGTCGCCGCTTGCGCGCGTGGCGGCTGCTACGGATTGGCCATTGGCTTCTCGCGCCGACTGGCTCAGGTTGGCCAGCAGACGCATGTGACCGTCTGCCGACCGTACAGCCGAGAGGTAATAGCCCTCGGCTCTAACATTGAGAACGTGGACCCGATCTGACAGAAGCGCACGCATGTCGAGGTCGAACACGACGCGCTCGGCCCGAAAAACGTCAGCCGCCGGCCAGTTTTGCGACGCTCGCAGATGGACGCGTGTAAGCGTAATGCGGTTGAAGCTGACGTCGATGCGCTCGGCAGTCCCGAGTGGGCCGAGCATTTCCAGAACTCGCTGCTTCAGTTCATGAACGACGAAGAGCCAACCGCCCATACCCGCAAGCACGATCATGGCGATCGTTCCACCGACTCGGAATATCGTCCGTCCGCTTTTCGATCCGGACATGTCGTGTTCTCCTTGTCGCGCCGAGCGGGGTGGCCGATGCGATAATTGGCGCAATTTTTATGCCTTCGTTTTCTATCAATTAGCGGTACCGTGGGTCCCACATTCTGGCGAAGCCCTTAAGACACCTAGCCATTCCGCTTTCGCTCGCGACGCGCTGTCGGGGGGGCATTGGGGCACGGCTTTCACGTTCGTCGCAATCGCGTGGTAGGCGTCGGTCGACCTGGCAGCAGCGATGGTCAGCTTGCCGCTGGTGTTGCATATCTGGGCAGGCTGATCGTGAAGACGCACCCGATGCCAGGTAAGTCCCGAACGCTCAGAACCCCGTTATTTGCCTCGACGCTACGTCGTGCGATCGAAAGTCCTAGGCCCAGACCTGTTCTGTCCTCGCCATTCTGGGTGAAGGGCAGGAACATCCGTTCCGCATTCCCGGGCGGAAGACCTCCGCAGTGATCCTTCACGTCGATCAGGATGCGATCCGACACGGCGTACGCGTCCAGCGTTACCTCGCTGTGAGGATGCGTGAACTTGAAAGCGTTCTGCATCAGGTTGCCTAACGCAGCATAAATCTGGTCACGGTCCCCGCTGACGGCCAGTCGTGGGTCCACGGCGGACACCGTCAATTCGCAGCCACAGACCTGGGCCGCAAGTTCAGCGGCACGTTTGACTTCCGCGATAAAGGCGGCAACCGGAAACATTCTGGTTTGCGCGGAAATGCCAGATGACGCCCGAACCTCTTCCAGCGAATGGGCGATCAGATCGCGCAGTCCGTCCAGGCTTCGTTCGAGCACCGCCCCGGTCGCGCCGGACAGACTTAGATTTCCGGTTTTGGCGGCGGCGAACGCAAGCGTGGCAGTCTGAAGAAAGTTGCGCAGCTCGTGCGCGAAGAATCCGAGCTGTTCATGCAGCTCAATCGCCTGCCTGTCTGCCGCGGCAAAATCGCGCTGGTAGCTGAACTCGGTGACCGCATCGGCAATGGCATTGTCCAGGCAGCGGTTAAGGGTTCGAAACTCGTCTACCAGAAACGGCGCATCGCGCTCGTACGCGAGGTCTGTAATGGCCTGGCACAGGTCCCCGTAGTCGTGGACGACCTGGTCAACCGAGAACCCGAGCTTCAACAACTCCCGCCCGTGCTGCGCCGCTGACTCGCCGATTTCGGATAAAGACGCCCCGCCCCCCGAGGGACCTGAAATCTTGCGGCTGTCCAGGGGCTCCGACGTCTGTTCCATTCGAAGCGTCCTGATGAGCTGATCCAGGAACAGCGGCACACCGTTCTGAAGCTGCTGCGCGGTTGCCCCGCGCGCGGGCCTCTGTGCCACCTTCGCCCGACACCGTTCTATCAGTGCATTGCGGTTGCTTGCCAGAAAAACGTGCATCATGAGGCGCCCCCTGGATGTTGGTTTCGTCTTTCTATGAGTGGCGCCAGCGGCACAGCCGCGCTACCCACGGCGACGTGGAATTTGCTCACTGGCACGTGTCGGCCAACGATGTCGAAGCACCATGGCGTGGCGCTCACGTTCAGAAAAACGATGGGCCGGCTTCCTGGGACCGCGATACACGCCTGCCGCGACAAATGCCCTTGACGCCCGACATGTGAGACCGCAGTCCCTTTCAAGTAATAACTACCGCTATAGACCATATTACGCGCTCTGCACGTTCGGGTATTTTTTTCGGCGAATGCGGGGCGAGTGGCCTGTCGTACCCGTGAGGAACCCCACTGAGCCCTCCATGCCGCGGCGGCATGGCTTAGGCGCACATTCACCGGACGCAGCCAGGCGAGCCCCCGCACCACTTGTGGCCGGTCACCGCTAGTCGCATAGTTCGCATACGGACCCGGCAAGCTGCTACCGATGCCAAAAACGAGGATCGCCTCACAGCAATTTCGCGATTGCATCACGCGCATCGACGGCGAAAATTCTGCCCCCTTGAATGTGACTGCGATCGATCTCAAAATTCGGGTCAGCGATGTCGCCGGGAGGAATCGTTTCTGCAATCGAATGGCCAACAGTGACAGCGTGCCGCAGATGGCCGATCTGGGTCGCCAGGTCCTGCTGGACAACGTCCCAAAGTGGGAAAGACGCGAGCATTGCCCGAAGCTCGGTCCATTCGCCAGTGACACCGAGATGCATGTAGTCACGCATACCGGAATCCGTTTTCATCGCTTCGGCCAGGTGTTCGAGCAGGGCGGCAATGCTGATCAAGCCCTGTAGACTCGACTGATCGCGACCGAAACATGCGTAAACTTTCCGAATCCGCCATGAGATCGGGTACTCGAGTTCCTGTTGCCTTCCCTTTTCCGGGCTGATCCAGGTGTCGCCGGCTCCGATGGAGCGGGCGATTGTCTATACGTTGCGGTGAGATAGTCAGGATGGCTTCGGCAACCTGCTTCTCATGGAGTCTTTATCGGCCGCGATCTCATACGCCACTTCACTGGCCGCTCGATTTCCCAATTTCGGCTTTGTCGCTGCAGTGTTTCTACGACACTACGGTGGTAGCCGCTGGTCCGCAGTGTCGGCTTTCAAGAACTAGCAGACGTCCCAATACCGCACCACAACGGCCATTCGAGCCGGTAGGTCGAATGTCGGCGATGGGCCGTGAACTGCCCTTAGATCATCGCGTCGAAGCCGTCCACGGCACACTCGTTATCGGCGTCACATCGCGCTCGAACTTCCCCGCCATGTATCGCTGGAAGTCGCAGATCTAGCCGAGCTGTTTTCGGTTTCCCGCCCAACCGTGTACCGAACTCTCGCTCATCAGCCAGAATGGACATAGCGCGGCCTCGATAGGTCATTGCCCCCGACCTCTACGTCAGGCGAGTTCGCCGGACTTAACTGACTTCCCTGTTCCATTGCTCCCCACACCCCGTGACTTCGCGAGCCGGTAACGCGGTGGTTGATGGACGATGGCTTTCACGGGACGGCAGGTTTCATGCCAATAAAAGCACGATCGTTCAATTGTTGTTAATTAACATTATGTCAAATTGAATGCGACGCGGCACGTCTCGCGGACAATTCATGCGGGAAATAAAAAAGGGCCCGAAGGCCCTTTTTCTACTTCGACTCGGCTTTGCGCCATTCCGGCAACTCGGGAAGACGGCGCTTCCCGGGATTGCGGGCGGCTGCCCGCAGCTTCGCCTTGCCGTCCTTTGTCAATGCGGGAATGGACGCGAGCGACAGCCGCACGCCCTTGCGCGTGCCCGCAGCAGCGACATCCGGCTGCGCCTTCGATTTCAGGGCATGGCTCATATCAACTCCTTCTCGTCGAGATAGTCTAGCAGCTTTTGCCAGCTGGTACTTTCCTCGCGGAGGTCAAACTCCATCAGCCGCTGACTCCCGTTTGCGCTCCACCAAGCCGCGTCGCGGGCAATGACGTCCTGCACCGTACGGCACGTTACGAGGTGCGGCACTCCAGCCGTCTCACCGTCAAAGAGTTCCGCGTCAAACCCGACCTTCGGCCAGTAACGGTAACCGATCATCTGTGCATTGTAGCCGCGACCACCTCCAGCGATCAGCGAGATCGAAGCGAAGCCGAGGTTGTGTGCAGTCATTGCGCACAGCGCAAATGAAATGGTGCCCAGGAAATGCGGCGCGTCATCGGCGAGATAATGATGATCGACGTGCAGCCCTTGCAGGTAGTCCGTTTCGCCACCTGGCGCCAGATTGCCCTCATTGGGTTGAGGCTCCTCCAGATTCTCGACGAAAAGTCCCTGCTCAGCTTCGTCAATCCGGATCAGTCCAATGCGATTCTTGTGACCTTGATGAATGACCTGCCGGTTCACTGACGTAAAGTAGATGCCGGGCGGAGACATGTCGGGACCGAAGTCCAACTGGTTCTGCGCGTGAACCCGACCTCCGTCGAAAATCATCAGGAGGCGGGCAAACTCCTCGCTCTGGAGGACCCGGCCTTCGACGAATTCTATGGGTTCTCCGGTAGCAAAGTCGTCACCGTCCAGCCGGAAGGTTCCCGACAACCAGCGACGGGCGGTTTCCGTCTGCACCAGCGCACCGTAGGCTCGCTCCAGGTATTGGCGAAAGAATGGTGTAAGAGATATGGGCATCTTGTACAAAAAGGAGCAGCTCCCGCCGGGCCGCGCACGTGCATTCCAGGTTCGTTCACGCAGCGGTCAGGCTTCCCGATTCTGGCCAACGCATTTTCGATTGAGCTCGCCGTGGTTTCGCTGAAGAAAATCCCGGCTGCCACACGTCGCGTGGCGGCAGCGACAGGCCCCTGACGCCGGCCGCTTCAGCGCCGCGCGTGCGTCGGAACCGTACCACGCCACCCCGCTCGATGGCGAGTATCGCGCAGCGATTCCCGTCTTGCCGTGCCAACAGGTCATGGCGCCGGAGACTGAAAAGCCGCAACAGCTCGCCGCGGAACTCAGAGATGTCTAGGACATGCTGCGCGCAAGCGCCTCCTTCGCAGTCTCTGCTTGCCGCGTGGGGGGCAGGCCTGGTTTGTTTCGATTGCTCGACTCCCGGTCCTGCGCACCTTCGTTTTCGCTTCGCGCAGCCCATCCTGACTCGCGCTATCGGACGAAAGGCCCGACGGGAGTTCGTCGCCCTTGCCAACGAATTCGATCGGATTATGTTCGTTACCGCCCCTTATCCCGCGCGACCCAGCGCTAAGGTCACTCTGCAACAGTGGGGCACGCCCGGCATGACGTGCTCTCTGGTGGTTGCAATCAGCCAAAAGCCGGTATAGATTCACCAGTCCTGTGTTTTTATACAGTATTTCGGGAGGCATCGATGGAGCATCTGGTCAGGGTCCATAACCGTCGGTTTGCATAAAACTGTTCCCGCTTCTTGCAGAAACCTGTTCATCCTAGCCTCTAGGCGTGAAACAAGCGCCCCGCGCTACCAAAAGCTCAACCTCCCCCTCACCGCACGGGGTAACCTCAAGCAGGAGCGCTTTCATCGGAATTCAAAATCGGCAACGTGCGGGAGGCGTCAGGAAAGTTACAAGATTGCCTCAAACGCTCGTCGGAGGAACCATTTTTTTTGCAAAGCTTCCTGAACCAAACTTGTTCCCGGCGCCTCTGCGAGCCCCACTTCGACTGGCCGCACGCAGGAACAGATTTATGCAAACCAACGGCGGCGAGCCAGAGCTAACAACTGTCCAGAAGCCGGTCTGCTTCTTACGCACATTTGCGTTGCGCGCAACAGGAATCGTTGATACCATGCGCCGCAATATGTCCCTCACCTCTGGGCCCGGTGAAAACCGGCAACTCATGTGGGGGATTTCCTTTTGTAGCTTCATACAAGCCGCCATGGTAGCAGTGCCACAGCCGCCGTATTCCCCGCTGAAGCTACATCTTCCTTACGCCGAACAAATCAGCCTGCTCAAGCGCAGAAACTTGGGGATCAACGACGAAGGTGCCGCGCTTGCTATATTGCAGCGAATCGGCTATTACCGCTTGGTCGGCTACTGGTTCCCATAGCGCAAGCCCGATCCGAACAACGGCGCGGCATGCCTGGACGATTTCCAGGATGGCGCGACGTTCCGGCTGGCCGTTGACTTCTACGACTTCGACCGCGCCCTGCGCTTGCTCGTGTTGGATGCCATTGAGCGCATTGAAGTTGCCGTCCGGGTAGACGTGGCGCATCTCCTTGGCAGGCGTCACCGCCTCGCCCACGAATGCGCGGTTCTGCTGGACGCTCGCTTTCAACACGCGGAACGGTTGAAGCGATACAACGACGGCGTGCAAAAGAAGGCCAAAGAAGACTTCGTCGCGCATCATATCCAGCGGTACGCTGGCAGGATGCCAATTTGGGTAGCCACCGAGACGTGGGATTTCGGGCTGCTTTCGAAGTTCTACGCGGGCATGAAGTACGGGGATCAAGGGCGCATCGCGCAATGCTATGGCGTCGACGGTCCGACGCTGGAATCTCGGTTGCGCGCATTGAACTTCGTGCGCAACGTCTCAGCACACCACTCTCGGCTTTGAAATCGGAACAGGCACACGCCATCCCCAGCTTTCGAGCGAGTCTACGGATAGAGTATGGGTCAGCACGAAGCCACACAGTGCCCCCGCAAGTGCTGAGGCGCCCTGACTTGCCATTTGCCAACTGACCAGATAGCCACGCGTACCTGGAGCGGCTGACTCCATCAGGAACGTAGTTGAGACCCCGACCTCACCACCCGCCGAGAAACCCTGAAGCAGGCGGGCACCCAGAATCAGAAGCGGCGCGGCAAGACCGATCTGCGCGTAGGTCGGCGTCAGGCCAATGATAGCTGTGCCAAGCGCCATCAATAGTATGGTTGGCATCATCGCAGCCTTGCGGCCCCGACGATCGGCGTAGGCACCGAGCACAATGCCGCCAATCGGCCGTATCACAAAGCCGACCCCAAAGGTTGCGAATGACAGGAGAAGCGAGCCATGCCGGCCGTCAACCGGGAAAAAAAGTTTGCCAATAAGTGCGGCAAAAAAACTGTATACCGTGAAATCGAATATTTCGAGGGCATTGCCTAGCGCTGTTGCCACGATGACCCGCCGTTGCATGGCTGCATTGGCCGCGCCGACGGGTACCTCTACGTACGGTAGTGCATCGGTAGAACAGGGAGTCTTCATATGAAACCTGGAGATCGCGCTGGAGCGGCGCCCATATAGAGGGCGCTGACTCAGCGTGGGATTGTTGTGTTCGAGTTCAGAACTTGTGATACATGCCGAGAGATACGGTCAACGGTGTCGTACCCTGCTCAGGGGCTGCGGAGCCCGGTTGTGTGGGTAGCGGCGTTCCGTTCAGGATGACGGATGAAATACCGTAGTTCCGGATCAAACCCGCACGGGCATACAATCCGGTGCGCTTTGACAGGTTGTAGTCGTAACCAAGCATCACACCCAGCGCCGAATCTTTTGCCGGTAGCCCTGCGTCGTCACGAACACCGGAGGTGTCGCGATAGACGAACGACGCTCGCAGCGCATGAGGCCCAAATGGCAGAATTCCCCCCAACATATACGAACGCGCAATACCGTTGCCCGCGAGATGCGGCGCCACCTGATCGAACGCGGCCGACAACACAAATGTGCCGACATCGTAGATAGCCGAAACGCCATATATGTCGTTACGCACGGTTTGCGTTCCTGACGCCGTCGCAACAGGCGTGCTCCACACCTGGTTATAAGCCGCCGCAAGATACAGAGAGGCGTTCGTCCATGAGGCTACGACACCTTCATTCAAAGCATACGGGGCGACGCCCTGTGTACCGTTGAATGCATACAGGAATGTGGCTCCCAGGCCTGCGACGCGAGGGGTCGTCCAGCTTACTGCATTGCTCTCGCGGACCAGCACCTGGCTCGACCCTGGCCCAAGGTCGGCGTTGTAGCCGATACCCTTTCTAGTCTGAACCGCGCCGCCAGCGAGCCAGGTCACGACGGAGTTGGTGACGACCTCTCCATACGGGTCGGCCACGTCCGGCAGGTTTGCGCTCGGCTGACGTCCAACGCGCAGATCACCCCATGTCGTCGAACTAAGGCCGACCCACGCCTCACGATCAAACAACGTCTGGCTCATCTCCAGACTTCCGTTGTTAAGCTCGAAGCCGCTTTCCAGGTTGAATACGGCCTTCAGACCGCCGCCCAGATCTTCCCGACCAAAAAAACCGAACTGCGATGTATGCACGCCACCACTCTGCATCTGCCAGAGCGATTTTCCCCCAACGCTCTGGTAATTGAGGCCCACGTCGACGACACCATAGAGCGAAATACCATTGCTCAGGAGAGCGGTGTTGTATTGCGGTAACGTGGACAAGTTGGATTGGATAAACGAGTCTGCGTAAGCCGCGTGAGAGAACCATACGATCCCCGCAACACAGACGGTCTTTATATATTTCATCTCAGGTCTTGATTCTAGTAGGGAGTCTGCAGCTGACGTCAGGCGGTCAGATACTGTTCGACCAGGCGGGCCCAATAGCTGACGCCGACCGGCAACGCTTCATCGTTAAAGTCATAACCCGGGTTATGAATCATGCAGCTGCCATGGCCCTTCGCGCCATTGCCGAGTGCGACATAGCAGCCGGGTACTTTATCGAGCATCCATGAGAAGTCTTCGCTGCCCATTCTTCCAGGGGGTACCGGCAAGATGTTTTCAGCACCCACCACCGCTGTAATTACCTCCCGGGCCAACGCGGTTTCTTTCGGCGTATTCACCAGGACGCCCGAGATCGCCTTGTAGTTGATTTCCGCATCGACACCCAGGCTGCGAGCCTGGAACTCGACGATCTCACGCAGGCGTGATTCGATCAGCGTCTGAACCGCTCTGTTGAGGGTTCGCACCGTGACGAGGATTTTTGCCGTCGACGGCACGACGTTATGAGCGGTGCCAGCCTGGATTGCACCCACGGTTACGACCGCCGCGTCTGCCGTCGAGATGTTTCGCGAGACAATGGTCTGAAGCGCCATGACAATGCTTGCGGCTGCTACGACCGGGTCCCGCGCAAAGTGCGGCATGGCGCCGTGACTGCCCTTGCCCGTCAGCGTGATCGTTACCGAGTCTGACGAAGCCGCCACGGCCCCGCTTTGCACGACAAATTGCCCAACGGGCAATCCGGGCGCGTTATGGAGGGCGTATACCCCGTCGCAAGGAAACCGCTCGAACAGGCCGTCCGCGATCATCCGCAGCGCCCCGCCCAGACCCTCTTCAGCTGGTTGAAAAATAAGGTTCAAGGTGCCCCTGAACCGACGTGTACGCGCCAGGTAGTGGGCAGCCGCCAACAGAATCGCGGTATGACCATCATGACCGCATGCGTGCATCTTGCCGTGCACCTGACTGGCATAAGGTAGCCCGGTATTCTCGATGATCGGCAACGCGTCCATGTCAGCGCGGATGCCGATCCTGCGTGAGCCATCGCCGACCTTCAGTTGCCCGACCACGCCGGTACCGCCCACGCCTTCGGTTACGTCATATCCCCACTCCTGCAGCTTCTGCGCAACTAGCTGACTCGTTTCGGTCTCTTCGAAACCGAGTTCAGGACGGGAATGAATACGCTGACGCAATTCGACAAATTCCGCCATGTGCTCGCGGATATCAGGATGAATATCTACAGTTCGGGACAACGCCAGCTCCTCAGACAGGTTTGCAATGTCGCGCTGAATCAGACACAGCGCGGATCGAAGGGCAGTCTAAGGCTGTGGATATGAACAAAAAAATGATAAAGTATGATGCCTATAACCAAGGGTTATAGAATTGTGTGGGAGACTTGCGGACATGAAACTCCATCAACTCCGTGCACTGGTAGCGGTCGCAGATCAGGGCAGCATCATCGGAGCATCGCGGGCGCTATTTGTCAGTCAACCGGCTATTACCAAAGCCATTCGCGAACTCGAGTCTGATATCGGCATTACGCTTCTTGCCCGCAGCGTGAGCGGCGTGACGCTGACGTCCACTGGAGCTTCTCTGTTACGACGTGCACGCCTGATCGTTGGCGAGTTCGCACGGGCCGAGGAGCAGATGGCGATGGAGCGCGGTGCGCTTGAAGGGACTGTCACGGTTGGCGTGACGCCGATAAGCGCGCTAACCCTGCTGCCGGGTGCTTATGAGCGGTTTCGGCAGGACATGCCACACATCAGGGTGCGTTTCCTGGAACAACCACCTTCGACGTTGCTCGACAGCCTGCGCCAAGGTACGCTCGACTTTGCGCTAGCCACGTCTTCAGAAGTCGTCTCTGATCCGTCTATCCAATGCGTCGAAATAGCGACGTTCCCGATGGCATTTGCAGTGCGGCAAAACGGTCTGCTGGCGGATGCAACATCATTGAAAGATCTGTGCGACGCCGAGTGGCTATATTCGGACACTACCAGTGCGTATCCAGCGTACCTCGCTGAATTGTTCGGACAGCACGGCTTGCCAGCGCCGCGCCGCATGACCCTCTGTACATCTCAAGCGCTTCTTTACAGCCTCGCGGCCACGGTTGATGCGGTCGTTGCGTGGTCGTCTCACGCGCTTGGCTCTGTCAATGTGCGCGGACAGTTCTGCAAGCTCGAATTCATACAAACATCGCGCGACTCGAAACTGCGACTTATGCAACGCGAAAGCGCGATCCTCACGCGCCCGTCTGAGTATTTCATTCGTTGCATCACGGACGCAGCGAATGCGTGAGGCCCCGCGGCGACGTTCGCGAGGCGTGACGCAAAGTTGGCCATCGTGACTCAGCCTGTAGCCATTCCGGTTCAAGCCGAATGGCACAAACCAACCTGCGCATAGTTCGAAATTGAAACGTCCGTTAGCACATGACCTCGGCCATCCGCTAATGGACACGGAATGATGATCATATAGCCGGCCTCCTCGCCGCGGTTATGCGACGAGGGTTAAAGTCAGTTTGCGAGACGCACTTTGACCCTGCGGAGACCGACATGAACTATTGTGGCATAGACCTTCATTCGAACAACTGCGTCGTGATCGTCAGCGACGATAGCGACCGCATCGTGTACCAGAAGCGCCTGCCAAACGAGCTTGCGCAGCTTGCGGCGGCGCTTGAGCCGTACCAGCACGAACTGACGGGTGTGGTCGTAGAGAGCACGTACAACTGGTACTGGCTGGTGGACGGACTGATGGATTCAGGTTACCGGGTCCACCTGGCCCACCCCGCCGCCATCAGGAAATACGACGGACTCAAGCACAGCGGAGATTTCGCCGACGCGGCGTATCTGGCGCAGTTGCTGAGGCTCGGGTTGCTGCCCGAGGGCTATGTCTATCCGCGCGAGAACCGTGCGCCAACGTGCTGCCCGGCGATGTGCTCATGCATCTGATCAGTCCGTGCGTTAATCCGTCCATCGGCGTAGCACCTTTCCGCAACGGTATCGAACTTGCACGCCTGTGCCGCGTACTCCGACTCCCTGAAGGCACGTTGCGGACATCTTTGCTTGATGCAGCAGTTCCCGCGCGGCCTTCCCCGGCTTTCCGATATTGCAGACTGTGCGCTGCGCATGGCTACCACAGCGTGCTATATCAACTTGAGGATGACGTAGGCCAAATTAAATGTGTCACCGACGGAGCCTCGAAATATCGGGCCGATGCGCCGTTGAAGTGACATTTTTGCTTACAGTCCGAACGAAATAAAAGCGTCAATTCGCATAAGTCCGTATTAAATTCGTCACCTCGCCTCCTACACTTCGAATCCCGTCCGTAAGGCCCTGACTTATGGAAAATTCTCTGTATATTCCGGAGCCAGTCGCGCTCGCCCGTCCACGCGGCGGTCACCGGCTCGAAGCATTCAGCCCGAAGCTTGCGCGCCGCGTCATGTTTTACCGGCGTCCGCTGCTCGACCAATGGCTGCTCCTTGAGACGAATCCCAAAGTGATTGCGTTTTGCGAACGCCCAGGCTATGTGATGATCAACGGGTCCCGTCGTCTCGCTGACTTCTGGGTCCATTACGTCGATCTGCGAGAATTAGTTATCCTCATAGAATCTGAAATTGATGGATCGGTTACAGCATTCCCCTGCGACGATGAGGAAAACGAGTTACTGATCCGGTTTGTCGCGCCGGCTGAACTAGCCGCTGCGCGTGTATGGCTCGACAACTGGCAGCGGATGCTCCCCTACCTTGTCACCAACCGCGGTCTCATTCCGTCAACGCTGTCCGGAACGATCGCCCGTTTCCTGAAGCAATCTCAACGATTGCTCGATATCGAGCGGGAATTCTCGTCCACCGATCCTGTTCTGGTTCGCGCTGCCTTGTTTGGTCTGCTTCATGACGGCCGGGTCAGCTCACACGAGCTTCAAACGCAACCCCTGTCCCTGCTCACCCCATTCGTGGCTACGGAGGCAACCTTATGAATCGCCGCAAACCAGATCTGCAGGCGATCGACGTTAGCGCCTGGCCCACTGTCGCCTATACCGAGTTTGACCAGGCGACGAGGAACATGTTCGAGAAGCGCCAACAGGCCATATTGCGCTACGTCGCCGGGGAATCGATCAGGGAAATTGAGAAGTCCGCCGGTATCAATCGCCGTCAACTGTACCGCTGGCTCGAACGCGCGCAGGAACAGCATCCTGACGGGCGTCCTTTCGGCTTTCGGGGACTTATCCGCTACATACGCATCGCAGAGTATGAGCGAGTGCGCGACGTACAGGTACACGGCGAACGCGGCAGTCGAGGCGCCGCTGGCGCTCTGGCGCAACTCTTTGAACGCTATCCGGCGCTTGCAGGGTGGCTGCTTCTTCAGGTCAAACGTCGCAGGGTACTGCTTGAGCAGATACATACCGACGGTCACTTACGAACTCGCCTGCGCGGTCTGCAATCTCTACACGATGACTTCCTGCACCAATGTCGGTCGGTAGGGTTGACGGCAGGTGACTATCCGTTCAACACAGCCGACCGTGCACTCCGTTCGCTGTCACGACGCTTAAAGGTGGAGATGTTGCGCACGTTCGGGACGGCGGCCCGCTCAGCCGGAGCGTCGCACCTCAAGGGCTTGCCTCGCCTCGACGCAGCAGGTACGCCCGCGGCGACGCGTCCGTATCAGGTCGTCGAATTCGACGGCCACCGGCTCGACATCCGGCTCAAGGTTGTCGTACGCGATCCACTCGGCTTTGCACACGAGTTCGAGATGGAGAGGGTTTGGCTCCTTGCAATCATAGACGTGTGTACGCGCGCCGTGCTCGGTTTCCACATCGCGTTAGCCAGAGAATACAGCCGCTACGACGTCATCAAGACAATCGAGAATGCACTCGAACCTCATCACGCGCGGGCGTTCACGATAGCTGGCCTCGCCCGTGGAACGCAGGACGGCTTTCCGTCGGAGCGCCTACCCGAACTGGCGTATGCAACCTGGGAATGGATGAAGCTCGACAACGCGAAGGCAAATCTCGCGAATGAGACCTTGACGGCGCTATGCGAGTTCGTTGGCTGCGTGGCTGACGCCGGACCGAAATACAGTCCCGACGAACGGCCTTATATCGAGCGGTTCTTCGGCACGATCGCCAGTCGCCTCTCATCTCGGTTACCCGGCTACACCGGTTCTCATCCACGAGACCTGCGTCGGGCACTCGCTGATCCTAAAGGCGACCTGCGCCTCTACGTCTCCCTTGACGAATTGGGTGAACTGGTTGAGTACGCCATCTCAAGTTACAACGGTACGCCCCACACCGGCCTCAACAACGCGACGCCGCTGGAAGCCATGGAGTACTTCGTGCGTGGCAGGCAAACGCTGCTGGCGTGGCTCGCTGAACAGCGTCGCCGAACGCTCTGTCTGATGCAATCGGCAAGGCAGTGCCGCGTTCGGGCCTATATCGGGCAGGGTGTGCGTCCGCACATCAACCTTTACCGCGTCCGTTACACAAACCGTGTGCTTGCTGCCAGTACGCATCTGATCGGCCAGCGTCTGCTGATCTACATGAACGCGGACGATCTTCGCTCCGTACGGGCCTTTCTCGCGGATGGCACGGAGTTGGGCGTACTTGACGCTCAGGGCGCGTGGCAGTTGGTGCCGCACAACCTCAAGCTACGTCAGGAGATCTGCAAACAGTCAGGCAAGCGCCAGCGATTCTCTGACGCCGGCATGAATCCGATCGAAGCCTACGTTCAGGAGAAGTTCACACAGGCGAAGAAGACGCGCAAGGCGGCGACCGATCTTGCCCGTACGAAGCAGTCGCTGGCGTCGGCATCGACCGTACGCACGCCGCTCGGGCCGAGCCGTCCCGCCGAGAGCGAAACTGCAGTTACAGCGCGCACGCAATCATCGACGCAATCGCAAACCGACGGGCTCGCCTCACTTCCGCCACCCACGCCGGTGCGTCCACGAAAGCTCTCGATTGGTACCGGCCAAGTCTTTTAACTTCTTCATTTTAGGGAGTGTGTCATGTCGCTTAAGATACCGCGTCCGGTCGATCCATCGCTGCATCCACTCGTCACTGGCAATTACCGTCTCGCTACACCCGCGATCGAAGGCTTCTACGAACTCGTCACGCGCTGTCTTCGCTATCGGATCATGGGTGCGCTCATCTATGGCCCGTCGCGGGTTGGCAAGACCCGCGCCATCGAATACGTGCGGCTTCTACTCGCACGCGAATACCCGAAGATCACCACGTACCATGCGCAGTGCGAGCACAAGCCGCGGCACGCCGAGGGCCCGTTCTTCGCAACGCTGCTTGAGGCGGTCGGCGACACTTGTCCGAATGCCGGCACAACGTCGACCAAACGAACGCGACTCTCGTTGCGCATTCGCGAGGCTGCCGCCAGGGCCGGAAGTGGCACCGTGATCCTGTTCTGCGACGAGGCGCAGAGACTGAATGACCACGAGTACGAATGGCTGCGGGACGTGCACGACGCGCTCGATCGTCAGCAAATCAAACTTTTCACGTTTCTCGTTGGACAGGAGGAACTGCTTGCACAGAAGACGGCACTCCAGGTTGCGCACAAGACGCAGATTGTCGCGCGTCTCATGGTCGAAGAACTTGCCTTCTCCGGCATCCGCAACGCCGAGGATGTCGCAACGTGCCTTAATGGTTACGACCAGACCGCCTATCCCGAGCGGACCCCTTGGAGCTTCACGCGCTTCTATGTGCCTCAGTCCTTCGACGCCGGCTATCGACTGACCAGCGACGCCACCGTTCTGTGGCAGGCGTTCGAGGCCGCACACCACAAGGCGAGCTTGCCAGGGATCCTGGACTTGCCCATGGAATCATTCGCACGCGCTGTCGAGATCGTGCTCAAGGACAGCGAGCTCAAGGACGCACCAGGCTACTGCCCCGACGCGGCTTTGTGGACTCACTCGGTACGTCACTGCGGTTACGTTCAGTCTCGACATGCCACCGGACGCGTGCTTGCGACGGCGTAACCCGGCGGCGCTTAAGCCGCCTCGTTTCCCGATTCTGGCGTTTGACGAGCGCGAACTCCGTCTGGCGCTCGGGAGCGTCTTCAATCTCAAATGGCTAGTACCGGGAGAATCACTGGTCTCGATTCTGTGGAAGTTCGGCTGCGCAAACGCACTCGCTGCCGATTTCCTTGTTCAACTGATAGACCCCGATATTGACCCGTCTGTAGGCGTGGCTCCTGTGCGCGAGGTCGTCAACCTCATGCGCCTTCGTCGTCTGTTGCGCCTGCCCGAGAACGTGCTGCACGCATCGCTGCTCGACGCGGCGGTCCCTGGTCGCTACCACCCCGCTTTCCGGTATTGCCGACAGTGCGCGGCACATGGCTACCACAGTGTGCTGTATCAACTCAACGATGAAGACCGTTGTCCTGCGCATCGGCAATCGCTCGAAACGCGATGCCTGCACTGTGGGGAAGAGACGCCCTACATCGTCAACACCAGCCTCGTCGAAGCACCGTTCCGATGCGTCTCGTGCCACTCGCACTTCAGCTACGGGCGCCTTTCGCTACTTTCGACAACCCCGGCAATGCGCAGGCGGGACCGCGCTGCCATCAGTCATCGATTGCGTGTTCGCTCGGACGACAATATGGACGTCCCTCGTCCTGAGCAACGTCCACGGTCGCCGGCTGACGACTTACGCGCCATGAGGCGGTGACACTTTTAATTCGCGTCCGACAACCTGTTGAATTCTCGTGATTTTTCTCGCCGCCGGCGCTGCATTTAGGCGAATTGACAGATTTACTAGCGAACTTGTGACAGATTTATTTCGGTCTACGCATAACGGCCAACCAGCCGTTTGGCGAATGGGACAAGGTTTTCCCCGACCGGGCCATGACGGTGGCCGCTGTCGACCGGCTGGTCCATCACTCGACCATCTTTGAGCTGAACGTCGAAAGCTACCGTCGCCGTACTGCCCTGCAGCGCAAGCAGCAGGGACCTGGACGCCCGGCCAGTCGAGCGACACCAAAGAACGTTGGCGTGCCACCGACACAGGAGGATCAGCACGGCATCGACCTCACCGAATGACCCGCTGTTCTCATCCTGATTGACGCGCGGCTCGCAGGCAAAGCTAGCCGGCGTCAATCAACCCCGGATTCACCTTCCACGCCACCACATTCTTATCTGATTGTCGTGCAGCCAGAATACCTGCGGCGTCACCATTACACAGCAATCCTCATCGACTGATCGCTTCAGCTTGATTGTCGCGCGACACCCACTCGCCCGCGTCAATCAACGCCGCACGTCAATCAATAAACGCTTGCCAGCGTCAATCAACATCGGCATCATCATTTCTGCCGCGACATTCTCAACTTGATTGTCGCGCGTCTCTCATCCAGATTGTCGCGCCACAAACGGGCGCTGTTTCCCATCCGACTTGGGTATGTACTGCCGCCGGACAGGCAGTGCCCGGTACGCACCACTTTGTACTTGCGCGTGCAGACGCTGAAGGTCGTCCTCCAGCTTCGCTTCGAAGTACCGCCATGTCATGCCGTCCACGCCCGGAGCCGCATTGCGCTTGAGCGCATGGAACGATTCCCTGAGCCGGTCGATCGAGACATGGTGCAGCAGTGTGGTGAACCGCTCCTTCTTCCGCTGCCTTGCAGCTTGCCGTACACGTTCCAGTCCCTGTGGCACGCTTGCCCGGTTCTGCGCCCGGCACGTGTTGGACTGATCCGTGTTCCCCGTGGTCCCCGCCCTTCGCTCCACCTGCTCCGCAGCCGGTTCCCCGGCGTTGTTCGCAGGCTTCATCGCTAATATGGCGGAGTCTGACTTCTCCCGTCCGTTCATCATCGGCTACGGCTCCTCGCCTTCCCGATGCGGACCTGCCCATGCTGCAACAGGCCAGACCGGAGACCTCCCGGTTCCCGAACAAGGAGCGTGCGTGCGTGCCAGGGTCTTCGACCACGCCGAGCCGACGGAGTGCTCGCAATTATCGCGCTCCGTCGTGTTGCCTTCCGCAGTGTCAACGGCGTCGGCGCTCGGGACAATTAAACTATCGCGGCTCAATGGCTGCCCCGCACGTACCCCTGTCAACGCTTCGCCGCATGTCTCGCGACACACTGCGCATGACTCGGGGACAACGTGGTTTGCTAGACCTTCGTTGTAAGAGACTTGCACTCTTTACTTCTTGCCGGTCTCCCGGCGCACTGACACATTTAATGCGGCCTACGCCATCCTAGAATGTGTGCCGGATGCCAACGGCAAATGTGTTGCCGGTGGGGTGGGCGCTCAGCTTGTCGAAAGAGTAAATCGCGTAAATGTCCGTCCGCTTGGACAGAAGATGGTCGTAGCCGAGAGAGGCAGTGTTGCGAAGGCTGTTGGCCGCAGTGGTAGGCCCGGACCGTTGCGTACGCGCCCACTCTGCAAGCAGGAAGTCGGCAGGTGAGAAGGGGATCGACAAACCCGCCTGGTAGGTATGGCTGCCTGTAGGGGTACTGACGTCACTTGTCATCGCCCACGCCCCGTAGAGCGTCACGAC
>NZ_JABBGJ010000065.1 GCF_012927345.1 Paraburkholderia polaris
CGGTTGAGATCAGTGTTGTGCCAGAAACAACACAACCCCAACAGCTTTACCCCTCTGGTGAGCATCACCAGAAACTACTTCTTCCAGATTGGTTGTGCCGCCCACAAAGGCGACACGACAACAAGTCATGCCTGATGACCATAGCGAGTCGGTCCCACCCCTTCCCATCCCGAACAGGACCGTGAAACGACTCCACGCCGATGATAGTGCGGATTCCCGTGTGAAAGTAGGTAATCGTCAGGCTCCCCAGCAGCAAGCAAAAACCCCACCCGAAAAGGTGGGGTTTTTGCGTTTGCGGCCGCAAAAAACTGCATCAATACGGTCTCAACATCATCACTCCGGGAAATGCGCGTCCGTTTCTGCTGATTCGAAGCGCGTTCGCGTAACTCGTCAGTTCTTGCCCATATCCGCGGCATGCATGTGCGGGTTCTCCGCTCTTATCCCTTCTCGAACACGCTAGCTCTGGTTTTGTTCGCTTAGCAGCAGTGTCAAAGGACAGATCCCCCGCAGGCGAAAAACCTGCACCAAAACAGCTTCACCACCCCTTTTCATTTCCTTCCTACGCGCGTTTCGTCGCATCGACTTGCCTTAACATCCGTCTCAGAATACTGTATAAATATACAGTGAAAACTCGTCACCCCATGCTTGCCCGATGCCGGGCAGGGCGGAGTATTCCCTATTGAACGAGCGTGTCTATGGCAGTAGCAGCGATTCATCTGGCGACGACGACGCTGTCGTCGCAATTGCGGCGTCAGGTGTGGCAGGGCAATGAGCTTGCCGAGGCAGACTCGCGGGTGATTTCCAGCGGCTATGCCGCGCTGGATCAACTGCTGCCCGGACAGGGTTGGTCGGCCGGCGGCCTAACGGAATTATTGATTGAACACGGAGGAGTCGGCGAACTGCGTCTGCTGGCCCGAGCGCTTCGGCATCTTACGGCACAAGCCGAACGACACGTCATGCTCGTGGCACCCCCTTACCAGCCCTGTGCTTCGGCACTGAGGGCTTGGGGTATCGATGTCGAGCGCGTCTTATGGGTGCGCTCGAGTGAGGACCAAGCCCTGTGGGCCGCTGCTCAGGCATTGAAGCAGGATGGCATGGGTGCCGTGCTGATATGGCTGCCGAATGCGCGCGCCGATAAGGTTCGGCGTCTGCAGGTGGCGGCTCAGGAGTCGGCCTCGCTGGCATTTTTGATCCGGCCTGTCGAGGCAGCCACGCAATCTTCGCCGGCACCGTTGCGAATGATCTGCGAGCCGCTCTTGCCGGCTAATGCGCAGACGATCAACCGCCGTCAATGGTTGCAGGAGATTGGTATCTCGATCGACATCTTCAAGCGCCGCGGTCCGCCGCTAGCGGAGCCTCTGCGTCTCATTTTGCCGTTACAAAGCGTCGTGTTGCCGGAAAGCGGAGTCGGCAGCAATCAAGGACGAGAGATCAAACATGTTGTGGATCGCAGTCACATTGCCACTCTTGTCGCTGGAGGCCGTGAAGCCTCTCGAGCCGCTCCCGGATGGTTCGCCCGCGAAGCCGAATCGGTGTGAGCCCGGTGACGAGGCAAGCCAGCCTCCATGTGCCGAAAACGTCACCGAGGTGCGCTGCTATGCGCTGGCCGATCACGCGCACATCCTGATGCCGGATTTCGACGCATTGCGTGCCGGGGTGCATGCGGGTCATTCGCGCTCGTACGCATTGGCTTTGGCTCCGGGTCTCAAGATGCTTGCCACAGACGCAGCCCGCGAAACCCAGGCGTTCGAAGCGATGGCGCTCGCTTTGCTGACGTACACACCGAAGGTGTCGCTCGCACACGAGCACACCTTGTTGCTGGAAGTCGGCTCCGGTTTGCGGTTGTTTGGCGGCTTGCGCGCGTTGTTGTCGCGGGTATCCGCGACAGTGGCTGAATTCGCCTATACGGCGCGCATCGCGTGCGCACCGACAGCCTGGGGCGCGTGGTTGTTGGCGCAGGCGCACGCCGATCGGCAGGGGCATCGTTGGCATGTGATAAAGGAAACGTCGCTTGCGCGGGTCCTCGACCGCGTATCTGTGTCGTTGCTGCCGGTTGCGCAGGCGCATCGCGATGCGCTTGCGCATCTCGGTTGCACGAGGCTGGCCGATTTGCGTCAGTTGCCAAGGTCGGGTGTCGTGCGGCGTTTCGGCAGTGGCATTCTGGATCTGCTGGCACAAGCATATGGTACGCGTCCGGATCCGCGCGAATCGTTTCGTGCGCCGGCATCGTTTCATGCGCAGTTGGAGTTGCCGTCGCGGGTCGATAACGCCGATGCACTACTGTTCGCCGCGCGTCGGCTGATTGTGCAACTGGCCGGATGGTTGAGCGCGCATCATGCAGCGCTCAGTGGTTATACGTTGTTGCTCGAACATGAATTGGTATCCCGTCATGCGTCGAAGACGTCGAGTCTGAAGGTTGCGTGGGCCATACCGTCGCGCGATGCCGAGCATCTGATCTGGCTGTTGCGTGAGAAGTTGAATCAGACGGTTCTGGTGGCGCCGGTGATCGAGGTGAAGCTGGTCGCGGATCAGATCGGCGAGTATGCAGGGCGGTCGGACACCTTGTTTCCAATGCCCGAGTCAGACGGCGATTCGATCGCACGTCTGCTCGAACGCTTGAGCGCGCGTTTGGGGCCGGAGAACGTGCTGCAGATGTCGGTGCAGGACGATCATCGGCCTGAGCGGGCAATGCGCGTCGAGGCCTACCAGGCGCAAGCATTTTCGCGTAAGAAGCGTTCGTCTGCGAAAGCCAGGACAAAAATGAAAGCGGATAAAACCTGGCTGACCGATGAGTTGCGGCACGCTGCATCGGAGGGTGTGCGCGCAGACGGCGGTGCGGCGACACAGGCGACACAGGCGACACAGGCGACACAGGCGACACAGGCGACACAGGCGACACAGGCGACACAGGCGACACAGGCGACACAGGCAGAACAGGCAGAACAGGCAGAACAGGCAGAACAGGCAGAACAGGCAGAACAGGCAGAACAGGCAGAACAGGCAGAACAGGCAGAACAGGCAGAACGCACAGCACACCCAGTGCACCTATCACAACAGTCTGACAAAAAGAGTGATGCTAAAAGCAGCCGCCTATTCGTAACGCCATCGGCCGATGCCCAAGCCTCACTCGATCTGCCCGACAGCGTATTGCCATCGCAGCCTCGCCCCGTCTGGATGCTCGACAAACCGCTGCGCCTGATGATGCGCGACCAGCGGCCGATCTATCGTCGGCCGCTGAAAATGCTCACGCGTACCGAACGGATTGAAGCAGGGTGGTGGGACGGTAACCGCGTCGAGCGGGATTACTACGTTGCGGCAGATGATCGTGGCCATATGTTCTGGGTGTATCGGGAACGTTTTAGCGGCGAGTGGTATTTGCAGGGTTTGTTCGGCTGAGCATCATGGTAAATTCCCGGCCCTCAGTTTCATTGGAGCAGGCGCTTGCGGCCCAATTGCCGCCCTATGCAGAACTGCATTGCCTGACTAATTTCTCGTTTCTGCGCGGCGCTTCGCATCCGCATGAACTGGTCGAGCAGGCGATGTCGTGCGGCTATAGCGCGCTTGCGATCACCGATGAATGCTCGTTGGCGGGCGTCGTGCGCGCGCACACGGCGGTGAGAGAAATCAAACAGGAGCGGGACCGCCAACAGAAGGAGCGTGAAGACAAGGCGAAAGCCGCGCAAGCAGGAGCGTCTCCAGAAGAAGCAGCAAAGTCGACGGCCACAAATCCAGCGGGCTCGCAACAGGAAGCCTCACGGCAAGAAGCCCCACGGCAAGAAGCCCCACGGCAAGAAGCCCCACGGCAAGAAGCCCCACGGCAAGAAGCCCCACGGCAAGAAGCCCCACGGCAAGAAGCCCCACGGCAAGAAGCCCCACGGCAAGAAGCCCCGCGGCAAGAAGCCCCACAGCAAGAAGTCCCACAGCAAGAAGTCCCACAGCAAGAAGCCCCACAACAGGAAGCCCCACAACAGGAAGCCACTGAGCAAGAGGCGCTAAAACCAATCCCTCACCTCATCATCGGTAGCGAACTGAATCTGACGGACGATGCAGGCGAGCCGTTCTGCACACTGGTTGCGCTCGCAACTAACCGCAATGGCTACGGCAATCTTTCCGAACTGATCACGCTCGCCCGCTCGCGTTCCGACAAGGGCAGCTATCGCCTCAGCCCGTCCGATTTCACCGATGCGTTGCCGCATCTCGAACATCTCAAGACCTTGCCCGATTGCGTCCTGATCCTCGTGCCGCAACGCACGGCGACGCTCTCACACACGCTGCGCTGCGCGCATTGGCTTGCCTCATTGGCTCCGCAACGCTCATGGATCGCACTCGAACTCTGGCAAACCGGTAGCGACGATCTTCAGATTGACGCGTTGCGGATGATTTCAAAAGCGAGCGGTTTGCCTCTGGTGGCGGCAGGTGGCGTCCTGATGCATGCGCGATCGCGCAAACCATTGCAAGACACCCTGACCGCGATCGGTCGCGTCACACCGCTATCGGCATGCGGCCACGCGCTCGAGGCGAATGCCGAGCGGCATATGCGCACGCGTGTGCGGCTCGGCAAACTGTATCCGCGCGACACGCTTGAAGAAACGCTGCGCATCGCCGCCCTATGCCGCTTCTCGCTCGATGAACTGAAGTATGAGTATCCGGAAGAGCTGGTGCCCGCCGGCGAATCGCCGTCGAGTTATCTGCGCAAGCTGGTCATGGCCGGCGCAGTCGAGCGTTGGCCGGACGGCATGGATCTCAAGCGAATCGAACAGATCGAGAAAGAGCTGTTGCTGATCACCGAGCTGAAATACGAAAAGTACTTCTTGACGGTGCACGATATCGTGAGCTTCGCGCGCTCCAGAAACATACTGTGCCAGGGGCGAGGTTCGGCAGCGAATTCGATCATATGCTATTGCTTGCATGTGACGGAAATCGATCCGGTGCACATGAACATGCTGATCGAACGGTTCATCTCGCGCGCGCGTAACGAACCACCTGATATCGACGTCGATTTCGAGCATCAGCGCCGGGAAGAGGTGATTCAATATATCTACAGCAAGTACGGCCGTCATCGCGCTGCACTCACTGCGTCGCTGATCACATATCACGCACGCAGTGCGCTGAAGGATGTCGGCAAGGCGTTGGGGCTCGAAGCGTCGCTGATCGAGCGGATCAGTAAATCGCAGCAAT
Organism: Paraburkholderia polaris; assembly: GCF_012927345.1. GTDB lineage: Bacteria > Pseudomonadota > Gammaproteobacteria > Burkholderiales > Burkholderiaceae > Paraburkholderia > Paraburkholderia polaris. Next base: position 5,179 of record NZ_JABBGJ010000065.1, read on the forward strand.
GGTGGGACGGTACAGATGCGGTCGCCAAATATCTGGCCGAAGCGGGCTTCGATGCCAACTCGCACATCACGCAGAATCTGATTCGTCTCACGAAGGAGTTGCGCCATTTTCCGCGCCATCTGTCGCAGCACGTCGGCGGCTTTGTGATCGCGAAAGACAAGCTGTCGCGACTCGTGCCGATTGAGAACGCGACGATGAAAGACCGTAGCGTGATCGAGTGGGACAAGGACGATATCGATGCGCTCAAGCTATTGAAAGTCGACGTGCTGGCGCTCGGCATGTTGTCGGCGATCCGGCGCGCGCTGGAGTTCGTCGCATTGCGGCGCGGCTTTCCGAAATTCAGGGTGCAGGATATTCCGCGCGAGGATCGAGCCGTCTACGAAATGTGCGGCCATGCCGATACGATCGGCGTATTCCAGATTGAATCGCGTGCGCAGCAAAGCATGTTGCCGCGGCTGAAGCCGAACAAATACTACGATCTCGTGATCGAAGTCGCGATCGTGCGGCCGGGGCCGATTCAGGGCGGCATGGTGCATCCGTATTTGCGTCGCAAGCAGGGTCTCGAGGCGGAGGACTACGCTAAAGATGAGTTGCGGCCGGTGCTAGAACGCACGCTTGGCGTGCCGATTTTCCAGGAACAGGTGATGCATCTCGCGATGGTTGCGGCGAAATACACCGGTGAGCAGGCCGACCAGTTACGTCGCGCAATGGCCGCGTGGCGGCGCAGCGGCAATCTGGCGAAGTATCAGCAAGATCTGACCGACCGCATGTTAGCGCGCGGCTATGAAAAAGACTTTATCGAGCGCATCTGCAAACAGATCGAAGGCTTCGGCGAGTACGGGTTTCCGGAGAGTCACGCGGCAAGCTTTGCATTGCTCGTCTATCTCAGTGCGTGGTTGAAACGTTATGAGCCGGCCGCTTTTCTGGCGGGGTTGCTGAATAGTCAGCCGTTGGGATTTTATTCACCGTCGCAACTGGTGCAGGATGCGAAGCGTCACGGCGTCCAGGTATTGCCGCCCGACGTGACCTTGAGCGATTGGGAATCGACCTTCGAAAGACGCGGTCATGAAGGGCAGCGGATTTCATCGAGCGAGACCTGTTTGCATCGTCAGCAGGGCGTATTATCCGCGCAGCAATTACGCGATCTGTCGTTGCGGCGCTTCACGGTGGCCCGGACGATCCGGCGCGCGGCAAAACAGCTGACCGCACGCGTATTCCAATCGTCGAAAACCTATGGCGCGCGCGGTCCGACAGTGCGCATCGGCATGCATCTGATCAAAGGTCTTTCACAGGTGGCTGCCGAACGCATCATGGCGGCCCGTAGCGACGCGCAGTTTACCGACGTCGACGATCTGACGCGTCGCGCGTCATTGACGCGGCGCGATCTCGAAGCGCTTGCCGCGGCGAATGCGCTGGTCAGCATCGCGGGCCATCGGCGCGAAGCGTGGTGGGCGGTGACCGCGCAGCACACGGTGCCCAAATTGCTGCGCGATGCGCCGATCGCCGAAGTGCCGTTGGCATTGCCGCAGGCGGCCGAAAGTCGCGAGATCGTCGACGACTACGCGAGCCTTGGTCTCACGCTCAATCGCCATCCGCTCGCGTTATTGCGAGCACGTCTTGCCAAGCAACGTTTTCGCACGGCGGCCGAACTCGCCGCGTGTCAGCACGGCACGCTGGCGCGCGCCTGCGGCATTGTCACCGTGCGGCAGCGGCCGGGCACGGCAAACGGCACCGTGTTCGTTTCCATCGAAGACGAAACCGGTTCGATCAATGTGATCGTCTGGCCATCGCTGGTGGAAAAGCAGCGCAAGGTGCTGCTGGGTTCATCGTTGCTGGCGGTGTATGGCGTCTTGCAGCGTGATGACGGCGTTTCTACCGGCGGTGACAGCGCCGGCAACGTGGTGAACACAAATAAAGCGGGCAAGGCGAAACAGAAACAGAAGGGCGAGGTGATCCATCTCGTCGCGCATCGACTCGAAGATCACAGCGAGTGGCTCGGTGAACTGGCCACGGCGAGCCGCGATTTTCATTGATGCCGATCTGCAGTGGCTGAGTTCGCATGCCCGGGCGCCATGCCGACGTACCAGCGGTCCATGGGCACACAGGGGCAGTACCTGTCGTGGCTAAGCTTGCAGGCCCGATGCCAAGCAGGCCTGTCGCCGGGCCGTGGAAACGCGGGCAGCATCTGCTGTGGTTAAGCTCGCTGCCGGGCGGCTACGCCGGCGTCTCGCCTTGCCACGGAAACGCGGCAAGCACCTGCCGGATCGCAACGTCGAATGGCGTGCGGCGGCCGATACCGAGCGCCTCGAGCCGGTCCGACGCCAGGTGACAGTTATGCGGACGCGGCGTCGCGTCGGTGGGCGTGTGCTGGGGCGTCAGTTGCGCATCAAGTTGCAGCGCGTCTGCAAGCCGCACGGCGATTTCATACTTGTTCATCGGCTCGTCGCCCGACCATTGCACGATGCCGCGGATCGCATCGCCACGCGCATGCCATTCGAGCATCTGCCGGATCACGAACGCGACGTCCGGCGTAAAGGTCGGGTAGCGAATCGCCCATGCATCCATGACCGCGGCCTTGCCTTCGCGTGAAGCCGACGCGGCAATCGCCGGCACGAGACTCGTCACCGCCGATTCTGCCCAATCGACGATCGGTCCATATAGCAGCGGCAAACGCAGCACGCAGCCGAGATCGGTGGATTCCGTCAGCGCGCGTTCGCCTTCGAGTTTGCTGCGCCCATAGGCATTGAGCGGCGCGGGCGCGGAATCGGGCTGATAGGGTGGGTGGGCGCCGTCGAACACGTAGTCGGTTGAGATCGAGAGCGTCCATGCGCCCCGCCGCTTTGCCGCTGCGGCCAGGGTGCGCACCGCATCGACGTTCAACGCCCGGGCGAGCGCCGGATCGTGCTCGCACACATCCGGCCGACGTTCCGCGGCGGCAATCACGAGCGCATCCGGCGCTTCGCGCTCGACGAACTGCTCGACCGCCCGCGCATCGCGAATATCCAGCGCAACGGTGTCCGAACCCGGCCGGCTGAACGCCGTGGCGACAACTTGCCAACCAGCCTGCTGCGCCAGTTCGTCGACGAGAGCCCGGCCGAGCAGCCCGGAAGCACCAATGACGGCAACTTTGAACATGACGGTCGCTCGCTTAGCGGGCGGGGCCGCTAGTCATGCTGGTCACCGTGTAACCGGCCTCGTCGATTGCGGCCTTTAGCGTGTCAGCCGGCTGCGCCGATTCGACCGCCACGCGACCGGATGCCAGATCGACCTGGACCTGAGCGGCTTCATCGTGTTCACGGATTGCATTCGTAACCGCTGCCACGCAATGCTGGCAGCTCATGCCTTCTACCTGGAATTCGATCGTCATCGGGATTGCCTCGAAAAAACGGATGTTGCGATGATCGAATTATGCCTGCCGATGCGCAGTTGGGTGGCTGACCTTCCCACTATGGGAAGGTGTACGATCGACGCATACCTTGGGAAAACAGTCATGAATATCGGTGAAGCGGCCCGCGCGTCGGGCGTCACAGCGAAGATGATTCGCTACTACGAAAGCGTAGGCCTGCTGGCGGCAAAAGCGCGCACCAACGCCGGCTACCGCATATACGGGCCGCAAGAGGTTCATTCGCTGCGTTTCATCCGGCAGGCGCGCCGTCTTGGTTTTCTGGTCGAAGACATCCGCCGGTTGCTGGCGCTGTGGCACGACCGGTCGCGCGCCAGCGCCGAAGTGAAGGCGATTGCGCTGGAGCACGTCGCTGAACTCGATCGCCGCATTACCGAGCTGACCGACATGCGCGACACATTGGCGCATCTGGCCGACCATTGCCACGGCGACGAGCGTCCGGATTGCCCGATTATCGAGCGGCTAGCCGACACCGATCTGGTGTCGGGAAAGGGTTGTCATCCAATTTGAAGGCGCTGGGTGCAACCGAGGGTAGGATTTGTCGCTACCGAACGGCAAAAAGCACCATGATGGTGCAAAATAATTTGGGGTAATATCACCGGTCAAGAAAAGGCCATCTCGAATTTAGATAAATCAATGACTTAGGCGCACCACGGGCGTGCACCATTCCAAAACGGAATGCACGTCATGCGGGCATTTCACTAGCAAGGTTGCACCATAGGGCTATAATCCGGGTTAACCCTTTTACGGGAAATCCCTGATGCAGAACTCACCGGGGATTCAATCTGATCCTTGGAGAACATCATGTTTGCATACGTACTTGAAAAGCTGAGCACCTGGTTTGAAACTGCAGAACGCAGCCGTCGTGAAGCCTATCTGGCGTCGTCGTCGGATATCGTTCAGCTCGAACAGCGCATCCGCTCGCTCGAAACCAACGGCTACTCGCTGTAAGTTTCAACTGCATCAAGTTTGACCCGGCGGCGCTGGTGCGCGGCCATCGCTGTAAAGTGTTGAGCCCCGTATAGACGGGGCTTTGTCACATCTGGACCGCGAAAATTTCACGGCGAGTGGCGCTTCACGGCTATTCATGGCTAATTACGACTAGCCTGACGGGTGCCGCCGCGGTAAGGTAAAGCGTTTTCTGCGCTACCCGGCATTCTCAAACTCAACCGGTCCGCCCATGCTTCCTGTCCGCTTGCTCAAATCCGTCCTGGCCATAGCCGTCGCAGCATCGCTGACAACGATTTTCGCAGTCCCGGCGACTTTCGCCGCGTCGAGCAACGTCGCCCGCCAGCCCCTGATACTCGACTCGCAGAGCGGCATTAACGACGGCCAAAGCGGCACCGTGTTGCAGACCGCGCCGCTTTCGCGACAGCCGATCGCAGGGGCGCAGCCCATCGCGACGCCCACGGAGTTGGCACCGAATTCGTCGGTACCGATCGTTGTCGCGCCCTACATCCCGGTGCCTGTGGGCGGCGGCACGCCATCCCCACACCCGCAGCCGCAACCTCGCCCCGTGCCTCGCGCGCAATAAGCGTCTCCGGCGCGATATCTTCCAGTCGTTTTTTTTCCATCCGTTGGCGCTTCGAGCAGCAGTGCCTCTGTCGTGCCATCGCACGTGCACGCGCGCCTTCGACTAATGCGCGAGGCACCGCATACGCAATCCGGGTTTCGGCTCATGGCGTGTGCGAAGCCGTCCGACGACAATCGCTGCGCGCTCTCTCGCCAACGACGTGGGCCATGCACAGTGTGCAGCGCCATCGCATCGAATGAAAACAGAACAAGGAGACATCCCATGCCTACTCACTGGATGCGGCGTGCCGCCGGCACCTGCGCCACGTTGATCGCGCTGATCGCACCCGCGGCGCTGCCCGGTGCCGCGCTCGCCAAAGACACACCGGAAAAGCCCACGTTGACGATGGCCGTCGGCGGGTTGCCAGGCCTTTACTATTTACCGGTACTCGCCGCACAGCAACTGGGCTACTTCAAGGACGAAGGGCTCGACGTCACGCTCGAAGATTTCGCGGGCGGGTCGAAGGCGTTGGAAGCGGTCGTGGGCGGCAGTGCCGACGTGGGAGCCGGCGCCTTCGAGCACACGCTGTTCATGCAGGCAAAGGGGCAACGCTACCGCGCGTTCGTGCTGATGGGCCGCGCGCCGCAGATCGTCGTCGCGGTGCTGAAGTCGAAGGCGGATCAGATCAAGACATTGGCGGACTTCAAGGGGGCCAAAGTTGGCGTGAGCGCGCCGGGTTCGTCGACGGATCTGGTGCTTACCGTTGCTTTGCGCAAGGCCGGCGTACAGCGCAACGAGATTTCGGCGATCGGCGTGGGCAGTGGTGCCACGGTACTGGCCGCAGTGAGCGGCGGTCAGCTCGACGCGCTGTCCAACGTCGATCCGATGATGACCAAACTGACGCGTAGTGGTGCGATCAAAGTGCTGGTCGACACGCGTACTGTGAAGGGCACGCAGGAGGTATTCGGCGGGACGATGCCGGCGGCGACGCTCTATGCATCGGAGACTTTCATCCAGAAGAATCCGAAGACCACGCAGGCGCTCGCCAATGCGATCGTGCGCGCGGACCATTGGCTGCAGACCGCGAGCGATGCCGACTTGCTGAAGATGGTGCCACCGGCCTATTTGCTCAATGACTCGGCACTGTATGTGGAGGCCTTCCACAACGTGCGCGACGCCTATTCGCCGGATGGCTTGATGCCCGCGGATGGTCCGGCGACCTCATTACGCGCCTTGTCGTCGTTCGATAACCGCCTCGATCCGAAAAAGATCGATCTGAACGCGACCTATACCAACGACTTCGCCCGCAAGGCAGACGCGCAACTCAAGTAAGCGGTCTGGTGGCCTCCAACGCCGCGATACAAGTTCGCGCGGAGCCTGCAGCGAGGCTCAATCGCCGCGATATTCGACCTTGAACTGTGCGGCCTTGTCCTCGCCGAGCGTTTGGACCAGCCAGGGCATCTGGTCTTTCAGCGTTTTTGCCAGCGTGTACGGCGGATTCAGGATGAACATGCCGCTGCCGAACAACCCGAAGCCGTCGGTCGGCGGATTGCTGACGGTCAGGCTCACATGCAGCCAGTTGCGCTCCTGCAGCTTCTTCAGCTGATCGGGGAAGCGCTGCGATTCAAGGCGTCTTACCTGCGGATACCAGACCGCGTAGGTGCCGGTCGGAAAGCGCTTCAGGCTTTCTTCGACGCAGCGCAGCGTGCGCGTGTAGTCGCGCTTGTCTTCGTAAGACGGATCGAGCAACACCAGCGCACGGCGCGGCGCCGGCGGCAGTAACGCGAGGATGCCGTCGAAGCCGTCGCCCGCATAAAGCATTGCGCGGCGGCCCGCGTCGCGGAAGTTATGGCGCAGCACGTCGATTTCAGTGGTGTGCAGTTCGAACAGGCGCATGCGGTCCTGCTCGCGCATCTGCCGCCACGCGATATACGGTGAACCCGGGTAGAAGCGCAACTGGCCGTCCGGATTCAGCGCGCTCACTTCGTCGACGTAATCCGCGAAGATCGAGGGCAGGTCGTTACGCTCCCATAGTTTGGCGATGCCGGTCCGGAACTCGCCGGTTTTGGTCGCGTAGCCTTCCTTCAGCGAATAGACGCCGGCGCCCGCGTGCGTGTCGATATACCAGTAGGCTTTGTCCTTCTGGCCGAGGTAGCGCAGGAGCTGCAACACGACGGCGTGTTTCAGAACGTCGGCGTGATTGCCTGCATGAAAGGCGTGGCGGTAGCTGAGCATGATGAGGAGACGCTGAAAGAGGGCGTGCCGGTCCAGGGCGGATTCGGCGATGCGAGTGCAATGCGGCAGCACAACAGAAGTGCAGCGCGGTCGCGTATTGTACGCGACACCGCGTTGCACTCCGCAGTGCGTTGCGCGTGACACGGTCCTGATGGTGCGCAAGCCATGCTCCGCGGTTCCTGCGAGTGGCCGGTCAGTCGTATGCGTCGCCGATGATCTCCTCGATCCGCTGCTTGATCTCCGGCGTAATCCGCTCGGCCACATCGGCGGATTTCATGTTCTCACCGATCTGTTCGACGCGCGACGCGCCAGTGATGACCGTGCTCACATGTGGATTCTTCAGAATCCAACCAATCGCCAACTGGCCAACCGTGCAGCCCAGCTCGTCAGCCACTTCGCCCAGCTTGCCGACCACGTTGTTCTTGGCGGCGTCGGTGACCTGCTTGCGCAGCCAGTCGTAGCCTTGCAACTGCGCGCGGCTATCCGCAGGTACCCCTTCGCGGTACTTGCCGGTGAGCAGGCCGGACGCGAGCGGGCTCCATGTGGTGAGCCCAAGGCCAATATCCTCGTAAAGCCGCTTGTATTCCTGCTCGACGCGCTTGCGGTGGAACAGGTTGTACTGCGGCTGCTCCATGACCGGTTTGTGCAGATGGTGCCGCTCAGCGATCTCGTAAGCCGCGCGGATTTCGTCGGCGCTCCATTCAGACGTGCCCCAGTACAGTGCCTTGCCGCGCGTGATCATGTCGCTCATGGCCCAGACGGTTTCTTCGACCGGCGTGTTCGGGTCAGGACGATGACAGAACGCCAGATCGACATAATCGAGTTGCAGGCGTTTGAGCGACGTGTCGATCGCGTTCAGCAAATATTTGCGGTTCAGCGTGTGGTACTGGTTCGGCGCTTCGTTGAGCCCCCAGAAGAATTTGGTCGATACTACATAGCTCACGCGCGGCCACGCCAGTTCCTTGAGTGCCTGGCCCATGATCTCTTCGGATTGACCGGCGGCGTACACCTCCGCGTTGTCGAAGAAGTTGACTCCCGCATCACGCGCGGCCGCAAGCGACTCGCGCGCCGCACGATGATCCACCTGATTGCCGTAGGTGACCCATGAGCCGATGGACAGTTCGCTGACTTGCAGGCCGGAACGGCCCAGACGTCGATAATTCATGTATTCCTCCTTGGTAGTGATGCCGCCGGAATCCCGCTAAAACGTCTAGTTTAAAGAGATAAGGCCCAATGTGCGTTTTGCGGATGTAGTTCACGCGGTTCATGCACAATAGCAGCGTTGGCCGCAGTGCAGCATTCGGCCAAACGGCCTATGCCGTTTGGCTGACTTCACGCCGCCTGCGGTCCGTGGTCTCATTGCTCATCAACTGCATGGAGGTTCTGGATGTCGTCACTGAACACGAATCTGAATGGCAAGGTCGCGGTGGTTACCGGCGCCGCGAGCGGTATCGGCAAGCAGATTGCGCTCACGCTTTCCGCGGCGGGCGCGGCGGTCGCGATCGCCGACCTGAACCAGGACGGCGCGAACGCTGTCGCTGAAGAAATCAAAAAGGGTGGCGGAAAGGCAATCGGCGTGGCGATGGACGTCACGAACGAAGACGCCGTCAACCAGGGCATCGACAAAGTCGCGGCCGAATTCGGCTCGATCGACATTCTGATTTCCAACGCTGGTATCCAGATCGTCAATCCGATCGAAAACTACTCGTTTTCCGACTGGAAGAAAATGCAGGCCATCCACGTGGACGGCGCCTTCCTCACCACCAAGGCCGCGCTCAAGCACATGTATAAAGACGATCGCGGCGGGATCGTGATCTACATGGGCTCGGTCCATTCGCACGAAGCGTCGCCGCTGAAGTCCGCCTATGTGACGGCCAAGCATGCGCTGCTGGGGCTCGCGCGCGTACTGGCCAAGGAAGGCGCGAAACACAATGTGCGCTCGCATGTGGTGTGTCCGGGTTTCGTGCGTACGCCGCTGGTCGACAAGCAGATTCCCGAGCAGGCCAAGGAGCTCGGCATCAGTGAAGAAGACGTGATCAAGCGCGTGATGCTGGGCGGCACGGTCGACGGCATCTTCACCACGGTGGAAGACGTCGCGCAGACGGTGCTGTTCCTGTCGACTTTCCCGACTGCGGCGCTGACCGGCCAGTCCTTTATTGTGAGCCACGGCTGGTATATGCAATAAGGAGGTGCCCATGGCGCAACGCAATCTCAAGCGGGCGCGCGTCGGCGCGCCCGGCGGCGGGGAAGGCGAGGGCGCCGGTCCGGCGCCCTCCGCGCATCCCCACCGGCACCTCCATTTACCCAACTACGAAACCGTCGCGTTGATGCTGCAAGGTGGCGGCGCGCTGGGCGCCTACCAGGCCGGCGTCTTTCAGGGGCTTTACGAAGCCGGCATCGAGCCGAACTGGCTCGCCGGCATTTCGATCGGCGCGCTGAACACAGCCATCATTGCCGGCAACCCGCCGGAGAAACGCGTCGAGCGGCTGCTGCAATTCTGGGAGACGATCTGCCAGCCGGCGTTCGGGCCACCGTTGCCGGCCTTTATCGAGCACGCGCTGTTCAACTCGAGTGACGCCGTTCGCAAGGCCTTCACGGCGACCCAGGCGATGGGCGCGATCGTGGAGGGGCAAAAGGGCTTTTTCGTGCCGCGTTTCCCGCCGCCATTGCCCACCGTCTCCGGGCCGCCGCAATTGGCGAGCTACTACGACACCACGCCGCTCAAGGCCACGCTGGAAGCGCTGTGTGATTTCGACCGCATCAATTCCGGTGAGATGCGTGTGTCGGTCGGCGCGGTGAATTGCGGTACAGGCAATTTCGCCTACTTCGATAACAAGCATACGAAACTGAGGCCTGAGCATTTCATGGCGTCAGGTGCGTTGCCGCCGGGTTTCGCGGCGGTCGAAATCGAGGGCCAGTACTACTGGGACGGCGGCTTGATGTCGAACACGCCGCTCTATGAAGTGATCCAGACCACGCCGCGTCGCGATACGCTTGCCTTTCAGGTCGATCTTTGGAGTGCGATCGGGCCGGTGCCGGACAACATCACCGATGTTCAAGGGCGCATGAAAGACATCCAGTACTCGAGCCGCACGCGTCTCGTGACCGATATGCTGCAACGTTCGCAGCGTTTCCGGCATGTGCTGCGCGAGGTGCTCGATCGCGTGCCGTCTGACCAGCGCGACGATCCCTGGTGCAAGCTGGCGGATGATCTATCGTGTTCGAAGCGCTACAACGTGATCCACCTTATCTACCGGCAGAAGGAATACGAAGGACACTTCAAGGACTTTCAGTTTGGCCTGTCGACGATGCGTGAACACTGGCAAAGCGGTCTGGAAGATATACGCCACTCGCTTGCTCAACCCGATTGGCTGGAGATGCCTGACAACGACGCAGGATTTGTCACGCACGATATCCATCGGGATTCGCGCTGAAACCGCCGTAGATGACAGCAGCAAACCACATTGGCAACTGACGGCAACGGGTCGCAAGCAGCGGCTCGTGACATCAGGTCGCACCGGTGGACGACACTCACACGTCCAGCAACAACTGGCCAATAAAAAACGGCGCCCGAAAGGGCGCCGTTTCTACAAGCAGTTCAAGCGGCAACAGCCAGGCAAAGTGCGCGCGATGAACGCCCGCCCTCTGAAATGCCTTACTTCAGCACGTGAGCGATCGCGTTAGCCACCGCGTCGAGGTTGCGCGTATTCAGCGCAGCCACGCAGATGCGGCCCGTGCTCACAGCGTAGATGCCGAACTCTTCGCGCAGACGGTCCACTTGCGGCGCCGTCAGGCCCGAGTACGAGAACATGCCACGTTGTGCGTTCACGAAGCTGAAATCGCGATCCACGCCGCTTGCCTTCAGACGTTCGACCAGACCGTTGCGCATAGCGCGGATGCGGTCGCGCATTTCGGCGAGTTCCGTTTCCCACGTGGTGCGCAATTCAGCCGATGCGAGCACCGCTGCGACCACCGCGCCGCCGTGCGTCGGCGGGTTCGAGTAGTTTGTGCGGATCACGCGCTTCAGTTGCGACAGCACGCGAGCAGATTCTTCCTTGCTTGCCGTGATGATCGACAGTGCGCCGATACGCTCACCGTACAGCGAAAACGACTTCGAGAACGACGACGACACAAACACGTTCAGTTCCGATGCCGCGAACAGACGGACTGCTGCAGCGTCGGATTCGATGTTGTCGCCGAAACCCTGGTAAGCGATGTCGAGGAACGGCACCAGATTGCGCGCCTTGACGACTTCGACGATCTGCTTCCATTGGTCGACCGTCAGGTCGACGCCGGTCGGGTTGTGGCAGCATGCGTGCAGCACGACAACCGTGCCTGCGGCATAGCTGTTCAGCGCGCTCAGCATGCCTTCGAAGTTCACGCCGTGCGTGTGCGCGTCGTAGTACGGATAGTTCACGACTTCGAAGCCGGCGCCTTCGAACAGCGCGCGGTGGTTTTCCCAGCTCGGGTCGCTGATCGCGACCTTGGTGTTCGGGTTCAGGCGCTTCAGGAAATCAGCGCCGATTTTCAGCGCGCCCGTGCCGCCCAGTGCTTGCGCCGTCACGACGCGGCCCGCGGCGATCAGCGGCGAGTCGTTGCCGAGCAGCAGCTTTTGCACGGCAGCGTCGTAGGCAGCGATGCCTTCGATCGGCAGATAGCCACGCGGCAGCGCGGCTTCGACGCGAGCCTTTTCCGCGTCGCGCACGGCGCGCAGCAGCGGAATCTTGCCTTCTTCATTGAAGTACACACCAACGCCAAGGTTGACCTTGGTGGCGCGCGCATCGGCGTTGAAAGCTTCGTTCAGGCCCAGAATCGGGTCGCGGGGAGCAAGTTCGACGGCGGAGAACAGAGACATGGTGGGTGGGCAGCAGTAGTGAAAAGAGGGCGGCTTCAGGCGCGGGCGGCCCGGCCAAAGGTGTCTGACGGATGATTCAGACGGAAGACGGGCATCGGCGAGCGAGCGCAACTTGGCATTGTAGCGAATCCGCGGGCATTTTTCGGGCGACAAAGCCCACTGGACTGAACTATTTGCTTGAAAAACAGGCACTCCGGTGTCACGTGGTGGTAGCGGATCGGCCTGGGACGAAGCCGGCGAAGGCAGAACCGTCGCCCCAAACCTGCGCGAAATCTCCTCCCGCCGCCGCCCCCAACCCCGACGCAGACCCGCTCAGCCCGGGTTCCCGCAACCCGTTAGAATAGTTCTTTGCCCAAGGCCCGGTGCCGCTCCCCATGTCCGAACAACATCTGACTGAAGTCGACGAGACGCTTGACGAGTCCAAATTCGTCACGTTCGAAGGCTCGCCGTTCCAGCTTTACCAGCCGTATCTGCCCGCCGGCGACCAGCCGACTGCGATCGACACGCTTGTCGAAGGCATTGAGGACGGCTTGTCGTTCCAGACGCTGCTCGGCGTGACCGGCTCCGGCAAAACCTTCACGATGGCCAACACCATCGCGCGGCTCGGCCGGCCCGCGATCGTGTTCGCGCCGAACAAGACGCTCGCCGCGCAGCTCTATTCGGAGTTTCGCGAGTTCTTTCCGCGCAATGCGGTCGAATACTTCGTCTCGTACTACGACTACTACCAGCCGGAAGCGTACGTGCCGCAGCGCGACCTGTTCATCGAGAAAGATTCGTCGATCAACGAGCACATCGAGCAGATGCGGCTGTCGGCCACCAAAAGCCTGATGGAGCGGCGCGACGTGATCATCGTCGGCACGGTATCGGCGATTTACGGTATTGGTAACCCGTCGGAATATCACAAGATGATTCTGACGCTGCGTACCGGCGACAAGCTCGGCCAGCGCGACATCATCGCCCGGCTGATTGCGATGCAGTACAACCGCAATGAAGCCGACTTCCAGCGCGGTTCGTTCCGCGTGCGCGGCGACACGATCGATATTTTCCCGGCCGAGCACGCCGAAATGGCGGTGCGCATCGAGTTGTTCGACGACGAGGTCGAGACGCTGCAACTCTTTGATCCGCTCACCGGCCGCGTGCGGCAGAAGATTTCCCGCTTCACTGTGTACCCGTCGTCGCATTACGTGACGCCGCGCGACACCGTGGTGCGCGCGGTCGAAACGATCAAGGACGAACTGCGCGAGCGGCTCGAATTCTTCTATAGCAACGGTAAGCTCGTTGAAGCGCAGCGGCTCGAGCAGCGCACCCGCTTCGATCTGGAAATGCTGCAGGAGTTGGGTTTCTGCAAGGGTATCGAGAACTACTCGCGGCACTTCTCGGGTGCGGCGCCCGGCGAGCCGCCGCCGACGCTGGTCGACTACCTGCCGTCCGACGCGCTGATGCTGCTCGACGAATCACATGTGCTGATCGGGCAGCTGAACGGCATGTACAACGGCGACCGGGCACGTAAAGAGAACTTGGTGGACTACGGGTTTCGCCTCCCGTCAGCGCTCGATAATCGCCCGCTCAAGTTCAACGAATTCGAGCGCAAGATGCGCCAGGTCGTGTTTGTGTCGGCCACGCCGGCGGACTACGAGAAGAAAACGGCAGGGCAGGTGGCCGAGCAGCTCGTGCGTCCCACCGGTCTCGTCGATCCGGAAATCGAGGTACGTCCGGCGCGAACCCAGGTCGACGATGTGCTCGCCGAGATCAACGAACGCGTCAAAGTAGGCGACCGCGTGCTGGTCACCGTGCTGACTAAGCGGATGGCCGAGCAGCTGACCGAGTTTCTGGCCGACCACGGCGTCAAGGTGCGCTACCTGCACAGCGACATCGATACGGTGGAGCGGGTGGAAATCATCCGCGATCTGCGGCTGGGCACGTTTGACGTGCTGGTCGGGATCAACCTGCTGCGCGAGGGGCTGGATATCCCCGAAGTCTCGTTGGTCGCGATTCTCGACGCGGACAAGGAGGGCTTCCTGCGCGCCGAGCGCTCGCTGATCCAGACCATCGGCCGGGCGGCGCGTAACGTGAACGGCAAGGCGATTCTGTACGCGGACAGAGTGACCGACTCGATGCGCCGCGCCATCGACGAAACCGAACGGCGGCGCGCCAAGCAGATCGCCTACAACCTGGAGCACGGCATAACGCCGCGCGGCGTGGTCAAGCGGATTCGCGACATCATCGACGGGGTGTACAACGTCGACGACGCCCGCGCCGAGTTGAAGGAACAGCAGACTCGGGCGAAATTCGAGGACATGTCCGAGAAGCAGCTCGCCAAGGAGCTCAAGCGTCTCGAAAAGCAGATGATGGAGCACGCCAAGAATCTCGAGTTCGAAAAAGCCGCGCAAACCCGCGACCAGCTGGCACTGCTGCGACAGCGCGTGTTCGGCGCCAACGTCGGCGACCACGTGCCCGGCGTCTGATCAACCTCGCTCTCCCGCACAGGGCGCCGCAACACACTGCGCCCTGTCGCATCCCATCGCATGATAGCCATGCACCCGGCTTGCAGGCTTCTTCCAACCCGCCAACACCCCTCCGCACTTCGATCCTTCAAGCAGCCTTAAACCCCTGTCTCAATAAGGCTTTGAGCGTCTGCGAATTTGTTCTCCCTGTCGATCGATGATAAACTCGACCAATATTGAGAATGGTTCGCATTAACGTTAGTAATGCAGCTTACGGTTCCATCGCTCCCGCTCGGGGGCATCGGGCCGCGGTGCCCAGGCATGCGCAACCACTATTCCAATGGGTTCGATTCCAGTCAGATAAAAACAAGGAGTTTCAATGCGGATTTCTTCATTCGTGCGTGGTGGCGCGGCAGCGGTAGCCGCGGTGGCGGCGCTCTCGGCAACGGCAGCGGAATACCCGATCGGCAAGCAGCAGATTCAGGGCGGCATGGAAATCGGCGCGGTCTATCTGCAGCCGATCACCATGGAACCCGAAGGCATGATGCGCAAGGCGTCGGATTCGGATATCCACCTGGAAGCCGACATCCACGCAGTCAAGAACAATCCGACGGGTTTCGCCGAAGGCGACTGGATGCCGTATCTGCAAGTTCGTTATGAATTGACGAAAGCCGGTTCGAATCAGACCCAGAAGGGCGACATGATGGCGATGGTCGCCAACGACGGTCCGCACTACGGCGACAACGTCAAGCTGCAAGGCCCGGGCAAGTACCACCTGAAGATGATCGTCGAAGCGCCGATGCAAACCGGCCACATGGCATTCGGCCGTCACGTCGACAAGGAAACCGGCGTGGGGCCGTGGTTCAAGCCGATTACGCTCGAATACGACTTCACGTTCGCGGGTATCGGCAAGAAGGGCGGTTACTGATCGCCGAAGATGCGGATCATCACGCCTCGTCACGCATCGCTGCGTGGCCAGGCGTGAATGAGTGAATGCATGCAGCAGGCGGCGGGCGGACAACGAAACCTGCCGCGCCGCGTTTTCCGGAAAGGCTAATGAGAATTAACCGAAAGATCGCGATCCTCGCCATGACCAACTTGCTGGCGGGCGCCGCGCACGCAGCGGATCTGCCCACCTTCAAGCTGGAAATGACCGACGGCAAGCTGAACCCCGCACGTATCGAAGTGCCGGCAGGGCAGCGCATCAAGATCGAAGTGCGCAACACCGGCAAGGGCGCTGCCGAGTTTGAAAGTGTGCAGTTGCGTAAAGAAAAGGTGTTGGCGCCGGGCGCGGATTCGTTCGTCGTGATCGCTCCGCTTTCGCCGGGCGAATACAAGTTCTTCGACGATTTCCATCAGCAGGCGCAGGGTGTGATCGTCGCGAAGTAGCGGCTTGGGGCGCGAGCGCAGGCCTTGAACAAACGGGTTACGCGTTCGCCAAAGCAGTAGCAGGGCAGAAGGGAGAGCTTGGATGGGTCAGATTCTATTCATCGTGTGGCGGGAAAGTGTTGAGGCCTTGCTGGTCGTCGGCATCCTGTACGCGTGGTTGAAAAATGGCGACGACGATGCGCGCCGCGGTTTGCCGTACCTGTGGGGTGGCGTCGCGGCCGGTGTGATCGCGGCGGTCGCACTTGGCGCGGCGCTGGTCGGTTTCACCGAAGTGCTCTCCGGTGACGCGCAGGATTATTTCCAGACCGCAATGGTGCTGGTCGCGTGCGTGCTGATCGTGCAGATGGTGCTGTGGATGAAGCAGCACGGCCGGTCCCTCAAGCGCGACATGGAGCAGTCGCTGCAAAAGAGTCAGCGCGATTCGAACTGGTGGGGTGTCGCATTGCTGGTCGCCTTGGCGATCGCGCGCGAAGGTAGTGAAACGGTGATCTTCCTGTACGGTCTCGGCTTTGGCCAGTCAGGTCATGTGGACGGCAGCCAGATGCTCGCTGTGATCATCGGCCTCGGTCTCGCATTCCTGACCTTCTACGTGCTGCAGTTGGGCGGCAAATACTTCTCGTGGCGGCTCTTCTTCCGCGTCACCGAAATCATGCTGCTGTTCCTCGGCGCGGGCCTGTTCCAGACCGGTGTCGATAAGCTGATCGACAAGGAAATCCTGCCGACGATCATCGACCAGATGTGGAACTCGTCGGCCATCCTCGACGACTCGAGCACGTTCGGCTCGCTGGTTGCGACGCTCACCGGTTATCGCGCCCATCCGGCGCTGATGAATCTGATCGCCTACGCCGTGTACTGGTTGGTCGTCTATCTGCTGGTGCGTCGCGCGAATCGCAAGCCGGCGCAGCAGGCCGCAGGGCGCGCAGCATGAGTGCCGTCATGACCCGCCCGGGCCGCCTCGCCGCGGCCGGGCAGTGGATGCAGCGTCACGGCGGGCTGATCCGCGGCATTCAGTGGGTTGTGGTGGCCGTGTACGCGTTCCTGATTCTCGTGCCGGCAGTGATGCCGCTGCCGGACGACACCTCGCATCTGTGGAACAACCTGACGCTTGCCGCGCAGTTCGTGTTCTGGGGCATCTGGTGGCCCTTCGTGCTGCTGTCGATGGTGATGCTGGGCCGTGTCTGGTGCGGCGTGCTGTGTCCGGAAGGCGCGCTCGCGGAATTCGCCAGCAAGTATGGTCGCGGCCGGGCGATTCCGCGCTGGATGCGCTGGGGCGGCTGGCCGTTCGTCGCGTTTGGCATTACCACCATCTACGGTCAGATGGTCAGCGTCTACCAGTATCCGAAAGCGGTGCTGCTGGTGCTCGGCGGTTCCACTTTCGCGGCGATGATCATCGGCTTGCTGTACGGGCGCGAGAAGCGCGTCTGGTGCAAGTATCTATGCCCCGTCAACGGGGTCTTTTCGCTTCTGGCGCGCCTCGCGCCGTTCCATTACAAAGTCGATGAAGACGCGTGGCGCCGTTCGTACAAGAACGGCGAACATGGGCATCGCGTGATTCCGATCAATTGCGCGCCGCTGGTGCCGCTGCGCAATATGAAGGGCGCGTCGGACTGCCATATGTGCGGCCGTTGCAGCGGGCATCGCGACGCGATCGCGCTGACGTGGCGTGCGCCGTCGTCGGAAGTTGTGCAACTCGGCGACAAGCAGGCGAACCCGTGGGACACCGCGTTGATCCTGTACGGCTTGCTCGGCATCGCGATCGGCGCATTCCACTGGACCGCTTCGCGCTGGTTCATCGACCTGAAGATGTTCTTCGCCACGTGGCTGGTCGATCACGACATCACCTGGCCGCTCGACACCAACGCGCCGTGGTTCCTGTTCACGCATTACCCTGAGCAGAACGACGTGTTCTCGTGGCTCGACGGCACCATGGTGATCGGCTACATCCTCGCTACGGCGCTGGTGTACGGCACAGCGTTGCTGGTGTTGCTGATGGGTGCAACGGCCATGCTGGGACGCTTCAGCACCGTGCGTCTGCATCATTTGACGCAGGGCCTGATTCCGATTGCCGGCGCCGGTGTGTTCCTCGGCTTGTCGGCGACCACGCTGTCGCTGCTGCGCGCGGAACATATGTCGTTGTGGTGGGCGTCGGATCTGCGTATCGCGATTCTGGCGATCGCCAATCTGTGGAGCGCGTGGCTCGCCTGGCTCGTCACACGTCGCTATAGCGAGCGCTTCGTTCAACGCGGCCTCGCGATGCTGTGGTTCGCCGCGGCGCTGGCTGTGGTCGATAGTGCATGGTGGCTGATGTTCTGGGGCTGGGCTTCAAAGTAGGCCTTGACGTTGCGACGCGCTGTCGAGACCCGATCGGAGCCGTCCAAAACAAAAAAGCCGTGGAGATGGTCGCATCCCACGGCTTTTCAATTTTCTGTATGTGCGACACACGTCGTTTCGTGCATCCGCATTGGGTGAGAACCAAAAAAGCGGCCTGGCTTGCTGCGACGGCTGGCTTGGTGTCTGCACGAAGGGGTCTAGTTCTCACGTGCAAGCCGTCGTGGCTGGCTAATGCCCAACACCTCTCGAGGAGGTGGTCCCCACAATACCCGGTACTGACTGCTATTCGTTGTCGCCTGTTACTTCGTCAGAATCAGCTTGCCTAAGCGCGTTGCACGCAGCTGGTAGGTTTCGCCGTTATGCAAGATGCTGACGTGACTGTGCCCCTGCAGCAGAGCATCGCTGCGCACGACTCGATCCGATGTTTCGCCCGAACCGTTGACGCGATCCGCTGCGGGCTTCGCGGCGGTTGCCGTCGCCGTCGATGTTTTTGGACGGCTGGTCAGCGCGGCCGCCGGGCGGCGCAGGCTGAGTGTGGAAGAGCGCGTGAGATCGGTCATTCGTTTTTGCTGTTAATTGATTCGATGGATTAATTCTAAATGATAACTATTCCCATTTACAAGAAAGAGAAATTCATCGGATTCGATTCCCGATAGCTAAATGAAAGGGGAGTAGAGCGACAGGGAAGGCAGGCCGCCTTCAACATGGCGGCCTCAGGCGGCGCAATGGCGCGGGCAGGGCGCCCGCCAAACGCATCAATGCAACGAACCGGGTTCCTGCTTGGTCTGCACGTACTGGCGGATCAGCCGCACGGTATCGATATCGTTCTCGCGATACGCCGACTTCACGATTTCCTGCGTCGTCACAGCGTCCTGGTCGTCGGAGACGGGCAGGGTGGTCGTGTATTCGAAGCGCAGGAACAACTGCAGTTCGTCAGGCTGCTCGATCGTCATTGTCAGCGAGCCGCCGACATAGTCCGCCGTCGGCAGAATGTCGTAGCGCACGCTCTGGCGATCCTGCAGCGTGACACGGTCGCGCACGGTGGCCTGGCCGTAGTGCAGTTCCCGCTCGAGCGTGTCGCCTTCGCGCGAAAGGATGGTGCAGCTGTCGAGTCCGATTACGAACAGTTGCGGCTGTTCGGCGCGCAGCACGAGACCCTCCCACAACTGCTCGCGGGTCATCGAGTCGACAAACGGATTCAACGGATCGTTGATCTGGATAAGGTGTTCGAAATTCAAAACGAGGGCTTCCTATGAAAGCGTTGCAATACGTGCGGCCCCGTTAGCCGGTGGCGGCCCATTCCCGCTTCAGGCGACGGTAAGACCTGAACGGATCGTGATCGAATGCGTGAGGATCTTGTGAACCGGGCACGCATTGGCAATTTGCAAGAGCCGTTCCCGCTGCTCGTCCGACAGATCGCCTTGCAGCATGATTTTGCGGTCGATGGTCGAGCCCGCGTCGCCGGTTTCAAGCGACAGTGTCACGCGCACGTCGGTGAGCGGCCAGTCCTTACGCTGAGCGTACATCTTCAGCGTGATCGACGTGCAGGCCCCAAGGCTCGACAGCAACAGCGCGACGGGCGCTGGCCCGCGATCGCCGCCGCCAAGCGACTCGGGTTCATCGGCGAGCCACGTGTGCTTGCCGTCGTCGAAAAGGACCTGGAAATTCGTCGAACCGATGTGGGCGGTGACGGTGGACTCTGCCATGCGCGCTCCTGAACAGGGACGGAAATCGCCGCGCGCCACGGTCCGTCATGGTTGGACGGCGTGGCGCACGGCATAAATTGCTATTGTGAACGAATTTGCCGGCCTTCGCGTCCATGTGCGGTGGCGGGTGGCGGGTGGCGGGTGGCGGGTGGCGGGTGGCGGGTGGCGGGGTGGCGGGTGGCGCGGTGAGCGCCGCGCCACCGCAATCGTGAGCGGTAACGCGCGCCGGCACGGCCAATCAGTGGGTGATCGCGCCCATGCGTCCAGCCTGATAATCGACCACGGCCTGGCGGATCTCATCTTCGGTGTTCATCACGAACGGGCCGTAGCGCACCACTGGTTCTTTCAGCGGCACGCCGCCGAGCAGCAGCACTTCGAGCGGCTCGGTGCCGGCCGTCAGCGTGACCAACTCGCCGTCGTTCCGGAATACGACCATTTTCTGCGCGTCGATTTCCTGGCGCGCGTCGCCTTCGCCGTAGAAGCCCTTGCCCGACAGGCTGTAAGCGAACACTCGATAGTCGGCCGGCACGGGTTGCTGGATCGTCGCGCCCGGTTGCAGCGAGAAATGCTGATACAGGATCGGCGTGCGCGTTTCGATCGCAGCCTTTACGCCGAGCGCTTCGCCCGCTATGACCTTGACGCGCACCTTGCCGTCAGGGGACGTCGCGACCGGAATGCTGGCCGACGGCATCTCCTGATAGCGCGGTTCGATCATCTTGTCGCGGCGCGGCAGATTCACCCACAGTTGCAAGCCGTGCACGCGCCCACCGGTGCGCACGAACGATGGGTCCGGCATCTCACTGTGTACGACGCCTGCGCCCGCAGTCATCCATTGCACATCGCCGGCATGCAACGTGCCCGAATGGCCCGCCGAATCCTTGTGGCCAAACTGGCCCTCGAGCACGTACGTGACCGTTTCAAAGCCGCGGTGCGGATGATCCGGCGCGCCTTTCGCCTCACCCGGCGCGTAGTCGATCGGACCCATTTCGTCGAGCAGCAGGAACGGATCGAAATCCATCAGCAGGCGGGTCGGAAACGGGCGATGGACGACAAAGCCGCCACCTTCGGTCGTGCGAACGGCGGGAAACGTGCGTTCGATCGTGCGTGTCGTGCTCATCAAAGTCACCTTGGAAAATGGGGAATAGCGTTATTTTTGAAACATAGGGCTATTATAGGGACCGTTTTCCTAGGCGCCAGCCGCCATCACGCAATGGATTGTTCTATTACTGGAACGATGAGATGAAGATCGATTCACACAATCTGAATGACCTGATGTACTTTTCGCAGGTCGTGGAACATGGCGGCTTTTCCGCCGCCGAGCGCGTGCTGGGTATTTCCAAGTCGCGCCTGTCGCGCCGCTTGACCGAACTGGAAGCGTCGCTGGGCATACGTTTGCTGCAGCGCTCCACCCGCAAGCTGGCGCTCACCGAAGCCGGCCAGCTCTTCTACCAGCACTGTCAGGCGATGCTGAGCGAAGCGCAGGCGGCCGTCAACGTGGTGCAGCAGTTGCGTTCGTCGCCGCGCGGCACGGTGCGTGTGAGCGTGCCGGTGACGATTTCGCAGACCATCCTGTCGCAGATCCTGCCGGAATTCATGCATCGCTACCCGGAAGTGCGGGTGGTGATGCGCGTGACGAACCGCGTGGTCGACCTGTTCGAGGATTCGATCGACATCGCGTTGCGTGTGCGCTCCGATCCGCCGGAGAACGCCAACATCGTTGTGCGCCCGTTGTGGCGCACGCAGCAGATGCTGGTTGGCGCACCGAGCCTGTTGCAGCAGAATGCGCCGCCGCTGTTGCCTGCCGATCTGAGTCGTTTCGAAACGCTCGACGTGCCGACCAGCGACGGGCGCCACGTCTTCGATCTGATCGCCCCCGACGGCACGCGCCACGCGCACGAACACGAGCCGCGCCTCGTCACCGCCGATCTGATGACGATTCGTGAAGCGGTGTTGTCCGGCGTGGGTATCGCCGCGTTGCCGGAAATGATGTACGGCAGCGCGTTGCGCGCGGGGCAGTTATCGCCGGTGATGCCGGGCTGGACTTTTCCGACGCCGCAGTTGTACGCGGTATTCGTGTCGCGGCAGGGGATGGTGCCGGCGGTGCGTGCGTTCGTCGATTACCTGGTCGAAATGCTCGATCCGGACGAAGGTAAACACATCATGGGCGAGTGTCCGACGCGTGCCGCACAAGACGCTGTGCAGCCCGCTTTCGCGGTCGCTTCATAGCACTTATTACTTGCGGCAGCATCGCTTTTAGCATTTAAGCGCCGCCTGTCATGAGTACTTTCAATGACGGTTTGCTTGAATGCGGGCGCTCGCAGGCATATAGTGAAATCCCTTCGCTAAGGAGTCTCTTATGCGAAAACTCATGGCCGCTATGATAGTCGGCCTGATAGGGCTGACCGCGCTGTCCGTGTCGATCACGGCTGTCGCATGCGGTGACTCGAGCTATCAGTCATCTTCTGATGGTAAATGATCCCGCCGCCCGAAGGCGCCGAGTGCGCACAAAAAAAGGCCTTCATCTAACGATGAAGGCCTTTTACTTTTAGCCCTTGTTTCAAGGGTTTTTCTGCTTTTTCGGCAGGCGCTGCTTAACAGCGGTGCGTTGCTACGCGTGGATCATTAGCCTTCATTTAACTTTAGGCTGCGTGACGAAGCCGATCTTCGTGAGGCCACCGGCCTGCGCCGCCGACATCACTTCCGCCACTTTCTCGTACGCGACCTTGCGGTCCGCGTCCAGATGCAGCTCCGGCTGCGGATTCGCCTGCGCAGCCTCTGCGATCTTCGCGCGCAGTGCCGCGTCGTCGACCTTCTTGTCGTCCCACAACACGTTGCCGTCCGCATCGACGGCGACCGTCACTTGCGCGGGCTTGGTGTCTTCCTTCTGACTGCTCGCATGCGGCAGATCGATTTTGACTGCGTGACGAATCACCGGGATCGTCACCATGAAGACGATCAGGAGAACCAACATCACGTCGACGAGCGGCGTCATGTTGATTTCGTTCATCAGGCCGTCGTCATCGTCGCTGGCGAAAGGGCTCATTGCCATCGGAATGCCTCGTCGATCAGTTGGTGCGCGTGGCGAGGCGCAAACCGTCGCCGCGCTTGGACGACGACAGACGGGCGCCCGTCACGAAGAATGCGTGCAGACCGTGCGCAAAGCGGCTCAGCTTGGCGACAACCGTCTTGTTGGCGCGCGTCAGTGCGTTGTAGCCAAGCACAGCCGGAATCGCGACGAACAGGCCGAACGCGGTCATGATCAGTGCTTCGCCGACCGGGCCCGCGACCTGATCGATCGACGACTGGCCGCTCGCGCCGATCGCCAGCAGTGCGTGATAGATGCCCCACACCGTGCCGAACAGGCCGACGAACGGCGCCGTACTGCCGATCGAAGCGAGAATCGCCAGACCGCTTTGCATGCGTGCGACGCTTTCATCCATCGTGTCCTTCAGGCAGCGTGTCACCCAGTCCGACACGTCCATGCGGTCGTGCAGATGCGGTTGAGTCTGATGATGGTGGTCGGCGGCTTCCTGGCCCGACAGCGCCAGTGCCAGGAACGGATTGTCCTGCGGCGTCGACGATCCGGCGCCGAGCTTCTTCACGCCATCGGCGAGATCGTCCGAATGCCAGAACTGCTGTTCGGCGTTCTTCGTGAGACGTTTCAGGCGCATCACATTCCAGCCTTTAATGACGATCACGCTCCACGACATGATCGACATGATCAACAGCGCGAGCGCGATACCGCGCGTCACGAAATCCCCTTGCGCCCACACGTGCGCCAATCCGTAGTTTTGCATTGCAATTCCTTTTTTTTAAAATCTGCCTCAATCGTTCAGATTGAAGTTGTAAGGCTGGGTGTACGCTGCCCGAATCGGCTGGCCGTTCTCGAGATAGGGCTTGCAGGCACTCGCGTGCGCTGCGGCAACCGCGGCATCGTCCAGGCGGTTGAAGCCGCTGCTCGTTTTCAGTTCGATGTTCTCGAGTTTGCCCGTCAGTCCGACCACGAATTTCACGTAGGCGGTGCCAGTTTCGCCGCGTCGCTTGGAAAGCGAGGGGTACTCTGGCGTGACCATGTTGCAGTCGATGTGCGAAACGTTTTTCGGGGCGATGATTTCCATCGTCGGACGGCCGACTGCCGGCGCAGCCTGAGCGGGTGGTGCGGCTGGCGCGGGCGGCGTTGGATCAGCGGCGGCGACAGGCGTGGGCGACGGCGCGGCGGCTTCGGGCAACGGGGTAGGCGTCGGCCTGAGCGTCGGTGTCGGCTTTGACTGGACTTTGGGCCTGGTATGAACCGGCGGCACCGGCTTGGGCGGCGGCGGCGCGATCGATTGCAGTGCGACGGGCGCGGCGACCGGCGCTGGCGCCAGCAGCTGCGCAGTCATGACACGCGATTCGAGTGACGGTTGTACGGGT
Organism: Paraburkholderia polaris; assembly: GCF_012927345.1. Taxonomy (GTDB): domain Bacteria; phylum Pseudomonadota; class Gammaproteobacteria; order Burkholderiales; family Burkholderiaceae; genus Paraburkholderia; species Paraburkholderia polaris. The sequence continues at coordinate 29,468 of NZ_JABBGJ010000065.1, forward strand.
TCATGACGCAACGTCAGGATCGCTGCAAGCAACGCGACGTGAATCGCCGCAACCGCGGCAGTTGCGGTCAAGGCGCGGGAATTCATTCGGGCGGACGAAGCCGGCGTGGCGCCGGCCGAAACGGTATGCGAGGCCTGCATATTAGCGTGGCGACGCGCCGTCGATGCGGCACGTCAGACAAGACATCGTCATGTTCGGAAGATCAGCAGCGAAATGAACAAAGTAGTCACGAAACCAATCAGCAATTCCATCTCGAACTCCTTTAACGGGTGAGCGGGTAGCTGGCTGGTACGGATACTGGCTTGCTGACGGCAGTGGGATAACGCGTGAAGCAGGGCGTAAAACAGGGCGTGAAGCGGCGCGAAAAGCAGCGCATGAGGCAGTGCGGCGGTGAGTCCCCGAGGCGCGGCGTGGGCCGCGCCCTAAAACCGCCTTCAGGCGGCTTTGCGTTCGTAAAACGTCAGCGGCATAGCCTGCGGATGATTCGGATGATGCTCAAAGCCGCAGCGGCTCGCGCACACGCCGCTTTCCATCATGACGCCGCGCACGGAATCCGCGCACTTGCCACAGCAGGAGGCGACGCCGAGTTCGAACTGGAGTTCGTCGAACGAATCGACGCCTTCCGCGATCGAGGCACGGATCTTTCGGTCAGAAACAGACTTGCAGACACAGACAATCATGGCAGGGCGTCATAGCTAACGTTAATGCGAACTATTATCATTTTGATTGGGCTGTTTGGCAAGCGTCCTGCATGATTTTTTGTAACAAAACCAGACTCTTAGAAGGGTTTCGTCTAAGGATTGGGGTTCCGCGCGAGCGGCGGGAGAGCCGTAAAAACGCCTAAAAAGTGCGCAAAAAGGGCGCGTGGCGGCGCTAAAAGGCAGCGGGCGCGGGCTTTATGCGGCTTGGGAATTCGGCGCTGCCGTGCGGCGCGACGGGATCACGACGTGCTCGACGGTTGTATCGATTTGTAGCAGGGTAGCGGCGAGTTGCTGCTGATGGGTACCGTCGCCGGTCGAATAAAAGCGGGGCAGTACAGCACTGGTGCTTTCCGGGGCAGCGCGCAGCCCGTGCTGGTCGAGCACCCGTTCCAACTGGCGCGCGATGGCCACGCTCGTATCGATCAGCATCAGCCGATCGCCCACGATATCGCGGATCGCCGCATCGAGAAACGGGTAGTGGGTGCAACCGAGCACCAGTGTGTCGGCGCCGGCATCGAGCATGGGCTGCAGATAGCTGCGCAGCAGTGCGCGCAGTTCGGCGGACCCTACGTCGCAGCGTTCCACCGCCTGCACGAGCCCGTGGCCCGGTTGGCAAAGAAAACGGCAATCGGCGGCGTAGCGTTCCAGCAGGTCCTGAAAGCGGGTGCTGCGCAAGGTCACTTGGGTGGCGAGCACGCCGGCGACACGCGTTTTCGACTGCAGCGCAGCCGGTTTGACGCCCGGCTCGACCCCCACCAGCGGAATGGCCAGCTTTTCGCGGACCAGCGCGATCGATTGCGCGGTCGCCGTGTTGCATGCAACTACCAGCGCCTTAGCGCCTTGCTTCGCGAGCCATTCCCCGATTGCGAGGGTGCGATCGGCGATGAAGTCGTCGTCGCGTTCGCCATAGGGGGCGTAAAGCGAGTCGGCGACGTAGATGAGCACTTCGCCGGGCAGTTGCGCGCGGACCGCCCGCAGCACCGACAAACCGCCCAGACCCGAGTCGAAAATGCCGACCGGCGCCCGCGCACCGCCGCACGAGTTGGCAGGCCCGGCACTCGAAGACGGCGATTCTGCAGGCATAGGCGATAAGGACGCGCGCGGCACAGCGGTCACGGAAAACTCACGAAAACGGGGAAGTGCGCAAGTATATCGCCCGCGCGGCGCGCGGGCTTTTCCAGCCAGGTCGATCAGGACTCGATCGAACCCATTGCAGTTTGCTGGTAGTTCTGGATGCCGACCTTGTCGATCAGGTCGATCTGGGTTTCGAGCCAGTCGATGTGTTCTTCGGTGTCGTCGAGAATCTTCACGAAGATTTCGCGCGAGATGAAATCGCGAACCGATTCGCAATACACAATCGCTTCTTTACAAGTGTTTTGCGAAATCTGTTCGAGCTTCAGATCGCATTCGAGGATTTCTTTGGTTTCTTCACCGATCAGCAGCTTGTGCAGGTCTTGCAGGTTCGGCAGGCCATCGAGCATGAAAATGCGTTCGATTAGCCAGTCGGCGTGCTTCATTTCGCCGATCGATTCGTCGTATTCATGCTTGCCGAGTTTCTCGAGGCCCCAGTGCTTGTACATCCGCGCGTGCAGGAAGTACTGGTTGATGGCGGTGAGCTCATTCTTAAGCTGGGAGTTCAGATACTCGATAACTTTCTTGTCGCCTTGCATGGGGATTCCTTTTAGGGGCTTTGAATTTTCAACAACAATAAACGCCAGACCTGAAAAAGCCAAGGAAACGGACACATCTTTTGACGTTGTTCCTGGCGTCAGGCGTCGCGCCTTGCGTAGTAATGAAAAAGCCGGGACCGAAGTCCCGGCTTTTGAATCGCGTGACAAACGTAAGCGGCGAATTAAACCGTCGCGACCGGAATCTTGCCGATCTTTGCTTGCCATTCCTTCGGACCGGTCTGGTGCACCGAGGTGCCGTTCGAATCGACAGCAACCGTCACCGGCATATCCTGCACGTCGAACTCGTAGATCGCTTCCATGCCGAGGTCTTCGAACGCGAGAACCTTCGCGCTGCGAATTGCCTTCGACACGAGGTAAGCGGCACCGCCCACGGCCATCAGATACGCAGCCTTGTGCTTCTTGATTGCCTCGATCGCAACCGGACCGCGCTCGGCCTTGCCGATCATCGAAATGAGACCGGTTTGCGACAACATGGTCTCAGTGAACTTGTCCATGCGCGTTGCGGTGGTCGGGCCGGCGGGGCCGACTGCTTCGTCGCGCACCGGATCGACCGGGCCGACGTAGTAGATCACGCGGTTGGTGAAGTCGACCGGCAGCTTCTCGCCCTTCGCCAGCATATCGGCGATGCGCTTGTGCGCGGCGTCGCGGCCCGTCAACATCTTGCCCGACAGCAGCAGCGTCTGGCCCGGCGTCCATGCGGCGACTTGCTCCGGCGTCAGCGTGTTCAGATCGACGCGCTGGCTCTTTTCCGTGTCCGGTTCCCACTGCACCTTAGGCCATGCATCGAGCGACGGCGCTTCGAGCTTCGCCACGCCCGAGCCATCCAGCGTGAAGTGCGCGTGACGGGTCGCCGCGCAATTCGGGATGATCGCGATCGGCTTGCTCGCAGCGTGCGTCGGTGCGGCCATGATCTTCACGTCGAGCACCGTGGCGAGACCGCCGAGACCTTGTGCACCGATGCCGAGCGCGTTGACCTTCTCGTGCAGTTCGACGCGCAGTTCTTCGATCCAGTCCTGCGGGCCGCGTGCGATCACGTCCTGAATGTCGATCGGATCCATCAGCGATTCCTTCGCCATCACCATCGCTTTCTCAGCGGTGCCGCCAATGCCGATCCCGAGCATGCCAGGCGGGCACCAGCCTGCGCCCATGGTCGGCACGGTCTTCAGAATCCAGTCGACGATCGAGTCCGACGGGTTCAGCATCGCGAACTTCGACTTGTTTTCCGAGCCGCCGCCCTTGGCTGCAACCTGCACGTCGACCTTGTCGCCCGGCACGATCTCGTAGTGGATCACGGCCGGCGTGTTGTCTTTCGTGTTCTTGCGCGCGCCTTCCGGCGGGCTCACGATCGAGGCGCGCAGCACGTTGTCCGGGTTCAGATAACCGCGGCGCACGCCTTCGTTGATCATCTCGGTGACGCCCATCGTCGCACCGTCCCAACGCACGTCCATGCCGACCTTCACGAACACCGTGACGATGCCAGTGTCCTGGCAGATCGGGCGCTTGCCTTCGGCGCACATGCGGCTGTTGGTGAGGATCTGCGCGATCGCATCCTTCGCGGCCGGGCTCTCTTCGAGCTCGTAAGCGCGGCCCAAGGCCTGGATGTAATCGAGCGGGTGGTAATAGCTGATGTACTGAAGCGAATCAGCAATGCTCTGAATCAGATCTTCCTGTTTGATGACGGTCATGGCTAGCTCAGTGGGGACAGTGGCGCTTGTTTTCAGACTCGCAGGGCAGTGCGGTCAGTCGTGCGCCTTCAGGGGAGTGGAATCGTGCGAACTCACGACATGCAGCGCCGTGGGTTCCTGAAAATGTTTCGGGTGCGTATGCGTGGTCAGGCGATCGACCAACGCCATCACCACTGCCGAGACGAGGAACGCGACGTGGATGATCACCTGCCACATGATCGTATGCGTCGAATTCTGGTCGGGGCTAATGAAGGTCTTCAACAGATGGATCGATGAGATGCTGATCAGCGCCATTGAGAGCTTCACCTTCAGCACGCCGGCGTTCACGTGGTCGAGCCATTCCGGTTCGTCCGGATGGCCCTCCACGCCTAAGCGCGACACGAAGGTTTCATACCCGCCGATGATCACCATGATCAGCAGGTTCGAGATCATCACCACGTCGATCAGGCCGAGTACCACCAGCATGATGTTGGTTTCATCGAGCGTCATGGACGCTGTAACCAGATGCCAGACCTCTTTGACGAACAGGACGACGTAGACACCCTGGGCGACGATCAGGCCCAGGTAGAGTGGCACTTGCAGCCAGCGGCTCATGAAGATGATGGCGGGCAGCGGGCGCATCGGGCGGCGCTGACGGGCTGAGTCGGGTCGCGGGGCGGACATAGGCAAGAGTCAGATGAAACGCAGGTGACGGAACACGGACTAAATGCGCTGATCCGAAGCGCAAACCAAACGCGCGGATCGAGCACGCAAACCAGGGCGCAGACGGCGCGGTACGCGGCCATGGGAGACCGGAAAAGCTCGCGTCAGGCGCGCTATTGTACAGCGTCGGCTGATTTTGCTGCGGCGCGGCGGGCAGTCGGGGCCGGCCGACGCTGCTGCGGCCCTCAGCGGCAACGGGCCTGAGTGGGCAGCCAGCTTCAGCGCGCAGCAAGCCTGTCGCAGGCAACGGCTCCCTGCACGCGGCTAGCCCTCAGCCCTCAGCCCTCTGCAAGCAGTGGCTCTTCGTAACAGGCGGCGGCGTTCAAGAGGCCACCGGCGGCACCCGCTTGACCTTCAGGCTCGCCAGCCCGATCCCCGCCACCACGCAGGCGAGTGCGACACCGTGCGCGAGTGTGGGCCGCTCGTCGAGAAATACAATGCCGTAAATCGCCGCCGCCACCGGCAGCACGGCGCTGAACACGCCCGCGAGACTGCCCGGCACATGACGAATGCCCTTCATCCACAGCCAGAACGAGAAGATGCTCGCCGACAGCCCGTACCACAGCACCAGCGTCCAGACGCTCACCGGTACCGCGCGATAGTCGAAGTGCAGCAGTGCGGTGGCGCCGAGCGGCAGCATCAGCAGCAGGCCGAACATATGCGTGTAGGCGCAGATGTCGATCGGCGCGAGCGTCTGCGTCAAACGGCGCGACAGGATGATGTAAAGCGATTCGCAGCACACCGCGCCCAGCACCATCAGATTGCCGGTGAGCGAAGTCTCGCCGCCCGCGTTCTCATCCACATGAGCCAGATTGATGACGACTACGCCGACGATCGCCAGCGCGATCGATGCGAGTGCCCGACCGTTCGGACGCTCTTTGAGGATCAGCCACGAGAGCAGCGCGACCACTGCGGGGATCGTGCTCGTGATGACGCCGGCCGCGACCGCGCTGGTGCGCTGCACGCCGCCCAGCATCAGCAACGTGAACCCGAAGGTGCCGAACAGCGCCTGCAAAAACAGATTGAGCCATTCGTCGCGTTTGACGCGGCGCAGCTTGGCGACGCGCAGCAGCGGCCACAACACCGCCATCGCAATGACGAAGCGCAGCAACGCGAACAGGGGCACGGGGACGAACTCGACGATCGATTTACCGATTCCGACATTGCTGCCGACCAGCAGCATCGAGGTAATGAGAAGCAGGGAGTAACGATTCAAGCTGGAATCCAGACGGCTAGTTCAGTTAGCATTGTAAGAGGGTCTGCGAGCCAGCGTAAAGGCGCGGCGCCAGTGCGGCACATGTGTGAGTTCCCCCGTGCCCGATATCGGCATGGTTCGTTGAGCCGGTATGTCGATCCGAACGCATGAACGGAACGCAACGCGTAGCATGCCGTGCCTGACCGGTCTGAACCGCGTAAGGGTTTTCGCTCGTCACGCTATGCGGCTCGCGTAAGTGGCCGGTAAGTTGCAAAGTTTATGTTTGAACGTGAGAGCGGAACGTCGGCCATTCATTTATGTTGCAGTGCGGCACAAATGAAAGTGAAAGGCGAACGGGCCGCGGCGCTGCGATCGACGATCGATGCGCGAGGGTTGGAGACAGTGCGTCGTCAATTGATCATGGACGGCGGCGCCATCATGACATGGTGCGCCAAAAGGCGCGCCGGCACAGGTTTTACGTTTCATCTTCACCAAGGGGTTGTCGATGTCTGCGATTGAATCGGTTCTTCAGGAACGCCGTGTTTTCCCGCCCTCCGCTGAAGCAGCGGCTGGCGCGACTATCTCCGGTATGGACGCATACTGGGCGCTTGCCGCCGAAGCGGGGCGTGATTACGAGGGTTTCTGGGGGCGCCTCGCTCGCGAGACGCTAAGCTGGAACACGCCCTTCACCAAGGTGCTCGACGAATCGAAGGCGCCTTTCTATACGTGGTTCGAAGACGGTCAGCTGAACGCGTCGTATAACAGCATCGACCGTCATGTCGAAGCCGGTAATGGCGAGCGCGTTGCGATCATCTTCGAAGCCGACGACGGCACCGTCACCAACGTCACCTATAACGATCTGCTGCAGCGAGTGTCGCGCTTTGCGAACGCGCTGAAAAAACGCGGCGTGAACAAGGGCGATCGCGTCGTGATCTATATGCCGATGTCGATCGAAGGCATCGTCGCGATGCAGGCGTGCGCACGGATCGGCGCCACGCATTCGGTGGTGTTCGGCGGCTTCTCGTCGAAGTCGCTCAATGAGCGCCTGGTGGATGTGGGCGCCGTCGCGCTCGTCACCTCCGACGAACAGATGCGCGGCGGCAAAGCATTGCCGTTGAAGAACATCGCCGACGAAGCCATCGCGATGGGCGGCTGCGATGCCGTGAAGAGCGTGATCGTCTACAAGCGCACCGGCGGCAAGATCGCATGGGACGACAGCCGCGATCTGTGGATGCACGAACTCACCCAGGCCGAATCGGATCAATGCGCACCCGAGTGGGTCGGCGCCGAGCATCCGCTTTTCATCCTCTATACGTCGGGTTCGACCGGCAAGCCCAAGGGCGTGCAGCACAGCACCGGCGGCTATCTGCTGTGGGCCGCGCAGACCTTGAAATGGACCTTCGACTGGAAGCCTACGGATGTGTTCTGGTGTACCGCCGACATCGGCTGGATCACCG
>NZ_JABBGJ010000066.1 GCF_012927345.1 Paraburkholderia polaris
GCTGCCGAGTCGACCTTTTCCTGGTCGGGGTTCGCCATCGTCGACGAATACAGCAGCGACATGCCCAGTGCTTCGAACGACGAGCTCATGGTGTTGGCGGTGTACATGCCGCCGCACGAACCCGTGGACGGGCATGCGTTCTTTTCGATCCCGTCGAAATCTTCCTGCGACATCCGGCCGGCCGTGAACTCGCCCACGGCTTCGAACGACGACACGATGGTCAGGTCGGTGCCTTTCCAGTTGCCCGGACGGATCGTGCCGCCATACACGTAAATGCTCGGCACGTTGGTGCGCAACATGCCGATCATGCCGCCCGGCATGTTCTTGTCGCAGCCACCGATCACGACCACGCCGTCCATCCACTGGCCCTGCACGCACGTCTCGATACAGTCGGCGATGACTTCGCGCGACACGAGCGAATACTTCATGCCTTCGGTGCCCATCGACATGCCGTCCGAAATCGTCGGCGTGCCGAAGATCTGCGGATTCGCGTCGGCGCCCTTGACCGCGGCGACCGCTGAGTCGGCCAGACGCTGCAGGCCGGCGTTACACGGCGTGATGGTCGAGTGGCCGTTGGCGATGCCGATCATCGGTTTGTCGAAGTCGTCCTTCTGATAGCCGAGTGCGTAGTACATCGAGCGGTTCGGCGAGCGGGCCACGCCTTGCGTGATGTTCTTCGAACGACGGTTGTGCGGCATGGTGTCTCCTTGGTTGACTAATCTGAAGAACGCTCAGACATCCGCAGCATCTGCGGCTTCTGTCATTCTGTTTTGTGCTCGGGCCGCTGCCGGCCAGATGATGTCGCGCGAAACGTTGCGGACGTCCGTGGAACCACTGAGTGCCATGCTGACGTCAAGCTCGTTTCGCAAGATTTCCAGCGCGCGCGTCACGCCGGCCTCCCCGAACGCGCCGAGGCCATACAGAAACGCTCTACCGGTCAGGCATGCATGGGCGCCTGAAGCGAGCGCCTTCAGGATGTCCTGCCCGGACCGAATGCCGCCATCAAACAGGATTTCGCATCGCCCGCCCACGCGCTCGGTAACGGCTGGCAATGCATCGATCGACGACGGCGCGCCGTCCAACTGGCGTCCGCCGTGATTGGACACGATGATCGCGTCGGCACCCGCCTTGACAGCGAGTTCCGCGTCGGCCGGATCGAGAATGCCCTTGAGGATCAGTTTGCCAGGCCAAAGCTTGCGCACCCATTCGACGTCCCGCCAACTGAGCGACGGATCGAACTGCCCCGCGATCCATTGCGATACCGTGCTCAGGTTATTCGAGCCCGGCACGTGTCCTGTGAGATTGCCGAACGTTTTGCGCTTCCCGCATAACATGCGCTGCACCCAGCCGGGCTTCATCGCCATATCGAACGCATTGCCAGGCGTGAGTCGCGGCGGCACGGACAGCCCGTTCTTGATATCGCGGTGCCGCTGCCCTTGAATCTGCAAATCGACGGTTAATACCAGGGCGGAACAGTTTGCCTCGCGGGCCCGTTCGATCAAGGATTGACTAAAGCCTCGATCGCGCATGACGTATAGCTGAAACCAGAATGGCCGATCGACGGCGGCGCGGACATCCTCGATTGAACAGATCGACATCGTGCTCAGGCAAAACGGTATGCCCGCGGCGAGCGCGGCGCGAGCCGCCAGAATCTCACCGTCCCCGCGCACGAGCCCAGTCAGGCCGGTCGGTGCGATCGCGAGCGGCAAGGCAGCAGCTTGGCCAAGGATCGTGGTCGAGAGCGTGCGTTTCGATACGTCGACCATCACGCGTTGGCGCAACCTGATCGACTGAAGATCGGCTCGATTGCCGCGCAGTGTGTGCTCGTCATAGGAGCCACCGTCGACGTAATCGAATATCGCACGCGGTATCTTGCGTCTTGCCACTTGCCGCAGGTCTTCGATGTTGGTGATGTTTCGCATGTCGCCTTCGTCTCCTGAATTGTGTTTGACCTGGCTTATCGTTTCGCGCCGCGTGCGAATTTGTCCGCTGATACATCTGGTGAATCCAACTCGCGATAGTCCGGCAAGCGGGTATCGATAAAGCGTCCGGCGCGTACCACCATCCGGTCGGCTTGCCAACGCGAGCATGCCTCGGTGCTATCACGCGCACGCAGCAGGACGAGATCCGCCGGGGCGCCCTCACGCAACACACCGTCCCATGGCAAATTCAGCGCCGTAGCTGGGGTCGTCGTCACGGTGGAACTCCAACGTTCCAGCGGCTGCGCCAGATGCGCCGCAAACGACGCGAGTGTCAGCGTCTGCAACGGATCGAGGTCACCAAACGGCAGGAACGGGTCCCGGTGATTGTCCGATGCCAGCGCGACGCGCACGCCCGCCTCCGCCGCCTCGACCAGCGGAAAAATGCCGCGCAACCGCGGCGAGGCGCCGGCTCGCCGGTCTTGCAGATAGAGGTTCGTGAACGGCAGACTCACCACCGTCGCGCCTAACGCTGCGCAATCCGCCAATGTCTCGCGCACGACCTCGTCAGGCGCAACCGACAACGCGCAGCAATGTCCGCACATCACGCGGCCTCCCATGTCCCTGCGTCGCGCCGCATCGAGAATGGCTCTGATGCCCTCTACGTTTGCTTCCAGATGTTCGTCGACGTGAAAGTCGAGCCACAGATCGAAGCGCTCGGCAAGCGAGAACATCTGCTCGATATACTCGCGCTGCCTCGCCATGGGATAGACAAACGCGCCGAGTACGCCGTCGCAGTCCGCGATCGTGCGTGCAAGGTTTTCAGCCATCCTGACGTCGGCAAATAGCTCGAGAGGAAGCAGCGCCGCGCATTGCAGATCGATGCGGCCAGCCCATTCCTGCCGCAAGCCCTGCGCGACATCCCACGCCAACGGCGCCTCAGGTCGCTCCCAATCGATATGCGTGCGCATGGCTCGTGTCCCATAGGCAAACGCGCTACGCAGCGAAAATGACATCCGCCTTGCAAGGTCATCACGAGTCCAGTGCGGCACGTCGCCCCGCGTGGCCTCGATCGCGGCCAGCAATCCGCCGCCGCCAACGCCCGCACGCGGCGAGATATGGCCTTTGTCGAGATGGGTGTGCGCATCCACCCAGCCCGGCAAGAGCAGGCCGCCATCCAGATCGATGCAGGGCGTGCCGTCCTCGATCAGCTCCGGCACGATCCTTTCGACCCGGTGGCCACGCAGTTTGAGTGCGACCGACACCGGTGCTGAAGCGTTCTTCGCGTAGTGGCCCGCGGCGACTTCATGGATCAACGCCTGCGGTACGCTAGCGTTGCGGATCCAGTAGCCACCGTGCGCACCCGACTCGTTCAATGTTTCCAGTTCGCGCGAAATCATCGTATGCCCTCCCGGAGCTTCAATGCGGTCCCCATTCATATTGCAGCGTCAGCCGGTTCTGGACAAATTTGCTCTTGTAGGTCGGCGAACTGTCATAGGCGAGGAAGTCCGCGATGCTGAAACCCTTGAACTTGCCGCCAAACGTATAGATGGCATAGGCGAGATACTCCGACTGATCCAGACTCGGCGCACTGGGACTGTTCTTCAGATCCATGAAGGAATAGCGAAAACCGATAAACAGGTTAGCAATCGGCGCACCGTTCAGGTCGATCGCGTAAGCGCTGCCCGCGCCAAGATCCTGCGTGCTGGATAAGAATGGCTGGGCAAACAGTGGGCCCGAGGCCACGTAATGCGCATACGGGGTGACAAGTGCGCCGTTCAGATAGGAGTTTGCGTGCGGCTTGATGTAGTCGTACCCAAAACTGAGCAGAAGCGAGTTGCGCTTCAGACCAATCTGTAAACCGTACACCTGGCTGTTGATCGGACCGAGCAATTGCTTGCCGTCACCTGTTTCATAAAAGAACTGGGCAGCGGCGAAAGGCTGGATCGCCCCTTGCGTGAGGTTCACCTGCCCCTCCAGATACGTCATGCGCGCATAGTCCAGATATCCCATGTACCACGCCTGGCCTTTGAGCACGACGGGATCCACCGGAACGGTGCGAACGCCGCCTGCACCATAAAAGCCGTTCGTCGTCTGATTGCCAACCGGAGAATACGGATCGATGTCGGCGTTATAGGTAGTCTGTTTGGTGAACGAGTTGTCGATATATGACTTGAAGCGAAACATCCGGAAGGCGGTAATGTAGTTATCCGCATCCCCGTACCTTGCCGTCACGCCTTGAAACAATTGCGGCGCCATCCGCCAGTCGTACGTCGATGCGAATGGCACGTCCAGTTCCTGATTCCCCGCGGTCACGCTGAAGCCCTTGTGCTCCCATCGCAGGTAAGCCTCGCCCAACGTCGTGATATTCGGTCCGAGATAGCTGTCTACTTTCGTCGGATCGTCCGAGTGATCAATGCCACGCTGGATGTAGCCGCTGACACCCAAGGAGAATCCGTAGAAGTTAGCGGTCTTGTAGCCGATCCCTCCACCATAGCTCGCGGTATTCTGATTCAGTCCGGATTGATAGAAGGCGTTGTGCGACGAAAAATAGATTGTCCTTACGTCACCAAAGAACTGCCCCTTCGTGAACATCTCCACGAAATTCGTCGCATCCCCCGGATTGGGCGGGGTTGCCTGAGAGACGGACGCCGCTGCGGCGGCGGCATGCTCGACGGTGTCCTGTCCTTGCTGCTCCGCGACATCCACACTTGAAGCGGGAGCCGCTACAGCCGCCGTCTGCGCCAAGGCACAGAGTGGCAAGCCCGAGACTCCGAGTACAGCCAACTGCAAACCGATACGACAGCAGACGGCGCGCGGTACGTAGGCCTTCATGTTTATCCCTGACTCAACATTTTGCTTGGCTAGCGTTGCGATGCAACGCGCTCTTTATTGCATTCACTATTCGATACTGGAAAACGTATTCCAAACTATCGATCTAACATAGCAGTAGTCCTAAATGCATGAATCAGGAGGCGGATCCACAAGACTCGACAGATGACAAGGCTATCGTTTCGGTACTGCGCAGCCCGCCAACGTAGCGGACTCGGAAGCCTTACAGGTCCAACACCAGCCGACCGGTCCTTGCACGAGCACAGCAAAGGGCCACCCTGGTCTCGCGCTCCTTCCTGTTCAGACAGAAATCACGATGGTCAGGCTCGCCTTCCAGATAAGTCGTCACACAGGTGCCGCATACGCCCTGTTCGCAGGACGTCGTGATATCGACGCCGGCATCGAGTAAAACCTGAGCAATCGTTTCATCTCGTCCAATGTGGAATTTCTCACCGCGGCGGGCCAGTTCAATCTCGAACGGCTGATCCTCGTCCAGATGCTCAACGGGCAGCGCCGCAAAGTACTCCAGATGGATATTCGTTTCTGGCCACGACGAGGCCGCTCGCCTGACGGCATCCATGAAACCTTGCGGGCCACACATATACAGATGCGTTGTCGCGGACGCCGCAGCTGCCAATTCCGCGGCAAGGTCGATCGTCGGAGCGCCGTCGTCCAAGTGATAGCGCACCCGTGATGCCCATGGCGAACTCGCCAGCCGATCCTTGAACGCCTGGTGCGCCGCCGAGCGAGCGAAGTAGTACAGCGTAAACTCCGCATCATTTCGCGCGAGCGTTTCCGCCATCGCAAGCAATGGGGTAACGCCAATGCCGGCGCCAAATAGCAGATGTCTACCGGCTTTAGCATCGAGCGCAAAGTTATTGCGAGGCGTCCCGATCGTCAGCGATGCACCCGGCCGCAGCGCATCATGCATCCACGCCGACCCGCCTCGGCCTTGCGATTCGCGCTTTACGCCTATCACGTAGCGGTGGCGCTCCCAAGGCGCATTGCACAGTGAATACTGACGAACGCCGGAGCCGCCCGTGTAGACATCGATATGCGCACCGGCCTCGAATGCGGGTAGCTCCACGCCTTGCGCTGCAACGAGTTCAAAACGGCGGATCTCGGCAGTCTCTTCGGTCAGGGCTTCAACCCTGACGCTCAGTGTGGTTTCCATCCTCGCCTCCATTATTCGGGCAGCCATGCGGTCGCTTCGACCTCAACCAGAATCGACTCATCCGGCAACATGGCCGACACCTGCACTACCGTAGACACCGGCGGGTCCCCTTCAAAGAACATCCCTCGAACGCGGTTGTACGCGGGGTAGTCGCGCAGGTCGCGAAAGTACTGCACGAGCTTGAATATGTCAGCCATGCTGCCGCCCGCCGCTTCGATCGTGGCGCGAATACGATCGAGTACATACCAGGACTGCGCTCTAATCGGCCCTTCCTTGACATCGACCGAGAACTCGCCTGTCTTACCGATGCGCTCACGCACTTCGTGCGGCACATCTTCATAGCCGTGCACGATCTTTCCCGCGGCCGGATCGACGGCGATGATGCCGGATAGAAATACGAGGTTTCCCTTGCGTTTGTACGGCGCGTACTTGGCGAGCGGCTTTGCGATCGTCGAACTCATGTGCCTTTCTCCGTTAGTGCGCGTTTGCCGAAGCGACGCTCTGACCGACCAGCTTCTTGCGCAGGTCGAGGCCAACCCCCTTGTCGACAAACTGGCTGGTCGCTACCCTGCTGATGTCGACGTCCTGCGCTTTGTAAAGACCGGCTTTGACCATCTTGTCGTAGAAGCTCGTCACGCGATCGACATCGATCGCACCAATACCTTTGGTCAGCGCATCGCCGGAATCGATCAGTCCAAGCTCGCGGAATTTCGCCACCTCGGCATCGAGCTTCGCCTTCGTCATCTCCGGATTCTCTTTCTCAATCAGCGCGTAAGCGCCACTGTGATTGCCATAGAGAAAGTTGTACCAACCGATAATCGACGCATCGATGAAGCGACGCACCACATCGGGTTTGTTCTTCACCATGTCCCAGCGCGTTTCGATCGTCGACGAGTAAGTGTTCCAGCCCTCGTCGGCCAGCAGGAACGTGCGCGTCTTCGCGCCTGCATTCTCCGCGTAGAGTGGCTCCGCGGTTGCATACGCCTGCTGCACGGCACCCGGTTCGGCAAGGAACTGAGCAATGCTGTAGTTATACGGGCGCAGCTGCTCGTCCTTGAACCCCTTTTCCGCGACCATCCATTGCCAGAAGCTGAATTGCCCGTCCTTCGAAACCAGAATCACCTTGGCTTTCTTCAGGTCGTCGAACGTCTTGAACCCGGCGCCCTCGTGAGCCATCAGCGCCTGCGGATCCTTCTGGTTGATGGCCGCCACTACGACCGTCGGCACATGGTTCTTGACGTTGTCAAAGGACAGCAGCAGATTACCGGCAATCAGGAAGTCGATCTTTCCGGCCGACAGCATCGGGCGGTTATTCACCTGCGGACCGCCCTCGCGAATCTCCACATCGAGGCCGTACTTCTTGTAGGTGCCGTCTGCAAGCGCCTGGTAAAACCCACCGTGGCCGGCCTGAGCTTTCCAGTCGGTGCCGAGGATCACTTTGTCGTCGGCGAACGCAGGTGTCGGGCCGCACGCCACGAACGCGGCAGTGGCGAGTCCGGCGGCAAGCAGAACTGCTCGCACAATCTTTTTCATGGGTGAGTGCTCCGTATCGTAGGATCAGGGAAAAACGGGCCTGCGCTTAGCTCGCCTGCTCGGCTACGATCGCTTCCCAGCCGCGCATCTTGCCGGGATTGAGCAAGCCTTGCGGGTCCGCCAGCCGCTTGAAGTCGATTTGCGCCAGGTCGATCTCCTTCATGCCGCCATCCTCGATCGTGACGACGTGGGGATCGAACGTTGCGCAACCGTGCGATTCGAAGATGCGCATGATTTCGTACTGACGCTCGGCGGTGGTAAAACGCACCAGTGGAATGCCAAACACCTGGTATTCACCGAACTGCCTGGCGAATTCATGGTGCCAATAGATTTCATCGCCAAATCGCTTTGCAAGCGCCTCGCAAAGCGCAATGTCAAACGGTTGCGGATGGGCGATCTGAAGATAGGTCCACTGCTTGTCGACCTTCAGGGCCTGCAAGGTCGTATGGTTGTACGCACATTCATAAGCTGGCGGAAGTTCGTTCGCTTCAAGCTCGCCCGCATTCATGCAGAGCGATTCCACCCCACTATGGAGGGCTGCAAGTTCGCGGTATTGATTGATCGACGCGGGGTTGACCATGGCAAACACGGCATTGCGATCACCCGGGAAGCGAACGCCCAGGTGCTCATAAAATGGCGCGAAGCCCTTCTCCACTGAAGTCAGCAGGAACAGATCGAACTCTGGCGCACTGGCGGCCTTGCAGAAGCGCAATGCATCGCCGTAGGAATCGAACAGGGTAATCGTGTGCAGCCAGTCGAGCGCCGGTTTGAGCGTCAGTTCGAGCTCTGTAATGATGCCGTTCGTGCCGAACGCGTGATGCACCTTCTGGATATCGGCACCGCGCAACTCGACAATGCGCGGTGTCTCCTCCACCGTAACGACCCGGATGCAGCGCACATTATCCGCATCCTTGAGAATGCCGTGCCGGATTGAACCGACACCGGCGTAGCCACCGGCAATGAATCCCCCTATCGTCGCTACCCGCAAGGTGGACGGAAACATCAGCAGGTCCTGGCCGGATGCCCTGACCACTTCCTGCAAGTCACCGATCCGCGCCCCCGCCTCGACCCGGACCGAACCGGGACGGATCTCGCGCACGTCTTTGAGTTCGGTCATATCCATCACCACGCCGCCCTGCAGCGGAACGCACTGCCCGTAGTTGCCCGTGCCGCCGCCGCGCATCGTGAGCGGAACCCGCCAGCGCGACACGGCCGCCGCGATCCGGATCACGTCCTCTTCGGTACGCGGAAAGACAATCAGATCCGCGACGCAGTCCTTCAATTGCTCGTTCAGAATGGGGCTGTACCACGAGAAATCACGTGATTTCCCCCGCAACTGACCGCCGCTTGCAATCGTACGGACGGCACCCAGCTCACCGGCAAACCGGGTCCAATCAATGTCTCTGTTGTTCATGTCGTTTTATCCTTGATACCGAATAGGGGTTCCGCCTCAAGCGTCACGATCGATTTCGCTTTCGTGCCAGCCTTTGAGCACCGCCTTGGAAAGCCAGTTGAAGAGCAGGAAGATGCTGATGCCGCACAGCGAGACGAGCAGAAGCGCCGAGAACATCTTTGGGATCTCGTTTCTGAAGGTCGCTTCGAGAATGCGCGATGCCAAACCTGTTTGACGTCCGGCCGCGCCTGCCGTGAACTCGGCCACGATCGCGCCGACGAGCGAGAGACCACCGGCGATTTTCAAGCCACCCAGGAAATACGGCAGCGCACTCGGAACAAGCAGATACCGCAGACGCTGCCAGGGTGTCGCCCGGTACAGCCCAAATAAATCGCGCAGATTGTGATCGGCGCTTCGCAAGCCGATGACGGTATTCGACAGGATCGGAAAGAAGGCAACGATCCACGCACAGATCAGCAATGCGGAAAACGTACTGTCCACGTAGATCAGGATCAACGGCGCAATCGCAATGACCGGAGTGACCTGCAAAATGACCGCAAACGGAAAGAAGCTCAGTTCGACCCAGCGCGAGAGCGCGAACAACATGGCCAGTGCGACGCCGCCCACGATCGCGAGGGCAAGCGACATGAAGGTCAGTTTTAGCGTGAACAGCAGCGATAGCGACAACGACCCCCAGTTCTCGATGAGTGTGCGCAAAATCACACTGGGTGCCGGAATGATGTACTCGGGCACATGATTCACCCGCACCAGTACTTCCCAGAGCAGCACCGCGGCAAGTAGCCAGGCGCTAGGCACGGCGCAGCGCAGGAAACGCTCGCGCCGCACTCGCTGCCTCGTTGCATCCGCAATCGCCGCGGCGTTGGACGAGACGTCCACGTTCAAGGTTTGTACAGAAGAAGACATACCGATTCCTCTCTCTCGCTTAATGATCGATGTCGGACGAGTCCATCGCCCGGTGCAGACTGGTCGACGTTTCGCGGCACAACTGCGTGTACTGCGCCGATTCTCGATACGCTTCGCCGCGCGGATACGGCACGGGAACAGCGATCTCGTCGATCACACGCCCCGGTCGGCTTGCCATCACCACCACACGGTTCGAGAGATAGACCGACTCGTAGACGCTGTGCGTCACAAAGATCACCGTGAACTTGTGCTCCTGCCAAAGCTTGAGCAAATCGTTGTTCAGTTTGATACGGGTCATTTCGTCCAGCGCCGCGAATGGTTCGTCCATTAACAGCAGACGCGGACGCGTCACCATTGCCCGTGCAATCGACGCACGCATCTTCATGCCGCCCGACAATTCACGCGGATAGACATCCGCAAAGCGCGACAGTCCGACCATCGCCAGTGCTTCCTCGACACGGGCGCGCGCACGCTCGCGCGACTCGCCGCGCAGCTTCAGCGGCAGGTAGACGTTCTCGAATACCGACGACCACGGCATCAACGTCGGCTCCTGGAAAACGAAGCTGATGTCATGCGTGTGTGCGGCTTCGACCTCGGTTTTTGCGGCCCACTCGATCGTGCCGCCAGAGATCGACGACAGCCCTGCAATCATCCGCAGCGCTGTGCTTTTGCCACAGCCGGACGGCCCGAGGAAACTGATAAATTCGTGGTTTCCAACCTCGAGCGACATACCGTTAAGTGCAATCGTGCCGTTCGAATACTTTTTGTGTACGTCCTTCAGATGAACCAACGGGGTCTGCGCCATGTTCGTCTCCATACCGTCACCGATCAGATGTGAGCGTCGTTCAATGCCACTCGGGCTCGTTTTCCAGCCACGCCAGCGGCGCGTCGTGAACCTCATGCAGTAACTCGATAAACTGGGAGACGACGTGATCGATCACGCATTGCCCCTTGTACGCGGTCGCAGCCGCGGCGTCGCCGCACGCGCCTGCGGGATTCAGATCGTGCGTCTGCCAGCCAAGCTTGCCGCTCGCGCCGATTGACA
This sequence comes from Paraburkholderia polaris, assembly GCF_012927345.1. Classification (GTDB taxonomy): domain Bacteria; phylum Pseudomonadota; class Gammaproteobacteria; order Burkholderiales; family Burkholderiaceae; genus Paraburkholderia; species Paraburkholderia polaris. Next base: position 10,821 of record NZ_JABBGJ010000066.1, read on the forward strand.
GAAAGCGATAGCGCTCGCTCATTTCCTTCGTGAGCGATTTGAAATGCCGCGCTTCGTCCATCGCGACGAGCTCCGGACGCATGGCGAGCAGGATCGAGGTCTCCACATCGCCCGCGTGGATCCCATGCTTCATCTCCTCGTCGTTGAAGAGCGCATCGGGCATGCCGAGCGTGTACCAGTTCGACGCGACGACCATCATTCCGAAGCGCTGACGCAGATCGCGAGCAACGATATCCATGACGGCCGATTGGCCGCCATGACTGTTGAACAACACCAGCTTTTTCACGCCGGCCGCGGCCACGCAGGCCCCGATTTCGCTCCACGTGCGAATCAGCGTCTCGGCTGAAAATGTCAGGGTGCCCGGATAGCGCGCGTGTTCGTTGCTCTTGCCGATGCTTTGGGTCGGCAGAAACAACACCGGCAGTTCGCCTGGCAGGCGCGGAATGATCGCTTCGACGAGACCGTCGATCGTCGTGGTATCGACGGACATCGGCAGATGCGGCCCATGCTGCTCGATGGCGGCAACCGGCAACACCGCAATCAGACGCTCGCGGTCGAGACGGGAGAACTCCTTGCTGGTGTATTCGGCCCAGAAACGCTTGGTGATCGACGACATCTCCTGCTCCTCTTTTCTCGGCATGTGTTGAATGCCTGGTTTTGTAAGCCGGTTGAAGCCCGAGCTCCCACTGGCCTTCATGGGGTACTGCAACGACGCAGCCTCGAACTCATAATAATCGATTTGACCAATCGGTCAAACCGTATGGTAATTTATTTTCCGGTTGACATTGTTTTTGGCGAAGACGCAGTTTCAGTAGGATGCCAAATGGAATATTCATGCGATGCAGCAAGGCATGCCGCGCTGAATCATCGGAAGAATTGGCACAAGCACGAGTGGCTTGCAGGAGGAGATGACAAGCGGAATTGACGCGCCGCGGAAAGCGGAGACAATCAGTGTCGATCAGCGACGGGAATGGAGTGCAGCGGGGTACCGGAAGCCACCCTGAAAATCAGGGTGGCAAAGTGTCAGGCAGACGGTGTAATACCGCAGCCGTGCATGACGAAGGCCGTCACTTCCTTGACGATGTGTTCGCGATCGAGCGGCTGCCCTTCTTTCACACGCAACATGTAGCGTGCCTGATATTCGAAGTCGGCAAAGTGTTGTGTCAGAGACCAGATATTCATCATCAGCAGCATCGGATCGAGCGAGCGCATCAGGCCCGCCTCGATCCAGCTATTGATGCAGGCGACCGCCTGAGCGGTGCGCATACGGGGACGGCCCATCATCGGCATCAACACGGGTGCGCCACGCATCATCTCATTGGCGAAAATGCGCGACAGCAGCGGTTGGTCGAATGAAAAATCGAGCTTCTTACGGATGTAATCGGACAGAACCTGTTGGGGGCCGCGTTCAGCATCCCCAAATGAAAATACGCGAATCCACTCCTCGACTACGTGCTGGAGAATTTTCTCGTACAGGTCCTCCTTACTCTCGATGTAGTAATGGAGTTGCGCCTTCGACAAGCCCGCGCGCTCAGCGATGCCCTGGGTCGATGCACCCTTGAGCCCGTGCAGCGCGAACTCCGCAATGGCGGCATTTTGGATCGCGTCCATCACTTCAGAACGCGATCGTTTCGTTTTTGTTTGCCCGGTGTGCGCCACGAAATCCGTCCTCGATTGATCCGTCTGGATGCTTCAAGTCAGGCATTCTAACGCATGGAGCGGCACGCACCCGGTGCGTGCGCGTCCTGTTCAGGTGCGCAACACCGCCGGGTTCAATGGCGAGGGAGGCTGTCCGGCACAGGCTCCGTAGCCCAATGCGGCGATCAGGTTGTCGGCGGCGAGATCGGCCATGGCAAGACGCGTCTTCAGGCTGGCGCTTGCGATATGCGGCGTAGCCACCACCCGCGCATTGGCAAGCAGCCGCGGACAGACAAAGGGTTCTCGCTCGAAGACGTCGAGGCCGGCTCCCGCCAGCCGGTTGTCGGCCAGCGCATCGGCAAGTGCGTCTTCGTCAACGAGACCGCCACGCGAGATGTTGATGAGTGTGGCCGTCTGCTTCATCAATGCAAGCTCACGCCGCCCGATCGTATGGTGTGACGCGGGGTCATACGGCATCGTGATGACCAGATGGTCCGACAGGCTCAGCAGCGCCTCCTTGCTGCAGAATTGCGCACCTTTCTCGTCCGCCAGCGCGACGGGCGCCCGGTCGTGGTATCTCACCGTCATGCCGAAACCGTGGGCACGTTGCGCCACCGCTCGCCCGATGCGGCCCATACCTAGAATGCCGAGCGATGCGCCGTGAATGTCCACGCCGAGGAACATGTCGAGCGCCCATTTGTCCCACAGGCCGAGCCGCAACCAGCGCTCCGCTTCGCCCGTGCGGCGCGCGGTCGCCATCAGGAGTGCCCAGCCGAAATCGGCAGTGGTTTCGGTCAACACGTCCGGCGTATTTGTCGCCACCACGCCAGCCGCCGAGAGCGCCGCCAGATCCAGGTTGTTGTAGCCGACAGCAATATTGGCAACGGCCCGCAGCGATGGACACGCCTGCACAAGCGGCGCATTGATGATTTCCGTCGCGCTCACGAGTGCTCCGACCTTACCCTGAAGACGCGTGCGCAATTCGTCGGGCGCATAGATGTAGTCCGCATCGTTGCTTTCGACGTCGAAGTGTTCCTGCAGGCGTCCCACGATGGACGGAAACACCTTGCGGGTAATCAGGATCTTTTCTTTCACACCAGTTTCCTTGGCATCGATAGAAGACGCGGCGGTCCGTTCGGAGCAGCGTGACCCCGAAGCCGCCAACGTCGTTGAAATCGCCGAAATCCGGCGTGTTGAATTCGCGGACTCTCCTGCTCGCCGAGCTAGACCGTCGCCGGATTCGGCTTGTTCGCGTCGATGCCATACCGGCGCAGCGCGTCGCTTACCACCGATGGCGGCAGCACGCCCTGATCGGCGAGCGCGCGCAACGATGTCACGCAGATGTAGGCGCGGTCGACCTCAAAGAAGCGCCGCAATGAAGCACGATTATCGCTTCGGCCGAATCCGTCGGTGCCCAGAACCGAGAACGGCGCATCGAGGTAAGGGGCGATCAGCTGCGGATACGCCCGCACATAGTCGGTGGCCGCGATCACCGGTTGCGTGCCTGTCAGCATCGTTTCGAGGTGACTCGGCGCAGGGGCCGCATCCGGATGATGCAAACGCTGGCGGGCAGTCTCGCGCGCATTGCGTTCGAGTTCAGAAAAGCTCGTTACGCTGAACACTTCGCTTTCGATCTGCCAGTCGTCGGCGAGGAGTTGCGCGGCGGCCTCCACCTCGCGCAGGATGGTGCCGCTGCCGAGCAGGCGAACCTTGCCGCGCGCCTGAACCGGTTGCACATTCGCGCGGCGATACATTCCGCGCACGATATCTTCCCTGACGCCCTCCGGCATTGTCGGCTGAGCGTAGTTTTCGTTCATTACCGTGAGGTAGTAGAAGACATCCTCCTGTTGCTCCATCATCCTGCGCATGCCATCGTCGACGATCACAGCCAGCTCGTACGCATACGCCGGATCGTAGGCACGGCAGTTGGGAATCGTGGCCGCTATCACGTGGCTCGTGCCATCCTGGTGTTGCAGCCCCTCGCCGGAGAGCGTAGTACGGCCCGCCGTCGCGCCCACCAGAAAGCCCCGCGCACGCTGATCAGCGGCTGCCCAGATCAGATCGCCAATGCGCTGGAAGCCAAACATCGAGTAGTAGATATAGAGCGGCAACATCGCCGTGCCGTGCGTGCTGTAGGACGTGCCGGCTGCGATCCACGACGAGATGGCGCCCGCTTCGGTAATGCCCTCTTCGAGAATCTGACCGCCGACGTCCTCGCGGTAGTACAGGATCGAACCCGCATCTTCCGGTTCGTACAACTGTCCCTGCGACGCATAGATCCCGACTTGCCGGAACAGGCTCGCCATCCCGAAGGTACGCGCCTCGTCGGCGACGATCGGCACAATGCGTGGACCGAGGACATTGTCTTTCAGGAGCGCGGTCAACATCCGCACCATCGCCATGGTGGTCGACATCTCCTTGTTGCCCGCTTCCAGTGCGAACTGGGCGTGCTGCGCAAGCGGCGGCACAGCGACCGGTTCCGCATGTTTGCGCCGAGCCGGAAGGTAGCCGCCGAGCGCCTCGCGGCGGGCATGCAGGTAGCGCATTTCCTCGCTGTCGTCCGCGGGCTTGTAGAAGCGCATGTGCTCGAGATCGTCGTCCGTGAGGCCGAGCCGGAAGCGGTCGCGGAACTCCTTGAGCGCCTCGACATCGAGCTTTTTCTGCTGATGGGTCGTGTTTTGCGCCTCTCCGGCGCGACCCATGCCGTAGCCTTTGATCGTCTTCGCGAGGATCACGGTCGGTTGACCCTTGTGTTTGCGCGCGGCGTCGAAGGCCGCATGAAGCTTGCGCAGGTCGTGGCCGCCGCGATTGAGTGCCGCAACGTCGTCAGGCGTCATGTGGGTGACGAGCGACTTCAGGGCGTCGTTCTGCCCAAAGAAATGGTCAAGCCCGTACTGGCCGTCCTTCGCCTTGTAGGTCTGATACTGGCCGTCCATCGTCGACGCAAACGCGCGAAGCAATGCACCGGAATGGTCGCGTGCGAATATCGGGTCCCACGCGCTGCCCCACAGAACCTTGATCACGTTCCAACCCGCGCCGCGGAACAGCGCTTCCAGCTCCTGCACGATTTGCCCGTTGCCGCGCACAGGCCCATCGAGACGCTGCAGGTTGCAGTTGATCACGAAGGTCAGATTGTCGAGCTTCTCGCGTGCTGCGAGCGGAATGGCGCCAATCGATTCGGGCTCGTCCATCTCACCGTCGCCGAACACGCCCCATACGTGCCGCTCGCTCGTTTGGGCCAGCCCCCGATGTTCGAGGTAGCGCATGAAGCGCGCCTGATACACCGACTGGATTGGTCCTAGCCCCATCGATCCAGTGGGAAATTGCCAGAAGTCGGGCATCAGCCAGGGGTGCGGATACGAGCACAAACCGTTACCGCCCGTCTCACGACGAAAGTTCTCCAGTTGCTGTTCCGACAAGCGCCCTTCAAGAAACGCACGCGCGTAAACACCCGGCGCCGAATGCGGCTGGAAGTAGACGAGATCGCTGCCCTGATCGGTACTGCCAGTGGTGCTTTTCGCCCGGAAGAAATGATTGAAGCCGAGTTCGAACAGGTCCGCCGCCGACGCGTAGCTCGAGATGTGGCCGCCCAACTCGCCATAAGCCTTGTTGGCCCGCACCACCATGGCGAGTGCATTCCAACGCACCATGGCGGTAATGCGTTCCTCGATTTCCAGATTGCCTGGGTAGGGCCGCTGACGCTCGACGGAAATCGTGTTGGCATAGGGTGTATTGCTCGGCACCGTCGTCGTCAGCCCCAACAGCGGCGCTGCATCGAGCAGTTTGCGCAATAGGAAAAGGCCGCGGTCCTGCCCACAATGCGCGACGACGGCTTCAAGTGCCTCGAGCCATTCACGTGTTTCCTGCGGATCGTCGTCTGCCGGAATGGCGGCTTGGGGCAAACACGTCTGGGGAGGAAGGGAAAGATTCGTCATCGCTGAGTCTCCATTTGGTGATATTTATTCTATGGAAGCTCCGTAAAAATTTGATACCGCATTGCACGGCGCGCAGCAGTGAATTCAGCACGATTGCGCGGTTGTTTGGCATTTTCCGATTCAGGTATGCCGCGGACGCTGAAACCCACGGGGCCGCTGAGCCCGTGCCACCTGGAGGAATGATGGCCGAACGGGATTTCGAGGTTGACCCTTCGAGCGTGCATCGCTGGGTGATCAACCTCTTGCCGTTGTTCGAAAAATCCTTTCGCAAGCACAAGCGTCCGGTGGGTAAGAGCTGGAGGATGGATGAAACCTACGTCAAGGTACGCGGCCGGCGGAGTACTTGTATCGTGCAGTGGACAAGGCCGGTAACACGGCCAATTTCCTGTTGCGGGCGCATCGCGACGAGGCTGCCGCGCGCCGCTACTTCGAGAAGGCCATCGATCTGAATGGTGTACCTGAGACAGTGACCATGGATAAAAGCGGGGCCAATCTGGCCATCCCGCAGGCCATCAACGCTGAGCGGGAAACGCCTATCAACATCCGGCAGGTCAAGTATCTGAACAATATCGTCGAGCATGATCATCAGGACATGAAACGCCGGGCCAACCCAATGATAGGTTTCAAGGACTTTCGCCGCGCTCGCATCATCTTGTCTGGAATCGAAACGATGCATATGATCAGAAAAGAGCAGATGAAAGCGGATTGCATCGCGCGAACTGATGCCGATCGGTCCTATTCGCCCCGACTTGTCAGAGACCAATGTGAAGTAGCCCCGAAAGGCGAGCGATCTCCCAAGGAGAACGTCGGTTGGGAGTCAGCCGCGACTAGCCGCTTCCGGCCGGCCGCCGGCCGATACAGTCCCTTGGGGACGATGTCCAACGGTGTAGCTTACTAGGCTAGAACACTGATAAAGTAATTCCATACTTGATTCGGCGACAAGAGCGGTTATGGATGAAAAAAGCACGGCCTTTATTTCATATGCTTGGGGCGGAAAAATCGAAAAAAAGGAATGGCTTCGCGATGACATCGTGCACTACCTTTCGTACGAATTTTCCGTTTTCTGGGATCGTGACGCCATCCCATTCGGTGAAGCATCTGACGATGTCATCTCGCACGTCCTCGCCGAACGACCAATTGTCGTGCTGTGCCTGTGCGACCTGGCGTACCTAGCCTCAGCATCCAGGGTTGACTCGGGATTAAGCAGCGAACTCGCGATGCTGACTCAGATCGCAGGTTCGGAAGGCGTTCGCATCATCCCGATCATTCTCGACCGTGAATGTATCGGCAAGCTTCCTTCGCCGCTTACGAAAAAGACATATCTCGACTTGTCCGCGTTACACGCAAGAGAGCTTCCGCTGGGCGATGCCGCACTCGCCGTCGCAACCGGAGGGACTCAGGCACAGATGGCCGAATTGTTGTCTTCCCAACTTAGTCGAGCCGATATCCGTGATCGGGCGGAGGTGTATTTTAATGGCATGCCAATGAAGCTTTATGGCAGTGGCAGCACGCATGAAGTAAGGACTGTCCACGGGCAATATCTGCTTCCGCAGCAGTGGATGTGCGAGAGCAGCAACTGGAAATACATGCTCGCCGACGAAAACGAGACCTATCACCCGCCGAAAGGCATCTGGCACTGGGACCACTGGTCTCCCTCTCGCGGAATGTGTGCCCTAGGAACTGATGCCTGCTCAGCATTTTTCCCAGGCAGGACTGGTGTCGACGACATTCTGGCGATCGAGCGGGCGGGTATGTTACTCGCAGAGCATTTCATTTGCTTCGTAAAGAAAGAAGAGTCATTCATTCTCGACTCAGATGATCTGGTCAGAGTCTTGATCAACCATGGAGGAATCAATGCCCTTGATCGACTTCTACCATCACTCGACGAACCGGAGCTTGTGGCATCGGCCGCGCAATCCAGTTAGCAGAAGCGCATAACTGCCCCGCGCAGTCGACGTCCATCATCTGTCTTGTCGATCGCTTCCACGAAGCGCATGATGTCTTTCAACGACTGTTTGAGATCAGCTTCCTCGTTACGAATCCACGCAGCAACTGAATCCGAGCTTGGTTGATTGTGACGCGATCGGATGTTTGTGATTGATCCGTCATCACGTTTGATTTCGATACACCCGCCAGTGCTTGGCGATAGGGGGCGGTGACCCGCTTCCGTCACGTACTCGACTGTCAGTTACTCGATCAGAACTGGACGTCGGTTGTGGGATGCCGAACGTCCCTTCGTGGCCGCCCGGAAGCAATGTCTGGCGGAAGGCAGCCGGAGTCGAACCGACCTGAGCGCGTCTGACGCCCTCAACTGGGTTTGAAGCCCAGCCGCACCACCGGATACGAATGCCTTCCTACGGTGATTGAACTACTTAAACTACGCGCCGCAACTCGAACGCCGAATCAAAGCAGATCGAGCCAACGACTATCCGTGCGCATCAGATGCAGGCCACGGTGGAAGCGAGTATACCCAACGCGGTCGAAGAATTCCAAAAGCTGAATCGCTCGCTTTCGACCAAGACCGGTGACATCGCGAAACGGTGCAGCCGCTACCGTACCCGCATTCTTTTGCGCTTCGGAACCCGCCATCAAAGCCAGTTCACGAATCACCTCATGGTGATAAAAGAGGTCGCGCACGACCTGAAAAAGCTCGCCTTGCCGCGCGAGCTTGCGCAGCAATTGCCGCATGCGGTCTTCGGATACGCCATGTGCGTTTGCCAGATCACGCACCCAGGGCGGATCGAAGCGTCCCTCTTTCAGCGCCGGCAGCAGCGCCGCCGCGAGCGCACGGTCGGCGTCGTCGAGCGTCACCGCGTGGTCCGGCAGATGCAACCACGGACCGCGTCTGACAATCTCACCGCGCGCCGCCGCATCGTCCACTAACGCACGCCACAAAGCATCGTCGACGAGAGGCGCTGCGATCCGCCGTAAGCGCGAACCATCCGGGCCCAGTTCATCCGGCGAGCGCTCGTGGTACTGCTTTAGCGTCGAAGTCAACCGCGTATTCAGCGTTCGCCATGACACATCGGCGATCAACAACGCGTCATTACCGCCGGGAAGCTCCACAACCCGCGTGTCAGACGGCAACTTGAGCAAGGCCGCCGGCATGCCGGTCAGTCTTTCCAGCAACGAACGGGACAACCCATACGGAGCCCTTGCTAAAAGCGAATCCAGCGCGCCGGTGTCGAGCATGATCTGAATCGCCTCGATCCACGCGAGCCGCTCCGCTGACCGACGCTTGCGCGAAGGCGCAAACGGATCAAGCACACGACCGCCGCCAACCGTGCGATTTGCTTGCGCATTGCGCACCACAAAGCGGTCGCCGGGAAGCGCACACACCGGACGTTCGAACACGAATTGCACGCGCGCCGACTGACCGGCGCCGAGCGTCTCGCCATCGAGCAACGCGACGTGCGCCACCTGATGCTGCGTGCCCAGATGCACATGCAGCGGCGCCCAATGCTCCAGCATCAACGGTGCATCGGCGAGCAGCGTCAGCATGACGTCGATGCGCTCCGAGGCTTGCGACAGACGCGGATCGACGATCCAGTCGCCGCGGTCAATTGCGCTCTTCTCGATGCCTGCAAGGTTCAACGCGCAGCGCTCGCCTGCCCGGCCGGTCTCGGCCGGACGATTCTGCGCATGAATGCTACGCACGCGCACCGGCTGATTTTTCGGCGCGAGCAGCATCGTATCGCCCACCGTCACGCGCCCCGACACCACGGTCCCTGTCACGATCGTGCCTTGGCCCGCGAGCGTGAAGACCCGGTCGACCGCGAGACGGAACAGGCCGTCGTCACGCTTCATGCGCCACGCTGCCGCCGCTGCGCGCAAATGCGCCTTCAGTGCGGCCACGCCAGGGTCGTCTTCACTTAGTGCGTTGGTATCGAACACGGGCGCGTCCTGCAGCACGCTGCCGCTTAGAAACGCGGCGATTTCGTCATGCACTTGCTGCAGCCGCTGCGCATCGACGCGGTCTATCTTGGTCAGCGCTATCGCGCCGCGCTTGATGCCAAGTAGTTCGACAATCGCCAGATGTTCGCGCGTTTGCGGCATCACGCCGTCGTCGGCAGCGATCACGAGCAGAGCGAAATCGATCCCGCTTGCGCCCGCGGTCATCGTATGGACGAGCTTTTCGTGGCCCGGCACGTCGATCAGGCCGAGCACGTCGCCGTTTTCAAGCGGCACGTATGCATAGCCCAGTTCGATCGAAATGCCGCGCGCCTTTTCTTCCTTGAGTCGATCCGTATCGACGCCCGACAGCGCTCTCACCAGACTCGTTTTGCCGTGGTCAATATGCCCCGCCGTACCGACGATCATGCGTGCACGCCCTTCAGTTGCTCGATCAACTGCGCTTCATCGGCGGCTTCGAGACAGCGGAGATCGAGACGCAATGCATCGTCGGCGATACGGCCGATGACCGGTCGCGCCATCTCGCGCAAGCGCTTCTCGAGCGCGAGCAATTGACGGCCGCCGCGCTTGCCGTCGGCGGTCCTGACGGCGAGGCCGTAGCTCGGCAGCACATCGACGGGCAACGCGCCGCTGCCGATCTGGCTGAACATGGGCTCGGCCACTACGGCGTAGCGTTCGCCGGCCGCGCGCTGCAACGCAGGCAGTACCCGCTCGGCGGTGAGCCGGATATCGTCACTCGGGCGCGTGAGCAAACGCAGCGTGGTCAGCCGCTCGGCGAGCTTCTCTGGCGTGCGATACATCTGCAGCACGGGTTCCAGTGCCGCGAGCGTCAATTTGCCGACCCGCAGCGCGCGCTTGAGGGGATGCTTCTTGATCTTTGCGATCAGATCGCGCCGGCCAACGATCAAACCGGCTTGCGGGCCGCCAAGCAGTTTGTCGCCGCTAAACGTGACAAGGTCGGCGCCGGCTTCGATGGTTTCGCGCACCGTCGTCTCACGCGGCAAACCCCATTGCGTCAGATCGACCAGCGTGCCACTGCCGAGGTCCACGGCAACGGCGAGACCGCGCGCGTGGGCGAGCGGCGCGATGACGCCGACCCCGACCTCTTTGGTGAATCCGTTGATTGCGTAGTTGCTCGCGTGGACTTTCATCAGCAGCGCGGTTTGCGGACCGATGGCTTCATCGTAGTCCTTCAGATGCGTGCGATTGGTGGTGCCGACCTCGCGCAGCTTGGCGCCCGCGCGGCTCATGATATCGGGAATGCGAAATGCGCCGCCGATTTCAACCAGTTCGCCACGCGACACGATCACTTCTTTCTTCGACGCCAGCGCGGACAACGTGAGCAACACCGCTGCAGCATTATTGTTGACCACGGTCGCCGCTTCGGCGCCGGTCAGTTCGCAGATGAGTTCGTCGATCAGGTCGTCGCGGTCACCGCGTTTGCCGGTGTCGAGATCGAACTCGAGGTTGGCCGGTTGTGTGAGAGCCTTCATGACGGCGTGCACCGCTTCGTCGGGCAGCAATGCGCGGCCGAGGTTGGTATGCAGCACGGTACCGGTCAGATTGAAGACACTGCGCAAGCGGGCCGCGTTGCGCCGGCGCAGCGCAGCTTCGACCGATATCTGTAGTTGCGCGACATCGAGCGCGCTCACCGACGCAACGCCGGACTGCGCGCTGGCGCGCCAGGTGTCGAGCGCGTGACGCAAGGCATTCAACACCTGCGTGCGGCCGAACTCGCTCAGAAGCGCCGCAAACTCGGCGGATGCCATCACCTTTTCCACCGACGGCACACGCGCCATCAACGCACGCAATTCAGAGCCGGTTACATCGCTCACGAAGCAATCCTTTTTCTTCAGTCGAGTTTCAGTCCGACGCGCCGGAAGACTCAGCCGCGGTGTCGGCCTGCTCGGGCCACAGCCACGGATGCGGCGACGCGCGCCGGTAACCTTCCGCTCCCATCAGCAAATCCAGCGTGAGACTGGCGAGATCGTCCGCGAACGGTTCGAAATCGTAGTCCTTCGACTGAAGGCCGATCTTCCGGTAAGTATGGCATTCGTCGCACGACTCTGCCTTCAAGGCTGCATTCTTCGAATCGGCTTCCCGGGTGGCCTCGTCGGCGTCCTGCGAGCCGACGGCATGATAGGCAATGCCCTTGGTCGAGTCGCAGTTCGAACATTTCGCACGGACCATGTGCCACTCCGTCGCACACAAACCGCATTGCAGATAGCGGTAATTGTCATACGCACCGCCCACGCGCACCATGCTCGCCACCGGATGCGATCCACATACCGGACACAGGCCGAGCGTTTCGATGTACGGCACATCGCGCTTGTCGATATCGGCGGCGAGGTCGGTCCAGACCACTTGCAGCGCGGCCATGATGAATGGCGCGCTCGCCGGATCGACTTCCTCGAAGCGCTGCGCGAAGATCGCATCGGCCTGGGCTTCGAGCGTGGCTTTATCGAGTATTCGCAGCCTGGCGAGGAGCGCTTCGAGCGGCGGTGTGAGCGGGCCGGCGGCTTGAACCCTGTCGACCAACTGCAGCAGAACGTCGTGCCACGCCGGGTCGCGCACACCGGAGAGCGCCGGAATCAACGGCATGGAATGCTGTTGTGCGCTCGCGATCAACTCGGCGCTGGGCGGCTGTGCCTTGAAGCTGGTGATCACGGCTTGCTGCGCGTCCGCCAGCACGGCCATCAGGCGCAAATAGCCGGCGATCGGATTGCTGAGCGCCGCCAGTTGACGCAGCCGCGCGGCGCGTGCCGAAAAGACCGCCAGTCGTTCCGGCGTACGAATGCGGGGAATCGCCGTATGATCGAGCGACTCGATATCGCCGGCTTCAAGAATGCGTTGAACCAAAATATCAACCTCTAAAAACTGAAGAGCCGCCGCAGTTCGTCGAACACGCGCGGCGGCTCGGGTGCGGTGCTCGGCAAGTTGCGCCGCGCTTCTTATCTATCCTTTACCGGTCCTACTTGCCGATGATTTCCTTGAACCAGTTCGGATGGTGTTTTCTCGCCCAGCCGTAGGTCACGGTGCCGCGCGTCATTGCGCCGATCGAGCCCTTGATCCACAACGCCGCGTAAATATGCATGACGATGCCGACGATCAGCACGAACGCAGCCGCAGCATGAACCAGCGCCGCAAAGCGGATGATCTCGATCGGGAAATAGAACGAGAAATAGCGCCGCCAGATCACGACGCCGCTCGCCAGCAACAGCAGCAGGCAGACCACCATGGTGAAAAATAGCAGCTTTTGACCGGCGTTGTACTTCCCGATCGCGGGGAGCTTATCCTCGCGATTGTTGAGCACGTCGCCGATCTGCTTCATCCACTGGATGTCAGCGCGGTCGAGATAGTTGTGGTGCCAGAAACGCAGCGCAAGAATCAGGAACGACAGGAACATCACACAGCCGACGAACGGATGCAGAATTCGCGTCCATTGCCCGCCGCCGAAGATCGCATACAGCCACGACATCGCCGGATGAAACATGGCGAGGCCGGAGAGCGCCAGCAGAACAAACGTGATCGCCGTGATCCAGTGATTCGTCCGTTCATTCGGCGTGTAGCGCTGGATCAGGCTGTTGCCCTTCACATCTTTCAGCACAACATGCTCGTGATTTTCAGCGTGCTTCATCGGATGCCTCCCGCGAACGGCGTGCTTCATCGGCTTCATGCTGTGCTTCGGCCTCTTCCGCCTCCGTCACCTCGTTTGGACCGACGCGCGTGTAGTGGAAGAAGCCTGCCAGCGCCGCAAACGCGATCCCTGCCAGCGCCAGCGGTTTGGCCAGGCCCTTCCACAGATAAACCATCGCGCTGATCTTCGGATTCTGCGGCAAGCCGTGATACAGGTTGGCTTTGTCGGCGTGATGCAGCACGTACATGACGTGCGTGCCGCCCACGCCGGCAGGATCGTACAAACCGGCGTTCTGGAAACCGCGCTCCTTCAGATCGACAATCCGATCCGCCGCCTGCTGCTTCATGTCCTCCTTGGTGCCGAACATGATCGCGCCGGTCGGGCAGGTCTTCACACACGCCGGTTCCTGACCAACAGCCACACGGTCCGAACACAGCGTGCACTTGTACGCGCGGTTATCCTTCTTCGAAATGCGCGGCACGTTGAACGGGCAACCGGTTATGCAATAGCCGCAGCCGATGCAGTTCTCCTCGTGAAAATCCACGATGCCGTTCGTGTACTGCACGATCGCACCCGGCGAAGGACACGCCTTCAGGCAGCCCGGATCCTCGCAATGCATGCAGCCGTCCTTGCGGATCAGCCACTCGAGATCGCCCTCGGTGTTCTCGTACTCCGAGAACCGCATGACGGTCCACGAATGCTCTGACAGATCGCGCGGGTTGTCATAGATGCCGGTCGTCGTGCCGATCTCGTCGCGCAGATCGTTCCACTCCATACAGGCCGTCTGACACGCCTTGCAGCCAATGCACTTCGATACGTCGATGAGCTTGGCGACCGTGCCCGTCACCGGCTCACGCACTTGCGGTTCGGGCAAGGTCGTGGCCGAGAGGCGTTTGATATCCAGTGATTGCAGTGCCATCTCTTTTCCTTATGCCTTTTCGACCTTGACGAGGAACGACTTGAATTCCGGTGTTTGCGAATTCCCGTCGCCCACGGAGGGCGTCAGCGTATTGACGAGATAGCCCGGCTTCGCGAGCCCCTTGAAGCCCCAATGCAAGGGCAACCCGACTGTCTGTACCTTTTTCCCTTCGATCATCAGCGGTTTGATCCGCTTGGTCACGAGCGCCACGGCGATGATGTGCCCGCGATTGGACGACACCTTCACGCGATCCCCCGCGACCACGCCCACCTCCTTGGCCAGATCCTCGCCGATTTCCACGAACTGTTGCGGCTGCACGATCGCGTTCAAACGCGCGTGCTTGGTCCAGTAGTGGAAATGTTCGGTCAGACGATACGTGGTCGCCGTATGCGGGAAGTTCTCATGCGTGCCGAATGCGGCCCGATCGTCCGGGAACACGCGCGCCGCCGGATTGCTGACGACCGCCTTGTTGTCCGGATGCAGCGGGTTGTAACCAAGCGGAGTTTCGAACGGTTCGTAGTGCTCGGGAAATGGACCTTCCACCAATTCGTCGCGCGCGAAGAAGCGCGCCACGCCTTCTGGATTCATGATGAACGGATTCATGCCGTTTTCAGGCGGTTCGTCGACCTTGAAGTCGGGAATGTCCGCACCGGTCCACGCCGTGCCGTTCCACGCGATCAACTTGCGCGTGGAGTCGAACGGCTTGCCGCTGACGTCGCACGAAGCCCGGTTGTACAGAATCCGCCGGTTCGCGGGCCACGCCCACGCCCAGTTCAGCGTATTGCCGATACCGGTCGGGTCGGAGTTGTCGCGCCGGCCCATCTGGTTGCCCGCCTCGGTCCACGCACCGCAGAAAATCCAGCAGCCGCTTGCCGTGCTGCCGTCGTCCCGAAGCTGCGCGAAGCTCGCTAGCTGCTCGCCCTTTTTGGCGAGCACCTTGGTTTTGTCGGCAGCGTCGGTCACGTCGGCCAGCGCGGTGCCATTGAACTCCATGGCGATTTCCTCAGGCGTCGGGCTTTCCGGGTCTGAATACGGCCAGCTCATGTTGAGAATCGGATCGGGATACTTGCCGCCGTTCTCTTTATAAGCCTTACGAATACGCAGCCAGAGCCCCGACATGATCTCCAGGTCGCTCTTCGATTCGCCCGGGCCGTCCGCACCCTGCCAGTGCCACTGCAGCACGCGGCTGGAGCTGACCAGCGAACCGCGTTCTTCCGCGAAACACGTGGTCGGCAGACGGAAAACTTCCGTTTGAATCGCCGACGGATCGACGTCGTTGAACTCGCCGAAGTTCTTCCAGAACTCGGAGGTTTCGGTGGCGAGCGGATCCATGATGACGAGCCACTTCAGCTTGGCCAGACTCGCGCCGATCTTCGCCTTGTTCGGCGCAGCGGCAAGCGGGTTGAAGCCCTGCGCGATGTAGCCGGTCATCTTGCCTTGATTCATCAGCTCGAAGACCTGCAGCATGTCGTATGACTTATCGAGCTTCGGCAGATAGTCGTAGCCGAAGTTGTTCCCGGCGGTCGCGTTATCGCCCCACCACGACTTCATGAAGCTGACGTGAAAGGCGCGATAGTTGCGCCAGTAGCTGAGCTGGTTCGGCCGCAGCGGCTGCGTCGCACGCTTCGCGATGAAGGCGTCGAAGTCCTGCTCGGCCTCCATCGGCAGCGTCATGTAGCCCGGCAACAGGTTCGACATCAGGCCAAGGTCAGTCAAGCCCTGAATGTTTGAGTGGCCGCGCAGCGCATTCATGCCGCCGCCCGCAATGCCGATGTTGCCGAGCAGCAATTGCACCATCGCGCCGGTCCGGATGATCTGCGCGCCGACCGAGTGATGAGTCCAGCCGAGTGCATACAGGATCGTGCCCGCGCGTCCGGGAACGGCCGTCGATGCCAGCATTTCGCAGACCTTCAGGAATTTCTCCTTCGGCGTGCCGCAGGCTTTCTCGACCTGCTCGGGCGTATAGCGCGAGTAGTGCTGCTTCATCAGGTTGTAGACGCAGCGCGGATGCTGAAGCGTGGGATCGACCTTGGCAAAGCCGTCGTCACCGCGTTCGTAGTCCCACGAGCTCTGGTCGTACTTACGCTCGTCGGCGTTGTAGCCTGAATAAAGCCCGTCCGTGAACGAGAAATCCTCGCGCACGATAAACGGCATGTCCGTGTAGTTCTTGACGTACTCGTGCTGAATCTTGTCGTTGGTGAGCAAATAGTTGATCACCCCGCCCAGAAACACGATGTCCGAGCCGGTCCGAATCTGCGCGTAGTAATCCGCGACCGACGCCGTACGCGTAAAGCGCGGATCGACCACGATCAATCTTGCCTTGCGATGCGCCTTCGCTTCCGTGACCCACTTGAATCCGCACGGGTGCGCCTCGGCTGCATTGCCGCCCATGACCAGAATCACGTCCGCATTCTTGATGTCGACCCAATGGTTCGTCATCGCTCCACGGCCAAACGTCGGGGCAAGACCTGCCACCGTCGGGCCATGTCAAACACGTGCCTGATTATCGAATGCGAGCATGCCAAGACTGCGGACAGTCTTGTGCGTCAAATATCCCACTTCATTGCTACCGGCCGATGCGGCGAGCATGCCGGTGGTCAGCCAGCGGTTGACCTTCTTGCCGTCTTCCGTCGTCTCGACGAAGTTGGCATCGCGGTCCTCCTTCATCAGTCTGGCGATACGATCGAGCGCATCTTCCCAGGAAATCCGCTTCCATTCATTCGATCCCGCCGCGCGGTACTCCGAATACTTCAGACGGCTCGGACTGTGAATGAAGTCGATCAGGCTCGCGCCCTTCGGGCACAACGTGCCGCGATTCACAGGGTGGTCGGGATCGCCTTCGATGTGGATGATGCTGGACTTTGCATTCTTGGCGTTGTCGCCAAGTCCATACATCAGGATGCCGCAGCCCACCGAGCAGTATGGACAGGTGTTGCGGGTTTCGGTTGTGCGCGACAGTTTGTACTGACGGACTTCGGCAAGCGCGGGTGCCGGAGAGAAGCCCATGAGGGCCAAACTTGATCCGGCGAGCGTGGTGGCGGAGACCTTCAGAAATTGTCGCCGGGACACGTGGGGCATTTGATGGCCTCGGCTGTTGTGGGGATGCTGAAATTTATTATAGAACCCCAAATAGAGTCTTGCAGCCAAGGGTGCAACCCTTTGTCCGACAATTGCGGCAACGAAGCGATGCGCCTCCGTAGGGGCTCTTCTGACCGAGCCTCACAGATTGCCGCTGCAAAGGCCCCATGCGGCGCCCGCCCGCCATGACTACGCTGTGCCGGAACAACCATCATAATGTCGTCATTTAGAGCCTGAAATCCGCGCCAATGACCGATACCAACGCAAACAGCATCCAATCGCCCCGGCTGACTAGCCTGTCGCACGGCGGCGGCTGCGGCTGCAAAATCGCCCCTGGGTTGCTTGCCGATCTGCTCAAGCGCAGCGCGCCGCTGCCGTTCTTTCCCGACCTGCTGGTCGGCAACGATACCGCCGACGACGCCGCCGTCTACAGGCTCAACGACGAGCAGGCGATCGTCGCCACCACCGACTTCTTCATGCCGATCGTCGACGATCCGTTCGACTTTGGCCGCATCGCCGCCACCAACGCGCTGTCCGACGTCTACGCCATGGGCGGCAAACCGATCATGGCGCTGGCGATCGTCGGCATGCCGATCAATGTGTTGCCGCACGACGTGATCGCTGCGGTGCTCAAGGGCGGCGAGTCCGTCTGCGCCGAAGCCGGCATTCCCCTCGCCGGTGGTCATTCGATCGATTCGGTGGAACCGATTTACGGCCTGGTTGCGATCGGCGTGGTCGATCCGCGGCGTGTCAAACGCAATACCGGTGCGCAGCCGGGCGACGTGCTGATCCTCGGCAAGCCGCTGGGCGTGGGCGTGCTGTCGGCGGCATTGAAAAAGGACCGGCTCGATTCAAACGGCTATGCCGCGATGATCGCGGCCACGACCAAGCTCAACCGGCCGGGCGCGGCGCTGTCCACACTCGACGGCGTGCATGCCCTCACGGACATCACCGGTTTTGGTCTGCTGGGCCATACGCTGGAATTGGCGCGCGGCTCGAATCTGACTGCCCGCGTGCGCTATGCGGATTTGCCTTGGCTGCCCGACGTGGTCAGCTTCGCGGAGGCCGGCATTTTTACCGGCGCTTCGGGGCGCAACTGGGACGCATACGGCAAAGACATCGTGTTGCCGGCCTCGTTGCCGTCGACGGCCCGCACGCTGCTGACCGACCCGCAAACCTCGGGCGGTCTGCTGGTGTCGTGCGCGCCGGTAGCGGTCGACGAGGTGCTCGCCCTGTTCCGTGCCGACGGTTTCGACGAGGCCTGCGTAATCGGCGAAATGGTCAGCGGAGAAGGGCGAGTCGAGGTGATCTGAGAGGAAGCGGGTTTTATGGGCGAGGCGAGGCAAGGCGTAGGTCCTGGAAGGGGGCCTGAACGGCTCGCCAGCCGGCATTGACGGTGCATGCGATAATTCCGCTTCTCCCGCCGGTCTGTTTCGTCCGTAACCCCTTGAAAAACCTACTCGTCAGCCTCGACCAAGCCGGTGATTTCGACGAAATCATCGACGTGCGCACGCCTCTCGAATTCGCTGAAGACCACATTCCCGGCGCGCTCAATGCGCCTGTGCTGAGCAACGAAGAGCGTGTTCTGGTCGGGACGACTTACAAACAGGTCTCGCCGTTCGAAGCCACGCGGATCGGCGCGGCGCTGGTTGCGCGCAATATCGCGCATCACCTGGAAACGACGTTCACCGACCGGCCACGCAACTGGCGGCCGCTGATCTACTGCTGGCGCGGCGGGAAACGTTCAGGTTCGGTCACGACGCTCTTCAATATGATCGGCTGGCCGGCACGTCAGCTGGACGGCGGCTATAAAAGCTATCGGCGGGCGACGCTGGACACCCTCGATTTGTTGCCGAAGAAGTTCAACTACATCGCGTTGGTGGGTCCGACCGGCAGCGGCAAGACTCGCCTGCTCGAGGCGCTGCGCCAGGCGGGCGCGCAGACGCTGGATCTCGAAGCGCTGGCCGCCCATCGCGGCTCACTGCTCGGCGCATGGGCGGGGGTTGTACAGCCGTCGCAAAAGCGTTTCGACACACTGCTGGCAACCGCCCTGCGCGCGTTCGATCCCAAACGGCCGGTGTTCGTCGAAGCGGAGAGCCGGCGGATCGGTTCGATTTCGCTACCGCTTGCGCTCCTCGAAACGTTCCATCAGGGCGCCTGCGTCGAAGTGTTGTCGAGCCACGAGGACCGCGCAGCGTTCCTGCTGCAAGACTATGTGCATCTGTTCGACGATCCCGAATCGCTGAAAGCGCAACTGCAGAAGATGATCGGTTTGCATAGCCGCGAACGTGTCACGGGCTGGCAACACCTCGTCGATGAAAATAGCCGGGCAGAGCTCGCTCGCGAGCTGATCGAACGGCACTATGATCCGGCGTACGCGCGCAGCAGCCATCAGCATTTCGTCCAACTGCCGCGTGCATTGCAAATGAATTTTCGGCCCAACGACGCCGATGTCGTTGAGCAGGCAAAGGCACTCCTTGCTCAACTCGATAACAGCGCCCTCGCTGTCGTCTGATTAAAAACTAACGTTCAAGAGACCATCCATCATGCAATCAACCCTTCGGCAGCCCCGTGTCGCCCTTGGCTGGATCGTGTTTCTGCTGATCGCCGTCGTCGGACTCTTCTATGTGAAGTGGTTCCCCTACTACAACCGCGCGTTCGTCGCCGCGAGCCAGCATTCGATCGGCAAATCGATTCTGATGGGCGCGTCGTCGAGCGCACCGCCGGCATCGTGGCAGGCGGCGATTGACTACGCGCTGGCCTACGGCAAGGCAATCTGGCAAGCGATGGTGCTCGGCCTTCTGCTGGGCTCTGCGGTGCAGGCGCTGATTCCGCCGCAGTGGGTCGCGCGCGTGCTCGGCCGGACCGACTTCAGCAGCGTGGTGAAGGGCGGTCTGATGTCGTTGCCGGGCATGATGTGCACATGCTGTGCGGCGCCGGTCGTGGCCGGCTTGCGCGCCCGGCAGGCGGCGCCGGGCGCGGCGATCGCGTTCTGGCTGGGTAACACTGCCCTCAATCCGGCCACGTTGATCTTTATGGGCTTCGTGCTCGGCTGGCAATGGATGGGCTTGCGGCTCGCCTTGGGCCTCGTGATGGTGTTCGGCCTCGGCTATCTGGTGAACCGGATGGTCACGCCGAAGGAAGCCGAAGCATCGCGCGAAGCAATGGCGCAACTCGTCACCACCGACAACCCGGGCACCGCGTTCACGCGCTGGGTGAGAATCCTCGGAACCATGACGTTGCGGCTGATTCCTGAATACATCGTGCTGGTGCTGATTCTCGGCGCGGCACGCGCATGGCTGTTTCCGCACATCGGACCCAGCATCGATAACAGCCTGCTGTGGATCGTCGCTTTGGCGATCGCCGGAACGTTGTTCGTGATTCCGACCGCGGGCGAAGTGCCGATCATTCAGGCCATGCTCTCCTTCGGCATGGCCGCCGGCCCCGCCGGCGCTTTGCTGATGACGCTGCCGCTGATCAGCGTGCCGTCGTTGGCGATGCTTGGGCGCTCGTTTCCGAGGCGCGTGCTAACGGTGGTGACGCTGGCGGTCGTGGTTTGCGGGGTGGTCAGCGGGTTACTGGCGATTGCATTGGGGTTTTAAGCATGAAACGTATTGCAGCATTCACGGCGACGACCTGGTCGGCCGCGGCCCTTCTTTACTTCGGACAGCATTCGGTATCGCTGATCGTGCTAAGCGGGGTTGTTGTGCTGGCCGGCTTCGATCTGCTTCGTCCGTGACCGGTCCGCCGCGCTTTTCGGGCGACGGCGGACTCCTTCAAGCCAGCGCCGCGCGAATCGCGGCGAGCCACAACGCCACTGCATGTGCACCCGGATCCGCATGGCCGAGCGCGCGATCGCCGACATAACTCGACCGCCCCCGCCGTGGATGCATCGACGCTGTTTGGGCCGCGCCTTCGGTCGCGGCATCGACCGTGGCTTTCAATGCCGCGTCGAGCCCGCCTTCTGACTTTGAGAGCGCGGCTTCCAACGCATCGGCGGCAGGTTTCAGCGCATCGACCATCGTGCGATCGCCCGGATGCGCACCACCTAACGCCATCAATCCGGCGACGCCCTCACTGAACGCCGCCGACCACGCCTTCGCCGACGATCCGTCCGCCTGTTCGAGCGCGACCGCACCGCGCAACAACATCACCGCGTAAAGCGGGCCCGAGGTGCCACCGACCACCCGCCGGACCGTTGCGGACATGCTGCGCAACACGGCTCCCGGCGTTGTTTCCGAAGGGTAGGTATCGAGTTCATTGAGAATGCCGCGCGCCCCACGCGACAGGCTGATGCCGAGGTCGCCATCGCCGACGCGTTGATCCATGTCGGTCAAGGTCGGCTCGGCTTCGAGCAGGCACGTGCAAACGGCTTCGATCACGTGGCGCAACGTGGCTTCTCGCGCGAGCGTCGCGCCGTTTGTACGATCGGGCGTGGCAGGTGCAGGCCGCACGGAAACCTGTGCGACGCGACCGCTCAACGCTGGCCATGCGGTGGTGTGCGCGGCGGCGTCGAGCCAGCCGAGCCGCTCATCGTCGACGCGCAGCAGTGTCAGCGAGACACCCGACATCTCGAGCGCACTCAGGAATGTGCCGGCCCACGCACGTTCCACATGGATGCCGCGTGCCGCCAGATAACGAAGCGCGGACCCGGCCACAATGCTCAACTCGCTCGAAGGCGTGCCGCCGAGATTGTTCACCAGCAAAGCGACCCGCGCACCAGGTTGCAACGACAAGTCGCCGACGATCTTCGCGAGCAGCCTTTCGACGATCGCGTCGGCCGGCTCCAGCGCACCGCGTTCAACACCGGGTTCACCGTGAATGCCAAGGCCCCATTCGATTTCGCCATCGGCCAGTTCGAAACCCGGCTTGCCCGCGGCCGGCACCGTGCACGGTGTGAGCGCAACGCCCATCGTGCCGAGCGAGGCGGCCACGTCGCGCGCAATCTGCGCAACCTCGGCCAAGGGGCGTCCCGCTGCGGCAGCCGCGCCGGCAATCTTGTGAACCAGCACGGTCCCGGCGAGCCCGCGACGGCCCGCATGGTCGCCGCTCGCCGCCAGGGCGACGTCGTCGGCGACGATTACCATTTCCGTGGGGATGCCCTCGGCGCGCGTGATCTCGGCGGCGAGGCCGAAGTTGAAGCGGTCGCCCGTGTAGTTCTTCACGATCAGCAGGACACCCGCGGCGCCGGCTACGGCGCGGATCGCGTCGAGCACGGCATCCGTGGAGGGCGACGTAAATACCTCGCCCGCTACCGCAGCGCTCAGCATGCCATGGCCTACGTAGCCGCCATGAGCCGGTTCGTGGCCCGAGCCGCCACCCGAGATCAACGCGACCTCTCCGCGCGCGGCAACAGCCTCGGCATCGGCGCGCACGACGATCGTGCTGCCTTGCAACAACGAGAGATTGGGATTGAGCGCCGCGAGTCCGTCGAGCATGTCCGGGACGACCGCGGAGACGTCGTTGATGAGCTTCTTCATTGCGTCAGCTTCCTTTTAAGCTGCCGGCCCTGTGTCGCGAGCTCACGGCAGTTTATGCAGTTGCGAGACCTGGAGGCTCGACTGTACCGCGCATCGGGAAACTGCGACGTGAAGCGGCAACAGTACTCACGTTGATGCCTCAGTATGCTGACGAGCATGTGCTAGTGAAAATGCATAGACATACGTCGATCACGAACGCGCGAAGGCATCAGCGAACGAGCCAAGCTGTGACGAAATACAGGCAATAAGGAAGGGGGAAACTGACAGGACAGCCGCACGATGACAATGTGCGCCGATGTGATGCGACAACATGACAGTAGGCGAAAGCGGAGCCGCTTTCACCTACGTCACATTTGCGTTGGTAGGCTCGATTGGATTCGAACCAACGACCCCCACCATGTCAAGGTGGTGCTCTAACCAACTGAGCTACGAGCCTTTAGAGGCGCGAATTATAGAGACTCCGCGCGCGCCGCACAAGCCCCACAGGGCAAGTATGTTCACCTGCGCGTTTCCATCGGTTCATTGCGCAGTCAGTAGCGCGGTTCGTTGTTCAACTTGCTTCATTCGTCGGTGCCCACTCGGTCTGCGCATCCAGTGGAAAAACCGGCCGTTTCACGTGCTCGAACTTGAACAGCCCGTAATCTGAACTCGTCACGCCGCGGCTATCGCACTCCACCAGCGCCGCGGCGATAGGCACAAATACCGGGCGGCAGTACATGCGTGATTTAAGCAAAAGGAAACGCGCGCGGCGCGGATCGATGCCGACGCTCTCGAACACGCCGAGGTCCCATGGTTCGTGCGTGCGCTCGGTCATGACGAGCTTGACCGTGCCGGTGTCGAGCACCGCCGCGCGCCCCATGAACGCACGCTGGCCTGTATAGGTCGGGCCGCTGATCACGTATTCGCCATCGGTCAGCGCACGCACTACGCCGGTCACGGCAACCGGCGGCCGCGGGATCACCGCGCTGCTTGCGACCTTATTGCCGATCGTCACCGTCACCGTGCTGCCGACGCCCGCCGCCATCAACGCCGCGACCGCTTGCGGATCGCACAACGGCCCGCTGACGATCCCTTCAAGCTTCTGCTTGAGCGCTTCCTCCAGCAGATCCATCGTGTCGCACGTGCCGCCCGACATGCAGTTGTCGCCATGATCGAGCAGCAGCACCGGTTTGTCCGCGCCGTGCGCGAGCGCTGCGGCCTGCGCCACCGACTCCGCCAGCGGCGCGCTGCGATAAACGAAATCCTCGCGGTCGTTCCAGATCTGTCGCGCGATTCGCTCCGCCACTGCTTCCGCCTGCTCACGCTCGCCGTTCGACACCACGACGACGCTGATACACGGCGCCTCGATATCGGCTAGCGAGAAACCGGACAACACCGACACCGCGAGCATACCGTCGGCCTCTGCTGCGCGTGCGGCCTCTACCGCACGTTTCATCGCGCCTTCGGCCGTCGCACTGCGCAGCGTATGCGTGAGCAGCGGCGGTTGGCGCCATGCGATCAGCGGCTTCGCCTTGCCGTGGATAAGATCGAACAGCAGACGCGCCGCATGCGCGCCGGTCTCGTACATATCGACATGCGGATAGGTTTTGAAACTGACGATCACGTCGGCGTTGTCGATCATCTTCTGCGTGACGTTGCCATGCAGATCGAGTGCGACCGCAATCGGCGCATTCGGCAGCGCGGCGCGCACGCGTTCGAGCAGATCGCCTTCACCATCGTTCGAATTCTCGGCGACCATCGCGCCGTGCAGATCGAGCATCACGGCATCGCAGCCTGTTGCGGCCGCAACGATCGCATCGCAGATCGCGTCATAAGCGGCGGCCTCGACCGGGCCGCTCGGATTCGCCGATGCGGAAATGGGTGTCACGATCCCGGCATGCTCGCGCTCGGCTGCGTCGATGAAAGCGGCCATTGCCGTCTGCATGCCCTTGTTTTCGTTGAGTGCGTCTTCACCGTGGTTCGGGCCGTTGCAGCCGAACGCTGCCAGCGGCGTGGCCACCGGCGAAAACGTGTTGGTCTCGTGGTTCATCCTTGCAATCAGGATCTTCATGCCTGGGTTCTCCCTGTCATTTGTGCGGCGTTCAGCATGGCCTGCAACAGGACGTTGCAGCCGGCTTTTCGCGCACACTCAGATTGGCGGACAGGGTCGTCACCTGAAACGGACGCGCGACGCCGCAGCGCAGGCGTTTATGATCGGATTCATGCGTCACGTCATGAACGTCGAAGATGATCTTCCCTTCCGTGCCTGGCAATGTACCAGTCAAAACGTAAAGCAGCGTGGCCTCGCCCGCCCCATTCGCACCAATCCCTGAATGCACGGCATGATGCGCAGATGGACTTTGGAAAGCGCCGATTGATGAGGCGGATCAGGAGTGACGTCGACGATTGGAATCGAAAGGGTCTGACTGGGCAAAATGAAAGCCCGGACGCCCCTCGGTCGACCGACTGGCGACTAGCTTGTGCACACGTCCCACTGCTCAAGACGGCCAATTGGGGTTGCGGCCGCCGCGTGAGGGCTCAACCTTTTACGGCCCGCGCCATTAATGCGTCTGCACAGGTATAACACGGGACCGTCATGGCACAACCTCTTCCGTTTTCCCGCAACACCGGCGCTGCGCGTGCTCGCGCAACTCGGTGCGGCGAACAGTGCGGTGTCGGCCGTTTTCGGCATCGGCAGTGCGACCGCCGAGTGGAAATTGGACAACGCAGGCTTCGCGCTTTTCGCCGAAATCGCAACGAATTACGATCGGCAACTGCGCAGCGCGCCCCTTTGGGCGATCACCGATGCCAGTGAACGACTCGACCGCTTTACCGCAGGCATGTCGTATCAGGCGCCGATGCGGAAACGAGCTTAGTTGGATCGGATGGCATACAACGCCGGGGGAACCCCCGGCCGGCGATTTCGCGGCATATTGCCGCCGCTTTTTGCGGCCGCAAACGCAAAAACCCCACCTTGTGGGGTGGGGTTTTTGCTTGCTGCTGGGGAGCCTGACGATTACCTACTTTCACACGGGAATCCGCACTATCATCGGCGTGGAGTCGTTTCACGGTCCTGTTCGGGATGGGAAGGGGTGGGACCGACTCGCTATGGTCATCAGGCATGACTTGTTGTCGTGTCGCCTTTGTGGGCGGCACAACCAATCTGGAAGAAGTAGTTTCTGGTGATGCTCACCAGAGGGGTAAAGCTGTTGGGGTTGTGTTGTTTCTGGCACAACA
>NZ_JABBGJ010000067.1 GCF_012927345.1 Paraburkholderia polaris
CCGCTCAAGTACTTTCTCAGTACCGCCCCCGGAGAGGCAACACTTGAACAGCTTGTATCGGTAACCAAGATGCGCTGGCGCATCGAGCGCGACTATCAGGATCTGAAGCAGGAATTCGGACTGGGTCACTACGAAGGTCGCGGCTGGCGGGGCTTTCACCACCACGCCACGCTGAGTATTGCCGCATATGGGTTTCTGATGGCCCAGCGACTCAGGATGGGATCAGGCAGCGGCGATAAAAAAAACTTCATCGAACGCGCGCTGCCTGCGCTTCCCGCGGATTACATCGCACGCGGCAGCCCAGCGCGCACAACGCCACGTTCCTGACTCCATCACGACGTTGCGTATCCTGCTCGGACTACGACTCACGCAACGTCTGCACCATTCATCGCAGCGATGGCACGAAAACTATGTGACACAGTAAGACTAACAAATCAAGGAAAGGCCTCCACCGCAAGTGCACAGAAAAAAGCGCCCCGCAGGCAAACAGATCCAGGAAAGCCCACCGCCACAGGCAAACACACGACCAAGCGCCGCGCAGGCAAAAAAACCTACTCCTCCGCATCATGCTCAATCACAAACCGCCTCAAATAAGCCAGCACTGCGGCTTCAACCGCCCGATGGTCAGCTGTACTCTTCGATCCCGAATTTTCCTCATCGCCAAACAATGTGGACGGCGCATTGTGCACATCCACTTCCTGGCCTTCGCGAAACACGCGAATCTCGTGAACGTCTTCGGCGTATTCGGCGATCCAATGCACGCCTTCGATATGCGCGCCTGCGCGAACGGTAGGTATCTTCATGAACGTCTCCCGTCTGGTCGGTCCACGGCGCCAACCCTTGCTATCACCATACGCCGTCTGGATGCCAGGCGCGAGTCCTGTCGGGCAATTTCCTGAAGTTTCGCCGCGCCGCAACGAGCTTCCCTGAAGTTCCACCGCGCCATCGGCAAAGCCCCAGCCAACGTCCGCGCGGCACAAAAAGCGCGAAAATCCGTGTCAGACGGCCGTTTTTCAACCGCGTCGGCCCGTGTCGTGAACAGCCCCGGCACACGCATTGCTGCATGCACGAAGCCATCAGCCAACCGGAGGACTGTCATGCCCGAACAGAAAACCATCAAGCGTGCCCAAGCCGACAAACGTGTCGGCAAGGCATCGAGTACCCAGGCGGGAGAATTCGTCAAGGAACAGGTCGATAAGGTGCGCGCCGGCAAGCACGGCGTCAGATCGGCCAAGCAGGCGATTGCAATCGGTCTGTCGGAAGCGCGCCGCGCAGGCGTTGCCGTGAAGTCGCCGAAGAAGGGCGCCGCCAGTGAGGCAACCCGCAAGAAAGCGGAGAAGGACAACGCCGCAGGCCAGCATAAGAGCTCGGCAAAGAAGAATACGAGCAGCGAGTCGACGGCTAAACGCTCGCGTGCGGCAACCAATGCATTGAAACGTGAAAGCAGCGCAGGTGCATCGCACAAGGCTTTGTCGAAGCAGACGAAGTCGGCAGCGGCCAAACGTCCGGCCGCCAGCCGTTCGGCAGCAGCGAAGAAGGCCGCCGCGACGAAGGGGGCCTCAGGCCGCTCGGCCGCAGCAAAAAAGGCTGCGCACACAAGAGCTTCGCGCGCGCATCACTAACGGCGCGCTCGACGGACGGCGGCGCAAGCAACCGGTACACATAAGCGCCACCGTCTTTCCTGCTTTTTACTGCACCGTCGCCAGCACGTCGCCCACTGTCTTGAAGATGTGTGCGATCTGCTCTTCGTCGATGATGAGCGGCGGCGAGAACGCGAGGATGTCGCCAGTAAAGCGCACCAGCACGCCCGCCTCGAAACACTTCACGAACGCTTCGTAAGCACGCGCGCCCGGCGCGCCGTCGCGCGACTCGAGTTCGACGCCCGCGATCATGCCGAGGTTGCGAACGTCCTTCACATGCTTCGCACCGCGCAGCGAGTGAGCTGCGGCTTCGAACTTCGGCGCCATCGTTGCCGCGCGCTCGAACAGGCCTTCGCGGCGATACAGGTCGAGCGTTGCGACCGCGGCAGCGGCCGCGGCCGGGTGCGCCGAATACGTGTAGCCGTGGAACAGCTCGATTGCACCCTGCGCGCCGCTGTTGACGATCGTGTCGTGGATCGTGCGGCTCGCGGCCACTGCGCCCATCGGGATCGCGGCGTTATTGATCGCCTTGGCCATCGTGATCAGGTCCGGCGTCACGCCGAAATATTCGCTCGCCGTCGCCTTGCCGACGCGGCCGAAAGCGGTAATCACTTCGTCGAAAATCAGCAGGATGCCGTGCTTCGTGCAAATCTCGCGCAGCTTTTGCAGATAGCCTTGCGGGGGAATCAGCACGCCCGTCGAACCGGCCACCGGTTCGACGATCACGGCGGCGATCGTCGAGGCGTCGTGCAGCGTGACGATGCGCTCGAGTTCGTCGGCGAGATGAGCGCCCCAGGCGGGTTGGCCTTTCGAAAACGCGTTGTGTTCAAGGTTATGCGTGTGCGGCAGGTGGTCGACCGCGGGCAGCAGCGCGCCGGAGAACGTCTTGCGGTTCGGCGCGATACCGCCGACCGAAATGCCGCCGAAGCCCACGCCGTGATAGCCGCGCTCGCGGCCGATCAGACGTGTGCGCTGGCCTTCGCCGCGCGAACGGTGGTACGCCAGCGCGATTTTCAGGGCGGTGTCGACCGATTCCGAGCCGGAGTTCGTGAAGAAGATCCGGTCGAGGCCGTCCGGCATCAGTTCGGCGACTTTCGTGGCCGCTTCGAATGCCAACGGGTGGCCCATCTGGAAGGTCGGCGCGAAATCGAGCGTCGACAGTTGCTGGGTGATCGCGGCGACGATCTCGTCGCGGCCGTGGCCGGCGTTCACGCACCAGAGGCCGGCGCAGCCGTCGAGCACTTCACGCCCGTCCGTGGTGCGGTAGTACATACCCTTGGCCGACTCCAGCAGGCGCGGTGCAGCCTTGAACTGGCGGTTGGCGGTGAAGGGCATCCAGAAAGACGACAGGTCGTCGATGACGGGGCGCGAAGTCATGGTTTTCTCCTCGAAGTGGTCCCCCAAGGGCTTCCTTCGGGGCGTTGCGAAACTGTAGCGCCCGCGGTTTAATGGCGGCATAAACAGTTGACGCAGTGTGGCGCTAACTGTGCTGGTGGAATGGCGATAACTGTGTCGATCACGCGGTGATGCCATTCGGCACTTTGCCCGGCGCCCGCCTCGCCATCTCCGTCCATTTGGCAACTTAGCCGGCCGTCCCGGTCGGCCTTTCAGCCCAGACCATGATCGAACTACAACTTGAGCGCGACCGACGCGCCGCTCCCACGCTCGTCGAGCAGGTCGTGCAAGGCTTCGAGCGTGCCATCGAGGCACAGTCGCTGCGCGCCGGCGCGCTGCTTCCGTCGGTGCGGGCGCTGGCGCAAAGCCACGAACTGAGCACCTTCACCGTCACCGAGGCGTACAACCGTCTTGTTTCGATGGGCCTCGTGGTGGCGCGGCGCGGATCCGGTTATCGCGTGGCGGCGCGCTCACAGTCCGCGCGGGCCGCCCCGACCGACTGGCAGCCGCCGAGCCTGACCGCGACATGGCTGCTGTCCGACGTGTTCGCTGACCATTCGGTGCCGATCAAGGCGGGCGGCGGCTGGCTGCCGAACGAGTGGATCAACGAGACAGGTTTGCAGCATGCGCTGCGGGCGATGAGCCGGGTGCCGGCGGCACGCCTGGGCGACTACGGGCATCCGTATGGTTTCGCACCGCTGCGCGAGCGGATCGCCGAGCAACTCGACCGGCGCGGTCTGCCGGTCGACGTCTCCAACGTGCTGCTCACGCAGGGCGCGACGCAAGGGCTTGATCTGATCGTCCGCACGCTGCTGCGCGCGGGCGACGCTGTGATCGTCGAAGACCCGGGTTATTGCAATCTGCTGCAGATTCTCAAGCTGGCGGGGCTGGTGGTGCATGGGGTCCCGCGCACCCCGGCCGGCGTCGATACCGACGTGCTCGAAGCGCTGGTCGCGCAGCACAAACCGAAGGCGATTTTCGTCAACACCACGCTGCAGAATCCGACCGGCGCGACCTTCGGCATATCGGCAGCGTTCCGTCTGTTGCAGATCGCGGAGCGTCAGCGCATGTGGGTGATCGAAGACGATGTCAGCCGCGAACTGGCGCCGCCCGGCGCGCCCATGTTCGCCGCGATGGAAGGCTTGCAGCGCGTGCTCTACGTTGGCGGTTTTTCGAAGACAGTGACGCCGGGGCTGCGCTGCGGCTACGTGGTCGCCGAGCGCGCGGTGCTGCGCGAGCTGGCGCGCACGAAGATGGCCGTGGGGTTGACTTCGTCGGAAGCGATCGAGCGGATCGTCGACAAGGTATTGCTCGAAGGGCGCTATGCGCGTCACGTCGAGGCCGTGAACGAACGGCTCAAGCTCGCGCATGCGACCGTCGAAGAGCGGCTCGATTCGCTTGGTCTCGAACTGTTTCACCGGCCGCGAGCCGGCCTGTTCCTATGGGCGCGGCTGCCGATCGAAGCTGAGCGCGCGGGTGAAGTGGCGACCGCCGCGCTCACGCATGGCATCTGGCTCGCGCCCGGCTCCTACTTCCGTCCCGACGATGCACCGAGCGCCTGGTTCCGTTTCAACGCCCCGTACTCGACCGACGACGCCCTGTGGCGCTTCATCGAGCGAGTCGGGCAGGGCGCGATCTAGCGGTGCTTAACTTTAAGCGGACTGGTCGAGCAGCTTTAGCGCGATCGGATACAGCGAGAGAACCAGTAGCAGGGCCATCGCTACATTGAAGATGCGCAGCCGCTTCGGGTCCGACAGCACGCGCCGCATCGCGGTGCCGAAACCGGCCCACAGGCAGATGCACGGAAAGCCGATCACGTAGAAGATCACCGCCATCGCGACGGCATTCATGCTCGTGCTTTCGCTGAGGTGGATCGTCGTGGCGGCGGTCAGCACCATCATCCATGCCTTCGGATTGACCCACTGGAACGCGATGGCTTCATGAAACTTCATGGGCCGGCGATCGCCTTTCTTGACCTTCAGCTCGCCCGACGTGCCGATTTTCCACGCGAGATACAGCAGATACGCGACGCTTGCGACTTCGAGCACCGTGTACAGCACGGGGAAGTGTACGAACGCTTCGCCCAGACCAATCCCCACCGATAGCATCAACAGGACAACCCCGGCACTGATGCCTGAGAGGTGCGGCAGCGTACGGCGAAAGCCGAAGTTGACGCCCGAGGCCAGCAACATGGTGTTGTTCGGACCGGGCGTGATGGTCGTGACGAGCGCGAACAGAATGCCGGCGGGCAGCGCACTGAGGCTGAGGTAAGACATGGGTGGCTCCGGTGGCGGTCGATAGGACCTTTGGAGCATTCTAGCGAACCTTGCCGGTACAGTACCTGTACGGTTTGCGGGATGGTGTCCGGTACAGACGGGCGCGTGAGGTTCGCATTGGAGCTGGCGCTTCGATATCAAATAAACGATATATACTGTTTATACTGTTATCAATGCGGAGGTAAACATGACGACACCCGTCACTGAAGAGCACGTCAAGAAAGCGCCTGCGGTTAAGAAGGCGGCCAAAGCGAAGCGCTCAGTTGCTGCAGAAGCAGCGCCTGCTGTTAAGAAGGAAGCCAAAGCGAAGCGCTCGGCAACCGCGGAAGCGACGCCTGTCGTTAAGAAAGCAGCCAAAGCGAAGCGTTCAGCAACTGTGGAAGCGGCGCCGGACAGCGCTCCCGAAGCCAAAAAAGCCAAGCAGTCGAAGAAAGAGAAAGTCGTGCGCGACAGCTTCACGATGCCGAAATCGGACTACGACAAGATTGCATCTCTCAAACAGAAGTGCCTCGACGCCGGCGTGCCGGTCAAGAAGAGCGAGCTGTTGCGAGCGGGGTTGATGATGCTGGAGTCGGCAGCGCCACAGCGCCTGCTTGCCGTGGTGTCGTCGCTCGAGACGGTGAAGACGGGACGTCCCGCGAAGGGCTAAACCCCGGCGTCATGGTTCGATGCAAGGCTTGAATCAATTCGTGCCCGCCCGCGCGGTGTCGGACTGCAGCGCATCCGGCTGCAATTTCTCGAGCCGCGGGGGCGGGTACGAAACATCATCATGGCATCGCCGTATTGCTGGAAGGTGACGGACGAATTTATTCGTCGTCTGCAGCGTGTTGAGCGGCGGTGCCTGATAACACACGCGAACGGATCACTTTCACCCGTTGCTGCATGATTTCGCGTGCCTTGACGCCGTCTCGCGCTTCGATCGCATTCAGCACCGACTTGTGCGAGCGGATCACGCGTGCAGCGATCGCGTGCGTGGTATTCGGCGCGAGTAGCGGTTGCAACACAAAACGCAGCGCACGGAATTGCGCGAGCAGAACTCGGTTGTGCGACGACTCCACGATCGCTTCATGAAAGCGCAGCGACGCATCCGTGAACGCAAGCGGGTCGTCGCGCAGCTTGTCGAGTTCGCCCAGGATCCCGCTCAGCTTCTTGAGGTCTTCCTCGGTGGCGTTTTGCGCCGCAAGTTCAGCTGACGTGACTTCAATCGCCATTTGCGCGTCGAAGATCTCCTCGCCAGTGACGCCGATCAGATGTAACTGAATGGCCAGCGCGTCCGCGAAGCGCTCCGGATTGCCCTGCGCAATCCATGCGCCGCCTTTCGCGCCCATGCGAATTTCCACGATGCCGACTGCTTCGAGCGTGCGCAATGCGTCGCGCGCGGCCATGCGGCTCACGTTAAATTGGGCGGACAGCGACGTTTCACTGCCGAGGAAATCCCCCGTCTTGATCTGACCGGAAAAGACGGCTGCGCGCACTTGCGAAACGATGCGCCAGGATAAGGTTTCCGTCTGCACCGGTTCCCACAGCGGCGTAGTTTCGACAGTACCTTTTTTCAATTTCGGATCTCCGGACCTGAGCGTTGCGACGGGGTGAGCCGAAGCCGCACGCGCGAGAGGCGTGGTGCGACCCCGAAAGACTGATCGCGATGTTAGCATAGCCATTGAATAATCATACGGTTATACAGTTCGCATGGGCGCTCGAACCATTCGACGATCACAAGTCGAGCACCAGACACTCGGATTTGCTGCCCGAGCAGCAAATCATCATCGACCGGTTTGCCTCCTGTTCACCCTTTGTCAGCACCATGTCGCGATGGTCCGGTACGCCTGCGAGCACACGCGTTTCGCAAGCGCCGCACACACCCTGTGAGCAGGAGTAACTGACATTGATCCCTTCGTCGATCAGCGTGTCGAGAATCGTCTTGCCGGCGCTTACCTGAATCAGGCGCCCTGAGCGTGCGAGCTGCACGTTAAAACCGCCGGACGTCGCGGGCGCTTCGCCGGCGGCGAAGTATTCAACATGAAAACGCGCGCCGCTGCCACAAGTCGCAGCCGTAGCTTCGAACGCATTCAGCATGGCCGTCGGGCCACAGCAATAGAAATGCGTGCGGTCGTCGTGCTGCGTCAATACCGTGGCGAATTCGAGCCGCTTTCCGCCCGGTTCGCCGTCGTGATGAAACTGTACACGCGAGCCGTATTGACGCAATGCGCCGACGAATGCGGTGGCCTCACGGGTTCGCGTGCAATAGTGCAGCTCCCACGACCGCTTCAGCGCTTCCAGACGCTGGATCATGCCCATCAACGGCGTGATGCCGATTCCCCCCGCGATAAGCACCGTATGCGTGGCGTCCTCGACCAGCGGAAAATTGTTGGTGGGCGCACCGATCGTCAGCACTGCGCCGACGCGCAGCGTCTCGTGCATCCAGGATGAGCCGCCGCGGCTCGACGGATCGCGATTCACGCCGATCACATAGCGTTGCGTGTCCTCCGGAGAATTGCAAAGCGAATAGCTGCGAATCATCCCGTTGGGCAAGTGGAGATTGATGTGAGCGCCGGCTGTGAAGCCCGGCAGCGGCGAGCTATCAGGTGCGTGAAATTCATACGTATTGATGGTGGGCGCCTCGTATCTGATCGCGCGAAGTTGCACCTGTAGCGTATCCATAGCCTTCTTCATGTTGACTCGTCCGGAGTTGTCTCACCGCGCAGACGCAAATTTTGTTGCGCACGCTTCGATGTGTAATATATATTATCGAAACAGCGTCGGCAAGCGCGGAGCGGAAGTCGATCGAACGGATGAATTCTTCTATAATGTTTAATGTGTATTATCATTAGACCGATGATGGGAGCGACAGGAATGACAGCCGGCCGAGGCTACCGAAGCGTTTGTGTGTCCGACGCATCGGCCGAGCGATAACAATGGAGACTTGAAGAATGCTGTCCCAAGCGAAGAACGAACTCTTGACGAAGGTTGGGCCGGGCGAGCCGATGGGCGAGCTGTTGCGCCGTTACTGGATGCCGATTGCCGGCGTGAGCGAATTCGACGAGGTGGCCGTCAAGCCGGTGCGCCTGCTCGGTGAAGATCTCGTGCTGTACAAGGACCTGAGTGGCAATTTCGGACTGATCGACCGCCAGTGTCCGCATCGCCGCGCTGATCTCGCCTACGGCTTCGTCGAAAAGTGCGGACTGCGCTGCAACTATCATGGCTGGCTCTATGATCAGGGCGGCAAATGCACGGAGCAGCCGTATGAAGACGTTGCGAATCCGCAGTTGAAGCTGAAAGAGCGTGTGAAAATCAAGGCATATCCGGTAGAGGAGAAGGCGGGTCTTCTGTGGGCGTACCTTGGGCCGCAACCTGCGCCGCTCGTGCCGAACTGGGAGCCGTTCTCCTGGAAGAACGGCTTCGTGCAAATCGTGATCTCCGAGGTGCCGTGCAACTGGCTGCAATGCCAGGAGAACTCGATCGATCCAATCCACTTCGAATGGATGCACAACAACTGGACCGCACGCCTGAATGGACAGACGGGTCCGTACTCGCCCGCTCATAAACAGCTCGATTTCGACGAATTCGACTACGGATTTATCTACAAGCGCCTGCGCGGCGATGCGGACGAAAACGATCCGCTCTGGTCGATCGGCCGTGTGTGCCTGTGGCCGAACGCGTTCTTTCTCGGCGAGCATTTCGAGTGGCGCGTGCCGGTCGACGATTCGCGCACACTGAGCGTGACGTGGGCTTTCACCCGCGTGCCGAAGGAAAGCGAACCGTTCGAGCAAAAGAGCGTGCCGACGTGGCACGGTCCGGTGACCGATCCGCAAACCGGCCGCTGGATCACGAGCCATGTGATGAACCAGGATTTTGTCGCGTGGGCCGGACAGGGTGTGGTTGCTGATCGCACGAAAGAGAATCTGGGCAGCAGCGATCGCGGCATCGTCATGCTGCGCCGGCGCTTCTTCGAAGAACTGGAGGTGGTGGCGAACGGCGGCGAGCCGAAGGGCATCATCCGCGATCCGAAGCTTAATGAATGCGTGCAATTACCGATTGCGGCACGCGCCACGTTCGTTGAGGGCATGACGCGCGCGGAGATCGCGAATCATCCTTTGTGGAAGCACCATCTGCAGGATTTCCGCTTTCAGGCGGGCCAGCCGGAACATGTCCGGCAAGCTTTTCTCGAAGCGATGGGCATGGAGCCGTGACGTCCGCGCTACAGTAACGGTGCGAAAACAGCACACGGCGGCGCTTGGCGCCGACCGGATATCAGATATCGGAGACGTAGATGCATACCAGAAGTTACGACATTCAACTCGGCCTGTTCATCAACGGAGAGTGGCGTACCGGGGGGCGCGACACCCAGCCAGTCATCAATCCCGCTGATGAAACGGTGCTCGCTCATTTGCCGCTTGCCACGCAATCCGACCTCGATGACGCACTCGCCGCGGCGGCGACCGGATTCGCGACATGGTCGCGCATGAGCACGTCCGAGCGGGCTGCCATCATCGACAAAGCCGCTGCGCTGATGCACGAACGTGCCGATGAAATCGGCACGCTGATGAGTTTCGAGCACGGCAAGATGCTGGCCGACGGCCTGCAAGAAGCGCACAGTTCAGCAGATATCGTCAAATGGTTTGCGGAAGAGGGGCGTCGTGCCTATGGGCGCGTGGTGCCTGGTCCGCTGCCGAATTCGCGCCAACTCGTGCTGAAAGTGCCGGTTGGACCGGTAGCGGCGTTCACGCCTTGGAATTTTCCCGTACGGATTCCCGCACGCACTGTGGCGGCCGCGCTCGCGGCAGGTTGCTCGGTGATTCTGAAGGCTGCCGAAGAAACGCCCGGATCCACCACGGCGATGGCGCAATGCTTTCAGGATGCGGGTTTGCCGCCCGGCGTGCTGAATCTGGTGTTTGGCGTGCCGGCAAAGGTATCGGAACATCTGATCGCGTCGGACGTCATCAAGGCAGTCGCATTCACGGGGTCGATTCCGGTCGGCAAGCATCTCGCGAGCCTGGCTGCAACGCACGGCCTGAAGAAACTGGTCATGGAACTGGGTGGCCATGCGCCGATGATCGTCTGTGACGACGTCGACGTGGCGCGTATTGCCACGATGACCGCCAATGCCAAGTTTCGCCAGGCCGGGCAAGCCTGCATTTCACCGACGCGCTTCTATATTCAGGAGGGCGTATACGGCGCCTTCATCGACAAGTTTGTTGAAGTGGCCGCGAAGCTGAAGGTCGGCTCGGCCTTCGAGCCCGACACACAGGCGAGTCCGGTTGCCAACGCACGCCGGCTCGCCGCGGCGGACGAGTTCGTCAAGGACGCGGTATCGCACGGCGCGCGGCTGCTACTCGGCGGCCAGCGCCTGAATCGTCCCGGCTTCTTCTACGCGCCGACCGTGCTGGCCGATGTGCCCGAACAGGCGAGGATCATGAATGAAGAACCGTTCGGCCCAGTGGTGCCTTTCAGTTCATTCAAGACCGTCGAAGAAGTGCTCGAGCGTGCCAATCGATTGAAATATGGACTTGCTGCCTATGCGTTCACCGGCTCGGATCGGCGCGCGTTGCAACTGTCTAATGGCCTCGAGGCCGGCATGATCGGCATCAATAGCATGCTGGTGTCAGGGCCGGAAGTGCCTTTCGGCGGCGTCAAGGAGAGCGGCATCGGCTCCGAAAACGGCATTGAGGGCTTGCAGGCGTACCTGGTCACGAAGTTCGTTCAACAGGCCGTGTCCTGAGTGTCTTGCGGAAGCGGCGATTGAAACATTGATCGCCGCTAGCCAATCTTAGATAAGTTATATATATTATAGTTAACGACGACATCCTGAAGCAGTAAAGCCTTTGAGTGCCGTTCGAAGCCTGCTCATGGATTAGCCAACACGATTCGTACGACTAATGAAAGAAAATATCCCGCACGACACCAGTCACGCTCGGACTTCGACAGTCTGGGAGTCCGTGCAAACGGAAAAGCTTTCATGGCGCGTTGCGTCGCAAGTGCGTGCTGCGCTGTTCTCGAAGCAGGTGAAGGCGGGCGATTTTCTCGGCAGTGAGGCGTCGCTTGCGCAGCAATTCAACGTTAGCCGTACCGCCGCCCGTGATGGGTTGAGAACGCTGGAGGCGGTCGGCATCGTCGAGATCCGTATGGGCGCGAAGGGCGGCGTGTGGATTGCCGGTGCGAACCCGGAGCGCTTCGCCGACGCGCTGTCGATACAGCTGAGCCTCATTGGCGCTGGAGCGCACGAAGTGTTCGATGCGCAAATGGCGATCGAAGTGCTGGCAGCAGAGAAAGCAGCGGAAAACCTGACGGTGGCGCATCGTACGGCACTGCGTGACGCATTGCATGGCGTGGAAGACGCGCGCAAGCAACTCGAGACATTTACTGATGCGTCGCTGCGCTTTCACGAAGCACTCGTTGAAGCGTCAGGCAATCGGGTTCTGCTCGCGCAATTCAAGGCGCTGCGTTTTGTGCTGACGCCATTGCTTGCCACCTACACGAGTGCGGACACAGCGAATCGCGTGATCGCATCGCATCGGCGTCTATTCGATGCGGTGTGCCGCAGTGAAGTCGAATTGGCCCGGCGTCTGATGCAGGAGCGGATCCAGATCGTTCGCACGAGCTTCATTCCGATGACGCCGACGGTATACATCCGACCCGATCCTGAAGCGGTCCGGGCCTGAACCCACAATATTTAACGGAGACATTCATGATCATCGATGCGCACGCGCACGTTACCGCGCCGGATTCTCTCTACGTCTGGAAGTCCGGCCTCGTTTCCCATCGCGGCGCGCACGGCCGTGGCACTGCGCAGATCAGCGACGATGAAATGCTGGCGGTGCTCAATGCGCCGACATTCGGCACCAAATCGCACGTCGAGCAGTTGCGTGACATCGGCACGGACCTGCAGTTGATCTCGCCGCGTCCGTACCAGATGATGCATAGCGAAAAGCCCGCGAAGATCGTCCACTGGTTCACCGAGGAAACCAACGACATGATCGCGCAACAGGCGCGGCTCATGCCGCAGACGTTTCGCGGTATCGGTGGCTTGCCGCAGGCGTGGGGCGAGCCGGTCAGCGGATGTCTGCCGGAACTGGAACGCTGCATCAAGGAGCTCGGTCTCGTCGGCGTGCTGTTGAATACCGATCCGAGTGAGGGGCTTGCGACCAACGAGGTGCCCGATCTCGGCAACGAGTACTGGTATCCGCTGTATGAGAAGCTCGTCGAGTTCGATGTGCCCGCGTACCTGCATTCGGCGGGATGCCGTTCGGAACGGCACAACTACTCGCTGCATTTCATCAATGAAGAAACGATTGCGGTAATGGCGCTCGCCCGTTCGCGCGTGTTCAAGGATTTCCCGCAGTTGAAGATCGTTGTCTCGCATGGTGGCGGCGCGGTGCCGTATCAGTTCGGCCGCTTCCAGGCACCCTCGCTGCGGCCGGGGCGCGCAAGCGAACCGTTTCTGGACAGCTTGCGCCGTCTGTACTACGACACGGTGCTGTATTCGGAAGAGGCGCTGCGCCTGCTCATTAAGACGGTCGGCGCGGATCGCTGCATCTTCGGTGCGGAGCGGCCGGGCGTCGGCACGGTGAAGGATCCGCAGACGGGCCGCTGGCTGGACGACATTCGTCCGGTCATTGAAAGTTTCGAGTGGCTCAGCGGCGATGAGAAACGGATGATTTTCGAAGGCAATGCGCGCAAGGTGTTCCGGCTCGACCAGCCAGCTGGCACAGCCGCAGCACGTTGAATCCATCGGCCATGAAAAACACATTCAACGGGAGCGCGGCATGGCAACGATGATCGGCGCAATCGCTACATCGCACGGCCCGTTGCTGTCGATGCCGCCAGAGCTCTGGCATTTGCGGGCCGGCGCGGACCTGAAAAATCCATCGCACTGGTTTCAGGGGCGCTCCTACGACTACGCGGCGCTGCTAGAAGCACGCGCCCCGGGCTTTGCGGCGGCGGTCGCCGAAGCATCAAAGCAGGAATGCTATGCCGCTTGCCAGCGAGCACTCGATACGCTTGCCGAACGCTTCCACGCCATGAAACCCGATCTCGTCATCGTGCTCGGCAACGATCAACGCGAGGTGTTCAAGGACGACCTGACGCCGGCAATCACGATATTCGGCGGTGAACAGATCGAGAACCTGCCGCTGTCGGACGAACAGCGCCGGCGTCTGCCGCCGGGAGTCGCTGAGGCAGAGGACGGTCACTGTCCGCCGGAAGGAGCGGTTTATTCGGGTGCGCCGGATCACGCGTTGACGCTGGTGCAGTCGCTTGTCGATGACGGTTTCGATATCGCCGTTTCGAACCGGTTGCCCAAGGGTGAGGATCGTCAGCACGGCATTCCGCACGCGTTCGGTTTCGTCTATCGCCGCGTGATGCGCGATGCGCCGCCGCCGTCGGTGCCCTTGTTTCTGAACGTCGGCGTGGCGCCCAATCAGCCGCGCGTGGCGCGTTGTCTTGCGCTCGGTCACGCGCTCGGGGCGGCAATCCGGCGCTTGCCGTCCGAGCTTCGCGTGGTGGTGGTCGCCTCTGGCGGCATGAGTCACTTCGTGGTCGACGAAGCGCTCGATCATTGCGTGCTGGCCGCGCTTGCCGGACGCGACGAAGTCGCGCTGCGCGATATCCCGGAGTCGTATTTCAACGGCAATACGTCGGAAATCAAGAGCTGGCTGCCGCTTGTCGGTCTTGCAGCGAGCGCGTCGCTAAAGATGAAACTGATCGACTACGTCGCATGTTATCGCTCGGAAGCCGGGACGGGCTCGGGGATGGCGTTTGCCTGCTGGGAGTGAGCAGCAGCAACAGCGGCGATAGCGGCAAAAAAAAGCGAATATGAGGAACGGAGCAGACACGCATGAAAAAAGCAGATGACAACACTCGACGCCTGCAGCGGCTCGACTGTTGCGCAGTATCGGATGCACTCGACAAGCTCGGTCTGAGCGGCACGGTCACCGGCTTGCCGCAACGTTCGACCTCGCGCCGCATCGCCGGCAGGGTCGTAACCGTGAAGCTGGTGGAGGCCGCGCAGGTGAGCGCCGCCGCTCACACCGATGTGCCGCGTCATCTCGGCACGACGGCCGTCGAATCCGCCGGCGCGGGCGATGTGATCGTGGTCGAACAGCATACGGGGCTCGACGCCGGCAGCTGGGGCGGCATTCTCTCGCTCGGTGCGTCGTTGCGTGGCATCGAGGGTGTGATTGCAGACGGCCCCGTGCGCGATATCGATGAAGCGCGGCAATACGACTTTCCGGTTTTCGCGCGGGCATTGACGGCCTTCACTGCACGCAATCGCGTCGCCGAAGCCGGCACCAATGTGCCGATCACAGTTGCACAGGTTCGCGTCAATCCGGGCGACTACGTGATCGCCGACAACAGCGCGGTGATCTTCATTGCCGCCGCGGACATCGAGCGCGTGCTGGCCGCTGCCGAGCTGATCGTCGGTAAGGAAGCTGCGATGACGAAAAAGCTGCTGAATGGTGTGCCCATTGCGCAGGTGATGGGTGCGGACTACGAATATATGCTGCAGGACAGGGGATAAATATGAGCGACACGAACAACGCGAACGATACGAATGCGCAGCGTGCACAGCGCCTCGATACCGCGACACTGAGCGATGCGCTGGATCGCCTCGGCATCGTCGGTCAATGTACCGGGATCAAGCCGCGCAATGCGAGTTTCCGGCTGTGCGGCCGTGCGTTCACGATTCTTTACGGACCGCCGACGACGCCACCCGGCACCGTCGGCGACTATATCGACGACGTCCCGGAAGGTGGCGTGATCGTGCTGGATAACGCAGGCCGCGAAGACTGCACGGTGTGGGGCGACATTCTCACAGAAATCGCGCATCGGCGGAAAATCGCCGGCACCGTCATTGATGGTATCTGCCGCGATGTGAGCCTTTGCCTATCGCTGGGTTACCCTGTGTTCAGCAAGGGACACTGGATGCGTACCGGCAAAGATCGCGTGCAAGTCGAAAGTACGCAGGTGCCGGTCAATATCGGCAATGCGCGTGTGTTGCCGGGTGACCTGCTGGTCGGCGACGCGGATGGCGTGATCGTGATGCCGCGCGCTCACGAAGACCGCGTGCTGGCCGCAGCCGAAGAGATTCACGCAGCGGAGCACGCCATTCGTGAAGCGGCGCGGCAAGGCATGCGGCTCGACGAGGCGCGCAGGCAGCATCGCTATCACGCGCTGCAGAGCAAAGTGAGCGCCTGAGCGCCAACTGTCAGGGCGCTACGCCACGCGAGTTATCAGAATACCCATCAGGAGACACCATGTCGTACCCTTTCATCGATTCGCCGCTGGTCACCGCTTCGATCGAGCGGCCGGCCGCCGAAGCGATCGAGGCGGCCCGCGCCTTTCCGTCCGCGACATTGCTCGAAGCGGCCAACAAACTGGGCGCGCTGCCTTCGGCGATCAAGCCGGTCAGTCCGGCGTTTCGTGTCTGCGGCCCAGCGGTTACTGTGCATTCGCCGCCTGGCGACAATCTCTGGTTGCATCGCGCGCTGGTCGTCGCGCAGCCGGGTGACGTGCTGGTGGTGTACACGAGCGACTACTACGAAGCCGGCTACTGGGGTGAAGTCATGTCGACGGCGGCCAAGGAGCGCGGTGTGGCGGGCCTGGTGATCGATGGTTGCGTTCGCGATGCCGAGCTGCTTGCGCGTATCGGCTTCCCGGTGTTTTCGCGCGGCTTGTGCATCCGCGGCACGACCAAGGATTTCGCGGCACGCGGCTGGATCAATCATCCGCTGCGTATCGGCGATGTCGCCGTGCGGCCGGGCGACCTGGTGGTGGGCGACGCGGACGGCGTGGTGGTGCTCGCCCAGGAATCGATCGACGCGACGTTGCGTGCCGCGTCCGAACGCGAGGACACGGAAGCGGAAATACTCGCGCGCATCGCCGCAGGCGAGTTGACGCTCGATATTTACGGCTGGAATCGCTAGACGCGCGGTTCGGTACGAAGAGACAGAAGAGACAGAGGAGCAATCGCAATGAGCAATCAAACCGCAAGTAGGCATGAGCCTACGCTTTCCGAGCGCGCCGACGCGCTAGAACACGAGATGATCGCGGAGCTGGACCGGCGCGTGGTGAAATCAGTGATCTACACGTCAG
This sequence comes from Paraburkholderia polaris, assembly GCF_012927345.1. Taxonomy (GTDB): domain Bacteria; phylum Pseudomonadota; class Gammaproteobacteria; order Burkholderiales; family Burkholderiaceae; genus Paraburkholderia; species Paraburkholderia polaris. The sequence continues at coordinate 16,403 of NZ_JABBGJ010000067.1, forward strand.
GCGACCGCGATCCGACCCAGGCGATTCCTCCACCGCCGGGCACGGGCCCCTTCATGATGGGTGACGATCCTCGCCTGCAGAAGATGCCGTCGAAGCCCACGTTGATCGACTTTTTCAAGTACCGCTTCGGGCCGGCCAATCACGTACTGCAAAGCGCGACGCACGCATTGAAGGCCGGGCAGAACGAGAAGATCGTGTTGGCCTGCCTGTTGCATGACATCAGCGTGGCAGGTTTCATTCGTGGCGATCATGGCTACTGGGGCGCGCAGATGATCGCGCCGTATGTGGATGAAGAGGTCAGCTGGGCCATCCAGTATCACCAGGCGCTGCGTTTTTTCGCGGATGAATCGGTGGGTTACGGATATCCGGACGCGTATCTGCGCTATTTCGGCAAGGACTATGAGCCTGAGCCGTATATCCAGCGCGACTACGAATACGCGCGCAATCACAAGTGGTATATGTCGAGCCGCTCGATCACGCTGCACGACATCTATTCATTCGATCCGAACGCGGTAGTGAGTCTCGACGATTTCGTCGACATCATCGGACGCAATTTCCGGCAGCCGAAGGAAGGACTCGGCTTCGACGGCAGTCCGTCGGCGCATATCTGGCGCGCGATGATCTGGCCGACGAAGTTCCTGTAATAGCCCGGTGGCTGCGAATGGTGCGCCGGCGGCGCGCCACTCATCCTCATTCCTCTATTGAAGTCAGCAAAGGTGTTCCCATGACAAACGAATTGCGTCCTGTCGCTCCCACCTACATCGGCTCGTTGAAGCCCTATCAGGCAGGCAAACCCATCGAAGAAACGGCGCGCGAGTACGGACTGCCGGAAGCCAGCATCATCAAGCTCGCATCGAATGAAAATCCGCTCGGCATGCCGCCGAAAGCACGCGCGGCGATCGACGCGATCGTCAACAGCGGGGCACGCTACCCCGATCCGAACGGTCATGCGCTGAAAGTAGCGCTGGGTCAGAAATACAACGTCGAACGCAACTGGATCACGCTTGGCAATGGTTCGAGTGACATTCTCGAACTCGTCGCACGTGCATTTCTGCAGGCTGCGCAACTGGATAGCGATTGCAATGCCGTGTCGTCGCAATACGCATTTATGGCGTGGCAGAACGCGGTCAAGGCAACCGGCGCGCGGATGGTCGCCGTGCCCGCCAAAAACTACGGCCACGATCTCGACGCCATGGCCCTGGCGGTCAACGCTGCGACGCGCGTGGTGTACCTCGCGAATCCGAACAACCCGACCGGAACGTTCTTCACTGTCGACGAACTGACCTCGTTTCTCGATCGTATCCCGGCTAATGTCGTTGTGCTGCTCGACGAGGCGTATAACGAGTATCTCGAGCCGCACCATCGTTACGACAGTACCGAACTCGTGCGGCGCTATCCAAATCTCGTTGTGTCGCGAACATTCTCGAAGGCATTCGGGCTGGCTGGTCTGCGGGTCGGTTTTGCAATCGCAACGCCCTACGTCACCGATCTTCTGAATCGTGTGCGGCAGACGTTCAATGTCAATTCGCTGGCGCAGGCCGCCGCTATCGCCGCATTGAACGACGACGACTATCTGAACGAGTCGTATCGCCTGAATCGTGAAGGGATCGAACGGTTCTACGAGGTCTGCGACGCGCTTCGGCTCCCGTATGTGAAAAGCCAGGGTAATTTCGTCGTTATCAAGGTGGGTAATTCGGCCGAGTTGTTCGATGCACTGCTCAGGCGCGGCATCATTGTCCGCAAGGTCGTGGACTACGGGCTCGGCGAGTGGCTGCGCGTCACGGTCGGCTTGCCGCAGGAAAACGAAAGGTTCTTTACGGCGTTGCGTGAACTCGTGGTGGTCAACGCGTGAGATAGAAACTCACCTAAATTAAACTATATTATACTTTAGAGACAAAGCCCGGCCACGCACTGCCCGCAGCATCCGTGGCCACAAGCAGGCAAACACAAGTCCTGTCGCTTGAAGTCATTCCCCCGTTGGAGCGAGACAATCCATGCTTGAGTTTATTCTGCGGAGACTGTTCCAGAGCGTCCTTGCGCTTTGGGCGATGTCGCTGCTCGTGTTTGCCGGCGTCTACGTGGTGGGCGACCCGATTGCGCTGATGGTCCCCGACAGCGCCACACCCGAGATGCGCACACGCATCATCGCATCGCTCGGACTGGATCAGCCGTGGTGGCTCCAGTACTGGCATTTCCTCACACACTCGTTGCGCGGCGACTTCGGCACCTCGTTCCTGACGGGCGCACCGGTTGCGCAGATGATCGTCTCGCGGATGCCCGCGACGCTCGAGTTATCGGTGATTGCCATGCTGATGGCAATCGTCATCGGTATTCCGCTTGGCATGGTCGCGGGATTGCGCCCTGAAAAACTCTCCTCGCGCATCATTACCGCATCGTCGACGATAGGTTTCAGTTTGCCGACGTTCTGGGTCGGCCTGATTCTGATTCTCGTCTGCTCGGTGATCCTCGGCTGGTTGCCCTCAGGTGGGCGCGGCACCACGACCTCATGGCTCGGCATGCAGGTGAGCTTTCTGACGCTCGACGGCTGGAAGCACCTGCTGTTGCCAGCGCTGAATCTCGCACTCTTCAACATCGCGCTGATTATCCGGCTCGCGTATTCGTCGACGCGTGAAACCGCGCTGACCGACTACGTCAAGTTCGCGCGAGCCAAAGGGCTGAGCGCATCGCGCATTGTCGGCGTGCATATCCTGAAGAACATCATGATCCCGCTCGTGACGGTGATCGGCATCAACCTGGGAGGGTTGATCGCTTTTTCGATCGTCACGGAAACCGTGTTCGCGTGGCCGGGCATGGGCAAACTGCTGATCGATTCGATCAATGCGCTCGATCGCCCGGTGGTCATTGCCTATCTGCTGACCGTCGGGGCAATCTATATGCTGATCAATCTGGTCGTGGACATTCTGTATTCGCTGCTCGATCCGCGCATCTCGGTGACGGCGGAGGTGAATTGACATGGGACCCACCACAGGAACGACCGTGGCCGAACCGCGCGCCCAAACTGCTGTATCCGCCGCTTCCACCATTTCCGCGGCTAAACCGGTGAAACGTCCACATCGGTTTGCACGCATGGGTGGTCAACTGAGCGCCCTATGGAGTGAATTCCGTCAGAGCAAACTTGCGCTCACGGGACTGGTGCTATTTATCGCGATTGCTGCGCTGGCGGTATTCGCGCCGTGGATTGCGCCGCAGAATCCTTATGACCTTGCACAGCTCGACCTTGGCGATTCGCAGCTTCCGCCGCTTGCGCATGCGTCGATGGGCGCTCATATCTACTGGCTCGGCACCGACGACCAGGGGCGCGACATGTTGTCTGCGATTCTTTATGGCATGCGCACGAGCCTGTATGTGAGCCTCGCCTGTACCGTGCTCGCGCTGGTCATCGGTGTTGCGCTGGGTCTCGTCGGCGCATTCTATGGACGCAAGGTCGATGCGCTGATCATGCGGCTCGCCGACATCCAGCTTTCGTTTCCTTCGATTCTGATTGCGCTGGTGTTCATCGCTGCATTCGGCAAGGGCGTCGACAAGATCATCTATGCACTCGTGCTGGTTCAATGGGCGGTGTATGCGCGTACCGCGCGCGGCTCCGCACTCGTCGAGTTGCGCAAGGAATATGTCGAGGCGGCGCGCTGCCTGAAACTTAGCGACGCGCGGATTATCTTTCGCCATGTCCTGCCCAACTGCGTGCCGCCGCTGCTGGTCGTCGCAACTGTGCAGATGGCGACCACGATCTCGCTTGAGGCGACGCTGTCGTTTCTTGGTCTCGGGCTGCCTATTACGGAGCCGTCGCTCGGTCTGCTGATTTCGAACGGCTATAACTACCTGCTGTCCGGTTCTTACTGGATTAGCGTTTTCCCCGGCGTCGCGTTGCTGTTGCTGATGCTGTGCCTGAATCTGATGGCGGATCGCCTGCGCGATGTGCTCAACCCGAGGTTGAAGAAATGACTCAGCCCGCATTGCAGGTGGATAATCTGTGCACCCACTTCACGACACCGCGCGGCATCGTGAAGGCGGTGAACGGTGTGAGTTTTAGCGTCGAGCGTGGCGAAATTCTTGGCGTGGTCGGCGAGTCCGGGTCCGGTAAATCGCAAACCGGTTATTCGATCATGGGTTTGATCGATCCCCCAGGCAAGGTGGTGAGTGGCAGCATCAAGCTTGCGGGTGAGGAGCTCGCCGCATGCACCGAAGCGCAATGGCGCAAGATTCGCGGCAACCGGATCTCGATGATTTTCCAGGATCCGATGATGACGCTCAACCCCGTGCTGCGTATCGATACACAGATGGTCGAGGCGGTGCTCGCGCACCGGCCGATGAGCCGTCGCGCGGCGCTCGACGAAGCGCGCATGGCGCTTGCGCAGGTCGGCATCCCCGCGCCGGACGAGCGTCTGAAGTGTTATCCGCATCAGTTCTCCGGCGGCATGCGTCAGCGCGTCGCGATTGCGATTGCGTTGATCAACCGGCCCGAGGTGGTGATCGCCGACGAACCGACTACCGCACTCGACGTCACCATTCAGGCGCAGATTCTCGGTGAGATTCAGCAGCTTTGCCGCAACTCGGGCACGGCGTTGATCTGGATCACGCACGACCTGTCGGTGGTCGCGGGGCTCGCGGATCGCGTGTGCGTGATGTACGGCGGCAGGATCGCCGAATACGGCAGCGTCGATCAGGTGCTCGATACGCCGCGTCATCCGTATACGCGTGGGTTGATGAATTCGATTCCGAGCCGCAATCCCAAAGGCGTGATGCTGCGGCAGATTCCCGGTGCGCCGCCTTCGCTGCTCGCGTTAGGCGGCGGCTGTGCGTTCCGCACGCGCTGTTCATCCGCGGTGCCCGAATGCGCGCATGAGATTGCCGAATCGATTGACCACGACGGCCACATGGTTCGCTGTATCCGGCCCGTCGTCGATGAAAACGAGGAGATTGCATGACCCCGCTGCTTGAATTGCGTAACGTCACGAAGACGTTCGCGCCCAGACAGGATGCGACCGGGCGCTTCGTCCGGGCAGTCACCGGACGGCAGCCGCCGAAGGGCGTACATGCGGTCACCGATCTGAGCCTGAGTGTGAGCGCCGGCGAGGTGGTCGGGCTGGTCGGCGAATCGGGCTGCGGTAAATCGACGGTCGGCCGCCTGGCGGCCGGCGTCTACTGGCCGACGAGCGGCAAACGCTACTGGCAGGACACGGATATGGCGGCGCTCGGACGGCGCGAGCGCAATCGCGCCGAACTCGATATCCAGATGATCTTCCAGGATCCGTACGCGTCACTCAATCCGCGCATGCGGGCCGCGGATATCGTCGCGGAGGGGGCGCACGTGCACGGCTTCATTCGTAAAGCAGATACACGCGATTTTGTCGGCGCGCTATTTGAACGGGTGGGCCTCGATCCGGATTCGATGGACCGCTTCGCCCATCAGTTCTCGGGTGGCCAGCGTGCACGTATCGGTATCGCGCGTGCGCTATCGGTGAGTCCGAAGTTTCTCGTTTGCGATGAATCGGTGGCGGCACTCGACGTGTCAATTCAGGCACAGGTGCTGAATCTGTTTATCAAGCTGCGCGAAGAGCTAGGTTTGACGTATCTGTTCATCAGTCACGATCTGGGCGTGGTGCGCCATATCGCGGATCGCATTGTCGTGATGTATCTCGGCAAGATTGTCGAATCGGGACCGACCGAGCAGGTCTATCAGAATCCGCGGCATCCTTACACGCAGGCATTGCTGGCGGAAGTGCCTTCGCTCGACAAGCGCAAGAAGACCTTCTATGCAATCAAGGGCGAGATTCCGTCGCCGATGAATCCGCCTTCGGGTTGCCATTTCCATCCGCGCTGCCCACACGCGTTGCCCGTTTGCAAGGAGGTTGTGCCCGAATTGAAGCAAGCCGTCGATGGGCAATTCGCAGCGTGTCATCTGATCGACTGACGTCACCGGCACGCTTGAACTCTGGCCCGGTGTGAATCGTACAGCAGCGATGCTGGCGGTTCACACCGGGCTTTTTTATGGGCGGTGCAAAGGTGAGGTAGTGAGTTCGCGTGAGCCCTAATTCCAGCGGCACAAAAAAGCCGGCTTGCGCCGGCATAAATGTGTGCCGCTCGACTCTCGCCATCGAGCGGCACGTCTCGCGATCAATCCATCAGAACTTGTGGCGGATGCCAATACCCGCCACGACCTGCTTGTTGGTACTCGACGTCGGCAGCGTCAGAATGACCGCACGCGTACCGTCACCGCTCGCCAGTTGATAGTTCACCTGGGCATACAGGTCGGTGCGTTTCGACAGGAAGTAGTCGATTCCGACTGACGTCTGGCCCCAGTGTGAACTTTCGAGCTTCGAATAGGTGTACCCCGCGCCAGCGACCAGCGCCGGTGTGAAGTGGTACAGCAAGCTTCCTTCCAGGGTGCTCAGTGTCGCCGAATTGCCCATATACGAGATCCGCGTGCCGGTGTAGTTCGCCATGATGCCGACGTTGCCGATCGAATAGCTGCCGCCGAGCCCCCATGTCTTCATGCTGTCCGCCACGATCGGGCTGCCTGTTAGCGGCTGGCCGAATAGCGTGCTGACGCCCAGATCGTTGGTCGGATTGATGCTGAAGTTATTGATATCCGTATAGGCTGCGCCGAGACTGAGCGGGCCACGATCGTAGGTCAGGCCGAAACTCATCGAGCTGTTCTGATGGAAGTTGCCCGCCGTATTACCGAAGCCGTACATCGCGCCAGCGGTGAAGCCGCCGAAATTGTTGCTGACGAATTTGACCGTGTTATCCAACCGGTCGCCCGACACGCGATCGTAGTCACCCGGATGGAACGCATACACGCCGGCGACGTAGGCAATCGAGTAGTTGCCGATGATGTCGCCCATGAAGTCGTACTGATGGCCCAGTGTCAGTGTACCGATCTGATTCGACAGGCCGACGTAAGCCTGGCGCCCGAACATGAGGCCACCCTGACCCATGCTGCCGTTGTTCAGGTTGAAGCCGTTCTCAAGGCGAAACAGCGCTTTCATACCGCCGCCGAGGTCTTCCGTACCCTGGAAGCCGAGGCGGTTGCCCTGTGGGACGCCCGTGTCGAAGACCCACGCGGAATGACCGTTGCTATTACTAACGTAGCTGATGCCCGAGTCGACGATCCCGTAAATCGTCACACTGCTCTGCGCCTGTGCACCCGCTGCAAAAGTACAAAGTGACACGGCAGCAAGTGGTACGGCGAGGGTCTTTCTCATTGTTTGTCTCCTTTCCATGAATAGTCTGCGCTAAGTTTGTTAAAGATGCCGCATGTTTTCGAGGCTTCGTTCGCAGTTGTTCCTGTCTCTCAACCTGTTGCAAGTGCAACCATTTCGTTGTGTGAACGAAAGGCTGCGCGGCGGTCCTGCATCGCCCGTCATCAACTTGAGCAGTGCTTGACTTCGATAGAAGTGTATAACGATAATATAGTTATACAGAAGGCATTTTGAGGCGATGAAGATGCTCGTAAACACGAAGTGACGACGCCGCACACTTGCCGTTATTGAGCGTCGGTTCAGTTCGGTACGCTGGTTTCAGATGGGAGCCGATAACGGCTTCCTCAATAAAGCAGGTACCCTTGCGGGTTCTGCACATATAGGAGACGGAGATGGGAACAACTTTGCGGGGCTGGGGCCGGCTGGCAGTCATGGCCGGTGCGCTGGCCGCGAGCGTGTTCGTGCAGCAGAATGCAGGTGCAGCGGAGTTCAAGTACGGGGTCAGCGCAGACGTCACGTCTCTCGATCCGCAGTTCGCCAATTTGCCTGGCAACCGCAACGTTGCGCGCAATGTGTTCGAGCCGTTGATCGACATGTCGCCAGACGGCCGGTTGCAGCCTGGGCTCGCCGAATCGTGGAAGCCGCTCGACGACAAGACGTGGGAAATCAAGCTGCGCAAGAACGTCAAGTTCCAGGACGGCTCGTCGTTCACGGCGGACGATGTGGTCTATTCGCTCGCGCGTCCTGACACGCTGACCAATTCGCCGGCTACGTTCGGCGTTTTCACGAAAGACATCACCAAGGTGGAGGTGATCGATCCGTACACGGTCAAGCTGACCACGGCCCGGCCGCTGGCTGTGCTGCCAAACTATCTGTCGATGATCTTCATGCTGTCGAAGAAAGACACGCAGGGACTCAAGAGCGAAGACTTCGAAACCGGCAACGGTCTCGTCGGCACGGGGCCTTACAAGTTCTCCCGCTTTTTGCGGGGCGATCGCGTTGAACTCGTCCGCAACGACGCTTATTGGGGCGACAAGCCGGCCTATGACAAGGTGACCGTGCGGATTCTGCCGAATGCGGCGGCGCGCGTGGCGGCGATCCTGTCGGGCGACGTCGACGCGGTGATCGATGTACCCAGCGCGGACGTCACGCGCATCAAGGCTGACAAAAAGCTTGCCGTCTACACGAAGCCCAGCACCTTGATGGTCTTCTGGGTGATGAATCAGCTAAACGACAACGCGCCGTATGTGACGGACAACAACGGTAAGCCCTTGGGCAAGAATCCGTTCAAGGATGTGCGCGTGCGCCGTGCGTTCTCTTTGGCGATCAACCGTCAGGTGCTGGTGGACCGCGTGCTGCAAGGCTTGGGCGTGGCGACGCAGAACAGCGTGCCGAGCACGATGTTCGGCTACAACCCGGCGCTGCCGCCCGATCCGTACAAGCCCGATGAAGCGAAGAAACTGCTGGCTGAAGCCGGCTATCCCGAGTGCTTTTCGCTGACGCTCTTTGCGCCGAACGATCGCTACGTCAATGACTCGCAACTGGCGCAGGGTGTCGCGCAGATGCTGACGCGCATCGGTTGCAAGACCAAGGTCGAGACGCAACCGATGGGTACGTTTATCTCGCGCGTGAACCAACTGCAGCTGGGCTTCTTCATGATCGGCTGGGGCGCGGATGCGGGCGACATGGGCGTGCAGCTCGAATCGCTGTTCTCTAATCCGACCAACAATCCGTTCCGCAAGATCAATATCCAGACGTACGATTCGTCGAACTTCTGGAAACCGTTGAATGCGGGGCTGGCGACGGTCGACAATGCGAAGCGCGATGCGCTTTACCAGGAAACGTCGAAGGTCTTGCACGATCAAGTGGGCATCATCCCGACCCATCTGCAGGTTTCCACTTTCGCCGCGCGTGACGGGATTCATATCGTGCCGCGCGTCGATTCGCAGATGTACGGGTTCGACGCCGCACCGGCGAAGTAATCTGCAAGCGCCGCTGTGCGTCTCTAGCGAAGCTGCAAGAGCGGCGCAAGCGGCGGACGAATCGGCGAGCGCGAGCTCGCCGATTCGTTTTATCCCAATGTCACGCGCGTGTTGTCGTTGAAGTGCGAAACGAACTTGTCGAGCAGCGCGAGAAATTGCGTGCGCTCGGCCGGATCGAACGGCGCGAGCAGCGCTTCGACCGATTTCTGCGCATAGCGCTCGCATTGGCGGAAGCATTGCCGTCCTGCTTCAGTGAGCGAGATTTCCACTTTGCGCTGGTCTGTTTCGCTTTTTGCTTTTTCGAGCAGGCCGCGCTCGCTCAGAATCTTGACGACGAGCGCGGTGGTCGAGCGGTCGAGGCCGATCAGACGTGCGATGCCAATCTGTTCGAGCGGGCCGCTGTGGAACAGGATATACAGCACGCCGTATTGGCTGGGCGTCATGTCGAGCGCAGCGCAGGCTTCGATGAAGAGGTCGGTCGAGATCTGGTGGGCACGCCGGATCATGAAGCCGGGACGGGCGTACAGACGGTCGAGCGGAGTCTGGCGTGCATCGCGCGCCACAGGGTTCTTTGCCATGGACTCGTATAGGGAAGTGGGCCGCCCGCGGTCGGGCGGCAAGTGTGACTGACCGATATTATCGCGCAGTGCGGACGGGATGCCGCAGAGTGGGGCGGATGAGGGGCGTCATCCGCGCGGATTACTGTGCGTCAGGCTGCTGCCCGGGCGCTGCCGCAGTGAATGCCGGCAACTGCATGCAGCGCTGCGCGATGCGGCCAAGCACCGGGTAGGCACTCAGGTCGACGTTAAAACGTTGGGCGTTGAAAACCTGCGGCACGAGCGTGAGATCGGCTAGCGTCGGTTGATCGCCGTAGCAGAACTGACCGGTCGTGTGACTGTGTGCAAGCCTTGTTTCCAGCGCGGAAAAACCCGTGTGGACCCAGTGGTGATACCAGGCGTCTCGCGCTTCTTTTGTTAGTCCGGCTGTATCGCCAAGGTATTTGAGCACACGCAGATTGTTGAGAGGATGGATGTCGCACGCGATGTCCAAAGCCAGAGCACGCACAGTGGCGCGGCCGAGCGGGTCGCGCGGTAGTAGCGGCGGTTCGGGATGCAGTTCGTCCAGGTACTCGATGATCGCCAGCGACTGATGGAGCGACACTTCGCCGTTCCTGAGCACCGGGACGAGCGCCTCCGGACTGAGCGAACGATAGGCGGGCGCAAACTGCTCACCCCCGTCGCGCGACAGATGGACGGGGATGTAATCGAATGGCAGGCCTTTCAGACCTAGCGCAATTCGCACCCGATACGATGCGGAGCTACGGAAAAAATTGTGAAGCTGCACGGGATATCCTCGATGAACGGAGCATGACGAGCGTTACGCTCCGTTGTGACGTGAGTCGTTCAGACCACTTTGACCTGGAGTTCGCCGAGACCGTCGATGCCGCCATGCATCGTATCGCCCTTGATCACGGCGCCAACGCCTTCCGGCGTGCCGGTATAGATCAGATCGCCCGGCACCAGTTCGAAGAAGCGAGACAGATACGCGATCGTTTCCGCGACCGACCAGATTAGTTGCGAGACGTCCGCGCGTTGCTTCGAGGTGCCGTTGACGTTCAGCCAGATCGCGCCGTCCTTCAGATGACCCGTCTGTTCAGTGCGATGCAGTGGGCCGATTGGCGCGGAGCGATCGAACGCCTTGCCGATATCCCATGGGCGGCCCATTTTTCGCATCTCTATTTGCAGATCGCGGCGCGTCATATCGAGTCCGAGTGCGTAGCCAAACACGTGATCGAGTGCGTCGTCGACGGAGATATTTTTACCACCCTTGCCGATTGCAGCGACCAGTTCCATTTCGTAGTGGCAGTTGTCCGTTTCCGGCGGGTACGGAAATTCTCCCGTGGTGCCCGGTGCGACATAAACGATCGCGTCGGCCGGCTTGCAGAAGAAGAAAGGCGGCTCGCGGTCCGGATCGAAGCCCATCTCGCGCGCATGGGCGGCGTAGTTGCGCCCGACGCAGTAGATGCGACGGACGGGAAACGCGTCGTCCGAACCGGCAACCGGGACCGTTACCGCGGGCGCGGACTCAAAGACCAGATTCATTGAATATTCTCCATGTGTGATTGTGTTGGATGCTGACCAGCGCGGTCGTCAAGGCGCGCATTCACGCGTCCAGCTTTTCTTCGCGCAGAATGTTGAGCGCGGTTTGCACTGGTCGGTCCGAAAAGCTGAACAGCACCGCATCGTCGTTCGCGTGCAGCGTGAATGTTTTCCATGACGGCACGACGAAGTGATCCTTCGGGCCGAATTCGAAGCTTTGCCCGTCGATGACTGCCCGTCCGGTTCCCTCGACGACCGAATACACGGCGCCGTCGGTACTGCGGAACGGTTTGCCTGAGAAACCGGCCGGCAGATACTGCATGAACGTGGCAAGCGTCGGCATCGGCCAGCCGCCGGTTGCAGGGTTGACGTAGCGCAGCTTGACACCATGCCATGCGTCGACGTCACCATCGCGATAGAGGCGCTCGAGCACTTCGCGCGTGCGGTCGTACGGGTAGCTGAAAATGGGCGAGGTCGGCGATGAAGGCTGATAGTCGACCGGCAACAGGTTGTGTCCGTAGCGCGCGAGCGCATTTCCTTCGGGACGGGTCACGCGTTGCGACATTGCCGTGCTTTTTTCCTCGAAGCCTGCGTCGAAGAAGCGAATCATCGGAATATCCAGGCCGTCGAGCCAGACGACCGGTTCGCTGCGGCCGTCAATGCCGTCGTTGCCGTGATCGTGCCAGGTCCAGCTCGGGGTAATGATGAAGTCGCCCGGCATCATGGTTGTGCGTTCACCGTCGACTGCCGTATAAGCGCCACGGCCATGGACGATGAAGCGCAACGCCGATTGCACGTGGCGGTGGGCCGGCGCTACCTCGCCCGGCAGAATCAGCTGCAATCCGGCATAGAGCGATTGTGTCACGCTGGCGTAGCCGGGCAGCGCGGGGTTCTCGAGCACGAGCACGCGGCGCACTGCTTCCTCAGCGGTGATCAATGTGCCGGCCTGCTCGATGTAGGGCAGCACATCACGCCATTTCCACAGCGCGGGCACGCAGGGTCCATTGGGCTGATGCGGCACCAGCGTGCTAAGCGATTCCCACAGGGGAATCATGTTGAGTTCGCGGATCTGCTCGTAGAAAGCTTTCCTGTCTGACGTGGGAAGGTCGGTATTCATTGCTTGTCTCCTGTCCTTTTCTGGAACCACCGTGTCTCGTCGAATGGCGTAGGTATATCCGGCGATACGTGAGGATGTATGACGGTGTTCTGACGAATAATCGGCAGACGTATGTCAAAAGATATTGAATCTTGATCATCGTGTCAAATGAATTCCGTTGTCCGGATGAACCGCTTGACGAAGCAGGAATGGCTCACTATATTTCGGCAGACGTCTGCGTAAATTGCCGATAACCGTGCAACACGGGAGACGGATTCAATGGCGCGCTGCTCCGCGCTCATCACGAAAGAGGAGACAGATGAAAAAAGATAGTGAGGTCGTCATCGTTGGTGCGGGGATTGGCGGGTTGACGCTGGCGCTGACGTTGCACAAGGCAGGCATCGCGAGCCGAATTTTCGAAGCAGCGCCTGAAATCAGGCCGCTCGGGGTCGGGATCAACCTGCTGCCGCATGCGACGCGTGAACTGGCGGAACTCGATTTGCTCCCCGAGTTGGCTGCAGTCGGTGTGACGACGCAGGAGTCGGTGTTTTTCAATCGCCACGGGCAACTGATCTATCGCGAGCCGGCTGGACGTTTCGCCGGTTACGATCATCCGCAGTTCTCGATTCATCGCGGGGATCTGCAGAGCGTATTGCTCAAAGCGGTGCTTGAACGTCTGGGGCCGGACAGCGTCGTGACAGACCGTCGATGTGTCAGCGCTACCCAGGACGAAACAGGCGCAATGGCGCGCTTTGCCGATAGCGCCGGAAACGATCATCTCGCTAGCGGCGCGGCGATTGTGGCGTGCGACGGCATTCACTCGGCGATTCGGAAACAGTTCTATCCGAACGAAGGCGCGCCGCGCTATTCCGGTTTCAACATGTGGCGCGGAACGATCGTAGCGCCGCCGTTCCTCACCGGTGGCAGCATGGTGCGTGCCGGCTGGCTGACGCACGGCAAGATGGTCATTTATCCGATCCGCGATAACGTGGATGCCGCGGGCAATCAGTTGGTGAACTGGGTCGCCGAAATCGAGGCGCCGCAGCCCGCACGCCGCGACTGGAATGGAAAAGGGCGCCTCGCCGATTTCTTCCCTGCATTCGCGGACTGGCATTTCGACTGGCTGGACGTGGCCGCGATGATCGAAGCGACGGAGACGATTCTGGAATATCCGATGGTCGATCAGGATCCGCTGCCGCGCTGGACATTCGGCCGCATCACGCTATTGGGGGACGCGGCGCATCCGATGGTGCCGCGTGGCTCGAACGGTGCCGGGCAGGCGATTCTGGACGCGCGCTTTCTGGCAGACCGTTGCGCGGAGCTGGGCGTCTGCGAGGAGGCGCTGCTTACCTATGATCGAGCGCGCGTCAAGGCGACCGGCGACGTTGTGCTGATGAACCGTAAGGCGCCGCCCGACCGGGTTTTGCAGGTGGTCTACGAGCGCACGCAGGGGCAGCGCTTCGAGCGGATCGAAGATGTGGTCAGCGCGGAAGAGCTAAGCCAGATCGCCAATCAGTACAAGACGGTCGCCGGTTTCCATCTCGACGATCTGAAGGCGAAGCAACGGGTCGGGTGATGGGTGAGGTTGGGTGAAGTGACGCCGCCGGTCAGGAGGCGGCGGCCGCCTGGATCGGCCGCTTCAATAGCGCCGCCGCGCGGGGTCACGATGGTCCCTGAGGCAATCGCTACCACGTACACGGCGGCGAGGCAATCTTAAGCAAGTAGCCGGCCATTCCCCCTCGCTCTCTGACTCTATAGACGACTGGTCTAATTGAGGCCATAATCCGGTCCCTATGAGAGCTAGCCATCCCCACATTCGCAGGCACATCCTCGACGCCGGGCGTGCCCTGATCGCCCGAAAAGGTTTTGTTGCGGTCGGGCTGAACGAGATTCTGACGACCGCCGAGATCCCGAAGGGGTCGTTCTATCACTACTTCGGTTCGAAGGAATCGTTCGGCAGCGAGTTGCTGCAGCAGTACGTTGCCGACTACGCCGCGCGCCTCGACGCGCTGTTCGGTCAGCCCGGTGTCAACGGCCGTGACAAGCTGCTGAGTTATTGGGCCGCGTGGCAGCAGGCACAACTCGCCCAGGACGGCGACGAAAAGTGTCTGGTCGTGAAGCTGAGCGCGGAAGTTGGTGACCTGTCCGACGAGATGCGCGTCGTGTTGCGCGACGGCGTCGACCGCCTTATGGTCCGTCTCGCGTCCGTGATCGAAGAGGGCCAGGCAGACGGCTCGCTTTCGCCGGAGATCAGGGCCAAAGAAGCCGCAGAACTCCTGTATCACATGTGGCTCGGTGCCGCGCTCGTCACCAAGCTGAGACAGGATGGAAGTGCGATGGCGCAAGCCATGGCGGTCACACAGAGCGTACTGCGCGCGGCATGACATTGCTGCGGCCACGGCCTTGGTGCTATTGAAATTCCTGGGACAGAGGCACCCACCGAAGCACTCAGGGAAGCACTCGCAGAACCATTTGTAGACGCGCTCAGAGCAGTACTCGCAGAACCATTTGCAGAAGCGCTCAGAGCAGTACACACAGAAGCATTGGCAGAAGCGCTCAGAGCAGTATTCACAAAACCATTGGCAGAAACGCTCAGAGCAGCACTCGCAGAACCATTTTCAGAAGCACTCAGAAAAGAACGCTGAGAAGCACTCGCAGAACCGCCGGCTCCGCGCAGAACGGAGTCCTTATCGTTGCACATTCCAGGAGATTGATTGTGCGTAGCGTTGTCTATTCCTCTTTCGACAATCCCGCTGACGTGCTGCAGGTCGCGGAACGTCCCACGCCGAATCCCGGCGCGGGGCAGGTGCGCATCAAATCGACCTTGTCGCCGATCCACAATCACGACCTGTGGACGATTCGCGGTCAATACGGCTATAAGCCGCAACTGCCGGCCGTAGGCGGCACTGAAGTTGCCGGCGTGATCGACGCGATCGGCGAGGGTGTCGAACACGTGAAGCTGGGCCAACGCGTGGTGGTGGCCGGCATCTACGAAGCCTGGGCCGATTACGTTCTGGCGCCGGCGGCAGCAGTCATCCCGCTGCCCGACGCGATTAACGACGAAGTAGGTTGCCAGTTGATCGCCATGCCGTTGAGCGCGGTGATGTTGCTGGAATATCTGCATCTGGAACCCGGTCAGTGGTTCATTCAGAACACGGCGAACGGTGCGGTCGGTAAGACCCTGGCGATGCTGGCCAACGCGCGCGGCATCAATGTGGTCAATCTGGTCCGGCGTGAGACGGGCATTGCGGAATTAGCCGAGGTGGGCATCGGCAACGCGGTGTCGACCGAAAGCGATGGCTGGAAGAAGCAGGTTCGCGGCATCGTCGGCGATGCGCCGCTCGCGGCGGGTGTGGATTCGGTGGGTGGCGATGCCAGCGGCGACATCTTCAGTCTGCTTGGCGAAAACGGCACGCTGGTCTCGTTTGGCGCCATGTCCGGTCAGCCGATGCGGCTTAACTCCGGCGACGCGATCTTCAAGCAGGCGACCGTCAAGGGTTTCTGGGCGAGCAAGATTTCCGAGGTCACCTCGGGCGCGGATAAAGCGCGAATGATCGGCGAGCTGCTGACGCTAGCTGCGTCGGGCGAGTTGAAGCTGCCGGTCGAAGCCGTCTTCGATGTCGAGAACGCGGCGCAAGCGGCAGCGGCGAGCGAGAAGAGCGCACGCAAGGGCAAGGTGCTGCTGCGCTTCTAACGAGCAGACTAACGAGCTGAGGCGTTTCGCTGTATCGGCGCACAACGTTGTGCCGTGCAGTGTCATGCCGCTGCAAGTTCACAAGATCCTTCCAATGTCTGCCCACGACGAATCGTCGAGCGGTTTCGGAGCAGGCATTGGTCGCACTTTCTCTCACCGACTCAAAGCCAATCCATGATCGAAGTCCATCACCTCAACGAATCCCGTTCGCGCCGCATTACCTGGCTGCTGGAAGAACTCGGCCTCGATTATCAGCTGGTTCAATATCAACGGAATCCGGAGACCCGTCTCGCTCCGCCGGAACTGACGGCGATCCATCCGCTGGGCAAGGCCCCGGTGATTCGTGACGGCGAAAAGGTGGTGTTCGAGTCGGGCGCGATCGTGGACTATCTGATTCGCCGCCATGGCGACGGCCGCCTTGCTCCGGCATACGGAACCGACGCGTACGACCGTTACGCGCAGTTTCTGCACTATGCGGAAGGCTCCGCCATGCTGCCGCTGATGTTGAAGGTTTACACGGCACGTCTTGGCGACGGTGCTGCTCCGTTACAACCCAGAATCGAAAGTGAGTTGCAGAATCACCTGGGTTTTCTGAATCAGGAACTGGCCGGCCGCGACTACTTCATGGGCGATGAATTGACGGGTGTCGATATCCAACTCTCGTTCGTGGCTCAGACGTGCCTGAAGTTTTGCGGACGCGACGCGTTCCCGAATATCACTGCGTTTGTCGATCGTATCGAAGCGCGCCCCGCGTACCAACGCGCGATGGAAAAGGGCGGCGCGTAAGCGCCTACTTTCCACGAGCGCTTAAACCTCCAGTCCGGCTTCCTCATCGATCAATTCGGCGATGTCGTGAACATCCACGGTGCAGCCGGACTTGTTCTTCACACCCTGTCCCCAGGCCTGCACATGCACGCCTGGCGTCAGATACTCGACGAGTTCGGCGGCGGCATGCGGTGGCATGCGCAGCGACGTGCCGTCCTCCAGTAACGCGCCGCGCAATTCTCCTTTCGGCCCACAGAGCGGCATCACAACTTCGCCTTGCACGTCCATCGGCTCGCCGCCGTGTTCATGCCGATGCCCGTGTTCGTGCTTCGGGCCATGCTCACGATGGGGTGGACCTTCGTCGACGATCTCGACGCCTTGCTTCGTGACGAGCGAGACGGCCGCGACGAGGTCGGCGCCGCGTGGTTTCACGCCACGTACGCGTACGCTGTCGCCTGGCGCAATGTGCCGTGCGATCTGTTTGCCCAGATGCGGTGGGAAATGAACCTGCTGTTGCGTACCGCCGGCGTGCTGAAGAATGAAGCCGTCGGCGTCGCCGTGCGGATTGAGCAGGAACAGTACGACTTTGCCGCGCGTTTCGGGCAGGCAGGCGGGATCGATCCAATGCATGGTTGGGCTCCTTGTTCGAAGGTTACTGGGGCAAATTGCCGTAAAGCACGGTGAGATTGCCGGGCGTGCCGAACGCGGTCGCCTGGAGCGACTCGCCGTAGCGATTGCGCGTGCCGTAGCCTTGCGCCGCGATCGTCGCGCCCGGTTGCAACAGACTGGCGAATTGCGCGGCGGCTGGGGGCGTCAGTTTGATGACAGTGCCATCGGTGAGCAGCACGCCGTCCGGTTCGCCGCGCGGCGCGCTGGTCACACGCAGTACGCGGCCCGTGGCATTGAGCTTGACAAGCCCGACGCCGGCGAGCGATTTCGGCAGACGCGGTGCATCGGCAGGCGGCGGTTGATCGACGATGCTGCGGCCGTTCTTCGCGTCGGCGATCTGTCTGGCCTTCAGGCTTCCGCCTGGCTGCGCAAGGCCGCTCACATTGACGGTGTCGCCCGGCGCAATCGCGGCGGCCACCTGATTGCCGATATGCGGTGGAAACGATACGAGAGTCGTGTCGGCCAGCAGAAGTCCGTCGACATCGCCTTCGGGGTTGATTAAAAAGCGCCTAACGACACCGCTCACCGTAGTGGGCACGCCGTCGCGCGGACCGCCGGCTCGCGGAGGTGGGGGCGGCATCGAAGCATTGGCGTTCGGTGCAGCAGGCGCCATCGCACCGCTGGCGTTCGGTGCAGCAGGTGGTATTGCACCGCCGGCGCTCGGTGCAGGAGGTGGTATTGCACGACCGGCGTTTGGCGGGGAAGGTGGTATCGAACCGCCGGCACTCGGCGGGGGCGGCGGCATCGGGCCGCTGTCCGGTGGGGACGCGGGCTGCGCCGCGCAGGCAGCGGTCGCTGCGATCACGGCGAACGCTGCCTGCGCGCGCACGATCGGGTTGAGACGGTTCATCGCTAGACTCCTTCGACAATGTCGTGCAGGAGTCTTTGCAAGCGTTATGCCATGCGGAACAGCCTTGTCGCATAAGGCTCTACGTCCAGGCGGCGACCTGCCGGTGTCGGCTCGCTGGACGGAGGGTGTCTGCTACATGGACACGGGCGGATGTTCGAATCAGATGTCTCAGCAACCGTTGCCACATGGACACTGGGCAGACGCTCAAAGCCGACATCTCAGCAGCTTGTTGCGATGGACCGTTAGCCGAGCTTATAAGCCGCCATCTTCGTATAGAGCGACTGGCGGCTGATGCCGAGGCGGCGCGCCGCTTCGGCGCGATTGCCCACGGTCTGCTGCAACGCGCGTTCGATGGCCGCGCGTTCCAGCCATTCGATCGCCTGGGGCAGCGGCAGATCGAGCAGCGCAGTGGGAATCTCGCCGGCCGAAGCGCGCGGCGTACTCAGAAAAGCCAGATCGTCTTCGGTCACGAGCGGGCCGCGCGCGAGCGCTGCGACACGTTCCATCGCGTTCTTCAACTCGCGCACGTTGCCTGGCCACGCGTACGCGAGGAGGCGTCGTTCGGCATCGCCGCTCAAGGTTCGCGCGGGCCCCGCTAGTGTTCCGTCCCAGAAATAACTTTACGTAAATTTGTATTGTTCTATGATCAAGTTCGTGACGAACAGGAGGCGATCATGGGACGCAAGGGGATCGAGGTTGTAGTGTCGGAACTGGAGCGAGAACAGCTGCTGTCCATGAGTCGCTCGCGTTCGTTGCCTCATTCTCTGGTGCGTCGGGCAAAGATTGTCCTGATGGCCGCTGACGGTCACACCACCACGGAAATTGCGATGCAGTGCGAAGTGACGCCACCGGCGATCACGCACTGGAAGAAGCGGTTTGTCGCTCAGGGGCTT
>NZ_JABBGJ010000068.1 GCF_012927345.1 Paraburkholderia polaris
GCCGCGGTCTGGGCAACGGCGAGAACTACACGAGGGTTCTGGAGCCGCTGGCCGACAAGCTGAACGCAGCGCTAGGCGCATCGCGCGCAGCCGTCGATGCGGGTTTCGTGCCGAACGACTATCAGGTCGGCCAGACCGGCAAGATCGTCGCGCCGCAGTTGTACATCGCGGTCGGCATTTCGGGTGCGATCCAGCATCTGGCCGGTATGAAAGACTCGAAGGTGATCGTCGCGATCAACAAGGACGCGGAAGCGCCGATTTTCAGCGTCGCCGATTACGGTCTGGTGGGCGATCTGTTCACGCTCGTGCCGGAACTCGAAACAGCGCTCTAAGTCCCTCCGCGGCAGGTCTCACGATGACATGCGCGTTCGCGGACTTCGCGTCTCCGCGAGGAAAACCTTCACCCTCGCGGAGACGCTCGAACCTCCACGACATGCTGCCTCTAACCAATCGTTTCCAAACCTGAACGTTTGCCTGTACGCAATTGCCGCTTCACAGCACGTGAAGCAACTGCTTCGCGAGTCCCGAACCTGCCCTTCGTGATTCGTCAATTGCAGCGCGATGTCACAGTTCGTAGCATGGGGACAAGCTTCGCGGCACGCTGCGCGCCTGCGCCCGTCGTAAGCGACGGGCGGCTCGCATCACTGCATCGCGAGACGTTGTTTGCATGATCAATCAGAAGCAGCACATCACTCGCGAGGGGTCCGCAGAGAGCGGCCACCGCGCACGGAGAGAGACAGGATGGAACAGGTTAACGACCACGCGGAAATCGTCTGGCATCCCGACCCGGAACTCGCGCAATCGAGCAATCTTGCCGCGTTCATGCGCCGGGTCGGCATCGACGACGCCAATCCGGATGGGTACCGGAAACTGCTTGAGTTTGCCGACACCCAGCCGGCGCATTTCTGGAACGAGTTGATCGCGCACGTGGGCATTCGTTTCGATCGCCCGTATTCACGCGTGTTCGATGACAGCCAGGGCGTCGAATGGACGAAATGGTGCGTGGATGCGACCGGCAACGCGGTGCTCAATTGCCTCGACCGCCACGAGGGTGACGCGCACGCCTCGAAGGACGCGGTCGTGTGGGAGGGCGAGGACGGCAAGAAGCGCCGCTGGAGTTACGCGGAACTGGGTGCGCAAACGAGCCGCCTCGCCGAAGGCCTGCGTGCCCTGGGTTTCGGGCCGGGCGACGTAATCGGCGTGTACCTGCCGATGGTGCCGGAAGCGGCCGCCGCCTTGCTCGCGATCTCGAAGATCGGCGGCATTGTCTTGCCGCTCTTTTCGGGTTTCGGTCATGCGGCTATCGCTTCGCGTCTGAACGACGGGCGCGCAGTCTGTTTGTTGACGGCGGACGGCACGTGGCGCCGCGGCAAGCGCATCGACATGAAGCCGACGGTTGATCTCGCCGTGCAGGACGTGCCGGCGCTGCGCCGCGTGGTCGTGCTGAAGAACACCGATAGTGCCTTGCCCTGGGATGCGGATCGCGATCGCTGGTGGCACGAGATCTGTGCGGGCCGCGCGGACGACGCGCCAACCACCATGGTCGATGCCGATGCACCGATGATGGTGATGTACACGTCCGGCACCACGGGCAAGCCGAAGGGCACGGTGCACAGCCATTGCGGCTTCATCACGAAGCTTGCGCTGGACATGGGGCTGTGCGCCGACTACAAGGCCAGCGACCGGATGATGTGGATGAGCGATATGGGCTGGCTGGTCGGCCCGATCCTGATCTATTCGACGACTCTGCTAGGCGCGACGATGGTAATGGCCGAAGGCGCGCACGATTTTCCCGATACCGGCCGGTTCTGGCGCCTGATCGAGGAGAACCGGGCGAGCGTGCTCGGCATCGCGCCGACCATCGTGCGCAGCTTTATCCAGGCGGGCGGCGCGGGCGTCGAGAAATATGACCTGTCGTCGTTGCGGATCGCGTTGTCGACCGGTGAGGCCTGGAACGCAGACGCGTGGCACTGGATGTTCGAAAAGGTCTGCGGGAAACGCGCGCCGATCATCAACTATTGTGGCGGCACCGAAGTAGGCGGCGGCATTGTGACCGGCACGGTCCTGCATCCAATGAAGCCATGCTCGTTCGCGGGTCCGGTGCCGGGCATGGGGGCTGATGTCGTCGATGAAACCGGCCGCCCGGTTGGCGCACGAGGCACAGGTGAACTCGTGCTGCGTCGTTCGTCGATCGGCTTGACGCGCGGACTGTGGCACGACCCGGAGCGTTACATCGAAAGTTACTGGAGCAAGGTGGCTAGCGTGTGGTGGCACGGCGACCGTGCGCATATCGACAGCGACGGTTACTGGTACATCCTTGGCCGCTCCGACGACACGCTCAAGATCGCCGGAAAGCGAACCGGCCCGTCCGAGGTCGAGGCGCTGGTCAGCGCAACGGGTCTGGCCGGTGAGGTCGCCGCGATCGGGGTGCCCGACCCTGTGAAGGGCGAGTCGCTGGTGCTCGTGGCGACGCTGATGCAAGGCGCCGCGGCAACGCCTGAAACCGGCAAGAAACTGTCCGATGCGGTTGTCGCCGGTCTCGGTGTGGCGTTCCGGCCGTCGGCGGTGGTGTTCGTGCCGGACCTGCCGAAGACCCGCAACATGAAGATCATGCGCCGCGTCGTGCGCGCCGTTTTCGCGGGTCAGTCGCCGGGCGATATCTCGTCACTGGCGAACCCTGAAGCGATTGAAACGCTCGCGGCCGCCGTGCGCGCGACGCAGGAACATTGAGCGCGAAGGTCTTCGCGATCCGACATGGGCGCACCGCGGGCACGAACCGCGGTGCGCCAGTAACCAGGGGAAATTTTCATGAGCCGCGAATACCACGACATCATTTTCAAAGCCGAGGCAGGCATTGCCACGATCACGATCAACCGGCCGAAAGTGCTCAACGCGATGCGAGCCGAAACTGCCGAGGAGTTGATCCACGCCATGGCGACGGCCGGCTGGGACAAATCGATCGGCGTGATCGTCCTGACCGGCGCCGGCCGCGCGTTCTGCACCGGCGGCGATCAAAGCGCGCACAACGGCCAGTATGACGGACGCGGTGCGATCGGCATTCCGGTTGAGGAACTGCAATCGATCATCCGCGACGTGCCCAAGCCGGTGATCGCACGGGTGCATGGCTATGCGATCGGCGGCGGCAATGTGTTGGCGACGCTCTGCGACCTGACGATTGCCAGCGAGAGCAGCATGTTCGGGCAGGTTGGGCCGAAAGTCGGATCGGTCGATCCCGGGTTCGGCACCGCGTACCTCGCCCGTATCATCGGCGAGAAGAAGGCCCGCGAAATGTGGTACTTGTGCAAGCGTTACAGCGCGCGCGAGGCAGAGGCCATGGGCCTCGTCAATGCCGTTGTGGCTGACGAAGAACTCGACGCCGAGGTGGCGCGCTGGTGTGCGCAGATCCTCGAGCACAGCCCTGCGGCGATCGCCATCGCCAAGCGGTCGTTCAATGCCGATACCGAGAGCATCCGGGCCATCAGCTGGATGGGCATGCAGACTCTTTCGTACATGTACGACTCGGAAGAGTCGCGTGAAGGGGTGAGGGCCTTCCTGGAAAAACGCAAACCGGAGTTCAGGAAGTTCATGCGCTGAGTACATCTCCGTTGATGTCGGCGCCGACACCCATGCCAAACGGCTTACCCGATGTTGCAAAGAGAAATGAAGCCGCGCTTGTCGCGGCCCCAATGAGACAGAACCCGGAGGCGTTGTGATCCATGATCATGCACTCGTAACTGGCGGCGCGCGTGGTATTGGCCGCGTAATGGTCGAACGTCTTGCGCGCGACGGATTTGCGGTGTCCCTCGTCGACAACAACGGCGAACTGGCGGAAAAGGAAGCGCGCAGCTTGCGGGAGCAAGGCCTGAAGGTCGACGCTCACGCCGTTGACATCACTGACGTTGAAAAAGTCCATTCCTTGATCGACGCATTGCCACCGCTCACGGCGCTGGTCAACAACGCATCTCCCCAACGGCGCTTTCGAGCGCTGTTGCGGCTGCGCACGCTCCTTACCCGACACTTCTCCTCCGGTGAACCGGCGCTTCGCCAGTCACAAATTGAAGTAAGCCTCTCCCGACCGTAGGATTTTCACGAGCGTGGTCATCAGTCCCATCACGGGGCGGTCGAAATGAATTTCAGGAGACAGAACGTGCAGTATGCAGACTTTGAAAACAAGGTAGCCCTCGTTACCGGCTCGTCGGGGGGACTCGGCTTGCGCATCGCTGAGAAGCTCGCGGCGAATGGCGCGACCGTGGTGATCAACAGCCGTTCGAAAGAGAAGGCCGAGGAGGCGGTGGCCGGTCTGCGCGCGATTTCCGACAAGGTGAGTTACGTGCTCGGCGATTGCGGCGACTATGCAGCTGCTACGCGCATCGCCGAAGGTGCAGCCGCTATCAATGGCGGCATTGATATCGTTGTGAGCTCGGGAGCGCAAGGGTCGGTAAGCCCGATGCCGTTCGCCGAAATGACCGGTGCGCAACTCGTCGAAGCGTTCGAATCACGCTTCTTTGCGCGGGTCTTTCCGGTTCATGCGGCCGTGCCTTATCTGAAGGTGCGCGGCGGCTCGATCGTGATGGTCGGTACCGACGCAGGCCGGCATCCGACACCCGGCGAATCGATCGTCGGGGCAGTGGGGGCCAGTGTGATCCTGATGACAAAGGCGCTGGCGAAAGAGTTCTCGCGTTGGCAGATACGGGTGAACAGCGTCTCCTTGACCCTCACTTCCGATACGCCTTCCTGGGACCGTATTTTCGGTCAGGAGAATTTCCAGAATCGACTTTTCAGCAAGCTGGTAGAGCGCTTTCCGTCCGGCCGTGCACCGACCGCAGAGGAGGTGGCGCGGGTTGCGGTGTTCCTCGCGTCCGAGGAAACGGCACAGGTCACGGGACAAACCATCAGCGTGAACGGCGGCCTGTCGTTCGGCGGCTGGTAATCGTAGTGGGCATGCGGCAACCGGTTCGCGCAGCGGATGTCCAGTAGCACCCCAGCAGGATTCTCATTGAAGGAGACCTGCTGGCCGCCACGTTATTGCTCGATCTGTTACGCCGCGAGATGTTCGCGGCCGACGTCGAGCATTTTGAGTTCAAGACGCTGCGACCGCGCATCAGAACAGATTCCCTGCTTCTGCCATTGAACGCCCCGCCTTTGCATTCATCCTGTTGGGCGTAGAACTCACGCCCGTCTTCCAATAAAAGTCGATAACCCGGAGACACATCATGAAGATCTATCAAACCCTGATCGGCGGCGCGTGGGTCGACGCGCGTGGCGGGGATACGTTCGAGACGCACAATCCGTTTACCGCCCAGCCTTGGGCGCGCATTCCTCGCTGTGGCGCGCAAGACGTGAATCGCGCGGTGGCAGCGGCAAAAACCGCCTTTGAGTCCGGTGCCTGGGCAAGCGCGACGCCGACGATGCGCGGCGCGATGTTGCGGCGACCAAAATCGCAGCCAGCATGTCGCGCACGCTCGCTCCGACCTTGTTCGAACTGGGCGGAAAGTCGGCCAACATCGTCTTTGCAGACGCCGATATGTCCAATGCGATAAAGGGCGTGACGGCAGGCATCTTTGCCGCTTGCGCTCAGAGCTGCGCAGCGGGATCGCGCGCGCTCGTGGCGCGGCCAATCTACGACGAGTTCGTCGAGCGTCTGGTGGACTATGCGTCGCAAGCGAGACTAGGTGACCCGATGGACAGCCATACCCAGTTGGGGCCGGTCGGTAATCTGCCGCAACGCCAACGGATTCTCGACTATATCCAGGTCGGCCGGAACGAGGGCGCGGAAGTTGCGTTCTCAATACTTATCGGACTGTCAGCTACCTGGTACCGTTCGGCGGCATGAAGCGTAGCGGCCATGGCCGTGAAAACGGCCCCGGCGCGATCGAAGAGTTCATGCAATTGAAGAGCTACTGGTTGAGTTATGCGCAGGCAGAGCCCGAGCCTTTCATCATGCGTTTGCAACGCCCGGGCGAATCGCCCGTCGGGGCGACACGGGGCTGAGAATAGGCGCTCGTACCGGCCGCTGCGGTTCTATCTTTTCGTACTGGGCTGGGTCGAGATAGATACTCCGCGGCGCGATGTCCAGGCATTCTCCAAAGGCGAATCGCCCCTTCTCGACGCAGCAATTGAAGGCCATCCGCACAGCTTCTAACATTCAATGCAAGGACCGGGGAATTTGCTTTTCGTGAAAGGAGGCAACCGGTCCGGCAGATGCGAGACGGATGGAGGCAGAGATGAAAACCGGAGAGAAGTCTTTACGTTTTCTGGTCGAAAAGTGGCTTGCTCCAAGTGCGGCGATGCCAGCCCGGGTAACGCAGTTTATCCACACGCGCGGCAATCCGTGGCGCTATGTGTGCGTGGAAGCCGCACAGCCTGCTGGCGTCCTGGCAATTTTCTTCTTTCGGCACGACGACGGTTCATGGTGCGTGTTTCCGCCGGCTACCAAACGCCCCGCAATGGGCGCGTATTGACGCGACGCGCCCGCCATGTTGGCCGTGAGTAACCAGAGTTCCGGAATGGACACACTTCAGAACATGCGCATATTTGTCAGAGTGTGCGAAACAGGTAGCTTCACCGCTGCATCGCAAGGGATGTCGGTCACTACCGCTTACGCGTCGCGGGCAGTCTCGATGCTCGAAGCACATTTGCGCACACGACTATTGAACAGAACCACGCGGCGTATCGCACTAACGGGAGCTGGCGAATGCTACCGGCAGCGCTGCGAAGAAATTCTCGCAAGCGTCGATCGTGCGGAAGCGGAGGCAGCGGACGCGCACGCGCGTCCGCACGGTCTTCTGCGGATTCATGCGACGTCGAGTGTCGGCCAGCACTATGTCGTACCGGCGATCACCCGGTATCAATCGAAGCATCCGGGCGTTTCAGTCGAGTTGACCCTCGCGCAACGCGTTCCGGATCTGCTGGAGGAAGGCTATGACGTCGCATTGGTAGTCGCGCCGGCATTGCCCGATTCAGGTCTGGTCTCACAACATCTTGGCCGAACTTACAGCGTTCTGTGCGCGGCACCCGGCTATATTCAGGAACACGGTTTGCCGGAGTATCCGTCAGATCTGACGCGCTACAACTGTGTGCGATTGCTGACGACAATCTTCCCGTCGGACCGGTGGACCCTCACAGGACCCAGCGGCGAAGAGACGATTGGGTTCGAGGCGTCGACGTTTCAGGTGAATACCGCCGAAGCGCTTGCAGCCTGGATTCGCGACGGCGGCGGTATAGCGCCATTACCGGTGCCCTGTGCGCTGCCTGCCTTGCGCGAGGGAACGCTGGTCCGGGTTCTGCCGCAGTACCGGTTGCAGGCGTTGAATATTTACGCGCTGTACGCGTCGCGCCAGTATCTGGACGCAAAGATCAGAACCTGGATCGATCTGTTTCGCGAAGAATTGCCCGCTGTGCTGGGGGCCGACGAGGCAGAGATAGAGGCAATGTGCGCGCCAGTTGAGCACGCATCGGCTGCTTAGGCTGTGGCGATACGAGCATTCGCTGGGACGAAACGACGTCTTCGAAAATCGCAAATTGAAGCACGAACCTGTACTTCGTAGCCTGTGATGACATCACGCACGGCGCGTATTGTGTGACCGCGAATTCCAACACGCTTCGCAGTTCCGAATAGCATTCGGCGTTCGCTTCAAGGAAGCGTCGCGTTGTTCATGCCGGACCGGTTAGATACGATGTCCGGCGCGTTGTCGCGAACGCGCTCCGTTGCCTGATTTGTTCGAAACGTATCTTCCGCTTGAATCTGCTGTTCGGTTGCGTGAAGGTTCTCTGGATAGTTGACCCAGTCGTTTGGCCGGTATCCGGCGCGGGTTGCCTGTGTCAGTTCCGCACGAACTTGCGCGCGCGTGACGGGTTGGGTCGCTTGTTGCGCCAACGAAAGTGCGGGGAGCGCTAAGGTCGCTGCCGCAATGGCTGCATAGACGATTGGTTTCATGAATTCGGCTCTACGTGTTTTTGGTTATGTTTGCGACCCAAGGATCAGCGAAGCAACGATTTGAATGTAGCATTGAGAAAGAGCGGGACAAACTTCGACTTTGCAGAAGATTGTTGCAAAAAGAGGGGGCTTAGGTCCAACCCGACCCGGCTGCGAATCCCGGCGGCCCAATGTGACGGCGTCTGTGACGCCATCGTTGCTGACGACGATGGCGCGGTCGTCATCCCCTTTTTGATTCACGTATCCACGCCCCCAAGCCGCTCAGCCCTCGAGCAGCGCCTGCGCGAGCCGCCCCAATCGGCGGACGCCGTCTTCGATGTGGTCGTTCCAGGCATGCCCGGCGCTCAGCCTGAGGCAATTGCGAAAGCGCCGGCTTGCGGAGAAGACGTCACCGGGCGCGAAGCAAATGCCTTGTTCGAGCGCCTCGTCGAAGAGCGCGCGCGAGTCAAAGCGCCTCGGCAGTTCCAGCCAGAGCATAAACCCGCCTGCTGGCCGGCTCACCTTTGTGTCGGTCGGGAAGCTTGTCTCGATCGCACGCGTCATACGCCCGACGTTCTCTTCGAAGATGCGCCGGACGCCGCGCAAGTGTGCATCGTATGCGCCGCTTTCCAAAAAGTCCGCTAGCGCGACCTGAGGCAAGACAGGACAGCAGAGACTGAACGCCAGCTTGCGTTCCATCACCTGTTGCGCGTAGGCGCCCGCCACAATCCAGCCGACCCGATACCCGGGTGCAAGGCTTTTCGAGAACGAGCTGCAGTAGATCGTATTAGCGCCGCCGTCGAGCGCGATGAACGGCTTTGGCCGCTCGCGACCGAAGTGGATGTCGCCGTAGACGTCGTCTTCGATCAGGGGCACGGCATGCCGCGCGAGCAGCGCAAGGAGCGCGCGCTTGTCGGCTTCGGCCATCGCGCAGCCTAGCGGATTGTTGAAATTCGACGACAGCACGCAGGCGGCCACCGGTTCCGTGTCGAGCAGGCGGGCGAGCGCGTCGACCTCGATGCCGCGCGTCGGGTCGGTGGGCAGCTCGAATGCCTTCAGGCCAAGCACTTCGAGAGTATGGAGGAGGCCAAAGTAAGTGGGCGATTCGATCGCAATCGAATCGCCCCGCTTGGCAACAGCGGTAAGCGCGAGTGTCAATGCCTCGGTGCAGCCGTTCGTGACGAGCAGGTCGTCGGGCGACAGCGCGTGCCCGAAGTGCATCGCCCGCTTCGCGATTTCGCGGCGCAGGCGGGGGTCGCCTTGCGGTGCGCAATAGATGTTGTAGCGCGTGCCGTGTTGACGTGCGGCACGCGCGAGCGCGAGGTCGAGCCGCTTCGATTGCAGCAGCGCCGCGTCGGGTACGGCGCAGCCGAGCGGCACCAGCACCGGGTTCGATACGTGCTCGAGCAGTGCCGCGACGGCTCCGCTGATCGACACGGTCGACGCTTTCGCGCGCGGCCGCGAGACCGAAGGCAACGCGAGTGCGCCGCGGCGCGAGCCCGCGACGTAAAAGCCTGACTGCGGCCGTGCGACCAGGATGCCGCGATCCTCAAGCAGGCGATACGCCTGTAACACTGTGGAGATACTGATGCTGTGCTGTTCGCTGACGGCGCGCACGGATGGCAGACGCGTGCCTGCCGTGAGCGCGCCGTTGTCGATCATGCCGACGATCAGCTCGGCCAACTGCTCATAGCGGTACGGAGTGGGGGTGTCCATGAAAGCGCTCATAACGGAGTCATCCACGATTATCGATCCGGCGCCCCCGCTCGCCAAGGGGAATTGTGATGGTCCATTTCGCGGAAAATTGTGACTGTTATGGTCGACCGGTCGGCGCTACGATGCATGGGTTGCGATCGCGTCTGAAGGAGCCGGGGTGCTGCGCACAGCGATAACTGCTGTCAGGGCCAGGCTGGAACGGCTGTTTGGCTGTTTGCAACGATCGTCTGACAAACAATTCACAGCAAATGCAAGGCAGAACCATGCAAGGTATTCAACGGAATGTCGACGAACGACAACAGTCTGGCCTCAGCGAATCGAATCCCCTGGCGTGGCACGGGCGATTTCCTCGCAACGAGATCATTTCACTTCTCAACGTGAATCGGCCGTTCAACCTGGCGGAGAGCACGTCGCAGGACCTGACGGTCGGCGAACTCCTGTGTCTGCCGGGTCTCGAGGATATCCGCAATCTGAAGCTCGGCTATGGCACATCCGCTGGTTCGGTCGCGCTTCGCGAGGCAATTGCCGAAGGCTGCAACGTTCCAGCCGAGCAGATCATCACGACACAAGGTACGGCGCTCGGTCTGTTTCTTCTCGCTTTCGAAGTTTGCCGGTCCGGCGACGAGGCTGTCCTCGCGACACCCTGCTTTCCGCCGAGCCGTGATTGCCTGCTCGGAGCCGGCGTTAGCGTCCGCGAGATCAGGCTGTCATTCGAGAATGGCTATCGGCTGGATCTGGACCAGATCGACGCGAGTCTGTCGCCGAAAACGAGGCTGGTCAGTATCGCTTCGCCACAAAATCCAGCTGGTATCCAGACGTCTCGTGCCGACGTGGAGAAGCTTCTCGTGTTGCTGGAAAGGCGGGCTCCAGACGCGATACTTTTCATCGACGAGACCTATCGGGAGGCCACCTATGGCGACAATGCGGTGCTCGAGAGTTGCGCGGGACTCGATCCACGTATCGTCACCGGCGCGTCGGTATCGAAGGCGCTCGGCGCGCCGGGCTTGCGCACGGGTTGGCTCACCGTGGCGAACGCGGATCTGCGGGAGCGTCTGGCCGTCGCCAAAATGAACACCGTGATCTCGGGATCGGTACTTGACGAGACGCTCGCCACAGCGCTTCTGCGCAACAGGGAAGGTGTGCTCGCACCGCGACGCCGGTTGCTCGCCGGTGCGCTCCAGGAACTGGCGCTTTGGTGCGAGAGCGAGCGCGAGCGCATCGAGTGGGTACGCCCTGATGCCGGCGCGTTATGCTGCCTGCGCCTGCGCGCCGACGCATTTGACGACGTTGCTGTCACGCGTTTCTGGGACCTGCTGCCGGGTCATGATTTGCAACTGGCATCCGGCGCATGGTTTGGCGAAAGCAGCCGTGTATTCCGGCTGGGCTTTGGCTACCTGCCGCCCGCGCGCCTCGGACCCGCACTATCCGCTCTTTCAACGGTCATGGACGCCGCTACGGCATGAGGTGCCGGCATAGCGTGGAAGCATCACGATGAAACTTGTCCGATTTGGTCCGCCCGGCGACTACATGAAGGAACGCGACAGCATCACTCGCGGAATCGAGGGGCTCGGTTCACAGCGCTGTGTGGTTCAGGCCGCAGTGTCATCGATGTACAAATGAATCGCCACGCTCGACGGCGGGCGACCGGGATCTTAACTGCTGGACATGTGGAGGACAGCAATGAAAGTAAGAATCGCGTATCTCGAGGAACCGCCTTTCTACTGGACGGGTGAAGATCGTTTGGTGACGGGGGCCGACATCGAACTGGCCGAGGTGGTGCTTCGGGCGATCGGTGTGTCCTCCATTGAACATCAGTTGACCTCGTTCGAAGAACTTCTGCCTGGCGTGCAGGAAGGCCGGTGGGACATGAACGTACCCATTTTCGTAACCGCTGAGCGCGCCGAGCGGGTTGCGTTCAGTGTGCCGGTCTGGGCGCTGGGCGACGGATTCCTGCTTCGTCAGGGCAATCCGAAAGCGCTGACGAGCTACGGGGCCGTCGCGGCACGGAACGACGCGCGGCTTGGAATCGTCGCCGGGACGGTTCAGCTCGACTCTGCAAAGTCGGCCGGTGTGAGCGATAGCCAGATCGTGGCGTTCAAGGGCCAAACCGACGCGATCGACGCGCTGCTCGCGGGAAAAATCGACGCCTACGCGAGCACGGCGGTTGGAAGCCGTGTCCTTGCCAGTGCCAATATGGAACTGGAAGTGGTCGCGCACGAAAAGAGCAAGGAAGCCGGTGCACCTGTCGGCGCGTTCTCGTTCAGCAAGAGCAATCCTGACCTTCTGCAGGCGGTGAACGGGCAACTTCGCAAGTACCTTGGTTCGGCTGATCACCGTGCCCGTATGGCGAAGTACGGTCTCACACCGACGGAGCTCGACAGCGTGAGCGCAGCCTGAACGGAATGATGCACCGGGCCGCGCGGATGACGCCCGTGCAACGCCCGGGGCAATCCCCGGCGCAATCCCCGGCGCAATCCCCAGAGGTCCAAGCAAGCCAGACGAGGCGAACATGAAACGATCTTATAAAGTGGTTGACGTCTTTACCGCGAAGCCGCTTCTCGGCAATCCGGTGGCCGTGGTACTGGACGCGGAGGGCCTGACCACTGACGCGATGCAAGCTGTCGCGCGCTGGACCAACCTTTCAGAAACGACATTTGTCCTGCCGCCCACTACAGCCGGGGCCGACTATCTTTTGAGGATCTTCACGCCGCGTAGTGAGCTTCCCTTCGCCGGACATCCGACCCTGGGTAGTGCTCACGCCGTCGTGGAAGCTGGGCGCGTCACACCGCCCGAAAACGGTCGATTGATTCAACAATGCGCCATCGGTCTCGTTGAATTGACGCTCGAGCAGCGAGGCGCGGAGCGCCAGCTCACGTTCAACCTGCCGCCCGCGAAGTTGGAGCCGCTGCACGCGGCAGATGTGGCGGAGCTGGAGCTGATTCTCGACTGCAAAGTGGACCTCAAGACTGCGCCAGGCATCGTGAATGTTGGCGCCATCTGGATTGTGGCGCATCTGAACGATGCCGCCTCCGTACTTAATCTTCAGCCGGATTTCGCACGGTTGGCGGAGCTCGAGCGCCGCCTCGGCGTCACGGGCCTGACCGTATTCGGCACGCGCGAGCATGGAGACGATGCCGCAATCGAAGTACGTACCTTCGCGCCGTCCTGTGGAGTGGAGGAGGATCCCGTTTGCGGAAGCGGGAATGGCAGCGTGGCTGCCTTCCAGTGGCAGCGCGGCCTGTTGCCGCACGGCGGAACAGATTATGTGGCTGCTCAGGGACGGCGCGTCGGTCGAGATGGACGAGTCAACGTAAGCGTGGATGCGAACGGAAATGTGCGCATCGGCGGTTCTTGCGTCACATCTGTGGAGGGCTCGCTGACGGTCTAGACAGGTACCGGACGCGAGGCGCGCTGAAACAGGTTGCGCGTTGGCTTCTGGCATTTTCCGCATTCGCAAGAAAGGACGCAGGCGCTTCGACATGAATTCCGCATTCCCTATCGACTCATCGCCCGGCTTTATCCCGGTCACCAATCCCTTCGATGGCGTTGAAGTTGGCACCGTCGTGAACATCCCGCCGGAAGGCGCGCAGGTGCTGATCCAGACCGCGAAGGAGGGCGCGCGCGTTTGCCGTAATCTGTCCCGTCACGAACGGGCGCGCGTACTCGAGACCTGCGCATCGCTCGTGGAGCGTGATAGGGACGCGTTTGCCAGTCTCATCGTCGCGGAAGCGGGTAAGACGATCAAGCAGGCCCGAAAGGAAGTGCTGCGGTGCGTGAACACCCTCAAGCTATCCGCCGATGAGGCGCGTCGAAACGCAGGCGAGGTCGTGCCGTTCGACGCGTACGGCGGATCGGAAAATCGGCAGGGATGGTTCACTCGGGAACCGCTCGGCATTATCGTTGCCATCACGCCGTACAACGATCCACTCAACCTGGTTGCACATAAGCTCGGGCCGGCGATTGCCGGCGGCAACGCCGTCGTTCTCAAGCCGTCTGAATTCACGCCGCTTTCGGCGATCAAGCTCGTTGGATATCTGGTGGCGGCCGGCATGCCACCGAACGTCGTGTCGGTTGCGACGGGTGGCGCAGCGCTCGGCGAAGCACTCGTCTCATCCCGGGACGTCAGAATGGTTTCCTTCACGGGTGGATTCGCAACCGGCGAGAGAATAGCCAGCTCCGCAGGCCTCAAAAAACTTGCGATGGATCTGGGCGGTAACGCACCCGTCATCGTCCTGGATGACTGCGACCTCGAGGACGCCGTTGCGTCGTGCGTGTCTGGCGCGTACTGGGCCGCAGGCCAGAACTGTATTGGCACGCAACGCATTCTGATCCAGTCGTCCATCTATGACGCGTTCAGGACGCGTTTCGTTGCCGGCACCAAAGCGCTCAAGACGGGCAATCCCGCGATGCCTGACACGGACGTTGGGCCGATGATCACGGCTCAGTCAGCGGCCCGCACGAGACGCGTGGTGGACGCCGCGATCAGTCAGGGAGCCACACTGCTGTGCGGCAATACTCAGGACGGTTCGCTTTACGCTCCAACGGTACTTGAGGACGTCAGCTTCGAATGCGACCTGTGGAAGCAGGAAATATTCAGCCCGGTTGTCGTTCTTCAGCGGGTGGAGACACTGGATGAGGCACTGTCGCTCGCCAACAGCTCCGAATACAGTCTGCATGCCGGCATCTTCACAAACGATCTGCATGCCGCGCTCAAGGCAGCCGACAGGCTGGAGGCTGGCGGGGTCATGATCAACGACTCGTCGGACTACCGATTCGACGCCATGCCGTTCGGAGGATTCAAGTACGGAAGCCTCGGCCGCGAAGGTGTCAGGTTTGCGTACGAAGAAATGACTCAACCGAAAGTCGTGTGCATCAGGAAGGCGGGATATGGCAACCATGAACAGTCAGCAACGGCCTGATAAGGATGCACCGGCAAGCCTTTCTTTCGCCAGTCCAAAACCGGTCATCCGAAAATGAGAGGGATACGGTTCAGGTTGGACCATATGTAGCCGTCGCCATCCAGAAGATCCGGCTCTTCGATACATGGGCCTGCGCAGCTTGGCGTGGGGCTAGCCGAAGCGGCCGATATCAAGAAAGTTGATGGCGCGATCTGCATCTCCTATGGGTGGCGTTTTTTGGTGTCTGTAAGTTGACACCAGGAATCAATCCGCTCGATGGAGAAGCCATGGCTGAACGACTGCAGAAAAGGCGATGCGCCGCAATCACACTGGCAACACTTGCGCTCTGCGGCGTGCTTGCCGCGTCGTGCGCGTTCGCGCAGGATGGCCAAGGCGAAAGCGGGACGATCAAGATCGGCATCGTAAGTCCGCAAAGCGGCGCCAATTCCCGGTATGGCGCATTCGCGTGGAAGGGCGCGCAACTCGCAGCTGAAGAGATCAACGCAGCCGGCGGCGTACTGGGGCGGAAGATCGTACTGGTGAGCGGCGACAGCCAATGCGCGCCCGCCGAGGGCGTGTCGGCCACGCAGCGCCTGATCCGCTTTGATCACGTCTCGATGATCATCGGCGACGTGTGCAGTTCGGTCACCCTCGCAATGCAACCAGTTGTCGAATCGGCAAACGTCATTCTGATGAACGCGGCGTCGTCGAATCCGGAAATCACGTACCGGGCCGGCGTAGGCGGCTTCAAGTGGACTTTCCGCAACTATCCCACCGATGAGCTTCGCGCGGCTATCGCACTGCAATACGCGGTGCAGAGAAGGCACTATACGAAGTTCGCCGTGCTCTCGGTCGACTCCGACTACGGCCGCGGCGCCATCGCCTTCACGAAGAAATATCTGCCACGGTATCCCGCCGAGATTCTCAGCGAAGACTATTACAAGGAGACGGAAACCGACTTCCGTCCGGTACTCACAAAGATCAAGTACTCCGGCGCGCAGGCCATCATCCTGTACGGGCAAGCGGACACGACGCCGATCATCGCGCGGCAGATGTTCGAGATGGGTCTTGCGGGCAAAGTCGGGTTGGTGGGCAATGGAGAATTCGCAAATCCGGTGACCATGGCCGCCGCACCGCGTGTGATGGAAGGCGCCGTCGAAGTGGCTGCGTGGTTGCCCGAGTGGCAGAACCCACGGAGCCGCGCATTCGTCCGGGAATACCAGAAGGCCTATGACGGCGAGGTTCCGAGTGTCCAGGCGTATTCGCCGTGGGAATCTTTGCATCTGCTAGCGCGAGCCGTACAGGAAGCGGGAAGCGTCGACAATGACAGGATCCGTCGTGCGCTTACGGAGATCAAATACGAGGGTGTGATGGGGCAGGTGACATTCGACGATCACCAGCAGGCCATCTTGCCGATGGTGCTCGTTGAGGACGCTGACGGCAAACCTGTGATCAAGGGCGCGATGTACTCGAAGGTGGACTATCCCCGACGCTAACCCGTACGCCCATCTTGCCTGGCTACGCACGAGACAGCCCGCGGCCGTCTCGTGTTATGCGCTCTAACTGTTTTCCGCCCGCTGTTTTTTCCACTTCTCCCCGTTCTTCATTGCCAGCCGCCTTGATGCCCGGCTGCGTCCGCACGTCCGTCACAGCCATTGCGTCGCCCTGGCAGCGCAGTGGCGCGCTCGCGTGCCACAGCTTCCTGTTCCCCGTGTTGCTGCGCTGCGGCGCACGCTGCCCCATCACGATCTTTTATAGCGGGAGCAGCATTACGTATTGGTCCAGGCTTTTTGATCCAGGTACCTTTGATTCCAACGCAAATTCATATCCGCTGGAGAGCCCCTATGAGATGGAAATCGTCAGGCAGTCGGCTTGGCAAAGTGGTTGCGGCGCTGGCGGCCACGATCGTGACGGTGAGTGCGGTCGCGTCGGAGCAGGATGGCGACGTGATCAAGATCGGCGTGGTGAGCCCGCTGAGCGGCGCCAACTCCCGCTACGGCGCATACGCGGTGAAGGGCGCCGACCTGGCCGTCAACGAGATCAATGCCGCGGGTGGCGTACTCGGCAAGAAGCTGGAACTGGTTCAGGGGGACAGCCAGTGCGTACCTGCCGAGGGCGTGTCTGCCACCCAGCGGATGATCCGGTTCGACAATGTCTCGATGATCATCGGCGATGTTTGCAGTTCGGTCACGCTGGCGATGCAGCCAGTTGTCGAGCAGGCCGGCGTGCTGCTGATCAATGCGGCGTCGTCGAATCCGGAAATCACTTACCGGGCGGGCGTCGGCGGTTATAAATGGACGTTCCGTACTTATCCCACGGACGAGGTGCGTGCCGCCGCAGCTTTGGAGTTCGCCGTTAGCAAGGGCTATACGAAGTTCTCAGTATTGTCTGTTGATACCGATTTCGGCCGGGGCGCGATCAACTTCACCAAAAAGTATTTGTCGCGCAACCATGCGCAGATTGTGAGCGAGGACTACTACAAGGAGACGGAAACCGATTTTAGGCCGGTGCTGAGCAAGATCAGGTATGTCGGCGCGCAGGCCATCCTGATGTACGGCCTCGCGGACACCACGCCGATTGTGGCGCAGCAGATGCACGAGATGGGCCTCGCCGGCAAGGTCGCACTCATCGGCAATGCTGAATTCACTACGCCCAGCACGATCGCAGCGGCGCCCGACGTGCTCAACGGGGCGATCGAGACCGTGGCATGGCTGCCGTCGTGGCCCGACCGTCGCAGCCTCAAGTTTGTCGCCGACTACAAGAATGCCTACAGCGGCGACATGCCGAACGTGCATGCATACACGCATTGGGAGGCGGTGCACCTGCTTGCCCAGGCGATCAGGAACGCCCACAGCACGAAAGACAGTGACGTGCGTGCAGCGCTCATCAAGATCAAATATGACAGCGTCATGGGTCCCGTCACGTTCGACGACCATCAACAAGCGGTCGTGCCAATCGTGCTGCTCGAAGTGGTTGGCAACAAGGCGGTCAACAAGGGCGTGCTGTCTTCCCGTGTCGACTATTCGGCGCACTGAACCCGCAGTCTGGAGCTTTCGCGAATGGGCTACTTTATTTTTGAACAGATCGTCAACGGAGTGGTAACAGGCTCCGTCTATGCCTTGATAGCGGCAGGCATGACGATGATTTTCGGTGTGTTGCGGGCAATCAATTTCGCTCATGGCGAGTACTACATGCTCGGAACCTTCGCCGCGTGGTACGTGGTGTCGAAGCTAGGCATCGACTACGGCGCGTCGATCGTCATCGCGGTCGCGATCAGCGCGCTGATCGCCGCGCTGATCGGGCGACTGGTGATGCAGCGTCTGGTCAATGCGCCGTTCCAGTCAGGTGTGCTTGCGACACTCGGCATCTCGCTGATCCTGCAAAACGCCGTGATCCTGGCGTTTGGCGGCGGCTACAAGGTGTTTCCGGGTGGCTGGCTCGATCCTGTGCAGTTCTTCGGCATCGGCATGGCCCAGCAGCGCATCGTACTCGTGGTAGCGGCGCTGGTGATGTTCGGCGGTCTCGAGTTGATGGTGCATAAAACGCTGATGGGCAAATCGATCCGCGCGGTGTCGCAAAACCCCGAGTGCTGCCAGGTCATCGGCATCGATGTTGAAAAAGTGGTGCGGCGCACCTTCGTGCTGGGCACCGCGCTTGCCGCGTTCTCCGGCGCCTTGACCGGACCTATCAACGTCAGCCTGTATGGCGGCATGGGCGAGTCGATCACGTTGAAGACATTCGCGGTGATCGTCATGGGCGGGATGGGCAACGTGCGCGGCACGCTGTTCGCCGGCTGGATGCTCGGGATCGCCGAGAGCCTGGTCGCCGGTTCGATTGGCTTGCAGTACCGCGATAGCGTCGGCTTCATTGCACTCCTGCTGATGCTTATGTGCCGGCCCACGGGTCTCTTCACTGCCAAGGCGCGCTTCTGATCATGCTCCACTGCACTTTCTCGCATGCATGTTTGCGCAATGCTGCAACCGGATGCCGACGGGCTCCGTCCAACCGATTGGAATACTAATCATGTCTACCACTCTCGATACGCTGACGCCTGTCCCGCGTCATCTGCCGGCCCTGCGCTGGAGCGGGGCGATCGCGGTTGTCGCAGCGCTGGGCGTCGCACCCCTCGTGCTTGGCGGTTATTACCTTCACGCGCTCATCATTGCGATGATTTTCCTGCTCCCCGCGCACGGCCTGAATCTGATTCTCGGCTACACCGGCATGCTGTCGCTGGCGCAGGGCGTGTTCTTCGGCATCGGCGCCTACGTGTCCGCCTTGCTGTCGCTGCACTTCGGGACGTCGTTCGCTTTCAATCTGGTGGCGAGCGGGGTGATTGCCGCCGTGATCGCCTTGCCGCTCGGTATCCCGGCGCTGCGCTTGCGGACCTATTCGTTTGTGATGTGCACGCTTGGCTTTGTCGTCATCGCGCAGACCGTCGCGAAGAACTGGATCGGCATGACGCGCGGCGATATGGGCCTCGCCGGCATACCTCAGCCCAGGTTCCAGTTCGGCGCCACGGTGCTCAACATCAACACCATTCCCTCGTACTACTACCTGGCGCTCATCGTCGCGGTCCTCGCGACCCTCGGGTTCTACGCCTTGATCAAATCTCCGGCTGGCCGCTGCATGGTGGCGATCCGCGATAACGAAGTGCTGGCGGAATCGCTCGGCGTGCCAACATGGGCATACAAACTGGTGGTGTTCATGCTGAGCGCACTGTTTGCCGGCATGGGCGGGAGTCTTTACGCGCACTACATGACGGTCGTGAGCCCATTGGTTTTCCAGATGTACTACTCGACCACGATCCTCGTTATCGTGCTTGGCGGCGGCGTCGGCCGGGTGCCGGGTGCGGTGATCGGCAGCCTGCTGTTCGTCGCCTTATCCGAGGCGCTGCGGATCACGCCGGAGCTGCGCATGATCATCTACGGCTGCGTCCTGTTGTTGCTGGTGTTCAGCGTGCCAAACGGTCTCGCGCCGCTGCTCGACCGCGGCCTCGAACGCCTTGCCCGGATTCGCCCCGTAACGCGTGGAGGACAGACCCATGGTCACTAATCAGGACACGATTCTCAGCGTCGAGGGTCTGCGCAAAAGGTACGGCGGCGTGCCCGCACTGCGAGGGGTCGATTTCAGGATCCGGCGCGGCGAAGTGTGCGGCCTGATCGGCCCCAACGGCTCCGGCAAGTCGACGCTGTTCGATTGCTGTACCGGACTGCAACGTAGTGACAGCGGCAAGGTGGTGTTGAACGGCCGCGACATTACCAGGTGGTCGATGAACCGCATCGCCCGTGAAGGACATCTGGTCCGCAGTTTCCAGAAGACCGTGGTCTTCCACAGCTTGAACTCTGAAGAGAACCTGATATTGGCAGGACAGATGTCGAGTTTCCCCGGCCTCCTGTCGACTTTCTCGCTCGGACCGGGGGCGGCGCGTCGGCTGCGCCGTCTGCGTGAACGTGCGGCCGAACTGATCGAGATCTCCGGACTGCAGCGCGTTGCGCATCTGCCTGCCGGCAACATGTCCGGAGGCCAGCAGAAGCTGCTCCAGTTCGCCTCGATGTTGATGCCGGAGCCGGAGTTGATTTTGCTCGACGAGCCGCTCGCCGGCATTAACCCGATCCTGATCGAGAAGGTGATCGACAGCATCCGCGAGGCGAACCGCCGTCTCGGCGTGACCTTCGTCGTGATCGAACACAACACCGATGTGCTGATGGACTTGTCGCACCGGGTGATCGTGTTGCATCAGGGCACCAAGCTCGCTGACGGCGATCCGGAATCGATCGTGCGCGATCCGCAGGTTATTGAAGCCTATCTGGGAGTGTGACGGCAATGATGCTCGAAATCGATGGCCTGCGCGCGGGCTACGGTCACCTGGAAATTCTGCAAGGTGTCGACCTGCGCATCAAACATGGCGAATTCGTCACCTTGCTCGGGCCGAACGGCGCCGGCAAGTCGACTTTGCTAAAGACCCTGTTCGGGATGACAACGCACAAGGGCGGTTCGATCCGCTGGAAGGGCGAGGATCTTGCGGGCAAGCGTCCGCGAGCGTTTCTGTCGCATGGGATTGCGTACGTGCCGCAAGGCCGCTGCAACTTTCCTCTGATGTCGGTCGAGGAGAACCTCGAGATGGCCGCGTGCACCGTGCGTGATTCGGAAACGCGTGCCGAGCGCGAATACTGCTATGACCTCTTTCCCGTGCTGCGCGAGCGGCGCGACCAGTACGCCGGCAACCTCTCGGGCGGCGAACAGCAACTCCTCGAGATGGCCATGGCCGTACTGCGCCGGCCGCAAATCCTGCTGGTCGACGAACCGTCGGTCGGGTTGTCACCGCAGGCTGTCGCGCTGGTGTTTAACGAACTCAAGCGCCTTCACAAAGGCGGTCGAACCATCCTGCTTGTAGAGCAGAACACGCGCAAGGCTATGGAAACCGCTGAACGCGCCGTCGTGCTGCGTCTCGGCAAGGTGATCTGGGATACCCCGGTTGGGGAGTTGAGTCAGGAAAAACTCGGTGAACTGTTTATGACCGGGCACGGACATGCCCACATCGCGGCCTCTCCGGCGCCGCCTGGAGGGCCTCTATTGAACGGCAAGCCGGCACTTTAACGCACACGTCAACTCACATTTTTTGTAGTGAAGGCCCATACGGGCGACACGATAGAGGGAAAAGAGATTATGAAGCTCGCTTTTGATACTGGGGGTACGTTCACCGACTTCGCGATGGCGGCCGAGGACGGGACGATATTGCTACACAAGGTTCTGAGCACACCGGACGACCCGGCGCGTGCGGTGCTGCAAGGCGTCGACGAACTGCTGGAGCGGGTGCGTGCCGGCAACGGCAGTACGGTCGCGCCACAGATCCTCGGTGCGACGACGGTCGTGACCAATGCGGTGCTGGAGCGTCGCGGCGTCGAAACCGCCTTCATTACGACCGATGGTTTTCAGGACATGCTGCGGATTCGCACCGAAGGCCGCTACGACTTGTACGACCTGAGGATCCAGTATCCCGAGCCGCTGGTGCCGCGCGACCTCTGCTTCGGTGCAGACGAACGGGTTACCGCGGACGGCGTGATCATCCAGTCGCTCGACGAAGCCAAGGTACTGGCGATCGCCGCGCAACTGCGTGACGCCGGCATCCGCTCGGTCGCCGTGTGTCTGTTGCATGCCTACAAGTATCCGCAACACGAGCAGCGCATCGGCGAACTGTTCGCGAGTGTTGCTGGCGACATTTCCGTCTCGCTGTCGTCGTCGGTCTGTCCGGAGGTGCGCGAGTTCGACCGTGCGTCGACCACGGTCGCCAATGCCTACACGCAGCCGCTGATGGTGCGCCACGTGGATCATCTCGAGCGCGAGTTGTCCAAACGCGGCGTCAAGAGCCAATTGCTGTGGATGACCTCAAGCGGTGGCGTCGTGCCCAGTTCGACTGCGGCGCGGGTGCCTGTGCGTCTGATCGAATCGGGTCCCGCGGCGGGTGCCGTGGCGGCGGCTGATTATGCGCGCACGGCCGGCGAGCACAGCGTGCTGTCGTTCGACATGGGCGGTACGACCGCCAAGCTGTGTCTGATCCCGAACGGCCAGCCGATGATCGCGAACGAACTCGAAGTCGCGCGCTATGAACGTTTCCGTAAGGGCAGCGGTTTCCCGCTGAAGATCCAGTCGATCCACATGATCGAAATCGGCGCGGGCGGCGGCAGTATCGCGTCGCGCAGCCCGCTCGGTCTGCTCCAGGTAGGACCGCGCAGCGCCGGGGCTGCACCTGGCCCCGCGTGTTATGGGCGAGGCGGAACGGAACCGACGGTCACCGACGCTGACCTGTTGCTCGGGTACGTCGACGAGCATTCGTTCCTCGGTGGCGATTTTGCCCTCGACCGGCCGTCGGCGAAGTCGGCTATGGCGCGCCTTGCCGACAACCTCGAAATCACGGCTGAGCGCTGCGCGTGGGGCATCCACGACATGGTCAATGAGAGCATGAGCAAGGCCGCGGCGATGCAGGCGACGGAAAGCGGCGTCGATCCGCGCGCGTTGCCGCTGATCGCCTTCGGCGGTGCGGGGCCGGTGCATGCATATGGCGTTGCACGCAAGCTCGGCATCCGCAAGGTGATCTGCCCGCTCGGCGCGGGCGTGACCTCGGCGATCGGATTGCTCGGCGCGCCGGTGGCGTCGGACCTGTCGGCGAGCCGTCCGCTCGCGCTGGCGTCGTGGGACCCTGCGGTGATCCATGGCGTGCTCGATCCGCTGGTTGCCCAGGGTCGCGAGGTCGTGACGGCAAGCGGCGTGCCGTTGGAGAACATTACCGCCACCTTTACCGTGGACATGCGCCACGTCGGCCAAGGCCATGAAATCTCGGTCGCTCTGCCCGACCAGGATCTGGCGTCGGCAGGCTTCGTCGAGGAACTGCTTGCGCGCTTCTATACCGCATACGAGGCGCTGTATGGCCGCACGGTGTCGGGCTCCGAGGTGGAGGTCATCACCTGGCGCGTGCGCGTGAGCGGGCCTCGCTCTCACGTGACGACCGGCCACATCGGCGGCGGGCGCGGCACGAAGAAGGACCCGCTCAAGGGCAGCCGGCCAGTCTACTTCGATGAACTGGGCCAATACGTCGAAACCCGTGTGTACGACCACTACGCGCTGACGCCGGACATGCAGATCCAGGGCCCGGCCATCATCGAGCAGCGTGAATCGACCGTGGTCGTTGGCCCGAGCGCCACGGCGTCGGTCGATGCGCAGCAAAATCTGATCATGCTTCTCGCTTGAGCAAGGAAACCGTCATGTCTATTCGCAATCCCGATTTCAACGATCCGATCACCCTGCAGGTCATGTGGGATCGTCTCGTCTTCATCGCCGACCAGGCCGACAGCGCGCTGGGGCGCACCGCTTTCTCGCCCATCGTGCGCGAGAACCACGACTACGTGACCGTGCTACTCGACGCGAAGGGGCGTGCGCTCTCGCAGTGCACCTGGTCGATCCCGGTATTCATTACGTCGCTGCCGATGGCCGCGCAGAACTACTTCCTCAAGGCCTTCCCGCCGGAGACGCTGGAGCCGGGCGACGTGCTCGCGACCAACGATCCGATGATCGGCACCGGGCACTTGCCGGATCTGGTGATGCTGACGCCGATCTTCCGCAACGGCCAGATCGTGGCGTACGCGGGCAGCATTGCGCACTTGCCGGATATCGGCGGCCGGCCGCAGTCGCCCGATTCGACCGATATGTTCGAAGAAGGGATTCGTCTGCCGATCCTCAAGCTGTTCAAGGCTGGCAAGCCGAACGAGGACGTGTTCTCGGTGCTCGAGGCGAGCGTGCGTTTGCCGCATGAAGTGCGCGGCGACATTCAAAGCATGGTGGCGGCGAACGAGGTGATCCACCGGGAGCTGACTCGCTTCATGGATGAGTACGGTCTCGACAATCTCGAAGGCTTGGGCGAAGCGATCCACGGCCGCTCGGAGCGTTTCATGCGTCGCGCGATTGCCGAGCTGCCCAACGGTAAGTACGGCGCCGAGGTCACCCTCGATGGCTTCGAGACGGACGTGTATCTGCGCGTGAGCGTCGAGGTGCGCGACGATTCGATTCACGTCGACTATGCCGGCACGTCGCCGGAAGTGGCGCGCGGCATCAACGTGATGCCGCACTACCGCGTCGCGCACAGCGTCTATGCGCTGAAATGCCTGCTCGATCCGGAGACGCCGAACAACGAAGGCTGCATGATCCCGATCACGGACGAGGCGCCGGCCGGCTCGATTCTGAATCCTGGCCGCACGGCGGCCGGCAGCGCGCGCAACCTGATCGGCCACGTGATCCCGAGCCTGATTTTCCGCGCCTTGCAGAACGTGCTGCCGGAGCGCACCCAGGCCGACAGCGGCGGCGCGCCGATCTGGGGCGTCAACTGTCAGGGGCAGCGTGAGGATGGCAGCGCCTACGGCAGCATTCAGAACTTCCACGGCGGGCAGGGCGGACGTTCCGCGATGGACGGCAACGATACCCTCAGCTTCCCGTCGAACTGCAAGGTCACACCGATAGAAATGTATGAGATCGCGGTGCCGATTCTCACCGAGCGCAAGGAATTGATCGCCGACTCGGGCGGAGCCGGCAAGTATCGTGGTGGCCTCGGTCAGCGCGGCGTGCTGCGCAACCTGTCGTCGCGGCCGATGAACATCTATCT
The DNA here is from genome assembly GCF_012927345.1 of Paraburkholderia polaris. GTDB lineage: Bacteria > Pseudomonadota > Gammaproteobacteria > Burkholderiales > Burkholderiaceae > Paraburkholderia > Paraburkholderia polaris. The sequence continues at coordinate 24,680 of NZ_JABBGJ010000068.1, forward strand.
GAGCACCGAGCGCGTCAAGCATCCCTGTTTCGGCGTACTCGGGGGGCAGTCCGGGCGTGCCGGCGCGGTACTGCGCGACGGCGAGGCGGTGTTCGCGAAGGGCAAGATGGTGCTCGAACCGGGGCAGCAACTGGTGCTCGAACTGCCGGGCGGCGGCGGATGGGGCAACGCAAGTGAGCGGCCGCGCGAGCTGATCGAGCGCGATTTGCGCGAAGGTCTGGTGAGCGCGGAGCGGGCGAAGGCCGACTACGGGTATAGCGGCCCAGCCGTGGACGGCGCTGCCGCCGGCAATGGAGGGCAATGATCATGGGCGCGCTTGATGGACAGATCGCCATCGTCACCGGCGGTGGCTCGGGTATCGGCCGGTCGACGGCACTGCAACTTGCGGCCGAAGGTGCCAAGGTCGTGGTCGTCGGCCGCCGAGCGGCCGCGCTTGCCGAAGTCGTGAGCGAGATCAAGGCGGCCGGTCAGGAAGCGTGGGCACGCCCGGTCGACCTCGAGCGGCGCGAAGAGATGGTCGAACTGGTGCGCTGGATCGAAGCCGAAATCGGTCCCGTCGGGATCCTCGTCAACAATGCCGGCGCATCGAGCCGGGTGCGCAATATCCGCTGGATCGACGAGGATGACTGGAACGCGACGCTGTCCGTGAACCTGACCGCCGTTTATGTGCTGATCCAGGCGGTGCTGCCGGGCATGCTGGCGGCGGGCGGCGGCACGGTTGTGACCGTGTCGTCGCTGGCTGCAGTGCGTCCGGGTCTGCTTGGCGGTGCCCCATATGGCGCCGCGAAAGCCGGCGTGCGCAATCTGATGACCTATCTGCACGCGACGTTTCGCAACAACAACATCCGCGCGACGACGATCCTCCCCGGCGAGGTCAACACGCCGATCATGGACACGCGGGTGCGTCCGCCGAGCGCCGAGGAACGCGCGGCGATGGTGAGCCCCGACGACGTGGCGCAGGCGATTCTGCTGTGCTGCACGCTGCCCGCGCGCACCACCATCGAGGAACTGGTCATTAGCCCGACGCTGCAACGCGACCAGGGACCGGACACCGAAATCAGCCGCTGGCTCGGCGCCCCGGACGGCGTCGGCCCGGCAACGATCGCAGGAAACAAATCATGAGTGCAACGCTTAAACAACGGCTTGCGAACGGCCAGTCCGTTCTGATGGTCAATCCGAATCACGTGTCGTCGAGTCTGGCCGAGAAGCTCACGCGCGCCGGCGCCGATTCGATTTTTGTGGACTGCGAACACGGCGCAGCGGGCTTCGAACAACTGCAGCAGATGGCGAAGGCGGCGCGTTTTGGCGGCGGCTATACGATCGTGCGACCGCAAAGCCAGGACCGCTCGACCATCACGCGATGCCTGAATTGCGGCGTCGACGGCGTGATGGTGCCACTCGTGCACACGGCGGAGAACGCGCGCGAAGTCGTCAGGACCATACGTTATGCGTGCCCGGACGACTACGACGAGAAGCTCATCATCGTGATGATCGAATCCACCCAGGCCGTGGAGAATCTCGATGAGATTCTTGCGGTCGAAGGCATCGACGTGTTTTTTGTCGGCCCGGGGGACCTGTCGCAGTCGATGGGATATTCGCCACGCGTGGCGCCCGGCGCGCGTCGTCCGCAGCCGGTCGTCGAGCTCGTGGACCAGACGCTTGGGCGCATCCGCCGGGCTGGCAAGTTCGCGGGCACGCTAGTCGTCAAAGAGGACGTTGCTCATCTCGTGGAAGCCGGCGCACAGTTGCTGTATTACCACGCGGACCCGTTCGTCAACGACGGCGTGAACGTGATGCGCTGCCTGTCCGCGTCGCCGGTGACACGGCAGAGCAGCGTGGCCGTCTAGGAAGCGCGCCTCAGGCGGCCAGCGCGCCCGCCACGTCGGGTGCGCTGACGCCGACGAGGCGCTGTGACGTCACCAGTTCGCTCACCAGTTGACTGAGCGTGTCGCGCACCGCCAGCGCTTCATCGGACATCGGCTGGTGGTCCGATATGCAGAGCGACACCGTGGCGCGGATGGTCGGGCCGATCAGCCGGCGCGTCAACGGGCGCTCGGCTCCGGTGAACGTACTGGTCAGCGCCCACGGCAGAATGGTGGCGCCGAGGCCGGCTTCGATCGCGTCGCGCAGTGTGGCGGCCGATTCGATCTCGGCCGCCACACGCGGCTTGATGCCTGCGTCGGCAAAGGCCGCTTCGATCAAATTGCGCAGGAAATGGGTGCGGCCGGGCAGCAGCAATTCGATACCGTCAAGTGCGGACAACGGGATAGCGCCGTCGACGTCCGGCGGCAATTCGGCGTGCGGCGGTGCGATCAGGAAGAGTTCTTCTACGAGGAGTGGCTGCAGCGTCACGCCCTTGATCGGCCCGGACGCATAGATGATCGCCAGATCCATTCGCCCGGTCATGACCATCTCGCTCAATACCAGTCCGAAATTGTCGTTCAGGAACAGGTTGACATCGGGATAGTCGCGTCTGATGGTTTTCAGCAGGGGTGTCGAGAGGATCGAGGTGGTGCTGTAGGTCGCGAGCCCGACGCTTACGTTGCCCGAAATCACGTTCGCCGCGCGCGCTACATCGAGTTCGGCTTTGTCCAGCTGATCGAGAATCAGCAACGCGTGCCGGTACAACTCGCGGCCCGCATCAGTCGGGTTGACCCCGACATTGGTGCGGATCAGCAATCTTTGGCCGAAGTGCCGCTCGAGCAGATTGACGTGCTGGCTCAACGCGGGTTGCGCAATGTGTAGATGGCTCGCGGCACTCGAGAGACTTTCCAGCTCGACGGCTTTGACGAAACTCTTGAGCAGCTTGAAATTGATGGTCATGGAAGCTGTTCCGGGCACTGCGGCCGCGCGCCGGCAGCGCAAGCGGCTTCCGGCGGTTGTGAGCCGAGCGCCAGGTCGGCAATCAGTTCGAGCAGGATCTGATACACCGCGACTGCGGGCTCGGACAGCGGCAGGTGGTCCGACACGCAAAGCGATAACGGTGCTTCGATCATAGGTGCCACGATGCGCCGTTGCACCCCGTCACCGGACGCCGCGATGATGCGAGCCGCCGAGTCGGGCAGGATGGTGGCGCCGATGCCTTCGTGAATGGCCGCTGCAAGCGTCGCGGCCGATTCGATTTCTGCCACCACGCGTGGTTGAACCCGCGCGATCGCCAATGCGTCGTCAATGTACTTGCGCAGATAGTTATAGGGGCGCGGCAGCATCAGATCGACGTTTTGCAGTGTTGCGAGCGCGACCGGCCCGTCCGGCATCGGCATGCCGCGCGGCGTGACGAGAAACAACTCCTCTGTCAGTAGCAACTGGAACGACAAACCGCGCGACGCGTGGTCGCCGTAGAGAACGGCCATGTCCATACGCCCGTTGATGATCAGTTCGCTTAGCGTGGTGCCGAAACTCTCGTTGAGATAGAGAAGGATGCCAGGGTGTCGGGCACGCACGGTTTTCAACAGTGGCAGCGACAGTGCCGACGCCGCCGTGCCCGGTGCAAGACCCACTGATACCTTGCCGGCCAGCGTGTCACTGCTCTTGTCCATGTCGCTGCGCGCCTGCTCGAGTTGCCGCAGGATGATCTGCGCGTGACGGTACAGCGTATTGCCGGCTTCGGTGGGGGTGACGCCGCGTTTGGTGCGAACCAGCAACTGATGGCGGAACTCGCTTTCGAGAATCATCAATTGCTGGCTTAGGGCGGGCTGGGCGATGTGAAGAATCTCGGAGGCCTGCGTGAGGCTGCCAAGATCGACGATTTTCACGAAGTACTTCAGGCGCCTCAGGTTCACAGCCTCGTGTCCTACGAATGTCTGGTTGCCCGATCGCAACTCGAAACCGAAATCGTAAAGCATGTGGCGTGATCACGACATCGGAAAATAATAATGTAAAACCCTTGCCGGGCCGGCACTGCCCGCCCGTGTCCCTGCCACAGGCGAGCACCGGGCATCGTCGTATTGGCAAACTTTGGTGCACGCGCGATACGGGTATAAGCGATTACGATTCCGCTAGAGCGAATCCCTCTTTGCGCGATCATTTTCGCCCGCTTACCTTGCCCTCATACCCGTGTCGACAAGGAGTGCGCAGTGAGTTTGTCTCGAATCGCATCGCGCGTACAGCGCATCAAAACCTCGCCAAGCAGTGCGGCGGCGGATCGTGCCGCCGAATTGCGGCGGCAGGGCCGCACCATCGTCAATCTCGCCATCGGCGAGCCGGATTTTCCAACCCCGGCGCACATCAGGCGTGCGGCTGCCGAAGCCGTGGAGCGCGGCGAAACCCGTTATACCCAGACGGCCGGCACCGTCGCGCTGCGTACAGCGATCGCCGCAAAACTGCGCGAGGAAAATGCCCTCGATTATGACCCGAAGCACATCATTGTCACGTGTGGCGCGAAGCATGCGATCTTCAACGCCCTGGCTGTCACTGTCGAGCCTGGTGACGAAGTCCTGATTCCGGCGCCGTACTGGGTGTCGTATCCGGATATGGTGCTTGCGTGCGAAGGATCGCCCGTCGTACTGCCGTGCACCGAAGCCGATGGTTTCAAGCTGACCGCCGCCACGCTCGAGGCGGCCATCACGCCGCGAACCCGCTGGCTGCTGCTCAACTCGCCGAGCAACCCGACCGGTGCGTCGTATTCATCAGGAGAGCTGCGCGCGCTGGCGGATGTTCTGCTACGCCATCCGCACGTCCTTGTGCTGACCGACGATATCTACGAACACATCCGCTTCGAGAGCGCGAGCAACCCTCATATCGTCGCAGTCGAACCGGCTTTGCACGACCGGGCGGTAGTCGTCAACGGGATGTCGAAAACGTATGCGATGACTGGCTGGCGCATCGGCTATGCGGCCGGCCCGGCGGATCTGATTGCGGCGATGGACACGCTGCAATCGCAATCGACCAGTTGCGCATCGTCGGTCGGTCAGGCGGCCGCGCTCGCCGCGTTGCAGGGCGACCAAAGCAGTATCGCCGAGGCCGTCGAGACCTACCGCGCGCGGCGCGATCGTGGTGTGGCTTTGCTCAATGCGATCCCCGGCCTGGCCTGCGGCGCTCCCGGTGGCGCGTTCTATCTGTTCGTCAATTGCGGTGGCGTGATCGGCAAACAGACGCCGGCGGGCAAGCTGATCGCAAGCGATGCGGACTTCACGCTTTACCTCCTCGAAGCCGCGGGTGTGGTGCTTGTCGCTGGATCGGCTTACGGGGCGTCGCCGTATTTTCGCATGTCGATTGCGACGGGTATCGAAGTGATCGAGGAAGGTTGCCGGAAGATTGCAAACGCAGTGTCGGAATTGATCTGAGCGATGGCGGCCCGTTGGTGGCCGCCGCGGAAAAGTGCTCGGGCAGAGGTCGGGTGGCGAGTTTCACGCTTCTTTGAATAAAAAAGTTTTTACATATTAATTTGTAATCCTAATGTATTGGGAGATCGTCAATGAAAATTTCCATTTCCACTTTATCCATCGCGACTCTGGTTTCATTCGCTGGTGCTGCTCAGGCTCAAAGTAGCGTGACCCTATACGGCATTGCGGACGCAGGATTTGTCTATAACTCGAACGTCAAGGGCGGGCGACAGGTTGCCCTGGTTGGCGGTAACGAGGGTGCAAACCGGTGGGGGATGATCGGTTCTGAAGACCTGGGCGGTGGTCTCAAGGCAATTTTCAATCTTGAAGCAGGCTTTAACCTTGCCAACGGCACGATAGGACAGAACGGCACATTCTTCGGCCGCGCAGCCCTCGGTGGACTGAGCAGCGCCGATTACGGAACAGTGACCTTAGGTCGTCAGAATTCGGACTCGTGGGCCGCGGTGGGTTACCTGGAAGCCGGTAACAGTTGGGCTGCCTCCGGCGCGGAATATGGTGCTCATCCCGGTGACGTCGATAACCTCGACAATTCGAATCGTCTCAACAATTCGATCATGTATCGAAGCAAAAGCTTCAACGGCCTGACGTTTGGCGGTGCGTATAGCTTTGGGGGAAAGGCAGGCGAATTCTCGCAAAACCAGATCTGGGATCTGAGTGCTGGTTATGCCAATGGTCCGGTAAAGTTGGGCGTTGGCTACATCCTGGCGAAGGATCCAAATTTTTCGTTCTTTGGCAATAAGGCAAACGACAGCGCGACGGCGGCTAACATTTCGAGCCCTGTCCTTGCGGGCTATGCGTCAGCCGGCTCTCAACAGATTATTGCAGCCGGCGGATCGTACGCGCTCGGTCCTGCTACCGTTGGCGTCGTCTATAGCAATACACAATTCCGGAATCTTGGAACGGTGAGCGTTGCCGGCTTGAATGCGACCGAAGCGGCTTATCGAGGTACCGCATCGTTCAATACGGGCGAGCTGAATCTGAAGTATCAAGTCACTCCGGCGCTTCTGCTCGGTGTTGCGTACATCTACACGAGAAACGGTGCGGCCGATGGTGAAGGCAGCGCGCGATATCAGCAGGTTGACCTTGGCGCCGTCTATTATCTCTCGAAGCAGACCTCGGTCTATGCGGTCGCGGTTCATCAGGCGGCCAGCGGGACGGACTCGACGGGCGAACGCGCTGTTGCTGCCATTGCAGGGACGTCGGGGTCATCCACGAATGCAGAAACCCTCGTTACCTTCGGTCTGACGCATAAGTTCTAAGCCTCTTCACAAGTCTTTGCGGGTGGTCCGACCGTTGTTCCGTCCCGCCTGGTTGAGCGGACGGCGTTTCGGGGACCACTTGTTCAAAAGCACGGGGTGCAATCGGTGGATTGCGGGTATCGCATCGCGCGGCATCCCCGTCATCAGTGACGGCGGGGATGCTGTGTCAGGTCGGCCAACGCCGCGCTAGAGCGTAGCGGTTACGCCGCCGTCGACATACAGGATGTGTCCGTTGACGAAGTTCGATGCGTCGCTTGCGAGAAACACGGCTGCACCGATCAGGTCCTCGACGTCTCCCCAGCGACGCGATGGGGTTCTGCCGATCAACCAGTTGCTGAATTCAGGGTTGTTGACGAGCGCCTCGGTGAGCTCTGTTTTGAAGTAACCTGGACCGAGCCCGTTGACCTGTAGACCGTGTGGGCCCCAGTCGATGGCCATGCCTTTAGTGAGCATCTTTACGGCGCCTTTGCTCGCGGTATACGCGGCGATATGCGGACGGCCCAGTTCGCTTTGGACGGAGCAGATGTTGACGATCTTGCCGCGTCCACGCGGAATCATGTGACGCGCGACAGCCTTGCCGACGAGGAATACACTGTCCAGATTGGTACGCATCAGTTCGTCCCAATGTGCCACGGAAAAGTTCTCCAATGGCGCACGGCGTTGCATGCCGGCGTTGTTCACCAGAATGTCAAGCGCGCCGACATGGTCTTCAAGGTGTGCTATCGCGGTGCTGACGCTATCGGCGTCGGTCACGTCGAAATTGCTCGTGTGGACGGTTGCACCAACGCTGCGCAGGGTATCGGCGGCTCGGGCGAGGCGTGCTTCGTTCCGCCCGTTCAGGATCACGGTCGCGCCGGCCAGGGCGAGACCGCGGGCGAGGGCGTAGCCGATGCCGGCGCTCGAGCCGGTGATCAGCGCAGTGCGCCCCGTGAGGTCGAATAGTCTGGAGATTGAGTTCAAGGCAACTCCTTGGTATGAAACGTGAGTGGGTGATCAATCGTGTGAAGCCAAAGCCGAACTCACTCGGCCAATCCGCTTCGCAGCCAGCGCATCACCTCAGTGAGCTGCGCTATTTCTGTTTGCGTCGCTTCGACTCGTAGAACGTCGATTTCGCCCGCAGGAGATTCGAGCGCATCGAACTGGCTTTCGACAAGGCACGGTGGGAACTCATGGCCGCGGCGTTGCGCCACGCGTGCAAACGCAGTTGTGCGATCCAGGTTGAGGAACACCAGACGCAGGTCCGGCACGCGCTGCCTCAGAAGCTCACGATAGCTGCGCTTCAGTGCAGAACACGACAGCACTGCAGTACCGCTTTGCGCGGCTAGCAATGTGCCAATCCTGTTCAACCACGGGATGCGGTCCTCGTCATTGAGTGCCACGCCTTCACGCATCTTCGCGCGGTTTGCGCTCGTGTGATGATCGTCGCCTTCGATCATCACGCCGCCCAGTGCTCGGGACAGGTTGTCTGCGAGTGTCGATTTCCCTGAGCCGGAGACGCCCATGACCAGAAGCTTGAACGTCATGGCGTGTGCTTCTTTGCAGGGCGCTGCGCTCACGACGCGCTAGCCCGGTGGGACAGCACCTGTGGATTCACTGGCGAAGGTGGTTGTCCGGCGAACTTTCCGTATCCGAATACGGCGCTGAGGTTGCCCGCGGCCAGCAAGGCCATGGCTCGTCGGGTCGCGACTGACGCACTGCCTATATGTGGAGTCAACACGATGTTCGGTACAGTCAGCAACTCTGGATGAATCTCCGGTTCGCCTTCAAAGACATCGAGTCCGGCTGCCGCGATGGTCTGATTGCGCAGTGCCTCGGCAAGCGCCGCATCGTCGACTACGCCGCCGCGCGCTATATTGGTCAGCGTCGCGGTGCGCTTCATTCTTGAGAGCTCACGTGCACCGATCGCATGATGCGAACTGGCCGAGTACGGAACGACAACGATCAGATGATCGGCCTCGCGCAGCAGCGTGTCCTTGTCGACATATTGAGCGCGGCTCGCAGCTTCGATGTCAGCGGGAAGCCGTGACCGGTTGTGGTAAATCACGCGCATGTCGAAGCCGAACGCACCCCGTTTTGCGATTGCCTGGCCGATGCGGCCCATGCCGAGAATGCCGAGCGTAGCGTGGTGGATGTCGGATCCAACGAACATGTCGTAGCGCCCCGTTTTCTGCCACTCGCCGCGCCGAACGAAATGCTCTGACTCGGCAATGCGGCGCGCTGTTGCCATCATCAATGCGAAACCAAAGTCGGCCGTGGTGTCGGTGAGCACGCCGGGTGTATTCGTCACAAGCACGCCTCGGCGGGTACATGCATCGACGTCGACATTGTTGTAGCCGACCCCGACGTTGCACACCGCACGCAGTTCTGGACAGGCATCCAGCAGCGTTGCGTCGATTCGGTCGCTACCGTGGGTGATCGCGCCGGATTTGCCTTGCAGGCGGGCGATCAGTTCCGGCTGGCTCCAGACGGTATCGTCGGCGTTGTCGCTGACGTCGAAGTGGTCCCGCAGGCTATCGACAATGTCGGCAAATGACGCACGCGTGACGAGCACGGAAGCACGCATATTCAAATCTCCTTTAAGGCTGTGCGAATCTGGCGGCCGAAGCGTTGCCAGAGGGAATGATCTCGTTCGCCAGCCTATCGTGGGCCTACGCGGCGCGCCAAGACGGTTTCGCTTTAGCGCAATAACAGGTGCTTATGGGGTTGTGCCAAGCAACGTTCGAATGACACTCGGCAGGTGTCCTTTTGCCTCGCCCCGGATTGGCCATACGAAGATGCGACACCGTCTTCGGTGTTGGCATAACAGCCTGCTATTCCGCCAGACGAATTTTGTCTTGGCGTTCAGGGCAGGGGGCACGTACGCTCGCGCATTGCTTATCCGCGGAGGAACACATGAATATCGGCATTCCAGCCGAGACGCGCGCGCACGAAACCCGCGTCGCCGCGACGCCCGAAACGGTCAAGAAGTATGTGACCCAGGGCCACCGGGTCACGATCCAGAGCGGCGCCGGCACCGGCGCCAGCTTTCCTGACGAAGCCTTTACAACTGCCGGCGCGGAAATCGTCGACGCGGCCACTGCGTTCGGCGCTGATCTCGTCCTCAAGGTCCAGTCTCCGACCGATGCCGAGTTGCCGTTGCTCAAGCGCGGCGCGACGCTGGTCGGCATGCTCGATCCTTTTAATACCGAAAACTCATCAAAGCTCGC
>NZ_JABBGJ010000069.1 GCF_012927345.1 Paraburkholderia polaris
GACGAGGAAAACCTCTGCGGCGCACGGGCCATGATGGAAGATGGCCTGTTCGAACGCTTTCCTTGCGACGCGGTCTACGCCATGCACAATATGCCCGGCCTGCCGCTCGGCAAGGTACTTGCGGTACCGGGTCCGGTGATGTCGTCGTCCGACCGTGTCGACATCACGCTAAAAGGGGTTGGTGGACATGGCGCCATGCCCCAGTTCACCAAAGACCCGGTCATCGCTGCCGCGGCAATCGTGATGGCCGTTCAGACGATCGCGTCGCGCAACGTCGAGCCCGGCGAATCGTGCGTGGTCAGCACGGGGATCCTGAAGGCAGGCACGACGAGCAACGTTATTCCCGATGTCGCGGAAATCACGCTGAATGTTCGTGCGAAGAGTCCGGACACCCGAGATCTTATCGAGCGACGGATCCGGGAAATCGTCACCGCCCAGGCGGCTGTGTTCGGTGTCGAAGCGACCATCAACTATCAGCGGCTGGTCCCGGTGCTGGTCAATCATGCGAACGAAACGCACTTCTTCCAGCAGGTTCTGATTGATTTGCTGGGCGCCGAGAATGTGCTGACAGCGCTGCCTCGCGGCGGCAACGGCAGCGAAGACTTTGCGTGGATGCTTGAGGCGCTGCCAGGCTGCTATATCGCAATTGGCAACGGCGAGGGTGAGTGGCACGGCTGTCACATACACAACCCTGGATACGACTTCAACGATGATGCGATTCCAGTCGGCGCGAGCATCTGGGTTCGTCTCGCAGAGACGTACCTCAAATGAGCCGTGCGACGGAGCCGCCAATGGTCGGTGTATTCGATCTGTTCAGGATTGGCATTGGTCCGTCGAGCTCGCACACGGTGGGACCGATGCGGGCGGGAAGGATGTTCGCGGAAAGTCTCGAACGATATGATGGCTTACCGCGCGCGCACACCGTTCAGGTCGATCTGTTCGGTTCGCTGGGCGCAACCGGCCGCGGGCACGGCAGCGATGTCGGCGCGCTGCTCGGACTCATGGGTGAGGAGCCGGACACGATCGATCCATCGACGATAGGCGCCCGAATCGCAGCCGTTCGTGCGAGCGGCAGACTGATGCTCATGGCCCGGCACGAGCTTGTCTTGCGGCCGCACGAACATATCCGCTTCAATCGCCGCGCTCTGCCTGAGCACCCGAACGCGATTCGCTTCAACGCCCATGATGAAGCAGGCGAACTGGTTCTCGGCGCAACCTACTTTTCGACTGGCAGCGGATTCGCGGTAGAAAACACGCATGAACGCAATCAGCAAGCGCATGCGGTTCCGTTTCCGTTCGACTCGGGCACCACACTGCTTGCCCAATGTGTCGAAAGTGGGCTGTCCATCGCCCAGTTGATGCGCGCGAACGAGGCCGTGCAACGCGACGATGATCAGATAACGGCCGGCATCCTCCACCTTTGGCACGCGATGCAGGCCTGTGTGAAGCGCGGCTGTGGCGTGGACAACGACGAGGCCGCGAAGAGGCTCCTCGGTCCGCTCGGTGTCTCCCGACGGGCACCGGGTTTTTACCGAACGCTACACGCTCTTGAAGCGGAGGCTGCGGCGGATCCGCTGGTTGCTCTGGATTGGGTCTCACTGTTTGCGATAGCGGTGAACGAAGAGAACGCGGCGGGTGGACGGGTAGTCACCGCGCCAACCAACGGCGCGGCTGGAATCATCCCTGCGGTGTTGCATTACTTTGATCGTTTTCATGGACCTGCCGAGCCGGCAGTCGTTTGTGATTTCCTTCTGACCGCAGCAGCAATCGGCTCCCTGTACAAACGGAACGCCTCAATTTCGGGCGCGGAGGTCGGGTGTCAGGGAGAAGTTGGCGTGGCCTGTTCAATGGCGGCGGCTGGGCTTGCGGCCGTACAGGGCGGCACGCCTTCGCAGGTCGAGCACGCCGCTGAGATTGCCATGGAGCATCATCTCGGACTCACCTGCGACCCCGTCGGCGGGCGAGTGCAGATTCCCTGCATCGAGAGGAATGCGGTGGGCGCGGTGAAGGCCATCCATGCAGCCCGCATGGCCCTTCAGGGCGCTGGCGATCACCAGGTGTCACTCGACTCTGTCATCCGCACAATGTGGCAGACCGGCCTCGATATGAAGTCCAAATACAAGGAGACCTCGCGTGGCGGGCTGGCGTTGAACGTTGTCGAGTGCTGATGCACCGGAATGCTGTCATCGGCATCATTCAACCGATTCATACTTTAATTTGCAAACCTAGGTATTTAGAGAATTTGACAATTGATCCAGTGCTCTGCTTTGCCACACGGGATGCTGCTCGTGCTTTAGAAGTTGTGGCAAATGCTCACCGCAAGATCCGTCACCGTTGCGCAGGCCTTCGGGACAGGCGAGCCGGCCGCATAATCTATCGTCATCGCCGAGTGCGGTCCGTTCTTGATCAAACTGCCGCGTACATAAAGGGCAGTACGCTTCGACAAAAAATAGTCTTCGCCGAGCGGCGCACCAACAGCATGGTTGCCATCCTGAGTGGGGCGCCGGTACACCACGGACGCGCGCACGCACGCCCGTAACAGATCGCGGCAGAACGTGGCGTGCGCCCCCAGCGAATAGACGCTGGCGATAGAGTCGCCATCTTCCTTAGGATTGTTAAACTGGTACGAACCGGAGAAAACATAACGACCCAGAGTTTGCAAATATCACCTGCGAAGCCAAGAAACGCTTTTCTCGTCAATGGTGGACTGCACGCCGCGTCGATTGAGGCAGTGCGCATGGCTAACTATTTCCTGTCTACATTTGGTACGGTTGACGACAAATTTCTTCGGTGTAAGCCGGACCACTTGCAGCCATAACGCAATGCGCAAGCGAATTGTTTGTCGGGTTTAGAATTCGTTCACGTTATTAGGGGCCCGATCGGGCATGCACACCCATGAAGCTGAACCAACTGAAAGCATTGGTCGCCGTTGCGAAGGCAGGCAGTATTCAGGAAGCCGCTCGCCTGATGCACCTGACACAGCCGGCGCTCAGCAAGTCGATACGCGAACTGGAGCGGGAGGTTGGTGTACCACTACTCGTGCGCTCGGCAAAAGGCGCCACACTCACCCCGTACGGAACGATGATTGCGAAGCGATCCAGAGCGATCCAGAAAGAGATCGACAAGATGCGGGAGGAACTCGATTCGCTACGTGGTGAGCTAGGCGGCCGGCTATCGATCGGACTAACGCCGCCGGCGGCAGGCCCAGCACTAGCGGACGCGATCAGTCTGTTTCGGCATCAAAGGCCATCGGTCGACTTAAACCTGCTTGAGCTACGTCCGGCGCAGATACTAGAAGGCCTCCGCGACGGGGTGCTTGATCTCGGCATCGTGACGCAATACGGCGAGGCTGAGTCTTGCGGCTTCAAGTGTTCAAGGCTTTACGGCCTGAAAACGCTGCTCGCAGTCGGCGGCAGACGTCCGGATCCGAAGATCCTACCGCACTCCCTTTGCGAAGCTGAATGGTTGGTGCTGGACTTAACTGAAGAACCCAATGGATACATTTCAAGCCTTTTCGCGCGGTTCAATCTGCCGCCCCCGACCCGAGTCATGCGTTGCTCGTCCATGGCGCTCTATCTTGAGCTTGCATCGCGCCTCAATGCTGTGACGCATTGGGCGGAAACGGGCTTCGAGTTTATCGAGCCGCACTTTCACGCGGGACGTATGACGCGGCTCGAACTGGATATACCGATGCCCGAATTGAGCGTCCTGTTGGTCTATCAGGACGAGGACCTGTTGACGGCCGCGGCCAACGAGTTCGTGCAAATGCTCAATTCATCCGTTAGCAGACACCATTCGCGCGACAATCGCATCGCCCCTACCTAGGCGAGACTCCGAACACGGTAACGAGAATCTATAGCCACAACAAAAAGTTCGTTGCGCATCGCCCTCTTTCTACCCATGCTGCAGCTAACTTCGTGAGACGGTCGATCACGGAGTTCATCGCGCAGATCGGCAGCTCACTGCTGTTGCGAAGAAAACAACATAAGACGAGGACAACAATATGAACGGTATGCGCGTCGTTTCATTGGCCACCATTCTATTCGTTGATATCGTCATGGATTGGGCTCGTGCACAACCTGCTGACGCGGCTGCGTCAGCACCCGCTGACCCGTCTGAGGTTGCCTAGATACTATGAGGGCAGCAAAGGCAAAGCTGGAGGAGTAAAACGGAATCGTCATCCGTTTTCTTCGTAGGAGCACGCAAATGAACGCACCGGACATGGCCCGTGGTGGGCAGGATTCAAAGGTGGTCGGCTCGCTGTATGTCGCCTTCGAGTTAGGCGACAGAAGCTGGAAGCTTGCGCTGGGAGACGGAGTTCGCGCCCCGACCCAGTGTACTGTGAGCGCAGGCGATACTGAGGCGGTCCTGAAGGCAATTGCGAAAGCAAAGGCGCGCTGCCATCTGTCCAACGATGCGCCGGTGCGCAGTTGTTATGAGGCGGGGCGTGATGGGTTCTGGTTGCACCGCTGGGCGAGCGCGCAAGGCATTGCCAACCTGGTGGTGGACCCTGCGAGTATCGAGGTTAGCCGGCGGGCACGGCGTGCCAAGACCGACCGGCTCGACGCTGACAGATTGCTGTGGATGCTCATGCGCTACGACGCAGGCGAAAGGCGGCTGTGGGCAATCGCGCGCATCCCAAGCCCCGAGCAGGAAGATGAGCGGCGCGTACACCGGGAGCTCGGAAGACTGCGGCAGGAGCGCACCGCTCACAGCAACCGGATCCGCTCTCTGATGGTGCTGCATAATTTGCGCACGGAACACATCGGTGGGCGCACGTGGGTGGACTGGTGGGCCGCGCACGCCGCGCAGCTACAGCCCGGTTTGCGTGCCGAAATTGAACGTGAGCTCGAGCGGCTCTCTCTTGTCACCAGGCAGATCAGAGCGCTTGAGACAATGCAGGCTCATCAGGTGCGCGACGGCGACCAACCGGCCATTGCAGTGCTGGCACGACTGGCGGGCATCGCCACGGGCAGTGCATGGACTCTGGTCAAGGAGCTGTTCGGATGGCGGCAGTTTCGCAATCGCCGCGAGCTCGCCGGCTGTCTGGGTCTGGCGCCTACGCCCTATGCAAGCGGCACCAGTGAAGTCGAGCAGGGTATCAGCAAGGCGGGCAACAAGCGGGTGCGGTGGTTGATGGTGGAACTTGCCTGGAGCTGGCTACGCTTCCAGCCGGTCAGCGAGATGAGTAAATGGTTCAACCAGCGCTTTGGCAGCAATGGCAAGCGCTCGCGACGCATCGGCATTGTCGCGCTTGCGCGCCGTCTCGCGATCGCACTATGGCGTTATCTGGAACATGGCGAGATTCCGGCAGGAGCAAGGCTCAAACCGGCGGCAACACCGGCGCTGTAACCTGAGCAACGACAGTCAGGCAGGATTGAAAAAGGTTCGCGTGCCCGGACAGTAAGCGGGTTGCCCTGACGGGTGACCGTAGTTCTAGATGGGGTACGTCGCTAACGGAGTGGTTCCAGCGCTTTGCGCATGCGGTATGTGGTGACCGGCCTCGCGCCGGCACGGATAGAAGTTGGCCCGGGGCAACCGCCCGGATATCAGACACTCCGGCCTCGAACGTTTTAGTGACTCGCCTGATGTAGAGGATTCCATACTGAATTCTATACCTTCAGCAAACAGCAGGTTATCCACCGCTGGTCAGCGGTTCGAGTGTTATGACCGCGACGCTGACCAGCGGTGGATAACCTGCCTCTGTCAAACGGAGGCAAATGACCTACGGAAAGCACATCGAAAAAGGAGTTGACTACCGATCCCCCATAGAAGTCTTACTGTGTCACAAAATCCATTTACAGCAAAGCGATACCTGGTAGTATTGAATAATACAGACTCCGGGCAATTGCGATGAGAGAAGATGTCGACGAATTTGATGCATATCTAGATCACCTGGGGCAGGCGTTAGGGCACGCCGATCGCCATGCCGGCCTCAAGGGTTACTGTTCGGGCCTGGTGTTGCCGCTGTCACGCAAGAGCGTCGAGCCAATGGCCGCGCACATTGACCCACTTCACGCGAGTGCGAAGCACCAGTCACTCCACCACTTTGTGGCCAAGGCAGACTGGTCTGACCGTGCGGTCTTGCAGCGGGTACGCGACTGGGTGATGCCCGGGTTAGACGCGCAAGCGGCGGAAGAAACGGGATACTACTGGATTATTGACGACACAGGTTTTCCAAAGAAGGGACGTCATTCGGTCGGGGTGGCACGTCAGTACTGTGGGCAGCTCGGAAAGCAGGACAACTGCCAGGTCGCCGTGAGCCTGTCGATCGCGACGCAACGCGGCAGCCTGCCGATTGCCTGGCAGTTGTATGTGCCCAAAGAGTGGATTGACGACCGGGAACGTGCCCGTCGCGCTGGCATTCCCGACGATCTGGCTTTCGAGACCAAACCACAGATTGCGCTGACCCAGCTTCGCGAGGCTGTAGCATCCGGCGTTGTGCCGGGCATCGTGCTGGCCGACGCGGGATACGGCGACGAAACCGCTTTCCGGGATGGTGTAACTGAACTGGGCTTGTTGTACGCGGTAGGGATCCGGCCGGGCACGTCTGTGTGGGCGCCCGGTACGGCGCCGCTTCCGCCCAAGCCTTGGAGCGGGCGCGGCAAGCCATCGACATTGTTGCGCCGTGCACCCGGCCATGAACCGCTCGCGGTGAAAGAACTGGCCATGCAATTACCCGTGAACGCCTGGCAAACCGTAACCTGGAGGGAAGGCAGCAACGCAGCACTTTCCTCACGCTTTGCCGCCGCACGGGTTCGTCCCGCACATCGCGACTATTGGAGAAGTACCGTTCGCGACGAAGAATGGCTGCTCATTGAATGGCCTGATGGCGATACCGAGCCGCTCAAATACTTTCTCACTACCGCCCCCGAGGAGGCGACACTGGAGCAGCTTGTGTTCGTGACCAAGATGCGCTGGCGTATCGAGCGCGACTATCAGGACCTGAAACAGGAGTTCGGGCTCGGTCACTACGAAGGGCGAGGCTGGCGCGGCTTTCACCACCACGCCACACTGAGTATCGCTGCATACGGGTTTCTGATGGCTCAGCGGCTCAGGATGCAATCAGACGGACGCGATAAAAAAAACTTCCTTGAACGCACGCTGCCTGCGTTTCCCACGGATTACATCCCTCGTGGCAGTCCAGCGCGCTCAACGCCACGTTCCTGATTCCATTACTACGTTGCGCACCCTGCTCGGACTAATGCTCATGCAACGGTGGCTCTCTTCCTGAACGGCAATAGAGCCCACAACTAATTATGTGACACAGTGTGCGTCCAGCCAAGGCTGGCGTGTTCAGCAGGAGCCAGTCCTGCCGGGGTAAAAGTCAGACGCCCCGTAGCTTGAATAGCAGGGTGGCGGGAAACCAAGACTCTGAAGCTTATCGACAGGCGGCCCCTTGGGGGCCGCGCGAGTCATCGGGCCGTAACCAAAGTGAACGCGGATGTGGCCTCGAAAATATTAGACCCGACATCTATTGTGACGCAGGGGGGCCGAGCTGTGGTGGGTGTTCGAGGCACACGACTCAATCCGGCTACGGCCCCGAGCCACATAAACAGACGCCGTCGCGCGGCTCACCGCAAGCCGGCCGCAATCTCGACGTTTGAGACCATCGTCACGAGCTGCGGCGCGATATCGTCGATCAAACGACGTCCCTGCGAAGATTGTGCCGGCACTGCGCAATTGAATACCAGCGTCTCCGCGTCGACCTGCGCACACAACGGCGCAGCGACGCCGTAGGCGTTCTTCTGCATATCGCCATAGGAGAAGCAAACGCCGGTTTCATGGAAGTCGTGAAGCGCCTGCTGCACCTGCGCCCCATACTGTTGCCACTGGTCGGGCACGCCGATGCGTAGCCGGTTCAGCGCCACTTCACGTTCTTGCGGCGTCACAGCCGCGAGCCACGCACGTCCCATCGCCATCCGCAGAATCGGACGCACCGCACCGACGTCGGGCCGCGCAAGAATTCGCTTATCTCCCGGGCAACATTCGATGTAGACCATATTCGACTGGTCGCGCATGCCAAGCGATACGGACCCGCGCACCTGAAGCGCAAGCTCGCGCATGAACGGCCGCGCGATCTGTCGAATGCGCATACCGGCCAGCAGCGGATAGCCCATCGACAGCACACCGCCACCGAGCCGATAGTTGCGCGCCACTTCGTCATGGCGCAGGTAGCCGAGTTCGGTCAACGTGTAGGCAAGCCGGGACACCGTGGCCTTCGACAAACCCGTACGCGCGACAAAATCCTTATTGCCAAGCGCTGCTTCGCCGGGCCGAAAACAGCGCAGGATTTCCAGACCGCGGGCGAGCGTGAAAGCGAATTGACGGTCGTCGTCGTCGGGAAATGAGTCCATGGTTGCCTGCTCAGGAAGCGGACTGGGCGAGGTTCGTGTTTCGTCGGCGGCCACATTCTGCGACGCAATCTGCCGTTCGAGTGTGTCCACCATCGCCACGAGGCGCGGAGCGATCACGTCGACGAGTGTCCTGTCGGTCAGTTGCAAGCGCGGCACGCCACAATTGAAAACGAAAGTTTCCGAATTGATCGGTTCGCGCATCGGTACGGCGACCGCATGGATTTCACGCTCGATATCGCCTTCGCCAAGGGCAACGTCACACTCAGCAAACGTGCGCAGAGCGCCCTCCAGACCGGCGTGATAGGCGTCCCACTGCGCCGGATCCCGGGTTTGAACCTGCTCGATCACGGCAGCACGTTGCGCGGGTTCGGCGCGGCCCAGCCAGGCCCGGCCCATCGCGGAAGCGAGAATGGGCAACGAAGCACCGGTATCCGGACGAAACGCCGGCGATTCATGACCGCGCGCCGTCTCGACATACACCATCTGCGTGCGGTCACGAATACCGAGCGACACCGAACCGCGCGCCACGTCAGCAAGCTCCCGCATCAGCGGTCGCGCCAGTTCGCGGATACGCAGGCCTTGCAGAAAAGGGTAGCCGACCGACACCGCCGCCGAGCCCAGCCGATACTTGCGTACGTTGTTGTCATAGCGCAGAAAGCCGAGCATGGCGAGCGTATACGTCAGCCGCGACACAGTCGCTTTCGACAGGCCAGTGCGCTCAGCGAAGTCTTTGTTGCTGAGGATCGCGTCGCTCACCTTGAAGCAGTTCAACAACGCGAGGCCATGTGCGAGCGTTGTCGCGAACTGGGGATTACGGAGTGGGTTCGGAGTCATCGTCTGGTACGAAAAAAGAGCTCGACGCGCTTGTGCCAATTGAAGCACGTTCGCGATCCCGCTTCCATACGTGTTTAACATAGCGAAACCCTAGTATCGGCATCTTGTCAGATTGTTAGGCTCGACCCACCCCAACAGTTCTACGCGGAGTGGTATCAATGCCTTTGTCATCCAGCCAGCAGGCGGCGCTCGGCCCGCTGTTCAACCCCCAATCGATTGCCGTCGTCGGCGCCTCGTCGAACCCGGCCAAGATAGGTGGCCTTCCGGTCGAATATCTGTTGAACCAGCGGTATCCCGGCGCGATTTATCCGGTCAACCCTAAGCAGGAGCGCATCCAGGGGCTGCAGTCTTACCCGACCCTTCGCGACATTGGCGCCCCGATCGACATGGCCATCTGTGCGGTGCCTGCATCGGGTGTCATGTGTGCTGTAGAGGACGCGGCGGCCGCGGGTGTCCGTTCGATCGTGATGTTTTCGTCCGGTTTTGCTGAAACTGGCGCAGACGGTGTACGCGCGCAGAACGATCTACGCACGCTTGTCAAGGAAAGCGCGATCCGGCTACTCGGACCGAACTGCCTCGGCTTCGTCAACAATCATCAAAACGTGTACGCGACGTTCACCCCTGCGCTTAAAATCGCCGCGCCGCTGCGGGGCAACATCGGGCTGATCAGTCAAAGCGGCGCGTTCGGGATCTTCGCGTTGATGCTTGCGCAGCGTCGCGGACTCGGTATCAGCCATTTCGTATCGACGGGCAATGAAGCGGACATCGAACTCGCCGATGCGCTCGCGTGGCAGGCGCTCGACCCCGCGACATCGGTGATCCTGTGCTACCTCGAAGGCGCGCGCGACGGCGAGAAACTGTGCGCCGCGCTCGGACTGGCGCGCGCCCAGCGCAAACCCGTCGTGATGTGCAAGGTCGGCCGCACCGCGCAGGGCGCCGCTGCCGCGGCATCGCACACCGCGTCGCTTGCCGGCTGCGACGAAATCTACGACGCCGTGCTGCGCCAATACGGCGTGTATCGTGCGCAAGACATCCACGAACTATTCGACATCGGCTATGCGTGTTCGGTCGCACCGTTACCTGCGTCCGATGCGCTCGGCATCGTGTCGATTTCCGGCGGCGCCGGTGTATTGATGGTCGATGAAGCCGACCGGCGCGGGCTCTCAGTGCCCCCATTGGCGGAAGCAGGACGACAGGCGATTCTCAAGCGCGTGCCGTTCGCGTCCGCGGTCAACCCGGTCGATATCACCGGCCAGGTACTCAACGAGCCTGCGCTGCTAGGCGACGCCATCGACACGATGCTGGAGCACGGCCAATACGGTGCAATGGTGTCGTTCCAGGCCGTCACCGGCATTTCACCGCAACACCGACCGCTCGTCACCGAATTGTGGGCGCGCGTGCGCGCCGCTCATCCGGCACTGACCGTCGCCGTCGTATCCCTGTTCGACGAGCAGAACCGCGATTTTCTCGAGTCGCACGGCTGTCTGACTTTTGAGGAACCTGCTGCCGCCGTGCGGGCGATCGCCGCGCTGCACGCGTTTAGCCGGCATTTCGAGCGGCAAGCTGCGCCGATCGAACTACCTGAACCTGTCGCCATCGACCGTCCGCGTTTCGACGAAGCCGACGCACTCCGCCTGCTGGCCGACGCCGGCATCCCGGTCGTCTCGAGCCGTGTGGCGAGAAGTGCTGACGAGGCGGCCGGCGAAGCCGCGACGCTTGGGTTTCCGGTGGTGCTGAAGGTGCTGTCCGCCGACATCGCGCACAAGTCGGATGTGGGCGGGGTCGCACTGCGACTTGCCGATTCGCAGGTGGTACGGGCCGCCTTCGTGCGTATCACGGAGAGCGCTGCGCGCGCCGTGCCTAACGCGCATATCGAAGGCGTGCTCGTCGCGCCGATGATCCAGGACGGCGTCGAATGCATTCTCGGCGTGACGCGCGATCCGGTGTTCGGCCCGGTCGTCATGTTCGGCCTGGGTGGCATTCTGGTCGAAGTCCTCAAGGACGTGACGTTCAGGCAGGCCCCCTTCGATGTCGCGGAAGCGCACCGGATGATTCGCGAGATTCGCGCATGGCCAGTGATGAGTGGCGTGCGTGGCCAACCCCCGGTCGACGTCGACACACTCGCCAAAACCCTGGCCACGTTGTCCCGCTTCGCCGCGGCCAACGCAGGCAGCATCGAGTCGATCGATATCAATCCGTTCATCGCGCGGCCCAAAGGGCAGCCTTCGTGCGCCGTCGATGCGCTCGTGGTCAGTCGGGCTTGCGCGACGCGCGATGCGGAGGCGCATTCATGAACACGCCCAATTCCACGCTGGAAACCCTCCGTCTGCGTACTCGCGCGTTCATCGACGACGAGGTGATTCCGCGCGAAGACGTCTCGCTCGCGCATGATTTCGCTGCGCAAGATCGGCTCATCCAGGTGTTACGTCAGAAGGCGCGCGAGACAGGTGTGCGCGGGCCCGGGATTCCACGCGAACTCGGCGGACTCGGGCTGTCGTTCCGCGGTCGTGCAGTGATCCTCGAGGAATCGGGGCGCAGCGTACTCGGGCCGCATGCATTGCAGGCCGGCCCACCGGATGAAACCAACATCCTCATGCTCGACCGCCTTTGCACCAGCGCGCAACGGATGCGTTATCTGGAGCCGCTGGCAGCCGGTCAGACCCGGTCATGTTTCGCGATGACCGAGCCGCCACCGGGCGCGGGGTCGGACCCAGCGATGCTGCAGACCCGCGCAGTCCGGCGCAACGGCACATGGATCATCGATGGCCGCAAATGGTTTATTAGCGGCGCGCTCAGGGCGGATTTCGCGATCGTGATGGCGCAGACCGACTCGGGGCCTACGATGTTTATCGTCGATACCGACACGCCTGGATACCGGATGGTCCGCGTCATCGATGCGCTCGACGGCTTCATCAGCTCGCACTGCGAATTGAGTTTCGAATCCTGCATGGTGCGCGATGACGCCGTGCTTGGCCAGGTCGGCGACGGCTTCGCGCATGCGCAGTTACGACTCGAACCCGCGCGCCTGACTCATTGCATGCGGTTTATCGGCATGGCTCGACGGGCACTCGAAATCGCGGAGCGCTACGTGAGCGGGCGCGAATCGTTCGGCAAGCCACTTGGCCAGCACCAGAATGTGCAGACGCTGATTGCCGACTCGCACATCGATCTGTACGCCGCCCGCATGATGACCTTCGACGTCGCGACCCGGATGGATGCGGGCCTCTCAGTCAAACAGGAATCGTCGATGGCGAAGGTCTTCGTGTCCGAAGCCGTCGGCCGGGTAGTGGACCGCGCGGTGCAGATGACCGGCGCATTCGGCATTTCCAGCGACAGCGGGCTCTCGGCGCTGTATCGCGAAGTCCGACCGTTTCGTATCTTCGATGGCGCATCCGAAGTTCATCGTTCTGCGATTGCGCAACGCGCACTCAAGCCGTACGCGCAATCACAGGATTGAACGGCCGACTCGGGCAAAAAAACACGCATGCCGTTTTCGGCAACGGCATGCGCGGGACGCGCGGCGCCGTCCAGTTTCCTTTCACCCGCACAAACACAAAATCGAACCATGGAGACTCGTCAATGAAACCTCGTCAACTCGCCTGGGTGCTGGGCACTCTCGTCTTCAGCGCGCATGCACAAAGCAGTGTCACCCTGTACGGCCTGATCGACTTCGGACTCACCTACGTGAACAACGCGCAAACCGCTCGAACCGCAGCGGGCCCGCGCGGCGCATCCCAGTTTGCGCTGACGGACGGCAGCGCGACCGGCGTGGCCGGAAGCCGCTGGGGACTGCGAGGTGTCGAGGACCTCGGCGGCGGTCTGCAGGCGCTCTTCGTGCTCGAAAACGGCTTCACGTTGAATAACGGGGCACTCGCGCAAGGCGGCGCCGAGTTCGGGCGACAGGCCTATGTCGGCATTTCGGGTGGATTCGGCAAGCTGACCCTGGGCCGGCAATACGACACGTACACGGATTTCGTGCAGCCGTTGACCGCAACGGGGCAATGGGCGGGCTACATGGGCGCGCAACCCGACGATGTCGATAGCCTGTCGAACACGAGCCGGATCAACAACGCCATCAAATTCCGGACTCCAGATTATCGCGGCTTCGCGGCAGCCGGTCTGTACAGCCTCGGCGGCGTGGCGGGAAGCGTCACACAGAATCAGCTGTGGTCACTCGGCGCAAGCTACAGCGTCGGCTCCATGTCGCTGGCAGCCGGCTATCTCAACGCCCGCGATCCGAATTTGTCTTTGTACGGCACGACGCCCAATAAAGGGCCGGCCACCTCGAACAATATCGGCTCATTCGGTTCGCCTACCGCGCCTGAGTCCTATCCTGTCGACGCCGGCTATGCATCGGCCAGCACGACTCAGCTCGCCGGCGCGGCCGTGCAGTATGCGTTCGACCCCGTCACGCTCGGCTTCGTGATAACGAATACACGTTTCGAAGGCCTGGGCTCCGCAGCCGGTCCCGATCCGCTGAAATACACGGGCACAGCGGTATTCACGAGTCTGGAATTCAGCGTTAGATCGCAGGTCACGCCTGCGCTTCTGCTCGCGAGTGCCATCCATTACACCGATCGCAACTCGGTCAACGGCGACGGCGGCGCCAGATACCTGCAACTGGACCTCGGCACGATCTATAACCTGTCGAAACGAACCAGCGTCTATTTGCTGACGGTGCTGCAGCGAGCCAGCGGCCGCGACTCGCTCGGACAACCCGCGGTCGCATCGATCAGCGGTTTCAGTCCGTCCGCCACGAACCACCAGATCGGTGTTCGTCTGGCGTTGCAAGAACGATTCTGAGTCCGGCTGGTTACGCCTTAATCGGAGCGCCGATCACCGGTCAGCGTCCGGGCCCGCGGTTCTCGCGCCGCGCGCCCGCAGCAATGAGATTCAGGGAGAAGACATGTTCCACATAAGCACTCGATGGCGCGCATGGATCGTAGTCGCCATGATGTTCCTGTTCATGCTGATCAATTTCGCCGACAAGGCCGTCATCGGTCTCGCGGCGGTCCCGATGATGCATGATCTCGGGCTGACGCCTCAGCAACTGGGCCTCGTCGGCAGCAGCTTTTTTCTGCTGTTTTCGACGGCCGGCGTGCTGTTCGGCTTCGCCGCCAACCGCATCAAGGCGAAATGGCTGCTGGCGGTGCTAGCTCTTGCGTGGGCGCTGGTGCAGTTTCCGCTCGTCGGCACCGTCTCGTTTCCCTTGCTGATCCTCTGCCGGGTTCTGCTCGGCGCGGGCGAGGGGCCGGCCTACCCGCTCGCCATTCATGCGACCTATAAATGGTTCGATAACAGCAAGCGCAGCATACCCAGCGCAATCGTGCTGCAAGGCGCCAACACCGGGATGCTGCTGGCCGGCCCGTGCCTGACCTTTCTGATCATTCACTACGACTGGCATCGGGCGTTCCTCGTGCTCGGCATCGCCGGCTGTCTATGGACGGTGCTGTGGCTGTTGCTCGGTGTCGAAGGCACGGTCGACGAAACGGCCGATCCGGCGGCCGCCCCCGATACGACTCAGCACGCGTCCCGACACGTCCCCTACCGGCGGCTTATCGTCGATCCGACGCTGGCGGGTTGCATTCTGCTGACCTTCGTCGGCTATTCAGTGCTGTCAGTCGGATTCACCTGGTTTCCGGCCTATCTGCGGCTCGCGCTCGGCTATCCTGCGGCCGACGCCGGGTGGCTGTTCTCGCTGATCGTCGGCGCAGGCATTCCCGTCACGCTCGCCGTGTCTTTCCTCTCCCAGTGGCTCGCCGGCAAGGGTGTAAGTTCGCGTCTATCGCGCGGCGTCATGACGAGCGTGCCGGTCGCGCTGGCAGGTCTCGCCCTATTCGGCACCACGCTGCCGATCGGTTCGGGCATCAAAGTGCTGTGCCTGAGCGCGACGAGTGTCCTGAGCCAGCTGATCTTCTTCTTCGCCCCGTTAATAATCGGCGAAGTCACGCCGACCAGGCAACGCGCCGCGTGGCTCGGCATCAATGCTTCGCTCGGCACGCTGGCGGGTCTGATCGCGCCGGCGCTGATGGGTCACTTCGTCGGCGACACGCGGGGTATCGCCGAAGGTTTCAGGCATGGTTTCGCTGTACTGGGCTGCATCCTGGTTCCATGCGGCTTACTGGGCATCTGGCTGCTCAATCCCGAACGCTCAGTGCGCCGTTTGCAGCACTTTCATGCACGCGCTGATAGCGTTCGCGACGACCTTCCTGCGACGACATCCGGGCATGAGGAAGCGGCGTAACGATGTAACGGCGGATGTAACGGCGGATGTGACGGCGGATGTAACGGTGCCGCTCGACAACGCAGCCTGCCTGCGGACAGGCTGCGCTTCAGATTATCGCTGTACATCCTCGCCGACCCGCTCGACCGGCGGAATCGTATAGTCCTTCGACAGGATCGCCTCGCGCGGATGGTACATGCGCAGGATGAGATAGAACCGGCCCGCGGGTGCAGGCAACCAGTTCGAGTGACCCTGCTGCGGCTGCCCGTGCTGGATCAGGATCTCGAGCGAACCATCCGGGCCGTAGCGCAGATCACGCGTGCGATCGCCGATCGCATAGCGCCGGATCGGGTTGTCCACGAAACAGAAATCACTGCCGTAAATGGATACTGACCAGAAGGCATCCACTGGGGGCAGCTCGCCAGCAGGAAAGCGCAAGACGTAGCCATGCTCGCCGTTGAGTTGCTCGCCGTTCCTGTCGAAGTCGCACAGCGCATAGAGCGCCTCTTCGCTCGCGAGCGCGCCGAGGCCTTTCATAGCGGTACAGGCTCGCGCCAGATAATCCGTGCCCAATCGGCCACCCGCATAGTTGATCGACCATGAGCGCGCGCGACGGCTACGGGTATGACCTTCGACGATCTCGAGACCGGCCGCAACCGCCCTTCGCAAGGCCGCCACCTGCGCGTCGCCGAGCGCATCGACATCGAACTCGCGATCCGGTGCGATGCCGATGCGGGAAAACTGGGCAACGAGCCCCGTGTCCGCCGCAGGCGGCGGATCGTCGGCCATCGCGCTCGCGAGGTTCGCGAAGAACGTCTCGCCTGACTCAGCCCAAGGCCGGTAGCCCGCGACCGCGCGCGGCAAGCGGCCCGGCGCCGTTACACGCAGGGTGAAGCCTGCCTGGAAAGCGCAGGCCTCCTCCATGTCTTCGACACCGTCGATCAGCACACGTCCGAGCATCCACACGAGATTGGTCGGGCAGCGGATTTCGACCGAACCGGGCGGCAGCGAGCCCGACCAGTTGGGCCCGACGATTGCAAAGGTCGCCGCCGACGGACCCCCCATGCGCGGGCCGAGGTTTTGAAAATTATTGCTGTACGCGTCGATGAATTCCATCACGAAGTAACGCCCGGTCGGCGCCGGCGTCGAGAGCATGACGGGGCCGTCAGCAAGATTCAGCCAGGCCATCGAGTAGAGCAGATCATTCGCAGGCGTCACCACGTCGCGGTCCTCGTGTGTCCACGGCCGCGGGCAATGCGAGAACTGATTGATCGGCGCGCGCCCGTTGTTCTGCGGCTCGTCTACGGCGGTCATGAGCGCGCACGTGCGCACGATCTCGACGAGTGGATAACCGTATATGAATGCCTGAACGCCTGCGACGTAAGCCCATTCCTGCTGTGCATTGCCAGTGGTCATTCGAGAAACTCCATGAGGATCTGCTTGCGTGCGCGAGAGCGCACGGGAGGCGGGACATCGGGACCCGTTTGCAAGCCTGAGGAGCGCAAAGTATAGGCAGCGGATGCCTCGTGAGTGTTTAACATAGCGAAACCCTAATTCCGTTATCTGGCCGTCCCGGTAGGCTTGACCCGAGTCCTTCCCATCTATAGCCGGAGCGGCATCCATGTCTTGTTCTGCAAGTGAAAACATCACCGCACTCGCCCGCGATGCGGTGCTCTATACCCTGCCTCTATTCGAAATGGCACGAGTGCGCGCAGCGATGTGTCCGCGCCGCGACGACAGCGGTCAATTCGCCGGCGACAGTCCGGATTCGACACTCGGCTGGGTCAATCAGCTGGTGCGTGGGCGCCAGTTGCTGGGCCCGCAGAACCGCGAAGTCGTGACGCCCAATAACGACACGCTCTACCTCAGCACATGGCTGGACGTGGGCGACGAACCGCTTGTACTGGAAGTGCCCGACACGGCGGCCCGCTACTACGTACTCGGTCTGCTTGACTTCTACACCAATCCGTTCGAATCCATCGGCACGCGCACGACCGGCAATGGCGCGCGGCGTTTTCTTCTCTATTACGGCGATGTTGCGCCGCCCGCCGATGACGATCTCACGCCTATCGCCTGCCCCACACGCGACGTCTGGCTGATCGGCCGCCTCCTGGTCGACGGAATGGACGATCTGGCCGCCGCGCGTGCCCTGCAGGATCGTTTCGTGTTGAAGACACTCAGCGGCCACCCCGCAGCACGGCGTTTTGACGTCGGCATGGCGCGACGTGCTGCGCTCGGCGATCCGCGCCTTTATGCGGCGGTGGTCAACGCGGCGCTCGTGCGCAATCCTCCGCCTGCCGCGGAATCCGCGGTCGTCGCTCAGTATGCTGCCGTCGGCATCGGTGCAAACATTGACGTCTCGGTGCTTGAGGCGCCCAAGCTCGCCGCGCTCGGCAGCGCGCTCGATCAGGTGATCGGCGAACTGGGCGCGCCCCAGCCGTCGGCGCTCGGTGGCGGATGGTTCCTGCCAGTGGAAGTCGGCGCTTCATTCGGCGACGACTACCTGACGCGCGCGCACGTCAGCCGGAACTACATCGGCGCGCTCGGCGTCGAGGAAGCGATGTACGTCACCGCCGACTGCGACAGCGAAGGACGGCCGCTCGACGGGCGCTATACGTACGAACTGTCGTTCCCGCCTGACGGAATTCCGCAGGCGCAGGCATTTTGGTCGATCACGATGTACGACAAAACCTCGTGCATGCTGGTGGATAACGTGATCGACCGATATTCGATCGGGGATCGCTCACCCCAACTGCGCTACGACGAGCACGGCCTGTCATTGCGCTTATCGGCAGCGCCACCGGTCGACGCCTCAACGCGATCCAACTGGCTGCCTGCGCCAGACGGCCTGTTTTACATCATGCTTCGCATCTACATACCGAGCGCGGCCCATCTCGAGCAACGTTTTCACTATCCGCCGATTCGCCGCGTGCAACCCCAGGAAGGCGGCGTACGTACCGACCAGAACAGCATGGCGAGTTGAGACCAGACCGGCGTTCAGGAATAAAACCAAGGAGGAGACATGTTCCAGTCAACCCGCCCATGGCGCGCGTGGGTCGTGGTCGCCATGATGTTCCTGTTCATGCTGATCAATTTCGCCGATAAGGCTGTGATTGGTCTTGCGGCCGTGCCGATGATGCACGACCTGGGACTGTCGCCCGAGCAATTGGGCCTCGTCGGCAGCAGCTTTTTCGTTCTTTTTTCGGTCTCCGGCATCCTGTTCGGCTTTGCTGCCAACCGGATCAAAACGAAATGGCTGCTGATGCTGCTATCGCTCGTATGGGCCGCGGTGCAATTCCCACTGGTCGGTACCGTGTCGTTTCCATTGCTGATTGCATGTCGCATCGTATTGGGCGCCGGCGAGGGCCCAGCCTTCGCATTGGCCATTCACGCCACGTACAAGTGGTTTGGTAACAGCAAGCGCAACATTCCCACCGCCATCGTTCAGCAAGGCGCCAACACCGGCATGCTCGTGGCGGGGCCGTGCCTCACGTGGCTGATGATTCACTATGACTGGCATAGCGCATTCCTCGCGCTCGGTATCGTTGGCGTAATCTGGACAGTCCTCTGGTTGGTCTTCGGTGCGGAAGGCACGGTCGACGAGCATCCCCCGGAACAAGTCGCGGACGCGCCTGCGCCGGACACCTCGCGCGTGCCCTATCGGACACTTACCGCGGATCGGACACTGCTCGGCACCTTCGTTCTTTCGTTCGTCGGGTTCCTGGTGCTTTCGCTCTGTTTTACCTGGTTCCCCGCCTACCTGCGGCTCGGCCTGGGTTATTCCGCAACCGAGGCTGGCTGGCTGTTTTCCGTTATCGTCGGCGCGTCGATACCGGCGTCGCTCGCGATGTCGTGGTTCTCCCAGTACCTTTTCGGCAAAGGTGTGTCGTCGCGCATCTCACGCGGGTACATGGCGAGTGGCTCGATCGCGGTAACCGGGCTTGCGTTTCTTTGCACGGCGGCTGACGTGAGCGCGACGACGAAGATCGTATGCCTAACCATCGGCGCTGGACTGGGGCAACTGATTTTTCTGTTCGGCCCGTTGATGATCGGTGAAGTCACACCTTCCCGGCAGCGCGGCGCGTGGCTCGCCATCAACAATTCGGTCGCAACCCTCGCCGGCCTGATCGCACCGGCGCTGATGGGCCGCTTTGTCGGCGCCGCGCATGGCCGCGCAATCGGCTTTGAGCACGGCTTCCTGATTCTCGGGTCCATCCTGCTTGCAGCGAGCGTTGCCGCATTCTGGTTGATAGATCCTGAAAAATCGATGCGTCGGTTGCGAGGCCTTGCCGTCCTCGATTCTGCAACCGATCGGAAGACTGTTCATGTGAAGACTTGCGGGCGGGACGAACCCGCCGGCATAAATTGAGCCCGAGCTTGACCACCACGTTTTCGGATCTATGGAAAATGCGCGCCGTAAGCACTTCCACCTGGCTAGATCAATTGACTGGTTGAGGAGCCGGAAAAGTCCACGCGCCGC
The DNA here is from genome assembly GCF_012927345.1 of Paraburkholderia polaris. Taxonomy (GTDB): domain Bacteria; phylum Pseudomonadota; class Gammaproteobacteria; order Burkholderiales; family Burkholderiaceae; genus Paraburkholderia; species Paraburkholderia polaris. The sequence goes on from NZ_JABBGJ010000069.1 coordinate 19,895, forward strand.
TAAGAATTGCGGCGCCTGGGCGGTACAGTCGCACGGTGTAGTTCCAACCTGCGACCACGGGCAGGCAATTCGGCACCTGTCCATCGCAGCCGCCGAACTGCATCGTTATCGACCCATCGTTACCTTTCTTCGCGGTGAGGTTGTTGATCGAGTATGCGTTTAACGCGTTCTTCTCAAAGTGCCCTTGGGCGTCGTACACGCTCACCGACCAGAAAGCGTCCACGGGGACATCCTTGACCGAAACCCGATAGACAGGCCTTCCGTCATTGTTTGCGGGCGTAAAGTTGAGGTAGGTTGCGTCCTTGTCGGGATTACCACCCCACGCTGCCGCGGCTCCGACCAGGCGTCGCACCGGGTCGACCTCCTCCCTGGTGCCGAACGCTCGCTTGAAATCCGGGATGGTCGAAGCGAGAATCAGCAACGCGTCGTGAATCTTCTTCTGGCTCACGGCATCCCAGTTAGGTATCTCGAGCCTGCCCGGTGACTTCTGGCTGACCGTGATCGCGTCCTGCAGGGCGTGGACCTGCTTGATGTCGTTTTGGCTATTCGGGTCAACCAGCGTTCGTATCCCGACGACGACGTAACGCGTACCCACACTCTCTCGGGTGAGGATATGCGTACCCGCACCGTAAAATACGTTCGGCACATAGTGGTCCTCGTTAATAACCTGCATCGCCATATAACGGGCACCTGGATCAGGCATCTCGATCGTCACGGGTCCGGCGTCGAGGTCGAAGACTCCCGATGAATACAGCGTGTCGCGGTTCAGGCGGATGACGATCTGACGCTCAATCGACGCGGGCTGCCGCCGATGGAACAGTTTGCCTAGTCCCCCTTGCTTTGCCAACGCAACCACATACATGTCGGATTCTGCTCGAACAAAATTGTCGACGGTAACAGGAATGGTCGTACCTGATGGAGGAGCCGCGAAGGTTTGCGATTGGGCGGTGCCAATGGCTGCGAGAAAAATGCCTGCGACGCAGGTGGCAATCGGTGCAGTTTTCTTCATGAATCGTCCGTTCAATTATTCAAATAGGGGCAACAATTTTTCGATGGCGGTAGGTTACAGTCTTTAGCGGCCCGCTAGGCCGACCTTAAAATCTGATGTGGTGGCCGGGTATCGGCGCTGTTACGAAAGAGCGTCGAGCCGCTGGCCGCGCGATTCCCTCGAACGGCACAAAGTGGCCGCGTCCCTTGAAAAATTCATCGTCGATGCGATAGCCCTCTTCAGATCGCAAGCTCGCCGAGTTGTCCATTTTCGTCAGAGTCGCGCTTCAGCGAAAAAGGATTGCTGGCGTCGGCAGATAAGGCGCATCCGTTGCGTTTGAAACGAAGTGCAGAGTCTGGAGGGGCGGCGAAGCGCACCCTTCCAGAGTTGCGCGATGCCAACCGCCTAACAATCCCTAGTTTCCCTGTTTACATCCGAGCGTCTCAAAAGCAGCCGTCGACATGTACGTAATGGTTGGCAGGTAGGAACCGACGACGGAAGACTCGTCGCCCGGTGTTTTGGTGTTTTGGATCGCATTCGGAAAAACCACGCTCGGAAGCATGTTTCGCATAATAAGGAACCCGTCATCGATATGACCGGCGCCGTCGCCTGCGTCGGACCATGTGATGAAACCGCGTCCGCATGCCGCTGTTGCGTTACCTGGCATATCCGCGGCACGGCTGACGACGATAGTGTAGTTCCCATTCGCGTCGACGGGTACCTGCTCATCGGAGAGACAGGCAGTAGCCTTTTGCGTGTAGAACTCGTTGCTGCAAATGGACCAGTAGCGCAACTGGCCCGTTGACATGGTGGCGGCGTCGTTGAACGTTCTAGGCGTAGTCGGCACGCGCCCTTGCAGGACAACGACAGCCCCGTACGCCCGACTGATAAACGCGGCAACGTAAGCGTTATCAAGGTTCGCGAAGTATCCGACCTGACGCACTGGATTGCCGCCGCATTTTCCGTAGAACGCGCACTGCAAACCAAACTGCGTGTTGTACTGGGCTCTCCAAACGCTGGGGCTCATCGCCGGGAAGCCTGCAGGCAATCCGGATTGATCCCGCAGTGCCGCATAGGTTGCGGCAGGCAGCAACTGGGATACGACCGCTGTCTGCACAGGTGACAACACGCTACAGGCCTGCGCGTCAGTCAATATAGTGCCGTCTGCCTGTTGCACCTGAAGGTGAGGAAGACCGACCCCGCCCGTCGCGTCGGAACCTTTGTCCGCGACATATACGCGATACCAGACCGTGATTGTCTGACCGTATTCGCTGTTCGCGTAAAGCGTGTTAGGGGTGGCCGTTCCCGAAGCCGCCGTCGGCACGATTTCCACCGTGTAGTTGCGGTTGGCCGCATAGCGTGCGGCACCCGGCACAAAGGGATTTGTCGAACCGGCATCCGGCGCAATCTGATAGTCGGTCAGCGCTACAGCCGGTGCATTGTTGGTTTGATAACTGTTGAACGACATGTACCTTGAATAGGCGAATTGCCCTTTTAGAAATACGCGCGCACCCGCTGGAATCTTGAATTGTGCGGACCAGTAGGTCGCGCCCGAGTCAGGGTACGCTTCGTTGACCTCGCCGACCGCCGTACCGATAGGGCCTTGCCACAAACAGGTCGTCATTGCGTGCGCGACAGAAAAGCTGGCCGGAAGCGGTTGTGCAGTATCGATACCGCCGCCGCACCCTGACATCGCTACTGCGCCAAGCATAACCAATCCCCTTAACATAACTGACTTCAATATCAAACGCTTACTCTTGCATGTTCTCATGACTCGATTGTCTCCCGGTTTGCTATCTTGTCTGCCACTCTTGGTTTGGTTGCTGCTAAAGCGCATGCCCCCTCGATATAGTCGAGAAGCTACCGGCAAAGCCGGCCGAGATTCTGTCGTCTCCAGCGGCCAGTATGCCTCGAGGCCAATATCTATTAAAACGTTAAGCGCCTTGTTGAAGGCGGATAGCGCCATGGCGCCGGCCGCCTCGCTCCCGTTGTCAGGAGGCGCCTCATATACGAGGCTATTGACTCGCCCGGCAACGCCGCGTCACTCGCGCAATAACTTCCTTTCCACGCGCTCCGGAACTGCCAATCACTCGCGCCAAAAATTGCAAACCTGCCATCCCCGTCCGGTTTGTGACGCCGGCGCAGCGTCATGTAGACATCGACCAGGATATCCTGGCTCGCCGCGCGGCGCACTTCGAGACTGCACGGCAACATAATCCTCTGCGCTGGAAGGGCCGCACGCGCAACTGGCAGCGCACATAACCAGGCGCGAAGGCTGCCTAAAATCTATTGTTGAGGCGACAACTCAACTTGAAAATTTTCTTGCGCGAACTCATACTGCTTTCTCTTTTCTATGCGTGCTGTCTTTATCCGGCAACTTATGACGCTTTGCGTGTTTGGGTCAAGGCGAGTGAGGCAGCTCCCGCAAAGCCTTGGATGCGTGGCAACTCGCATATGTGTCACGATTCATGATGCAAGAGTTGACTCGGCAAGACTGCTCAATTTTTGACGATTTAGGGCTAGTACCGATGCGTGTTCAGCATGAAGATCTTCTTCGATAATCCCTGGTTCGAAAGCTTGCCCCGAACTGACGCCGACGCATTGCTGGCTGCCGCAAGGCCTAGGCATTTGGCCAAGGGAGCGGTTCTTTTTCGGCAGGGAGACCCGTTCAATGAATCGCGCGATGGTTTTTTTGGCGTTGCCAGGGGGGCGATCAAATTCTTCGTTATACATCCCGACGGCAACGAGGCGATTCTGACCATCATCGAAGCTGGCAATTGGTTTGGCGAGGTGATGCTACTGGATCGGCAACCGCGGACCACCGCAACGGTTGCGCTCGAGGACACGGAACTGCTCGTCGTTAGGCCTGAGGTCTTCGAGGCGATGATGCACCGCAACTCGTTCGCGCAGGCCATCGCCGTGCTGGAGGCTAGACGATTGCAGAGCGCGTTCGGGGTTGTGGCGGACGTCGCACTACGACGCATGCATACGCGCGTGGCACGCCGTCTTGTCTTGTTGGCGCATGGTGATGTCACTCAGTCCAATAGCGGACGCCGCACCATAGACACGTCGCAGGACAATATTGCGATGATGTTGGGCGTGAGTCGCACGACACTAAACAAAGAATTGCGAGCCTTGGAAAAAGTTGGCGCCATTCAGTTGCGCTATGGTCATATCGAAGTCATGGATATGGAATTGCTTGTCAACGCTTCAAAATAGTTCTCGAACTTCGGGAAGGTAAGGCTGAGATTTTCGTTGGTCAATCTGGTCGAATTTTGAGTGGCCGTATTTGCCCTTGATTGTGCTGAGAAAGTCTTATTCGGTTTTTGGGGTGGTCGACTTTTCAGCACATTTTCGACGTCTTAACGATCGGTCAAGCGAGATTTGAGAAAGTTAAGGAAGGTCTGATGCGGACGCATCGCGGATTGCAAGCAGTTCCACGATATTGACTGTCAGGTTTAGGCAGCATGCTTATGTCATCTTCCCTATAGGGTCCTCACCCCGGTCCAACCTGTTAGCCATCATGCAGCACCTGCTGGCGTTCCTTAAAGGAAGTCGTGAATGTTGTGAATCGTCGCGACCAGGCGTTAGCAGTTGGCGAAACGTGACATTTCTCCGGTCGCGCCGGCAACGCCCAGATGGTTCTTGCCAACTTGTTAGCGACAGCGGCAACCGCTACGTTAAATGGTCTACGCTTGAGCAGACCGTCAACCCAGTATGTTCGTTTGCCTTGAATGATCACTGAACGGGCTCCGTACATCAGTAGCGTGCGCAAATTAGTGTCACCCCGGTTGCTCAGACCCATCTGCCTGACCCGTTCGCCAGTTTCAGTTTGTCCTGGCACAAGGCCCAGCCATGCGGACAACTCGCGACCAGAATTGAACGTACGCGGATCACCAATAGCCGCAACCGTCGCTCTGTGAGACGTCCACGCAAGGAATATCAGCGACCTTCTGACGATCCGGATTGCCACGAAACAGAGCGGCTCGCGCAAGCGCAGCGGGAATTGCTTTGCTGAAGGCCCGGTAGCCTTCGGGCAGTACTTTTCGAAACTCAGACAGCAGGCCTCGCAATGCATTGGTTTGCATGATGCGAAACTTCGTCTATTGCGCGCACTCGGTGGATTGCCAGGACTGTTTGCTGAGCTTCGCTTTTGACGGCAACGAAACGCGCCTCCGTTTGCCGAGCGGCGGTGCAGATTGCTCTGCGAATCGGCCGCGTCCGTTTTGTTCCGGGGTCCACCGGGCAGATATAAGCATTGCTTCATGCCCAAACGCCTTGAGTCGCCTCGCGCAGTCATGCGCGCTGCCCCACGCTTCCACGACGACAATGAAGGTGCGCGCATGGCAAAGAACTCACGGTTTCTATTAATCCAGGGCTACTACTGAAGCCAGTACTAACAGGGTTCGCGTCGACCCGGGAATGACTTTTGTCCTTTTTGCTTGCCCGGCTCGTTCCCTCAGCTCTTAAGGCGCAACATGAAGTCGAGAATCTTGTTGGCCTTTCCCGCATACGGCGGCATGAGCATGTCGATCGAACGCCAGGGGCTCTGCTTGAATACGGGGCGCAGCTTGGAGAAAGCAAGGAAGCCTTCCAGACCGTGGTAATGGCCCATGCCGCTGTTACCTGTGCCGCCGAATGGCAGCGAGTGGATCCCCGCATGGAGCAGGCCGTCGTTGATGGTGACGCCTCCGGAGATCGTGTTATTCAGGTAGAAGTCCTGCAAGCGAGCATGGTTGCTGTAGAGGTACAGCGCCAGTGGTCGTGGGCGGTTGCCGATGTACTCGATAACTTCAGCTTCGCTCCTATAGGTGCGGATCGGTAGCAACGGGCCGAAGATTTCGCGTTGCATGATCTCCATGTCGTCGCTGACGTTGAGTACGGCATGCGGCGGCATGATGCGTCGCGCCGGGTCGCCTTGCTGGCCAGGGCAGAGATTGACCACCTTGGCGCCCTTCGCGATGGCGTCGGCTAGCATGGCCTGGATCCGATGGTATTGGCGCTCATCGATGATCGCGGTGTAGTCGCCGTTGGTAATATCGGGATAGCGGGTGCTGGCGATGCGCTGCGCCTCGCGCACGAACACGTCGACCTTGCCTTCGGGCACGAACAGGTAGTCGACGTTGGTGCAGATCTGTCCGGCGTTTAACATCTTGACCCACATGATGCGCTCGGCAGCAATGTGCAGGGGGGTAGTCGGGGGCGATCACGCAGGGCGACTTGCCGCCCAGTTCCAGCGTGACGGGCGTAAGGTTAAGGGCAGCGTTGGCCATCACGGCGCGGCCAGTCTGCGGCGAACCGGTAAAGAACAGATGATCGAACGGCAAACGTGTGAAGGCTGGACCGCGGCCGTTGCCGTCCTCGAAGAAGGCGAGCTTGTCTTCTTCGAAGTAGCTCGGCGCGATCTCCTTGAGGAGCGCGGCCAGATGATTTGAATTCTCCGACATCTTGATCATGGCCCGGTTACCCGCGGCGAACGCGCAGATCAGCGGCTGAAATACCATGGCAATCGGAAAGTTCCACGGCACCACGATCCCTACTACGCCGACCGGCTGCGGAAATGTCCAGGCTTTCGCGAGCGGGTACTGGGTCATGTCGAGGCGACGCTTCTGCGTCTTCATCCAGCCCTTGAGTCGCCTGATGGCGTCGAGCGCCGCATCCTGCACCTGCAGTATTTCCGTCAGCTTGGTTTCGAAGCTGCTGCGGCAGCCGTAGTCCCGATTCACTGCAGCTACCAGCTCCTCCTTATGCTCGACCATCATGCGATGGATCATGCGCAGATCGGCGCGCCGCTCTTCCAGATCGGGATTGCGGTTGCGCCGGTAGGCCGCCTGCTGGAGCTCGAATACGCGTTGGAATTCCACCGGGATTGCCGTGGTGTGAACGTTAGGGGTGTGAAGCATGTTCATAGGTATACCGCGGACAAGTGTGGTTGTCCAAATATAGGTTCCAAGGAAAGCAGCAAAGCGTCCTCGCAGGGTGTCGGCCACCGGCCGACGCCTCTGCACGCTTTAGAAGCGGTGGGTCATGCCCACCGTTGCGAGAACCTGTTTCGTGTCGGGCTCGCTCACCGTGATCCCTGGCCAGCTGACAGTCGAGCTTCCGTTGTTCTTGATGTAACCGGCGCGCGCGTAAAGGCTCGTGCGCTTGGACAGCGAATGATCGACGCCGACCTCGACGCCCGGTGCATTGTCGTGCGCGCCACGCACGTTTCGTTCGAACATTGCGATCTCGATGGCATCTGCCGGTGTCGCCTGGATCGTCGCACCCAGCTGGGCGGTGCTGTAGGAGTGTGCAGTGCCGAGCAGCCCAGCGAGCGACCTGGAGGGCGCGTCGCTCGCGCGCTGGTACGAATAGTTAAATTTAAGGTTGACGATCCCGATCCGATACGCGAGCGCTCCGATGAAGTGCTCGGTGCCGAGCAGGCTCAGCGGCCCTGGCAGCCCGGGGATCGTCGCCTGCCCAGAATGCTGGTTGACATACGCGATGCCAGCATAGAGGCCGTAGCCGGAATAGCTCGCGCCCACATTCAGCATGTTGCCGGTCGTCTCCGGGGTCGGCTGGCTTACTGTGGCCGAGAACGCGTACATACCGTAGAGCTTCAGCCCGTTCAGGTTTGGCGACTGATAGAGGATCGAGTTGCTGGCGCGGCCACTGTCATACTGCGTCGACAGCGTGTTGCGGTCCACTGCGAGAACGTTAGCCGATATCGGCGACAGTACTTCATTCAGCGAGAACGGGTCGGTGGGGTAGACGACCCGGAAACTCGGCTCGTATTGGCGCCCGAACGTCAGCAATCCGTACTTCGAGTCGGTCAGCCCTACCCATGCCTGGCGATAGAAAAGCGCCGTGGTGTCACCGAATAGCGAGCCATTGTTGATGTTGTAGCCGCTTTCGACGGTGAACTTCGCGTTGAGACCGCCGCCGAGGTCTTCGGTGCCGGTAAGTCCGAACAGAGAGCCGGTCGATCCACCGCTTCTTTCAGAAAACGCATGGGATCCACCGTTGTCGAGGTACTGGATGAAGGTATCGGCCACGCCGTACAGGGTGACACTCGAGTCGGCTGCCGCTGCTCCGCTGGCGGCGAGAATCAATGGGGTCCCCAAAATACCCATAACGATCAAACGCATGCATGTCTCCATTCTTTTGTTGCCGCTTGCAGCGGATTTGTTGGTAAAACAACGGTACGGCAGCACGCCCCCCGAATGGGACCGCACGAGGGAGCGTGTGGAGAGCCGGAAAAGGTGAAAATACGTCGGGTCGGGATTGCCAGGGAGCCGCGGACTGGAATCGACGAGCCTGCCATTCAGGCGTCGCGTCCTGATCGCGTGAGACGCAATCTGATGAATGCACGCGTGGCCGCTTGCGACTGCCCGTGGCCCGGGGGAATGCTTGCCGTAATTCGAAGCTCGCCGTTCAAACACGCCCTCTGACCGGAATGAGCGCTCCGGTAATGGGTGACGCGGACTCTGACTGTAGAAACACGATCACTCGCGCCAGGGCTGCGGGATCCACCCAACGGGTCGCATCTTCATGCGGCATCGCAGCCCGATTGGCTGCCGTGTCGATGATGCTGGGGAGCACGGCATTGACAGTGATGCTGCGGTCCTTGAGTTCTTCGGCCATTGCTTCGGTCAGCCGTGCGAGGCCTGCCTTCGATGCCGCGTACGCGCCCATCCCAGCCCACGCGTGAGTCGCCGCCAACGCGCCCACGTTGACGATTCGCCCGCCACCGCGCCGCACGAGATGTGGCAGCGCGGCCTGCGAGGACAACAGCGCAGTCCTTACGTTCATTGCGTACATCAGGTCCCACGTATCCACCGTGCCGTCCTCGACGGTTTCCAAAGCAAAGCCTCCAGCGACATTGACGAGTCCATCGAGCCCGCCCAGCCGCTCGGCCGCTGCCGCAAGACAGCTGCGTGCTGCCTCACCGTCGTTGAGATCCACCTCGTCCCATGCATGTGCGCTTCCTTGCAAATCAGACGGCGCCGGCACCTTGTCGACCAGCGCCACCTGCGAACCAGCCTCCATCAACGCGTTTCCGACAGCTCGACCGAGTACGCCGAAGCCGCCCGTCACCACAATCTTCTTTCCTTCAAGTACCTGCTTCATTCACATCTCCAGCATATTTCTGAAAGTTGTTGCCTGTACGACCTTCACGCCCCTGCCGATCGGTTAGCGCGCGGAAGATGTTGTCGTGTTGATCTGCATTTCGGCTTCTGATTCGTCGCTATAGATCTGGCCGCCGAATTTCAATGCGCTGTACTCGCGGCTCGACTGGAGCAGCGGGTAAAACATCTGGTGGTCCCAACGCTCGTACCCAAATAGGCGATCGTCGCGCAGGCCGACTTCTGCAGGATACTTGCGCGTGATGTGGGCCGTTCCGAACAGGACGTCCCAGAAAAACAGCAGATTGCCAAAGTTGCCCTTGTAGTGGCCAATGCCATCTACATTGGTGATCGCGTGGTGTGCCCGATGCGTCGCCGGCGTGGAGATGACTCGCTCGACGATCCACATGACCGGATGCAGCGCGCGGGTTCGATACAACGGCGCGTCCCAGGCCCATGCACAGTGGGCGCTCAGAATCACCACCAGCTTGACCAGGATATAGGCGTAGTAAACTCCTCCGAATCCGAAATACAGCAACACGCCCGCGACCCATAGGCCAGGCATCATCAGGTAGTAAAGAAAGTTGTTCCGGTACGTGACGCGGATGCTCATATAGGAAGCGGAATGATGGGCGCGGTGTAGCGGCCAAAGCAGCCCGGAATGGGAGGCTCGATGCCACCAGTACTGGAGCATGTCATCGCCGACAAGGAGAATCCCGACCATCGCCCACCACGGGAATCCGGACCACGCACCGCGAAGGTCTGGTGCAAGCCACGCGCAAAGCCTGTCGGTCGCGAGCAGGATTACCGGCTGCGTAAATGCCACCAGGCTGATAGTCATCAGAAGTTCGAGCTTCGTGTCATTGCTGGTGGCGTAAACGGTCTCACGATATTGCCGGCTTACGACCTCGGCCACCGCGAATCCGACAATGGCAAGTGCGATCAGGAGGTACATCACATGCGAATTCATAGGGCTTGTCTCCACCTTTGCTTGTTGATTTCTTCCAGCAACGACTGTCGCTTGTCTGGTCATGCCGGGTGAAGCAGGGCTGCGCAAGCTTGGGTGCAAGGCGGCTTGCATATGTGTCGCCGTCGTTTCATGATGCTGGAGTTGGCTCGGCAGATCTGTTCAATTCTTGACGATTCAGGGCTAATACCGATGCCGGTTCATCATGAAAGTATTCTTCGACAATCCCTGGTTTGGAAGCTTGCCCAGATCCGATGCTGATGCGTTGCTGGCTGCTGCGACTCGCAGGCATTTGGCTCAGGGAGAGATTCTGTTTCGGCAGGGTGAGACATTCAGCGAATCGCGTGATGGTTTTTTTGGCGTTGCCAGGGGATCGATCAAGTTCTCCGTTGTCCATTCCGATGGCAACGAGGCGCTTCTGGCCATCATCGAAGCCGGCAACTGGTTCGGCGAGGTGATCCTGCTGGATCGGCATCCGCGGACCACCACGCTGGTTGCGCTGGAAGATACGGAACTGCTCGTCATCAGCGCCAAGGTATTCAACGTCATGATGCAGCGCAACACGTTCGCGCAGGCCATCGCCGTGCTCGAGGCTAGACGATTGCGGAGCACGTTTGGGGTTCTCGCGGATATCGCACTACGAAGCACGCGTACGCGCATCGCGCGTCGTCTGATCCTGCTGGCGCATGGTGATCTCACTCAGTCCAGTAGCGGACGCCGCACCATAAGCACGTCACAGGACAACATTGCGATGATGTTGGGCGTGAGTCGTACGACGCTGAACAAGGAATTGCAAGCCCTGGCGAAAATGGGGGCCATCGAGTTGCGCTACGGCCATATCGAAATCAAGGATATGGAATTGCTGGTCGAAGCGTCGGACAGTTTTCGAACTTCAGAATGGAAAGCCTGATTTTCGTTACATTTGCGGCGGTCAAATCTGATCCGATACTCGAATGACGGCAAAAGGCCCTGAGGTCGTCGCGTCGGAAGGCTTCGAAGTGCGATCCGCCGATGCGGTTGATCACCGTGTAGGCTCCGGGCTTGAGGCTACCGCGTGGGAAGACGTGGAAGTCGAGCAACGTTGTACCTGTTCGCTCGATGCGACCGTATATCAGGAAATCGATGGCGAAACAGTCTGGCCAGCGGGCAACCCAATAGGGCGACAACGGCCATCCCCGCATAGCTGAGGGCCCAGACGGCCCCACCAGAAGCCCGTACTGAACGTTGGAAAGCCCGAGGTCGGCGATCAGGCTCGACGAGAAGCCGAGCAGAATGTTGCGGTCGATGTGCGCGAGGATATGGGTGAGAGTTGGCGAAATCGCGGACTGGGCCACGCCCAGCCGGACGGCTTTATCGGGCGGGGTTTCGGGCAGATTTTCAATCCATGGGGGATTGGGCAAGTTTAGCCTTGTAGGCCGATAACGGCTGGCCGATTCGCGCGCCCATCTCCGCGCCGAGCGCCTGCAGGCCGCTCAGCGGTCGCACCATCACCTCGAAGTCGACGATCTTGCCGGCCTTGTCAAAGCGGATGAAATCGATCCCTTTGAGGTTTTTGTCGCCGACCCGCGCGCTGAACTCCAGAACGACACTCAGGCCGTCATCCGAGGCGAGTTGGCGATGGTACGTGAAGTCTTCGAATACCTGCAGCACGGTCGTCAACGCCAGTTCCAGCGCAGCCGCCGTGTGGTACGGCGAGAACGCGATCGGCGAGCGGAATACGACGTCCGGATGCGTGATGGCGCCAAGGCCGCCGAGATCTTGGCTATCGATCATCGCGTGCCACTTCGCGAGCGACGGTGCGACGGCAGGATGCAAGCCGGCAGGTGTGGACGAGTGGCTCTGGATAGTAGTCAACATGCTCTCCTGGTGGAATGTCGGTTCGACAGTCGGGGAATTGTGTGGAGCGAAACCGCGCTACCTTCAGAGCGTGGCCGCAAGCGTCGTACCCTGCAGAATCGCCCGCTTCGCATCGAGTTCGGCAGCGACGTCCGCCCCGCCGATCAGGTGCACCGCACAGCCTGCTGCGCGCAAGCCGTCATACAGTTCGCGCAGCGGCTCCTGCCCTGCGCAGATCACGATATGTTCGGCCGCCAACGTCTGCCGCTCGCCATCGATGCACACGTGCAGACCGGCATCGTCGATGCGCTCGTACGTGACGTTCGACGACATCGCTACGCGGCGTGCCTTTAATGACGTGCGGTGAATCCAGCCAGTGGTCTTGCCGAGCTGCTCGCCGACCTTGCTGGCCTTGCGTTGTAGCAGATGGACGCGGCGCGCCGGCGACCCGACATGCGGCATCCGGACGCCGCCGCGCGCTTCATAGCTGGTGTCGATGCCCCATTCGGCGTAGAACTTCGCCGGCTCGACGCTCGCGCCTTCGTGGGTCAGGTATTCGGCAACGTCGAAGCCGATCCCGCCGGCGCCGATCACGGCGACGTTCGCGCCGACCGGTTTGCCGTCACGCAGGCTCTGTCAACTTGTCGGGCGTAGACTACCTGAGTATCTAAAGCATAGTTATCCTTATCAGATAACTTACTCGACTGCGGCAGTAACAGTCCAACCATGCCATGTGGCGAAGCGTTCCTGGAGTACGGCACGATGACATGCCGCGTTCATCTGATGTCTGGGCAACGCGAAGTGCTGCCGGATTGGGCCGAAGCATGAGAGGAACGCCTGCGTGCGACGCGCATCGCGAAAGCCGCACATCTGTCGTTCGCGCCTGCGGGTCGGCTGGTGGCTGTTCTCAGCACGGTTGTTTACGCGT